>CAWBSW010000082.1:0-15208 GCA_963791535.1 uncultured Actinomycetota bacterium | reverse complement strand
CGCCTCCCCGAACATCACACCTCTTGCACTCAGGTCACGAAATGATAACGCAAATTCGTCCGTATCTAATTGATAAGGTCTGGCTACGATGTATTTCGTGACAGCGAAACGGTGTCCACGATGCGGCGCCGAGATGGCGAGCAGCAACTGGCCGCCCAAGCCCGGACGCCCCTCGGTGTGGTGTTCCCAACAGTGTCGGCGGGCGGCTTACGAGGAGCGGCGCGCAGCGAAGAACGGAGCGGTGGCGGTTCGCGTCGAGGTGGTCGAAAAACCCGTCGAGCGGATCGTGGAGCGAGTGCGGGTCGAGACGAGGTGCGTCCCATCCGAGCCCGCCGAGGCCGCTCAGATCGTGCTGCGATCCCCGCGCGCGTGCCGCACGGTGTTGGAATCGTTGACCGCCGACGTGGACTCAGGGCGGATGGACACTGGGGCGCATGCGCCTACCCTGCGCGCGGCTCAGCGCTTGCTCGTGTCGCTACGGCGCGCACGACTCATCGACGGCTGAGACGCGCCCGGAAGGGCAGCGCCGACTCGTCGCTGCGCGCGGTCGAGTCCTCAGCTGGCATCCACGCGCTAACAGCGGGCCAGGCGGCGCTGTCTGACGGCGGCGCCGGATGCCTGCAGGACGGTACTGGCCTATAGCCACGCTGACTGGGTGCGGGTGATGCCGGCGGCCGGTGGCGGTAGGCGGCCAGCGCGCGGCGAATCTTGGCGCGGCCCAGGGTCAGTGCGTCTGGCCGGTGGAGGTGACGCGGCCGGGGCGATGCCGATGGCGGCTTGGCTGCTGCGTGTGTTTCAGCCTGCGCTTCTGGTCAACAGCTGCCTGAAGATGGTCAACCACCCGCCTACCTTGTGGAAAATGCGGCGTCGGTCAAGACACACGAGAACCCAGGATCGGCTCCGATGGATGCCTACCAATGCCGCGATCAAGGCTCACTTACAGCCGACTCTAGTTCGCCGACCGGGCTCGGCAATCCTTCAGCCAGGAGATCTCCACTGCCGCGATTCGCCCTTCCGACGTAGGTTGCTCCACTGCGCATGAGCATCGTCAGACTCAATCCCAAAGCGTTGTTTTATGTAGTCGAGCGAAAGGTAGATGTCTTCAACCTCGCCGGCGCGATCGATGTTTCGCTGGCGCCGTTCGAAATCTGCCAATGCCGAAAGCGCGATCCGGTACCGTGCTAGGTGAGACACCACGTCGGCCAGCAGCGCAGCCCGTTTGCGTGCAGTCTCGACCACTTTCGGTAGTGGCGGAACCGCGCTCAATCGGCAGAGTGCATGTGCAGCCTCTGGCCCCTGACATGCCCAAAGCGTAAGCACACCGTGCATAATTTCGCGACGGCCAAGCGCTACTTTCTTATCGCCACATCCGGTCCGAGCAGACCCGTTCCCGCAGAAGGCAACCTAGTAGGAAAACGACAGGAACGGCTGACGTGCAGCATCTTTCGCTTCGGAACTAATGACGTGTATTAACGACGAATCACGATCAGCTGAGAACTATCGCGAAACATGTTGGAAGCCGCATCACCTGGGCATTGGGCAGCCGTTGCGGTACGGGCGTGATCGGCAAGATACTCGGATCAGCAGAGCCACGTCCGCGACAATCACGTCGCTCACACACTTCACAAATTTGATCTGAATTATTTGGCCCGCACCGTCGCGGTAGCGCGAGCCGGACCCCATGATGGTTCTATGGACCCGACAGCAGGTCCTCGATGGGAAGACACCGCCATGAATCAGACCTCCGACGACAGGTGGATCAGCCGTCGAGAGCTGGCTGACCGATACGGTCTGCCGGTCAAAACACCCGCCGAATGGGCATCGAAAGGCACTGGACCGCCCTATGCCAAGTTCGGTAGACACGTTCGGTACCGCCTCAGCGACGTCGTCGCTTGGGAGACAGAGCAACTCGCCTATTATCGGCGCGACTCGGCATAGGAACCCCCGAGTCGATCAACAATGTCGGAATATGTCCTCGCTAGCGTGTCGGTGCGACGAGATACAGTCCTCGCTAAGACCGACGCTGAACGACTGAACTGCTAATCGGACGCGTACTTGTCTGATATGGAACGCATTTCGACAAATAAGATTCGCCCCGAGCATCGCCGACCGGTACGCGCCGGCGGTGAAGACGCCAGCCAAATGGGCGTCCAAGGGAACCGGACCCGCGGTACGCCAAGCTTGGCCGGCACATGCTATCGGCTGAGCGACGTAATCGACTGGAAAATAAAACAATTGATCGGAGACAAACGCGACACCGCCTGACTATCATCGTCGAATGATTGCCGAACAGGTCGCGCTGGGTGGCCGAGTGGCTGCCAAGCGCGACGAGGGATAGCTCCATGGCGGGCAGGCCACAACTTCGGATCGGCACACACGGCACGATCAAGCGCGTCTACCTGGGTGGTGGCGTTTGGCTGGCTCGGTGCCGCTACCGAGACACCGACGGGGTCACCCGCATCATCCAACGGCTCGGTCCTGCTGACGAATACGACCAGCACGGCAAACTCGCTGAAGATGCACTGGTCGCGGCTTTGACGGAGCGCAAACACGGCGTCACGTACGGCGAAATCGGCCTAGAAACAAAGGTGACAAGCCTGGTAGAGCAACAGCTAGACCGGCTCGCTGAAGACGGTCGCTCGCCCGTCACCATGTCGACATATCGGTTCAGCGCCAACAAGCTGACCAAGTTCATCGGCGGGCTTCGGGTCGGCGAAGCCTCGCCAGCCCGCATCGATGCGGCACTTCGGTCCATGCGCTCCGCCCACGGATCTACGATGGCCCGCCAGGCCAAGTCCATCCTGCGGGGCGCTCTCCAGC
Source organism: uncultured Actinomycetota bacterium (assembly GCA_963791535.1). Taxonomy (GTDB): domain Bacteria; phylum Actinomycetota; class Actinomycetes; order Mycobacteriales; family Mycobacteriaceae; genus Mycobacterium. The sequence continues at coordinate 12,388 of CAWBSW010000082.1, read as the reverse complement.
TCGCGGTGATGGGCAGCGTGCTCGGCAGCAATCCCGTGCGTGACGTTCAGCCGGTGCGGTCCAAGCGACAACCGAAGGGTGCGGTCGCCTTGACCGCCGACCAGCTGCGTGACCTCCTGGTCAAACTCCGGGTGTCCGCGTTTTGCGAGAAGCATGACCTTGCCGACCCGATCACCCTGTTGATCGCGACGGGTCTGCGCCGCTCAGAGCTGCTGGGGCTGCGCTGGACCGACTACGACGCAGAGGCAGGCGTGCTCACAGTCACGGGCAAGGTCATCCGCGTGCCGGGCCAGGGTCTGCTGCGCGTCGAAGAGACCAAGTCGGCCGCCGGCCGCCGAACCATTCCGCTGCCGAGGTTCGCCATCGACATGCTCGAGAGCCGCCGGAGTCTGCCCTACCTCGGCGAGCAAGGAATTATCTTCCCCTCGACCACCGGGACCCTTCGCGACCCGAACAACTTCGGCAAGGAGTGGCGCACTGCGCGGCAGGAGCTGGGGGTCGCCGAAGCTACCACCCACAGCTTCCGCAAGACGGTCGCCACACTCATCGATGACGAAGGACTCTCTGCCCGGATCGGCGCCGATCACCTCGGCCACACCCACGTCAGCATGACCCAGGATCGCTACATGACCCGGGGCCGGATCCACACCCAGGTAGCGGACCTGCTGGACCGCACAGTCCGCATAAACGATGAATAAACGATGACTCGGCGCCGAAGATCTTGAAAAATGGCCTCTGACGTGGGGCGGGCGGGGCTCGAACCCGCGACCAACGGATTATGAGTCCGTCTCAACCTGTCCGCGCGTGTTCGCGCGTGTTCATCGCGTGTGTCCATGCGTGTTCCGTATTTCGCTGTGCCGCAACAGAATCAGCCCGTCAGCACCCGCCAGCGTCCGCGTGTGTTCGCGAGCGTAGGGCGCCGTGTGTTGCGCATAAGTTGATGTGACAACGTCGTGACACCGAGCCGTTACAGCGGACCGACTGCGGACGAAAGGCGCCCGTGTCTGTCGGACCCCGAGGTCAGAGTAGAGCCATGCCGATCCCGGTCCGCTGGGCGGACCGAAGCCTTGCCCGCCAGCACGGCTCCGGGGACCATCATTGAGAAATCGTGTGCCAGAAGGAGGTTGTCATGCATCAGGTCCACCCGCCCCGGCGACATTCGCCCCCAGGCGGAGAATTTACTACGCAATGTGAACCTGGTTTATACGTCAATAGCAATACGTCGTGCCCGTTCGCCCAGAATGTCGCCGAAGGGTGGCGGTCCGCGGACCCCGAGGGAGCGGCCTCAGGGGCCTCGTCGTGGGTGATCGACGCCTGGAGCCCCGTAACAAACCAGAACTACACGATGACCTGTCTGAGGGAAGGCGATGCAGTCATTTGCCGGGGCGGAAACGACGCGGCGGTTTTTTTCTATATTGAATAGCACCTGGCCGATGACATGCCGCCAGCCGAAATATGCGGCGCGCAGTCCTCTATGGCGCCCCCGAAGCGGCGTTTAATGAACAACATGACTCTCTCGCAACCTGTGGCGTTGACGTGGACCGCGCTCACCGAAGGTGGTTGGTCGCTAGTCGTCACGAAAGACACAGGCTCTGTCGCGGCCTCGTTGAGTCCTGTCGAGCATGCCTGGAGCGACAACCGCGAGTATCTGATCGGAGCACTCGAAGACGGCTGGTGGCTCGCCGTGGAAGTCGACGCCAAGCTAACCACGCTGGCGTCGCCCTTCCCTTCCGAAGAAGCTGCCAAAAAGCGAGCCGAGGCGTGGGAGGCCGACCACAGATAAGCCTCTACACGGAAACGCGAGATGTTAAAGATTTCCCACCCGATGCCCTGGGTTACCCCGGGGAGATTGTCCGTCCCGCTGGCTTCTACCAACAGAGCGGGAGCGTCCCCTGTACGGGCACCGCGTTAATGTTCAACTCCATGTCTTCGTCGGTGCTGTTAAACATTTCCCAACCGACGACCTGGGTTACCCCGGCGACATCTTCCGTCCCGCCGGCCACTAGCGACAGACCAGGGATGTTTCCCATGAGTTCTTCTCCCTTAAGCCGATTGAATGACCCCTTGGAGAGGCGCCAATGGCTACCGTTCGATCGTGCCGCGAAGCAGTGGCAACTGACGCGAGTAGTCCACTACCTGTCTTGTTTCGACGTTCACCTGAGGAGGGCATTGAGTCGGTGAAGACGAACGCAGCTAGAGCCGCGGTGGTTGACCTCACCGAGTAGCCGAGGGGTGAATTGGGCTGCGCCAGTGGGGGCGGGGACGCTGGCCGACTATGCGCGACCTTGACACCATCGACTCCGAACTGCGGCATCTGGCCGCTGTGCGCCGCTCTATCCGCGAACATGGTGGCGAGCCGTCGAGTAGTCAGGCCGACGAACTGCTCGACGAACGCCTAGCGCACCTTCGCGGGCCTGCGAGGACGTGGCGGTCGACACGTAGCGCCAAGCGCGCGGTGCCACATTCCACCCAAAGAATGTACGAGTCCTACAACGTCGCCGTGGCCGAGCGGCGCGACGACTTCCCCAACAATTTCGTGGGCGACCTCGTACGCACGGAGCGCGGCTGGGTGGTCGTGCCACCAACGTGCTGCCCCGACGGGCACGCCTACAGCGACCCCGGCTGGTCGGTTTCGTCGGTGTGGTGCACATGCAACGATCGGCATATGGAGCGGCGTTGCGTAAATTAGGCGGAGTTGGAGTGAAACCGCTTATGCACCACCGTCGTTCATGCGTATTGCAACGTGGCTGGGACGGACAGTGACAACTTGCTCACTCGCCGCGCGGGGTGGTCACTCTGGCCGGCTCTAGCTGAATACAAGACGATCACGACTCGTTGATCTTGCGCTGCAGATACCAGGAGAAGTAGCCGCGGTATCGGTGCTGCAGGTCGGGCCGGCGCCAGTCGTGCCCGTCGATCACGGCGCGGCACCTGGCGCTGCCACAGTGGCATTCCATCTGGCCGTCGGAGTCATCGAAGAGCGCGTAATCGGTGGTGAGTTCCTCACCATCGGCGACATCGCGCATCGCCACCAGCACGATGTTGCCGGCGAAGCCCACGTTGGGCTCACAGGAGTGGTTGATGAACAGCATCACCGGCTCGTATTCGTGCGGCGACAGCGCGACAAGGTGAAGCCCGTCGGCGATTTGAATTTCGGAGTTTGGCAGCGGGTCGGGAAGTTTCTCCAGCTGCGGCGTCGTCACGATGTGCCCGCCCTTCACCGCGACGATCTCAGCCGCGCGGATCGGCTCGACCGCGAACAGCCCGCGCCCGGCGATGTCGCTGCGTACACCCTTGTACGCTTTCGGAGTGATCCAGGACGACACCATACTGTTTCTCTCTCGTCCCGACGCCAAGACTCCGTTCGCACTCGGTAAGCAGGCGACCTTGGGAGGCCTTAAGTATGTCGGAAGAACGCGACGGCACTGAAGCGGGCCCGGCGAGCTGGGTGCGCCCCGCTACACCCGAGCAGCTGACAGCCTTCGCAGCGTCGTTGTTCGAGGGCCACATAGGTCTGCAGTTCTGCGAGCTGGAACCCGAGCGTGTTCGTGCCAGTCTCACGATCATTCCAGCCCTGCGCCAAGCTAGCGGAGTCACACACGGTGGGGTGTACTGCTCGATGGTCGAATCGGTCGCCAGTGTAGCGGCGACTATTGCGTTGAGGGGCAAGGGTTACGCAGTGGGCGTGAACAACAACACGGACTTTCTCCGTGCAACTCGTGATGGCACCTTGACCGCCGAAGGAACTCCGGTATTCCGCGGTCGGCAACAGCAGCTGTGGAGGGTCATAATCACCGATGGCGACGGTCGTGAATGTGCCCAAGGCCAGGTGCGACTTCAGAACGTAATGTCCAAGCCCTGATGGCCGATCCGCGCCCGCTGCGAGCTAGTAGTTGCGCCCGCTCGGCACCGACGACAGCTTCCGACGAATAGCGCAGGTTTGGAATGCGTACGCTCCACCAGCAGACTGAGCGGAATTGCACTGTGCCACCTGCGATTTGGCTCTCGATGCTTTGTTGCTCAAAAGTGGCCGACGCGCCCGAAGAGGTCGCTGATGTGTAGTCCTGAGCCGCCTCCGAATGCGTCGCGCCGTTCTTGTAAATCGCCCTCGGGTAGCAGAGCGCGATAGATGTTCGGTGAGATCGACCTCGATTAGAACGTGTTGCTGAAATACAGTTGCAGAGATTCGAATAGGCTCTCGAGTAGTCCGCTGCTGCCGATGCCGTGCTCGAGTGCACCGATCCACGCGTCGGCGTTGTTGATGTTGTCGGAGATGTCGACAAGGGTGAGGTCACCGTTGGTGGACGTGGTCGCGTCAGCGATTTGCGTCGGTGTCAAACCCAAATATTCCGCGTGCGTGGTGAACAGGTTGTACAGCGCATCCAGCAGACCTCCGGCTGTGAAGTCCTGTTGGAAGTCGGCGACCCCGTCGCCGTCGAGCGTGTAGATCGTAGCCGGGTACAGATCATCGGGCGTCACGTTAGTGTTCGCCTCAATTCCGCCCGGGAGGGAGGGGTCGCCGATGAACACGAAGTGCAGATCGGCGCTGGGGATGCCGTCTTCTGCGAGTTGGGTCATGGCGATCGACTCGGCGGTGGCGCTTTGTGAGTATCCGAAGATCGTCAGCGGGTCCTCGGCGGTGAAAGCGCCTGGGTTCGCGGTGAATTCGTTCTCCACGGCGAGGGTGACGTCGTCGGCGTCGGTGAGATTGCTTTGCTGGAGCAGTTCGGGCGTCGTCAGTACCTGCAACGGTGCCGCACATGGGTCGGTCCCGACCATGTCGCAGACCGTCGAGGAGGTCGCGCCATCGTCGAAACCCAGCGGGTTCAGATACAGATTCTCGGCGGCCTGCGCGAAGGCGGTGTCCGGCGTCGACTCGAAGGTTCCGCCAAGGATGATCGCCGTGTCGCTCCCAGACAGCGGGTCGTCCACGTCAGCGTGAGCAGTTTGGTTGCACAGCGCGCTGGCCGCTCCAACGGTGATGCTGACACCTGCTACCTGGGCGAGCATTTTGTATCTATTCACCGCTTAACACCTTTTCCCTGGCCGGCGGGCCCGAAGTGTGATCCGCACAATCGCTTCTTCTTACCCCGAGCCTCGCCGTGGAGTCGGCGGATTCTGCAAACTCGAGCGGAAATCCGTCCGGTCGAGTCGGAACCAGCGGCTCGTGCCCGCTTTGTGCGGGCAAGGACCGCTAAGACTGTCGGAGTAGGAATAGCGCACACTTCGAATACGTGCACTCCGCCAGTAAAGTGAGCGTAAATATGCTGTGCCACTTGCCTTTCAGTCAAATTCTGTGCAGTGGTCGATGAGCGGTCGTGGTGGCCGTGGACGTGCCGGACGTTCTGAATTTGTCGGTTACGCCTTGAGGCCGTCTAATACGCGCAGGATGGCGGCTTGAAGCTCGCGGCGGAGGCGGACACGTTGCCGTTTGGGGGCCTCGGCGAGGGCTATGCCAGCGTGGGTGATCATCCCGCTCACGAGCTGGGTCATTGCCTCGGTGGGTGTGTCGTCGGGGAGGACGCCCGCTTTGATGCTGGCCTTGAGCAGCAGTCGCACGTTGTGGTGGGTGTATTGGCGTTCGGACTCGCGCCAGCCCCGCCAGCCCAGGCCGGTCGGCCCTTCAAGATAAATGAGCCGGCCGGCGATCGGGTCTGCGCACACGTCCAGCGTGGCCTCCAGACCCGCCGTGGCAGCTGCCCACGGATCGTCGGGGTACTTGGCGAACGCTGCGTGAACTTTCCGCTGGGCCGACTCGTTGTACTGATGCATCACCGCCTCGAAGAGGCCATGCTTATCGGAGAAGTGGTGATAGACAGCGCCTTTGGTGACGCGGGCCGCATCGGAGATCTGCGCGATCGACGTATCGATGAAACCGTGCTCGGCGAACGCCTGTGCGGCTGCGTCAAGCAACGCAGCCCGCGTCTGCTCGGCGTACTCAGCACGACGACTCTTGACAACGTCCACAGCACGAAGAATAGTCGACCATGACGATTCGCATACCCGGAGTATGTGAGTGAATTAAGGTATCGAACGCTGAAGGGTCTCGCGCCGATGGACATTCCCACGCTCGAAACCCATCGCCATCGCGCCATGACCGCCTCCGGCGAGATCAGCTACCTCGACGTCGGCGAAGGTCGGCCTGCGGTATTCGTGCACGGCATCCTGACCAACAGCCTGCTCTGGCGCCACATCATCGCTGCAATCGCGGGTACTCAGCGGCGCTGCATCGCCATCGACCTGCCCGGTCACGGCCATACGCCGGCCGCGGCAGACTCCGCAGATGTCACGCTCACCGGCCTGGCTCGACGGGTCATCGAGTTATGCGATCACCTCGGTGTGGAGCGCTTCGATCTGGTGGCCAACGACACCGGCGGCGCCGTCGCGCAGATCGTCGCCGCTCACCAGAGTGACCGGCTAATCACCTTCACGATGACCAACGGCGACACCGAGGGCAACACGCCGCCTCCGTTATTCACCCCGGTATCGATGGCCGCCCGCACTGGATTGCTAGCCCGCGTCGGTCCGTTCATAGCCCGCCGGCGCAGGCTAAAGCTGGCCGGGTTGACCGCCGGCTATCCGCACCCGGGCCGGCTGCCGACCGAGGTGGTCGACGCCTACTACCGACCAGTCTTCGGCACACCTGAATCCTCGCGTGCCTTGGCCCGCCTGGTCGCCGCGCTGTCCTCGGCCGACCTGGCCGCAGTAAGACCTCAACTCGCCCGACTCGCTGCGCCAACACTTCTCGTGTGGGGCACCGGGGACGTGTTCTTCCCCGTCAAATGGGGGCAGCGCCTATTCGACCTGATCCCCGGCGCCACAGAACTGGTCAGGCTCGACGGCGCGCGGATGCACTTCCCCGACTACCGCGCTGATGAATTCCTCCCACTCCTGCAACACCACTGGGCCCAACACGCCGCCTGACCGGACCATCGCCGACTTCACGAGATCAATAGCGAACAGACACCCGACGAGGTCTACCCGAGTCCACAACACCGACGCGCTATTCCGATGGCCGCAAGGAATAGCGCACGTTTGGAATACGTGCACTCCGCCAGCATGCGGCGCATCGGTTTACGCGCCGCAGCCGGGGTCGCATTGCCGAATCCGCGACAAAGGCCCTGTGTCTATGTGGGAAGACGAACACAGGGGTTGATCGGGTCTACGTCTGGTGACGTACCCCTGACACTGGACCAAGGATAGAGAAGCCGACGTCGTTGCTTACATACGGATCGCGAAGATGGCTTGGGCAGTAGACGTCCGCTGATACGGCGATGAATCTGACCGCGGTTCTATGAACCCGAGCGGACTGTAGGTGGTAAGCCGGATTTTCCTCGAACATACCGTTCATCTCTTCGTTTACCACGGTCTCGACCGAGACGCCGCCATCGAGTTCGCCACAAATTTGATGGGCTCGGGTGACGAGAGCAGGCAAGTTATCGATGAGGGGAATCTGATTTTGTGCGAGCAGCGCCACAAACTGATCCTGCTGGCTTGGGTCGGCGCTTGCCGCGCCAGCGCAAATAATTGCGGCGGTCAGCACCACCGAGGCGCTAACCAGCGCGTCTGCAAGGCTGGTGATGCCGGTGCGCACGGCAGGATTTCCATGTCTTCGGTGTCATCTGCTCGGTATCTAATTCAACCCGAGTGACGACAGGACGTCCATAGGCACGGAAGAATCTAACCACCGTCGGCAGGTCCAGAACCCGACGCAAGCTCGCGTCGGGCGCGGTCGCGTCTATGGGTCGCTATGAGGTCCGGCGGTTCTCGGCCGCGCACTTGCATTCGTCCGGGGCCGCTGGGCATCGCGGCGTGTACGCGTCATCGACTGATCGCGGCTCGTACATGGCTTCGACTGACACGGGAGGGTAGGGCAGGGGTGGACCCTCGTATCGGCGTTTGCGGCGGCCGCCCGAGCGCTTAGACCGGAGGCCGGTAAGACGGTGTCGTCGTGGCATTCTGCTTTCCTTTCAACGTTTCGGGTGGTTGGTCCCAGGTCGCCCTGTCTGACGGAGGCGACCCGGGACCCACCCCTCCCGCTGCCCGACCGATTGCGACCGAGCAGCGCCGTGGACAATTTGGGCGCCTGCGGGACAGTCTCAACAATCTGGAAATGGCGGCGCCGGGAGAACACCCGGACCTGGCAAGACGGGGTGGGTACACATTCCTCAACCGGCGCCGCCAAGCTCATCATCTAGCGGCGTTCCTACAGTTACAAAGTGGGGAGTTACAAAGTGGGGCGGGCGGGGCTCGAACCCGCGACCAACGGATTATGAGTCCCTAGCCAACGCGTCGGCGACCAGGCGAAACGGTTAGCCGAAACGGCCCATATCGCCTGGAAGACACCAGATTTGGCCGCTGCCGGTATGGACGCGGTACGCCCCAGGTACGGCTTGGAATCGCCCCCGGACGCCGCGTTGACGCCGCGACGAGTAGCGGGCCGCCGTGTTAGCTAGAGGCCGAGGCGGTATGTAAGGGCAGCGTGTCGTCGCCGTACGACCAATGTCTGCGGTGAGACCATCCAAAGATGGCTGACCGCTTGCGGGAGACGTGCCGGAGACCAGCCGCCGGTTGAACTCTCAGATCAGATCAGAAAGTCTCCGGACTCGCGGGGGTGGTTCATTGAGCCTGTCTGCGGGGCCCGATCTCTACGTCATCTGGCCAGCTGGCCGGAGTACCGCTGTGGTCTTCCCGGTGCGCCGGCGGAGCAGCACGCGCAGGGTGTTGGGGTGCTCATAGCCCACTTTGCGGGCGATGGCTTCCAAGGATAAGTCGGTTGTGCGCAGCAGGTGGCATGCGCGCTCGATCCTGAGGTCCTGGATGAATCGAATCGGCGAGGTACCCATGGTGCGCTGGACGCAGCGCTGCAGCGTTCGGTTGCTGACGCCGATTGCTTTAGCGGCGTCCGAGACGTTGATGGGCTCGGCGAGTCTTTCGCGGGCCCAGCGTTCGAAAGCCGCGACGGTGGGATCGCTGTGGGCAAGGGCGCTGGGGATGGTGTAGGCGGATTGTGACGGACGCTCGTCAACGACCAGGTATTGGGTCACCAGATGGGCCAGCGCGGGGCTGCTCGCGCGGACGATCGCCAGGGCTAGGTCGACGTGCCCGAACGCCGCGCCTGCGGTGGTGACGTCATCGCAGGCGATGACCATCTGGCTCTGATCGACCCGGACTGTGGGGTATCTGGTGCGAAAGACCGGTGCCAGCCACCAGCTCGTCGTCGCGCGCAGGCCGTCCAGGATGCCCGCCTCCGCCAGCAGGAACGTTCCGGTGCAGGCAGAGGCGATAGCCGTGCCGCGTTCACGGGCTCGGGTGATCTGCTCGCGGACGGGCACCGACCGGGCCCCACCAATGTGTTCGAGCAGTTGCGTCGGCCGGCGCTCGGCCATCGCGGGAACGATCAATAGATCCGCTGTCTCAGCAAACGCGAGAGGCTTGGTAGCCACCAGATGTCCAGCCCCAGTGCGCACCTGAGGCTCAAAGCCGACCGTGGTCACGTTCCAGGTCGGAGGTTCGCTGATCTCCTGGCCCATCGCGTTCGCGCCGTCTAACACGTCGAGTACCGCCGCGAGGCCCGAGTCGAAGACACCGTTGTAGACAAGAACAGCCACTTCCATGACGTAAACGCTATCAATGGTGTCGTTCCCGCCACTGATGTTGTAACTCTCCGGCGGCATAAGCTCGCCGTACGCCGGAAACCCGGCAGTTTCCACAGGAGGAGTGATCACTATGAAAATCGGAGTGTTGGCTCGTATCGAGGCCAAGCCCGAGTACGCCGACCAGGTCGCGACTATGCTGCACGACGCTGCAGAGTTGGCCGCCAAGGAGCACTATGCGGTGAACTGGTACTCATTCCGTCAGGACGCCACGACCTTCGGGGTGTTCGACACCTTTGACGACGAGCAAAGCCGGCAGGGCCACCTGAACGGCCAGATCGCCGCTGCACTCGCGAGCGCTGCTGAGACCATGCTGGTTTCCGCTCCGGTCTTCACGATGGTCGACTTGCTGGGAGTAAAGGTCGCCTAGATAACCGCGGAAAGACGCCAGACCATGAGCCGCACCACCGTCGTCAACCTCAAAGGGCATCGAGACGACCCTGATTACGCCGATGTCGTATATGTAGGTCGTGCGATGACGAGAGGCGGCTGGCGTCTGGAGCAATCGCCGCTGGCTAGCCCCTTTAGCCCGGGTCGTGACGGAACGCGTGAAGAGGTCGTAGCTAAATATCGGACATACCTTCTCAGTCGACCCGATCTTCTCGGGCTCCTGCCCGGGCTAAGGGGCCGCCGCCTCGGATGCTGGTGTGTCCCTCAGGCATGCCATGCCGAAGTGATCGCCGAGATCGCTGATGCCGAGGGCGCCCTGTGACTTGGCGGCCGGCCTCACCACGCGTCGATGTCGAGGTAGATGGTTGGGTGTCTCACACCACGGCACCCACGAAATCCGCTTAAAAATCCCCAAGGAGCGCTCCTCATGGATACCCCATCACAATTCCAGCTTCCGCCTAGCGACGGTTTTGTCGCCACCCACTTTCTGGTTGTTTCCGACCAAGACCGATCGCGCGACTTCTACAACAAAGTGTTTGGCGCCCGAGTTGTGCGCCACCGTGACCCGGTAATCCTTCAGCTGGCCAATACCTGGCTGATCCTCAACGCTGGCGGCGGCCCGACGGACGATAAACCTACCGTCACCCTCACGACGCCCAGCGACCCCAACACCGTTAGCGCGTTCCTAAACATACGCGTTGCCGACATCGACCAAATGCACCGCGAGTGGAGCGGCCGCGGCGCGCAATTTGTGACTGATCCCATCGACCGCGGCAATGAAATCCGCGCCTATATCCGCGACCCTGACGGGCACCTTATCGAGGTCGGTCAATGGCAGGTCGATGTAGTCGATCGCTGCTCGGGGTAGGGATGGGCCTCACGCCGAACCATCCCAAATGGTGGTGTCTCCATTGCAACCCACGTTGACGCGGAGCGTCAGATCGGTGTGTGCCCCGGAATGGGGCTATGCACGCCGCGCCTCGACGCGGCGGCCAATCTTGCGGACCAGGAAGGCCAGCTGATCTCTGCGACCCCGTGCACGACCGTCCCCGCAGCGACCCACGTCAGCAGTGCGGTTAGCGAGCCCTGCAGCGAAGCCGCGACCCACCCACCCGATCGCCAGCTCGGCGAGGGCGGCGATCAGCAGCAGCCGCCACCCGCGTTCTCGTCTGGCGGCGATGGCGGCCACGACCCCGAGGGCGGTCGTTGACCTGCAGTTTCTCGGTGGAGCTGCCGGGAATCGAACTCGTCAGTTTTGAGTGAATCTTCGTGGGGCAGGCGGACTTTCGCGCTGGTGAATTATCTAGCGCATTCAAGTTGCGGTTGAGGCGACACCGATGTGCGACCGGCGCGCACGAAGCCGACCTGCGTAACGCCCGTGCTGGCCCGCCGATTCGTCGCCGGATTGGCAGGCTTTAACCAGCAACGATGCGCACCGGCGGACCTACTCGGTCTCGACCCGCAGGTCGGTCAGTTGCAGCGACACCAGGGTCGGGAAGGGCAGCGAGCGGTTGCCAGGACCGATCGGGTGGACCCACCGGCGAGTCGGGAACAGCAGCCCGCCGGCCTGAACGTAGTCGGCGCAAAAAAGAGCAGCCCTCGCCCAGCGGCCGATCACCTCGGGGACGTAGTCGTGGCGTCGCAGCCGACCACCGGCATCGACGTAGAAGGTCTGGCGGGGCGAGTGCGTGTCGATGTCCGGCGGGAAGGTCGCGTCGAGGCGCCGCCATGTCTCTCCGCCCTCCGGCCATGTATCTCCATCGCTGACCTCGACCCCCTCACGAGTCAGGAGGTACGGGAACGTGAGGTAGTTCCACATCGCGTAGCCGGCGAAGTAGACGGCGTCCAGCGGGTCCCAGCGAATGTTCCGGCGCAGGCCCGAGCGGCCGAAGAACGCGGCCCGTGCACTCGCGCGCGAGCTGATGACCTCGCCGTCGTGACTTTCGATCCGCACCGCCCCGCGCTCGAAGACCCCCCGCTGCCCATCCCGTGGGAACGGGTCGAAGACCGTGCGAGGCTCCTGCACCTGCACCGTGATGTGGTAGTCCGCGAATCGGTTGCCCGGCAACCGCGTTCGAATCAGCAGCCCTCTCGTGCGCACGCGCGCATGGACCGTCCCCGCCTTCCGCCATCGCTCCAGCCCCCCGTGGGCGTCGAGCACCTCATCCAACAGAGAGGTCATCAATCCACACTATCCGCGCATAACCAATTCCGTACTGCTGACGGTCGAACTAACTGGGAGTTCTGTAGGTCACGCGAGCTGATCACGCCAACCCCCGTTTGTCCAGGCCTTTTAAGGTGGGGCGGGCGGGACTCGAACCCGCGACCAACGGATTATGAGT
>CAWBSW010000081.1:0-18614 GCA_963791535.1 uncultured Actinomycetota bacterium | reverse complement strand
CGAAGACTGTCTCGAATCCGCAGGGCGGCGTCGTCCTGCCCTGCCGAGTGCCACGCTGATATCCCTCGATCGACCGCAACATCGCGCATGTCGGCGACACGACGGCGTATCGCTACCTTGACTACAGCCGCGCGGCTGCAGGTGCGCACCGACGAGGTGACCTCGACTCAGTTCGGCGCCAGGCTGCAAGCCATCGGTGCGATCGTGCAGCAAGCCGCGGGGCGCGGCGAACGGGTTGCCATCCTTGCGCCGCAGGGCATCGACTACGTTGCGGGTTTCTACGCGGCGATCAAGGCGGGCACCATCGCCGTGCCGTTGTTCGCCCCCGAATTACCCGGCCACGCCGAGCGTCTCGATACCGCGCTGCGGCGATTCGCAGCCCACGCTCGTCCTCACGACCACGGCGGCGCAAAGAAGTCGGTCGAGGCCTTCCTGACCGACATTCCACGACGCCGCCGGACCCCGGCGTCGTCATCGTCGGTCAGGTCCCCCACGCCGCGGGCGAAGCTCTTCGTCCCCACCGAGCTCGAGCATGGACGATGTTTCCCACCTGCCAGTACACCTCAGGCGCGACCCGGCCCCCGGTACGGCGTCGAGGTCACCCATCGCGCGGTCGGCACCAACCTGGTGCAGATGATCCTGTCGATCGACCTGCTGGACCGAAACACCCACGGCGTCAGTTGGTTACCGCTCTACCACGACATGGGCCTGTCGATGATCGGTTTCCCGCGGTATACGGCGGACATTCGACGCTGATGTCACCGACAGCGTGACGGCCGCAGCGCTGGATCCAGGCCTTGTCGGCCGGCTCCGGCATGGCCGTGTCGTCACCGCCGCGCCGAACTTCGCCTACGAATGGACCGTTCAGCGTGGCTTGCCCGCACAGGGTGACGACATCGACTTGCGCAACGTCGTGATGATCATCGGCTCCGAACCGGTCAGCATCGACGCGATCAGAACATTCACCAAAGCCTTCGCACCGTACGGGTTGCCGCGCACCGCGTTCAAACCGTCCTACGTGCATCGCCGAGGCGACACTGCTCGTCGCCACGATCGTGCCCGACGTGCAGGCGTCGGTGGTGCACTTCGACCGTGAACAACTGGGCGCCGGTCACGCGGTACGCGTCCGGCGGATTCCCCGAACGCCGTGGCGCAGGTGTCGTGCGGTCGAGATAGCTCGCAGCGAGTGGGCAGTGATCGTCAACCCGGATACCGCAAACGAACTGCCGGACGGTGAGGTCGGCGAAATCTGGTTGCAGGGCAACAACATTGGTCGGGGCTATTGGGGCCTGCCCGACGAGACCCGCGCGTCGTTCGGCGCCGAACTGCGGTCACGGCTCGCGGAAGGCAGCCACGCTGCCGGCTCGACCGTCGACGGCGCCTGGCTGCGGACCGGCGACCTCGGCGTGTATCTCGACGGCGAGCTCTACGTCACCGGCCGAATCGCGGATCTGGTGAGCATCGATGGCCGTAACCACTATCCGCAGGACATCGAAGCCACCGTCGCGGAGGCCTCACCCGTCGTACGTCGTGGCTACGTGACGGCGTTTTCCGACCGGCCAACGAAGCGGCCAACAGCTGGTCATCGTCGCCGAACGTGCTGCGGGCACCAGCCGTGTGTCGACCCGCAACCCCCGATCGACGCGATCAGGCAGGCGGTGTTGCACCGACACCACCTCGACGTTCGCGATGTGCGTCTGCTGCCTGCCGGCGCGATCCCCCGCACCACCAGCGGCAAGCTGGCCCGCCGAGCTTGCCGCGCCGAATATCTGAACGGCACGCTGGGAGTGCGCTAGTCGCCGACCTTGACCACGCAGCGCCGACAATGCTCAGCAGGTGCTCAGACCTCGAGCGCAGCGAAGCAATGGAGAGGTATCAGATGACGCTGCAGACGGTACTGGACGACCTGCGCAAACGGCCCGGCGCCGGTGACGTCATTCAAGTCATCGATCCCGCAACCGAGGAGCCAATCACCGAGTTCACCGACTGCGGCACCGAAGCGGTCAACGACGCCGTCGCACGGGCGAAGGCGTCTTTCGAATCCGGCGTGTGGTCGCAGCTGCCCGGTCGCCAGCGGGCCAAGATCATGTGGCGCATCGCGGACTTGATCGACGAGCACGCCGAAGAGTTCGCCCAGCTCGACTCGCTGAACACCGGCATGCCGCTGATGCAGGCAACGCTGCAGATGTCGACGTGTTCGGAGTTCTTCCGCTACTACGCCGGTTGGTGTTCGAAGATCAACGGCGTCGCATACGACGTGAAGACCGACGGCATCGCGACGGACGCCTTCGTCGACATGCACGCCTACACGCTGAAAGAGCCCTACGGAGTGGTGGGGCTGATCTTCCCGTGGAACGGCCCGATCTTCAATGCCAGCGCCAAGCTCGCGCCGGCGCTTGCCGCGGGCTGCAGCGTGCTCGTCAAACCCGCTGAGGAGACACCGCTTTCGGCGCTACTTCTCGACCAGCTGATCCGCGAGGCAGGCGTGCCCGAGGGTGTCGCCAACCTGCTGACCGGCTACGGCCACACCGCGGGTGCGGCGATCACCGCGCACCCCGACGTCGAGAAGGTCGCCTTCACCGGGTCGACGGAGGTCGGCAAGGAGATCGTGCGGGCGTCGGCCGGCAACCTGAAAAAGGTCACGCTCGAACTCGGCGGTAAGTCGCCGGTGCTGATCTTCGACGACGCCGACATGGACAAGGCCCTCTTGATGGCATCGCTGGGCATCTTCGTGCACTCCGGCCAGGGCTGCGTGTGCGGATCGCGGATCTTCGCCCAGCGCGGCGTGTACGACCGCGTTGTGGAGGGCGTTGCCATGATGGCGAATACGTTCAAGCTCGGCGCTCCCAGCGAGGAAGGTTGCGTCAGCGGCCCACTGATCAGCCAGAAGCAGCTGACCCGCGTGATGGGCTTCATCGACGAGGGCAAGGGCGACGGCGTCGAGGTGGTCACCGGCGGCTACCGCCTGGACCGCAAGGGCTACTTCGTTCACCCGACGGTGCTCACCAACGTCGACCCGGGGATGCGGCTCTACCAGCAGGAGATCTTCGGACCCGTCGTCACCATCCTGCCGTTCGACGACGAGGACGAGGCGGTGGCGATGGCGAACGACACCATCTACGGCCTGGCGGCCACTGCCTGGACGCAGAATGTCGGCCGGGCGCACCGGATGCTCAAGCGTCTGCACGCCGGCAGCGTCCAGGTCAACTGCCAGTTGGTCTTTGACCACGACGTACCGTTCGGCGGCCACAAGCAGTCCGGCTGGGGGCACGAGTTCGGCAAAGAGGGCATCGACATGTACATGAAGACGAAGTCGGCCTGGATCCAGCTGTAAAACACGTATCGTCGGCGCATGACGCACAATCTCGAGGCGCGGCTCAATTCGTACTGGCCGATGGCGCTGTCGGTTTTCCGGGTGGTGTTCGGGCTGCTGTTCTTATGCCACGGCCTGTCCACGCTGATCGGGTGGCTGGCGCCGCAGGCTGCGCCGGTAGGCCAGTGGCCGGACTACTACGCCGGCTGGATCGAAACGATTACCGGCGCGCTGATCACCCTTGGGCTGTTCACCCGGGCCGCCGCCTTCCTGGCAGCCGGCGAGATGGCGTTCGCCTACTTCACCGTGCACCTGCCGCACGGATTCTTTCCGATCAACAACCACGGCGAGGCTGCGGTGATGTACTGCTTCGCTTTCCTCCTGCTGATCTTCGCCGGCGGCGGCGCCTACGCACTGGACGCCCGCCGCGGTCGTTGGCGGTCGACGGCTCTGCCCCGACGAAGAAACCGCCGGCTGCTGCGGCGCTGACGCGTGGCTTAACGGACCGTCGCGAAGAACGCGCGAACGTCGTCGACAAACAGCTCCGGCTGCTCGAATGCCGCGAAGTGCCCACCGCGCGGCATCGTCGACCAGTGCGTGATGTTGTAGGCGTCCTCACACCAGCGCCGCGGGGTGCGCACGATTTCCTTGGGAAATGAGGCGACGCCGGTGGGCAGCTCGACGCGGCCGTCGGTGACGAAGCTGTTGAAGCTCTCCCAGTACAGACGCGCCGAGGACGCGCCGCTTCCGGTGACCCAATACAGCATCACGTTGTCGAGCAGTTCATCGCGGCTGACGACGTTTTCGGGGTGCCCGTCGCAGTCCGTCCACGCCCAGAACTTCTCGACGATCCAGGCCAGTTGTCCCACCGGCGAGTCGACGAGCCCATAACCGAGTGTCTGCGGCCGGGTGGATTGCTGCTTGGAATAGCCTGTCCCCCACTTGCGGTGCTCGGCGAATGCCACCAGCGCTTGTTGCTCGTCTTCGGTGAGATCGCCGCCGGACCCCGCCGCCGGCCGCGCGATCGGCATGTTCAGGTGGATCGCGACGCAGTGGCCACGATTGCGGCCGATCTGCGTCGTGACGGCCGCGCCCCAGTCACCGCCCTGGGCACCGTAGCGGTCGTAACCGAGGCGCAGCATCAGCGTCTCCCACGCCTGTGCGATCTTGCCGACGCCCCAGCCGGCCTCCGACGGCTTACCGGAGAACCCATAGCCGGGAAGCGACGGGCACACTACGTGGAAAGCGTCCTCGGGGCGCCCTGACGGCGGATCTACCAGCGGCTGGATCACGTTCTGAAACTCCGCGATCGATCCGGGCCAGCCGTGGGTGATCACCAGCGGCAAAGCATCCTGATGGGGCGACCGCTGGTGGATGAAATGGATATCGAGGCCGTCGATTTCGGTGGTGAATTGATCGAATCGGTTCAACGCGGCTTCGCGAGACCGCCAGTCATAACCGTCAGCCCAGTAGGCCGCGAGTTCCCGGGTGTAGGCCAGGGGAATGCCCTGGCTCCAGTCGTCGACACACTCGGCTTCGGGCCAACGGGTCCGCGCCAAGCGGAACTGCAGATCGTCGAGAGCTTCGGTTGGGACATCGATGTGAAACGGCTTGAGTTCGGACATACCGTTCATATTGCAGGCAAAGGCGATCGCCAAGTGTCACCGGGCGGGCGGATGAACCCGCCGACCCGACCCATGCCCAGAATCAGCCGGACGCCGTGGCGTCAGAGAATGTGCCGAGGCGACCGGCCCATGTAGTAGCCGGCCGGGAAGGACATCTCGATCACTCGAAGCTGGTCGTTGGCTTTCGACTCGAGCTCGAGGACCACACAGCTCTCGTCGAAAGCTTTCGACTCGAGGACCGTGTAATGCTGGCCGCCACCGTGGACATCGGTTATCGGGTCACCTGAGCGCAATGCCGTTACCGGCACCAATTCGGGGTTTCCGTGTAACTCCACCCCAGACACGTTATGCCAAACCAGCCGACGACGGAACGATTTTGCTACCAGCGGCCGGGTCAGGTGTCGAGCGCGAGGTCCTTGCGTAACTTCTTCATGCCGTCCACCTTTTCGGCCAGCGTGGCGTCCGGCCCGGCGTAGAACATCCACGGCATGGTGAGGATGCCGGTGATGCCGGCATCCTCCGCGCGCTGGTAGTCGGCGATCGTGAAAGCGTCGGTCAGCGGCGTCAGAATCGTGAAATCACGCATCGCCAAACCGTTTTCGGCTCGGAGCTGTCGCAACCGGGCTGCCGCCGTGATCGCGTCGTCGGTCTTGATCAGGTCGCCGATCCAGCCGTCGTGCCGGGCCGCGCGGCGTAGCGCGGTGTCACTGAGCCCACCGACATACACCGGTATCCGCGGGGGCGTCGGTTGCATCTCCATCTTCGGTGTCTGGTAGAACTCGCCGTCGAATTCCGTCCAGTCCGGTGACCACAGGGCTTGCATCAGCTCGAGCATCTCGTCGGTGCGTTTCCCCCGTTTGGCGAACGGCTGCTGCATCAACTCGAACTCTTCCGCGCACCAGCCGACGCCGACGCCGAGCTCGACCCGCCCGTCGGCAAGATAGGCCGCGGTGCCGATGGCTTTGGCCGCCGAGTAGACGTTGCGCATCGCCGGAATGTAGACCGTGGTGACGAACCGCAGCCGCGTCGTGACCTGGGCAAGCGCACCGACCAGCACCCACGGGTCGGGCCACTCGGTGAACGGTTGCCAGCGCCGCTGGCCGTCCTTGGTGTAGGGATACGGGGTGTTCAGGTTTTCCAGGTTGACGATGTGATCCGGGATCCCGATGCCGTCGTAGCCGAGGTCGTCGGCAGCCTTGGCCACCTCGACGATCTCCCAGGTATTCAGGAATGCGCTGCTGATGTAAAACTTCATCTGGCGTCCCGCGCCCACGCCGGCTTGATGAAAATTCCCTCCGCCTCGACGGTAATGCCCTCGGCATCGGAAAGGTGGCCGGACACAAAGGATTTGACTCCTTCGGTGCGCTCGACGCCGGCTTCGGCGCGAAGCCTGCCCAGCGGCGTGCCACGCACAAATCGCAGGGTAAGGGTTCCGGTGAACAGCGGTTTGGTCAGGCCCTGACTCGCAGCTTCGCCGAGTACGTGGTCGAGCACCAGGGCACACATGCCGCCGTGCACCAGTCCGGGCGGCCCCTCGTAGGCCCCGTTGAGGGTGAACTCACTCCAGCATTGGGTGCCATCGTCGTTGTGGTGGATGGTCAGCGGCGGGGCGATCGGGTTGCGCATGCCGATCACCGCGTTGCTCCAGACGACGGGCCGATCGCCCACTGCGTAACGCACGACCTGCGTTTCATCACGCTGCCTGCTGCGCAACGCGTCCGTCGCGGCCCGGATCGCGGTCCTCGCGGCGCTGATGGCGTCCTCGTCGGCGTCGGTGCGGATGGTGGCGTCGATGAGCTCGCGCACCTCGTCGGTCAACGGACCATACAACCCGGCGAGCCGATCATGCTCGTCGGCGCTCATCACCTCGTAAGGGGGGATCTCCACGTCAACCCGCCTCCTGGCCTAGTGGCGGGCGTTCTTGACTAGCCGGCCTATGCGTCTTTCCTAACACCGAACTGCATGACGGATTGCAGCCGGGGCCACTTCATTCGTCGAACACCTTGTGCACGACGGCTTTTGCGCGGCGAGTCAACCGGAGGTAGTGGTCCAGGAATTCGCCGCCGTCGCCGTTCTTTGCCCAGCCCGCGGCGACCGCGACGGTGTTGAGCTGGCGTCCGGGTCCGGGCAGCTGATCGGTCGGCTTACCCCGAACCAACACCAGCGCGTTGCGGGCACGCGTCACCGTCAGCCAAGCCTGCCGCAGCAGGTCCGTGTCCTCGGCGGGGATCAGCTCGGCGGCTTCGATGGCGTCCAGGCACTCCAGCGTGGAGGTGTTGTGCAGGGCCTCGATCTCGCTGGCGTATCGCAGCTGAAGCAACTGCACGGTCCACTCGATATCAGCCAGGCCCCCGCGGCCCAGCTTGGTGTGGGTCGTGGGGTCGGCGCCGCGCGGTAGCCGCTCGGAGTCCACCCGGGCCTTCATCCGCCGGATCTCCAGCACCGCCTTTGCGGACACCCCACCGGCGGGATAACGCGTCTTATCCGCCATCAGCAGGAATCGCTGGCCGAGATCGGCGTCACCGGCGACCGCGTCCGCCCGCAGCAGCGCCTGGATTTCCCAGGGCTCCGCCCATTGCTCGTAGTAAGCGGCATACGACGCGAGCGTGCGGACAAGTGGGCCACTGCGGCCCTCGGGCCGCAGGTTGGCGTCGATCTCCAAGGGCGGATCGGCGCTGGCGGTGCCCAACAGCGCCCGAACCTGCTCGGCCACCGACATGGCCCAGCGCACCGCCTGCGAATCCTCGGCTCCCGCAACCGGTTCGCAGACGAACAGCACGTCGGCGTCGGACCCGTAGCCGAGCTCGCGGCCGCCGAGGCGGCCCATCCCGATCACCGCGATGAGAGCCGGGGCTTCACCGCTATCGGGCAGGTTGGCGCGGATCACCGCATTGAGCGCGGCCTGCAGCACCGCGACCCACACCGACGTGAGCGCGACGCAGACGTCGGTGACCTCGAGCATGCCGAGCAGATCGGCTGAGGCGATGCGAGCCAGCTCACGCCGGCGCAGCGACCGGGCGACGGCAATGGCCTTGACCGGGTCGGTTTGTCGGCCCGCCGAGGCCACCAACGCGCCGGCCACCGTCTCGGGATCGACATCGAGCAGCTTCGGCCCCGAGTGCCCGTCGCTGTATTGCTGGATCGTCTCCGGGGCACGCATCAGCAGGTCGGGAACGTAGGCCGAGGTGCCGAGCACGTGCATCAGACGCTTGGCCACCGCCGGTTTGTCCCGCAGCGTGGACAGGTACCAGCGGTGGACAACCATCGCCTCACTGATCCGGCGGTAAGCCAGCAGCCCGCCATCCGGATCGGGGGTGTCGGACAGCCAGTCCAACAGCCGAGGCAACAGCACCGACTGCACCCGACCGCGCCGGCCGCTTTGGTTGATCAGCGCGGACAGGTGAGTCAGCGCGCTCTGCGGAGCCTCGTAGCCCAGGGCGGCCAGCTGGCGCTCGGCGGCCGTCGTCGTCATGCCGTGGGAGAACTCCAGATCCGCCGGCGCCAGCGATTCCAGCAGCGGTTGATAGAACAGCTTCGCGTGCAGCCGCGACACCCGCAGGTTGTGCCGTTTCAGCTCGTCGCGCAGCACCCCCAGCGCGTCGTGGCTGCCATCTGGCCGGATATGGGCCGCCCGCGCCAGCCAGCGCAGCGCCTCGTCGTCGTCGAAGGCGGGCAACATGTGAGTGCGTTTGAGGCGCTGTAGCTGCAGCCGGTGTTCGAGCAGCCGAAGGAACTCGTAGGAGGCGGTCAGATTGGCCGTGTCGTCCCGCCCGACATAGCCACCGGCCCCGAGCGCGGCCAACGCGTCCACCGTGGACGCCACGTGCAGTGACTCGTCGTTGCGACCGTGCACCAGCTGCAGCAGCTGCACCGCGAACTCGACGTCCCGCAGCCCGCCGCTGCCCAGCTTGATCTCACGGCTTCGGACGTCGGCGGGCACCAGTTCCTCCACCCGCCGCCGCATCTTCTGCACCTCGGTCACGAAATGTTCACGCTCGCAAGCGGTCCAGACCATCGGCATCAACGCGGCGATGTACTGCTTGCCCAATTCGGCGTCACCGGCGGCCGGCCGGGCTTTCAGCAGCGCCTGGAACTCCCAGGTCTTGGCCCATTGCTGGTAGTAGGCGACGTGCGAGTCGAGGGTGCGGACCAGCTCGCCGTGGCGGCCCTCAGGTCGCAGTCCGGCGTCGACCTGGAAAAAGGCCTCGGAAGCCAACCGCATCATCTCGCCGGCCACGCGAGTGGAGACCGGGTCGGCGGGCTCGGCGACGAAGATCACGTCGACGTCGCTGACGTAGTTCAGTTCGCGCGCCCCGCATTTGCCCATTGCGATGACCGCCAGCCGGGGTGGCGTGGCATCGCCGCAGACATTGGCCTCGGCCAGCGCCAGCGCAGCCGTCAACGCGGCGTCGGCTATGTCGGTCAGATGGGCACCGACGGCGCTGAACGACAGCACCGGCTCGTTCTCGACTGTCGGCGCGAGATCCAGGGCGGCCAGCACCAGCACTTGGTTGCGGTAGAGGATGCGCAACCGCAGCACCACCGAGCCTGGGCCATTTGAGGTTTCGCTGATGCACTCGGTAAAGGCAGTCCGCAGCTGCTCGGCCGTCGGCAGCTTCACATTGCCCCGCAGCAGCTTCCAGGCCTGTGGATTGGCGACCAGGTGATCCCCCAAAGCGAGCGACGATCCGAGCACGGCGAACAGCCGACCGCGCAGGCCGCGGTCGGTCGTCAGGGCGGCATTGAGCTCGTCCCAGTCGTCGCCGAGCGCCTCGGCCAGCCGCACCATCGCGCATAGCGCGGCGTCGGCGTCGGGTGCGCGCGACAGTGACCACAACAGCTCGACATGGGCTTCGGTGTTCCAGCCCAGCTTCGCCAAGTTGGCACCCGCGCGGTCCTCGACCAACCCGAGCCGGCCGAGGCTGGGAATTTTCGGCCGCTCCGTCACGGGTTGATTCACGCCCACGACGGTAGCGCAGATTCCCTGGGACTTGGCTGTGCCCTCCAGTGAGCGGCACAAAGAAAGCTACAGAGCGGTTATAGAGACCGGTTATAGAGAGAGATAGGTCTTGAGCTCGTACGGGGTGACGTGGCGACGGTAGTTCGCCCACTCGGCGCGCTTGTTGCGCAGGAAGAAGTCGAAAACGTGCTCCCCCAGGGCTTCTGCGACGAGCTCGGAACTCTCCATCGCGCGAAGCGCTTCGTCGAGGCTGGACGGCAGCTCGCGGTAGCCCATGGCGCGGCGCTCCTCGGGCGTGAGGTCCCACACGTTGTCCTCTGCTTGCGGACCCAGGACGTAACCCTTCTCCACGCCGCGCAGTCCGGTCGCCAAGAGCACGGCGAATGCCAGATACGGATTGCAGGCCGAGTCGGGGCTGCGCACCTCGATACGCCGCGACGAGGTCTTGTTGGGGCTGTACATCGGAATCCGTACCAACGCCGACCGGTTCGCCGCGCCCCACGACGCGGCGGTGGGTGCTTCGCCGCCGAGCACGAGCCGCTTGTAGGAGTTGACCCATTGGTTGGTGACCGCGCTGATTTCGCTTGCGTGCTCGAGGATCCCGGCGATGAACGACTTGGCGACATCGGAGAGTTGCAACGGATCGTCCGGGCTGTGGAACGCGTTGACCTCGCCCTCGAACAGGCTCATGTGGGTATGCATGGCCGAGCCGGGGTACTGGCCGAATGGCTTGGGCATGAACGTCGCCCGCACGCCCTCTTCCAATGCGACCTCTTTGATGACGTAACGGAACGTCATCACGTTGTCGGCCATCGACAGCGCGTCGGCGAAGCGAAGGTCGATTTCTTGTTGACCGGGCGCGCCCTCGTGGTGGCTGAACTCCACCGAGATGCCCATGAACTCCAGGGCGTCGATCGCATGGCGGCGAAAGTCGGAGGCGACGTGAACGGCCTGGTCGAAGTAACCGGCATTGTCGGCCGGAACGGGTTCCGACCCGTCCTCCGGACCGGGCTCCAGCAGGAAGAACTCGATCTCGGGATGCACGTAGCAGGAGAAGCCGAGGTCGTTGGCTTTTCCTAGCTGCCGTCGCAGCACGTGCCGCGGGTCG
Organism: uncultured Actinomycetota bacterium; assembly: GCA_963791535.1. GTDB lineage: Bacteria > Actinomycetota > Actinomycetes > Mycobacteriales > Mycobacteriaceae > Mycobacterium. The sequence goes on along the minus strand of CAWBSW010000081.1, from coordinate 7,608 downwards.
GCCCACGACGGCGAGCCGTCCGGCATTGTGATGTCACAGAACATCCGCGCCGAGTGGTGATGGCCGGAGCGAGAGGTCCAGGGCAGCACTTGAAAGGTTGACGGGTCGGGGTGAGCCACCGTATCGGACTCGGAGACCCGGGCAAATCCCTCGATGGACGATCCGTCGAAGCCGATGCCTTCCTCGAAGGCGCCCTCGAGCTCGGCCGGGGCGATCGCGACCGACTTGAGGAAACCGAGGACGTCGGTGAACCACAGCCGGACGAACCGGATATCCCGTTCCTCCAGCGTGCGGAGCACGAATTCCTTTTGTCGATCCATACCGGGAACAATATGCAAAGCCAGTTACCTCTGTGTTACTACGACGCCGAACAGCGTAAGTTTCCGGGCGGCACCACCCCGTAGACGAAGTAGCCGACCACGGCGTTGTCGACGCATTGGTCACCGTTGAACACCACGGTGTGTTGGGTGCCCTCGAAGGTGATCAGCGGGGCGCCGAGCTCGCGCGCCAAGTCCACCCCGGCCTGATAGGGGGTGGCCGGGTCGTGGGTGGTCGACACGACGACCACTTTGCCCGGAGCGACGGGCGCCGCCGGCGCCGGCGTCGAGGTCGCGGGCTCCGGCCAGAGCGCGCACAGGTCGCGAGGCGCATACCCGGTGAACTGCCCGTAGGACAGAAACGGCGCGACCTGACGCATCCGGCGGTCGGCGTCCACCCAGGCTGCGGGATCCTTCGGCGCGGGTGCGTCCACGCAGCGGACCGCGTTGAATGCGTCCTGCGAGTTGTCGTAGTGGCCGTTATCGTCACGCTCGTAGTACTCGTCGGCCAGCATCAGCAGGTCACCGGGATCGGTGCCGCGCCGCAGCCCGAGCAGACCGCTGGTCAGGTACTTCCAGAACTGCGGCGTGTAGAGCGCATTGATGGTTCCCGTGGTCGCGTCGGCATAACCGAGTCCGCGTGGATCCGACGTCTTGGCGGGTTTGCTCACCAACGGGTCGATCAGTTGGTGGAACCGGTTGCCCCACTGGGCCGGGTCGGTGCCCAGCGGGCAGTCTGACGAGCGGGCGCAATCCGCCGCGTAATCGTTGAACGCGGTCTGAAATCCGGCCTGCTGGTTGAGGTTCTCATCGATGGGACCCACGGCCGGGTCGATGGCACCGTCCAACACCATCGCCCGAACGTGGTCGCCGAACCGCTCGACGTAGGCGGTGCCCAATTCGGTGCCGTAGCTGAAGCCGAGATAGTTGATCTGGTCGTCGCCGAGCGCCTGGCGCACCAGATCCATGTCACGTGCGACGGACGCCGTCCCGGCGTTCTCCAAGAAAGCCGGGCCATTTCGGTTCAGGCAGCGCTGGGCCAGCTGCCGATACACCTGTTCGATGTGTGCCACGCCGGCCTGGCTGTAGTCGACCATCGGGTCACGCCGGTAGGCGTCGAACTCCGCGTCGGTCTGGCAGCGCAGGGCCGGCGTGGAGTGGCCGACGCCGCGGGGATCGAATCCCACCAGATCGAAGCGGCGGCTGATCTCGGAGCCCGCCAGCTCCGGTACCATCGCGGCGACGGCGTCGACCGCCGAGGCCCCGGGCCCGCCGGGATTGACCAGCAGCGCTCCGATCCGCGGACCGGTGGCCGGAATTCGGATCACCGCAAGCTGAGCTTGGCCGGCAGCGGGATTGTCATAGTCGATGGGGACCGGAACAGTCGTGCACTGCGCGGTGGGAACGTCGTCGGGGTGACTGAGGAACCGGCCGCAGTTGCCCCAGGTCAGTGTCGCGCCTGCTATCGGCGCTGACACCAGGGTCGCCACGGCTGCCACTATCGCGAGCACCAACGAAAGCAGCGCAGAGAACAACAGTCTCATGCGCCACATGGCTGCCAATCGTCCCACGCATCGGCCACAGGTGGTGATCCCAATGGTCACACCTTGGTCTCGTTATCTCCTGCGAGGTCTTTACATTTCGAGCCCGGCTTCTCCGGACCTAGCATTTCGCCCCCTTGGACGGCACAGTGCCGCTAACCAGATATTCCGTCGCGTAGTCGTCGACACAGCTGTTGCCTTGGAAGACAACCGTGTGCTGGGTGCCATCGAAGGTCAGCAGAGAGCCGTGCAGCTGGTTCGCCAGGTCGACGCCGGCCTGATACGGCGTCGCCGGATCACGTGTGGTCGACACCACCAGGGTCGGCGCCAGGCCGGGAGCGGAGATGGCGTGCGGCTTGCTGGTCGGCGGCACCGGCCAGAATGCACAGGTACCCAACGGCGCGTCGCCGGTGAACTTCCCGTAGCTCATGAACGGTGCAACCTGGCGTGATCGGCGGTCCTCGTCGATGACCTTGGCGCGATCCTTGACCGGCAGATCGTCGACGCAGTCGATCGCCACCCTGGCGTCGGTGGCGTCGGTGTAGTGACCGTTCTTGTCCCGGCGCATGTACATGTCGGCCAACTCAAGCAGCATGTCGCCGCGATGTTGGGCCAGCTCCGTCAGTCCCTCGGTCAAGTGATGCCAGAAGGTCGGCGAATACAGCGCCATGATCGTGCCGACGATGGCGTCCTGATAACTCAGACCGCGTGGGTCTTGGGTGCGCGCCGGCCTGCCGATCATCGGGTTGTTCTTGTCGACGAGCGGGTCGACCAAACTGTGGTAGACGTCAACGGATTTGGCCGGGTCTGTGCCCAGCGGACAACTGCGAGATTTGGCGCAGTCTTTCGCGAAGTCGTTGAATGCGTCCTGAAAACCCTTGGCCTGCCGCAGGTCTGCCTCAATGGAGCTGGTATTCGGGTCCACGGCACCGTCGAGGATCATCGCCCGGACGTGTTTTGGGTAGGCCTCCGCATAAGCAGCGCCCATTCGGGTTCCATACGAGTAGCCCAAGAACGTCAATTTGCGGTCGCCTACTGCTTCGCGGATGGCGTCGAGATCACGGGCGACATCAACGGTTCCGACGTGCGCCAGGAATTTCTTGCCCATCTTGTCGATGCAACGGCCGACGAACGCCTTGGTCTCGTTCTCGATGTGCGCCACCCCGGCCCGGCTGTAGTCGACCTGAGGCTCGGTGCGCAGCCGATCGTTGTCGGCGTCGGAGTTGCACCAGATCGCCGGCCGTGAGCCCGCCACCCCGCGTGGGTCAAACCCGACCAGGTCGAACCGTTCTCGGATCCGTGGTGGGAGCGACTGCAGGAGGCCCAGGGCAGCCTCGATACCGGACTCACCGGGTCCGCCTGGGTTGATGATCAGCGAGCCGATTTTGTTTCGAGTGGCCGGAAATTTGATCAACGCCAACGTCGTGGCGTCGTCGTCGGGGTGCTTGTAGTCGACCGGTACGGCGAGCTTGCCGCATTGCGCGCCACCTGGGAGCTTCATCACCGAGGTACCGCCACCGCCGGCGACACGACACGGTCCCCACTCCACCGGTTCACCGATTCTTGGCCCGGCCAGCACCGCACGCCCAGTGGTGACGTGGGTGCAGCTGGCCAGCGTCGCCACGACTACCGCCATCGCGGTCCAGATCAGCATCGAGCGCGCGATCTTGTCGCCGCGAGGGATCCCCATGCTTACCCATGCTGCCATGCGCCGACGCGAGGCCGATGTTGCCGCACGGCGACCGGGCGCTCTATCGGGTCGCGAGCAGCAGTTCTTCCATCCCGACGGCGAAGTCGTCGGCCAACTCCCACAGGTCCGGCACCAGCTCCGTGCACGCGATGAGGCCGACGTCGAGTTTGCCGTTCAACGACATCACCGTGATGTTCAGGCCCGAGCCGTGGAAGATCGGCCCCAGTGGATACATCGCTTTGACCTCGTTGCCCAGCATGTAGAGCGGCATCTGCGGACCTGGCACATTGGAAACCACCAGGTTGTGCACCGGCCGGCTCTTGGTCAGCCTGGTACGGGCGTATCCCCGCATAGCCAAACCGAACACCGCCGGCGCGGCGAACTGCGACCAGTCCTGCAGGAGCGTGGCGCCGATCGCCGAACTATGTTCCTTGGCAACTGAATTCGCTTCAGCAATGGACTTGAGCCGTTCCGCCGGATCAGCGATCTGGGTTTCCAATCGGGAGAACATTCCCGAAACCTGGTTGCGCCCAGGCCGATCGGATCGTCCGTGCACCGACACCGGCACCATCGCCACCAACGACGAATCCGGCAGCTCGCCACGGTCAAGCAAAAACTGCCGCAGCACGCCGGACACCAGCGCCATCACCACATCGTTGACTTTGACGTCGAAATGACTCTTGACGACCTTGATGTCCTCGAGATCCAGCTGCGCATAGGCGACATTGCGGTGTGCGGTGATGCTGGCATTGAAGGTCGTCTGTGGTGCGGCGAACGGAGCCGCCATCGTCTGGCCGCTACGCGCGCGCAGCACCGTCTTAAACACCGAGGTCGCGGTATCCGTCAGCGCATTGGCAAGGCGCAGCGGCCTGGCCGCGAACTTGACGGCTCCGGTCAACGCGATCTCGATTTGGTTGGCGTCACCGACGCCCTCGACCGGTTCGGGTGGCGGCGCGTCGGCTTCGGTGCTGCACAGCTGCGACATCAAATTCGCGCCGGTCACGCCGTCGACGCCGGCGTGATGCACTTTGGTCATCACCGCCAGACGACCACCCTGCTGAGCATCGGTGCCGGCAACGCCCTCGATGACCCACATCTCCCACAACGGCCGGGTGCGGTCCAGCGGCAAACCGGCGATATGACCGCAGATCTCGGACAGCTCCATTCGCCCACCCGGCGGCGGCAGCCCGATGCGGTGCAGATGCCGACTCACGTCGAAGTTGTTGTCGTCCACCCAAACCGGGTGATCCAGATTCAGCGGGCTGTCGTCGAGCTTCTCGCGGAACTGCGGCATTGCCTTGATTCGGACCGACAACTCGTCGCGGAGCCGATCGAAGGTGTAGCCGCCCGGCATCGTCGACGTATCGAGCTCGAGAATCGAACAGACGTGTAGCGGCTGCGATTGGTTCTCCAAATAGAGAAAACTGGCGTCGAGTCCGCTGAGCCGCTGCATGCGCCCGATGGTATGTCCGGGGCCGCATGGTCGAGCGGGAATCGTCGCGATGGGTACCGGTGTGAGGAAGTCCACTGAACGCCGGTGTGCACTTCGACGACGGCAGGTGGCAGACTGTTCAGGTCAGACGAACCCGGGGACCCTGCTGGGCCACGAGGATCGACCCGACCACAACTAGGGACAATGATGTCTGAGCACGCTGTTTACGGGGCTGCTAGCGACGCACCGCGGACCAAGGTTCGCGTCCACCATTTGCAGAAGATGAAAGCCGAAGGCCACAAGTGGGCCATGCTGACGGCCTACGACTACTCGACCGCCCGAATCTTCGACGACGCCGGCATCCCGGTGCTGCTGGTCGGCGACTCGGCCGCCAACGTCGTCTACGGCTACGACACCACGGTGCCGGTCTCGATCGACGAGCTGATTCCGCTGGTGCGCGGCGTGGTGCGGGTGCACCGCACGCTCTGGTGGTCGCCGATCTGCCGTTCGGCAGCTACGAGGCCGGACCCGCCGCCGCGCTGGGCGCCGCAACCCGGTTCATGAAGGAGGCCGGCGCGCACGCGGTCAAGCTGGAAGGCGGCGAACGAGTCGCTGAGCAGATCGCCACCCTGACCGCCGCCGGTATCCCGGTGATGGCGCACATCGGCTTCACCCCGCAGAGCGTCAACACCCTCGGTGGTTTCCGGGTGCAGGGCCGTGGTGACGCCGCCGAGCAGACCGTTGCCGACGCGATCGCCGTTGCCGAGGCCGGCGCGTTCTCCGTGGTGATGGAGATGGTGCCGGCCGAGCTGGCCACCCAGATCACCGGCAAGCTGACAATTCCGACCGTCGGCATCGGCGCCGGACCGAATTGCGACGCCCAGGTGCTGGTTTGGCAGGACATGGCCGGACTCACCAGCGGCAAGACGGCCCGGTTCGTCAAGCGGTTCGGTGACGTCGCGGGCGAATTGCGCCGCGCGGCAACCCAATACGCGGAGAAGTCGCCGCTGGGACCTTTCCCGCCGACGAACACAGTTTCTAAAGGTCCTTACGCCTGCCATCCCGATGTGGCACGCTGGCAACCAGCGGGTACCCGACACCCATGACGCGACGAGGGAATCACCAGAGGCCATGCCTGCCGATCGCCGAGTCCGTCGCGTTACGTAGAGGTGGAACGCAAGTTCGACGTCGGTGAGTCGACAAGTTCGCCGTCGTTCGCGGGTGTCGCGGATGTTCTTCGGGTGGAGCGGCTCCCGACGCAAGCACTGGACGCCATCTACTACGACACCTCGGCGCGTGATCTGGCGTCCAACCGAATCACGTTGCGCCGTCGCACCGGCGGCGACGATGCCGGTTGGCACCTGAAGCTGCCGGCCGGACCCGACGCCCGCACCGAGGTTCGCGCGCCACTGGGCGCGACGAACGGCGGCGACGAAGACGGTCACGAAGAGGTGCCCACCGAGCTGCTGGACGTCGTATTGGCAATTGTGCGGGACCGCCCGCTGCACCCGGTCGCGCGGATATCCACCACGCGGCACGTCCACGAGCTGTATGGCGCCGACGACGCGGCGCTCGCGGAATTCTGCGACGACCAGGTCACCGCGTCACGGGCGGCCACCCCCAATGCACCCGAGGTCGAGCAGCGGTGGCGCGAATGGGAGCTCGAACTCGCCCAGCCCGCGGCGAACCCCGAGCTGATGGACAAGCTGTGCGACCGGCTGCTCGGCGCCGGCGCCCGGCCCGCCGGGCACGGCTCCAAGCTGGCGCGGGTGCTCGGCACCACGCCGAAGGACCTGGCTGCCGGAGCGGCCGACCCACTGCATCGGGCGGTCGCCGAGCAGGTCGATGAGCTGCTGGTGCGGGACCGCGCGGTGCGCGCCGGGGCTGACGACTCGGTTCACCAGATGCGGGTGACAACCCGCAAGATCCGCAGCCTGCTGCAGGCCTCGCCGAATTCGTTCGCCGTCCCCCACGGCCTCCTCGACGAACTGCGCGAGCTGGCCAACGTGTTGGGCGAGGCCCGCGACGCCGAAGTGCTGGCCGAGCGCTACCGCAGCGCTCTCGACAAGTTGCCACCGGAGCTGGCCCGCGGACCGATTCGGGACCGGCTGATCGACGGCGCGGAAGAGCGATATCGGGCCGGGGTACGGCATTCGTTGGCCGCGATGCGTTCACCGCGGTATTTCCGTCTACTCGACGCGCTGGAGGCGGTGGTCGCGGCACCGCCGCCAACCGATAAGGGGTCCGGACCGGTCGCCGTCGCCGCCGCCGGCAAGAAGCTGCGGAAGGCCGCCAAGGCCGCAAGACGGGCTTCCGACGAGGACCTGGACGAAGCTATACATCGAATCCGTAAGCGCGCCAAGCGGCTTCGATACACCGCGGCGGCGATGGGCGCGAAGAAGGTTTCGAAGCGGGCGAAAAAAGTCCAGTCGTTGCTCGGCGATCACCAGGACTCCGTGGTCAGCCGGGAGCACCTGACCGAGCAGGCCGACGCCGCGAACACCGCGAACGAGGATGCGTTCACGTATGGGCTGCTGCACCAGCAGGATTCAGACCTGGCGCGCGAACGCCGTCAGCAGTTAGAGCCGGCGCTGCGGAAGCTCTTCAAAGCACTGCGCAAGCTTTCGA
>CAWBSW010000080.1:0-9657 GCA_963791535.1 uncultured Actinomycetota bacterium | reverse complement strand
CACGGCACAATGCCGTGGCACAGGTCGGCAAGCTGGAGTTCGGCGGCTACCTCGCGTGGCTGGCCTGGTTGCTACTGCACCTGCGCTACCTAGTCGGCCACAAAAACCGCATCACCACCGTGCTCGCCTGGCTGATCACGTTTTTGGGCCGCGGCCGCGGGCAGATGGCGATCACCAGCCAGATGATCTACGCGCGGCTGGCGATGAGCCAGCTGCAGGCGCAAGCGCAGGGCGAATTGGCTGCGGCCGAGGAAGCCGAAAACGTCGAACAAGAAGCGGCCGGGTGGCCGGCCTGGAGAAGTTCAGCTGGCCGTCGAAGAGGTCAGCATCCTGATCGTCTGAGATTCATTGCCTTCAAAGGCCGTTCCGTCCGGCCGCAGCAGGTCGTGGAACCATACCCTCGGGATCGACGTGTACGGGTGATTCCATGAATCCCACGGGAAGTAGGTTTGGGTCTTCCCGGCGACCAGGCCCCAGTTGATCGCGCCGACGTTGTGCCGCTTGGCAATTGGCAGGATGCTCTCGACAGTGCTGCCCATCGGCCGGGCCATGTACTCGGTGCACAGCATCGGCCGTCCTTGCGGGGCGAGCTCAGCGATTCGGGATTCGAAGGTCGATGGTTCGGCGTAGGAGTGGAAGGTGATCACGTCGGAGTTGGCCAGCTGAATGCCGGCGATTGTGCTGCGGCTCGCGGGATCTGCCCACTCGCCGTTCCACACCCCACTGGTCAGCGGCTGACGGGTATCGACCGAACGTGCCCACGCGAACACCTGCGGAAGCAGCTCCGCGACGCGTTCCAGCTTGTCGGACCGCTCGACGCTGCGGTACTGGTTGGCGGGATTGTCGGGTTCGTTCCACAGGTCCCAGCCCAACACCCGGTCGTCGTTGCGGAATTGAGTCAGCACGCCCGTAACGTAGTCCTGCAGCGTGCGGGTGTAGCGACGGTCATCGATCCGCTCAGCGCCGGGGCTTTGTACCCATCCGGAGTTGTGCACCCCTGGCGTGGGCGCATGCTGGAGACCGGGTCGGGGCATCGGATCCCAGCAGGAGTCGAACAACACGAACAGGGGCTTGATCCGGTGGCGCGCCGCGATGCCGACGAACTGCGCGAGACGTGTTTGGAAGCCACGGGAATCCTGCGCCCACAGCTGATCATGCAGGAAGACCCGCACCGTGTTGAGCCCGTGGAACCGGGCCCAGCCCAGTTCGGTGTCGATGCGCCGGGGGTCGTAGGTGCCGGGCTGAAACATCTCGAGCTGATTGATGGCGTTGGAGGTGATGAAGTTGGCGCCGACGGGCCAACCCTGCGCTTGATACCAACTGTTGGCGCGGTCAGGTGACCACCGACTGGGTTCGGCAGAGGCGCGGGGCGGCTCCGCCGAGGCACACGGTGATTGGGCCAGAGCCGTGCCCGCTGCCAGCAGCAGCGGTAGCTTGAGAACTGTACGGCGGTACACAAAGTGACGATAAGTTGCCCACGGCGCTGTTCCCGGTATTCGTCTGGCGCGTCGCGCCGAATTATTAACGCGGCGATCTTGTTGCGAGAATTGTTATCTCGTCGACACCTTGAGCACTTAGCGTGTTGCCGTCGAGTGCAACGCGCGCGGTGTTACATTCCGGCGCCAACGGCAAGCATCCGCTCGAAAGTCAGTGCCTGAGCACCGGCGGACACCGACGTTTGTCCAGACGTGGCAATCATTGCCCAACGCCCCGGCACGACGGCGATCTCCTCACAAGGCTGTTGCGCCGTTGAGAATTTCGACACGAGGGATCGGATCTTCTCCGCATTCGTCGTAGCCTCCGGAACGAGAACACGGGTCGCTGCCCCTCCACCGACAGCGGGATGGCGCGCCATGAACTCGCGCAAAAACAAGGCACCCGTGACTTTCGGGTTGATGTCCTGGACCGCGGCCACGACGGTATCGCCGAACTTTCCGCCCAGGGTGCCGATCGCAAAGTCGACGCCACAATGCAACAAGCCCAGCCGCCGCGACAGGTCGCCCATCGCTCCGCGCAGTTTGGTGTACATGGCCTTTTCCAGTCCGAGGTTCTGCCAGTCTGCGGCGCCCACGAAGATGTTGCCCTTCCACGCGGTACCGCGCATGAATTGAAGGGTCAACCCGTCCAACAACTTTCCTGACCGGACATGGGCTGACGGCGTGGTCAACACTTGCTCGCCGCCGATGTGTCGCTCGAAGTAACTGACGTGAGCCTCGAGAACTTGATCGCCGCCTAGATTCCACGCCTTCGTTGCGAGCTCTTCCAGCCGCGGCGCGTCATCGAGTTCGATGTTGGCGACGATGCGGCCGCCATTGCCCCCGTCGGATGGTTTCAGGCAACCGTGCGACAAGCCGTAGCGTTCCTTCAAAAGCGTGCTCGCACGCAGAAGATCACGACTGAAGTCACAGCGATTCTCCTGCCACGGAACGGTATAGCCCGGGATCACGGGAATTGCCGTGCGCAGTGCCCGAAACGCCTCGCTCGCACGATGCTCCTGATCCAAGATGAGCGGCGCCGGTTGGTCAGACACCTGGCCGTTCAGCTGCAGCGCCGACTCGACCGTCGGGTGCAGCATGCGCTTACCGTTCCAAGCTCCGAGACGGGAATTGTTGGCGTCCACGCGAATTCGTCCAAGCCCGGTAACCCGCGCCAACCAGGTCAGCAGAATCTGGAACTCGGGTTCGAAGTCGTACGGAGACACCACAGTCGAGGGCTGTTCGTGTAGAAACTCGATGATCTGAGCCAGCACGGGATCGTGCTCGCCGGCATCGACCGCGCGCCGTAGCAGCGCGTGAGACATGTAGTAGTGGTCGGTATCCGGGAGCGTCAAGCGCCGGACGCCTTCCTTCGCAATCGCACGGCGCCACGGACGAGTTCGCCCGACGACCAGATCACCGCTGCGGGCAAGATACAGACCGCGCGTCTCCACGTATGTCGTGAGGTCCGACACCGGCCGTCCCTCAACCATCGCGGTGAGGTCCGTCTCGAAGCCGCGAGCCGACGGCGTGGTCGAGTGCACGATTAAACTCGATTGCCCATCACTCGGCGACGAGAACTCGACGTGCTCAAGCACCATATCAAGGAGATCACACGGTTCGATCGACAGCAATTTGCGACAAGCGATGTCGATGTCTGTTTCATCAAGTCGCAGCGGACCGGCATAGCTCTGCCATGCAATTTCGCATCCGTCGACGTCAACAGTCCAGTCGTGAAGTTCGCCGGTCAGCGGATGAGGTGACGTCCGCCGACGGCGATTGCACGAAAACACTCTGGTGTCTCCATATCTGGCCCCGCGCGATCAGGCGTGGTCTTTCAGCCGGTATCGGTGCCGGCGCCCAATGTTGCCATACGGACCTGTATATCTGAATCGAGCACTTTAACAATCGCACCGAAGGTTCTTAGCGACCAAACCCGCTGGAAAGAGTTGGAAACAGCAAGGTAAATAACGTGATAACGCGCAGCGCAACTAACCGAAACGGGAGTAACCGACCAGATTAAAATGCTGTGAGTATTCTGCTAGTTTTCAGCGTAATGCCTGGTCGATGTCGGTGATTAGATCGTCGGTGCTCTCCAGGCCGACCGAAATTCGAACTACGCCATCGCGCAGGCCAATGGCGGCGCGCCCTTCAGGCCCCATCGCCCGATGTGTCGTCGTCGCCGGGTGAGTGACAAGGGATTTCGAATCACCCAGATTATTGGAGATGTTGATCAGCGCAAGCTTGTCCAGCACCTCGAAAGCCCGTTGCTTCGCCGCGCTGTCGGGGACGTCGAGTTCGAAGGTGACGACGGTACCGCCGCCCGACATCTGTCGCTTGGCCAGGTCGTACTGCGGATGCGACGTCAGAAACGGATAACGCACCCACCTGACCGCCGGGTGTCCCTCAAGATGCTCGGCGATCCGCTGCGCCGAGGCATTCTGGTAGTCGACGCGAATCGCCAGTGTTTCGAGGCCTTTGAGCATTACCCAGGCGTTGAACGCACTCATCGCCGGTCCGGTGTGCCGCATCAGTTTCTGCACCGGGCCGTCGATGTACTCCTTGTCACCCAATATCGCCCCGCCCAGCACGCGGCCTTGCCCATCAATGTGTTTGGTGCCCGAGTAGACCACCACGTCGACGCCGAGCGGAAAGCCCTGCTGCAGCAATGGAGTTGCGAAGACGTTGTCCAGCACAACTTTCGCCCCCGCGGCGTGGGAAAGCTCGGTGACCGCGACAATGTCGACCAGCGACTGCATCGGATTCGACGGCGTCTCGAAGAACACCGCCTGGGTCGGAACGGAAAGCGCCTTCTCCCACTGGGTTAGGTCGTCGCCGTCGACGAAGACGGTCTCGATCCCCCAGCGCGGCAAGATCTCGTTGCACACAACGAAACACGAGCCGAACAGGCTGCGCGCGGCGACCAGGCGATCGCCGGCGCCCAGCAACGCGCCCAGCGAGGTGAAAACCGCCGCCATCCCGCTCGCGGTGGCGAAGGCAGCCGGCGCGCCCTCGATCAACCGCAGTCGTTCCTCGAACATGCTGACCGTCGGGTTGCCGTAACGGGAGTAGACATAGCGGTCGATGTCGCCTGCGAAGGCCTGCTCCGCTGCGGCAGCCGAGTCGTAGACGTAGCCGGACGCCAAATACATCGCCTCGGCGGTCTCTTCGAACTGCGACCGCAGGATGCCGCCGCGCACTCCGATGGTGGCCTGGCTGACGCCGTCGGGCAACGGCTCCGGTGTACGCACCGATTTCGGGTCAGTCAATTGCGCCGCTCCTCCCCATCGCCACGCTCTGCATCGTCGCGACGCGAGTCATGTTTGCTTCCAGGGCAACCCGATCGCGCGCCAGCCGACCCCGCCGCGGTGACCGTCGGCGTCGAGATGTCCCTCGAAGCCGTCCAGCACGTTGTAAGACGGGGCGAAACCCGCCCCGGTCGCGGCCTCGGCTGCGCCGATGGAGCGGTTGCCGGAGCGACACAAGAAGATCACCGGCCGCTCCCCGGTGGCGGCCGGCAGTTGCTCGGAAAGGCCGGCCACGAAGTTGTCGTTGCGGGTGCCGTCGACGCTGTTCCACTCGATGTAGACGACCTCGCGGCCCAGGCTGGACAAATCCGGCACACCGACGAAGCGCCATTCGGCGTCGGTGCGCACGTCGACCAGCACCGCTTCGGGGTTCTCACCGAGCAGCTTCCAAGCCTGCTCCGGCGTGATATCTCCTGCGTATGGACGCTTTGACGTTGTAGTCACCTGCGGTTTCCCATGCTCGTTTGCCAACGTTCTAGTCCACAATATTCGTGCATGAACATCAGCTGAAATCCGTCAGGTCAACCAGGCGGTGCGGGCATTGTCGGGCCGCCCTCTTCTCCGGCTGTCTTCTCGGTCTCCTGCTCTCGAGCCTTATAACTACCTGAGAATGCGCGTACGGTTTAACTTGACCCGGCAATTTTTGCGGTCGGGGGGTTCTGAAAGTAGAAAAATGAACAAAGCATTTGCCGCCGCGGCGGCAGCAGCCCTGGTCTTTGGATCCATCTCGCCGCTCAAGCCTCCTGGCCCGTGCCTGCCTGCGACTTTTTTCGCGTGCATGGCAATCCCAAACCCCCCGCCACCTTCAGCTCCAGCTCCAGCGCCAGCAGCGCCTCCGCCCGCGCCAGCAGCAGCTCCACCGGACGCGCCAGTGCCGCCCAACGCGCCTTAATGAACACCCCTGCTCGGCGACACTGACGACTGATCCAGCCTTATTGCACACTCTGTCGGATCGCGCTCTGTCGGACGTGTGGGGGGCTTCGCTACTGGTGGCGCCCCTAGCTGCGCTCGACTGCACGGCAGGTTGATCATTGTCGCGGTGGCGTCCGCTGTGAAGCCGCGTGACGCAGTAAGGCTAACTGGGTGTAGCGCAGCCGATTTCGTCGCTCTATCTCCTGCGTAGCTCACCCGCCCGAGTCTCGCATATCTGGCTGGGAGCGCCGTTGGTGGGCGCTGATGGGTAACGCTTCGCTACCGATCACCAGAGCCTGCGCAGTGCTGCCGACACCTCCCGGGCTTGGCTACGCGCGGTGCTCACGTCCTTGGCGGTGACGACGGCTACACCCAACGGACGGCGCCCCTCGGGCTGCTGGCCACCGAACATTCGCGCGTCGCTCTCCGGCGCCCGCAGCGCATCCGCCAGCACACGGACAGCGTTTGGGCTCTGGGCCGGCGGGCCGGATCCGTCATGGCCGGCGTAGATCACCTCCGCCGCGCCCGGCGAAATCATGATGGCGTCGGTCGGCAGGCCCATGATTGCCCGCGCTTGCAGTTCGAATTCCGAAAGCCGCTGGGTGCGCAACGTAACCAGGCCGCTCTCGAAGGGCCGAGCCGTGACATCGCTGAAATACACCTCGTCGCCGCGGACCATCAGCTCCACCCCGAACACGCCGCGTCCGCCGAGCGCCTTGACGACACGGGCGGCGATCGACTTGGCAGCGTCCAACGCGGCCGCGCTCAACTCTTGCGGCTGCCACGATTCCTGCACGTCACCGATGGCATCGCCATGCCCGATCGGGGCGCAGAACTCGATCGTCGGCCCCGTGGGTCCAACGCTGCGCACGGTGAGCAGGGTGACGTGAAAGTCAATCTCGACGAGGGTTTCGGCCAGCACCCGGTTGTGCGCGAGCCGACCACCGGCCGACACCGCACGCTGCCAGGCCGATTCGACGTCGGTCGGCATCAGCACCACCGACTGCCCTGCGCCGGCCATCCCGGCCACCGGTTGCACCCGCAGCGGGTAACCGGCGTGGTCGGCCACCGCGCGGAGCTCGTCGAGCGATCCCGCAAACCAGAACGGGGCGGTAGGCAGCCCGAGCTCGTCGGCGGCCAGCCGGCGCAGTCCCTCTCGGTCGGCGGTGAGCCGCGCGCAGCGGGCAGTGGGGAAAACCTCGGTGACACCGGTTTCTGCCGCGGCCGTCAACGCGTCGGCGGCGACCACGTCGGACGCCGTCACCAAGAAGTTCGGCTGCAGCCGCCCGATCACCGCGCCCAACGCGTCGGTGTCGGCCATGTTGACCACCAGCGCCTGGTCGGCAACACCCTGCGCGGGCGCATCGGCATACCGCTCGACCGCGATCACCTCGGCGCCGAGCCGCTGAAAGGCGATCGCCAGCTCACGGCTGAACTCTCCCGACCCCAGCAACATCACCTTGGTCCGGTTTGCATGCGCGTTGTCGGCGCGCTCGGCCGGCGACTCGTGCTTTCCGTGGGTCGACTCGTCCTGCGGCACGTCCTGGGCCACCGGTTTCACCTTCTCCCTGAGTCACTGTGCTGCACGCACTGCGGCACGCTGCTCAAGGATATGGCGACTCGCGGGCAGGGCGGCGAACCGCGATCCGGCCGCGACACCCAACCTTTGGGCTGATGACAAGCGTGTGAGTCGTCAGACTCCTGCGGCGCGCTCGAGCAGGCGGAGTTCGTCGTCGAGGTGCCCAGCCATCGCGCCCAGCCCGGGGACGGCGTGGCGGCAGCCGGTGAGCCCGAACGCGATCGTATCGTCGGTGCTGGTGCAGGTGATGTTCAGCGCCTGACCGTCAACCGGGATCGATAGCGGGTAGAGGGCGTCGAGGCGGGCGCCGTTCCAGTACAGCGGCGCCGGAGACCCGGATATGTTGGAGATCATCACGTTCGGCGGGCGCAGCAGCCTGTGGTGACCGACCAGCATGCCCAGCGCCAGCGGTACGGCCCCCAGCGCGCTCATCGCAAGGACCTGCAGCTGACTGCGCGCGGCCAGCGCGGCCTTGCCCTCGCGCATGCTGGCCCGGACGGCCGCGAGCCGCTCGCCGGCGTCGGCCAGGTTGGTGGCCAGGCCGCACGTCAACGACCCGATCTTGTTCCCTGCATCCGCGGTGCCGCTTCGGCCGCCCTCGGGCCGGGTGCCGTGCAGCGAGACCGGCACCATCGCCACCAGCGGCGCCCACGGCAGCGCCCCCTTACTAGTCAGGTAGCTGCGCAGCGCCCCGGCGCACATGGCGAGCACGACGTCGTTGACGGTCGCGTCGCTGTGCTTGGCGACCTGCCGCAGCCGCTCCAACGGCCAGGAGCGCCCGGTGAACGACCGGGCCCCGTCGATCGGCACGTTGAGCATCGTGCGGGGCGCGGCCAGCGACAGCGGCCCATCGCGGTGGCGGAGCGCTTGCTCGAGCGTGCCGGCGAGCGCGGGCACCAGCCCGGCGACCTCCCGGGCCGCGCCCCAGGTCATCGCCATCGCCCAAGACGGCAGCCGTAACAGGTCCAGACCGCCCCGTCGCGATGCCGGCGCGGATTCCGATGCGGGCTCGACCGGCTCCCACAGGGCCGGCCCTCCGCGCCGACCGGGGTCCGCGCTCAACGCCGCGCGCAGCATCCCCATCGCGGACACCCCGTCGGCGAGCGCGTGGTGGATCTTGATGTACACCGCGTACCGACCGTCGGCGAGACCCTCGATCAGGTGTATCTCCCACAGCGGCCGGTCCCGGTTCAGCCGGGCTGCGTGCAGCCAGGACACCAGCGCCCA
Source organism: uncultured Actinomycetota bacterium (assembly GCA_963791535.1). Classification (GTDB taxonomy): domain Bacteria; phylum Actinomycetota; class Actinomycetes; order Mycobacteriales; family Mycobacteriaceae; genus Mycobacterium. The sequence continues at coordinate 1,156 of CAWBSW010000080.1, read as the reverse complement.
CAACTCCGCCATCCCGGCGGGCTCCGGCAACGCCGAATACTGCACGTGGTAGTCGAGGTCGACCTCGCCCCCGGAATCCCAGCCCCACTGCCCCAGCGATGTCACCGACCGGCGGGCCCGTTTGCGAAAGAAGCCGGCCACCTCGTCGCGGCCGACTGCCGCGGCGAACATCTTGCGCACGTCCGAAGCGCGGGCGCCCTCAGGCGGGGAGAACAACGCCAGGCCGCCCACCTGCATCTGACAACTCTCGGACTCGGCGAGCAGGAACATCGAATCGGTTGGGGACATGGGAAAAAGCATCAGGCCACAAACTCCAAAAACAAACCAACGGGCGGAGACGGTGAAACGGGTTGTGCGAGAGCGCCGGTCCCGCCGGGCTAATCGTGCCGATCCGATGCCCGGATCCAGAAAAGTGCCTGCTCCAGGTTGGCGACGATCTCGCTGGTCGCGGTGGCACACAAACCTCGATCAGTCTGCGAGGTCGAGCGCGCCCCCGGTCCGAAAGGAATGTGACCGCTAGTCGAGTGAGGGGTGAATTACCGCTGTGACTAAGGCTACTCCACACGGCGGGGGTTGTCGCCGTCACAGCAACAGCCACGCGCTGGCAAAATCAACGGTCTCGCGATTACGGCTGGCCGGGCAACAACCGGATCATCAGGCCATTGGCTTCGGCCAGCAAGGTGTCGCCGTCGACCAGTTCACCGCGGACAAACGCCTTGCGACCCTCGGTAGCCGCGACGTGCCCACGGACCGCCAACGGGGTGTCGATCGGGGTGATCTTGCGGTAATCGACATGCAGGAAGCCGGTCCGGCTGATCGGCCGACCGGCGGCGTGCACCACCATCCCGAAGACATGGTCGAACAACAGCGGAAGCACACCGCCGTGCACCGCTCCGTTGCCGCCCACGTGGAACCGGCAGAAATGGCCCCGCATTTCGACTCCGTCGGGGTCGAATCTGCTCATCGTCCATGGCGGCAGCAGCAGGCTGCCCATTCCCGGCAGTTGCGGTGATCGGCCGGCCGGGCCCTGGCCTTCGGGAGCGCGAAACGGCGCGAGCACCGCGGATAGCGCCTCGGCGCGGTCGGCGGCGTCCTCCCAGACGTCGTCGCTGGGGTCTGCGGACACCGCGAGATCCTGCAGCCGTCGCATGGCATT
>CAWBSW010000079.1:0-31797 GCA_963791535.1 uncultured Actinomycetota bacterium | reverse complement strand
TGCTGGTTCAGCGTGAAGTGGAGAGCGGGCGTTCCCTGCTAGCGAGTACTACAGCCATTTCGACGGGCCAGTTTGGACGACACCGCCCCAATATCTCGATGGTGGGCAAGGCGGCGCTCGGCGGAAGCTGCAACTGGTTTCGACAAGAAACCGTGTTGGCTGATCCCCGGGTCATCCCTACTAACACAGGGTGTCCCGAAACGAGACTGGCTAGGAAAGAAATCATCACGACTCGATTCCGCAAGCTACAGCGGAAAGTTTCGTAAACGCTGGGCGACCAGCGAGGACCTATCGTTTAGGATATCCGGTTCAAGACGACCTGGGCCAAAGTCCGATGCGGCGACTCTACCCCCAAGTGGATGTCTTATCGCCGCCAGGTCGTGCAGGGCGCGAGGCGCTCACGTCCGAGCCATAGCCGATCAGAGGTTTCATCGTTAATCCAATCCAACCACGGCCCAGTGCGGCAGCGCCAGCTCGATCAAGCGCGCGCATATGCCTTTTTCTAGTGCCGCTCGTCTCGCCTATCCTCCCCTATGGCCACTCCGGAAACTGTTCCCTCAAACTCCCCCGTACTCGTTAAAAGTACGACTTTGTTAGAGGCGTCAAACAACGCCGGGGTAAAGATCGCCGTCAACGTAAGGGCGCCGGACGCTGCGTCAAAACGCCCGGTTCCCCCTGTGATCTGATAAGTCGCAATATAGTGGCCCAAGACAGGGAGGGTCGAGAGATCTATGCAATAGGATCCCTCCGTGAGCTTGACCGTCAAGAGACTTCCGTCTTGGAAGCGAAATACGCCCCCGCCGGCCACAGTCGGAAAATAAAGCCGTGGGGGTGCGCTCCCGGGGGAGCAAGTGCTGGAAGGCTGGGGAGAAGCTGTGTCAGCGTGCAGTTCAAGAAAGGTGAATGGTCCTAGCGTACCCTTACCGGCTACATTCTGTTCGTCCTTGCTTGCGTCGGGCGCTAGTTGGGCCGTGCTGCCCCCGACGGTTCCCGAAAACGTCATCTTTACGGGCCTCTGTTGTGCGTAGATGCCTGCGACACCGAGATTGAGCATCAGTGCCACGGTTGCGATGTGTTTGTGTTTCATTGTGAATCCTACTTTCTGGAGGGGATGGTTGTATGCGCTTGTTCCCCTCCTGCTGGTACAGGCAAAATCGGACGGCAAAAGCGGCCACGTTCTATAATTTTCTTTTTGCCAGGGGCGAAGGGCCTGGCCATGGGCGCACCATCTGCGGAAATCACGACGCTGTTGAAAGCCTGGAGCGACGGCGACCCGGCCGCGCTGGAGCGACTGGCCGAAAAGGTCTATCCGGAATTGCGCCTGATGGCTCGTCGCTATATGAGAAGTGAACGTCTGGGAAACACGATCCAGGCTACTGCCCTAGTCCAAGAGGTCTATCTCCGCCTGGTCGACGTGACCAAGGTCGAATGGCGTGAACGAGCGCAGTTCTTCGCCATGGCAGCTCAGATGATGCGGCGCATCCTGGTAAACGCGGCCCACGCCCGGGCTGCGCAAAAGCGCGGCGGTAGAACGCCCAAAGTGAACATCGACGAGACAGCCGTCTTGTCCCCAGCGCCCGACCGCTCGATCCTGGCGCTCGACGAGGCCCTGACCCTGTTCTCGCGGCTGCGCCACGCCAGGCCCAGGTTGTCGAATTGCGCTACTTTGGCGGTCTGACCGAGGAGGAGATCGTAGCTGCTCTCAAGATCTCTCCGCGCACGGTCAGGCGGGACTGGGATTTTGCCAAGGCTTGGTTATCGCAGGAGTTAAACCGGTAAACTCAGTATGATCGGGGATGGGTCCAGCCATGAGCCCTGAGCGGTTACGTCGAATTGAAGAACTATACCATGCAGCTCGCGAGGGAACCGCGGAACAGCGGGCAGCCCTGCTGGCCCAGACCGATCCCGCACTGCGCCATCAAGTAGAGTTGCTGCTCTCGCATGCCGGCGGTTGCGAATTCCTGGATAGGCCGGCCATTCAGAACGCGCCGGAACTGCTGGCGGACTCGAGCGTCACCGTATTACCTGCGGGATTTTCCCTGGGGCCGTACCGTATCGAAAGCAAACTCGGCGAAGGAGGCATGGGCGAAGTGTTTCGCGCGGTAGACACGCGATTAGGTCGCGCCGTTGCCATCAAAACCATGCACGAGCAGTTTACGGCCCATTTCGAGCGCGAGGCCCGCGCGATTTCGTCACTGAACCACCCCAACATCTGCACGTTGCACGACGTGGGGGCGAACTATCTCGTGATGGAACTGGTGGAGGGGGAGACTGTTGCGGACCGGCTGAAAGGCGGACCGCTGCCTGTCAAAACCGCGCTCCTCTATGCCTCCCAGATTCTGGCCGCGCTGGTCGAGGCGCATGCCAAGGGCATTATTCATCGGGATCTCAAGCCATGCAATATCATGATCGCGAAATCCGGAGTTAAGGTTCTGGATTTCGGACTGGCAAAATCGGGTCAGGATGAAACGGTCACGGCCCGTGACATGGCGATGGGCACGCCTGCCTACATGGCGCCAGAGCAGAGGGAAGGTAAACCGGCCGATGCCCGCTCGGACATTTATTCATTCGGCTGTGTCCTCCACGAAATGCTGACCGGCGCACGAGTCGGGTCCCAGCGGAGATGCATCCCGTCACGGAAACTGGAAAGAATCGTAAACCGGTGTCTGGAAGAAGACCCTGGCCGCCGCTGGCAATCCGCTACCGAGCTGGAGCGGGAACTGGATCAGGTTCCCCGGGTGCGAGCCCCTGGAATGCCGTTTCTGCCGTCGCCGTTATTGTGGCTATGGGCGCCTCGGTCTATGCCTATCTCCATCGGCCTCCGAAGCTAACGGACAAGGACACGGTCATTGTCGGCTGATTTCGACAATAAAACTGGCGACCCAGTGTTCGACGATACGCTGCGCCAGGGACTGTCGGTGGAGCTTCAACAATCGCCGTTCCTCGCCCTGATCTCGGACGACAACCATCCAGCAGACGCTGGCTCTCATGAGACAGCCCAAAAGAAGCGCGGCTGACTGCGGAAATTGCTCAGCAGATCTGCGTCCGAACCGGCAGTGCGGTTGTTCTGGAGGGCTCGATCTCACGTCTTGGAAGACAATATTCGTTGGGGCTGCGAGCAAGGGACGGCAACACTGGGAGCATTCTGGATCAGCAGCAGACAGTCGCCGCTAGGAGAGAAGATGTCCTGAACTCTCTCAGCGAGGGAACTGACCGATCGGCCTGCCGAACTGTTCACGGATCTTCGCGTATTGCGCCGCGGTGTCGGTGGCCCACCGCGCGACGCCGACGGCCTCGGCCGACAGCAGCGTGGACATCAGCGCGTGCGCGGCGACCACGCTGAGATTGCTCAGCACCGCATCGTCACCGACCTCGACGGCGTTGGCGCGCACATGCGCGATCGGTCGCAGCGGGTCGACGCTGCGGACCGGCTCGATTTCGAGTTGGTCGGCGCGCAGCACGACCCACTCTTCGCCGCTGTCGATTGCCACCGGCAACACCAGCACCGACGCCTCGCCGGCCGCGGGCACGGCCCGGACCTCGCCACGGATCACCAGCGCGTCACCCTGGCGGCGTGGCGGTCAACGCGCAGAATCCTTCGCGTAAGCCGCGATCGCCGCTCCCGATGCCAGGTCCGCGAGCACCTTGGCGTCCGGGTCGTGGGCGGCGATCAGCGCACTGGCGATCGCCGACGGCACGAACGGGCCGGGTACTGCGCCGTAGCCGAACTCGGCGAGCACCACGGCAAGCTCGAGGATGCCGAAACCCTGCCCGCCAACCGATTCGGCCAAATGCACACCCTGCAGGCCTTGTTCGGCCGCGGCCTGCCAGTACGGCGGTGGGTTGTCGATCGGTGTTTCCAGCGCGGCGTGCAAGACCTCCGACGGCGCCACCCGCGCCACCAGTGACCGCACTGAATCGGCCAGGTCTTGATGCTCAGGAGTTATCGCGATCGGCATTGGTCGCCTTCCGTTGGGCCTTCGTTCCCCCAATCTAATAACCGGTCGGTTGGTTGACGACATGGGCTAGCTGCTTGCCCGTCCCGCAGCCGGCGGCAGTTGGCGACGGCCTCGACCAGATAGCGCCGCATGGTGTCGACGGTGTACCAGGTGACGTGCGGCGTGAGCACGACGTTGTCCAAGCCGAGCAGCGGGTTGTCCGGCGGCACCGGTTCGACGTCGAAGACATCCAGGCCGGCGGCGGCCAACCGGCCGTCGCGCAGCGCGTCGACCAATGCGTCTTCGTCGACGATCGCCCCGCGTGACGTGTTGACCAGCACCGCACCGGGTTTCATGCGGGCCAGCGCCGCGGCGTCCAGCAGGCCATGCGTGTCATCCGTCAGCGGCAGGTGCAGCGAGACGATGTCGCTGGCGGCCAGCAGCTCGGGCAGTGGCCGCCAGCCCGGCAACCCGTCGTCGCGGGTGCTGGTATGCAGCACCGTTGCGCCCATCGCGGCGACGATGCTTGCGACCTGTTTGGCGATATTGCCGTAGCCCACCAGGCCGACGGTGCAGGCGCCGATGTCGCGCACGGTTTCGCCCAGCTGCGGGTCGGATGGCCAGCCGCGGCCCTCGCGGGTGGCACGGTCCAGCGCCGGCAGTCGGCGCAGCGTGGCCAAGCATCAGCAGGACCGTGCCTTCGGCCACCGACGGCGCGTTGGCGCCGGGCATGTTGGCGACGGCGATGCCGCGCTCCGTGGCGGTGTCGACGTCGATGGTGTTAACGCCGGCCCCGAACTTGTGGACCAGCCGCAGCCGAGTCGCCCGCAGCAGGTCGTCGCCCGAAAGCGGCCGCAGCACATGCCAAATCACGTCGGCGTCGGGCAGCTCCCGGTAGAACGCGGCTTGCGAATCCGGCGAGTCGTCGTCGGCGCACCACCGGATGTCAAGCCAATCGGCTTCCGGCGCGAGGAATTCCAGCACCTTGGGACCGGGAACGAAATGGGCGAGGACCCTTAGCGCCACCGCTTGGCAATCCATTTGGCGATGGTGTCAGCCTGCTCGCTGCGCGCCCCCGGCGTGGTGAAGTAGTGGTCGGTGTTGATCGAGCACAGCGTTTTGTCGCTGCTGGCCAGCGCGTCGTAGATGCGTTGGGCGTCCGACGGGAACACCCCGGTGTCGGCCTCGGCGTTGATCACCAGGGCAGGGCAGGTGATCCGCGCCAGATGCGGCTCGGCGCGGGTCGGGGCGGTCCGCAGACTCCACATCGCCATCCAGTTCCGCAGTGTGCAGGCGGCGGCGATCCCGTGCGCGGAACGGTTGGCTTTGGCCGGAACGCCCGCATAACACATATTCGGCAGGCGTTTGGTCGGCTCGATGGTCGGATCGACCATCCGCGGATCGGCCCAGGTCCGCATCACCGTGAATGGCCGGTCCGAAAATCCCGCTGCCCGAACGCGTTTCAGTTCTTTTTCGGCCCAGTCGGTGATCGCGTTGTTGCGCGCCACCTGTGCTGACCGATAGCGGGCCAGGAACTCCGACGAGTACGGCGGCCCGTTGCGTTCGTTGAACAGGTCGAGGTCGGGGTCGGTGGCAACCGGGTCGTTCTCGTCGATGACGGCGCCGTCCATCCAAGCGGTCAGCACATCGGGACGGCCGGGATGGGCCGCGCTGGCGATATAGCCGTCGGCGGGCAGCAGGTCGGTCAGCCCGGCCGCGGGCCGCATTCCCGGAAGCGGCGTCACGTTGGGTTCGACCGCCTGCGCCTGGTAGGCGGCCATCAACGAACCGCCGCCGGAATTGCCCAGCAAGACAATGGTTTCGACTGCCTGCGTTTCGCGCAGCCAGCGAATACCGACACCGATGTCGACCAGCGCATGGTCGAGCAGAAAGGCGCTCTCAAAACCGCGGAACCGGGTGTTCCAGCCCAGGAAGCCGATGCCGCGGGTAGCCATGTAGTCGGCGAGGTAGTGCTCGGAGAAGTCGATTTGGTAGTGAGTGGCGATCATCGCGACCTTCGGCTTGCGTCCGACGCCGCGGTGATACAGCCCCTGGCACGGGTGTCCGCCCGCACCGGCGCGCCGGCCGGTCGGCGACGGCAGCCCGATGAATTCGCGGATGACCCCGGGCGTGCCGGTGGTGCGAGTCACCTCAGCGGACCTCCTCGTAATAGATGGCTCGGTAAAAGATGTTCGCCAACGTGTTGATGCAGGCCTGATCATCGGGAGCGCCGGCCGGGCTCGACCCGGAACCGGCGAGTTGGACATAACAGAACTGGTTCAACATCGCCACGATCGCCAATGCGATGAGCTGTGGGTCATCACCGGCGCAATAGCCTTGTGCTTGGGCGCGCCGCACCATCTCGGTGATGAAAGAGGTTGGGATGGCGCAAATCTCGGCCCAGTACTGGGCGAAGTCGTCGTTGATCATCGCCAGCTGTGACACGCTGATCATCTCCGCCAACCGGTTTCGATAGGTGTGCCAATGCGCCGCCGCGGCCTGCTGCGCTCGCTCGCGATTGGATAGGCCATGCCGGATAACCGGCAGCGCCCGCTGGTTGACCTCGTCACGGAACCGCAGCGCCCATTCGCGGACCATCGCCTCTTTGGAGTCGTAATAGTTGTAGAACGACGCCGTCGATCGGCCCGCCTCCGCGGCGATATCGGCGATGGTTGCGGCCAGGATGCCTTTGCGGGCAATAACCGAGCGAGCGGCGGCGTCGATGGCGGCCTGGGTCCGGCGGCCGCGGTCGGTCGGTAACTGGGCACGCGGGGTCGCGTGCTCGGACACGGTGGACACGAGTACGTCCCCTCTTCTTGAGAACTGAAATCTGATGTTAGGTTCAGAGCCGGATCTCCGCCATGTAACCACCGACGCGCAATGCCGACGGAGGGGGCCGAAAGATGATCAAACCGCACAACACCAACTCCGAATTCGAGCTGGGCGGGATCAACCACGTCGCGCTGGTGTGCTCGGACATGGCCCGCACGGTGGACTTCTACAGCAACATCCTGGGCATGCCGTTGGTCAAATCGCTCGACCTGCCCGGCGGCGCCGGACAGCATTTTTTCTTCGACGCCGGCAACGGTGATTGCGTCGCGTTCTTCTGGTTCACTGACGCGCCCGACCGGGTACCGGGGCTCTCGTCGCCGGCAGCCATCCCCGGCATCGGGGAGATCACCAGCGCGGTCAGCACGATGAATCACTTGGCATTCCATGTCCCGGCCGAGAAGTTCGACGATTACCGTCAGCGCCTCAAGGCCAAGGGAGTGCGGGTCGGCCCGGTGCTCAATCACGACGAGAGCGCGAGGCAGGTCTCGGCCACGGTGCATCCCGGTGTGTATGTGCGGTCCTTCTATTTCCAGGACCCCGACGGAATCACACTTGAGTTTGCTTGCTGGACAAAAGAATTCACGACGACCGATACGCCTGCCGTGCCGCGGACGGCTGCCGACCGCCGCATCCCCGCCGCCCACTAGCTCACCGCGCCGGATCAGTCGCGGTAGAGGCTGGGGTCGGCGAGCTCGTCGAGGAGCGATGCGAGCTGGTCGATCAGCTGATCGGGATCGAGCCGCACTTCACCGGCCAGCCAGGCGCTGATCGTTTGCGCCACTCCACCGACCACGAAATGCGCCGCCGCCTTGATCCGGTCGTTCTCCGCTACCCGCAGCGCGTTCTCGACGTGACGGCCGGAGAGCATCGCGAACAGCGCGCTGGATTCGACGCGCTTGCGCACCAGCACGGCGTTGGCCAGCTGCGCGCTGAACAGCAGACGGCCCACCCGCGGATCGCCGCCGATCGTGCGGACGACGTTGGCCATACCGGCGCGGGTCTGCTCCTCCGGCGGTGCAGCCGCCACCGCGGCCTGCGTGGTGGCGGCCAGGTCGGCAATCACCCAGTCGAAGACCGCCGCGACGAATTCGTCTTTGTCGGCGAAGCTTTCGTAGAAGTAGCGGGCTGCCACGCCGGCCCGGCGACAAATGCCGCGAACGGTCAATTCGGCGGCGTCTTCGCGGTCGGCGCCGAGCAGATCGAGGCCGGCCGAGACTAGCTTGGCCCGGCGGGTTGCCAGGCGGTCGGCCGCATCGACGCCGCGGTATGGCCGTGCGCTCGTCGTCGCGGCTGAACCCATGGATCCCATCTTGACATTGGTCCGCCGCGGGCTGCAATATCAGGAAACGCGCGTTCGCACAATTAGCGGGGTAGGTGTCCGATGACGGTCAGCGAGCCAATCAGCCATGTCGAGCGCATGATGAGCGACCCACCGAGAGCCCGGCTGGCGCGCCGTCAGACGCGGCGAGCCGTTCGTCTCGAGGACGGGCTGATGGGGATGGCGCTGCTGCTCGGCCCGGCCAACGTGATCATGCAGCTGGCGCGGCCAGGTGTGGGCTACGGCGTCATGGAGAGCCGCGTCGAGAGCGGCCGGGTCGACTTGCATCCGATCAAGCGGGCCCGCACCACGTTCACTTATCTCGCGGTGGCGATGGCCGGCACCGATGCCCAGAAGGCGGCATTTCGTCGGGCGGTGAACCGCGCGCATGCCGAGGTTTACTCGCTGCCCGACAGCCCGGTCGAGTACAACGCGTTCGACCCGGACCTGCAGCTGTGGGTGGCAGCGTGCCTGTACAAAGGCGGGGTCGACTTCTATCGGATGTTCGTCGGCGAGCTGGACGATCAGGACGCCGACCGTCACTACCGCGACGGCATGGTGCTCGGCACCACGTTGCAGGTGCCGCCGGAGATGTGGCCGCCGGACCGCGCCGCATTCGACCGCTACTGGCAGGAGCAACTCGACAACGTCCACATCGACGACAGCGTTCGCGACTACCTGTATCCGATTGCGGTGGGCCGGGTGCGCGCCGTGACGCTGCCGGAGCCGCTGCGCCGGCTACCGGAGCGCCTCGCGCTGCTGATCACCACCGGCTTTCTGCCGCAACGCTTTCGTGACGAGATGCACTTTTCCTGGGATGCCGCCAAGCAGCGCCGCTTCGACCGGTTGATCGCCGTGCTGCGGACGGTGAACAACGCGCTGCCGCGGTTTGTCCGGCGCTTCCCGTTCAACGTGCTGCTGTGGGACCTGGACCGACGGATCGAGGCCGGCCGGCCGTTGGTGTAGCCGACCCGCATCCGCGCGAATACCCCCTACCCGGACCGGGTCTTGTTCTACGACACTGCGTCGTATTGAATGCCGTCGTGGCTGGACGGACCGAAGCCCTCGGGCGACAAGGCGTGCTGCTTGCGCGAGCGTAGGGTCGGTTGCCGTGCGTACTGATAACGACAACTGGGACATCACAACAAGTGTCGGTTCGACCGCGTTATTCGTGGCGACCGCTCGAGCATTGGAGGCGCAAAAGCCAGACCCGTTGGTCATCGACCCGTTTGCCGAAGTGTTCTGCCGTGCGGTCGGCGGAAACGTGGCCGACGTGCTGGACGGCAAGATCCCCGAACATCAACTGAAAACACCCGATTGGGGTGTGCATTTCGTCAACTTCCAGGGCGCCCGCACCAAGTACTTCGACACCTACTTCCGGCAGGCCGCCGACGCGGGCGTCCGACAGGTCGTCATCCTGGCGGCGGGTCTGGACTCCCGCGCCTACCGGCTGCCCTGGCCCGACCAGACGACGATCTTCGAGCTGGACCGTCCGCAGGTTCTCGATTTCAAGCGTGAGGTGCTCGCCGAACAGGGGGCCAAACCCAACGCCGAGCGCCGTGAGGTTGCCATCGACCTACGTGAAGATTGGCCGCAAGCGTTGCGGGACAGCGGGTTTGATGCTGCCAAGCCGTCGGCCTGGATTGCCGAAGGGCTGTTGATCTATCTCCCGGCCGCTGCCGAGGAGCAGCTGTTCACCGGAATCGATGCGCTGGCCGCGCCGGCCAGCCACGTCGCCGTCGAAGACGGCGCACCGATGTCGTCCGAGGACTATGCGGCCGCGGTGGAGGAAGAGCGGGCGGCCGTCGCCGAGGGGGGCGAGGGCGGCCAGCGTGTGTTCTTCCAACTGGTCTACAACGAGCGGCACGCCCCGGCCGACCAGTGGTTCGATGAGCACGGCTGGACCGCGGAGCCGACGCCGTTGGCCGACTACCTCCGCGAGGTGGGTCGCCCGGTTCCCGGACCCGATATCGAGGCCGGACCGATGGTCGCCCGCAACACATTGATGAGGGCCGTCAAACGGTGAGTGATCCATGCCGTACAGTGACCTGCTAATGACACTCATTTTCATTAAGCGACTGTGCGACCGCGCCGGCGCCGGCGGAGACCTCTGGGTCCCGCCGGCGTCTCACGAGCGCTGCCGCAAGGGGGCTGTTATGTGGACTGAACTGCGGCGGTTGACTTCCGGCGCGGCCGTGGCGGACGGGCACGAATCGACCCAATCCGTGCGTCTCGACACTTAGCTTATGCAATGCTAACTTCGGCCCGAGGTTAGCTTAGGCAACACTATGTCTGAAGGGATACGGGGCGTGGAAATCGCTGACACCGGCACGGTTGCAACGCGGCCGACGACGGCCCGGGTGGATGACGACGTCACGAGCCGATTCGCGACCTGCTGCCGGGCGCTTGGGCTGACCATCTATGACCGCAGGCGTCCGGCAGACCTGGCCGCCGCCCGGTCCGGGTTCACCGCGCTCAGCCGTATCGCCCACGACCAGTGCGACGCCTGGGTCGGGCTGGCCGCAGCCGGCGACGCGTCTACCCGTGTGCTGGAAGCGATTTCGCGCACGGCCGCGACCGCGGGGGTATTGCAGCGCCAGGTGGAACTCGCGCCGGGCGCCCTGGGGTTCCACTACGACACCGGGCTGTATCTACGGTTCCGCGCGACCGAACCCGACGATTTCCACCTCGCGTACGCCGCGGCGCTGGCAGGCGAGGGCGCAATTCGCCGACGCGCACAAACTGGCCATCGACGTCACGCAGCGTCGGCCCAGCTCGCGGGAGGCCCGCTGGGTCGCGGCCACCATCCACTACCGGGCTGAGCGCTGGGCGGATGTGGTCAAGCTGCTGTCGCCGATCGTCAACGACCCCGGTCTCGACGAGCACTTCGGGCACGCCGTGAAGATCGCCTTAGGGGTCTCGCTGGCGCGGCTGGGCATGTTTGCTGCGGCGTTGTCTTATCTCGAGGAACCCGACGGTCCGGTCGCCGTGGCCGCGGTGGACGGCGCGCTGGCCAAGGCGCTGGCGCTGCGCGCCGACGGCGACGACGACACCGCCCGGGAGGTGCTGCAGGACCTCTATGCCGCCAACCCGGAGAACGCCCAGGTCGAAGAGGCGCTGACGGATACCAGCTTCGGGATCGTGCCCACCACCGCGGACCGCATCGACGCGCGCATCGACCCGTGGGACCCGGCCACCGAACCCAAGCCCGGCGATTTCGTCGACCCCGGAGCCCAGGAACGCAAGGCCGTGCTGCTGGCCGAGGCAGAACGCGAGCTCGATGAGTTCATCGGCCTCGAGAAGGTCAAGGACCAGGTAGCGCGGCTCAAGAGCGCGGTCGCAATGGAATTGGTGCGCAAGGAGCGGGGCCTGGAGGTCGCGCAGCGCACCCACCACCTCGTCTTTACCGGGCCGCCGGGAACCGGCAAGACCACCATCGCCCGCGTCGTCGCGAAAATCTATTGCGGCCTAGGCCTTTTGAAGAAGGAGAACATCAAAGAGGTGCACCGCGCCGATTTGATCGGTCAGCACATCGGGGAAACCGAGGCCAAGACCAACGCGATCATCGACAGCGCGCTGGACGGCGTGCTGTTCCTCGACGAGGCCTACGCCCTGGTTGCCACCGGCGCCAAGAACGACTTCGGTCTGGTGGCCATCGACACCCTGCTGGCCCGGATGGAAAACGACCGCGACCGGCTGGTGGTCATCATCGCCGGCTACCGCGCCGACCTGGATCGGTTCCTGGACACCAACCAAGGTCTGCGGTCGCGGTTCACCCGCACCATCGACTTCCCGTCGTACCAACCGGCCGAGCTGATCGAGATCGCGAACTTCATGGCGAAACGGCGCGACAGCGCCTTCGAACAGCCCGCGCTGGACGACCTGGAAGGGTTGTTCGCCCACCTGGCCGCGATCACGAAACCGGATACCGCGGGGGTCGAACGCCGGGGCCTGGATATCGCGGGCAACGGCCGGTTCGTCCGCAACGTCGTCGAAAAGTCCGAAGAGGAACGGGAATTCCGGTTGGACCACAGCGAACATGCCCAAACCGGTGAATTCACCGACGAGGAGCTCGTGACGATCACCGCCGCCGACGTCGCCAACACGGTGCCGGGGCTGCTCGAGGGCCTCCGCCTGGAGATGCCGGCATGACCAGCCGCGAGTCCGCGACGACCGTCGCTCGTTCGCGTCGCGCACCCCGGTCAACGACAATCCCGACAAGGTGGTCTACCGCCGCGGCTTTGTCACCCGCCACCAGGTGACCGGCTGGCGATTTGTGATGCGCCGCATCGCCTCTGGCGTCGCCTTGCACGACACCCGGATGCTGGTCGACCCGTTGCGCACCCAGACGCGCGCGGTGCTGATGGGCGTGCTGATGGTGATCACCGCGCTGGTGGGCTGCTTCGTGTTCTCGCTGATCCGTCCGAATGGGTCGGCGGCCAATAACCCGGTGCTGGCCGACCGGTCCACCGCCGCGTTGTATGTGAAGGTCGGCGATCAGCTGCACCCGGTGCTGAATCTGGCGTCGGCCCGGCTGATCGTCGGTCGGCCGGTGAACCCCGCCACCGTGAAAAGCAGTGAGCTGGACAAGTTTCCGCGCGGCAACCTGATCGGCATCCCGGGTGCGCCCGAGCGGATGGTGCAAAACACCAGCAAGGACGCCGACTGGACAGTGTGCGATTCCATCGCGGGGTCCGGCCGCCGGGGTGACGGTGATCGCCGGAGCCCCCGACAGCACTGGCACCCGGGCCGCGCCGCTGGGCGCGGGACACGCGGTGCTGGTCCGCAACGCCACCAGCACCTGGCTGCTGTGGGACGGTCGGCGCAGCCGGATCGACCTCGCCGACCACGCCGTTACCGGCGCGCTGGGCTTGGGCAGCGACATACCTGCGCCGCGGCCCATCGCCGTCGGCCTGTTCAACGCGATCCCCGAGGCTCCGCCGCTGTCCGCGCCGGCCATCCCGGACGCCGGCAGCCCCGCGCGGTTCGGCCTGCCGGTGCCGGCACCGGTCGGCGCGGTGGTTGAAGCCCACGCTTTGGATGCCACGTCTCCGCCAACAGCATGCTCTACTACGCGGTGTTGCCCGATGGCCTGCAACCGATTTCGCCGGTGCTGGCCGCGGTACTGCGCAACTCCAACTCCTACGGTCTGGATCAGCCACCGCGGCTGGGCGCCGATCAAGTCGCCAAACTGCCGGTGTCCCGGACGCTGGACACCGGCCGCTATCCCGATCAGCGGATCAGCCTCGTTGACGCCACCCGCGATCCGGTCACCTGCGCGCACTGGAGCAAGCCGGCCGGCGCGACCACGAATTCGCTGACCTTGCTGACCGGTTCGGCGCTTCCGGTGCCGGACGCGGTGCACACCGAAGATCTGGTCGGCGCCGGCACCGGCGGCACCGCGACCCGGGTCGCGATGGCGCCCGGGACCGGCTACTTCACCGCGACCGTCAGCGACAATGCCGCATCGCCGGCCGCCGGATCGCTGTTCTGGATCTCCGACACCGGGGTACGATACGGCGTCATGACACCGAGGGTGGCGCCAATGGGCCCGCGAAAACCGCTGAGACCCTTGGCCTGAGCCCGCCGCCGACTGCGATCCCGTGGTCGATGCTGTCGTTGTTCGCGCCCGGCCCGACGCTGTCACGTGCCGACGCGCTGCTCGCCCACGACGGCCTGTCGCCAGATTCCCGACCCGGTCGTACCGCAGCGCAGGGGGAGAACCGATGAGCCGACTGATCTTCGAGGCCCGCCGGCGGCTGCCACCACCGGCCACCCGCAAGGGCACCATCAGCATCGAAGCGCCGCCGGAACTGCCGCCGGGTGATTCCGCCGTCGATGTTGCGGCGGGCCCTGCCGGTCGTGATCGTGCTGTTGATCGTCGGCATGATCGTCGCGTTGGTCGCCACCGGCATCCGGCTGATCTCCCCGCAGACGCTGTTCTTCCCGTTCGTGTCTGCTGCTGGCCGCCACCGCGTTCTATCGCGGCAACGACAACAAAAACCGCACCGAGGAAGTCGACGCCGAGCGGGCAGATTACTTGCGCTACCTGTCGGTGGTTCGGGACAACGTCCGGGCCCAGGCCGCCGACCAACGTGCCGCGGCCGAATGGTCGCATCCCGAGCCGACGGATCTGGCCGCGATACCCGGCTCGCGGCGCCAATGGGAACGTGACCCTCAGGATGCCGACTTCCTGATGGTGCGGGCCGGCCTGCACACGGCAGCGCTGGACACCGCCTTGCGGGTCAACGACACCGCCGACGAGATCGACCTGGAACCGGTGTCGCACAGCGCATTACGCAGTCTGCTGGACACCCAGCGCACCGTCCGCGATGTCCCGACGGGCATCGACCTGACCAAGGTTTCGCGGATCACCCTACTGGGAGACGACGACGAGGTACGCGCGGCGATGCGGGCCTGGATCGCACAGGCGGTGACCTGGCACGACCCGACGGTGCTCGGCGTCGCCGTCGCTGCTTCAAATCTCGAAACGCCGGAATGGGCGTGGCTCAAGTGGCTGCCGCACGTCGACGTTCCCGGCGAACTCGACGGCGTCGGCCCGGCCCGCTACCTGTCCAGCAAGCCCGACGAGCTGGCCGCGCAGCTTGGCCCGGCGCTGGCCGACCGCCCGGTATTCACCGGCGGATCGGCTGATGCGTTGCGGCACTTGCTGATCGTCGTCGACGACCCGGACTACGACCTGAACGCCTCGCCCCTGGCGGTCGGTCGGGCCGGGGTCACCGTCGTGCACCGATCGGCCAAAGCGCCGCATCGCGAACAATATTCGGACCCCGAACGGCCGATCCTGCGGATTCGCAGACGGCGCCATCGACCGCTGGCAGACCGGCGGCTGGCAGCGCTACATCGACAGCGTCGACCAGCTGGGCGCCGACGACGCCGGTCACCTCGCGCGCCGGCTGTCCCGATGGGACTCCAACCCGACGCACAGCGGCCTGCGGTCGACGGCGACCCGTGGCGCCACATTCACCACGCTGCTGGGAATCCCGGACGCGTCCCGCTTGGATGTCCCGACGATGTGGGCACCACGACACCGCGACGACGAGCTGCGGGTCCCGATCGGTGTCACCGCGACCGGCGAGCCGCTGATCTTCGACCTCAAAGACGAAGCCGAGGGCGGGATGGGCCCGCACGGCTTGATGATCGGCATGACCGGTGCCGGCAAGTCGCAGACGCTGATGTCGATTCTGTTGTCGCTGTTGACGACTCACTCCGCTGACCGGCTGATCGTGATCTACGCCGACTTCAAGGGCGAAGCCGGCGCCGATATCTTCCGCAACTTCCCGCAGGTTGTCGCGGTGATCTCGAACATGGCCGAGAAGAAGTCGTTGGCCGATAGGTTCGCCGACACGCTGCGCGGTGAGGTGGCGCGTCGGGAGATGATGCTGCGTGATGCCGGACGCCACGTGCAGGGCAGCGCGTTCAACTCGGTGACCGAATACGAAAACGCGATCGCCGCCGGACATGATCTGGCGCCGATCCCGACCCTGTTCGTGGTTGCCGATGAGTTCACCTTGATGCTCGCCGACCATCCGGAGTACGCGGAGCTGTTCGACTACGTTGCGCGTAAAGGCCGCTCGTTCCGCATCCACATCCTGTTCGCGTCGCAGACGCTGGATGTCGGAAAGATCAAGGACATCGACAAGAACACCTCCTACCGGATCGGCTTGAAGGTGGCCAGCCCGGCCGTGTCACGGTCGATCATCGGCGTGGAGGACGCGTACCACATCGAGTCCGGCAAGGAGCACAAGGGCGTGGGCTTCCTGGTGCCCGCTCCGGGTGCTGCGCCGATCAAATTCCGCAGCACGTACGTCGACGGCATCTACGATCCGCCTCAGGTGGCGAAAACGATTGTGGTGCATTCGGTTCCCGAGCCGAAGCTGTTCACCGCCGGCCGGGTCGAGCCCGATCCGACCACGGTGATCACCACCAACGGTCACGAAGAACCGGTCGGCCCGCCGCGCAAGTTGATCGCCACCATCGGCGACCAGTTGGCACGCTATGGACCACGTGCACCGGAGCTGTGGCTGCCGCCGCTCGACGACGCGATCCCGCTGAGCACGGTGCTGGCCCGCGCGGCGCTGCCGCGGGGCGAGTGGCGTTGGCCGCTGGGCGAAATCGACAAACCGTTCGAGATGCGCCGCGACCCGTTGGTGTTCGACGCGCGGTCGTCGTCCGGCAACATGCTGATCCATGGTGGGGCGAAGTCCGGGAAATCGACTGCCCTGCAAACGTTTATCTTGTCGGCGGCAAACCTGCACTCACCCAGCGAGGTGAGCTTCTACTGCCTGGACTACGGCGGTGGTCAGCTGCGGGCGCTGGAGGACTTGGCGCATGTCGGCAGCGTGGCCTCGGCGCTGGAGCCGGAACGCATCCGCCGCACCTTCGGCGAGCTCGAGCAGCTGCTGCGGTCACGCCAGCAGCGGGAGGTGTTCCGGGATAAGCAAGGGCCGGATGACGGATTGGGCCAGGTGTTCCTGGTAATCGACAACCTCTATGCCTTCAGCCGGGACAACACCGACCAGTTCAACACCCGGAACCCGTTGCTGGCCAAGGTGACCGAACTCGTCAACGTCGGACTTGCCTACGGCATCCACGTGGTCGTCACCACCCCCAGCTGGCTGGAGGTGCCGCTGGCGATGCGGGACGGCCTCGGCCTGCGGCTGGAGCTGAAGTTGCACGACGCGCGCGACAGCAACGTTCGGCTGGTCGGTGCGCTGCACCGTCCGGCCGAGGCGGTGCCCGCCGATCAACCGGGTCGCGGGCTGACCATGGCCGCGGAGCACTTCCTGTTCGCGGCAACCCGAACTGGACCAGATCCCCGCGATCAACGCCCGTCATCCGGGCGTCACGGCCCCACCGGTTCGGTTGCTGCCGACCAACCTGGAGCCCGCCGCGGTCGGTGTGCTGTATCGGGGCGCCGACCGGATCGTCATCGGCCAGCGCGAAGAAGACTTGGCCGCAGTCGAACTCGACTTCGCCGAGAACCCGCTGCTGATGGTGCTGGGTGACACCAAGTCCGGTAAGACCACGTTGTTGCGCCACATCATCCGCACCGTCCGGGACAACTCCACTCGCCGACCGCGTCGCGTTCACGGTGCTGGATCGCCGGTTGCATCTCGTCGATGAGCCGCTGTTCCCCGACAATGAATACACCGCCAACATCGACCGGGTGATCCCGGCGATCCTCGGCCTGTCGGCGCTCATCGAAAAGCGGCAACCACCGGCTGGGCTGTCGGCGAGCGCAGCTGACCGGCTGGTCATACGAGGGCCACACGCACTACCTGCTCATCGACGACGTCGATCAGATACCGGACACTCCGGCGATGACCGGTCCGTTCGTCGGGCAGCGGCCCTGGACCCCGCTGATCGGATTGCTCGCGCAGGCCAGCGATCTGGGCCTGCGGGTGATCGTCACCGCGCGCGCAACCGGTGCCGCGCACGCGCTGATGACCAGCCCGCTGCTGCGCCGGTTGAACGACCTGCAGGCAACGACGTTGATGTTGTCCGGCAACCCGGCGACGGCGGCAAGGTCCGCGGTCAGCGATTCGACCGGTTGCCCGCCGGTCGGGCAATCCTGCTGGGCGACACCGACACCCCGACGTATGTGCAGTTGGTCAATCCGCTCGTCGACGAGACTGTGGCCGCTGACGGTCGGTGAGTTTCATCGAAAGTATTCATCGAAAGGAGTAACTGCCATGACGCTACGAGTCGTTCCGGAGGGTTTGGCCTCGGCCAGCGCCGCCGTGGAAGCGATCACCGCCCGCCTGGCCGCCGCGCACGCGGACGCGGCCCCGTTGATCACGGCCGTGGTTCCGTCGGCCGCCGATCCGGTGTCGCTGCAGACCGCGGCGGGGTTCAGCGCCCAGGGCACCGAGCACACCGCGGTGGCGGCCGAAGGCGTGGAAGAGCTCGGCCGTGCCGGGGTCGGTGTCGGTGAGTCCGGCGCGAGCTACGCCGCCCGTGATGCGGCCGCCGCGGCGACGTACCTGGCCCGCGGCTGACGATGACCGCGCCGGTGTGGATGGCTTCGCCGCCGGAGGTGCATTCGGCACTTCTCAGCGGTGGTCCCGGACCAGGGTCGCTGTTGGCGGCCGCTGGGGCGTGGACCTCGCTGAGTGCTGAATATGCCTCGGCTGCCGGCGAACTCACCACACTGTTGGGCGCGGTACAGGCCGGCGCGTGGGAAGGTCCCAGCGCGGAGGCAGTATGTCAGCGCGCACGCCCCATATCTCGCCTGGCTGACGGAGGCCAGCGCCAACAGCGCCGGGGTGGCGGCTCAGCACGAGATCGCCGCGGCCGCCTACACCGCCGCATTGGCCGCGATGCCGACGCTCCCGGAGTTGGCCACCAATCACGTCATCCACGGCGTGTTGATCGCGACGAATTTCTTTGGCATCAACACGATCCCGATCGCGCTCAACGAAGCCGACTACGTACGGATGTGGATTCAGGCGGCCACGACGATGACGACTTACCAGGCGGTTTCGGGGTCGGCGTTGGCATCGGCGCCCCGCACCACGTCGGCGCCGCCGGTGCTGAAAACCAACAGCGTGACGGCGGCCGCCACCGACCCGCCCGTCGTCGGGAAACTTCTTCACCGACCTCTTCAACCAGCTGACCCAGCTCATTCAAGATCCGTCCGGGGCGATCTCAGCCATCATGGCCAACCCGAGCGCGTGGTTCCCACTGCTGTTCTTCATCGGCTACGAGGCGTTTTTCATCCCGTTCGGAAACACCTTCTGGTCGATCTTGCTGAGTTCGCCGGCCTGGCTTGGGCTCATCCTCGGCCTGGCTCTCAACGCGGCGGCTTCTGCGGCGCCGGCGGCGGTACCCGCGGTGGTCGGAGCGGCTGGGATTCCTGCCGAACAGGCGGGCGGGATGCCCGCCGCCGGTTTGGCTTCGACCGGTGTCGGGGCCGCGACGACCGCAGGGTCAGCACCGGCGACCGGCACCATGGCCACCGCCGCCCCAGCGGTTACACCGGCCGCCGGCTTCGCCTACATCGTGGGCGGTATCGGTCCCGACGGCGGACCCGGGCCGACGTTGATTGATCGCAAGGGCGCCAAGGCGCCCGGACGCTACATCCCTGCGGCGGCCGCGGTCGGTGCGGTGAGCCGCGAGAAGTCGCGACTCCGGCGGCGTCGGCGCGCCGAGATGCGAGACTACGCCGACGAGTACGCCGATATGGACAGCGATCTCGCGTCCCGGCGCTGAGCCCGAGGAGGCCGCTGTGCTTGCGTCGGATCAAGGTGCAGGGTCGTTGGGGTTTGTCGGGACGGTGCACAAAGACACCGCCGCGCAGGCCGCCGGATTGGCGACGCTGAACGGCAACGGGTTCGGTGGCGGACCGAGTATGCCGATGGTGCCGGGGACATGGGATCCCGATGCGCCCAAGGGGGAGGGGGAGCACAGCTGAATTGCTTGTGTGACAACGGTAGTCGATTAGAGAAAGGATTTCAGTCATGAGTATGTTGGATGCTCATATTCCGCAGTTGGTGGCCTCGCAGTCGGCGTTTGGCGCTAAGGCGGGGTTGATGCGCTCGACGATCGGTCAAGCCGAGCAGGAGGCGATGTCGGCGCAGGCGTTTCACGCCGGCGAGTCGGCGGCGGCGTTTCAGGCCGCCCATGCCCGGTTTGTGGCGGCGGCAGCCAAGATCAACAGCTTGCTGGATGTGGCCCAGGCCAATATCGGGGATGCCGCCGGTACCTATGTGGCCGCCGATTCGGCTGCGGCCGGCAGCTACCCCGGCTTCTGACACCCGACTGGCTTAGCGAAAGGGATTTGTGATGTCGCAGATCATGTACAACTATCCGGCGATGCTGGCGCATGCCGCGGATATGGCCGGTTATGCGGGCACGTTGCAGAGCTTGGGCGCTGATATCGCCAGTGAGCAGGCGGCGCTGCAGGCGGGTTGGCAGGGTGACACCGGGATGAGTTATCAGGCGTGGCAGGCGCAGTGGAATCAGGCGATGGAGCAGTTGGTGTTGGCCTACCGTGCGATGGCCGGTACGCATGAAAACAACACCACCTCGATGCTGGCCCGCGACCAAGCCGAAGGCGCCAAATGGGGCGGCTAATAGATGGCTGCTCAGCCTAACGCGGTCGAGCTCACCGTCGAGCAGGCGTGGTATATCGCCGACACCGTTGGCGCGGGGACGTTCCCGTGGGTGTTGGCGATCACCATGCCTTACACCGACGCCGCTGAGCGAGGCGCATTCAACGATCGGCAGGCCGCCGAGCTGACCCGGATGGGCCTGAGGTCCGCCGGCGGTGATGTCAACCCGGCGGTCGCCGAATGGGTTCGGCAGGTGTGCTTCCCGGACCGCTGGCTGGATCTGCGTTACGTGGGATCCGGCGAAGTCTCCGGTGCCGACGAGCTGCTGCGCGGGATCATCGCGCGCCGCGGCGACGAAAGGCGGGAAACCCGAAAAACCGTTGTGGCGTTGCGCAACGCGCAGCTGGTGACGTTCACGGCAATGGACATCCACGATGCCCGGTCGCTGGTCCCGGTGCTGGGCGTCGGTTTGGCGCAGCGTCCGCCGGCGCGGTTCGAGGAATTCAGCTTGCCTGCCCGGGTTGGCGCGCGGGCCGACGAGCGGCTGCGAAGCGGCGGCTCGCTGGCCGAAGTGCTTGACTACCTGGGCATCCCGCAATCAGCGCGTCCCGTCGTTGAGTCGGTGTTCACCGGGCCGCGCAGCTACGTCGAGATCGTCGCCGGCTGCCGCCACGACGGACGGCACGCCAGCACCGAAGTCGGGATGAGCATCGTCGACACCACCGCGGGCCGAGTCCTGGTCAGCCCGTCGCGTGCCTACGACGGCGAATGGATTTCGACGTTTAAGCCCGGAACCGCGTTCGCGATCGCCGTCGCCGTCGAGCAGCTCACCGCGGAGTTGCCGGATAGCGACTGGTTCCCCGGTAACCGGCTGTCCCGAGATTTCAGCACGCAATCCAGCTAACGCACTGAGCCCGCCAAGAACAACCACTGTCCACGAAGAGAAAGAGAAGCTATGTCCTACCAAGCGGACCCCCAAAGCCTGAGGAACCGGTGATGTCGAGCGCTGTGATGCCCATCGTGCGGGTCGCCATCCTGTCTGACAGTCGGTTGACCGAGATGGCGCTGCCGGCGGAGCTGCCGCTGCGCGAAATCCTGCCCGCGGTAGAACGTCTGGTGATCCCCGCCGCTCGAGACGGTGAGGCGGACGAGGCCGACACCGGCTCGGTCACTCCCGCTCGGCTCAGCCTTGCTCCGATCGGCGGGGCGCCGTTCAGCCTCGACGCGAGCCTGGACACCGTCGGCGTCGTCGACGGGGATCTGCTGGCGTTGCAACCGGTCCCGGCCGGGCCGGCCGCGCCCGGCATCGTCGAGGACATCGCCGACGCGGCGGTGATCTTCTCCGCATCGCGGTTGAAGCCCTGGGGGATCGCCCACATCCAGCGTGGCGCGCTGGCCGCGGTCGTTGGATTGATCTGGGCGGCAACCGGCCTGGCCGCTGCCCACCGCGTTGCCACCGGCTCGCCTGCGGGGCTGTTGGCAGTCAGCGCGGTTGCGGTGCTCGCCGCGCTGGCCGGCTTGGCATTCCCGTCACCTCGCGTGGGCGCGGTGTGCTCGGCGGCTGCGCTGGTGCCGATCGCCGTGGCATTGGCCTTGCTGGTACCGGGGGGCTTTGGAGCGGCGTCGGTGACGCTGGCCGCCGCCGGGGTGGCCGCGTGGTCGCTGATCAACCTCATCCTCCCGCACCGCGAGAAGAGCGGCGCCATCGCGGTTTTCACCGCGACGACGGTGCTCGGCGGGGGTGTGCTGTTGGCCGCCGCGTCGGCGTCATTCTGGCAGCTGTCGCTGGTCAACCTCGGCTGCTTGCTGATCGTGGTGGCGCTGCTGGTCACCGTCGAGGCCGCCCAACTGTCCGCGCTGTGGGCGCGATTCCCGCTGCCGGTCATCCCGGCCCCCGGGGATCCCACCCCGTCGGCGCCGTCGTTGCGGGTGCTGGAGGACCTGCCGCGGCGGGTACGGATCAGCGACGCGCACCAAATCGGTTTCATCGCCGGCGCTGTGCTGCTCAGCGCGCTCGGGTCGGTGGCGATCGCGTTGCACCCGGAGACGCTGGCCGGCTGGGGCTGGTATGTGGTCGCCGCAACGTCGGCGGCGGCCGCGCTGCGGGCCCGGGTGTGGGACTCGGCGGCATGCAAAGCCTGGCTGCTGGCTCAGCCCTATCTGGTGACCGTGGCGTTAGCGGTGTACTACACCGCGACCGGACGCTATCTGGCCGCGCTGATCGCCGTAATCGTTCTCGCGGCACTGGTGTTGGCGTGGGTGGTGGTGGCGTTGAACCCGCCGATCGCGTCTCCGGATAGCTATTCGCTGCCGGTGCGCCGACTGCTGGGCTTCGTCGCGTCGGGAATCGACGCGTCGCTGATCCCCGTCATCGCCTATCTGGTCGGGCTCTTCAGCTGGGTACTCAATCGATGATCTCTGCCCGCGCCCGGCGCCGATACGGTTGCCTCGCAGCGGCTTTGGCTGCCGCGTTGTGGGTCTGCCCGCCGGCCCTGGCGATCACCCAGCCAAAGGTCGACCAGGGTGCTAAGCCGCCGAACGGCGCCCCGGGTCCAGTGCAGCCGATGGAGAAGAACGGCGACTGCACAAGCTCCGGTGTCATCCCCGGTACCGATCCGGGCGTGGCGACGGCCAACCAGCGGATGATGGATCCGTCTGCGGCGTGGCGCTTTTCGCGTGGCGACGGGCAACTGGTGGCGGTTCTGGACACCGGCGTACGGCCGGGGCCGAGGCTGCCCGGCGTGCAACCCGGTGGCGACTACGTGGAAACGACCGACGGCCTCACCGACTGTGACGGGCACGGCACGCTGGTCGCCGGGCTGATCGCCGGCCAGCCCGGCGACGACGGTTTCGCCGGAATCGCGCCCGCGGCCCGGCTGGTGTCTTTGCGCGTGACGTCCGCGAAGTTCTCGCCGCGGACTCCGGGCGGCGATCCGACGCTGGCACGGGCGGCCGTCGACGTGGCCGCGCTGGGCCGGGCGATCGTGCATGCGGCCGACCTGGGCGCCCGGGTGATCGACATCTCCGCGATCACCTGCCTGCCTGCCGATCGCAACGTCGACCAGGCCGAACTCGGTGCGGCGATCCGTTACGCGGCGGTGGACAAGGACGCGGTCATCGTGGCTGCCGCCGGCGACAGTGGTTCCGCCGGTTGGGGTTCCGACGCAGCATCGTGTGAATCCAACCCACTGACCGACCTAGGCCGGCCCGAACGACCCGCGCAACTGGGCCGCTGTGACGTCGGTGTCCGTGCCCTCCTGGTGGCAGCCCTACGTGCTGTCGGTGGCCTCGCTCACGCCAGACGACCAGCCGTCGAAATTCACCATGGCCGGCCCGTGGGTGGGGATCGCCGCGCCCGGCGAGAACATCGTTTCGGTGAGCAACCGCGACGACGGCGGACTCGCTAACGGGCTGCCCAACCAACGCCAGCAGCTGGTCCGGCTCAACGGCACCGACTACGCGACCGGCTACGTCTCCGGTGTCGCGGCGCTGGTTCGCAGCAAGTATCCAGAACTGAACGCCAGCCAGGTGATCAACCGAATCACCGCGACCGCGCACAACGGCGCGCGGGCGCCGTCCAACGTCGTCGGCGCCGGCACCCTGGACCCGGTCGCGGCCCTGACCTGGGAGCTGCCCGCCGCCACCGACCACGACGCGGCGCCGACGAAACACGTTGCGGCGCCGCCGGAACCGGCGCCGAAGAGCCCCGCGCCGCGGATCGTCGCGTTCGCCGGCACCGCGGCCCTCATCTTGGCCGTCGTAGCCGCCGCCGCGATCGCCGCGCGCCGACGAAAGGAGCCCACCCTATGAGGCCACATCAATCCATCACGCCGCCCACTGGACGGATCACCTTGGTGCTATTGGCCGTTGTGGCCGCGGCCATGGGCTTCCCGTGGCATTCGGCGCGCGAGCGCTGGGTGCTCGGCATCGCCATCGTCGTCGCGATCACGCTGCTGGCCCGGTGGCGCGGCCTGCCCGTGACGACGATCCTGCATCGTCGGTTGGCGATGCGGCGTCCCAGCCGCGGCGCCCGGCCGGCCGACGAATCCGGCACCGACGTGCGGACCACCGCGCTGCTGCGGGTCACGCCGCCGGAGTCGGGTCCCGACGCGCTCCCGCTGCCACTGATCGCCGGCTACGCCGACCGCTACGGTCTGCACGCGGACTCCATCCGCGTCACCAGCCACGACACCGAATCCGAAACCGGTGCGCGCGAACGGGAGACGTGGATCGGGCTGACGTTGTCGGCCGCAGACAACCTCGCGGCGTTGCAGGCCCGTTCGCCGCAAATTCCGCTGCACGAGACGGCCGAGGTCGCGGCGCGTCGGCTCGCCGACCACCTCCGCGAAAGCGGGTGGACGGCCGCCATCGCCGAGCCCGACGACGTCCCGGGGCTCTACACTCGATCCGCCCACGAAACCTGGGGTGGCATCGTTCAGGGAGATGCGGATTATGTTGCGGCGTACCAGGTTAAGGCCGACACCGCGTTGCCGAACACTCTCGCGGCGATCTGGTCATACCCGGTCCGCGAAACGTGGACCGCGATCGAGATCGCCGGTGTGGGCGACGAGCAGACGCTGGCCGTCGCGTGCGCATTCCATACCGACGCCCCTCCCGCTGCGGGTGGACCGTTGCCCGGGCTGATTTCGCAATCCGGTAGTCATCGACCGGCGCTGACGGCGTTGGATCCGCTGTCGACTCAGCGGCTAGACGGACACGTCGCGCTACCGGAAGCCCTGCTGTTGGCCCGGCTGCGGTGGCCCAGCGCCAGCTCTCACGCCAGCGTCGGTGCGGCATTCGGAAAGAACAGGGCGGCGGCGTTTTCGTAGAACACCTTGCGCAGCCAGGCGTCGTCGATGCCGGGCAGACGGGTGATCGAGCGCATCGCGTCGATGTAGCCGTACGGGATGTTGGGGAAATCGCTGCCGAACAGGATGCGATCGCCCAGTTGCCGCAGCCGAGGCAGTTGTGACGACGGGAACGGCATGGTCTCGTCGACGAACGGAGTGAAAGCCATTGTGGTGTCCAGCCGGACATCGGCTGAGCTCTCGCAGATGTCGAGAAACTCGGTGTACTCCGGCATCCCCAGGTGCGCGACGATCAACCGCAGCCGCGGATAGCGGCGCAGCAGGCGACGGATCGGCTCAGGCCCGGTGTGTTCGCCCGGTACCGGCCCGGAGCCGCAGTGAATCACCACGGGTATCCCGGCGTCCTCGATCGCACCCCAAACATGGTCGAGCAGTGGATCGTTGGGCTGGTAGCGACCTACCTGGACGTGTGCTTTGAAGACCTGGGCGCCGTCGCGGATGGCCGCCTCGACGTACTCCCCGGCCTCTGGCTCGGGGTAAAACGTCGGCGGTGGCAAGGCAATCCGGCGTCGAGCGAGAGAATTGGGCGGCCCACTGGTTCAGCCACGCCGCCATCTGCGGCTTGTGCGGGTAGACCAGCGCGGTGAAACCACGCACGCCGAACTGCCGCAGCAGTCTCTACCCGTCGGGATTCCGCTGCCCGATAGGTGATCGGCCACTGCCGACCGACCAGCGGGCCGGCGGAATCGAAGTAGTGCCACACCTTGTCCATCACCGATTTCGGCATGAAATGGGTATGCACGTCGATCACCCCGGGCAACCCCAGCTGCAGACCAGACCTGCCGGACCTGCGCGGCCTCGTCCTCGTCGGTCATTGCCCATCCTCGAGTCGTCCGGCAAGCTGCGCGTAATACGGTTTGTCTATCAGGCGTTGCCCGGGCTGCTGATCAGGAGGACCAATATGTGGGATCCAGACGTCTACCTGGCCTTCGCCGATCACCGGGCCCGGCCGTTCTACGACCTGCCGTCGCGAGTGGGTGCCCAGCAGCCACGCCGGGTGGTCGACCTGGGCTGCGGCCCCGGCAACCTGACCGTGCAGCTGGCCCGGCGCTGGCCGGACGCCGTGGTCGAGGCGGTGGACAGCTCACCGGAGATGGTCGATGCCGCACGCGAGCGCGGCGTGGACGCCACCGTCGGAGACCTGAGAACCTGGACGCCGCAACCCGATACCGACGTGGTGCTGAGCAACGCCGCTCTGCATTGGGTGCCCGAACGCGACGAGCTGATGGTCCGATGGGCTGGTCAACTGCCCGCCGGCGCGTGGATCGCAGTTCAGATGCCCGGCAACTTCGAGACCCCATCGCATTCCGCGGTGCGCGCGGTGGCCCGTCGCGAGCCATACGCAAAGACACTGCGCGACACCCCGTTTCGGGTGGGGACCGTGGTCGACACGTCGGCGCACTACGCCGAGCTGCTGCTCGACGCCGGGTGCACCGTCGACGCCTGGGAAACCACCTACATCCACCAGCTGACCGGCGAGCATCCGGTCCTGGATTGGATCAGCGGCACCGCGCTGCTGCCGGTGAGCGAGCGACTCAATGAGCAGGAATACCAACAGTTTCGCGAAGAACTCATCCCGCTGCTCGCCGAGGCCTATCCACCCCGGCCCGACGGCACGACGTTCTTCCCGTTCCGGCGAGTGTTCATCGTCGCTCAGGTCCAAGGGTGACGCACGGCTACTGCGGCAGTCCCAATCGCTCGGCGTCGTCGCGGTAGCGATCGACCCACTCGTCGGAGCGCTGATTGGCCTGACGTTCCAGCACCGGTTCGGGAGCTAATCGGGGATCTTGGCCGACCGCCTCCAATACCGTGGCGACGATCGAGGTCAGGTTGCGCCACAGCACCGGATAGGCCACATCGATTGGGTCAATGTTCTCTTCGGCGAACCAGTTACGCCAGCCCTCCTCCTGATCCCGCAGACCCCTGACGATATGGGCGATGGCGCCGGCGTGGTATGCGGCCTGTGAGTCGCGCTCGGGGTCCGGGCGGCCGCGCCACACCCGGGTCTGGACCGCCCGCCAGAACGACACCGCCTGCGAAACCACATCCGGCCGGTAGACGTGCACGTAAACCGGTTCGCTTCCGATCACGTCCCGAATCGCTGCCCGCAACGTGTCACCGGAGCGATTGGGCAATCCGGCCGCCCGCTGCTGCAGCAGCGGCGTCTGGTTCCACATCAACTTGCCGCCCCAGATGCCGTTGGGTGTCCGGCCGGAGCTGCGGATGTGCTCGCGCCAGGCGGTCGACGAGGCGGTGTCCGGTGTGCCCGGCTCCAGCGGATCGAGCAGCTGCAGAATCGTCTCGTCCTCGACTCCGGCGAACCACTCCCGCGGCTGGGGCGCCATGCCGGTCGTTGGCAGGTACTGGAAGAACTCCTGCGGCTCGCCGGCGCTGCCCGTCGCGCGTAACGATTCGACCAGCAGCGTGCTGCCGCAGCGTTGCGACGCAAGCACGAGGTACGACGTCGGATGCGCGGGCACCTGGTGAGCCTAGCCGGACGCCATGGTGGTCGTTTCCATGCGGAATACGTTCACGCTGAACACAACTATTGCTCGGTGCGCTGAACCCCGTCCTCGATGCCGCGGTCGACGGCGATCGCCGACCGACTGGTCGGCGTCATCTCGTGGATCTGCAAATACGTCTCGGTGTAGCGAGCCGCAATGCGGCTACCGGCGAAGTCGGATGGTATGACGTCGCCGGTCTGCTGACGCCAATCATGCAGCCGGACAGCGAGATCGGCGGCGATCGCGTCGGCTCCGTCGAGGCCGTCGCCGAGCAGCAAGTTGTTGGTCTCGGTGGGATCCGCGCGCAGATCGTAGAGTTCGCGTTCCGGGCGTGGGGCGGTCACCAACGGCGCGACAGCGTGGCCGGACGGGCTCTCCTCGATATCCCACGGCAGATCCAGCAGCGGCCGGTGCGCGTAATTCTCGATGTAGCTGAAGTCTTTCGTCCGGATCGCGCGGATCGGATCGAACGAGTCGTGATAGGTCTTGGTGGTGTACACGTGATCGCGCACCGGCCGTGGTGCTGTCCGGCGCAAGCAGCGCCCGCGCGTGCGAGATGCCCTCGATGTCGTCCGGCTCGGCTATGCCGAGCAGGCCCAGCAGCGTCGGGACCAAATCCACGCCGCTGAACAGATCGTCGTAAACCTTTGGGGCCATTGACATCCCGGTGGGCGGGCGGATGATCATCGCGATACCCGTTCCGGCCTCGTAGAGCGTGGACTTCGCGCGCGGGAAGGCCGCGCCATGGTCGGTGACGAAGACCACCCACGTGCTGGCGTCGAGTCCGGTGGCGGCAAGCGTGTCCAAGATCCGGCCGACCGCCGCGTCGGCGGTCGCGATGGATCCGTAGAAGTCGGCCAGATCTTGGCGCACCTCAACGGTATCGGGCAGATAGTCGGGCGTGATCAACCGTAGCGGCGTCGGCCGGTTGGTAGCGATCCCGTGGATAGGGCCGGTGCGTCTCGAAGAAGCCGGCCGTCAACAGGAACGGTCGGCTGGCGTCGTGGTCTCGCAGCCATTGCTGAGTCCGTTCGACCACGTATTCGCAGTAGGAGTTCGACACGTCGAACTCGTCGAAACCCAGTCTCGACGGGTACGAGGTCTCGTGCTGCATACCGAAAAGAGCTGAGTACCAACCATATTCGGACAGGATTTGGGGCAGCGTGCGAACGTCCGAGCGGTACTCCCAACCATGGTGGGCCAGGCCGACCAGTCCGTTGCTCTGCGGGTAGCGGCCGGTGAACAGTGATCCGCGCGACGGCGAGCACAGCGGCGCCGTGGCATGTGCTCTGGTGAACAAGATGCCCTCGCCGGCCAGCTGGTCGAGTCGCGGGCTCGAAACGTCGGTGTGACCGTAGACACCGAGATACCGGCCCAGATCGTGCCAGTGCACGAGTAGCACATTGTCGCGCCGCTGACCGGTCGCCTCCTGGTCGACGATTACCGTCACCTCCTCAGCTTGCCGGGTCCCGTCGACGTTATCGGCAGCGGTGTTTCGGTGGTTACGGCGCGGGCGTGTCGCCCGGCGACGTGCTTGACGCCAGCGACTCACCAGTGCTGCGGCGGGATAGCCGCCCGGGCCGGGCGGGCCTTGCTGTGGCGGTGGCGGCTGGCCGTACGGCCATGGCCCACCGCCTGGGAATCCGCCGGGCGCAGGGCCGCCGATCAGCCTTCGGCGACAGGCCCAGGGTCATCCGGAATGCCGGGATCAACATGAGGCCACCAACAGCGGCGATGACAAATCCCGCGATCAGGTCGTAGGTGAGTCGGCCGGTAGCGCCGTAGCGAGCTTCGCAGCCGATCGACAGCATCAGCATCACGATGCCGCCGCCGAGGATCAGGAATTGCCCCATCTGCTTTTTGAGGAAGAGCATTACCGCGCCGCGCGGTAGCCGCGAGGCCGGCCCCGATGATCAGGAACAGGCAGATCACCAGGGTCGCGGGCACCGGGGGGACCACATTTTCGGAAGTGCTTTATCAAATGTCCGAGTTCTACCATGCGGAGTCGGCCAGGGGGGTGCGTTGGAATGACCCAGCGTTCGGAGTCACTTGGCCGGGAAACGTCGAAGTCATTTCCGAAAGAGACAGGAACTACCCTGATTTCAAATAGCGCCGTGAGTCTTGTAAAGGAACTCGACCAAAGAGGAATCGTCGAAACTGGCCGAGACCGGCATGGCTTCGCGGCTTCTCTCTACCTCATCTGTCGCAGCATTACCGGCGACGGATCAGAAAGACCCTCGCAATCCTGGGAGAGCGGATTCCGCTCGAGATCAAGGAAGTTCCTTCCGGAACCAGTGTGTTCGATTGGACAATTCCGAAGGAATGGAATATCCGAGATGCGTATATCAAAACCTCCGATGGCCGGCGGATCGTCGATTTCCGAGAGTCAAACCTGCACGTGGTCAACTACAGCACGCCGGTGCATGCGACGATGCCGCTGGAGCAGTTAAAGCCGCACCTCTTTACGATTCCAGATCATCCGGACTGGATTCCTTACCGGACCTCCTATTACAAGGAGGATTGGGGATTCTGCCTTTCTCATAAGGAGTGGCTGAAGTTAAGAGAGGGTGACTATGAGGTGTGCATTGACTCGACCCTCTCGGATGGACACCTATCTTATGGAGAGTGTTTTCTGCCTGGCCGTTCTTCTGATGAAGTACTTATCTCGTGCCACGCCTGTCATCCTTCTTTGGCCAATGATAACCTCTCGGGACTGACCGTCGCCGCTGCGCTG
Organism: uncultured Actinomycetota bacterium; assembly: GCA_963791535.1. GTDB lineage: Bacteria > Actinomycetota > Actinomycetes > Mycobacteriales > Mycobacteriaceae > Mycobacterium. The sequence continues at coordinate 1,526 of CAWBSW010000079.1, read as the reverse complement.
GCACGTCATCTTTCCGCGCGCAGTCTTCGCTATTCTTATCGTTTTCTTTTCATACCCGGGACCATCGGCGCGATCACCTGGCTGGCACAAAACCGTGCATCCGCCAAGAGAATTCGCCATGGTCTCGTGCTGACCTGCATCGGAGACGCCGGAGGTTTTCACTATAAGAAGAGCCGTAAGGGAGGGACGGAGATCGATCGGACAGTCGCCTCTGTACTGCGAGATTGCGGCGAGCCCTCTGAGGTGCTGGAATTTTCTACGGATACGATGAACGGCAGTATTGTTCGCCCGGGTTCAATCTTTCCGTTGGTTGCCTCATGAGGAGCGTATGGGAAACGTTTCCCGAGTATCATACCTCTGCCGATAATCTGAGCTTCATACGCCCGGATTCTCTGGCAAGGTCGCTTCGTGTCTGTTCAGCGATTGTGGATTCGCTGGAGACCAATCGAAAGTATGTCAACCAAATTCTATGCTGTGAACCGCAGTTGGGCAAACTCGAGGTCTCTATCGTTCAACCGGCGGAGAATCGATTGGAACAGAGATTAATGCGCGATTGTGGGTTCTTAACCTCTCTGACGGAGAGAACTCGCTGCTGGATATCGCTGAGCGCTCGGGCATGCCGCTTGCCCTGATTGCAGATGCCGCCGAGCTGCTCCAGCACAATGGTCTTCTTGTACCCGTCGCTGATCTCGAAGACGGGCGAGGAAGTCGGACCTAGGAAGGGAAGTCACGTAGGTTGTTGCTCGATACGAACGGCTGCTCGAATTACCATACTTTGACCGACGACGAAGAGGAAAACAGATATGAAGAGTGTTGCTGACGGGACACAAAGGATACATAGGAAGCGTGGCGATTCCGATTCTGCAGGAAGCCGGTCACGAGGTTGTCGGGTTAGACACCGATCTATATAGAAACAGCGATTTCGGCTTGCTGCCCAAGGGGATTCGAAGAGATTAACAAGGATCTTCGCCAACTGACTCCATCTGACATGAGCGGGTTCGACGCCGTTGTGCATCTGGCTGCGCTATCGAATGACCCCGTGGGAAATCTCAATCCACAGCTTACGTTCGACATCAATCACCTTCGTTCTGTTCACCTCGCGCAGCTTGCCAAGAAAGCGGCCGTCGAGCGCTTCGTCTTTTCGTCGTCTTGCAGCACTTACGGGGCGGCCGGTGACGATTTTTTGGACGAGACCTCATCGCTCAGTCCCGTTACTCCCTATGGTGAATCGAAAGTCCTGGCCGAACGCGATATCGCACTCCTGGCCAGCGACAATTTCTCGCCGACCTATATGCGCAACGCGACCGCTTATGGAGCGTCGCCAAGGCTGCGTCTGGACATCGTGTTGAATGATTTCGTGGCCGTGGCACTGACCTCCGGAAAGATTTACATCAAGAGCGATGGAACCCCCTGGCGTCCAATCGTTGATATTCGCGACATTATGGCTGCGGTCGTTGCCGTTCTCGATGCACCACGGGATGTGGTCCACAATCAGGTCTTCAACGTGGGACGCAACGACGAGAACT
>CAWBSW010000078.1:0-12914 GCA_963791535.1 uncultured Actinomycetota bacterium | reverse complement strand
GCCAGGCCCTAGAACGGCGGTGGTTCGTCGGGTTCGCCGAATGGTGCCGCGCGAGCATACGTGTAGGCGCGTTGCCGGGCCAGCCTGTCGTTGCGATTGCGGTTGCGCTCCGAGGTGATCCGCTGCGATCGCTGCTGGGCGCGAGTGCGTCGACGGGTGGGCATCATGGCGGTGCGTTCACCGCAGCGGTCGTCCGATATCAGTCTGGCTCCGGACAGATCACCAGTGGGCACCGTCAGTGCCGGAAACAGGATCGCGCTGCCGGGGCTGGTGACATAGGTCTGCCCCGACGGCAGCGACCAGATTAACGGTACCGTCGCGCAGCTGTCTGTCCCGCCATCCCCAAAATGTCTTGAGCAGATGGTGTTACCGAACCACAAAAGGACATTTCTGTCTGGTAGGGAACCGGCGACGACACGCCCGGTCAGGTTACCCGGCGACCGGCGGCGGAGGGGCAGGCGGCGGCGGGGTGGTGACGGTGGATCGGGCGCTGAAGCGGCTGGTGGCGCGGCGGCGGCGGTTATCTCCAGAGCTGGATCTAGAAGCCGAGGTGGGCGCGGAGGTTGACGCCGCGCTGTCCGAGTACGCCGCCGGGAACATGAAGGCGGCGGATGCCCGAACCATCGAGGATGTCATGGGCTTGAACGCTCTTGAGTTTTTCCGGCTATGTCACTTGCCGGCCGATCATCCGGCGCAGGAAGCGCGGCGGGCCGCGCATGCGACGGGGTGGCGGATGATGCCGAACGATTACGCTTCGGATGATCCGGAGCGGTTGGCGTGGGACGCCGAGAAACTAAAAGATTCCCGTAATGACGGCCACGGCTGGCGGGATGGTATTGCGGACGACTGGTGAACTGCGCTCAGTCGCGCTCCCATTCCTCGGCTTGGGACCTGGCTGCTGCTTCCGAGCCGAAGTCCGCATAGTCGTCCTCGTCGAACTTGCGGCCGGGAACGAACCTTGCGACGCCCCACCGTTCGCCCGTCGCGATCCGATATATGCGGTTGCCGCTTTCGGCGCTCTCAAAACCTTGCCCTCTCAGGCCGCTCTCAACTACTCTCTACGTGGGTCTCAGTTTTCCTAACTCCCCGCGAAGCACTCAAAGGAGATGGCCATGGAGCTAGCCTTTCACCCCTTAATCACCGCCAGTGTCGCCCTCGTAGGCGCCAGCATGATCGCCGTCACCCCGGTGACCCCACCGCTCCCGGACATCCAGGTGTCCGCGCCCTCGGTCCAGCTCTCCGCCGCGGCGCTCGATCTGTTTGACCCCCTTGCCGCATCGGCATCGGCCGGCACCGACATTGCCGGTGGGTCGGACCTCAGCGGACTGCTCAGCGGGCTGGACCTCAACGGACTGCTCAGCGGACTGGACCTTAGCGGCCTGCTCAGCGGGCTGAGCTCGCCGGACAGCATCGAAAGCAACATCCAACAGCTGCTCATCTTGTTCGGCCCCATGCTCGTGGAGAACGCGCTGAACGACATCGTCCTGGTTCTAGCCGTCTTCACCAACGAACTGATCTTCGCGCCTATCGGGAACGGGCTGACCGAGCTCGGCACGGCGATCGGCGGCATCAGCCCGGTGCTCGAACCCATCGGCACCATCTTCGACGATCTCGGCGGGCTTTCGACGTTCATCGGAAACCAGATTCAAGGTCTCTACGACACCGCGGTGACGTTCAACCAGCTCCTGTTTGACATCCCGATACAGCTGATCAACTTCGGGTCGGACCTGTTTGACCTGCTGACCGGGCAGCCCACGGAAGCGGCGGCCGGGCTGGCAACGGACCTCGGCGGGTTGTCGGCGGACTTCAGCGGACTGGCCGGCGGGTTGTCGGCGGACTTGAGCGGACTGGCCGGCGCGGCGCCAGCGGATCTTTCCGGACTGGCAACTGACCTGCTAACCATCTTCTAAGTCCGGAATCGCCGCAGCTGACCGTCGGACCTCAGCGGAGTACCGCCAGCGGTTTAGACCTCGTCCGCAGCGCGTCCGCAGCAGAGCTCTGATTGCGCTCGGATCGCAATCAGTCCGTTGTGCACGTTGAGTGCACGCGCCCTGGTCACCACTTCAAAAACATACTCTGACCTGCGCTAATGCTGATGGTGGTTACTGGGTGGGCACCGCTTGGGGGTTAGTGCTGACTCGGTACCACGGCTACATCGCCGACGGTGACGCCCTCGACATGGAAGTTCACCGCTTCCGCATCATCTACAACACCATCCGACCCCACCAGGGCCTCGCCGACCGCACCCCAAAACAGGCCTACCTCGACGACGGGCCCAGCCCAAAAACCTGCCAACTTCTTGACTCGAGACAAGTGGCTCCCGACAAGCCGTGGGCGCGTCAGGGCCGTAGGGGCACGGTTCCAACCGGCGCAAGAAACTAGAACATGTTTCAGAAATAGGGTTCCGGGACGGCGGCCGCCTTGTTACGGTGACGCCCGTGATCCTGGACAAATTCCGACTCGACGACAAGGTCGCCGTCGTCACCGGTGGCGGACGCGGCCTCGGCGCGGCCATCGCACTGGCATTCGCCGAGGTTGGCGCCGACGTCGTCATCGCCTCGCGCACGCAATCCGAACTAGAGGCCGTTGCCGAAAAGGTCCGCGCCGCAGGGCGGCGCGCCCACGTCGTCACGGCGGACTTGGCCCAGCCCGAAGTGACCGCGGAGCTGGCCGGCAAGGCCGTCGAGGCCTTCGGACGGCTGGACATCGTTGTCAACAACGTCGGCGGCACCATGCCCAACGCGCTCTTGAGCACGTCAACGAAGGATCTCAAGAGCGCGTTCACCTTCAACGTCGCCACCGCGCACGCGTTGACCACCGCCGCGGCGCCACTGATGCTCGAACACTCCGGCGGCGGCAGCATCATCAACATCACCTCGACGATGGGACGGGTGGCCGGCCGCGGTTTCGCCGCCTACGGCACCGCCAAAGCCGCACTCGCCCACTACACCCGGCTGGCCGCGCTGGACCTGTGCCCGCGGATTCGGGTCAACGCGATCGCGCCGGGTTCGATCGCCACCTCGGCGCTCGATATCGTCGCCTCCAACGACGAGCTGCGCGAGCCGATGGAAAAGGTAACGCCGATGCGCCGGCTCGGCGAGCCTGACGAGATCGCGGCCGCCGCGGTGTATTTGGCCTCGCCCGCGGGCGCCTACCTGACCGGTAAGGTGCTCGAGGTCGACGGCGGCATCACCTTCCCCAATCTCGACCTGCCGATCCCGGACCTGTGAGCGGACTATGAGCAAGGCCATTCGCGTCGCCCAGATCGGCACCGGCAATGTCGGTGTCCACGCGCTACGAGCACTGATCGGCAATCCGGAGTTCGAGCTCACCGGCGTGTGGGTGTCGTCGGAATCCAAAGCCGGTAAAGACGCCGGAGAGCTTGCCGGACTGAAGGATTCGACCGGCATCATCGCGACCACCGATCTGGACGCGGTGCTCGCCACCAAGCCCCAATGCGCGGTCTACACCGCGATGGCCGACAACCGGTTGCCCGACGCTCTCGATGATTACCGGCGCATCCTGGCCGCCGGAGTCAACGTCGTCGGCAGCAGTGCAGTCTTTTTGCAGTACCCGTGGCAGGTGCTTCCGCAAGAGATGCTCGACCCGATCGAAGATGCTGCGCGGGAAGGTAATTCGAGCCTGTTCGTCAATGGCATCGATCCCGGATTCGCCAACGATCTGCTACCGCTGGCGCTGGCGGGCACCTGCCAGAACATCCAGCAGATCCGTTGCATGGAGATCGTCGACTACGCCACCTACGACAGCGCGACGGTCATGTTCGACGTGATGGGATTCGGCAAACCGATCGACGAGATCCCGATGCTGCTGCAACCGGGTGTGCTGAGCTTGGCGTGGGGATCGGTGGTGCGGCAGCTCGGCGCCGGGCTGGGTCTGGAACTCGACACGGTGGAAGAGATGTACGTGCGCGAACCGGCACCCGAGGACTTCGATATCGCGTCCGGGCACATCCCCAAGGGCAGCGCCGCCGCGCTGCGGTTCGAGGTACTGGGATTGGTCGACGGCGATCCCGTCGTCGTCCTCGAGCATGTCACCCGACTGCGCGAAGACCTCTGCCCGGACTGGCCGCAGCCCGCCCAGCCCGGTGGCTCGTACCGCATCGAGATCACCGGCGAGCCGTCGTATGCCGTCGACGTCTGCTTGAGCAGCCGCAAGGGCGACCACAATCACGCCGGCCTGGTGGCCACGGCGATGCGCGTCGTCAACGCCATCCCCGCTGTGGTGGCCGCCCCGCCGGGAATCCGGACGACGCTGGACCTGCCGCTGGTCACCGGACGTGGCCTCTACGCCTCGGGCTAGATGTTTCGGCTAACCTAACTTTCTTATTCGTCGAATGAAAGTGAGTTAGGTGACGCAGGAGAGCCGCGCCCGGCTCAAGACGGGCTGGTATCTGCTCGGCCCCGCATTCGTCGCAGCGATCGCCTATGTCGACCCGGGCAATGTGGCCGCCAACGTCAGCGCCGGCGCGCAATTCGGCTTCTTGCTGCTGTGGGTCATCGTCATCGCGAACGTGATGGCCGGCCTGGTGCAATACCTGTCGGCGAAACTCGGGTTGGTGACCGGCCGCTCGCTGCCGGAAGCAGTCGCAGCCCAGTTGAGCCGGCGGGCCCGGCTGGCGTATTGGGCGCAGGCCGAGATCGTCGCGATGGCCACCGACGTTGCCGAGGTGATCGGCGGGGCGATCGCGCTGCGCATCCTGTTCCACCTGCCGCTGCTGATCGGCGGAGCGATCACCGGGGCGGTGTCGCTGCTGCTCCTCAGAGTCCAGGACCAACGCGGTCAGCAAATCTTCGAACGCGTCATCACCGGATTGCTGTTGGTGATCGCCGTCGGCTTCACCGCCAGTTTCTTCGTCGCAACACCGCCTCCCGGTGCCGTGATCGGCGGGCTGGTACCGCGATTCCATGGGAAGGAAAGCCTGCTGCTGGCCGCCGCGATCCTGGGTGCGACGGTCATGCCGCACGCGGTGTATCTGCATTCCGGGATGGCCCGCGACCGGCACGGTCATCCCGATCCCGGCCCGGACCGGCGACGGCTACTGCGCGTCACCCGGTTGGACGTCGGGCTGGCGATGGTGGTGGCCGGAGCGGTGAACGCGGCCATGCTGCTGATCGCTGCGCTCAACATGCGCGAGCGCGGCCGCACCGGTTCCATCGAGGGGGCCTACACCGCGGTGCACGACACCGTTAACCCGACGATCGCGGTGTTCTTCGCGATCGGATTACTGGTTTCCGGTTTGGCGTCGGCATCGGTGGGCGCATACGCCGGCGCGATGATCATGCAGGGATTGCTCCACCGGTCCGTTCCGATGCTGATACGCCGGCTGGTGACGCTGACGCCCGCGCTGTTCATCCTGACCCTAGGTTTCGACCCGACCCGGACGCTGGTGCTGTCGCAGGTCGTGCTGTCGTTCGGCATCCCGTTCGCGCTGCTTCCATTGGTTCGGTTGACCAGCGACCGGGCGCTCATGGGAAACGACGCCAATCACCGCGTCACAACCGCGATCGGGTGGGTGGTCGGCGTGATGATCAGCCTGCTCAATGCGGTGCTGATCTGTCTTACTGTGACGAGCTAAGCCCAAACACGTCATCTAATGATGTTCCCGCGAGTCTCTTCAGGTGGTGCTGACTACTCGCGGAGGCGCGGCGCGCATTTCTTGGTTGACTTGCCCGCGCTGCAGCACTCGGTCTCGTCGGTTGGTTTCTCCAGATTCCCGATCGGCGGGCCGGGTGTCCAAATCCGTTGCAGCGTCAAAGCCTTTGAAACTACGCAGAAAGGTATGTGTTGGTGATGATGGGTGCCATCCTTTCCGCCCGAGCCAATTGCAGCGCCACCAGGATTCCTAAAGCCCCTGGCCTGGCTGTCCACAGGCACCACACCTTCAGTCAGATCAGGGGTCTTCCCTCCCAACGGATTTCCCCCTATCCCGGTGTAGCCGAATCCTCGGTACACAAGATCGGATGGCTAGGCCTCGTTGTGGTCGGCGGTATTCGCACTGGAAGGTCCAAGCGTAAGCGTCGAGTACCGAAGCTGCTGCAGCGGCTAATGCTGCTGACGCTTCGGCATTCCCCATACCTGTACGCCAGTCGGCGAGTGCCGCCTCGAGCTGGTGAATTGCTGCTCTCATGTCGAATCTTTACTGCTTCTTGAAAGTGAGTTCTGCGAGCCAGGTTTCGGGGTCATCATCGGCCTCTACCCGGCCAGCGAATTCCAGCCCGGTTACGCACGTTTTGCCCAGGCCCAGGAGGTGTAGCAGGGCACCTTGGTATCGTGTCTTAGTCGCCATCGGTATCAATTTCCTTGCGTCTATGGGTGGTTCGGGGATTGCTTCCTGAACGTGATAGAAGACGGCCAAGTCTTGGAGTTTTCGACGTCATCGTCGATTTAGTGGTCGACAGCCTCCAGCGTCAACGCAAGGTCACGCATCTTGCCGACTAGCTCTGCCGGGTGACGATGAGATCGGCCTTGACAGAACAGCAGGGATCAAACACCTATGACCAGCCCAATCGACACCCGGCGAGCGTGAACGGCGCTGTTGCACGCCCCCGCCCGGCGTCGGGGTGTGTGGTGTGTCCGAGAATACGCGCCGGGAACCGTTCGGGTAGCCCTTCGGGAGAAGAATTCATGGATGACTGGCGGGGTGCCATGGACGCGATTCGTTTGGGGCTATTGGATGTACTCGGGGCAGTATGCGGCTTCCGCTGAGCTGACGATGACCTTCACGTCTTGGCCCGTCATTTTGTTTCCGTGCAGCTTTCCCATGCTCATTATGGCGTTCTCGCTATAGCCTTCGGCACGCTGGTCGCAGATCATATGGCCGAGGTTGATCAATCCCTGATCACCGAACTGGTTCGTGATGCCCTGCTTGTGCAATGCGCAGAGGAAGTCGTCGTCATCGGAGTCCGCGATGCAGCCACTGAGCATCAGCGCAACGAGGACTGCCAGAATCGTTTGCTCATTTCACACTCCTTGGCGAGGTCTCCTGCGCCTGAATTGGCACCCCGTCCTCGCGGTCCTGGGCGTGCGCCTGGGCCGATTCTTTGGTGGGGAATGTCCCGTGCTCGTGCAGGTCGTCCGACTCCCACGGATGCACGCACAGCCACCAGGTCTGGTCGCTGACCGTGCTGACGTTGACGATTATCCAGGTGCCGTGGTCGCCTACGGTGCTCCAGACCCCTCCGATGTGGACTGCCCATTTGAGCCGCATCAGATGACCGACTTCAGCTTGGGGTTGGATAACGCAGCACGACGCAAGGGCACGTCAGATGTTGCACGTCCCGTTTGGCCCGTGGCAACGCGCAAGAGCAAACTCACAGCCAGACGTCTAGTAATTACCTTTGTACCAACGACGGGGTTGGAAACTGGAGCAATGACCCCGAGTCGAGCGCGCGGTCGACCGCATAGCGAGGAACCGCTCAAGTGCCGAGTGAGAGTTGCCAACAGGTGAGTCGCGTTCAGATGCCACCGACGCCGATGCATCCGTGCTGGCGAACGACCCCACATTCACGAGCTGGCTCAGCTCGCCGGGCTAGAAGAGGCCCAGGAGGCCAGTCAGGCCATCGATCGCAGCGGTCCCCACGGTTTCAGCAGTAACACCACCACCAGCAGTGAGGCCGTCACCGCTGGCGGCGCCGACAATATCGAGGAGAAGTGTGTCCACCACCGGGGGAAGGGTGTAGTCACCGTGGGGCGTGTCGACTGCGCCTGTGATATCAGGCGCTCCGCCGGCTGTCGTCGACGGGATATCTGTCAAGACAATGCTGTAGCCGCTGTTATCGAAGGTGAGCGTGTCGTACAGCGATCCGACTGTCGGATCGCCCGTCGTGCCCGTTAGGTCGGAGGTGACGCCGTATTCCGAGTTGGTCACGCCCAAAATATCCGTATCGATCACCGAAGCGTCGAAGGTCCCAACCGTGGGGTCGCCGGTGATACTGGTTTCGATAACGTCGAATTCTTGTGTCCCCGTGGAAATATCGCCAAGGCCAAGAGGGAGGTCGGTAGTCGAGACGTCGGTTTCCGAGCCAGTAGGCTCGAAACTGAAGACCTCCTCGACGGGGCCGGGGCTGGGGCCGACGGGGGTGGGCCCGAAACCGCCACCGCCGTGAAACCCACCGCCGCCACTCAAGTCAGGGGTCGTGTCGGCGAAGGCGACGGCCGTCGACAGGAATGCGGAGGCCAGCATGACACCGGCAGCGGCCCCCAGGGCAAGCGTCATGCGGCGAGTGTTCATTGATTGATCTCCGTTCATGCTTGGTGGACAAGACCGCGTAGCGCCGTCAGCTTCCGGTCAGCTCGTTGCGCTCGTCGAGCAGTTCGTCGACGTGACGACTTGACGGCTGGCCACCGTGCTCGCGGATAGAGCGGCGCACAGCGGCCAGCAGTCGCAGCTCGAAGTCGACGGTGTCAAGGTCGCGCATAAGCCGTCAGCGCGGCCGCCGGGTCGAGGTCGCGCAATTCATAGATGGTGAGCGATTGCACGTCAGCATGTTGCACGTCCCGTTTGGCCCGTGGCAACGCGCAAGAGCTAACTCACAGCCAGACGTCTAGTAATTACCTTTGTACCAACGACGGGGTTGGAAACTGGGAGGAATGACCCCAAATCGACCGCGTTAACCAAGACCCTGGGCGCAGGACGACGACTTAGCACGGGGGGCCTGAGCACGTCTGTTGCCGGTCTTCGTCCCTTTCGGCGGCTTGGATCAGCTTGGGGGCCGACTCCGGATCGACCTGGTAGATCATGTGGTTGCCGTCCGCGTAGAGGACGACCCCGACTGGCACGTCCTTGAGCTTGTTCGTACGGACTGTGACCAGGCCCCGGTACTCGTTGCCGGTCACGTTGATGAGCATGATGTCGTCGGCGATATGAAGCCCGTACTGCTTCATGCCATCGGAGGTGTCGAACTGGTGCTGCAGGCCGCGGGTGACCTGCTTGCCGAGGTCGCCGAGGTCCATCTTGGTCTTGTCGGACCACCAGTGTCCGGCCACCACCACAGATATGGCGAAGGCTATGCCGACGGCGATTAATGTCGCCTGGACGATGCGAATAACGTTGCTAGTTCTCATTTTTCGTGATTCTTCCTTTCCCTGCGGTCGGGGTCTCCAGTTCGTGTCTTTGGTCGTCGGCCTGGGCAGCTTCAGCGCGGGCGGTTAGTGGCTGGCACGGGCGGGGCCTCGAATAATGCCGGATCGGCCAGAGTGACGGTGGGTGGTACATCGCCGATCCGTGTCGCTGAGATCGGGGTCCGCCGCACCGTTCCTATTGTGCCGCCGCAGTCGTTGGTGACGGTGGTGACGATCTGAACGCCTCGGAGGGTGCCGTCGGGCTGGGGCTCAAATGACCGACTAGACGTAACGGTATCGGTGAGTGCTCCGCTTCTTGGTCCTGCGCATTGGGCCGGCGGCCGAAGGTAGGGCGTGTCTTGCCAGTGGCCGTCGGTGAAGCGGAGAACATCCGTAGCACCAACCGCGGCCTTTTGGTGGTTTTCGTCGCTCAGTGCAGCGCCTGTGGCAACGCATCCAGCCGATGTGCACATAGAACGAAAAGCCCACCAAGTTCAAGATAGTTCCACCCATGACGGTGGCGAATCACCACGAAAGACCAGGTCAAGCATGACGGACAGCTCGGCCACAGTGCTGATCTACCTAACCGTGAGCGGCTCGGCCTAAATACGCTGCAACGTTTGGCACGGGCTCAAAGCTCAGGGTCTGATTTCGACCTGGTCGTTGGGGTTGAAGTAACGCTCCGTCCCGTCGGTGAACTTCACGGTGCACACTTCGGGCAGAAAGCTGCCTTCGTGGGGGGCCAACTCGCAGATAACCCTTGTTTTGACCTTCTTCCAGGCATCGTCGCCTTCGCCGTACTCGCGGACGAAGTAGCCGGGAATGCGGTTGGTGAGGTCAACCGCCCGCATGCGAAGAACTCGACTCGGGGGCGTCGGCATACTATCCAATTCCTGACTAGCCGTTGCGATGGCCGCATCGAGGACGAGGAGCTGGCCGCGAGCGATTTGCCATATCAAAGATAGTTCGGGCTACCGGAGCATGACGCTAGGTCCCCGACGGCGCTGACCTACCTAACCGTGAGCGGCTCGGCATAGCGCGGTTGGCTTTGACCTTCGACTCGATCGGCGGACCCAACGCGAGGAGTTCGTCCAGCAGGGCGTCCATCTGACTTACCGGCGGTAGCGCCCCGCCCCGCTGGCGGTAAGCACTGCGGACGCTGACCAGCAATCGCAGTTCCCGCTCGATCGTGTCACGGTCTCGCGTGCTTTCTACCGAAGCGTCCATTGAGTGATCCTTGCACCGAAACGATGGCACCAACAGCGTGACGCGCGGGAATTAACCTTGCGGTCATTACCCGATCAGATCACCGTGTCGGTGTCGCCGTCCAAGAGTTGTTGGGGGACTTGGCCGAACACGTAGCGTCCGGCGACAGGTTCCAGTGTAGGCGTGCAGACGACGTCGACGCGGTCATCCGGCCACACGCTGGGGATGGCGGTGCCGTCGACGCCATGGCCGAGGCGGGCCAAATACTTCGCCCCGCTAACATCGAAGCCGTGTCGGCGTGCCGTCGTACCTACTTTGCATACGGGTCGAACCTGTGCGTGCAACAGATGGCGCAACGTTGTCCCGACGCCAGCGATCCCCGCCGGGCGGTGCTGGCCGACCATGACTGGCTGATCAATCAACGCGGCGTCGCCACCGTCGAACCGTTCGACGGCGTGGAAGTGCACGGGGTCGTCTGGCAGCTCTCCGATCGCGACCTGGCCACCCTCGATAGCGCCGAGGGTGTGCCGCGACGATACCGGCGCCAGCAGCTGACCGTGCACACCGACGACGGGCCGTCGGACGCTTGGGTCTACATCGACCACCGGGTGCATCCGGGTGCGCCACGACCGGGCTACCTCGAACGCATCATCGACGGAGCGCTGCACCACGGGTTGCCGCAACGCTGGATCGACTTCCTGCGCCGATGGGATCCCGCTCGCTGGCCTCGCCCCCGGCCGCGGCCGACAACGCCTGCGCCCCAGTCGCTTTCCGAGTTGCTGTCGGAGGTCGGGGTGACCGAGGAAAGCCGGCTACGGTCACGCTTCGGCTTTCTCGCCATTCACGGCGGCGGCCTGGAAGAGATGACCGACATGATCGCCGAACGTGCCGCCGACGCGGCCGACGCGTCGGTGTATCTGGTGCGGCATCCCGACCACTATCCACACCACTTGTCGTCCGCGCGATTCCGCCCCGACCAGTCGGCCCGGCTCGCGGACTTCCTCGACCACGTCGACATCGCGATCTCGCTGCACGGGTACGGGCGGATCGGCCGCAGCACCCAGCTGTTGGCCGGCGGCAGCAACCGCGCGCTGGCCGCTCACGTGGCCGGCCATCTCGACCTGCCCGGCTACCAGGTCGTCACCGACATCGACCAGATCCCGCTCGAGCTGCGCGGGCTGCACCCGCACAACCCGGTCAATCGGGCACGCGACGGCGGAACTCAGCTGGAACTGCCCAGCCGGGTCAGGGGCATCAGCCCCCGCAGTCCGCTACCCGGTGACAGCTCCCTCGATGGGCTGTCACCGGTCACTTCTGCTCTGGTGCAAGGCCTTGCAGCCGCCGCGCGCTCCTGGAAATTGCATTGAATAACAACACGATCGGAGTTAGTTGATGGCTCGTGACTTTCGTTTCTCGATAGGCATCCACAGCGCCAAGTCGAGCGCCGCGCTGCGGGACAAGGCGCGGCGCCTGGAAGACGCCGGATTCGACGCAATTCATCTGCCCGACCACCTCGGCGCGCCGGCACCGTTTCCGGTGCTGACCGCGATCGCGGCGGCCACCACCACCGTGCGGCTGGGGACCTACGTCCTCAACGCGGGCTTCTACAAGCCGGCTCTGCTGGCTCGCGACGCGGGGGCCGTCGATGACCTCAGCGACGGCCGCCTCGATCTCGGCCTCGGCGCGGGCTACGTGCGCGAGGAATTCGAGGCTGCCGAGCTGCCGTACCCGACCGCCGGGCAGCGCGTCGACTACCTCGAGCACGTCACCACCTACCTGAAGAAGCACCTGCCGAACGTGCCGATCCTGATCGCCGGCAACGGAAATCGATTGCTGACGATCGCTGCGCAGCACGCCGACATCATCGGGCTGACCGGTGCCAACGACCGCGGGACCGGCGACGCACTCGCCGAACGCATCGAGCTGGTCCGCGCCGCCGCCGGTGACCGCTTTGCCGATCTCGAGTTGAATCTGGCGATCACCGGGGTGTCGGACAGCTCCGGCAAACCCGACCTGTCGATGACTCGAAGGTATGCGCCCACGCTGTCCGACGAGCAGTTGCTGGCCCTGCCCGCCGTGCTGAGCGGATCGCCCCGCGACATCGCCGATACCTTGCGCGGCTACCGCGAAACCTACGGGCTGACATCCGTCACCGTGCAGGAACACCATGCCGAAACCTTCGCCAAGGTGATCGCGGAGTTCCGCTGACTTAGAGTGCTCACATGGTCAGCACGACGGCAGCGCAGCTGGAGTCCGGTGGCAGCTCGTTTCGGTTCGACCGGGCGGAATTAGCCGGAGCGGTCGGCGATCTGGGTGTGCTGGTGCCGATCGCCGTGGCGTTGATCGTGAAGAACGGGCTCATGCCGACGGCGGTGCTGTTGCCGGCCGGACTGCTCTATGTGGTGGCCGGGCTGGTGTACCGACTTCCGGTGCCGGTGCAGCCGTTGAAGGCCTTCGGGGCGATAGCGATCGCACACGGTTTCGGCGCCGACGACATCGCCGCGGGCGCCCTGCTGATGGGCGCGATCTTTGTCGCGCTTGGGGCGTCGGGCCTGTTGGATTGGGTTGCGAAAGTGTTCCCACAGCCGATCATTCGGGGAATTCAGCTTTCGGTAGGACTGCTGTTT
>CAWBSW010000077.1:0-11766 GCA_963791535.1 uncultured Actinomycetota bacterium | reverse complement strand
AGCCGGTAACCAGCGGCCCGTCGCGGCAGGTCACACCGGGCCGTGCGGCGCTGCACGCGGCGGCGCTGCGCGTGCGGCGATGGCCTGCTGGCAGCGCAGATACTCGGCGCGGCCAGCGGCCTGCTCGACAGCGATCGGTGCGTACCCGTAGCCGCGCAGGTCATACGGGCTGGCCCGAAGGTCGATCTCATGCGCGGCCGCGGCCGGCTCCAGGCAGTCCAGCAGCAGCTCGGAGTCGGCCAGCGGGCTCAACTTGTAACACCAGTTGTCCAGGTCATTCTATCTAGACATTCGACGGCCCCGACCTCGACCTCCAACGCGCCATCGTCTCCGCGCTAGTCACCGTCACCAGCCCGGAGCTGTTCGAGGCGCTGTTCGGCGCATTCAGCGCACTGTGACGTGTAGTCGGACGGCAGATTTCAGGCGGCGTAGGCCAGCAGGTTCTCGCACTGCCGTTGCAGGGACGCCCTGATCGCCGCGGCTTGCCTCGCTATCGCCGCTTGCTGACGCACATACTCAGCTCGACCCGCGGATGACTCGACCGGAATCGCCTCGTAGCCGAACGCACGCAAGTCGTACGGGCTCGCGCGCATATCGAGTTCCCTGGCCTCATGGGCCAACTCGAAGGCATCCATCAGCAGGTCGGAGTCGACCAAGGCGAGTAGCTTGCCGGCGAACTTGTAAAGGTCCATCGCGGCATGGACGCAGCCTGGTTGCTCTACGCAGATTTGGTCGGCCCGAGAAAGTTGGAGGGCGTTTCGTGGTCGGGCAACGTCGGTGAAAAACCGAAACGCATCAAAGTGCGTGCACCGCAGCGGCATCGACTCCACTACCGCGTTGGTGCCATCTTGCCCCAGCCGAAGCGGCACGCTGTGACGGCGCTGCTCGGGATCGGCCCGGTACACCATTGCCCACTCGTGCAGCCCGAAGCAGGCTAGGTGGGCGGGGCGGCTCGCGGTCGCCTCGAACAGACGCGCCACGAACGAAATGGTGTCCAGCCGGCTGCGCAGATAGGTCTCGCTGACCGTGACACCGGCGTCGTCAGCGGTGTAGCCACGGCGGCCGCCGTAGCGACGGATCGCTTCGCCGCCGGCGAGCAGCACCCCGTAACCCGGATGCCAGCAGCGCAGCTGCCCCGGCCGCAGGCTGTAGTAGCTGAACAGGAAGTCCCAAACCGGATGCGCCTCGCCGACCCGGGCCCGCTTGAGGTGCGGGACGACCAACGTCTCGGCGCGTTCGGCGTACTCGTCGGCGCGCGCGATCCACTGCTCAGGGTCTAGCCGCCGGGGCAGTTCAGACACGCTGCATCCCATCCCGTACGAGGCCGACCAGGTCCCGGACCAGGTCTTCCAGCGCCACCATCGCGACCACTGTGCCGTCCTGCCCGGTGACCAACGCCAGATGGCTCTTGCTGCGACGCATCCGCGACAACGCTTCGGGGACCGACAGCGATTCGGCAATTTGCGGCAGCGGCCGAACCCTCGCCAGGTCGACCACGGCATGCGGGTTACTCAGTGGCAGCACATCTTTGATGTGTAGGTATCCGATAAATCGGCGGTTCACATCGGCGACCGGGAACCGGGAGTAGCCGGTGGTGGCCAGCGCCTTTTCCACCGCCTCGACCGTCGGGCCGGAGCCCGGCCCGGCCACTGGCACCGCGCGGATCTGGCTGACCGGCACGGCCACGTCGGCGACCGTCCGGTTACGGATCTGCAGCGCCCGGGTGAGCCTGGTGTGCTCCTCGGGATCCAGCAGGCCCTCCGACACCGATTCGGCGATCATCTCGCTGAGCTCGACTGTGGAGACCGTGACGTCGAGTTCATCGCGGGGCTGCACCCGCAGTACCCGCAGGGTGGCGTTGGTGCAACGGTTGTAGAACGCGATCATGGGCCGGACGGTCCGCACATAGATCAGGTAGGTGGGGATCAGCAGCATCGCCGCCCTCTCCGGGCCGGCGATGGCGATGTTCTTGGGGACCATCTCACCGAGCAGCACATGCAGCGTCACCACAATGGCCAGCGCACCCGCGAATGACACGGTGTGCAGCAAGGCGGGGGAGATGCCGCCGACGAAATCGAACGGCCGTTGCAGCAGATCGGCGACCGCGGGCTCCCCGATCCGGCCGAGCAGGATCGACGACACCGTGATGCCCAACTGGGCGCCGGCAAACATCAGCGGCAGCTGTTCGCCCGCCCGAATTGCGGTGACCGCGCTGGATCTGCCCTGTTCGGCCAGTGCTTCCAGCCGGTCACGACGCGCCGAGATCAGCGAGAATTCCGCGCCAACGAAAAACGCGTTTGCGGCTATCAGCAGAATGGTCGCCAACACTTCCAGCAGGTCGCCCATCAGGCACCCGGTCCCGCGCCGGAATCAGCATGACGGTCGACTGGGGTCAGCTCGAGCAGGTCGATCCGGCGGCCATCCATCCGGATGACCCTGGCCTGCCAGCGGGCCGGGCCTTCCGGCATGCCGTCGGGTTCGTATCCGCTCAGCTGCACGGTGTCCCCGCTCACCGGAATGCGACCGAGCTCTTGGAGCACCAGCCCGCCGATCGTCTCGTATTCACCCTCCGGCGCGTGATAGCCGGTGGCGGTGGCCACCTCGTCGATGCGCAGCAGACCTGATACCTGCCAACCATCGCCGGATGCCGTCACATCCGGTGTGGTGTCGTCGTGTTCGTCGCGGACGTCGCCGACGATTTCCTCGATCAGATCCTCCACGGTCACCATGCCCGCAATACCGCCGTACTCGTCGACGACCATGGCGGTCTGCAAGCCGTTGGCGCGGATCTCTCCCATCAGCGCGTCGCCGTCGAGTGTGGAGGGCACTACCGCGACCGGCTGCGCGACGGCGGTCACCAGGGTGTGTCCCCGGTCGGCGGACGAGACTTGGAAGACCTGCTTGACGTGCACGATGCCGACGGTCTCGTCGAGGTCGCCCTCGACGATCGGGAACCGGGAGAATCCCGTCTGAGTAGCGGTGGCGACAAGGTCGGCGACAGTGTTATCCGTCTGCAGGGCAACGATTTTCGATCGCGGGGTCATCAGCTCCTCGGCTGTCAGCGTGCCGAACTGCAGTGATCGGTGCAGCAACGCGGCGGTGGTGGGGTCCAACGAGCCGCTGCGGGCAGACATGCGGACCAGCGACACCAGCTCCTGGGGCGAGCGGGCCGACCGCAGCTCCTGGGCCGGCTCGATGCCCAGTTTGCGCAGGATCCAGTTCGCCGCACCATTTGTCAGCCGGATCGCAAAGGTCATCACGAACGAGAACAGCAGCTGCGGGCCGGCGACCGCGCGGGCCGTCGGCAGCGGCCGGGCCACGGCAAGATTCTTGGGCACCAGTTCACCGAAGACCATCGACACCGACGTGACGACCACCAAAGTCACGAATGTGACGACCGCGTCGGCGATCCGGTCGGGCACCCCGAGCGCGTCCATGGCCGTGTGCGGCAGCTTCGCGACCAGCGGCTCGGTGAGGTAGCCGGTGACCAGCGTGGTGATCGAAATGCCCAGCTGCGCTCCGGACAGCTGGAAAGAAAGGGTGTGGTGGGCGCGGCGCACGTAGCGGTCACGACGGCCACCATCGCGCGCGTTGGCCTCGACGGTGCTGCGCTCGAGGGTGGTCAATGAGAATTCGGCTGCGGTGAACAGCGCGTTTCCCGCGGTGAGCAGCACGATCGCCAGCAGGCTGAGCAGGATGACGACGAGATTCATCGATGCCGCCGCTGTTGCCGGCAATCAGACCGTGCGGGCCGCGCTGACCGCTCAGCCCGGAAGCCAACGGCCTCGCCGGGTGCCTGCGGCACGGAGACCCTTTCCCTCGATTCGTCCATGGCTGCGTGAGATTCCTATGGTAACGAAGGCCTAACCCCGCCTAGCCCTGGTTCCAGCGACGACACGCCTCCAACCGGCCCGGAACTACCAGCCGAACGGCAGCGGATGGCCCTCAGCGAACCCCGCTGCGGATTGCACACCGACCACCGCCCGCTGATGCAGCTCGGCCAGCGTCGACGCGCCGACGTAGGTGCAGGTGCTGCGCACGCCGGACGTGATGTGGTCGAGCAGGTCCTCGACACCCCCGCGGTGGGGATCCAGCCCCATCCGCGAGGTCGAGATCCCTTCCTCGAACAGCGCTTTGCGGGCCCGCTCGAAGGCGCTGTCGGCGCCGGTACGAGCAACTAACGCCCGCTTGGATGCCATCCCGTAGCTCTCTTTGTACGGCTGGTCCTCGCGGTCACGCATCAAGTCGCCGGGGGATTCGTAGGTGCCGGCGAACCACGACCCGATCATCACGTTGGACGCGCCGGCCGCCAACGCCAAAGCCACGTCCCGCGGGTGGCGCACCCCGCCGTCGGCCCATACATGTGCACCGAGTTCCTTTGCCGCCGAGGCACATTCGAGCACCGCGGAGAACTGAGGCCGCCCGACACCGGTCATCATCCGGGTGGTGCACATCGCGCCCGGGCCAACACCGACCTTGACGATGGACGCCCCGGCGCCGATCAGGTCGCGGGTGCCGTCCGCCGACACCACGTTGCCTGCAACCAGGGGCACGCCCAGGTCCAGCGACGCAATCGACTTGATGGCGTCCAGCGCTTTCACCTGATGGCCATGCGCGGTGTCGACGACAACCAGGTCGACGCCGGCCTCGGTCAACGCCTCGGCTTTGGCGGCCACATCGCCGTTGATGCCGACTGCTGCGCCGATGCGCAGCCGGCCCGCGGAGTCGATGGCAGGGGTGTAGACGCCGGCACGGATCGCCCCGGTGCGTGTCAGCACGCCGGCCAGCGTGCCGTCGGGGCCGGTCAGCACCGCAACGTCGACGAGGGCCGGCTCGAGAAGATCGAACACCTCGCGCGGATCGGTGCCCACCGGCGCGTTGACGAAGTCGGTGATCGCGATATCGCGGACTCGCGCGAATCGATCCACACCGTCGCAGCACGGTTCGGTGACCAGCCCGATCGGGCGGCCCTCGGAAGCCACCACCGCGGCGCCGTGGGCGCGTTTGTGGATCAGTGCCATCGCGTCCGACACCGAATCGTCTGGCGCCAGTATCACCGGGGTGTCGACGACCAGGTCGCGGCTTTTGACGAAGTCCACCGTGCGCTGCACCGCCGCGATCGGAAGGTCTTGCGGCAGCACCACAATCCCGCCGCGGCGGGCCACCGTCTCGGCCATCCGCCGTCCCGCGACAGCGGTCATGTTTGCCACCACCACCGGGATGGTGGTGCCCGAGCCGTCGTCGGTGGCCAAGTCGACGTCGAAGCGCGACGCCACGTCCGAACGGTTCGGCACGATGAAGACGTCTTCGTAGGTCAGGTCGTAAGCGGGACGGTGCCCGTCCAGAAACCTCATCGGTGGCTATCCAAACTCATCACGGCCCCCCTATTTGGCCCTGCTAGGCCGGCACTTCGCTGCGGTCCCCGCTCCACAGCGTGTGGAACCTCTTGCTCGGGTCCTCGTCGATGCGCCCGTAGGTGTGCGCGCCGAAGAAGTCCCGCAGGCCCTGGGTCAGCGCGGCCGGTAGCCGCTCGGTGCGCAGCGCGTCGTAGTAGGACAGGGCCGAGGAGAAGCCCGGGATCGGGATGCCGAGGTGGGTGGCGGTGACCACGACGCGACGCCAGCTGTCGATGGCCGCCTCAATTGCGCTGCGGAAGTACGGCGCGACGATCAGCGTCGGCAGGTCGGGATCGTCATCGAACGCCTCCTTGATCCGGTTGAGGAACTTCGCCCGGATGATGCAGCCACCCCGCCAGATCATCGCCATGTCGCCCGGCTTGATGCCCCAGTTGTATTCGGCGCTGCCGGCCTGGATCTGGTTGAAGCCCTGGGCGTAGGCGATGATCTTCGACGCGTAGAGCGCCCTGCTGACATCGTCGATGAATTGCTTTGCAGCGGTTGGCTTTTCGCCCAGATGGCCGGACGCCAGGCCGGTCGTGGCCTTCCGCTGGGCCACCGAGCCCGACAGTGCTCGGGCGAACACCGCCTCGGCGATACCGGTGACGGGCACCCCGAGGTCCAGAGCCGACTTCACCGTCCAACGGCCGGTGCCCTTCTGCTCGGCCTCGTCGAGGATGACGTCGACGAGCGGTTTGCCCGTCTTGGCGTCGGTCTGGCGCAGCACCTCCGCGGTGATCTCGATGAGAAAGCTGTCCAGGTCGCCCTTGTTCCATTCGGCGAAGACGTCGGCGATCTCGGGTGCGGTCTTGCCCAGTCCGTCGCGCAGCAGCTGGTACGCCTCGCCGATCAACTGCATGTCGGAGTACTCGATGCCGTTGTGCACCATCTTGACGAAGTGCCCGGCGCCGTCGGGGCCGATGTGGGTGCAGCACGGCACGCCGTCGACGTGTGCGGAGATCTCCTCGAGCAGTGGGCCGAGCGATTTGTAGGACTCGGCCGGGCCGCCCGGCATGATCGACGGCCCGTTCAGTGCCCCCTCCTCGCCGCCGGAGATGCCGGCGCCGACGAAGTGCAGACCCCGCTCGCGCATGGCCTTCTCGCGGCGGATGGTGTCGGTGTAGAGCGCGTTGCCGCCGTCGATGATGATGTCGCCCTTTTCCATCGCGTCGGCGAGCTGGTTGATGACGGCGTCGGTCGGGTCGCCCGCCTTGACCATGATCAGCACCCGGCGCGGCTTCTCCAACGCGTCGAGAAACTCTTCGATGGTTTCCGACCGCACGAACTTGCCCTCGTCACCGTGCTCGTTGAGCAGGGCATCGGTCTTTGCGACGGATCGGTTATGCAGCGCCACCGTGTAGCCGTGGTGGGCGAAATTTCTGGCGATGTTCGAACCCATCACAGCCAGCCCGGTCACTCCGATTTGTGCGGTACCGGTCTTCGAATCCGACGAGCTCATCGATTCGCCTCTCAGGGTCGGGACTATCTGCAAAGCCTTGCACCGAACACTGTGGCACAGGCAGTTTCGGCCATCTGAAAAGTATCGCCAAAGCGCGGTCGTTTCCGCAGCCGTAGGTTAGGCCGTGGTGAACAGACGTTGCAGTTCAGTAAGCCACGGAATGGCCAGCGCAACGGTCGGGACCACCAGGATCGCCGCCGCGGCGAGGTAGGCGGCCGTGGAGAACATCAGGCTGTTGCCGCTCCCGGAAAGCCGGCGCACCCGCAGCAGCGTATGGGCTCCGCCGGCCCCCAACGCGCCCAGCGGCGTGCGACCGGCCGCACAGGTCACCAGGGCGCGAGCCAGGGGAGCGCGGCCTTGCGTCCGGACCGCGGCGTCGTCGGCCAGCAGTTCGACGAGCAGCTGCACCGCGTCCAAAGCGTTTGCGCTGCGGACAAATCGGGGAAATGCGGCGTGCGCAGCGGTGAACGCCTCGAGCACCAGATCGTGACGGGCCCGCAGGTGGGCGCGCTCGTGGCTGAGGATCGCGGCGACCTCGGTCTCGGTGAGCGAGTCCAGCGTGCCCTCGCTGACCACCACGCGGCTGCGGACGCCGGGCAGACAATACGCCAGTGGCTCCGCCACTTCGAGTACACGCAGGTCACGCTCGTGGGCGCAGGCCCGCGCGGACACGGCGTCCCGAGACATACCCAGCAGGTCGACCAGCATGCGGTGGCGGGCCCGACGCCGCCGCGTGGTGATGGCCACCCGGACGACGGCCATCGCCAGCCGGGCGCCGATCACCAGCGTGAGCGCTAAAACCGCGACATCCAGCGTCCACAGCGGCCAGCCGATTCGACCGATGTCAGCGAGCGGAGTGGCGGTAGGCCGGCCGTCCTGGCCAGGGAGAAACAGCCGGCTGGCGATCGCGATCCCGGCGCTGAACGCTGAGAGCACCGCGGCCACAGCGATCGCCTGCCAGAGCACCATTGCGGCGCGCGGGGCGCGTAACGGCCACTTTGACCGCGACAGCAGGGCCGGTACCGGGCCGACCAGCATCACCGCAAGTACGGTGAAGGCCAGCCCGGACATGGTGCAAGTCTCCCTCAGCTCCTGGGTGCAGCGCCACCAGGCGGCGCGGCGCGGTGGCCGGACTCCAATTCGTCGAGTGCCCGCCGAAGCGCCTCGGCTTCGTCGGCGCCGACTCGTTCAACGAAGTGCACCAGGGCCGCTTCTCGGCTTCCGGAGTCTGCCGCCTGATCCAGCGCGTCGACCATCAGGCCGGCGACCAGCTCGTCGCGGCCGTGCACGGGTAGGTAGCGGTGCGCACGGTCGTCGCGGATCTGGGAGACCAGGTTCTTCTTGGCCAATCGTTGCAGCACGGTCATCACCGTCGTATAGGCGAGATCCCGTCGCATCGACAGCGCTTCGTGCACCTGTCGCACGGTTTGGGGTTCAGGTGCGGACCAGAGGTGGTCCATTACCACACGTTCGAGATCCCCCAGACGCGTCAGCTTAGCCATGTTCGCTCATCTCCTGTGCAATGAAGTAAGCCTACTCCGGCGTACTACCGACGGTCGTACGCCTACGACCGAGTAACGGTCATCTGCGGTTGGTAAGTCCCGCACCAGGGGTCCGCGGGTGTGATGGCCCTCACAGTGCCTCCTTCCATTCTATGGTTAGGCTTACCTCACAAAGGGAGGTGCCCGTGACGACTCTGATCGACGACCCGCTCATCGCGGCAATGACCATTGCCCGCACGCTGCCGCTGCATGAGTCCAGCCGGCGTCTTCGCGAGCTATATCCGCAATGCCCGCGCGTCTACGGTGTCGCGGTGCTGGCCGACGTGTCCGTCCGCCGATGGTGGCCACTGGAATCGGCGCTGACCACCGATCGTCTGCACGCAATGTTCGACGCGGCCGCTCTGGACATGGACCAGCGCAGCGCCGCTCGCCAGTTGGCGGCAACACTGGTCCACACCGTGATCGGGCGGGTCGTCGCACTGGTCATGCTGGAGGCACGGGCGTGGGACACCGGCCTGGAGAACCTGTGGGTGCACGTCGACTCCGATGGCGTCATCGACTGGGCCGGGGTCGTCGATTCGACGGTGCGCATGCTGCCCAGCGACCCCTACTTCGCAGACGACAACCGCGATCGCCTTCGCGACGGGGTGGTGCAGCTGCCGAGCGAGGCGGCGTTGACCACCTGGGTCGCACACCGCTGCCACCGGACCCTGGAGCCGCTGTTCGCCAAACTGCACGCGGTCAGCGGCGGGGCGATTCCGGTCGCGACGATGTGGCAGATCGTCGGATCGATGGTGGTGGCCGCGGCGACCCAGGTGCCGCAGTTGGCCGGCGCCGACGAGCTGACCGCGATGCGCCGTGGTCAAGCCGTGCTTGACGCGCTGGTGGGCTTTGGCCTGCCGGTACGCGGCCCGTTGGCGTTACGCCCCGGGGCACGGACCTCTTGCGAAATTAGGACAGCCTTGCCTATGCTGCTTGCATCGAGCGATAGATGACCGTGACGGCGTCCTGAGGGCTGCAGTGACCCCCGGTCTGTTCGATCGGCGAGCCCCGTGCATCACGCACGGGGCTCGCCTGTATCCGGGGATGCCGCAGGCTATGCAGCCGCTCCGCGCCTCAATCTTTGATGAAGTGGTACATCCGGTACGAAAGCCGCCCGCTTTGCAGTTGCTTGTACGTCAGCGTGCCCGGCGCGCCGGCGAATACGCGGCCGAAGGGCTGCAGGAACTTGGGCACATAGCCGGAGACCAGGCCCAGGTAGCGCTGCGAGTTGTTATCCAGCCCGCGCAGCACCTCCGTGTTGATCTCCCGCTTCGACACCATCCGCATTGGCATGTCGGCCAGGGCTGCATCCCAATCGTCATATTCGAGGAACCCGCGGAAATCGGCGTAGAGGAAATGCCCTCCCGGACGCAGCACCCGCACCATTTCGGGGAGGAAACGGTCAAAGTGAGGGTAGGCGTGCGAGGCTTCGACGTTGACCACCGCGTCGAAGGACTCATCGGGAAAGGGCATGCTTTCGGCGTTGCCGTGCACGAAATCCAGCCCCGGTAGGTGATGTCTTTTTTGGGCGAATGCGACGCCGTCTGGGTTGTAGTCCAGCCCGGTGTAGGAGGCCGGGCGCAACGTCCGTACCAGATACGCGGCTCCACCGCCGTGTCCGGAGCTGACCTCCAGCACTTGTTTGCCGCCGAGATCCGCCTGGGTCGCCGTGCGGTGGTAGAGCTGGATGCAGTACCGGTTGGGCTCATCCTCAGGGGCCAGCGGCAGTCCCAGCGGCGGATCCTCCTCATAGCCCCAGTTGAGAAAGGTGATGTCTTCGTTTTCCCACCGGCGGGTAATGAAGGGGTACCAGTACTTGTTCATGGCTATTTTCAACCCCGGGAAAGGGTCGACGGCCTTGATGTACCGACTGAGAGTGCTAGTCACAGCGGCGAGTATGCCAGGCGCATTATGCGCCACCGTGGTCGGCCACCGAAGCAGAGTCTCTATCCCTGGACGCCTCAGCGGTCCGCCGGTAGACCACCGCTCGTGCGCCCCGTGCCGGCACGGTCGCCACACCGCGCCAGTGCCGTCGTTCGCCCGGTGCATCGGTTGGCGCGAAACGCAATTCGCGCAGCATTGTGCGCAGGGCGACGTCCATCTCCATGTTGGCGAACCCTGCGCCGACACAACGGTTGACGCCGCCGCCGAACGGAATCCACGCGGCGGGCTTCGGACCGGTGCCGACGAATCGGTCCGGGTTGAACGACGCCGCGTCCGGGAAGCTCTCTTCTGACTCATGGACCAGTCGGATACTGACTATCAAGTTGGTGTCCTCCGGAATGACCCAGTCCCCCAATCGGACTCGCATCTTTGTGCGCCGCATCGCGGCGTCGAGAACCGGCCGGGTGCGCTGCACTTCCCAGATCGTGGCCTGCCGCCATTCAGATCCGCCAGCGTCGACTTCCTCAGTCAGCCGCGACAGCAACTGTGGATGGCGGCGCAACCGCTCCACTGCCCAGGCCAGTGATGACGCGGTTGTCTCGTGACCGGAGGCCAACAAGGTCAGCAACTCGTCGGCGACGTGCTGATCCGAGATCGGCTCGCCGTTTTCGTAGCGGGCCTGCACCAGCAGCGCAAGCACGTCGCTGCGCTCTCCCAGGGCCGGGTCGGCCCGCGCATCGGCGATAAGCGAGTCGACGACAGCGTCGAAACGGCGCCGGTACCGCAGATACCGCCCCCACGGACTCCACAGACCCAGGTCACGCCGCATCCTCGGCGGCACCAGCAAGCCCAGGCCCGACAAGCGTGACCAGGGTTGGCACCAGGTCGCGAAGCTCGTCCAGCGCGGGTCCGTCGACGCCGAACGTGGCACGCAGGATCGAGCTGAGAGTCGATGCTCGTCATCGGCGGCAGCGTTTCGAACTCGCGGCCCTCCGGCCAGGTCGCGATCTCGCGCATCACCTCCTCTTCGATGATGTGCTCGTAGCTTCGCAGCCGCTTGCCGTGAAACAGCGGGACCACCAACTTGCGGCGCGCGAGGAGTTTGTCGCCGGCAAGGCTGAACGTCGACCCCGGGCCGAATGCGTCGCCCAGGATCCCCGACCCAAATGTCGGGCGTTCGATCAGATCGGTGCTGGTGTTGAACACGTCCTTAGCCAGGACTGGGTCGGTGATCACCACCGCGCTGGCCGACGCGCGGCAAATTCACGCTGATCACGCTGCCGTACCGTCGGGCCAGAGCGCCAAACATTCCATGGTTTGAAACCAAAAACCCGATGGCTTGGACGGGCTTCGGTATCCGCGGACCCGGCGGTAGCCGCACGGGCTCAGTTGTCGCCGTTGCCATGTCGTCCACTCCCCGTTTCGGTACTGCAAAGGTTTCCGCGCCGGCACTCCACAGTATCGGTCGCCGGCATTTCCCACG
>CAWBSW010000076.1:0-18402 GCA_963791535.1 uncultured Actinomycetota bacterium | reverse complement strand
GAGACAAGATATTGCTCGTCACCCTCGGGTCCGGCCGCAGCAAGGTCACCGCCACGTTTTTCAACCCTCGCTACCTCAAGAAAGGGCTGACCAAGGGGACCAGAGAAATGCTGTCCGGCGAGGTCGGATTCTTCCGGGGCGCAATGCAATTGACGCACCCGGCGTTTCTTATCCTCGACTCGACGGACGGCGTGAACCGGGGCAGTCGGTCGCTGCGCAACATCGCCGACGCCTCGCAGGCTGTCAGCGGGGAGGTGTTGCAGGAGGCCTTCGAACGCCGCTTCTACCCGATCTATCCGGCCAGTACCAAGCTGCAGAGCTGGGACATCTTCAACTGCGTGCGCCAAGTGCTCGAGGTCCTCGACCCGGTGGCCGATCCGTTGCCAAAAGAGCTGTGCGGCAAGCACAATCTGATCTCCGAAGACGAGGCGCTGCGCGCCATCCACTTGGCCGAAGATAGTGCCGACCGGCGACGGGCCCGAGAACGTTTGGCCTTCGACGAGGCCGTCGGGCTGCAGTGGGCGTTGGTCGAGTCGCCGGCACGGCGAACTGGCCCAGTCCGGCCCGGCTGCGTCAGCGCGGTCGGACGGGCTCAAGCACGAACTCCTGCACCGCTTGCCGTTCGAGCTGACCGCCGGCCAGCGCGACGTGCTGGACGTGCTTACGGCCGAAATCGGTTCCACCCGGCCGATGAACCGGCTGCTGCAAGGTGAGGTGGGGTCGGGCAAGACGATCGTCGCGGTGCTGGCAATGCTGCAGATGGTCGATGCCGGATATCAGTGCGCACTGTTGGCTCCGACGGAAGTCCTTGCTGCACAACATCTCCAGTCGATCAATGATGTGCTTGGGCCGCTGGCGATGGCCGGCCAGCTCGGCGGCGCTGACAACGCCACCCGGGTGGCACTGCTCACCGGATCGATGTCTGCGGCTCAGAAGAAACAGGTTCGCGGCGAGATCACCAGCGGCCAGGTCGGCGTCGTCGTGGGCACGCACGCGCTGCTGCAAGACGCGGTGGAATTCCACCAGCTGGGCATGGTCGTCGTCGATGAGCAGCACCGGTTCGGTGTCGAGCAGCGAGACCAGTTGCGGGCCAAGGCCCCTGCCGGAATCACGCCGCACCTGCTAGTGATGACCGCGACACCGATTCCGCGAACTGTGGCGCTCACCGTCTACGGAGACCTCGAGACGTCGACGCTGCGGGAGCTTCCCCGCGGTCGGCAGCCGATCACCACCACCGCCATCTTCGTCAAGGACAAGCCGGCATGGCTGGACCGGGCCTGGCGGCGCATCACCGAGGAGGTCGCCGACGGGCGCCAGGCCTACGTCGTCGCGCCGCGGATCGACGAGTCCGACAACAGCGGCCAGACCGAGGAGGATGCAAGGCCTTCGGCGACAGCCGAAGAGCTATTCGCCCGTCTTCGCAGCGAGCAGCTGGCCGGCCTGCGGCTGGGACTTATGCATGGGCGGCTGCCCGCAGACGAGAAAGACGCTGCGATGACGGCGTTTCGCGCCGGCGACATCGATGTGCTGGTGTGCACGACCGTCATTGAGGTCGGCGTCGACGTCCCCAACGCGACCGTGATGCTGGTGATGGACGCCGACCGGTTCGGCATCAGCCAGTTACACCAATTGCGGGGCCGCATCGGCCGTGGCGCGCATGCGAGCCTGTGTCTGCTGGCGAGCTGGGTGGCGCCGGATTCGCGCGCCGGCCGGCGACTGAATGCCGTCGCCGCGACCCTCGACGGGTTCGCTCTGGCTGACCTGGATCTCAGGGAGCGTCGTGAAGGAGATGTGCTGGGCCGCAGCCAGTCCGGCCGCGCGATCACGCTGCAACTGCTGTCGCTGATCGACCACCAGCACATCATCGAGGCAGCCCGGGACTTCTGCGAGCAGGTCTACGACGACGAGGCCTCCAATTCCGGACTGGCGCTACTGGCGGCACCATTCACCGGCAGCGAACGCATCGAATACCTGGACAAGTCATGACCGCCGGCCGCGGTGCAGTGGGGGCACGCCCCCTCGCCGCTGCGCGGCTGGGGGGACCCCCACCCGCTTGCGGGGGACGGAGCGATGCTGAGGAGCGGCGCATATGACGCGCAAAACGCTGTTGTGGTTGTCGGCGATCGCGATGCTCGCGGTGCTGGTCGCCTACCAGGTGATAACCACGTCGGCGGGAGACCGTGCCCGGGAGTTCGCGGCCCAAGCCGACGTTCCGATCGTGCAGCGCGGTGTCGACGTGCTGAGCGCAATCGTGTTGGTGCCGGCCAGGATCCATCGCTACGACTACCGCCGTGCGGCGTACGGCGACGCCTGGACCGACGACACCGATGCGCCCGGCGGGCACAACGGATGCGACACCCGCGACGACATTCTCAACCGCGACCTCGTCGACAAGACGTATGTGTGGATCAAACGCTGCCCCAACGCTGTCCAAACGGGCATCCTGCACGACCCGTACACCAACGCCACCATCAACTTCCAGCGTGGTGCCGGGATCGGGGCGTCAGTGGAGATCGACCACATCGTGCCGCTGGCGCTGGCCTGGGACTTGGGCGCCTACGACTGGCCGATCGCCGAACGGGTGCGCTTCGCCAACGATCCGGCCAACCTGGTGGCGGTGTCCGGAAAGGCGAACGAGGACAAGGCCGACTCCCAGCCGGCGCTGTGGATGCCGCCCAACAACGCGTTCTGGTGTCAGTACGCCATGCAGTACATCGCGGTGTCGCGTGGTTACGCGCTTCCCATCGATCAGGCTTCGGGGAACGTGCTGCGTCAGGCCACGGCCACCTGCCCGGTCGGACCGTCGAGCTAGATCCCGCTGTAGGTCAGCGGATCCTCACGCACCCGGGTGCCGTCATTGAGCCCGTTGAGCGCGTCCATGTGTTCGGTGGCCAACTCGAAATCGAAGACGTCGATGTTGCTGGCGATGCGCTCGGGTTTGGCCGATCGCGGAATCACCACGTTGCCCAGCTGCAGGCTCCACCGGATCAGCACCTGGGCGGGGGTGCGGCTGTATTCGGCGGCGACGGACGTCACCGTCGGGTTGTCCAGCAGCCTGCCAACCGCCAGCGGGCTGTAAGCCTCGGTGACCACGTCGTGGGCGGCGTTGGCGGCGCGCAGCGCGGCCTGGTTGAGCAGCGGGTGCAACTCGATCTGGTTGACCGCCGGGGTGACGAAGGTCAGATCGATGACCGTCTCCAGGTGCTCCTCGGTGAAGTTGCACACGCCGATCGAGCGTGCATGGCCTGCGGCGCGTACCTGAATCAAGCCGCCGAAGCTGTCCACGTACTTGCCCAACTGCGGCGCCGGCCAGTGGATCAGGTAGAGGTCGACGTAGTCGAGGCCAAGCCGCTCCAGGCTGGCCTTGCAGGCCGCCTGGGTGGAGGTGATGCCCTGGTCGGCGTTGGCCAGCTTGGTGGTGATGAACAACTCGGCGCGGGGGATCCCGGACGCCGCGATGGCGCGGCCGACCGCGGCTTCGTTGCCGTATACCGAAGCGGTATCGATCAGCCGATACCCGATCTCCAGTGCCGCCGAGACCGCGCGTTCGGTCTCGTCGTCGGACAATTCGGCAACACCGAGGCCAAGTGCCGGCATGGTGTTCTCATCATTGAGTGCTATGGAGGGGGTTAAGGAGGATCCAGTGGCGCCGCCGGTCAACGTCATTCACCTGCCTGTGAAGTCGAAGGTTCGTGGATCAGGACCGAGCCGGTTGCCGTCTTCGAGCGATGAGATCGACGCCATGTCGTTGCTGCTGAGTTCGAAACCGAACACGTCGAAGTTGCTCGCAATCCGCTTGGGGTTCACCGACTTGGGGATCACGATATTACCGAGCTGAATATGCCACCGAATCAGAACCTGGGCGGGTGTTCGACCGCAGCTTTCGGCGACCCCCGTGATAATCGGATCGGTCAGCAACGATCCCCGCCCGAGCGGTCCCCAGGCCTCGGTGGCGATGCCCAGCCGGGCGTGGACCTCTCGCAACTCGGTCTGCGGCAGCCGTGGATGCAGCTCGACCTGGTTGACGGCGGGAACAATCCCGGTGGCATCGATGAGGACACTGAGGTGCTCGGGTTCGAAATTGCTCACCCCGATGGACCCGATCCGGCCCTGATCGCGCAGGTGAGCGAACGCCTTGAAGGTGTCGACGAACTTGTTTCGCCGCGGCAGCGGCCAATGCACCAGATATAGGTCCAGATACTCGATCCCCAATCGATCCATGCTGGCGTCGAACGCCGCCAGCGTGCTCTCATAGCCCTGGTCGGCGTTCCACAACTTGGTCACCAAGTAGAGTTCGTCTCTGGGCACGCCGGACTCCGCGACTGCGCGGCCGGTTTCGCGTTCGTTGCCGTACATCGCCGCGGTGTCGATATGGCGGTAACCGGTGCGCAGCGCGGCGCCCACCGCCTGCTCGGTGTCCGCGGGCGGGATCTTGAATACGCCGAATCCGACGGCGGGAACGCAATTACCGTCGTTCAGTGGGATCGAGGGACTTAAGGGGCCAGCCATGACACGAAGTCTGCCAGGGGCGCCGGACGTGCGGGTCAAAGCGCCGAGCGACTGGGCAGGTCGGCTGCAGAGCGTCGCCACCAACGTTGGTTTCAAGGTCCTTCCCTGGGTACCGACCCGCGCCAAGCGGCTGCTTGCTGGGGGACGCTCGGTGACGATCGACGGCAATACGCTGGATCCGACGTTACAGCTGATGCTGTCCGCGCAGCGAGCTGTCGGCGTCAACGGCTTGGTCGTGGACGAGGACCTAGTTGCCTCCCGAAGCCAGGCACGAGAGATAGCACAGTCCTTCGCGGGTCCGCAGGTTCACGTTGGCGTAAGCGACCTCTCGATACCTGGACCGGTCGGCGACATCCCGGCTCGACACTACCGGCCGGCAACCGTCGAGCCAGTGCCGTTGCTGGTCTTTTACCACGGCGGCGGCTGGACGATCGGCGACCTGGACACCCACGACGCGTTATGCCGACTGACCTGCCGCGACGCCGACGTCCACGTGCTGGCGATCGATTACCGGCTGGCCCCTGAGCACCCGGCGCCTGCTGCGGTCGACGACGCCTATGCGGCCTTTCGGTGGGCCCACGAACACGCCGCCGACCTCGGGGCGATCCCCGGCAAGGTCGCCGTCGGCGGAGACAGCGCCGGCGGCAACCTGGCGGCCGTGGTTTCGCAGCTGGCACGCGACGACAGGGCCACCCAGGACCCTCCGGGTCCCCTGCCGGCGCTGCAGTGGCTCATCTACCCGCGGACCGACTTCACCGCCAAGACCCGATCGCTGACCCTGTTCGCCGAAGGCTTTTTTCTCACCAAGCACGATATCGAGTGGTTCGAGACCCAATATCTCGGCGACTCGGACCTCGAGCCGACAGATCCGCGGATATCGCCGTTGCTCGCCGAGTCGCTGGCCGGCTTACCGCCCGCGCTGATCGCGACGGCAGGCTTCGACCCGCTGCGCGACGAAGGCGATCGATACGCCGCGGCGCTGCGCGATGCCGGCACGCCCGTCGACTTGCGCTCGATGGGGTCACTGACTCATGCCTTCGCCAACCTGTTCCAACTCGGCGGTGGCAGTGCCGTCGCCACCACCGAGTTGATTTCGGCGTTGCGCGCTCACCTCAGCCGCGTCTGAGCTGGAGCTACTACGCCGGTACGCTTAGACGCTATCGCCGACCGCGCCGCGGTCGGGCCAACCAAACACTCACACGATGGAGGGTGAGCGAGCCCATGGGCGCCAAAGACGCCAAACCGAAACGCCCAGCCAGCTACGACCTGAACGCCGCCGGACGCAGACGCGACCTGCTGGTCAGGATCGGGCTCACCGCGATCGTGATGCTGTTCGCCGTCGTGCTGGTCGGCTACATCGTGATCTCGCACAACAAGAAGACCGCTGCCAGTGCCGAGCGATCGGTGCGGGTGACGTCGAGCAAGCTGGTCACTCAAGACGGCAAACCCAAGGCGGTCGTGACGTTCTACGAGGACTTCCTCTGCCCGGCCTGCGGGAACTTCGAGCGAGGGTTCGGACCGACGGTGTCGAAGCTGATCGACGCCGGCGCCATCGCCGCCGACTACTACATGGTGGGACTGCTCAGCAGACCGCAGAACGACGATTACTCATCGCGGGCCGGCAACGCGGCCTACTGCGTCGCGGACGAGTCGGTAGACGCGTTCCGGCGATTCCACACCGCGTTGTACACCAAGGAAATACAGCCGTCCGAGACCGGCACCACATTTCCCGACAACACGAAGCTGATCGAGTATGCCCGCGAGGCCGGCGTTGTGGGCAAGGTTCCCGACTGCATCAACGCCGGCAAATACACCACGATGGTCGACGGCCTGGCCACGGCCGCCGGCATTCACGCCACCCCGACGGTCCGCATCAACGGCCAGGACTACCAATGGTCGACGCCGGATGCGTTGGTGGCCAAGATCAAAGAGATCGTCGGGGATGTCCCCGGTCTCGATACGGCTGCGACCCCAGCGGCGTCGTGACCATCACGACGTCAGCGCAAACTGGCGGGCCGGTTGAGGATTCGGCTTCCCCATCCCGGCATGCGGCGACGGTGCCGCTGGCGAGTGCATGGTGGGTGCTGATCGCCGGAGTGATTGGGCTGATCGCGTCGAGCACGCTGACAGTAGAGAAGATCAAGCTACTAGCCAATTCGTCGTACGTGCCGTCGTGCAACATCAACCCGATCGTGTCGTGCGGTTCGGTGATGACAACGCCACAAGCCTCGGTGCTGGGTTTCCCCAACTCGCTCATCGGCATTGCCGGGTTCACCGTCGTCACGGTCACCGGTGTGTTAGCCGTGGCGAAAGTGCCGCTGCCGCGATGGTATTGGATCGGATTGACAGCCGGGATACTCGCCGGAACCGGGTTTGTGCATTGGCTGATCTTCCAAAGTCTTTACCGCATCGGGGCCTTGTGTCCGTATTGCATGGTGGTGTGGGTGGCCACTATCTCGCTGTTGGTGGTGGTTACTTCGATCGCTTTTGGGCCGTTCGGTGAAAACCGCGGCGGCGCAGTAACGCGTGAGCTTTACCGTTGGCGTTGGTCCTTAGCCGCGCTCTGGTTCACCGCGGTTTTTCTGCTGATTCTGGTCCGGTTCTGGGACTACTGGTCGACGCTTCTATAAGCAGCCTTCTTCGATAACCTAGGTAAGGGACTCGCGTGATCTCGAAAGTGTTGGTGGCCAATCGTGGCGAGATCGCCATCCGCGCGTTTCGCGCCGCCTACGAGCTCGGTGTCGGCACCGTTGCCGTGTATCCCTACGAAGACCGGAATTCGCTGCACCGCCTCAAGGCCGACGAGTCCTACCAAATCGGCGAGATCGGGCACCCGGTGCGGGCGTACCTGTCGGTCGATGAAATCGTCGATACGGCTCGGCGTTCTGGCGCCGACGCGGTTTACCCCGGCTACGGGTTCTTGTCGGAGAACCCCGAACTGGCAGCCGGGTGCGCGAAGGCGGGTATCACATTCGTCGGTCCGAGCGCCAAAGTGCTTGCGCTGACCGGTAATAAGTCACGTGCGGTCGCGGCGGCGCGTGAAGCCGGCCTGCCGGTCCTCGCCTCGTCGGCGCCGTCGGCATCCGTCGATGAGCTGGTGTCCGCCGCGGCGGACATGCAGTTCCCGTTGTTCGTCAAGGCCGTTGCCGGGGGCGGCGGACGCGGGATGCGGCGCGTCACCGATCCCGCCGCACTGCCCGAGGCGATCGAAGCCGCCAGCAGAGAAGCCGAATCGGCGTTCGGGGACTCGACGGTCTACCTCGAGCAGGCGGTAATCAACCCACGCCATATCGAGGTTCAGATCCTGGCCGACACGCACGGCAACGTGATCCATCTTTACGAGCGGGACTGCAGTGTGCAGCGACGCCACCAGAAAGTCGTCGAGCTTGCGCCCGCGCCCGACCTGGCCGAGGAACTGCGCGCCAAAATCTGCTCCGACGCCGTGGCTTTCGCCCGCCGCATCAACTACAGCTGCGCGGGCACGGTGGAATTTCTGTTGGACGAGCGCGGGCATCACGTCTTCATCGAGATGAATCCGCGGATCCAGGTTGAGCACACCGTCACCGAGGAGATCACCGACGTCGACTTGGTGTCCAGCCAGCTGCGCATCGCCGGTGGAGAGACTCTCGATGTTCTGGGCCTGCGGCAGGAGACGATCCGCCCGCATGGTGCGGCGCTGCAATGCCGGATCACCACCGAAGACCCGGCCAACGGCTTTCGGCCCGACACGGGGCGGATCAGCGCATACCGCAGCCCGGGCGGGGCGGGCATTCGACTCGACGGGGGGACGAATCTGGGTGCGGAGATCAGCGCCCACTTCGATTCGATGCTGGTCAAGCTGACTTGCCGGGGACGGGACTTCCCGACCGCGGTGAACCGGGCGCGGCGCGCGATCGCGGAATTCCGCATCCGTGGCGTGGCGACGAATATCCCGTTCCTGCAAGCGGTCCTGGACGATCCTGCCTTCCAGGCCGGCCACGTCACCACGTCGTTCATCGAGGAGCGCCCGCAGCTGCTGACCGCGCGGTCGTCGGCCGACCGTGGTACCAAGATCCTCAACTATCTGGCCGAGGTGACCGTCAACAAGCCGCACGGGTCACGACCGTCGACGGTGTACCCGCAGGACAAGCTGCCCGAGGTCGATCTGGAGGCTGCACCACCGCCCGGGTCCAAGCAACTGCTGGTCGAATTGGGCCCCGAGGGTTTCGCGCGCTGGCTGCGCGACTCGTCGGCGGTGAAAGTAACCGACACGACGTTCCGGGATGCCCACCAGTCGCTGCTGGCCACCCGAGTGCGTACCAGCGGACTGAATTGGGTAGCGCCATACCTCGCCCGCACCATGCCGCAGCTGCTGTCCGTGGAGTGTTGGGGCGGCGCGACTTACGACGTGGCGCTGCGCTTCCTTAAGGAGGATCCCTGGGAGCGGCTGGCCACGCTGCGGCAAGCGATGCCCAACATCTGCCTGCAGATGCTGTTGCGGGGCCGCAACACCGTTGGCTACACGCCATATCCGGAGCTGGTGACATCGGCGTTTGTCGACGAGGCGACCGCGACCGGCATCGACATCTTCCGGATTTTCGACGCGCTGAACAACCTTGAGTCGATGCGGCCCGCGATCGACGCGGTACGCGAAACAGGCACTGCGATAGCCGAAGTCGCGATGTGCTACACCGGTGACCTGTCCGACCCGGGTGAGCAGCTCTACACCCTCGATTACTACCTGAAGTTAGCCGAGCAGATTGTCGACGCCGGGGCTCACGTGCTGGCCATCAAGGACATGGCCGGACTGCTGCGGCCGCAGGCAGCGCACAAACTCGTCAGTGCGCTGCGCAGCCGCTTCGACCTGCCCGTGCACTTCCACACCCACGACACACCCGGCGGCCAGCTGGCCAGCTACGTGGCAGCCTGGCACGCGGGCGCTGACGCAGTCGACGGTGCCGCCGCACCGATGGCGGGAACCACCAGCCAGCCAGCGCTGAGTTCGATCGTGGCGGCAGCCGCCCACACCGAGTACGACACCGGATTGTCGCTGTCAGCGGTGTGCGCGCTGGAGCCATATTGGGAGGCGCTGCGAAAGGTATACGCGCCGTTCGAATCCGGGCTACCAGGACCCACGGGTCGGGTCTATCACCACGAGATCCCGGGCGGCCAGTTGTCGAATCTTCGTCAGCAGGCCATTGCGCTGGGGCTGGGGGACCGGTTCGAGGAGGTTGAAGAGGCCTATGCCGGTGCCGATCGGGTGTTGGGCCGGCTGATCAAAGTCACACCCTCGTCGAAGGTGGTCGGTGATCTGGCGCTTGCGTTGGTCGGCGCCGGGGTGAGCGCCGACGAATTCGCCGCAGATCCAGCACGATTCGACATTCCGGAGTCGGTGCTCGGCTTCTTGCGTGGGGAGCTCGGAGACCCGGCCGGTGGGTGGCCCGAACCGCTGCGCACCAAGGCGCTGTCCGGCCGCGGCCCGGCCAGGCCCGTTCAGGAGCTGACGTCCGAGGACGAGGCAGCGCTGGCGCTTGTCGGGTCGAAGCGACAGGCCACCCTCAATCGACTGCTATTCCCGGGTCCGACAAAGGAATTCGAGGCGCACCGGGAGATCTACGGCGATACGTCGCGGCTGTCGGCCAACCAGTTCTTCTACGGCCTGCGGCAAGGCGAAGAACATCGGGTGCAACTCGAACCCGGAGTGGAATTGTTGATCGGTTTGGAAGCCATCTCCGAGCCCGATGAACGCGCCGTACGCACGGTGATGTGCATCATCAACGGCCAGCTGCGACCGGTCGAGGTGCGTGACCGCAGTATCGCCACCACGGTTCCCGCCGCGGAGAAAGCTGACCGGGCCAACCCCAACCACGTCGCGGCGCCGTTCGCCGGGGTTGTCACCGTGGGTGTCTTCGTCGGCGACAAGGTGAGCGCCGGCCAGACCATCGCCACCATCGAGGCAATGAAGATGGAAGCGCCGATCACCGCGCCGGCCGATGCCACGGTGGAGCGGGTGGCGGTGTCCGCCACCGCCCAAGTTGAGGGTGGCGATCTGCTGGTGGTGCTCACCTGACCGCGCCGGCGACGATGCAGAGCGAAGCGATGAGGTGGGGGCACGCCCCCTAGCCGCAAGCGGCTGGGGGGCGTGCCCCCACCCGCATGCGGGGAGAGGAGCGGCGCTTTGTGACGCGGATCATCGGCGGCGTCGCCGGGGGGCGGCGCATCGCGGTACCGCCGCGCGGAACCAGGCCGACCACCGATCGGGTCCGCGAGTCGCTGTTCAACATCGTGACCGCCCGACGGAGCTTCGACGGTGCGTCGGTGCTGGACCTTTACGCAGGCTCGGGTGCGCTGGGCCTGGAGGCGCTGTCGCGCGGCGCGGCGTCGGCGCTGTTCGTCGAGTCCGACCGCCGAGCGGCGGCTGTGCTCGAGCGCAACATTGCAGCCCTCGGCCTGCCCGGCGCGACGTTGCGTCGCGGACAGGTGACGGCCGTGCTCGCAGCCGGGACCGCGGCGCCGGTCGACCTCGTCCTGGCCGACCCGCCCTACGACGTCGAGACGGCCGACGTGCACGCCGTTTTGGCAGCTCTGATCACACACGGCTGGGTCCACGAAGAAACGCTCGCAATCGTCGAGCGTGCTGCCGGCAGCACTCCGCTGACTTGGCCGACTGGCTGGCACCCCTGGCAGCAGCGGGTTTACGGCGACACCCGTCTGGAGCTGGCCGAACGGCTTTGAGTCTGCGTGTACCGTCATCCGTCATGGGCGCCGCTCCTCGCCCCCTCGCCGCTGTGCGGCTGGGGGTACCCCCACATCGCTTCGCTCTGCATCGTCGCGGTCGCGGGTCATGAGCGCCGCTCCTCCTCATCGCTTCGCTCTGCATCGTCGCCGGCGCGAGTCATGAGCGGCGCGGTATGCCCGGGGTCATTCGACCCGGTGACATTGGGCCACATCGATGTGTTCGAACGCGCCTCGGCCCAATTCGACGAAGTGGTGGTGGCGATTCTGATCAACCCCGCCAAAAAGGGCATGTTCGATCTCGACGAGCGGATCGCGATGATCAAGGAGTCGACGACGCATCTGCCGAACCTGCGGGTGGAGGCCGGGCAAGGTCTGGTGGTCGACTTCGTCACCGCCCGCGGAATGACCGCGATCGTGAAGGGGCTGCGCACCGGCACCGACTTCGAATACGAACTGCAGATGGCGCAGATGAACAAACACGTCGCAGGCGTCGACACCTTCTTCGTCGCAACCACGCCGCGGTATTCGTTCGTGTCGTCATCGCTGGCTAAGGAGGTAGCGATGCTCGGCGGCAATGTCTCCGAGCTGCTGCCCGAGCCGGTCAACCGCCGGCTGGCGGAAAAACTGCGCGAGGCCAGACGATAACCGCGAAACCACCAGCGCGACCGTGCGGAGGTCACGGCCGCGCTGGTGGTTTTTTCCGTTAGCTCTCAGCGAGCGCGCTGTGCAGCGACTGCTTCGCCTCGGTGATCGCCGTCAACACCTTGGTGCGGGCCTCGGCGAGTTTCTCCTTCTGCGCATCCGTGCCCGACCACATGATGGTTCGCGCCAATCCGGCGAGCTCGACGAGTCCCCAACGGATCTTCATGAAGTCGGCGTACTTTGCGGCTTGAGCAAGCATCGCACGGATACCTTCGCTGCTGATGCCCTTCCACGCCAACACACTCCTGCCCCGCTCGGTCAGGCTTGCCACCCCGTCGTCGACCGTTACGAAGCCGCGGAACGCCAGTTTTGCAATCGCGAACTCGACGATCTGCTGCGGAGGAGTGAGGGCGCCGCCTGTCGCTTCAGAAACGCGTTGCACAATCTGCTCCGCGTTCGCAGGCCCTTCAAGCAGCAGCGCGGCGGTGCCGATCAATGCCCGCTTGCGGCCTCGAGCGAAGCCGTGTTTGCCCCAGCCGTGTCCACCGAAGCCATGTCCGCCCCAGCTGTGTTCACCATGACCGCCGAAGCCGGGGCCACCCCAGCCGTGTCCACCGTGACCGCCGAAGCCGGGTCCGCCCCAGCCCGGTCCGCCGTGTCCGGGCCCGCCCCAACCGGGTCCGCCAAAGCCGGGGCCACCCCAACCGGGTCCACCAAAGCCGGGGCCACCCCAACCGGGTCCACCAGAAAATCCACCACCGAACATCCTTGTTCTCCTTCGGTTAACGGCGACTTAGCCAACCGACTCCGTCGCCACTTGCATATCTAGGTCCTTGATACGCGGGCCGTCGATGCGTGTCAAGGAACTTGATATCTAGGCCGGTCGTCGCGCGAAGATCGATCAGCGGCGCGCTGATCGATCGGGACCTCGGGCCAGCTAATCCGTGTCAGCATGGTGGGGATGAGCGAATTCGAGGATCAGCCGCTGGGCTTTCTGGTGCGCCGGTTGATGGCACGATTGCGTCCCGAGGCGGCGACGGCGTTGCGACCGCTCGGGCTCGGATTGCCCGAGTTCGTCTGCCTGCGCATTCTCGACACGTATCCGGGCCGCACGAGCGCCGAACTCGCCCGCAACACCCACGTCACGGCCCAAGCGATGAACTTGGTTTTGCACGAGCTGGAAGACATGGGCGCGGTGACTCGCCCGGAAACGGCGCCGTCAGGCCGTGCCTTGCCTGCTCAGCTGACCCGCAAGGGCAGGGCGCTGCTCAAGCGGGCGGAAGCGGCCGTAGAAGAGGCCGAGGACCAGATACTGGCCCACCTCACCGCTGCCGAACGACGTCAGCTCAAACGCCTCCTGCACCGAGCAGGCGACCGACCTACCGAAGATGCCGCGACATGTGCGTTGCCCGGGGCGCAGCGGGTCGAACAGAAGTAGTTGACCCGGGTGTGTGAGGGCCTTCCGGGCAGAAGGACCCGGCCGTTGCGAGCGCACTAATGATGATGATGGTGCAGCTGACCAGACGCGTCGTCGCCCGCGTCCGGGGAGCCACCCATCATGCGCAGCATCGGGATTCCGCCCGTCGTCACGAACCGTACGACGAGCAGCGCTGCCAGCACGACGAAGACGATATTGAGCCACGTGGTGTAGTTCCACGAAATGTCGGCGTGCATCACCGTGGCGCTGCGCTGTGACGGGATGAGACTTGCTGCGCCGAAGATCAATTCGACAAGGTAGCCGGCCGCGACCATCGCGGCGTAGAAGGTGCCCAGCAGTGTCAGCATCATCGCGGTGCCGTAGTACTTCCGGTAGATGTTCAAGATCGGGATGATCAACAGGTCGGCGAAAATGAACGCGACGACACCGCCGAAGCTGATGCCGCCGTTCCACAGCACCGCGGCCAAGGGCACATTGCCGATCGAGCAAACGAACGAGAAGATCGCCACGAACGGGCCCACGATCGGTCCCCATACCGTCGATAGAATTGGATGATTAGCGAAAAAGAAGTGTTGCCAGAATGATTCGGGCACCCAGGCCGCAATAGCACCCGCGATCAGCAGCCCGATGATCAGATCGCGAAGAATCGCGGCCCATTCCATGACGAACACATGTGAGACCGAAGTGAAGCCTTCCCTCGACACCAACCGCTGCCAAAACGAACCCTCACGCTGAACCGACATGTCCATGGCCGCATGGCCTTCCATTGACCCGGCCAGCCCCTGATCGGCCTGTCGACGGGCCGCGTCGATGAGCCGCGAGCGCACGAAAAGCCGGAACAACACCGCCAGTGCCACGATCATCAGTGGGCCGCCGACGAACTCCGCCGCGGTGAACTGCCAGCCCATCAGCAGAGCCAGGATGATGCCCAGCTCCACGACCAGATTCGTCGAGCCGATCTCGAAGGCCATGGCGGCGGTGAAGTTGGCGCCCTTGCGGAACAGCGACCGCGCCAGGGCCACCGCGGCATAGGAGCACGACGAGGACGCAGCGCCCAGCCCCGCCGCCAGCGCCAGGGTGCGGGGCCGGTCGTCGCCCAGCAGGGCCACCACGGTCGATCGACGCACGACGGCCTGCACCACCGCCGAGAGCGCGAAACCCAGGATCAACGCCCACAGGATCTCCCACGTCATCGACCCCGCCAACGCCAGCGCATGCCCAACCGCTCCCGCCGCTTGCTTGACCACCAGGACCACCAGACCCTTCACTCGGCGTTTCGCCTGTTTGGCATTGAATATACCCCCAGGGGGTATATTCCCAACCCTGAATGGCTGCCGCCCCTCGGGCTGCGCGCAGTCAAGATTGCCGTAAATCTGCCCGAGCCGACATAATGACGCCAAGTGTGCAGGTGAGTGGGCGCAGTTCCGGTCGCTTAATGTCCGACACACCGGGTCCGGCAACCCAGTCACAGGCGTAACACCAGGCACACTGGTAACAACAATCGACGCCGGAAGGGTGTTGCCGTGTACCGAGTATTTGAGGCGCTCGACGAGCTGGGCGCCATTGTCGAAGAAGCTCGTGGTGTGCCGATGACCGCGGGCTGCGTGGTGCCCCGCGGCGACGTGCTCGAACTGATCGATGACATCAAGGACGCGATCCCGGGCGAGCTGGATGACGCCCAGGACGTGCTCGACGCCCGCGACTCGCTGCTGCACGAGGCCAAGGCGCATGCCGACTCCGTGGTGTCCTCGGCGACTACCGAGTCCGACTCGCTGCTCAACCACGCCCGCACGGAGGCGGACCGGATCTTGGCCGAGGCGAAAGCGCAGGCTGACCGGATGGTGGGCGAGGCGCGCCAGCACAGCGAACGAATGGTTTCCGAAGCGCGCGAGGAAGCCGTCCGCATCGCGGCCGCGGCGAAACGCGAGTACGAGGCCACCACCGGCCGGGCCAAGTCGGAATGCGACCGGCTCATCGAAAACGGCAACATCTCCTACGAGAAAGCCGTGCAAGAGGGCATCAAAGAGCAGCAGCGCCTGGTCTCTCAGACCGAGGTCGTCCAATCGGCCAACGGCGAGGCGTCCCGGCTCATCGACGCGGCGCACGCCGAAGCCGACCGGCTACGCGGTGAATGCGACATCTACGTCGACAGCAAGCTGGCCGAGTTCGAGGAGCACCTCAACAGCACCCTGCGCTCGGTCAACCGTGGGCGCCACCAACTGCGGACGGCGGCGGGCGTACACGACTACGCGCAGCGGTAGCCCTGCCACCGGCGGCGCAAGGCGGCTGGCAGCCGCCCGTAGGATTGCGGGTATGGCCAGGCAGCACAGCCAAAAGGCGCAACCGCATCCAGGCTCGCCGCTAGCCGTCAACGTGACACGTCTGGGACGACGCCCCGGATCGATGTTTCCCCTGCACGACGTCGTGCCCAGCCCGTCGCGCATCGGCGTGGAAATGATCGGAATCCAGTCAGGCGCGCCATTGGAGCTTGATCTACGCGTCGAGTCCGTGTCCGAAGGCGTCTTGGTCACCGGGACGCTGACCGCGCCCACCAGCGGCGAATGCTCCCGCTGCCTGACGCCGTTCGACGGGCGGGTCGAAGTCAGCCTGACCGAACTGTTTGCCTACCCGGACAGCATCACCGAGGCGACCACCGAGGAAGACGAGGTCGGTCGGGTCGTCAACGACATCGTCGATCTCGAGCAGCCCATCATCGATGCGGTGGGCCTGGAACTGCCGTTCTCGCCGGTGTGCCGGCCGGACTGCCCCGGGCTGTGTCCGGAGTGCGGCATCCCGCTGGCCGCCGCCGAGCCCGATCATCACCATGAGCAAATCGACCCGCGCTGGGCCAAATTGGCCGCGATGTTGCCGCCCGACAACGACGGGGGTGCGGAGTGAATGACCTGCTCGAGGCCCTCGGCGTCGATTTGCCCGATGAACTGCTGACCCTGGCGCTGACCCACCGCAGCTACGCCTACGAGAACGGCGGCTTGCCCACCAATGAGCGTTTGGAGTTTCTCGGCGACGCGGTGCTGGGCCTCACCGTCACCGACGAACTGTTCCACCGTCACCCCGACCGCTCAGAGGGCGATCTGGCCAAACTCCGGGCCAGCGTGGTC
Source organism: uncultured Actinomycetota bacterium (assembly GCA_963791535.1). Lineage (GTDB taxonomy): Bacteria > Actinomycetota > Actinomycetes > Mycobacteriales > Mycobacteriaceae > Mycobacterium. The sequence goes on along the minus strand of CAWBSW010000076.1, from coordinate 1,977 downwards.
AACACCCAGGCATTGGCCGAGGTGGCGCGAAAGCTGACCGATCAAGGCCTCGGCGCGCATCTGTTGTTGGGGCGCGGTGAGGTGAACACCGGCGGGGCCGACAAGTCCAGCATCCTGGCCGACAGCATGGAATCGCTGCTGGGAGCGATCTACCTGCAGCTCGGCATGGACAGCGCGCGGGAGGTGATCCTGCGGTTGTTCGGTCCGCTACTGGACGCCGCGCCGACGCTTGGCGCCGGACTGGACTGGAAGACCAGCCTGCAGGAGCTGACCGCAGCCCGCGGTCTTGGCGCGCCGTCGTATCAAGTCACCTCGACGGGACCCGACCACCACAAAGAGTTCACCGCCGTCGTGATAGTGGCCGATGCCGAATACGGGTCGGGCGTGGGCCGGTCCAAGAAGGAAGCCGAGCAGCATGCGGCTGCGGCGGCCTGGAAAACGCTGAGCGTGCTCGATAGCGCGTGACTTAGGTTTTCTGGATGCCCGAACTACCCGAGGTTGAGGTGGTGCGGCGCGGGTTGCAGGCCCACGTGATGGGCAGGACCATCACCGCCGTCCGCGTGCATCACCCCCGCGCAGTGCGCCGCCACGAGGCCGGCCCGGCCGACCTGACCGCGCGGCTGCTGGATGCCAAAATCACCGGCACCGATCGGCGCGGGAAGTATCTGTGGCTCACGCTCGACGATGGCGATTTCGCCCTGGTGGTCCACCTCGGCATGAGCGGTCAGATGCTGCTCGGGACAGTGCCGAACGCCGGTCACCTGCGCGTCGCGGCGGTGCTCGACGACGGGACGACACTGAGCTTCGTCGACCAGCGCACCTTCGGCGGCTGGCAGCTCGCGGATCTGGTGAATGTGGACGGCAGCGTGGTTCCTGAACCGGTCGCCCACCTGGCGCGCGATCCGCTCGACCCGCGATTCGATATAGACGCAGTGGTTAACGTGTTGCGGCGCAAGCACTCCGAGATCAAGCGCCAACTGCTGGACCAGACCGTGGTCTCGGGGATCGGCAACATCTACGCCGACGAAGCGTTGTGGCGAGCCAAGGTGAATGGGGCGCGCATCGCCGACACGCTGACCCGTCGGCGGCTGGCTGACGTGTTGGAGGCGGCCGCCGACGTGATGCGTGACGCCTTGTCGCAGGGCGGCACCTCGTTCGATTCGTTGTACGTCAACGTCAACGGGCAGTCCGGCTACTTCGACCGGTCCCTCAATGTGTACGGCCGGGAAGGCAAACCGTGTCGGCGGTGCGGGGCGGTGATTCGCCGGGAGAAGTTCATGAACCGCTCCTCGTTTTATTGCCCGCGGTGCCAACCGCGACCACGGCGCTGACAACGTGTCCCGGTAGAAAAGAACCATGACGGAACTGTGGGTGGAACGCACCGGGGTGCGCCGCTATATCGGGCACAGCTCGCGCGGGGCGCAGGTGCTGATCGGCTCGGAGGACGTCGACGGGGTATTCACGCCGGGCGAGCTGATGAAGATCGCGCTCGCCGCGTGTAGCGGAATGTCCAGCGACCACCCGCTGGCCCATCGACTCGGCGACGATTACCAGGCGACGATTCGGGTGTCCGGCGACGCCGACCGCGAGCAGGAGCGCTATCCACTGCTGCAGGAGACCCTCGAGATCGACATGTCGGGGTTGTCCGAGCAGGAGAAGGAGCGACTGCTGGTGGTGGTCAACCGCGCCATCGACCAAGTCTGCACGGTCGGCCGAACACTGAAATCCGGCACAAAGATCACCTTCGAGGTAGCCGATGTCGGAGCCTGACTCGGAAGCTGACGGCGTTCGGCTCACCGCGTGGGTGCACGGACGCGTGCAGGGCGTCGGCTTCCGCTGGTGGACTCGGAGCCGCGCGCTGGAGCTGGGTTTGACGGGGTACGCCGCCAACCGTCCCGACGGGCGGGTGCAGGTCGTCGCCCAGGGCTCGCGTGACGCATGTGAACAGCTGTTACGCCTGTTGCAGAGTGGAAAATC
>CAWBSW010000075.1:0-26084 GCA_963791535.1 uncultured Actinomycetota bacterium | reverse complement strand
CCGCTGATCTCGAGTCGGACACGCAACCACCTCACCGGGGGTGGGGGCGTTCTCGCCGCGAATGATCGCCACCGGTGCCAAGTCGCCATAGATCTCGCGCAGCGTCCCGTCGCGGGGTGCTTCGCTGCCGGAGGCGACGAATTCGATGCCGGCGGCCTCGAACGGATGGGTGGTGTGTTTCAGGCAGGCCTCGACAACCGACGGTGCCGCGAGTTCGGCGACGTTGAAAATCCCGCCGGGCCCATTGTCGTCGGCTACCGCGGCGCGCAGCACATCGTTGGTGAGCCGCGCGACCACACGCACCTTGGGGTTGGCTCTTCTTGCCAGCAGCGCGATTTCGAGATTTGTGGCGTCGTCATCGCCGGCGCAGACAACGGCGACGGCGCGCGCGACTTCGGCTCGGGCGAGCTCGCGAGCAACGCCGACGTTGGCGAGCTCTGCCCTGTCCAGCTTGACAACACGCGCGCCGGCCCGTTTCAGCTCGTCGATAATCGTCGTGGCCAGCGCATCGTCACCGCTGACAATGATGTGATGATGCATGCTCTCATCCGCCACTCGGGAATACCTGATCGCGATCGAGTCCGAGACCGAGCGCGGGGAGACACCCGCTTTGCCGATGCCGTTACCGTTGAAGGTTACACCACGGCTTTATCTCGTCCGGCCTTACCAGCCGAATTTTGCTGGCGCTGAGACCCACTCGTCACGCGAAGGTGACTGGCGGACGGCGGCGATGACCCTGGAATCGTTCGCGCACGCAGCTATTCGCTTGGCAGCGACCAGATCCTGAGGTCTCCCTGTGAGTTCTCAACGATTGGATCGCGGATCGAAAAGCAATGTGGCGATCGGTGCGTCATGGTCGGGCGCGCGCAACTTAACGAGAACCCAATCCGATTTCGATCACGCCTCGAAGCGATAGCCCATGCCCGCCTCGGTCAGCAGATGGTTGGGGCGCGATGGGTCGTCCTCGAGCTTGCGTCGCAGCTGCGCCAGATAGACACGCAGATAGTGAGTTTCCTTCGCGTACTTCGGTCCCCACACTTCTCTGAGTAAGTCCTCACGCCCGACCAGCTTGCCGCGGTTGCGCACCAGGATTTCCAACATTCCCCACTCCGTGGGCGTCAGGTGGACCTCCGCGCCGTCCTTGATCACCTTCTTTGCCGACAGGTCGACAGTGAATGACCTGGTTTCCACGACCGGCTCGTCTCCGTCTGCCGACACAGCGGCCCGGCGTACCGCGGCGCGCAGCCGTGCGAGCAGTTCGTCCATGCCGAACGGCTTCGTGATGTAGTCGTCTGCGCCCGCGTCCAGTGCCCCCACCTTGTCTGCGGAATCGGTGCGTGCCGACAGCACGATTACCGGAGCGCTCATCCAACCGCGCAGTCCGGCGAGCACCTCGACGCCGGGTATGTCGGGCAGACCCAGGTCCAGGATCACCACGTCGGGGTGATGGTCGGCGGCGGCTCGCAGCGCGGCCGATCCGGTTGCGGCGGTGGTCACTTCATAGCCGCGCACTGACAGGTTGATTCGCAGCGCCCGCAGAAGCTGCTGGTCGTCATCGGCCACCAGCACCCTAGTCATAAGCGCCGCCCCTCCGCCTCATCGTCGCGGCTCATGGCTGTGGAACCTCCGGCGGTGCCTCCAGGTCCACCAGAATGGTCAACCCGCCGCCAGGGGTGTCTGTCGCTCGAATGCTGCCGCCCATCGCCTCGACGAACCCCTTGGCCACCGACAGGCCGAGGCCCAGACCGGTGCTGTTGTCGGTATCGCCTAGCCGCTGGAACGGCTCGAACATCTGCTCCGCGGCGCCTTTGGCGACTCCCGGTCCTTCGTCGACGACGTTGATCAGCACACGCGGCCCGACCTGACCCGCATTGACCCGCACCATGCTGTTGGGCGCGTAACGCAGCGCGTTGTCGATGAGGTTCGCCAGCACCCGTTCCAGCAGACCCGCGTCGGCCATCGCGACCGTCCCGCCGACCTCCACCTTGACCCGGTCGAGGCTGCCCCGGCCGAAGACCGTGGTTCGCTTGCCGATACTGACAAGCGCGCGTTGGACGACCTCTTCGAGATAGACCTCGGAGAGCTGTGGCCGGACCACGCCGGCGGCCAGTCGAGACGAGTCCAGCAGGTTGGCGACCAGGGAGGTCAGCTGGTCGATCGACTCTTCAACGGTGGCAAGCAGTTCGGAGGTGTCCTCGGGAGAGAACCAGACGTCTTCAGCGCGCAGGCTGGATACCGCTGCCTTGGCCGCGGTCAGCGGAGTCCGCAGATCGTGGCCGAGGGCAGAGAGCAGCAGGCGACGCAGCTCGTCGGCCTCCGCGAGGGACTGAACCTTGCCGGCCTCTGCGGCGAGCTCACCCTGTTTGACCAGGCCCGCGGCTTGCGTGGCGACGACCGACAGCACCCTGCGGTCACGGCCGGTCAAGGCGCGGCCGGACAACAGCAGCCAGAATTCCTCATCGCCCACTTTCACCGCGGTGTCAGCGGAATCGACTGTCGCGCAGGGGTCTTTACCCACACTCGCGACCAGCTCCCGGCGACCCCCGACGTCACGCATCAGGCACACCGCGCGCTGGGAGTAGGCCTCCCGTACCCGCTCCAGCAGTGTGGCGAGATCGGCGCCCTTCAGCACCGACCCGGCGAACAGCGCCAGCAACTCCGCCTCCTGGGTCGCCCGTCTGGCCTCGCGGGCACGGCTGGCTGCGGCGTCCACCAGCACTGCGATCGCCATCGCGACCCCCAACAAAACCACTATGGTGACGGCGTTGCTGGGGTTGTCGACAGTGAAGGAGTATCGCGGTTCGGCGATGAAATACACCAACAGCGCCCCGGACAGCATCCCCGCCAGCACGGCCGGTGCCACACCGCCGAACAGCGCGACGGCAATCACCCCGGCGAAGAAGATGGCGGTCTTTCCGCCGACGTCCAGCGTCGGGTCGAACCAGCGTGTCGTGATCGCCAAGATGCCCCACGGCACCGTGACGGCGGCCAGCCAGGCCACGATTTGGCGAGCGCGCGGCGAAATCGGCGCGAGCGCCAAGCCGCGATTCGCCTGCTCATGGGTGACCATGTGGACGTCGATCTTCCCCGAGTCCTTGATGGTGGCGGCACCGATTCCCTCGCCGAGGAGGCGCGCCCACCGCGACCGCCGGGAGGTGCCGAGCACCAGCTGAGTGGCGTTCGTTTCGCGGGCGAAGTCGAGCAGTGCAGTCGGCACGTCGTCGCCGACCACGATGTGAACCGTCGCGCCCAGGCTGGCGGCGAGTTCGCGCACCTTGCCCATTTCGCGTGTGGACACACCCGACAGTCCGTCGCCGCGGACGACGTGCACCACCATGAGTTGGGCGCCTGACCTCGATGCGATGCGGGAGGCGCGGCGCACCAACGTTTCCGACTCCGGGCCGCCGGTCACGGCGACGACCACTCGTTCGCGAGCTTCCCAGGTGGCGGTAATCTTTTGTTCGGCACGGTATTTCGCCAGCGCCGCATCGACCTGATCGGCAAGCCACAGCAGCGCGATTTCACGCAGCGCGGTCAGGTTGCCGGCGCGAAAGTAATTGGACAGCGCCGCATCGATCCGCTCCGGCGGATAGACGTTGCCGTGGGCGAGCCTGCGCCGCAACGCCTCCGGCGTGATGTCGACCAACTCGATCTGAGCCGCTTTTCGGACGATTTCGTCCGGCACGGTTTCGTGCTGTTCGACGCCGGTGATCTGGGCGACGACGTCGTTGAGGCTCTCCAGGTGCTGGATGTTGAGCGTCGAGATCACGGTGATCCCGGCGTCGAGCAGTGTTTCGATGTCCTGCCACCGCTTGGAATTGACGCTGCCCGGGATGTTGCTGTGCGCATATTCGTCGACCAGCGCCACTTCCGGCCGACGCCGCAACACCGCCTCGACATCGAGTTCCGGGAACAGGGTCCCGCGGTAGGAAAGGTACTGCGGCGGAATGACCTCGATGCCTTGGATGAGTTCGGCGACCTTGTTGCGGCCGTGAGTCTCGACTACCGCCGCGACGACGTCGGTGCCGCGCCCCAGCCTTCGATGCGCCTCGCCGAGCATTGCGCAGGTCTTGCCGACGCCCGGGGCGGCGCCGAGGTAGATGCGCAACTCGCCGCGTCGTTGCGTTGGCACGTTATGGGCAAGCGGCCCGTCGGAGCTTGCCGCTTGCGGCGCTGGCGGCTCATTGGCGGACGTCACACGAACATCATTCCACCGGAACGGTCAGGACTTCACCGGATACTTGCGGTCCAACTCGAGATTGAGCTGCAGAACGTTAATCACCGGCTCGCCGACGAAGCCGAGCAGACGACCATGCTGGTTGTCGCGAACCGCGTCGCGCACTTGGGCAGCACTGATTCCGCGTGCGCGAGCCACCCGGGCCACCTGGATATCGGCGTACGCCGGGGAGATATTCGGATCCAGGCCGCTGGCGCTGGCGGTGACGGCGTCGGCGGGTACCGCCGGGTAATCCGGCGCCGCGCCGCGAATCGGAACGATCTGACCGGCCGAGTAGTCCTGGCCGTACTGCGCGCATTCCACCCGCACACCCTCGTAGAACTGCTGGAACACCGTGGTCGGTCGCGCTCCCGGGCTTCGAGCAGGGCTCGTTGACGCTGACCACCTGGGTCGGATGGATCACGTTGCCGGATGAATCCCGCGGCCCGATCACCGACAGCACAGCGCCTACCCCGCCGCCGGTGCAGAACGGGCGTGAGCCGTCGACCTTCTCGAGCTGGCCGATCGCGAAGCTGCGCGAGCACACCTGAGTCAGCAGGCTCGGTTTGAATCCGGCGGTGGACGGATCGGCGCCCGGGGCCAGCTTGGTCGGATCGGCCGGTGTGTCGACGATGCTTTCCGGGCCCAGGTTGCTGGCGCTCGATGCCAATGGGTCGTAGCCCGTTCCGGCTGCCGACGGCCTGCTCTGGAAGTACTGCGGGAGCGGGTTGCCGTCCTTGTCGGTGAATGATTGGCCAATCAGCTTGCTGCCGACCGGCTTTCCGGAAACCTTGACTATCGAGCCCTCTGCCTTGGCGTGCAACCCGGGAAGGAACGCGACTCCCCACACGACCAAGGGGTAGACGAAGCCGGTGATGACGGTCAGCACCAGCAGCGCGCGCAGTGCCGCCCAGTGTTGGCGAATCAGGTTGGATAAGTTCATTTGCGCCGCTCCTCCTTCATCGCTCTCGCGCTCCCCCCTGCATCGTCGCCGACGCGGTTCATGTCAGCCCATCCCGGGGATAAATTGCACGACCAAGTCGATCAGTTTGATGCCGATGAACGGGGCGACGATGCCGCCCAGCCCATAGACGTAAAGGTTGCGGCTCAACAGTTTTGATGCGCTGCTCGGTGTGTATTGCACACCGCGCAGCGCCAACGGAATCAGCGCGACGATGATCACCGCGTTGAAGATCACCGCGGAAAGGATCGCCGACTGCGGGCTGTGCAGCCGCATCACGTTGATCAGGTCCAGTCCCGGGAACAGCGCCACGAACATCGCCGGGATGATCGCGAAATATTTGGCGATGTCGTTGGCGATCGAGAAGGTGGTCAACGCGCCCCGCGTGATCAACAGCTGCTTTCCGATTTCCACGATCTCGATGAGCTTGGTGGGGTCGGAGTCCAGGTCGACCATGTTGCCGGCCTCTTTGGCCGCGCTGGTGCCGCTGTTCATCGCCACCCCGACGTCGGCCTGAGCCAACGCCGGTGCGTCGTTGGTGCCGTCGCCGGTCATCGCGACCAGCCGGCCACCCTCCTGCTCACGCTTGATCAGCGTCATTTTGTCTTCGGGGGTGGCTTCGGCGAGGAAGTCGTCGACCCCGGCCTCGTCGGAGATCGCCTTGGCGGTCAGCGGGTTGTCGCCGGTGATCATCACCGTCCGGATGCCCATCTTGCGCATCTCGTCGAAACGTCCCGCATGCCGTGCTTGACCACGTCCTTGAGGTGGATGACGCCGAGCACTTCGGCTTTCTCGCCGTTGTCGGCCTTGGTGACCACGCCGACGACCAGCGGGGTTCCGCCGGCGGCCGAGATGCCGTCGACGATTTCGCCGAGGCTGTCGGGAATGGTGCCGCCCTGTTCGCGAATCCAGTTGGCGACCGAGCTGGCCGCGCCTTTGCGCAGCTGTCGTCCGTCGAGGTCGACGCCGGACATCCTTGTCGTCGCGGTGAACTCGACCCAGTGGGCGTGGCTGAGTTCGCCGGGCGAGCGCTCCCGCAGCCCGTAAACCTGCTTGGCGTAGACGACGATCGAGCGGCCCTCGGGGGTTTCGTCGGCCAGGCTGGACAGCTGCGCGGCGTCCGCCAGGTCCTCGGAGGAGACCCCCTTCACCGGGATGAATTCGGATGCCTCCCGGTTGCCCAGTGTGATCGTGCCGGTCTTGTCCAGCAGCAACGTGTTGACGTCACCGGCAGCCTCGACCGCGCGACCCGACATGGCCAGCACGTTGCGCTGCACCAGCCGGTCCATGCCGGCGATGCCGATCGCCGACAGCAACGCGCCGATCGTGGTGGGGATCAGGCACACCAGCAGCGCCACCAATACGACGCCGGTGACACCGTTGTCGGTGAGGGCGGAGGTGTTGGCCACACCGGGGTTGTTGACCTTGGAGTAGATCGCCAGCGGCTGCAGCGTCGCCACCGCGAAGACGAAGATGATAGTCAGCGCTGCGAGCAGGATGTTCAGCGCGATCTCGTTCGGTGTCTTCTGCCGGTTGGCGCCCTCGACGAGTGCGATCATCCGGTCGATGAAGCTTTTGCCGGGCTCCTGGGTGATCTTGACCACGATGCGGTCCGAGAGCACGGTGGTGCCGCCGGTGACCGCGGAGCGGTCGCCGCCGGACTCGCGGATCACCGGCGCTGATTCGCCGGTGATGGCCGATTCGTTAACCGACGCAATACCTTCCACGATCTCGCCGTCGCCCGGGATGAGTTCGCCCGCCTCGACGACGACGATGTCGCCCTTCTGCAGCTCCGGAGCCCGGACGTCCTCCTCGGTGCCGGGGGTATCCGGTGACCAGCCTCGTAACCGGCGCGCGATTGTGTCGGCCTTCGATTTGCGCAACGTGTCGGCCTGGGCTTTGCCCCGTCCTTCGGCGACAGCCTCGGCGAGGTTGCCGAAAAGCACTGTCAGCCAAAGCCAGAACACGATGAGCCAGCCGAACCACGACGAGTCGCGGACCGTCAGCACCGTCGACCAGACGGCGCCGATCTCGACGATGAACATCACCGGATTGCGCCACAGCGTGCGTGGATCTAGCTTGCGCAACGCGTCGGGCAGCGACTTGGCCAGCAGCGCGGGGTCGAGCGTTCCGCCCTCAACCCGCCCGCCCGGCGCGTGCCCGCCCTGGCGCTGCGATGAACGGGCGGAACGGGCTTTCAAAGCCGTAGAGGTTGGCATTTCAGTGAATTCCTTCAGCGAGGGGCCCGAGTGCCCACATGGGCAGGAAAGTGAGGGCAACAAGAATCACCGTGACGCCGGCGACCATTGCGACGAACTGCGGCCGATGGGTGGGCAGTGTCCCGGGGGACTCCGGCGTATGACCTTGGCGGGCCAGCGAGCCGGCCAACGCGAGCGCCAACACGATTGGCAGGAACCGCCCAATCACCATCGCCAGGCCGATTGCGGTGTTGTACCACACGGTGTTGGCGTTGATGCCCGCGAAAGCCGAGCCATTGTTGTTGGCGCCGGAGGTGAACGCGTACAGCACCTCCGACAGCCCGTGCGGCCCAGTGTTGAGCATGCTCGCGCGTTCGCCGGGCAGTGCCATCGCGATCGCGGTGCCAATCAGCACGAGCAGCGGGGTGACCAGGAAATAGCTTGCGGCGAGCTTGATCTCGCGGGGGTTGATCTTCTTGCCGAGGTATTCCGGTGTGCGCCCGACCATCAGCCCGGCGACGAACACCGTGATCACCGCCAGGATCAGCATGCCGTACAGGCCAGATCCGGTGCCACCGGGCGCCACCTCACCCAGCTGCATGTTAAAGATCGCCATCAACCCGCCGAGGCTGGTGTAGGAGTCGTGGAACGAGTCGACGGCACCACAAGAGGTCAGCGTGGTCGAAACGGCGAACACCGCGGAGTTGGGGACACCGAAGCGTTGATCGACGCCTTCCATGGCCGCACCGACCGCAGTCGGCACCGTGCCGTGGTGTTGCAGCTGCATCCACATCATGATCGTCCAGCTGATCGCGGCGAGCGTCGACATGATCGCGGCGATCGCGTAGCCCTGCTTTTTGCTTTCGACTATGCGGCCGAAGGTGCGCGGCAGCGAGAAGCTGATAGCCAGCAGCAGGAAGATCTCGACCCAGTTGGTCCAGGCGGTCGGATTCTCAAACGGATGCGAGGAGTTGGCGTTGTAGAAGCCGCCCCCGTTGGTGCCGAGTTCCTTGATGGCTTCCTGGCTGGCGACCGGCCCGCCGGTGATGGTTTGTTGCGCGCCGCTCAGCGTGGTCACGACCTGGTCGTGCAGGTGGAAGTTCTGTATTGCACCGCCGGCGAGCAGCACGATCGCGCCGATGAGCGAGATTGGCAACAGGATGCGCAGCGTGCCGCGGACCAGGTCCACCCAGAAGTTGCCCAGCTCGTTGCTCTTGATCCGCGCGAAGCCGCGGACAAGTGCGATCGCGACGGCCATGCCGACGGCGGCGGAGACGAAGTTCTGCACGGCCAGGCCGGCCATCTGTACCAGGTGGCCCTGGGTCGACTCGCCCGAGTACGCCTGCCAGTTGGTGTTGGTCACGAAGCTGATCGCGGTGTTCCAGGCCAGCGCGGGCGTCATCGGCGTCGCCGGATTGTGCAGGTGCAGCGGCAACTTGTCCTGCACCAGCTGGAAGAAGAACAGGAACAGCACGCTGATTGCCGAGAACGCCAGGACGCTGCGGGCGTAGGCGTACCAGGGCTGTTGGGCTTTGGGGTCGGCGCCGATGGCGCGGTAGATGGCTTTCTCGACTCGCCAGTCCCGCGGCGACGTGTAAACGCGGTACATGTAGTCGCCCAGCGGTACGTGAACCGCCACCAATGCCAGCACGAGCAAAGCGAGGAATGCGATCCCCGCGGCAGATGTGCTCACCTAAAACCTTTCCGGAAAAAGCAAAGCCGCGGCTAGGTAGACCGCCAACATCGCTGACGAGTGCGAGGCCGACGATGTTGTCGTAGCTCATAGCTTTTCGACCAGCTTTTGCGCAAAGCCGAGGACGGCGAAGACTGCCACCGTCAGTAGGACGTAGGCAACCACGGACATAGTTCCTCCGTTCGTGACCAGCCGGTCAGTTCGATGTCGATCGAGTTTGGCTACCGGCATGGAATTTAGTCCTCCACGGTGAGGACCAGGAACGAAATTAGGCTTCGCCAGCTGGATAAAGCTCTGCCGTTAACGTTTTCTTTACGGCGGGCCGGAGGCCATGGGTTTGCGGATCGGGAGAAGCGCTTAGCCTGCCGCGCTCGGGGCAGACCCCAGACCAGCGGTTGTCTGAGGTTACGGCGTATCCGAGCTGGCGACTGCGGACTGCGTGGTCTTTGCTGCGGCGGCTGTGATCTGCTACTCAACCATGGGCAGCCGCACCCGAAAAGTGGTTTGGCCGTTGGCGGATTCGGCGGTGACCGAGCCCTGATGAGCCTTGACGATCGAGTCGACAATGGCGAGACCTAATCCGTTTCCGGACCCGTCGGATCGGGCGTTCTTCGCGCGCACGAATCGCTCGAACAGGTGTGGGAGTAGATCCGGGTCGATATTTGGCCCGTTGTCGGCAACCGTTAACTCGGCGTATGGCTCACCGTTGCCGGACCTGTGGCAGGCGATTGCCGTCGTCACGGTCACCCCGGGCGGGGTATGGACCCAGCCGTTGGTCAGCAGATTGCTGACGAGTTGGTGGAGGCGGTCGGGGTCCCCGCGCACCCAGACCGGCTCGTCGGGCAGGTCCTTGACCCAGTGATGGGTGGGCGCCGCCACCGCCGCGTCGTTGACCGCGTTGAGCACGAGGTCGCCTAAGTCAACCTCTTCGGTGCGCAGATCCTGACCCTCGCCCAGGCGCGAGAGCAGCAACAGCTCGTCGACGAGCGACGTCATCCGTCGGGCTTCCGACTCGATACGGGCCAGCGCGTATTCCGTGGTGGGCGGCAGCGCGGCGCTGTCCTGGCGGGTGAGCTCGGAGTAGCCCTGGATCGATGACAGCGGGGTGCGCAGTTCGTGGCTGGCATCGGTGAGGAATTGCCGCATCCGCCGGTCGGATTCGGCGCGGTGCGCGAGCGCGCTATCCACGTTGTCGAGCAATCGGTTCAAGGTGTGCCCGACGATCCCGACCTCGGTGTCCGGATCGGTGTCCTCCGGTTGCACTCTGGCGGTGATGCGATGGTCGTCGCCGATGAGTGGCGTGCCGGCGACCTCGGCGGCGGTCGCGGCGACTCGGCGCAACGGGCCGCAACGCGTAGGTGACCACCAGCGTGGTGAGGCCCGCTGTCACCAACATTGCGGCAATCAAAAGCGTTATGGCGCTGATGATTCGGCGGGCGATGAGCCGGTTTGCCAGTGCCAGCGAGACCCCGACGATGAGGCGGTCATCGGGACCGGCGGTTTGGCTGTCCACCCGGAATGAACCCAGGCTACCCAGCGTCGCGGTGCGCAGCCGGTCGTCCTGCCAGGGCTGCGCCTTGATAGCGGCGACGACATCTGGCGGGGCTGGGCGAGTTTCGTCTTCGAAAAACACCGCCGAGCCGATCACCTCGCCGTTGTGCAGCACGGCGATGACGTTGCCCGTGTTCTGCCCGGTGAATTCCAGCATCACGTGTGCGATATCGCCGTGATGTGACGATTCGCCGCGGCGGTACCTGGTGAACGAATGGTCGAGTGCGTCAAGCGATTCGGAGACTTCCGCGTCGTTGATCGCGTTGACGTAGCTTCGAAAGCTCAGCATCGTGACCACGCCGACCACCAGCACGACAACCGTGACCACGGCCGAAACCCCTAGGACCAGCTGACGGCGCAAGGTACGTGGCCGCCACCAGGGTCCGGTTGGGGCCCTGGTCATTTGTGCGTCATTTCGGCGGTCGCAGCATGTATCCGACACCGCGCACGGTGTGGATCATCGGCTCCCTGCCGGCGTCGATCTTCTTTCGCAGATATGAGATGTACAGATCGACGATGCTGGTACGGCCGGCGAAGTCGTAATTCCAGACACGGTCCAGGATCTCGGTGCGGGTCAACGCGCGACCCGGATTGCGCATCAGGAAGCGCAGCAGTTCGAACTCGGTCGAGGTAAGTGGAATCGGTTTGCCGGCGCGCGCGACTTCGTGGCTGGCGCCATCGAGCGTGAGGTCGCCGACCTTGAGACCCTCCTCCGCGGGTGCTTCCAGGTAATTGGAGCGCCGAAGTAGTCCGCGCAATCGGGCGACCAACTCTTCCAGGCTGAACGGCTTGGTCATGTAGTCGTCGGCGCCCGCCGTCAGGCCGGTGACCCGGTCCATTACCGAGTCGCGCGCGGTGAGGAAGAGGGTCGGGGTGTAGGCGTCTGCCTCCCGGACCCGTTGCAGGATCTGCAGGCCGTCTACATCGGGAAGCATGATGTCCAGGACGAGCACGTCGGGGCCGACTTCGTCGAACTTCGTCACGGCGTCCCGACCGTTGTGAGCAACCTCGACGGTCCAGCCTTCGTAGTGCAGTGCCATCTTGACCAGATTGGTCAATGCCGGTTCGTCGTCGACCAGCAAAACCCGGATCGGTGAGCCATCGGCGCGGGTGATGCGTGGCAGCTGACCGAGGATCGCCTGACGTGGCCGCTGGTCACCCACGGAAGCCGACATTATCGCCATGCGCCTCCATTATCCCTGGCTCACACGCCATTGTCACCAAGCTCATAGCGTTCTCAAATGTGTCGGCCAACCGCTGAGATTTGGCTCACGCCGTCAGATATGCGTTTTCTATGCGTCCCGCCAGCCAGCTTGCATTGCAGCTATACACCAAAAACACTGTGTAGCAGAGCTGTTGACAAGGAGCCGGCAGGCCAAAAGTGAGGCTACATCGCTAACCGATTGTGTGTAAACACTTTACGTAACTCTGCCGTAACAAATCAACTGAAATAGCCGCAGCCACCACCGATGAGCGCGGCACTTTGCAATCAAAACTTTGGAGAAGTCAATGTCTTTATCGCCTTTCGTGACTACACATCCCGAGCTGCTGTCGTCAGCGGCCGGCGATCTCGCTGGTATCGGTTCGGCCATGTCTGCCGCAAACGAGGCAGCAGCGGCCCCGACCGGCGGGGTCGTTCCGGCGGCGGCTGACGAGGTGTCGTCGCTGACGGCGGCGCAGTTCGCCGCGCACGCGGGCAGTTACCAGGCCATCAGCGCCGCGGCCGAAGCCATTCATTCATTGCTGGTCAGCACCCTGCAGACCAACGCCGCGTCCTATGCGGCCGCTGAAGCCGCCAACGCGATCGCCGCCGGCTAGACCCCAAGGCACAACGGAAAGAAGGTTTAAGAGAAATGGACTTCGGGGCGTTTCCACCGGAGATCAACTCGGGTCGCATGTACGCCGGTCCTGGCGCCGGGTCGATGCTGGCCGCTGCGGGGGCGTGGGACGGGCTGGCGGCTGACCTGCACTCCACGGCAGCTGCCGCCGGATCAGTGGTTTCCGGCCTCACCGGTCAGTCGTGGCAGGGTGCGTCGTCGACGTCGATGGCCGCCGCGGTTGCACCGTATTTGACGTGGATGAGCGCAACCGCGACTCAACTCGAGCAGGTGGCGAACCAGGCCAGGGCGGCAGCCGCCGCCTACGAGGCGGCGTTTGCGATGACGGTGCCACCGGCGGTGGTCGCGGCTAACCGGGCTCAGCTGATGGCGCTGATCGCGACGAACATCCTGGGTCAGAACACGCCGGCGATCATGGCCACCGAGGCCCACTACGGCGAGATGTGGGCCCAGGACGCCGCAGCCATGTACGGCTACGCCGCCAGCTCGGCGGCCGCCTCGGCGTTGACGCCGTTCACCCCGCCGAAGTCGACCACGAACCCGGCGGGCCTGACCGGCTCAGTCCGCCGCGGCGGCCCAGTCCGCCGGCACAGCCGCCGGCAGCCACGCGCAGACCGCCGCTTCGACATCGCTGTCGGCGGTTTCTCAAACGCTGCAGGGCCTCTCGCAGCCGACGCAGTCGGCGTCCGGCCTCTCGGGACTGTTGTCGGGCAACGGTGCGACGGTCGCGACCTCCGGCGTCTCGGGAGCGTCTGGAGGGCTGAGTGCGCTGACGGGTCTGGCGGGTTCGACGGGCAGGGGCGTCAGCACTAGTGCGGGCAAGGGCGCCAGCTCGGGCCTCGGAGCGCTCGACAGCCTGACGGACATCGCGTCGTCGTCGTCTAGTGGAGTCGCCGATTTGGGTTCGGACGCAGCCGGTTTGCCCGGCTCGGTTGAACCGGAGCGGGAGGCCTTGGCACGGGTTTCCCCGGCGTCGGGACTGAATCTTCCCGGCCGCCGACTCGCTGCTCGCGTCCGAAGGTATGGGACCGTTCGGCGGCGTGGGCGGATTGGGTATTGCGCCTGCTCTGGGCGGTTCGATGTCGATGGGTCACTCTTGGCTTTGGTCCTGCGGGCACTGCGGGCTGGCGACTATGGGTCAGGCAAGCTCGGTCGGGGCGCTGTCGGTGCCGCAGACGTGGATGGCGGATGCTGGTCCGGCCGCTGCGTCGATGAGCCCCGCCGCCGCAATGCCCGTGCCCACCAGCGGCTTTGGCGCGGCGCCGGCCGCGTCGACCAGTGCGCCAGCTGCAACCAAGGTGACGTTTCCGCAGCTGGTCGAACACGAGGTCGATGGGCTGCAGCGAATCGGGTATGCGTGCCAACATGCTTCCGCGGCCGCTGGTCGGATAATCCGAAAGACTAACCGAAAGTTGTGGCCCGCACACCGCTTGGTGTGCGGGCCACAGACGGTTGTGTGGGGGTTAGGCCCAGCTGGAGCCGACGGCGCTGTCGGTGGAGTTCATGTTGTTGCCGGCGGTCTGGACCTTTTGGCCGTGCTGGTTGGCTTGTTCGTAGATGACCTGGAAGTTGCGACCCAGTTGGGTGATGAACTCCTGGCAGGCCACCGAACCCGAACCGCCCCAGAAGTCACCGGCGGCCAGCACATCGCGCACGATGGACTGGTGCTCGGCCTCCAAGGACGCGGCCTGGGAGCGGATCAGGGCGCCGTGGGCATCCACGTCGCCGAACTGGTAGCTGATCGACATTGTGTTCTCCTAACGACGTTTGTGGGTGGGTGGGCTAGCTGGACAGGAGCGCTGGGAGGCCTGCTCTTGCTGTTCGTAGTTGTTGGCGTCGCGGATCAGTCCGTCGCGCACCCCGTGCAGCATGTTGACGATGTTGCGGAAGGCCTGGTTCATCTGGCCCATGGTGTCGTAGGACGTCATCTGCGCGGTACCGCTCCAGCCGGCCCCGGCGATGTTTTGGCTCGATGCCCACATCTTGCGGGCCTCGTCCTCCACCGTCTGGGCGTGCATGTCGAAACGGCCCGCCATCGACCGCATCTCGTGCGGGTCAGTCATAAAACGCGTAGGCATATCTCTATCTCCTTATCGTGAGGTTATCGAACTGGTCGAGATTGAAGACTGGTCTCAGGCAGGGCGGCATCGTCTCCCTCGTCATCAGACGAACACCTGTTTAGGCATCACCTTCGGCTTGACGCCGTAACGCGGCCCGGCAAGCCCGTAGCCTCCCTTTCCGCCCGCGGAGGCCATCCCTGGCATGATGCCGCCCGGCGCACCTCCCATGCCGGCGCCCTCTTCAACGGGCGCGGTCCAGCCGCTGCCCGCCAACGTGGCGTCGGTGACGTGGCGGCCGGGGTGGCCGCGGACCAGCCGGCCGGCACCGACAGCCCGCCGACCGAGGACGCTTCGCCCATACCCGCCATCATCGCGGCTCCGCCGACCGGCGAGGTCGCGCCCGCCAGCGTCGTGCCGAAGCCCAAACCCGGCGCCGAGAGGGGTGGCGTCGCCGATGGTGAAGCCGAATGGCAGCAGCCGGCCATGAAGTGGCCGAGCAGCGGCAGGGTCGCCGTCATCATGGCGGTGTTCCATGCCAGCGTGACACCGATGTTGTAAATGGTGTTGCTGAGGATCGGTACGGCGAACAAACCGTTGATAGCGCGACAGTACGAGCCGACGGTGGCCTGAGCCGAGCTGGCCGCCGGGCTGGCGAGCCGCACTCGCCGCGCTCTGCGTGCCGCCCAGCGCGTTGTTCAGCGTCGACGAGGTCCCGTTGCTGCCGACGGCCTGGCCGACCGCGGCGAGCTTGTTGGCCCTGCCCGGCCGGGTTGGTGTTCTCGGTCGGGTCGGTCAGCGGTGTCAGCGCCGACGAGGCTGCTGACGCCGCGGCGGAGTAGCCGTACATCGCGGCGGCGTCCTGAGCCCAGAACTCGCCGTACATGGCCTCGTTGGCCGCGATCGCCGGGGTGTTCTGGCCCAGGATGTTGGTCGCGACCAGCGCCGCCAGCTGCGCCCGGTTGGCGGCGACAACCGCCGGCGGGATCGTGGCGGCATGGGCCGCCTCGTAGGCCGCCGCCGATGAGGTGGCCGCGGCCGCCGCGTCCTGCAGTTGCGCCGAGGTGGTGGTCAGCCAGGTCGATGTAGGTCTGGGCCGATGCGGCCATCGCCGTTGACGACGGACCCGTCCACTCCGAGCCGAGGTGGGAGATTATCGACTCGTAGGACGCCGCGTTCGAGCTCAATTCCGAGCTGAGGGCGCTGAACGAGGAGGAGGCGGCCATCAGTGGTCCCGCTCCGGCGCCGGAGTACATGAGTGCGGAGTTGACCTCCGGGGGTCGCGCTGCGAAATCGAAAGCCATTTGTCTAATCCCGTCCTTGAAGTGATCGGATTGCGGTTGAGGTTTAACCGGCCAGCATTGGCCGCTTTGGATTCCTAGGTGAGGGTCGGCTTGGGAATCGTCGGCATGACCTTGGGCTTGACGCCGTAACGCGGGGCGCCGAAGCTACCCACGCCGCCGCGACCGCCATTGGCGACCGCGGGCATTCCGGCGATGCCGGGTCCCATCCCGCCAGTGGTCGGCGCGGCGGTGGTCCAGCTCTGCGACGCCAACGTGACCGGCGTGCTCGCGGTCGGCACTCCGGCGCCGCCGGCCCAGGCGGGCGGCACCGACAGCGGGCCGATGGACGACCCCCGCCGACCCCGGCCAACACCGGCGCAGCGCCCATTCCGCCGACTCCGCCGACTCCACCATTCCGCCGACGGCCCCGCCGGACCGACGTCGCCGACCAGGCCGGATCCCAGGCCCCCGAGGTCGGCGGAAGCGGTCGAGGGACCGGCCAGCGCGGTCAGCAGACCGCCACCGCCCATACCGATCAAGTCCGAATCGGCGGAGGCGAAGTTACCGACCTCGTCGAACCCTGCGCCGAAGAGGCTGTTGTTGACGACGCCGGCGTAGGCCGAGTCAGGAAGGACGTCAGGCTGTTGATGGCGTCGGTGATGACCCCTTGCGCGGGCTGCGCGGCGGCCGACGACCCGCTGCTGGCGCTGTTGGCCAGCGAGTTAGCGGCGGTCCCGGCCTGGTTGGCGCCTTCGGTCTCCTGGTAGGAGCCCGAGGATTGCTGCAGGATGTTCACGAACTGCTGATGAATGGCCTGGGCCTGGGCGCTGACCGTTTGGTAGAGCTGGCCATAGGTTGAGAACACGCCGCTTTGCAGGACCGACACCTCATCGGCGGCCGCCGGCGCGATGGCCGTGGTCGACTCGCGGCACCGGCGCTCTCAGTGGCAAACGAGGTGCCAACGCCTTCTAGCTGGGTCGCAGCCGCCGAAAGGGCGGCGGGCGCCGTGGTCACATATGACATCTATTTCTCCTGGGTGGCAAGAGGCCGACCCCTCCTGCGGGGTCGGCCACGATGGTCACTGTCAGTGTGTGCTGGTATCCGGCAGCGGTTCCACGGATCCTACTTTCGCGTAACCTGAGCGGGAGCGCATCCCGCGTTAATGTTTTCTTAACGTCAGGGCGGAACTTTTAACACACGGCTTGTACCGACCGGGCGATTCGGGCGCCCGGTTAGAGTTTCAGCAGCCACGCGTTACATTCGTCGCTGGCCCCCATAGCCCAATCGGCAGAGGCAGCGGACTTAAAATCCGCCAAGTGTCGGTTCGAGTCCGACTGGGGGCACGAGCGGGCCGCGCAACTAGCTCAGCGTGGTCTCAGGTTTTTCTCAGGTCAGTCAAAGCGTGTTCTTACTGGACAACGATGTCCACGGCTTCACCTTGGTGCGGCCCTGCTCAGAAGGCCTAACGTCTTTACGGATTTTTAGCGCCCCGCATGCTACCTGCGGCGGAGGAGATGGTCGGGCCACCCGGTCATCCTGGCCGGCCGTGGTCGGGAGGTCGCGGCTCCGGACAACCCGGTGAATCGATGGATGCCGTCGCTGGGTGATGCCGGCGAAGGTTTGCCGTTAGCTCCGCTCGATGAGCCGGCGCAGGAGTTGCATGTAGAGCTCGCGTCTTCCGCCGGCGCAGGAGTTGCGTGTGGCGCTTCAATGCCTGAGCGGGCATGCGTGTCGACGCCATATAGTTGCGCGATGGTTGATCGACTTTCGGGGACCGATGCTGACGCTGGACAAAACCTTAAGAGCGATCTGTCGAGGCCAACCGTATTCATAGCCACTCCCATGTATGGGGGCATGGCCGCGGGGATTTACACCGTGTCGATGGTGCAATTATCCGCCATCTTCCTGAGGCACAGGGTCGATTCAATGTACGCCTTCACTTCGAGTGAAAGCCTCGTGCCGAATGCCAGGAACGTCTTGACCCATCAATTTCTAGAATCCAAGGCAACCCATTTGATGTGGATTGATTCGGATATTGGGTTTAATGCGATGGACATAGTGAGCATGCTGATAGCCGATAGGGACATCGTGTGTGGTATCTACCCCAAGAAAGAAGTGGACTGGGCGCGTGTGGCGGACGCGGTCAAGGCCGGTGTGCCACCGGAGGAGTTAAGCAACCACGCAGGCTTGTTCGCCGTTAAACTCTTAGATGACTCCGCTCGCGGTTTAGCCGCCGACCCTGATGGATTACTAGAGATTGCGGCCGGCGGTACCGGATTTATGCTCATCAAACGCGGTGTGTTTGACGCGCTATCCGCGGTCGTCCCCGAATATGCACCGGACCGAACATCGATTAAGGAGTACTACGCCACCACCACCGACCCTGAGTCGGGCAGGCTGATAACCGAAGATTATCATTTCTGCGGGCTGGCCCGCAGCCACGGTTTCAAGATTTATGCAGCGCCCTGGGTGCGTTTAGGCCATGCCGGAACATACGTATTTGACCGCCATTTTGACGTGAACTGGCTGAATTCAAGCGATGGATCCGAAATTAATACCAGCGGCTAAAAGGCCGCCGTGGTGTGGGCATAGTCATGGCGTCCGCTGAGCCGATCATCGTGGTGCTGGGCCCACGGTGCGGAGGTACGTCGGCGGTCGCCGGCGTACTGCACCACCTGGGCGTATACATGGGCACAGAATTCAGCTTGGCCTATCGCGAACTGAACGAGACCTGGGAAGATTCGGGGCTACGCCAATTGTGCAGCAGGGCCTTCGAGCCTAGCGATCTGCTCCAAATCGGTGCCGGTGTGTTCGAGGCGAAACTGCGAAGCTGGGCCGACCATCATCGCCGCGCTGCTCGCGTGGCAGGACGCCCGCCCGGAGCAAAGGACCCGTGTCTTTGTCTTGCGGTTGATTTTATCCGTGAGGCTTGGGGTCCGATCGTGCCGGTTGTGGTGGACCGACCATTCGCGAAGGTGGTGTCGTCGCTGAATCGGATCGGGTGGTTACCAGACGAGCACGCGAGGGCTGAGTCGACGGCACACCTGATCGCCGCGCGCGACCAAGCGTTGGCCGGCGCCGCGACGGTCAGGGTTGACTTCGAGGAGTTGCGCGCCGCGCCCGCCGATGTGATCCGTCGCCTCGCCGACGAGCTGGGCCTCAAAGTGACAGCGGCGCAACTGGAGGCGGCCGCACAGAGTGTTGTGAAACCCGCCGACGTGCCCCGCGACGTGGATCCTCACCAGCGTTTCATCGATCTACTACTGCCCGAGGTGAAACGCAACCCCGCACATGGCCGACCCGTGTTTTCGTTGGCCGAGGTCTACTTCCACGCGGGCGATTTCACCAACGCGCGCAAGTGGTTTGCGCGGCGCCTCGAGATGGTTAGCGGGGAGCCGACTGAGGAGGTCTACTGGGCGATGCTGCGGCTCGGGCACTCGATGGAGAAGCTCGGTGAACCATGGCCCGATGTTCACGAGGCCTACCTGCGGGCATGGGAGTTTCGACCGACCCGCGCGGAACCCCTGTATGCCCTCGCCCGACGTTACGCCAACGAGAACCGCTACCAGCTCGGCTACCTGTATGCCCGGCGCGCCGCCGAAATCCCACCACCCGACAACGACATCACTGTGCCGCACCCAGACATTTACACGTGGCGGTCAGCCGAGGCGCAGGCGATCTGCGCGTTGTGCATCGGCAAGCAGACTGAGGCATTCATGCTGAGGCGGCGTTTGCTGGCCCGTCCCGACATCCCCGACGATGATCGGCAAAGAATTGCGCGCAATCGCGACTTTTCGGTGCCGACCATGCTGGGGGCGGCATCGTCGTATCCAGATGTGCTGGTGGGCAACCTCATCGCAGGACCACGCGACAGCGAGGTCACCGTCAGTTTGGTCGCCGGAGCGGATCGAGCTGACATCGAACAAACACTGAACTCGTTTCTGAACTGCTGCACCGACATCTTACGGGTCGGACGCTTCCTGCTCGTCGATGTCGGCCTGTCGGCTCAAGATCGCGCGATCCTGCATGAGCGCTACCCGTTTCTCGAGTTCGCCGACTACGCCCCCGGCGCCCACCTGCGTGACCAGATCCACGGACGGTATTGGCTGCATCTGGACCACGGCTGGCAGTTTTTTGCCCCGGATGATCTGATCACCCGCCTCATCGCGGTGCTCGACGCCGAACCACAGGTGTTCCAGGTGGGAATCAACCTTGCCGATGCGGTCGAACTGACCGGCATCAGCGCACCCGAACACACCGTGCGCCGAACCGCCGATGCCGGCCGCTACGTGCTGGCCGACACGGTGGCCCACGGCCCGTCGATGTTCCACACCGCACGATTGCAGCAGGCCGGCGGTGTCGGCGGCACCGACACCGACCCGATCACCCACCTCGCGCGAAGCGCGGCCGCCGCCGGGCTACAGACCGCCACCCTCGACGAAGTACTCTGCATCACCACCATCTGACTCGGTGGTGACCGGCGGTGATGCCTACGCGCCCGCGCGCCCCAGGCGGCCAGCGTCTTCCAGCAGATCGGCCGCGCTGGCAACGCTTACAGCGGGTTTCGTTATCTGCGCGGCGATCTCACGGGCTCGAGCGATACATTGCGGATCAAGGATCCAACGCAGGTCTGCGACCAGCGAACCCAGGTTGCTGGCCGAAAAGGCCCGCCCCGAGCCGACTTTCAGCCGCGTGACGGCATCTGCCCAAATCTGCTGATCGTTGATCGGGTGCCACAGGATCAACGTGGGTATTCCGGCCCGCATGCCTGCGGCCGTGGTACCGGCGCCCCCTTGATGAACCACCGCGCGGCAAGCCGGAAAAACGGCCGCGTGGTTCACCCCGTCCACAATCTTCACCTGGTCAGAATGCGGGGCATCGCCGAAATCGCTTGTCCCAGAGCAAATCAACACCCGTTCACCTAACCGCGCACAGGCCACGCTGATCAGACCGAACGTCTGAGCGGGGTTCGGAAGCCACACGCCACTGCCGAAGCCGACGTAGATCGGCGGCGTTCCCGCGGCGATCCAGGACAAGACCTCGTCGTCGGCTTCGATCGGCAACTCCAGCGTCAGCGTCCCGACGAAGGGCCGCCAACTATCGCCGTCCACCCACTCGGCTGCCAGCTCGGGAAACCAGAGCGCGTCGTAGGCCTGAATCTCTAGGCATCGCGTCAAGTGTTCCGTCGATTCGGGCAGGCCCAGTGCACGGCGATGAGTATCTTCAGCCTTGTCCATTATGTCGCCGACCCAGCCGATCTGGCGTGAATCCGCTCCCGGGAAGAAGTGCAGCATCGCCTGCGGAATGCCGTAATACTCCGCGACATTGGCGGCCAGCCCCTGCTCGATTCTGCCCGTGATCAGCACGTCGGCCCCGTTTGCCAGCGCCGTCAGCGTCGTGCCCCACTCGTCCATGGCCCGGGACAGGTACTGCTTCTCGTCTACCACCGCGCTGCCCGGATGCTGGATCATCCGGTTGCGGGCGGACGCGAGTGACTCCGGGCCGAAGGGAACCGCAGCGAGTCCCGCCGACTCAAGGAACCCGACCATCTGGGGCGCGACCGCGATGCACACGTCGTGACCTCGGCGCAGCAGCTCCCGACCGACGGCGGCGAAAGGCTCGGTGTCGCCGCGAGTTCCATAGGCGGCGAGTACCACTTTCATCGGCGGAGCCTAACTGACCGTGTGCCTAAACGTCCGAGCAGCCGCTCGATCCTGTAACCGGCAAAACGTCTGCCCCCAACTCGACGGCATGGGCGGATAAGACGAACTTAAGGCAAGCCATTAAGGCGCGGCAGTTCAAGAACCGATGGCTGCGGGGCGCTCTGCGCGGTCGAAACCAGAAAACGACCGAATACAGCCGGACCCCGTTAAGGACGGCTCCAAGCCGGGAAGCTATCAGGGCCGTGACTATCACGGGCTGCCCAGGACTACTTCAACTATTCGAGTTCAACCACCATGTCTGGCTTCAGACGACCCATGAAGGATCGACGAAAGCTGCTGCCCCGCAGCAACGTCAACGTCAATGGGACGATTCATCGAGGGACAGGCATCGGTCGGCGTTTGGCAGGCCCAGGGACTATCGGTGAATCTGCTGCGGCCGCAATACCGTTCAAAGTGGATAGCTGCCTGCTCCGCAGTCCGCCGTGATGCTGTGCGCGATTGGGGCGGGGCCGCGGACCATCGGGTACCGTTCCGGGCATTCGGGGACTGTTGGAGGGAGTCATGGCGTCCGCTGAGCCGATCATTGTGGTGCTGGGCCCGTGGTGCGGCGGCACATCAGCCGTTGCCGGCGTGCTGCACCACCTCGGCGTATTCATGGGCGCAGATTTCGTGTGGGCCTATCGCGGGCCACACGAGACCTGGGAGGACTCACATCTCAGCAAGTTATGCGTACGGGCCTTTACCGAACCTGGCGCTCAGCTGCAGATGGATCCTCGTTCTCTCGTGGCGAATCTTCGCAGTTGGGCCGACAGTCATCGCGGTGCCGCCCGCACTGCGGGGCGTCGGCCTGGCGTCAAGCACCCGCTTCTTTGCGTTGCGATGGATTTCATCCGGGAAGCTTGGGGTCCGGTTGTGCCGGTCGTGGTGGACCGACCCGTACCAAACGTGATCGCCTCGCTGAACAGGCTCGGCTGGTGGAAGGACGAGCAGGAGCGGGCTGAGTCGACGGCACATCTGATCGCCGCGCGCGACCAAGCGCTTGCCGGCGCCGCGACGGTCAGGGTTGACTTCGAGGAGCTTCGCGCCGCGCCCGCCGATGTGATCCGCCGCCTCGCCGACGAGCTGGGCCTCGAAGTGACAGAGGCCCAACTACAGGCGGCCGCACAAAGTGTTGTGAAACCCGCCGACATGCCCCGCGACGTGGATCCTCACCGGCGTTTCATCGATCTACTACGGCCCGAGGTGACACATAACCCCGAAGACGGTGCGACAGGTGTCGATGCTGGCCCAGGTGTACTTCAGTGCGGGCGATTTCGCCAACGCGCGCAAGTGGTTTGCGCGGATGATTGAGATCGGCGGCTCGGACGAGGGGACTTTCTGGGCGATGCTGCGGGTCGCGCAATCGATGGAGATGCTCGGTGAACCGTGGCTCGATGTTCAGGACGCCTACGCGCGGGCTTGGGAGTTCCGACCGACCCGCGCGGAGCCACTCTACGACATCGCCCGCCATTACATTGCCGAGAAGCGTTGCCAGCTCGGCTACCTCTTTGCCCGGCGCGCCGCCGAAATTCCGCTGCCCGAAGACGATATGACGATTCCGCACCCAGACCTCTACGCTTGGCGCACAACGTTTCAGCAGCTGGTTTGCGCTTACCACATAGACAAGCAAGCCGAAGCGTTCACGCTGTCGCGGCGCCTGCTGGCCCGCCCCGACATCCCCGACGGTGATCGGCAAGGCATCGCGAGCATCCGAGACTTGACGGTGCCAACCATGCTCAAGGCGGCATCGTCATACCCGGATGGGTTGGCGCGCAACCTCATTGCTGGACCCCGCGACGCCGAGGTCACCGTCAGCCTGATCGCCGGAGAGGATCGAGCTGCCACCGAACAGACGCTGAACTCGTTTCTGCACTGCTGCACCGACGTGTCACGGGTCGGACGCTTCCTGGTCGTCGACACCGGCCTGTCGGCCCAAGATCGCGCGATACTGCATGAGCGCTACACGTTCCTCGAGTTTGCCGACTACGCCCCCGGCACTCACCTCCGCTACCAAATCCACGGACGCTATTGGCTGCATCTGGGCCAAGGCTGGCAGTTTTTTGCCCCCGAAAATCTCATCGCGCGCCTCATCGCGGTGCTCGACGCCGAAACACAGGTGTTCCAAGTCGGGATCAACCTCGACGACGCGGTCGGGCTCACCGGCATCAGCGCACCCGAACAGACGGTGCGCCGAACGGCCGATGCCGGCCGCTACGTCCTGGGCGAAACGGTGGCCCGAGGCCCGTCGATGTTCCACACCGCACGACTGGGTCAGGCCGGCGGTGTGGGCGGCACCGACCCGGACCCGATCACCGAACTCACGCGAAGCGCGGCTGCCGCCGGGCTACAGACCGCCAGCCTCGACGAAGTACTCTGCATCACCGCCCTCTGACAAGCGAAGTCAGGGATTTTCGGGGATATCGGCTTCCTCGTCGATGTGCTGGAGCTCCGCCGGCGGTGACCCTGCCGACTCTGATGGATTGATCGAGATTGAGGCCGGTGGTACCGGATTTACGCACATGAAACGGGTCGAGCCTGAATCGGGCAAGCTGATAACGGAGGATTACCATCCGTAAGCTCGCACGTGGCCACCGTTTCAAGTTTTATCGCAAACGCCGCGAATTCAATCATTTTCGGACGGCGGGAAGCGCGTCAGGCAATACGTCGTCAAGTCAAGTATCAACGCGTCTCGTTGAGCCTGACGCGGCAGCTCGCCCGCACTGGCACCTTGAATTGTCGTGAACAGCCGCACGATAGTGAGAGGATTCAGCTGGTTCGCGGCTTCTTCAAAGCTCGCCAGTATTTTCGGGACATCCGCGCCGTCCAGCGCGACTAACGCCATAATTTTCTGGACCCGCTCAGTTATCTCGGCTTCATCGGTCAACCCGCAGATGGCCCGGCCGTGTGACTCGATTCGCCGGTACATGTCCAGTAAGCCCTGCCCGTAGACCCTTTTGAGGTCGTTGACGTAGCGCCGGAGGTCTTCGGTGTCTTGCGGGTTTGGTTGTTCGATCTCCGCCACGTGCTGTGGGATTAGTTCCTCTGGACGTTCACCGAGCGCCTTCAGGAACCCGTTGATGTGGGTCTCCAGCTCAGCGTCGTTCACGCCGTCGGCCATGCCTACCAGCGGAGCTTCAGGCGGCGCAGGTGCGTCACGCTGGTTGGTTTTTGCACGACGGTCGGGGTGAAACCCGGTTTGAGTTCGAAATCCGGGATCCGGTTCAACCACTCGGTCACAAACGCGTCCATTTCAAGACGAGCCAGGTGCATGCCCAAGCATCGGTGTATGCCGGCGCCGAACGCCCAGTGGCGCTGCCGCCGGACCTCTCCGTCGCTGCCCCTCGATATCTCTTCGCCGCCGCTTGTTCGGCCCGCGGCTTCCAGAGCCAGCCACACCGAACTGTGCGCCGGGATGGCGACACCACCGATCTCGACTTTTCTCGTGGTTATGCGCGGAATGGCCGGCCCTGGCGGCTCCAACCGGAAGATTTCCTCGGCGAACGCTGGGATCTGCGCTGGGTCCTCGCGCAGCTGGGCCCGCAGTTGCGGGTCGCGCGCGAGATGTAGGAGCGCGAAACCGATTGCCGAGGCCACCATTTCAATGCCTGCGACAGAGAACAACAGAAGAAGGACCGACGCCACTTCGACCTGGGTGAGCGGAAAATCCTTGTCGGCGGCGAGTCGTTCGAGAAGCGGCCAGAGGATACCGGGCGGTCGCTCGGGATCTCTCAGCCCGGCGTCGAAGCTGATGTTCAGCCACTTGAAGAGTTCGAGTTGGGCGTTCCCGGTGGTGTCGCCGATTACTGCGGCCGAAGCCATCTGGGCCGCCCGGGTGTCGTCGGGCGGCAGCCCGCACACCATGAACAGCGCTTGGCTGGCATAGGTGTCGGCGACGCTGACCGCATCACACTGCCTCCTGTCGGCGACTTTGTCGACTAGTTTCGCGGCCCGGGCCCGCAGCTCCGGAGCGAAGGGGGCCAACGCTCTGGGGCTGAAGAGCGGATGCAAGACGCTGCCGAAACGGGCATGCTCCTCTCGCGTGCCGCAAGATAGCGGCACCTGAGGAAGCGGTGCGCCGAACAACTGAATCGCGAAGGTTTTCGGCGGCGACGCAAATGTTTGCGGGTCGAGCAACGCGGCACGCACGTCGTCCCGGCGGGTCAGATAGTAGCCGTGCAGCAGCGGGTCGCCGGTGTCTATCTTCACTACCGGGCCCAGCTCGCGAAGGTGGCGCCAGTAAGCGGCGCGGTCTGCTGCGAAGAACGGACTCTCCTTATGGTGTAACGGAGGCGAACTCATGCTGCCACCTCCGGGCCCGTCGTTCTCGTTCATCGCTGTTCCAACCTACAGCGGGGTTGCTGGGATCTCTCGGCGACGCTGGCCAGTGGGGGATGAATACCCACACGCCTTTGCTCGCGGCCGCTAGACGAACCGCGGTCATCGCGGCGACCAACTCCGAATGTGATTTGGACCTCTTCTTGTCGAATGGTTAAGAGACTCTTAATTACAAATTCTCATGTCACAACTGGGTTCTCGGTTAGCGAAAGTCACGAATCACCTGGCGGGACCGACTGTTGCGTTTGCT
>CAWBSW010000074.1:0-28072 GCA_963791535.1 uncultured Actinomycetota bacterium | reverse complement strand
CTGCTCTCACCGGCTCGACCGAAGAGGGTCAGTTCCACTGACGTAACGCCGAGCAGACGCAAAAGCCCGTTCTGGCGCTGTCTGGAGCCTTTGCGTCTTCTCGCGCGAGAAACCGAAGTTGACAGCGCAGGCCCTGCCCAGCCATGTTGGGCGGGGCCTGTTGCTGTAGTGGCCGAAATGCCTGAAGGAGAGAAGTGCCGATCGAACGAGTGGGAGTCATCGGGGCCGGTCAGATGGGTGCCGGCATTGCCGTAGTATCGGCCCGCGCAGGGGTCGATGTGCTTGTCTACGAGCCGACGGAAGCCCTCAACACCGCAGGGCGCAATCGGATCGTCAAATCCGTCGAGCGTGGTGTCAGCTCCGGAAAAATCACCGAGCGCGAGCGCGACGCCGCGGTCGCCAAGCTGAAGTTCACCAACGATCTCGCCGACCTGGCCGACCGACAGCTGGTCATCGAGGCCGTGGTGGAGGACGAGGACGTCAAAACCGCCATCTTCGCCGAACTGGATCGCGTGATCACCAACCCGGACGCCGTGCTGGCGTCCAACACGTCGAGCATTCCGATCATGAAGGTGGCTGCTGCCACGAAGAATCCGGGCCGGGTGCTGGGCCTGCACTTCTTCAACCCCGTTCCGGTGCTGCCCCTGGTGGAGTTGGTCAGCACGCTGGTCACCGACGAGGCCGCGGCCGCGCGCACCGAGGAGTTCGCCAGCGCTGTACTGAAGAAGCAGGTCGTGCGGTGCTCGGACCGATCCGGCTTTGTGGTGAATGCGTTGCTGGTGCCGTACCTGCTTTCGGCGATCCGGATGGTCGAGGGCGGTTTTGCCACCGTCGAAGACGTCGACAAGGCGGTTGTTGCCGGCCTGTCGCATCCGATGGGGCCGCTGCGATTGTCCGATCTGATCGGCCTTGACACCCTCAAGCTGATCGCCGACAAGCTGTACCAGGAATTCAAGGAGCCGCTTTACGGCCCGCCGCCCCTATTGCTGCGGATGGTGGAGGCCGGTCTGCTGGGAAAGAAATCCGGCAAGGGCTTCTACTCCTACTGAGTCGCCACTAACGTCGGCCGATCCCGTCCGGCTTCTCCAGTCTCGCGCTCAGATAGGCGCAACTGTGTTTCGCTTCCGCGCGCCACCATGGCGGAGCTGTACCCGCGGTCCAACCGCTGCAATCACAGCAACCGTCGGGCATGTCGACGGTGCCTTATCTACAGCGAGTTGCTCGGGCCGCATCTACGCTTGATACGTATTTGCACTGAGGTATCGGGGTATTGCGAAGGGGCGTCGAGGCCGGCAAAGGAGCTTCGAGGCCGGGAAGGAGAGAGCGGGGCAACGCTATGGCGGGGCTCTCAACCGGAAGTGGTTTGCCCGATGTGGTTGTCACCGGCATCGCGATGACGACTGCGCTGGCTACGGATGCCGACAGCACCTGGAAGAAGCTGCTGGACAAGCAGAGCGGGATCCACAAGCTCGATGATCCATTTGTCGAGGAGTTCGAGCTACCGGTTCGCATCGGTGGTCATCTGCTCGAGGATTTCGACGATGAACTGACGCGGGTGGAACTGCGCCGGTACCTGTTTCTGCAGAAGATGTCGACACGGCTCGGCCGGCGAGTATGGGCGAGCGCCGGCTCGCCAGAGGTCGACACCAACCGGCTGATGGTTTCGATCGGCACCGGGATGGGCTCGACCGAGGAATGGATCTCCGCCTACGACGACATCCGTGCACGCGGTGTGAGAGCTATCGGCCCGTTTGGCGTGCAGAAAGCCATGCCCAACGCGGCGGCCGCGGCTGTCGGGCTGGAACGTGGCGCGAAAGCCGGCATCGCCACCCCGGTGTCCGCCGTGCCTCCGGTGCCGAGGCGATCGCCCTGGCGTGGCGCGAAATCGTGCTCGGCGAGGCCGACATCGCGATCTGCGGCGGCGTCGAGACCAGGATCGAGGCCGTCCCCATTGCCGCGTTTTCCCGGCTGCAGCTGCTGTCGCTGAACAACGACGATCCGGCCGGGGCGTGCCGCCCGTTCGACAAAGACCGCGACGGCTTGGTGTTCGGCGAAGCGGGCGCGCTGATGGTCGTCGAGACGGAGGACCACGCTAAAGCTCGCGGCGCCAACATCATTGGTCGACTGATGGGCGCCGGCATCACCTCAGACGGCCACCACATCGTGGCGCCCGATCCCGATGGCGAACGGGCCGGCCACGCGATTGCCCGGGCGATTGAGCTTGCCGGGCTGGCTCCGGGCGACATCGATCACGTCAACGCGCACGCCACCGGCACCACCTTCGGCGACCTTGCCGAGGCGAAGGCAATTAACAACGTGTTCGGCGCCCGCCGACCGGCCGTCTACGCACCGAAGGCGGCGCTGGGCTATTCGATCGGTTCGGCCGGCGCGGTGGAAGCGATCCTCAGCGTATTGGCGTTGCGGGACGGCGTCATCCCGCCGACGTTGAACCTGAGCAATCTGGACCCGCAGATCGATCTGGATGTGGTGACTGATGAGCCGCGCGCCGGTGACTATCAGTACGCGGTCAGTAACTCGTTTGCCCTCGGCGGCTATAACGTCGCTCTGACCTTCGGAAGATATTGACGTCCATCCGGCCAGCTGACTCGTGGTTCATGCGCGTTATTGCGCAGCAGAAATTTCCGCAGCCTGTACTGCGATCACACCCGTCGACACCCCGGCGGCGGAACTTGGTTGCTTCCTCGTAACTCGAAGCAGACTTGGCGCCACCGGCTATCCTCGCTTTTCAAGGCCGGGGCGTAATCTCTAAGGCCGGGGCCGTAATCTGATGCCCGTGTCAAGCAGCTGGCACGGTCCCCATTCATAATTCCGATTCTCAAGGACACCGGTGCCAGATACCTCAAGCGCAACGCACGGCTCGATGCCCAGTGCTCAGTCCAAGTGGTTATCGAAGTCAGCGGCGCAAACCCGCGGGTCGGATGCCACGGAGGTCCAGTTCCACTACGACATCTCCAACGATTTCTTCAGACTCTGGCAGGACCCTTCCCAGACGTATAGCTGTGCGTATTTCGAGCGCGACGACATGACGCTCGAAGAAGCGCAGATGGCCAAGGTGGACCTGTCCCTCGGCAAGCTCGGCCTACAGCCTGGTATGACGCTGCTCGACATCGGATGTGGGTGGGGCTCGACGATCATGCGGGCGGTCGAAAAATACGACGTCAACGTCATCGGATTGACGTTGTCCGAAAATCAGAAGCAACACATCGAGGACCACTGGTTCGCCAATTCGACCAGCAAGCGTCACATGGAAGTGCGGCTGCAGCCGTGGGAGGACTTCGACGAGCCGGTCGATCGGGTGGTGTCAATCGGCGCATTCGAGCACTTCGGCTTCAGCAAGTACGACGACTACTTCAAGAAGACGTACAACTTGATGCCCGACGACGGCGTGATGATGCTGCACACCATCATCATCCCGAGCGACGAAGAGATCAAAGAGCTTCAGCTACCCCTCAAGATGTCGACGGTGCGATTCATCAAGTTCATCATGGATGAGATCTATCCCGGTGGTCGTCTGCCGCTGGCCGCGCAGGTCGAAGAGCACGCGGGCAAAGCGGGCTACACGGTGACGCGCAAACAGCGGCTGCGTCCGCATTACGCCCGCACGCTGGACACCTGGGCCGCCAATCTCGAATCGAAGAAGGATGAGGCCATCGCCATCACGTCCGACGAGGTCTACGAGCGCTTCATGAGGTACCTGACCGGCTGCGCCGAGCTGTTCCGCGGGGGCTTCACCGACGTCTGTCAATTCACCTGCGAAAAAGCGCCCGCTTAGCCGAATCCGACCCAATACGTTATAAAGTTCGTGTGCAACAGGCAATCAGCCGGCCTGAACAGATTCACCGAAGGGTCGATCTCATGACGGACAGCGGGTCAGCTGGCTCGCAGAAATTGCGGCCGGCGTATGAGGATGTTCAAGCCCATTACGACATCTCCAAC
Source organism: uncultured Actinomycetota bacterium (assembly GCA_963791535.1). Lineage (GTDB taxonomy): Bacteria > Actinomycetota > Actinomycetes > Mycobacteriales > Mycobacteriaceae > Mycobacterium. Next base: position 24,115 of record CAWBSW010000074.1, on the reverse strand, counting down.
GATTTCTTCGGGCTGTTCCAGGACCCGACGCGTACCTACAGCTGTGCGTACTACGAGCGCGACGACATGACGCTGGAAGAGGCCCAGATCGCCAAGATCGACCTCGCGCTCGGCAAGCTGGGCCTACAGCCTGGTATGACGCTGCTCGACGTCGGCTGCGGCTGGGGCTCGGTGATGAAACGCGCGGTCGAACGGTATGACGTCAACGTCGTCGGGCTGACCCTGAGCAAGAACCAACGCAGCCTGGGGCAACAGGTGCTCGATCAGATCGACAGCGTCCGCACCCGGCGAATGCTGCTGCGCGGCTGGGAGGAGTTCGACGAGCCCGTCGACCGCATCGTCAGCATCGAGGCTTTCGAGGCCTTCCCCAAATCGCGCTACAAGGCCTTCTTCGATACGTGCTACCGCGTCATGCCCAGCGACGGCCGAATGGTCCTCCAGACGATCATGGGTCACCCACTTAAGCGCTGGCCCGAGATGGGCATCCCGATCACCATGACCGATCTCCGGTTTATGCGGTTCATCGCCGCGGAGATTTTTCCTGGCGGCGCAGTGCCGTGCGACGAAGACGTTGTCGAATACTCAACTAACGCAGGGTTTTCGGTAGAACAACTGCAGAAGATGACCCCCGACTACGTTCGCACACTCGATACCTGGTCGCAGAAGCTGGAAGCCGCTCGTGACGAGGCCGTCGCGGTGACCTCCACGGAGGTCTACGACCGTTACATGCGCTACTTGACCGGATGCTCTGACTTTTTCAATCGGAACGTCTCTGAGGTGGGACAGTTCACCCTCGTGAAGGGATAGCGGGCTGCGCTGACCTGTTCCGCCAGGGCTACCCCAACGTCTGCCAATACACGTGCGAGAAGGCGGTCAGGTAGCCAAGTAAATCGCTGTGCAGCAGCGCGCCGATCGCTAGGCCTACCACCAGCAATGCCCCCGCTTGGCGCACGTGCACCCAGGCCAGAGCGGCGTACCACAGTGGCCACACCGGGAACTTGGCCGGCGGCTCTTCGGGCGGCGGCCGGCGGAAATACGGCCACACTTTGACAAGCCGGGGCACCGCGGCGACGACGAGCAACGCTGGCCACGGCATCGCTTTGGCCAGCACCGCCGCCACAATCAGCAGGTAGAACCCGACCATCATCCCGAGCGTCACCGCGCGAGCCCGGGCTTCCCCTAAGACCACCGGCAACGTGCGGATGCCAAGGGGCTCGTCGTACGGGATTTTGTCGATGTGCTTGCCCATCAGCACCGTCGTGCACAACAGCCCGTAAGGCAGCGACGCCAGCAGGACGTCCCAGCCGACGCTGCCGACCGCCGAGTAGTACGTTCCGCACACCATTAGCGGCCCCCAGACCACCAGCACATCCGGTTCGCCGAGGCCGCGCTTCTTGAGTCGAACCGGCGGTGCGGTGTAGGCAACGCTGAGCACGAAGCCCGACAACGCGAATGCCACCACGGGCCAGCCGCGTGCCCAGGTCAGCACGATCAGGATGGCCAGGTCGGCCAGGTTCACCGCGGCGATCGCGATGAGCAGGGTGCGGCGGCTGACCAGCCCTGAGAGCACCGGGTGCGGCGCGTAGAGGGCGCGCGGGTAGCTGTCGCTGTCGAGGCCGGTCTGGGTGTCGAAGAGGTCGTTCATCAAGTTATTGACGGTGTGCGCCAACAGGATTCCGACAATTGCGAGAACGAGCCAGCGCCAATCGAAGCCGGGTCGGCCGATCGCCAGCAGCGCGGCGACCAAGCCGGCGAACAGGGTCATCGGCAACACCGCGGCGCGGGTGACGACGATCCAGCGGGTGACGAAGTCGACCGGCCCGTCGGGCGGCGGGTTGGTGGTGCGCAGGGCATAGCCCCAGGAGCTGAGCCGGGAGCGGACCGTCACGTGAGTCATGGGCGCCGCCTTCCCCCGCAAGCGGGTGGGGGTACCCCCAGCCGCGTAGCGGCGAGGGGGCGTGCCCCCACCTCATCGCTCTGTGTCAATTCGTCGCCGGCGCGAGTCATAGTCAGGAACCTAGCGGCGGCACGATCGGCGACGGGTGCGGTTGGCCGCGGAACTTCTCCAGCGAGCCGGCGACCTCGACGATCCCGCACAGCGCGCTCCAGCTCAGCATCGTCAGGTAGTCGATCAGCTCGTCGGCAGTCATCCGCGGCTCCAGCAGCCACGAGTGCGTGGCAAGCTGGACGCCGCCGACGGTGTGATACGCCCACGGATCCACCCCGCCGACGTCCATCCCGGCCGCTTTCATACGGCGGCGCAGCACCACCGCGAGCATGCGGGCGATGATCCGCTCCGAGTCCGCGATCACCTTGCTCTTGCTGGCCGAGCTGTTGGCCATCACGAACCGGTACGGCTCGGGTTCGTTTGCCACGGTATGCACGTAGACCCGGATGATCTCGCGAGTCAGCTCGAAGCCGTCCAGGTTCGACGACAGCGCCGCCGACATGTTGGGGATCAGGGTGATTTGCGCGAACCGCATCATCACCGCGGTCGTCAGATCGTTCTTGTCGACAAAGTAGCGGTAGAGCACGGTCTTGGAGACGCCGATTTCACTGGCGATCTCGTCCATGCTCACGAAGCGACCACGGCGCCGGATCGCCTCGATCGTCCCGTCGATCAGCTCATTGCGGCGTTCCACCTTGTGCTGGTGCCAACGTCGCTTCCGGCCATCGGTTTTTACCGTGCCGGCCGTGACCTGCTTTGCCACTATCGCCGATTCCTAATCACTGGGCCCGTTTTAATAGTACGGCTTATCAACGTGGCTTTCTTGCCTCACACCTCATATGACGGAGCACGGTCGTCGAAGCGGTAACAGTTACCGCCCCCGATCGTCTGGCTTTATTTGCAGCGGCCAGTGCTCCGCCGGGCGCGCATTTCGTCACCAGCAGCGCAGATAGCGGATGATGGTGTGGTGGCAGTGGGACTGAACGACAGACCCAATCCGGGACCCAAGCACCGAGCCGATTCGCGAGGCCCGCGGGCGGGGCGGAGGGACCCGGCACCGCTGCCGCCGCTCGAGCCCCGCAAACCCGCGTCCTTAGCCGAGGCGTTCGCCGGGGCCGATCCGCAGGCCGATGCCGAGCGGCGTCGGGCACTGCGGCGAATGAAAGTGGTCGCGCTGAGTTTTCTCGTCGGCGCCACCGCGGTGTTCCTGGGCTGCCGGTGGGCGCAGTCCGCAGGCGTCACCGCCACCTGGGTGGGCTATGTGGGCGCCGCCGGGGAGGCCGGCATGGTCGGTGCGTTGGCGGACTGGTTCGCGGTGACGGCGTTGTTCAAGCACCCGCTCGGGATCCCGATACCGCACACCGCGATCATCAAGCGTAAGAAGGACCAGCTGGGCGAGGGCCTGGGAACCTTCGTGCGGGAGAACTTCCTTTCGCCGCAGGTGGTGGAGACCAAGCTTCGCGACGCGCAGATCCCAAGCCGGCTGGGCAAGTGGCTCTCGGAGACCTCGCATGCTCAGCGGGTAGCCGCCGAGACGGCCACCGTGCTGCGGGTGATGGTGGAGCTGCTGCGCGACGACGACGTCCAGACCGTCATCGACCGGATGATCGTGCGACGGCTCGCCGAGCCGCAGTGGGGTCCGCCCGTGGGCCGCATGTTGGCCACGTTGCTGGCCGAGAACCGGCAGGAAGCCCTGATCCAGTTGCTGGCCGACCGGGCATTTCAGTGGTCGCTGAACGCCGGAGAGGTCATCCAGCGGGTAGTCGAGCGCGATTCGCCGACCTGGTCGCCGCGATTCATCGACCATCTCGTCGGCGATCGCATCCACCGCGAGCTGATGGACTTCACCGACAAGGTGCGCCGCAACCCGGATCACGAGCTGCGCCGGTCGGCGACCCGCTTCCTGTTCGAGTTCGCCGACGACCTGCAGCACGACGAAGCGACGATCGCGCGGGCCGAGGCGGTCAAAGAGCAGTTGATGGCCCGCGAGGAGGTCACCAAAGCCGCGGCGACGGCCTGGAAGACGCTGAAACGACTGGTGCTCGAGGGGGTGGACGACCCGTCCAGCGCATTGCGCACCCGCATTACCGACGCGGTGGTGCGCATCGGTGAATCGCTGCGCGACGACGCCGAACTGCGGGACAAGGTCGACAATTGGATCGTGCGGGCCGCCGAGCATTTGGTCGCCCAGTATGGGGTCGAGATCACCGCGATTATTACCGACACCATCGAGCGCTGGGACGCCGAGGAAGCCAGCCGGCGCATCGAACTGCACGTGGGCCGTGACCTGCAGTTTATCCGGATCAACGGCACCGTCGTGGGCTCGTTGGCGGGGTTGGTCATCTACGCAATCGCGCAGCTGCTGTTCTGAGCACTGCTAACTAGTGCTTGCAAAAGTTAGCACTAGGTCTTACTGTGGGTCGCGTTCGTACCGACGATTGACGCAAGGAGTCGCTGTGGCGCAGGAGGAGAAGCTTGCCGCCGTGGTGTCTACCGCTGCGTCCGACATCGGCAGCTTCATCAAGGCGCAGCGTGAGGCGGCGCAAGTGTCGGTGCGACAGTTGGCGGAAAAGGCCGGTGTCAGCAACCCGTACCTCAGCCAGATCGAGCGCGGGTTGCGTAAACCATCCGCTGATGTGCTCAACCAGATCGCCAAGGCACTGCGGGTCTCCGCGGAGGTTCTCTACGTGCAGGCCGGGATTCTCGAGCCGAGCGAGCCCAGTGAAGTCCGCGACGCCATCATCACCGACACGGCGATCACCGAGCGGCAGAAACAGGTCCTGCTGGACATCTACACGTCCTTCATCCAGCAGAACGAAGCTGCCCGTGAGGAGACTGCACCTGCGTAGACCTTGCTTAACCCCGCCTAGCTCGTGATTGAGCAATGCCAACCATTGACACATAGGAAAAACACGAAAGGAAAAACCATGGCAGAGAACACCACCATTGACGACCTGAAGGCCCCACTGCTCGCCGCTCTCGGCGCCGCCGACTTGGCCCTCGCCACGGTCAACGACCTGCTCATCGAGCTGCGTGAGCGCGCCGAAGAGACCCGCACCGACACCCGCAGCCGGGTCGAGGAGCGCCGCGCCCGTCTGACCAAGCGGCGAGAGGAGCTGCCCGAGCAACTGCGCGAGCAGCTTCGCGAGCTGCGCGAGCGGTTCACCGCTGACGAGTTGCGCAGCGCCGCGGAAGGCTATGTCGAGGCGGCGACCGATCGGTACAACGAGCTGGTCGAGCGCGGTGAGGCTGCTCTCGAGCGGTTGCGCAGCCAGGCCGGCTTCGACGACGCGTCGGCGCGTGCCGAGGGCTACGTCGACCAGGCGGTCGAGTTGACCCAGGAGGCGCTGGGCACCGTTGCCTCGCAGACCCGCGCGGTCGGCGAGCGTGCCGCCAAGCTGGTCGGCATCGAGCTGCCGAAGAAGACCGACGCCGCGGCCAAGAAGGCTCAGAAGGCTGTAGCCAAGAAGGCTCCGGCCAAGAAGGCTGCCGCTAAGAAGGTTCCGGCCAAGAAGGCTCCGGCCAAGAAGGTCACCCAGAAGTAAGACGCGGTCCGCGCTGCCCGGCAAGGGCAGCGCGGACCTGCTCCACCTCGACTCCGAGTCGCCCAGGTAGGCGGCTCGGAGTCGACGTTTTCGGCGCCGCCCGCTTACCCTTGTTTGGTGACCGACCTAACGCTTACCGTCGTCTTCGTCTTGCAGGTTGCCGTGGCGATGACAGCGCTCTACGCCTTCGTGCACGCGGCAATGCAACGACCGGACGCCTACACCGCCGCCGACAAGATGACCAAGCCGGTGTGGCTGCTGATCCTGGGCGCCGCGGTGCCGCTGACCATGCTGCTGAGCGCACTAGGGGCGGCCATCGGTGCCTGCGCGGCGGGTGTCTACCTGGTCGATGTCCGGCCGAAACTCCTTGAGATTCAGGGCAAGTCGCGATAGCGGCATGCGAGTTTTGATCCCCGCGGCGATCGCAATCGTCGCGCTGTCGGGTGCCGCGCCGGCGTCTGCCGATCCCGGCGCCGCCGGCGCGGGAGCGCCGCAGGACCCTCGCTACCCGCCGCCATTCGTCGATCACGCTCAGTGGGCGCAGTGGAAGCACCTGCCCAGCCTGCGGGTTTATCCGACGGCGTCCGGGCGTGCGGCCGCCAGAAGCCTCGGTTCGGCGGGGCCCGACGCCGCCGAAGCGTGGTCCGAGGTGCTCGCGCTGGCACCCGATGCCGGCACACCCGGCATGCGCGAGCAATTCCTCTGCCATTGGGAGTTGGCCGAGGTCCTGCAACCCGGCAAGGTCAGCTGGAACCTGGAGCCGTGGCGGCCCGTCGTCGACGACACCACAATGATCGGCTCCGGATGCAACCCCGGCGGTTCCGAAGAGCGCTTCTGATGCCCGGCCGACCAACCCGCGACCAAGTGGCAGCACTCGTCGACCACACCCTGCTCAAACCCGAGGCCACCGCCGCTGATGTCGCCGCGGTCGCGGCCGAAGCCGCTGCGCTGGGCGTCTACGCCGTCTGCGTCTCACCGTCGATGGTGTCCGATGCCACTAGCGCGGGAGTGCGGGTCGCCGCGGTAGCCGGTTTCCCGTCGGGCAAGCACCTGCCCGAGACGAAGGCGCGGGAAGCAGCGCTGGCAGTGGCCTCCGGCGCCAGCGAGATCGACATGGTCATCGACATCGGCGCCGCGATTGCCGGTGACGTCGACGCGGTGCGGTCAGACATCGCTGCGGTGCGCGCCGCCGTGCCGGCCGCCGTGCTCAAGGTGATCGTCGAGTCTGCGGCGCTGTTGACGCTGGCCGACGCGCAACTCCTGGTGGACGTCTGCCGCGCCGCCGAAGAGGCCGATGCTGATTTTGTGAAGACATCGACGGGATTTCATCCTGCCGGCGGGGCGTCGATTGCCGCGGTCGCGCTGATGGCCGACACCGTCGGCGGACGGCTTGGGGTCAAGGCCAGCGGCGGCATCCGCACTGCGGCCGATGCGCTGGCAATGCTCGACGCCGGCGCCACCCGGTTGGGGCTGTCGGGCACCCGCGCGGTCCTTGACGGTCTGGACTGACCTAGAGGTTGGCGAAGCAGGGGTCCTGGCTGCCGCCGGCGGGGATGGTCGCGTTGCTGGTCGAGAACGCGCCCTCGATCCCGGCGTTGGTGACCTTGACGCTGTCGGCGTGGATACCGAGCGGATAGTTCTGCGTCGCCTTCGAAGTGAGGGCGTCCAGCTCCTGTTGGATGGTATTCGTCGACATCGTGGAGCCCAGCGCGGTCAGGCTGACGATTTGCAGCGACAGCCCGTTGTTGACGATTTGCGGTTTGACGGTGGCGCTGTCGAACGTGCCCTTCAACGTGACGGTGCCGTCACCCGGGTTGGTGGTGACGTCGCCGCTGACAAACTTCCCCAGCACCGGGAGGGCGTCCTGAATCGACTGTTTGATGCCATCCGCGGACCAGGAGACGGTGCCGCTCAGCGACCCGATGGTGCCCTGAGAGTTGTTGGTGTTGTTGAGTTTAATGTCACGGATGTCCAGGTTCACCTTCATGCCTTTGGCTGACCGCACCTGATTGCCCGCGGTCTGCACGGAGATGTCGCTGTAATGCTTGGACAGGTATTGCCACAGCACTGGCGGGGCTGCGCCGAAGGAGACGCTGGCGCTGTCCTGCACCTCGCACTGGACCGCCTGAGCCACCTTGCTGCTCGCCAGGTGGCGAGTGTAGAGCTCGGCGCCGATAGCGGTCGCGAGAACGAGCAGCGCCACGATCGCCAGGATCAACAGGAGCGCCGTCCGGTTGGCGAAAAAGCCGTGCTTGCTGGTCGAGGGCGTGTCCGGCAACGGCGGCGGTGTCGATATCCGGGTGGTGGTGGTGTGTTCATGCGGGGGTGGCGGACCGGGCTGATGCGGCCGCGGATTGGGCGGCAGACCCGGTTGTTGCGGCGGCCGATTCTGCGGGGGACCCGGATGGTTCGCCGGCGGAACCGGTTGCTGCGCTGGGCGATTCGGCGGCCCGGGCTGTTGCGGTCGCGGCGCATCACGGACGGCCGGATCCGGCTGGCGGCCGGGTTGATGGATGTGGCGAGTCGGCGATTCGGACGGCGGCACGGGGGGCTGACGGCGCGGCGGCGCACCCCGGTTGGGGGGCCCGGCCGGCCTGGTCGGACGAGCCCATTCCGACGGGTCGTCGCTCGATGGCCCTCGCGAGTTCGTCATGAGTCCGATTCCCTGTACCCGAGACCGTCTGAGTTAAACATGGGCGAAGCAGGGGTCGGTCTGGGCGGTCGGGATCGAGGCGTCGCGCGTCGAAAAGTGCGCCACCACACCGTCATTGGTGACCTGCACGCTGTCGGCATGAATACCCAGCGGAAACTCCTTGTTCAGCGTCGCGGTAAAGGTGTCCACCGCCGTTTGCGCGGTCTCATGCGGCAGCGTTGCGCCCAGCGCGGTGACCTTGACGACCTGCAGTGACACGTCGCTGCTTGCGATCGTCGGCTTCACGGTGACGGTGCCCAGGACCCCGCTGAGTTCGACGGTGCCGGCACTGGGGTCAGTCGAGACACTGTTGACCAAGCTGCCGATCAGCGGAAGAAAACTCTGTGAGGTTTCCTTGATGCCGTCCGACGTCCAGGTGATGGTGGCATCGAGTTCGCCGATGGTGCCCTTCGAGTCGCCGCTGCCGTGCAGGTCAACGTTGTTGATGTTGACGTCCGCCTTCATGCCCTTGGCGCTGCGAATCTGGTTTCCGGCAGTGTGGATGGAGATGCCGTTGTAGTGACCGCGCAAGTGTTGCAACAGGAATGGGCTCGGACCGAAGGACACTTTGGCTTTGTCCTGCACCACGCATTGGGTGGCCGCGGCCACCACACTGTTGGCACGGTTGCGGGCGTAGAGCTCGCCTGCGATCAGACCCGCGACGGCCAGCGCCGTCACGATGACTAGAACCAAGATGATCGACACCGGGTCGCCGATGAAGCGGCGTTTGGTTTTCACGGTTGGCGGGTCCTGCGACGGCGGCTGGTCGTACGGCGACGCAGCCGGGAACTCCAGAGTGGGCGGCGGCAACGTCTGCTGCGTGGGCTGGGCCGGTGGTTCATACGCATAACCAGTCTGCGGCCCGCCGTGGCCGGAAGCCACCTGGGTGGGCGACTCGGCGTGCGGCGCCGGCTGGGTAGCCGGACCCTGGGTGCCCGGACGAGCCCATATCGACGGGTCCGGATGCGGAGGTCCCTGCGGATTGGTCACCTGCGCGATTCTGCCTTATCGCCATGAGCGCACGCTGAGTAGTTGCGCAGTACCGCGATCGTGTCGCGGGCCTCCGACACCCGATTCAGCGCGATGTCGGTGACCAGCAGCTGCGGGTCGGCTCCCGCCGACGCGACCACCTCGCCGAACGGCGAAACCACCAGGCTGCCGCCCACCCCGGTGGGCGCCGCCGACGCCAGCGGCTCGCCCGGATAGGCCTGCCCGGCCGCGACGATGTAGCTGGTGGAGTCCAGCGCCCGGGCGCGGGCCAGCAGCGTCCATTGCTCCAGCTTCCCGGGGCCGGACGCCCACGACGCACTGATCACGATCAGCTGGGCGCCGCGGTGCGCCAGCGTCGTGAAAAGCTCGGGAAAACGGAGGTCATAGCAGGTGGTCAACCCGACCCCGACGCCGTCGATGGTGATCACGACCGGCTCTCGGCCCGGTGCGACGGTGCGCGACTCGGTGAAGCCGAAGGCGTCGTAGAGGTGAATCTTGTCGTAGTGGGTGTCCAGCTGATTGGGGGCGCCCGTCCCATCCGGACCCACCGCCAGCAGCGTGTTAAAGACCCGCCCGTCGTCGGCCGGGCTGAACATGCCGACGATCACGGTGATGCCGGCGTCGGCCGCGATCCGGCGCACACCGTCGGCCCACGGGCCGTCGACCGGCTCGGCGATCGGCGCCAGCGGAACCCCGAACCGGCACATGGTCGCTTCCGGGAATACCACCAACCGCGCGCCGGCGTCAGCGGCCCGGCCGGTGTAGTCCCGCACCAGCTGCAGGTTGCCGGCCGGATCAGTGCCAGACAGGATCTGTGCCACCGCAATCCGCATGACGTCAGCCTAGGGGCGATCGCAAGCGCGGCGGAGCCGGGCGCAGCGGGTCGCCCCCCGACTGTCTAGGGGCGATTTGCCCGGATGCCAGAATTCACTGACCTAGCCGAAGAGAGGAGCCATGACGGTGAACAACAGGCTATTCGGGAGCGTGGCGGGCCGATGATCGAGTTCACTCTCACGCGGACCACGACGGCGCCAATCGAGACAGTGTTCGACACCCTCACCGACCACCGCGCGATCGCGAACTACGTGTGGGCGGTCCGTCGCAGCACCCTGGATCGGGAGGGAACCCCCGCGCCGAACGGCGTCGGTGCGGTCCGACGCCTCGAAGCGGTCGGACCGGCAATCGTCGAAGAGATCATCGAGTATCAGCGGCCTAAGGGCTACGCGTACAAGTTGGTCTCCGGCGCGCCGGTCCGGGATCACGTCGGCACGATCGAGTTGCGCGAAGCCGGCACAGGTACCGCGGTCAGTTGGCACCTACGGTCGACACCCAAGATCCCCGGTCTTGATTGGCTGTTATCACCGGTGTTGAAGAGGGTCATCGGCGAACTCTTCAACGGCGCCATCGACGCCGCGGAAGGCCGCGCCTGAGCGCGGGCTTGCTAGGCGGGTTCGCCGATCCACGTGGTCGTGAAACGCTGCTCGGCGATCAGCAACTCGACGAGTTGGTTGCCGATGAAGTTCTCCAACTTGCCGCCGACCAGCGGGATGCGCACTTCGATGGTGGCTCGCAGCTTCAGCCGGGCCCCGCCGGTCTCCGCCAGCGGCTCCAGGACCGCATTGCCCGTCAACGACGCGGGCGAATCCAGGATCGATCCGGTGACGTTCGCGGTCGCGGAGCCGTTGGTGATCGGCTCCCATTGCTCCTCGCGGCGGATCCGCAGATCGCCGCGGTGGAATTGGGTGATCAGTCCCGGCAGCCGATCACTGCGCAGCAACTGCGTGGTGATCACGTCGATGCTGCCGTCGTTGCCGGACGGACCGCCGACTTGTATCGAATCCAGCGTGGTGTCGTCGGCGCCCGAATCGGCGAGGCGGGCCAGCCAGTACTCCTCGTCGCTGAACGCCCGGAGAACCTCTTCGACGGTGACCCCGTAGTCGGTGGACATGTCGAACGAACGCGGCATAGCAGGTCAGGCTACCGTTACGACTCGTGGTGGGAACGCTTTTCGCCGGTGCGCGCGTCGACGAAGCGGTGCCGCTGGCGCCGCTGACCACGCTGCGGGTGGGCCCGGTCGCGCCGCGGGTCATCACCTGCGCCAGCACCGAGCAGGTGGTCGCCACGCTGCGCCAGCTCGACGGCACGGGTTGCCAGCCGCTGCTGGTGTTGGCCGGCGGCTCGAATGTCGTGATCGCCGAGACGCTGACCGATCTGACCGTCGTGCGGTTGGCCACCGACAACATCAGCGTCGACGGCAACATCGTGCGGGCCGAGGCCGGGGCGGTATGGGACGACGTGGTAGTCGCGGCCATCGCCGCGGGACTCGGCGGGCTGGAGTGCCTCTCAGGCATACCCGGCTCGGCCGGCGCCACGCCGGTGCAAAACGTCGGCGCCTACGGAGCCGAGGTGGCCGACAGCATCACCCGGGTCCGGCTGCTGGATCGGCGCAGCGGCGCGGTGCGCTGGGCGCCGCCCAGTGAACTGGGGTTCGGGTATCGCACCAGCGTGCTCAAACATTCCGATGCGGCCATCGTTCTGGAGGTGGAGTTCGCGCTGGACGCATCGGGCCGCAGCGCGCCGCTGCGCTACGCGGAATTGGCCGCCGCGCTGGGTGCGACGGCGGGGGAGAGCGCGGATCCCGCGACCGTCCGGGATGCGGTGCTGGGTTTGCGCTCCCGCAAGGGCATGGTGCTCGACCCGGCGGACCACGACACCTGGAGTGTAGGCTCGTTCTTCACCAATCCGGTTGTCGCGCCGGAGTTTTACCGACAGCTGGCCGATAGCGCCAGCGGGACGGGCCGCTCGGTGCCGCACTATCCGGCTCCCGACGGCGTCAAACTCGCCGCCGGCTGGCTCGTCGAGCAAGCGGGTTTCGGCAAGGGCTATCCGGACGTCCCAACCGCGCGTTGTCGGCTGTCCACCAAGCATGCGCTTGCTTTGACGAATCGCGGTGAGGCCGGCGCCGATGACGTGATTTCGCTGGCGCGCACCGTGCGAGACGGAGTCTGTGATGTGTTTGGTGTCACATTGACACCCGAGCCGGTGCTGGTCGGCTGCTCGCTGTAGCGCGCTTGGGTGAGCGGGCTCATTTTCGCCGGTATCTTTTGAGGCGTGAATACCGCGCGCGGCCTCACCCCGGTCACTCGGCGCCGGGCTTTGACGACCCTTGCGGTCGGCATCTTCGCGCCGAACGTGCTGGCCGCCTGTTTCGGCGGATCGAGTAAGCAATCGGAGAAGGCCAAGCCGCCGCCGGAGGCCAGCATGACCTTCCGGCCGGGCGACAAGACCACCAACGTGCTGCCAACCGCGCCGATCAGTGTCGAGGTGCGCGACGGCTGGTTCCAGCACGTCGCATTGACCAACTCCTCCGGCAAGGTGGTCGCGGGCGCACTCAACCGGGACCGCACCATCTACACCACCACCGAGCCGCTCGGCTACGACGCGACCTACACCTGGAACGGGTCGGCGGTCGGCCACGACGGCAAGGCCGTCCCGGTGAAGGGCAAGCTCACCACCGTCGCGCCCACCAAGGTGATCGACGGCGGGTTTCAGCTCGCCGACGGCCAGACGGTCGGCGTCGCGGCGCCGGTCATCATCCAATTCGACGCGCCGATCACCGACAAGGCCGCCGTCGAGCGCGCGCTGAAAGTCACCACCGAGCCGCCCGTCGAGGGCAGCTGGGCGTGGCTGCCCGACGAAGCCCAGGGCGCCCGCGTGCATTGGCGCACCCGCGAGTACTACCCGGCCGGCACCAAGGTCAGCGTCGACGCCAGGCTGTACGGGCTGGCGTTCGGCGACGGCGCCTACGGCAAGCAGGACATGAGCCTGAACTTTGAGATCGGCCGCCGCCAAGTGGTCAAAGCCGAAGTCTCCTCACACCGCATCCAGGTAGTCCGCGACGAGGGCGTCATCATGGACTTCCCGTGCAGCTACGGCGAAGCCGACAAGGCCCGCAACGTCACCCGCAACGGCATCCACGTGGTGACCGAGAAGTACTCAGATTTCTACATGTCCAACCCGGCAGGGGGCTATACCAATGCCCACGAACGCTGGGCGGTGCGAATTTCCAACAATGGCGAGTTCATCCACGCCAACCCGGCCAGCGCCGGCGCGCAGGGCAACACCAACGTCACCAACGGCTGCATCAACCTGTCGACGGGCGATGCCCAGCAGTACTTCAGCAGCGCGATCTACGGCGACCCGGTCGAGGTGACCGGCAGCTCGATCGAGCTGTCGTACTCCGACGGCGACATCTGGGACTGGGCCGTTGACTGGGACACCTGGGTGGGTATGTCGGCGCTGCCACCGGCCGGCGGAGCCAAGCCGTCGCCGGTGTCGATACCCCGCAACGCCCCGGCTACCCCGAGCGATGCGCCGACGTTGTCGGGCACCCCGACCACGACCCGGCCTAGCGCTGGACCCGGCGGCTAGCGGTTGCTTGATCGCGCGGCCGGATGACGATCTGGTCGAGGTTGACGTGCGACGGCCGAGACGCCACGAACCCGATCACCTCGGCGATGTCGGCGGCGACCAACGGCGTCATGCCCGTGTAGACGGCATCGGCCCGCTGCTGGTCGCCGCCGAATCGGACCAGTGAGAACTCGGTTTCGACCGCTCCGGGAGCAATCTCGGTGAGCCGCACCGGTTTTCCCAACAGTTCGCCGCGCAGCGTGCGGTGCAGCGCGCCCTGCGCGTGTTTGGCTGCGGTGTAGCCGGCGCCGCCGTCGTAAACCTCCATCGCCGCAATCGAAGTGATGGTGACGATCAGGCCGTCGCCGGAGTCGATCAATTTCGGCAGCAGCGCACGGGTGACGCGCAGGGTGCCCAGCACGTTGGTCTCCCACATCCACCGCCAGTGCTCCAGGTCGGCGTCGGCCACCGGTTCTAGGCCCTTGGCCCCGCCGGCATTGTTGACCAGCACGTTCACTCGCTCCAGCTGAGCCGCCAACGCGTCAACCGCCGCGCCGTCGGTGACGTCGGCCACAACCGCGGTTCCGCCTATCTCGGCGGCCAGCGCATTGATCCGGTCGGCCCGACGCGCCACGACCACCACGTGAAAGCCTTGTACGGCAAGGGTTCTCGCGGTCGCCTCGCCGATCCCGGCGCTCGCTCCGGTGACTACCGCGATCCGTTGCTCAGAGTCATTCACCTGAACAACTCTAGTAACCGTGCTAAGTTCCTCGTGTGTACTCCAGTGCCTTGTTCGGCGCCTGTCCGATCGCGGACTGCGCCTGTTGTTGCAGCGCAGCTAGCCGCGCCTGAGCGAACCTCCCAAGCGCTCGCCACGGTGCGCGGCCTCGACCGCCATCGGAACTCGGACAAGGACACCACGTGCGCTCAACCACATTCACCTCCCACCCCCATAGCCACTCCGCGACGGCGAGGCGACGATCGCCCGGGCGCCACCGCGTTGTTGCGCCGTCGCTGCAGCTGTCCGACGGCGCCGCATCATCGGTCTTTCGGGCCGTGCGGCTACGCGGCCCAATCGGCCGCGACGTCATCGCCCAGATCACTTCGCTGTCCATCGCGACGGTAAACCGCCAGGTCACTGCCCTATTGGAGGCCGGCATTCTGCGGGAACGCGCCGACCTGGCGGTCTCCGGTGCCATCGGGCGTCCCCGGGTGCCGGTCGAGGTCAACCACGAACCGTTCCTGACGCTGGGCATCCACATCGGGGCCCGAACCACCAGCATCGTGGCCACCGACCTGTTCGGCCGCACCCTGGACGCCGTCGAGACCCCGACACCGCGCAGTGCCCAGGAACCCGCGCTGGCCTCGTTGGCCGACGGCGCCCGGCGCTACTTGAGGCGCTGGCACCGACGGCGGGCGCTGTGGGTCGGGGCGGCAATCGGTGGCATCGTCGATGGCGCCAGCGGGCATGTCGACCACGCCAGGCTGAGCTGGCGCGATGCGCCGGTCGGACCGGTGTTCGCCGAGGCGCTGGGTCTGCCGGTATCGGTGGCATCCCACGTCGATGCGATGGCCGCGGCGGAACTGCTGCTCGGCGTGCGCCGGTTTGGGCCCAACGCGACCACCAGCCTCTACGTCTACGCGCGCGAGACCGTGGGTTATGCGCTGTCGATCGGCGGGCGCGTGCACAGTCCGGCCAGCGGACCGGGCACGATCGCCAACCTGCCCGTGCAATCGGAGTTGCTGGGCGGTTCCGGGCTGTTGGAATCCACCGTGAGCGACGAGGCCGTGCTCGCCGCGGCGCGCCGGATGCGCATTCTGCCGGCCAGTAACCCCGGATCCAGTGCCACCGTCACCGAGTTGCTGCGTGCGGCGCGCAATGGCAACCAGCAGGCAACCGACCTGCTGGCCGAGCGGGCCAGGGTGCTTGGTGAAGCGGTCGCGTTGCTGCGCGATCTGCTTAACCCCGACGACTTGGTGGTCGGCGGGCAGGCATTCACCGAGTATCCGGAGGGCATGCAGCACGTGGAGGCGGCGTTCGCCGCGCGCTCGGTGCTGCCGCCGCGCGACATCCGGGTCACCGCCTTCGGCAATCGGGTGCAGGAGGCCGGGGCCGGCATCGTGTCGTTGGCCGGCTTGTACGCCGACCCGCTCGGTGCCATGCGCCGCGCCCGACCGCCGGTGGTCGCGCTTGAGGATGCCGCCGAGACGCCCGCCTGACCTGCATCTTCGGGCGCGTCGGAATGGTCCTGCAAAGATGAGACCGTGGGCCACACTGACTTGTCCCGGCTGGACACCTCCGAGTTGACCGATCCGCGCCGCGTCGCGCTGCTGGCGGTGCATACGTCGCCGCTGGCCCAGCCGGGCATCGGGGACGCCGGCGGGATGAACGTGTACGTGCTGCAGAGTGCGCTTCATCTGGCTCGCCGGGGCGTCGAGGTGGAGATTTTCACCCGGGCCACCGCGTCCACCGATCCGCCGATCGTGCGGGTGGCACCCGGTGTGCTGGTGCGCAATGTGGTGGCCGGGCCGTTCGAAGGCCTGGACAAATACGATCTGCCGACTCAGCTGTGCGCGTTCGCCGCCGGAGTGCTGCGCGCCGAAGCCGCTCACGAACCGGGCTACTACGACATCGTGCACTCGCACTATTGGCTGTCCGGTCAGGTCGGCTGGCTGGCCCGCGACCGCTGGTCGGTGCCGTTGGTGCATACCGCGCACACGCTCGCCGCGGTGAAGAACGCCGCGTTGGCCGAAGGTGACACACCCGAACCGCCGCTGCGCACCGTCGGCGAGCAGCAGGTGGTCGACGAAGCCGACCGGTTGATCGCCAACACCGGGGACGAAGCCGGACAGCTGGTTTCGTTACACCACGCCGACCCCGCCCGGATCGACGTCGCCCACCCCGGCGTCGACCTGGAGGTGTTCCGGCCCGGTGACCGCCGCGCCGCCAGGGCCGAGTTGGGGCTACCGGCCGACGACGAGGTGGTGGCGTTCGTCGGGCGAATTCAGCCGCTGAAGGGCCCCGACATCTTGTTGCGCGCGGCGGCCAAGCTGCCGCGGGTGCACGTCGTGGTCGCCGGCGGGCCGTCGGGCAGCGGACGGGCCGCCCCGGACGGTCTTGTTCGGCTCGCCCACGAATTGGGTATCACTGCCCGGGTGAGGTTCCTGCCCCCGCAGTCGCGAGAAGATCTGGCCGCGCTGTTCCAGGCTGTCGACCTGGTTGCGGTGCCCAGCTATTCGGAGTCGTTCGGTCTGGTCGCCTTGGAGGCACAGGCCTGCGGGACACCGGTGGTGGCGGCCGCGGTCGGCGGGCTACCGGTGGCGGTGCGCGACGGGGTGAGCGGCACGCTGGTGTCCGGTCACGACGTC
This sequence comes from uncultured Actinomycetota bacterium, assembly GCA_963791535.1. Taxonomy (GTDB): domain Bacteria; phylum Actinomycetota; class Actinomycetes; order Mycobacteriales; family Mycobacteriaceae; genus Mycobacterium. Next base: position 7,161 of record CAWBSW010000074.1, on the reverse strand, counting down.
GACCGGTGGGCGCAGGCCATCGACGACATGTTGCGGCTCGGCGGAGCGCGGGCCCGGGCGACGCTCCGCGGTGCGGTCGAGCATGCGGCGACGTTCTCCTGGGACAACACCGTCGACGCGCTGCTGGCCAGCTACCGGCGGGCGATCGGCGAATTCACCGGCGCGCGTCGCTCTGTGAGCGATTTGTCACTGGCGCGCCGGGCCCGGCCCGCCGGACGGAGGCCATCGCGAAGGGAGGCCTCGGCATGACGCGCGCCGACGACGATGATGCCGGCGGAGCCGGGATCGAGGAGTGGCGCCGATGACCTCAGCCGGAGATCGTGGGGCGCCGCCGGTGCCGCACGTCCAGCAGGTGATCGAGGACACGCTGGAGGCCAGCGATCTGACGTATTCCCGGCATCCCGGTTCGCACGGCGGGTTGCCGGGACTGATCGTGGAGCTGCCCGGTGAACGCAAGCTGAAGACCAACACCATCCTGAGCATCGGCGAGCACTCGGTGCGCATCGAGGCCTTTGTCTGCCGCAAGCCCGACGAGAACCACGAGGGCGTTTACCGGTTTCTGCTCAAACGCAACCGCCGACTGTACGGCGTGGCGTACACGCTGGACAACGTCGGCGACATCTACCTGGTGGGCCGAATGTCGTTGCCATCGGTGGACGCTGCCGAGATCGACCGGGTGCTCGGACAGGTGCTCGAAGCGGTGGATACCGACTTCAACACGTTGCTGGAGTTGGGCTTTCGCTCGTCAATCCAAAAGGAGTGGGAGTGGCGGGTATCCCGTGGTGAGTCGCTGAAGAACCTGCAGGCATTCGCCCACCTGATCGACGACGACGATTAGCGGTGGCCGCCGATTACGTGGCGGCGGCGCGCAGGAACGCGTCGGCGAGCACCATGCACGCCTCGTCCAGATCGGGCAAGTCGATCTCGGGAATGTTGTCGACGGCCGGCCGCACCATGGTGTGCACGACGATCGGTGCGAGCATCTGGTGGATGAGCAACGGCAGCGGCAAGTCTCGGATACGCCCGGCGGCGATTTCGGCCGTCAGCCACTCGCCCACGCCGGCGAGCATGAGTGACGCGCTATATCGGGTGAGGGCCTGCCCGGTGGCTCCGGTCGGACGAGCCAGCGCCTCCGCGAGCATCGCCGGCGCAACCCGCGGCTCGCGGCTGAAGGCCTCGGCCAGCAACCGATAGATCTGATGGACCGTTTCGGCGAGGTCGGCATGCGGGTCGGAGATCGCTTCGTAGAGGTCCAGGAACGGGCCGTAGCGGTCGAAAACCGCGCGTAGCAACTCATCACGGCCGCCGAACACCGCATACAGGCTGTGCACCGAGCAATTCGCTTGAGCTGCAACCGCTTCCAGTGTCACGGCGGCCAGGCCACGATCGCCGATCAGCGCCGCCGCCGCCTGTATCGCACGTTCGCGCACCGGCGGGCGGCCACCGGGTTCCACCCCGGCGGCGCGCACGGCGTCGTCCAACGGCTGCCGGGATCCGTTCAACCGCCGCACCAGCGTGCTGCGCGACATACCGGCTTCGCGGGCGATCGCGATCAGCGGTACATCGGCGACGTCCCTGCCGAGGTTCTCGGCGGCACGCAGGGCGGCCTCGACCACGCCGCCGGGGACTTCGCTAACTGTTGACGCCGTCATGGTTGCCAGTACCGGTCCTCGATCGGCGTGGCGTCGTATTGCAGGAATTCGTCGATGCCTACCACGCGCGTCAATCCTTAGTCGTTGGAACTGATCGCGGAGACCGGTCGTGCTGCCCGGCGGGCGAACGTCGGAGCGTGTTCAGGCCTGACGCCGACGCCCATCAGGTACGCGGGGATCACCGACAGCTGCGGGAACAGAGCCACGACGCGCAACAGCTTGTTGGGTGATGGCGTCTTGCCGGAATCGATCGCCCGGCGCATCACCGCATGCAGGAAGCGTTGAAACGTCTGGGTGACCGCCGTGGGGAATTCGCGGCGGCGCTGGACGGCGGCCAAGTCCTTGGTGGTGACGCGGTGATCGCGGAGCGGCGCCGCGAGCAGCCTCGCGGCAGCCACGGCGTCCTGGACGGCCATGTTGATGCCGACGCCGCCGGCCGGGGACATGGCGTGTGCGGCATCGCCGATGCACAACAGCCCGTTCGTGTACCAGCGCCGCAGCCGGTTGAGCCGAATCTCGAGCAGCTTGACGTCGTCCATCGATTCCAGGCCGTTAACGGCCTCGGACAGCTCGGGAATGGCGGTGACGATGTCTTGGCGCAGCGCCTCGATCCCGCGCGCTCGCAGCTGGGCATCCGCGCCCTTGCGAAGGAAGTAGCCGGTTTGCAGGTAGTCCTTGCGCGGAATGACCCCGAGGAACAAGCCGTCCTTGAACCGTGGCAGCAGGGTGTCACCGACGCCTTCGGCCTTCGGGAGCCGGAACCACCACACGTCGGCGTCCACCGGGTACTCGCGCGGGACGAGGCCGCCCTCGCGCCGGCACAGCGACCAGCGCCCGTCGCAGGCGATCGTCAGGTCGGCCCGCAGCTCACCCGGCCCGTCGGGGCCGTCATACCGCACTCCGACGACGCGGCCCGACTCGTAGAGCAACCCGGTGACGTCGGTGCTCATGCGCAAGGTGAAGGTCGGCTCCTCTCGCCCGGCCTCGGCCAGCAGGTCGAGCAGGTCCCACTGGGGCACCATCGCCATATAGCGATGCGGCAAGCGCAGCCGAGTGAAGTCGATGACGGGCGCTTTACGGCCATCGGGCAGGTCTAATCCCCATCCGGTGAGCTTGGTGTGCGGCAGCGCGTCGAACCGTTCAAAGAGGCCGAGCTCATCCAGCAGCCGCAGCGTGGAGGGGTGCACGGTGTCTCCCCGGAAATCTCTGAGGAAGTCGGCGTGCTTCTCCAGCACGGTGACTTCCACGCCCCCGCGGGCCAGCAGTAAACCCGCCACCATTCCGGCAGGACCGCCGCCGACGACTATGCACGTTGTCTTCCCGCTCATCGAATCCTCCTCGGCTGACCGCTGTGATACTCGATTACGGGATAACTGTATACCTGTATCAACCGCGTTAGGCGCCATGTGACTGATCTCACCGCGGACCGATCTCCCCGGAAGGTCGCCGGCATGGGGTGAGAGACTTGCCACCATGGGGAACGCGGTGGCCACGCTGGTACTGCTCCGCCACGGCGAGAGCGAATGGAACGCGAGCAATCAGTTCACCGGCTGGGTCGACGTCGACCTAACCGACAAGGGCCGCGGCGAGGCGCTGCGCAGTGGTGAGCTGATCGCCGAGCACAATCTGCTGCCGGACGTGGTGTACACCTCGCTGCTGCGGCGGGCCATCACCACCGCGAACCTGGCGCTGGACACCGCCGACCGGCACTGGATTCCAGTGCGGCGCAGCTGGCGGCTGAACGAGCGCCACTACGGCGCGCTGCAGGGCCTGAACAAGGCCGACATCAAGGAGCGCTACGGCGACGAGCAATTCATGACCTGGCGGCGCAGCTATGACACCCCGCCACCGCCGATCGAAAAGGGCAGCCAGTTCAGCCAGGACACCGACCCCCGCTACGCGAACATCGGCGGCGGTCCGCTGACCGAATGCCTGGCTGACGTGGTCGCCCGGTTCTTGCCGTACTTCACCGACGTCATCATCCCGGACCTGCGGGCCGGCAAGACGGTGCTGATCGCCGCGCACGGCAATTCGCTGCGCGCCCTCGTCAAATATCTGGATGGCATGTCCGACGAGGATGTAGTGGGACTCAACATCCCCACTGGCATTCCGCTGCGCTACGACTTGGACGCCGATATGCGGCCCACGGTCGTCGGCGGCAGCTATCTCGATCCGGAAGCCGCCGCCGCGGGCGCGGCGGCGGTGGCGAGCCAGGGTGCGCGCTAGCCCGGGTTTCCTGGTAGGAGGGCAAACGTGGCGTGAACAGCCGTGGAACACCTGTCTTGTCGCGTGTGACATGTCCGATTTTGGCCTTGCGCTGCTGGGTCGGCGTTCACCGGATTTGTAGGATTTTAATGTGACTGTGTTCTCGGCCCTGTCACTGGCCGGGGTGTTGTTCCTCGTGGCGTTGGCCGTCGGCGTCGGCTTAGGCGCGCGGCTGGCACCGCGGGGTCGGGAGCGACGCCAGCGGGTGGCCGTCGAAGCCGCCGGGATCACCGTCGCGCAAATGTTGGAGCGCATTGTTGCGCTGATGCCGCTAGGTACCGCCGTCGTGGACCGTCACCGCGACGTGGTCTATCACAACGGCCGGGCCAAAGAGCTCGGCCTGGTGCGCGAGCGCCAGCTCGACGACGAGGCCTGGAAGGCGGCGCGCCAGACCCTGGGCGACGGCGCCGATGTCGAGTTTGACCTGCTGCCGGGCAAGCGGCTGGTTCCGGGACGATCGGGCCTGTCGGTGCACGGACAGGCCCGGCTGCTCAGCGAGGAGGATCGCCGGTTCGCCGTGGTCTTCGTCTACGACCACTCCGAATACGCGCGGATGGAGGCCACCAGGCGCGACTTCGTGGCCAACGTCAGCCACGAGCTCAAGACGCCGGTCGGCGCCATGGCTGTGCTCGCAGAGGCCCTCCTGGCCTCCGCAGATGACCCCGACACGGTGCGGCGGTTTGGCGAGAAGGTGCTCGTCGAGGCCAACCGGCTGGGGGACATGGTGACCGAGCTGATCGAGCTGTCCCGGCTGCAGGGCGCCGAGCGGTTGCCGGACATGGACGCCGTCGACGTCGACACCGTTGTGTCCGAAGCGATTTCACGCCACAAGGTACCGGCCGACAACGCTGATATCTTGGTTCGCACCGACGAACCGAGCGGCCTGCGAATGCTGGGCGAACAGGCCCTGCTGGTCACCGCACTGGCCAACCTGGTGTCCAACGCGATCGCGTATTCGCCACGGGGCTCGCTGGTGTCCATCAGCCGCCGCCGCCGCGGCGAGAACATCGAGATCGCCGTCACCGACCGCGGCATCGGGATCGCGCGCAAAGACCAGGAGCGGGTCTTTGAGCGGTTCTTCCGCGCCGACAAGGCGCGTTCGCGGGCCACCGGTGGCACCGGGCTGGGCCTTGCCATCGTCAAGCACGTCGCGGCCAATCACAACGGCACGATCGGGTTGTGGAGCCAGCTGGGAACGGGGTCGACGTTCACGTTGTCCATCCCGGCATACGACGGCGAGTGCGAACAGACGGACCAACCGCCCCAGCGCGAAATCCGACCCAAGGTGCCCCAACGAGAGGAAGAACTACATCTATGACCAGTGTCCTGATCGTGGAGGACGAAGAATCGCTGGCTGATCCGCTGGCGTTTCTGCTACGCAAAGAGGGTTTCGAGGCCACCGTGGTGACCGACGGCCCATCCGCGCTGGCCGAGTTCGACCGGGCCGGCGCCGACATCGTGCTGCTCGATCTGATGCTGCCGGGAATGTCCGGCACCGACGTGTGTAAGCAACTGCGATCGCGCTCCAGCGTGCCGGTGATCATGGTGACCGCGCGCGACAGTGAGATCGACAAGGTCGTCGGCCTGGAGCTGGGCGCCGATGACTACGTGACCAAGCCGTATTCGGCGCGTGAGCTGATCGCCCGGATCCGAGCGGTGCTGCGCCGCCGCGGCGACGACGACTCCGAGGTCACCGACGGCGTGCTGGAATCCGGGCCGGTGCGAATGGACGTCGAGCGCCACGTCGTCTCGGTCAATGGCGAGCCGATCACGTTGCCGCTCAAGGAATTTGACCTTCTGGAGTACCTGATGCGCAACAGCGGCCGGGTGCTGACTCGTGGGCAGCTGATCGACCGCGTGTGGGGCGCTGACTATGTCGGCGACACCAAGACGCTCGACGTACACGTCAAGCGCCTGCGGTCGAAAATCGAAGCGGACCCAGCCAATCCGATACACCTGGTGACGGTGCGCGGCCTGGGCTACAAACTGGAGAGCTGACCGGCCGCCGACGCGCCCCGCAAGCCGACCTCGGCGTGGCCGGTGCCGACTACCGACCACCGGCGGTCGTCGATCTCGACGTGAATGTCGGCTTGTTCGGTGTTGGTGCATACCGCGGTGGCGCCGTCAGGATCGGTATAGCCCAGCCGCACACATCGCTCGGCGGGCTGGTCCACGCGGATCAGCACCCGGCTTGCGCCGATACGTCCCACCAGCTGCCAGTGTCGCAACCCTAGCCTGGTCCGCATCCGCAACGACGGTAAACCGCTTGCGGGCCAATCCTTTCCGTCGATACGGAACCGTACGAAAGCCATCGGTGGAAGTGTGCGCAAGGCGGCTTTGCGCGACACCGCGGTGACAACTTCCAGCACGTCGCCGTCGCCGAGGTCGGCGTGGACCCACCCCCAGCGCCTCGCGTTGCCGTGCCCGTAGATGTGCGCCACTCCGCCGCGCCACCGGTCGATGCGGTGGGCAGTGTCGCCGGTACGGAGTGAGCCGGTCAACTCTGCGGTCGGGGCGAGCACCACCTGCGCGCCGGGGAGCAGTTCGCGTTCCCACGCCGACCGCGGGAAGGTCCACAGCGGCCCACCGGTGTCCGTCCAGGTCAGGTCCCACGCCAGTGACCCGGCTCGTCCGGCCAGTTCTGCCAAGGCGATTCGAGCCTCGGCAACCTTGAGCCAAACCGGCCCCGTGGCCGGCGCAGCCGGCTCGGGACCGAAACGCTCGGTGTGCGGTGGGCCGTCGGCGGGGAACCAGCTCGCCCAACCGTGCGCATAGGGACCCTGTGCACTGCCCGACGTCGGCGACACCGTCTCGTAGTGGACCCAGAGCGCGGCCCGCGTTGCCGGATCCGACAGGGTCGCATACCAGACCTCCAGGCGCCCGCGCTGGCCGCGCCAACGTGGTGCGGCGGCCGAGTACAGCTCCTCGTTTGCCGGCTTCACCGGTGTTATTCAGCCGCCCGCGTTGCCGGGTGGATGGCGATGAGCCCTAATGCGCTGCGCCGCTTGCACATTGCCGCGAGCTCGGCGTAGGCCTTCTCGCCGAGCAGTTCGGTGAGTTCGGCCCCCAGGCTCACCCACACCTGCTCGGTGCCCACGTGGGCGGCCGGATCGCCGGTGCAGTACCAGTGCAGGTCGGCGCCGCCGGCGCCCCAGCCGCGGCGGTCGTACTCGGTGACGGTGGTCTTCAGGATTTCCGTGCCGTCCGGGCGGGTCACCCATTCCTGGCTGCGGCGGATGGGCAA
>CAWBSW010000073.1:0-9913 GCA_963791535.1 uncultured Actinomycetota bacterium | reverse complement strand
CCGCCGACTTGCATGTTCCAACGATCCCGTCTGTCAACAGCCCGTCGACAACATAACCGCCGACGGGCGTCACAGGGTCGAGGCCCGGCCTAACTAGTGACGGGTTTCCTGCGTCGCTGGGCCCCGGGTGCGGGTCGACGCCGACGGGACCTGGCGGGTGCGGTGCGTGCCGGCGGGGCTGCCTTGGGAGCCGGCGCCCGATAGGGGGCGACGTCGCCGACCAGCTTGGTGACCGGTTCGCAGTGCGCGGTCACCTGTTGCGGGCGGACGTTGATGCCGGCTCTGCGCATCAGCGCCGTGAGGTCTTTGCGTTGCTCGGGCAGCACCACGGTGACGACGTCGCCGGCACTGCCGGCGCGCGCAGTGCGCCCCGAGCGGTGCAGATAGGCCTTGTGCTCGGCCGGTGGGTCCACGTGCACCACCAGCTCGACCTCGTCGACGTGTACACCGCGCGCAGCGATGTCGGTGGCTACCAGCACGCGTGCCGTGCCGGCGCTGAATGCGGCGAGGTTGCGATCGCGTGCGGGCTGAGACAGGTTGCCGTGCAGGTCAACCGAGGGGACACCGGCCTCGGTGAGCTGGCGGGCCAGTTTGCGAGCCTGATGTTTGGTGCGCATGAACAGGATTCGGCGGCCGCTGCCGGAGGCGAGCTGATGTATCAGCTCCTTTTTGGCGTCGGCACCGGCGACGTGAAAGACGTGGTGGGTCATCTCAGCCACTGGCGAGTTCACTTCGTCGACCGAGTGTGTCTTCTCGTTGCGCAGGAACCGCTTGACCAGCTTGTCGACGCCGTTGTCGAGCGTGGCGGAGAACAGCATCCGCTGACCGCCGGCCGGGGTGGCGGCCAGGATGCGGATGACGCCCGGCAGAAAGCCAAGGTCGGCCATGTGGTCGGCCTCGTCGAGCACGGTGATCTCCACCGAGTCGAGGCTGATCAGGCGTTGCCGCATCAGGTCTTCCAGCCGGCCCGGGCAGGCGACGACGATGTCGATCCCTGATCTCAGCGCGGCCACCTGCCGGTTTTGCGGAACGCCGCCGAAGATCGTGGTGACCTTCAGGTCGTGGGCGGCAGCCAGCGGAATGAGCACGGCGCTGATCTGCGTCGCCAGCTCACGGGTGGGGGCCAGCACCAGGCCGGACGGCCGCGAGGGCCGCCGCTTGCCCGACGCGAGCCGGGCCACCAGCGGGATGGAAAAGGCCAGCGTCTTGCCGCTGCCGGTCTTGCCGCGCCCGAGGACGTCACGCCCGGCCAGGGTGTCGGGAATCGTGTCGACCTGGATCGGGAACGGCGTGACGATTCCTTGCGCGGTGAGCGCGTTGACCAGGCGTGTAGGCACGCCGAGGTCGGCGAAAGTTCTTGGGGTAGTCATGTTTTCGGTGCCTCTCAGGCATCGGGTGTGCCGCGTCGCCGCGACGACTCAGTGTCGTGCGGCGGTCAGCACAAGGTGGCGAGATTGCCGGTGGGCAAAATCGATCGCCGCGAGAAAATCCTGTGCTGGATGCACTAATCATCGAGATCCGGTGAGTTCCGGTGGATGACGGAGCGTTCCACGACGTTGTCAGCATCTGTGTTGTTGACGCCAACGTTGCTCATAAGCCTAGCTGATGAACCGCTCAGCGCCCTCATGATGTGACATGGCGCACCTTCTTGGCGAGCGCTCGGTTTGCCTGGCGGCGCTGGTAGGCGGTGGTTTTGCGCCACGAGGGCATTGGCGGTCACGCAGGCGCAAATCCATTACCACGCTTGGTTGCGCGAGCCCCTTATCCGCGATAATCGGGCGGTGATAGCGCCTGACGCGGGTCCGAACGGACGGTGACCGTACCCGTGCACGGCGACTTGTCGACACGTCTTCTGCGGATCTCGCGGGCTTGCCATGATCGGTGCATGGCCGAGCGTGACCGCGACGAGTCCGGCCGACCCCGAAGCGCCCGCCCGCGCGATGCTCTGGGCCGACCACTGCCCCGCGGCAGTGAAGGCATTCCACCCATCCCCGATGACCTCGAGCTGGCACCGGCGGAAACCCTCCGCTACGCCCAGGATCTCCTGGACCAGGGGCTGGCCTTCAACGCGCACGAGGTGCTCGAGGCGGCCTGGAAGAACTGCCCTGACGACGAGCGGATGCTGTGGCAAGGCCTGGCACAGCTCGCGGTTGGCATCACCCACGTCCAGCGCGGCAACGTCAAAGGCGCGATGAGTCTGCTGCGCAGCTCCTCGACCCGCCTTTCCCGCGGCGACCGCCCGGCACGCTACGCGATCGACATCGCTGGATTGGTCAACGTTGTCGATGCGCTGATCGACGACCTGGCGGTGGGTCTGGAGATCGCGCCGGAGCGGCTACGACCACGTCTGGTTGTCGTCGAACCCGGTAGCGGGTAGCGGCTTTTCGCAGTGACGATCGTTGCCGCCAAACTGATTGAGGTTCAGGTGTCGAAAGTTGGTCGTGGGTCAGTTTGAAGCCACTGCAGGGATCGAACGGCGCGTTTGGACGCCCCGCGACATCGCCGCCCTACTCGACTAAGCGGGTCCGGGGCGGTCCGACCGTTACTCACTCACCCTTGTTCGGGGTGATCGGCATTTGCGGCACGGGGGTGGTGCCAGGCGGACACTGAAACCACTGAAACTGTGGAAGCCCACAACCGTTTCCTTCCTTAACGTGGTCGCCCTCAATGACGTAATCGTGGCAGACGGAAGTGTCCCAAGCTGGGTAGATGGGAACCCGTTGCCCTGCGTGGCCAGCCGCGTCCGTTGTAACGCCCTGCGGCGGGGGATCCCCAGGGCACCAGTGAAAGGCTCCGGCTTGCGCGATACCTGCGGCAGACCCCAAAGCAGCGCACCCCAAACCGCCAGACACCAGCAGAGTGGTTGCTAAACACAGGATGCGTCGCCTCATAAACGGGGATTTTCCACCCCCGGCGCCCCCCGGTCTACTGGGCAATCACCCCCGACGGGCATTCAAACTGACCCACTACCCCAGAGTTGGGGAAATGCCGGTGGTGGCGTGTCGCGCGTACCGTGGCCTGATTCGCTGTGAAAGTCGGTTCGGCCCCGGCGCCGGTCGATGATCCCAGCCTTTTAGGCTCAACTACCTTCGCTAGTGAGCACAGAATATAAATGTCACAAGAACAGCAGAAACCGTCAGAATCGGGACCCAGCCCGCTCGTCGATGTGGCGCACGCTCTGCGCGACGTCGCCCGATCGCTGGAGGCCGAACCGGACCTACAGCACGTGCTCGAGGCCATGGTTGCGTCGGCCACCGACACGGTCCCCGGCGCCGAACAGGCCGGGGTGTCGCTTCGCGAAGGCAAACGCTTGCAGACCGTCGCCTCGACCAGTGACTTGACGAAGCGAATCAACAACATCGAGCACCAACTCGACGAGGGCCCCTGCCTGCAGGCACTACTGGATCATCGCAGTTACCGGATCGACGACATGTCACAGGACACTCGCTGGCCCCGGTTTGCCGCGGCCGCCGAAGCGCACGACGTTCGGTCGATGCTCGGATACAAGCTCTTCACCAGCGGCCGAACCCTGGGGACATTAGATCTGTACTCCTCGAAACTGAACGCGTTCGACGCTGACTCCGAAGTCATCGGAGAGTTGTTCGCCGCGCACGCCGCGATCGCGCTGACCGGGTCCACTCAGCAGGCCGAATTTCGCAGAGCGCTCTCATCCCGCGACACCATCGGGATGGCCAAAGGCATTCTGATGCAGCGCGAACACATCACCGACGACCAGGCCTTCAATCTGCTGGTCTGCACGTCGCAAGAAGCCAACATCAAAGTCCACGAGCTGGCTGAGTGGTTAGTGGACAACGTCAACAACACCGCGCGCCGACCCGACTAAGCCGGTAGCGGACAGTGCCGCCACGCATCGCATCGGGCACTTACTGCCGACTCCGCTTACACAGCCAGCGCGGGTACCGTCGGCGACTGGCGACTGGGAGGGAGCAACCGTGCCGAGAACCGATGACGACAGCTGGGAGATCACCGAGAGCGTGGGAGCGACGGCGCTGGGTGTGGCGGCGGCCCGCGCGGCCGACACCGAGAGTGAAGATCCGCTGATCCATGATCCGTTCGCGCGGGTGTTCCTGGAGGCTGCCGGCGACGGTATGTGGAACTGGTTCGGCAGCGGCGAACTGCCGGCCGAGATTGTCGAGGCCGAACCCGACGTGCCGTTGCGGATGCAGGGCATGCGCGACTACATGGCCTCGCGGACAATGTTTTTCGACCAGTTCTTTCTCGACGCCGCCAATGCGGGGGTGCGCCAGGTGGTGATCCTGGCGGCCGGTTTGGATGCGCGGTCGTGGCGGTTGCCGTGGCCCGACGGGGTGACGGTCTACGAGCTCGACCAGCCCAAGGTGCTGGAGTTCAAATCCTCGACGTTGCGGGATCGCGGCGCGCAGCCGACGGCCAACCTGGTCAACGTGCCTGTCGATCTGCGACACGACTGGCCAACGGCCTTGCAGCAGGCCGGTTTTGACCCCGCCGCGCCGAGCGCGTTCACCGCCGAGGGGCTGTTGCCGTTTCTGCCGGCTGCGGCCCAGGATCTGCTGTTCGAGCGGATTCAAGCGCTGACCGCGCCCGGCAGCCGGGTGGCCGCCGAGGCACCAGGCCCGGACTTCAACAACCCCGACGCGCGGGAGCGGCAGCGGGCGCAGATGCAGCGCTACCGCGCGCTGGCCACCCAGGTGGGACGCGAGGAGCACGACTTCCCCGACTTCGAGGAGTTGTGGTACTTCGAGGACCGCACCGACGTCGGTGACTGGTTGCGCGAACACGGCTGGGAGGTGTCGGTGCTGACCACCGAGGAGATGATGGCCCGCTACGACCGGCGGCCGCCGGAGGGCCTTGAGGACGGATCGCCGGATACGTTGTTCGTGTCGGCGGAGAGGGGTGCATGAGCGTGGCGAGAACCGACAACGACACCTGGGAGATCACCGAGAGCGTGGGCGCGACGGCGCTGGGTGTGGCCTCGTCGCGGGCGGCCGAAACCCGAAGTGAGAACCCGTTGATCCGCGATCCGTTCGCGCAGGTTTTCCTCGATGCCGCCGGCGACGGGGTGTGGAATTGGCATTCCGCGGGGGAGTTGCCGGCCGAGGTCATCGAGGCCGAACCGCTGGTGTCGCTGCAGATGCAGGCGATGGTCAGCTATATGGCTTGCCGGACAGCGTTTTTCGATAACTTCTTTCTCGATGCGGCTCGTGCGGGCATCCGCCAGGCGGTGATTCTGGCGGCGGGTCTGGATGCGCGGTCGTGGCGGTTGCCGTGGCCGGACGGGGTGACGGTCTATGAGCTCGACCAGCCCAAGGTGCTGGACTTCAAAGCATCGACGTTGGCCGATCACGGGGCCGAACCGGCCTGTCACCGGGTTGCTGTCCCGGTGGACCTGCGTCAGGACTGGCCAACGGCGTTGCGGCAGGCAGGTTTTGATGCCTCGGCGCCGAGCGTGTGGTCGGCCGAGGGGCTGACGCCGTATCTGCCTGCCGCGGCCCAAGATTTGCTGCTCGAACGTATTCACGAGCTCACCGTCGCCGGCAGCCGGGTCGCGGTGGAGGCGCTTGGGCCCGACTTCGCTGACCCCGACGTCCGCGCCAAACGGCGTGAGCGGATGGATCGGATACGTGCGGTGATGGCCAAAGTCGACCCGCAGCGGGAGATCCCCCGCAACGACGAGCTGTGGTACTTCGAGGAGCGCGAAGACGTCGGCGAGTGGTTCAGCCGTCACGGCTGGAACGTCACGGTGACAACGACACCTGAGCTGATGGCCAGCTATGATCGCAGACCTGCCGCGGAGGTCCAGGACACCACTCCGCACAATCTGTTCGTGTCCGCGCAGCGGGTGGAGTCGTAGCGGCTCTGTTATAAGCGGGTCGGCTCAGTTGCTTCGAACCGCGCAACGACGCCTATACAAGCTGCACGATTTGGTCAGCGGCGGCATGCTCGCCCATCTCGAGACGCCCACCCAAAGTGCCAAAGTGACGGCTATGCAGTAATAGACAGCTATGCGGTCTCGAAGGGCTCTCGCCGCGCTGGCAGTGGTGGCGGTTGGCTGCGTGATGTTGACCGGCGCTCCGTTCGCAGTGCGCGCCGATAAGCCTCCGTTCGTCACCAACCCGGCCGGCCACGTCGACACGCTCATTGGCACCGGGTCGAGCGTGACGGGTGGACAGATCAACAACTTCCCCGGCGCCGCCCTGCCGTTCGGGATGGTGCAGTACTCGCCGGACACCACCGACGCCTACGCCGGCTACCACCACGACAACGAGCGCTTCACTGGATTCAGCCTGACCCACGCCTCGGTGGGCTGCCCCGCGTTCGGCGACATCCCGATGCTGCCCACCACCACCCCGATCGGCTCGCAACCCTGGAGCGCCTGGGAGAAGATCGCCCACGACAACACCGAGGTGGGCGTGCCCGGCTACTACACCGCGCGGTTCCCCGACACCGGGGTGACCGCGGAACTGACCGCCACCACCCGCGCCGGCGTCGGCCGGTTTCACTACCCACCCAACGGTCGGCCCGCCCTGTTCCGGGTGCGCTCCGGCGGGTCGCTGGCGGGCAACTCGGCCGCGACCATCGAGATCGGCGGCGATAACACCACGATCACCGGATCGTCGACCAGTCGCGGATTCTGCATGAAGAACAACTCTTACCGGGTGTATTTCGCGATGAAGTTCAGCCGGCCGTTCACTTCCTACGGAACCTGGGACGGCAAGTCGGTGTTCGCTGGCGTTCACCGAGCGGATTCGAGTTCGAGCGGGGGATACGTGGCGTTCCCGGCCGGCTCGGTGCTCGAGGTGCGGACCGCGCTGTCCTATATCAGTGTCGACGCAGCGCGAGCGAACCTCGCCGACGAGGGTAAAGCGAGCTTCGACGACGTCCGTGCCGCCGCATCGCGCGAATGGAACGCCGCGCTGTCGCGCATCGCGGTTGTCGGCACCAATATCGGCGAGCTGACAACCTTCTACACCTCCCTCTACCGGTCTTTATTGCACCCCAACACTTTTAACGACGCGGACGGACGCTACCTCGGATTCGACGGCGGCATCCACACCGTGGCCAAGGGGCACACCCAGTACACCAACTTCTCTGACTGGGACTCCTACCGCTGCCTTGCCGCCCTGCAGGCACTGCTCTTTCCCGAGCGGGCCAGCGACATGGCCCAGTCGCTGGTGAACGACGCCGAGCAGAGCGGATCGTTTCCGCGTTGGGCGCTGGCGAATTCGGCGACCGGCGAGATGACCGGAGACAGCGTGGTACCGCTGATCGTCAACCTCTACATGTTCGGGGCCAAGGACTTTGACCTCAAAAAGGCGCTCTATTACATGCGGAAGGCGGGGACCGACGGCGGGGCTGGGCGGGGCGGCTACGTGGAGCGGCCGGGAATCGCCACCTACCTCCAGCACGGCTACGCGCCGCAGACCGACGAGTTCCGCGGCGATCATGGGATCGACGGCGCCTCGACCACGCTGGAGTGGTCGGTCGATGACTTCGCTATCTCGCGATTCGCCGTCGGGCTGGACGAGACCGTGATTGCCGCCGAATTTCGCAACCGGACGCGGTACTGGAACAACCTGTTCAATCCGGCGACCGGTTACATCTCGCCGCGCAGCCCCGACGGTGCTTTCCTTGTCAGCTCTGGGTTTTCCGGGCCCACATCGGATTTCGGACAGGACGGATTCGAGGAGGGCAACGCCGAGCAGTACGTGTGGTTGGTGCCGCAGAACATCGCCGGCCTGGTGAGCGCCCTCGGCGGCCGGCAGGCAGTGGCCGACCGGCTGGACCGCTTCACCACGGAGCTCAACGCGGGCCCGAACGAGCCCCATCTATGGATCGGGAACGAGCCGGGCTTCGGGGTGCCGTGGCTGTACAACTATCTCGGTCAACCGTGGAAGACCCAGGAGACGGTCGACCGGGTGCGCAGCGACTTGTTCCGCCCCACGCCTGGCGGTGAGCCCGGCAACGACGACCTCGGCGCGCTGTCCAGCTGGTACGTCTGGGCGGCCCTCGGCCTGTACCCGATCACCCCGGGAACAGCGCTCCTCACGGTCAACACACCGCTGTTCGATCGCGCCGAGATCGCACTTCCCGCAGGCAGATCCATCAAAATCTCCGCTCCGGGCGCATCGAACGGCATGAAGTACATCAACGGCCTGAGCATCGACGGCCAGCCCACGGATCACACGTTTCTGCCGGACTCGATCATCAGCACCGGTGGCGACCTCACATTCTCGCTCGCCACCATTCCCAATCGGCTCTGGGGCACAGCTGAGTCCTCCGCGCCCCCGTCGTTCGGTGCGGGCCGCTCGGGGTGACCGTTGACACCAGTCCGGCCACCGTCGCGACCCTTCCGAGCGCTGGAACACACATCGCGGTAACCACGGCTGGAAATAGACACCGCCGATTCGTCGGTGTTCTGCTGGCGATACCCGGCGAAGTCGTTGTTGTCGCGATGGGTGTCTCGGGCTCATTCAAGGTGATATCAAGATCGGCGCCGTTGCGACGAGGCGCTGGCAATAAACTCGGCAAACCGCAAGTGGGGCCCGCTCAGCGGCTTCGAACCGCGCGACGACGCTTAAACAAAGTGCACGATTCGGTGAGCACCGGCTCATAGGTGACGTCGCTGCATTCGCACTCCCAAGTGGTGTGCCGGCCGCAGGAACACGGCATGCTTCCGACGAGCATGTGTCCCGGCAGCAGCCAGTGGCCCCGCATACAGCGGTGCGGTCGTGTGTCCATTTGTGTCCCCCAATGGAGCCGACGCGGCCGTCGACATCCTTAATCACAACCATCACACTGGCATCCCTGGTATCGCGAATACAGGGTGGTTGCCGGATAGTTATGGTTTGGTGTTGCGCCGCGGGCGTGTCGTTGTCCTGATGCCGGTGTTGCCCGCGGTATTGCACAGACCCACAAGTCTGGGGCGGCACCTGAGTGTTTTCGGCCACGATTGGCGTCGGCGCGGCTTTTAGCAGGGCTCGAGGGGGTACACCGGGTCAATGAACGAGTTGAAGTTTCTGGAGTTGCACGGCGATCGGGTCGCTTACCGCGACGACGGTAACGGGGAAGTCCTGCTGCTGATCCACGGCATGGCGGGAAGTTCGGACAGCTGGCGGTCCGTTTTACCGCAGCTGTCGAAGAAATTCCGGGTGATCGCGCCAGACCTGCTGGGCCATGGCGAGTCGGCGAAACCCCGTAGCGACTACTCGCTGGGCGCATTCGCGGTGTGGCTGCGCGATTTCCTCGACGAACTCGGCGTCAGCCAGGCCACCGTGGTCGGCCACTCGCTCGGCGGAGGTGTCGCCATGCAGTTCGTCTACCAGCACCCCGATTACGTCAAGCGGTTGGTCCTGATCAGCAGCGGCGGCCTAGGCCCCGATGTCGGACTGATACTGCGGCTGCTTTCGGCGCCCGGCGCGGAGCTGGTGCTGCCGATCATTGCGCCGAAGCCGGTGCTGACCGCGGGCAACAAGCTGCGGTCATGGTTGAGAAGCGCGGGCATTCAGTCGCCGCGCGGTGCGGAGTTGTGGAGCGCGTACTCGTCGCTGTCAGATCCCGCAACGCGGCAGTCGTTCCTGCGGACGCTGCGATCGGTGGTCGATTACCGCGGGCAGGCGGTCAGTGCCTTGAACAGGCTGGGGCTGCGCACCGACCTGCCGGTGATGGCGATCTGGGGCGAGCGGGACAACATCATTCCCGTCCACCACGCACACGCCGCGCACGAAGCGCGCACCGACGCCAGACTTGAGCTGCTGCCCCATGTCGGTCACTTCGCTCACGTGGAGGCACCCAACACGGTGGTCGAGCTGATCGAGGACTTCATCGCGACCAGCGACCGCCGGGATGTCGGGCGCCCGCAACTGAGCTCCTAATCCGGGCCAAGCCCAGCCCACTGTGCCATGGTGGGAGTGTG
>CAWBSW010000072.1:0-35159 GCA_963791535.1 uncultured Actinomycetota bacterium | reverse complement strand
CAGTGAGAAGCGACTGTTTACTAAAAACACAGGTCCGTGCGAAGTCGCAAGACGAGGTATACGGACTGACGCCTGCCCGGTGCTGGAAGGTTAAGAGGACCCGTTAACCCTCGGGTGAAGCGGAGAATTTAAGCCCCAGTAAACGGCGGTGGTAACTATAACCATCCTAAGGTAGCGAAATTCCTTGTCGGGTAAGTTCCGACCTGCACGAATGGCGTAACGACTTCTCAACTGTCTCAACCATAGACTCGGCGAAATTGCACTACGAGTAAAGATGCTCGTTACGCGCGGCAGGACGAAAAGACCCCGGGACCTTCACTACAACTTGGTATTGATGTTCGGTACGGTTTGTGTAGGATAGGTGGGAGACTGTGAAACAATTACGCCAGTAATTGCGGAGTCGTTGTTGAAATACCACTCTGATCGTATTGGACCTCTAACCTCGAACCGTCTAACCGGTTCAGGAACAGTGCCTGGCGGGTAGTTTAACTGGGGCGGTTGCCTCCTAAAATGTAACGGAGGCGCCCAAAGGTTCCCTCAACCTGGACGGCAATCAGGTGTCGAGTGCAAGTGCACAAGGGAGCTTGACTGCAAGACCTACACGTCAAGCAGGGACGAAAGTCGGGACTAGTGATCCGGCACCCCCGAGTGGAAGGGGTGTCGCTCAACGGATAAAAGGTACCCCGGGGATAACAGGCTGATCTTCCCCAAGAGTCCATATCGACGGGATGGTTTGGCACCTCGATGTCGGCTCGTCGCATCCTGGGGCTGGAGCAGGTCCCAAGGGTTGGGCTGTTCGCCCATTAAAGCGGCACGCGAGCTGGGTTTAGAACGTCGTGAGACAGTTCGGTCTCTATCCGCCGCGCGCGTCAGAAGCTTGAGGAAACCTGTCCCTAGTACGAGAGGACCGGGACGGACGAACCTCTGGTCCACCAGTTGTCCCACCAGGGGCACCGCTGGATAGCCACGTTCGGACAGGATAACCGCTGAAAGCATCTAAGCGGGAAACCCCCTCCAAGACCAGGCTTCTCACCCATCAAGTGGGATAAGGCCCCCCGCAGACCACGGGATCAATAGACCAGACCTACAAACCCCGCAAGGGGCGCAGGGAACTGGCACTAACCGGCCGAAAACTTACACACACACCGCAACCACACCATCCCACCAAACACCACCCCCACCACCAAAACACACCCGAACACCGACACAACAAATTAAATAAAGTTACGGCGGCCACAGCGACAGGGAAACGCCCGGACCCATCCCGAACCCGGAAGCTAAGCCTGCCAGCGCCGATGATACTACCCAACCCGGGTGGAAAAGTAGGACACCGCCGAACACACACCCAAAAAAGGGCACCCACACGGTGCCCTTTTTTGCATTCCAAAACGCCAATATCCGCCCGAATTCTACTTACGGCTTAATGGCGTTGCCACTGCAATAGATAACGCCAGAAGACGAGTCGACGCACCCGCACGCCGGGCAGCACGGCGCCCGCCCGTTCGGCGACTTCTCGGGTGGTCAGTTGTGGATCCATGACGACTGGCATGGCTGCGTGCGGCTGCATCTTCTCCGAACGCGCCGCCGGATGAGCCGCTGCCGACGCCCTCTGGCGGCAGTGCACAGCCCCGTATCCTTTGGTGCGAGGACGTCAAGGTGATTCGAGATGAAGGGTACGAGTGGGCGAGGACAGGCGCGGCGGCACCGGCGAAGGGCGACCGAGGCGCGCGCCGCGGTCCCAAGCACCAACTTCGGGCCCGGGACGTGCGCGCCGAGCACAGCCCCAGCATCCGACCCCCGACGATGACAACGCCGCCCCGCGGATCCCGCCCGACATCGAAGCAAAGCAACTTGCGCCCGAGATCCGGCGCGAGCTCAGCACTTTGGACCGGGCCACGGCCGACGCCATCGCCCGCCATCTGGTAGCCGCCGGCGAGCTGATCGACGACGACCCCGAAGCCGCGCTGAACCACGCGCGGGCCGCCCGCGCCCGCTCCGGCCGTATCGCCGCGGTCCGGGAGGCCGTTGGTATCGCGGCCTACCGCTGTGGCGACTGGGCGCAGGCGCTTGCCGAACTGCGCGCGGCCCGAAGGATGGGCAGCAAGTCCCCGCTGCTTCCGCTGATCGTCGACTGCGAACGCGGCCTGGGCCGGCCCGAACGGGCGGTTGAGCTGGCGCGCGGGCCGGAGGCGGCCCAGCTCAGTGGGGACGAAGCCGACGAGTTGCGGATCGTCGCCGCGGGCGCCCGCGCCGACCTCGGTCAGCTCGAACAAGCCCTGACCGTCCTGTCCACACCGCAATTGGACCCGGCCCGGATCGGGACGATCGCGGCCCGGCTGTTCTACGCCTACGCGGAGACGCTGCTCGCGCTTCGGCCGCGGCGACGAGGCCTTGCAATGGTTCCTGCACGCCGCGGCCTCCGACGTCGACGGGAGTCACCGATGCCGAAGACCGAGTGAGCGAGCTTGGCTGACGTGGGAACGCTTGCGCAGCAATACGATTGCCTACTTCTCGATCTGGACGGAACGGTGTTTCGCGGCCATGAGCTGACCGAGGGCGCGGCGGAGTCGCTGGACAAGGTGCGGGGCCGCAAGCTGTTCGTCACCAACAACGCCTCGCGCAGTGCCGATGAGGTCGCCACGCACCTGCGCGACATCGGTCTGAAGGCCACCGCCGAAGATGTTGTCACCAGCGCGCAAAGCGCCGCCCACCTGCTGGCCGCTCAACTGGCGCCCGACTCGCGAGTGCTGATCGTCGGCACCGATTCGCTGGCCGACGAGATCGCGGCCGTCGGACTTCGGCCGGTGCGCCTGTTCCAAGACAAACCGCACGCCGTGGTCCAGGGCCACTCCACCGAAACCGGCTGGATCAACCTCGCCGAAGCGGCGTTGGCCATCCGCGCCGGCGCGCTGTGGGTGGCGGCCAACGTCGATGCCACCCTGCCCACCGAACGCGGTCTGCTGCCCGGCAACGGCTCCATGGTGGCCGCACTGAAAACAGCGACCGACGCCGAGCCCCAGGTCGCGGGCAAGCCGTCACCGACGTTGATGACGGATGCCTTGGCACGCGGCGACTTTCGCGCGCCGCTGGTGGTCGGCGACCGGTTGAACACCGATATCGCCGGTGCGAACGCCGCCAGGCTGCCCAGCTTGATGGTTCTCTGCGGCGTCAACTCCGCGCTGGACGCGGTGCACGCCGTGCGTGAACAACGCGCCACCTACATCGGGCTACGACCTACGCTCGCTGCACCAGGACGCCGAGGTGCTGGCGGTGGCCCCGCAACCGGCGTGGCACGTCGAGACCGAACGACATGTCGGTAACGGTCAGCACCGGACGCGACGGCTCGGAAAGCGATGACCTGTCGATCGTTCGTGCCGTCGCCAACGCCATCTGGGCGAGCGAGCCGCGACGCACAAGCCGTCACGATCGAGGCCGGCGACGACACCGCACACGATGCCCTGCAACGGTGGTCCCTGGTCTGAATCCGATAGCGTGAGACACGTCATGACTCGCGCCGGTGACGATGCAGTGGGGGCACCACCCAGCCGCGCAGCGGCGAGGGGGACGAAGCGATGAGGAGGAGCGGCGCCATTACTAACGATCCTGATGAAATTCGCGCTCGGATCGACGCCGTGCTCGCCGAGCTACCCGATCCTGCCGACGTCGAGAACATGCCCGCGGAAGCCGATCTCGAAGAGATGGCGCGCCGTCTGTCCGAAGCACACGACATGCTGGTGCAGGCGCTGGAGTCGGCGGAGAAGGGCTGAGTGCGCCGTGTCGCGGCGTACCCGTGTTGACGCCGAGCTGGTCCGTCGCGGGCTGGCTCGATCTCGACAGCAGGCCGCGGAGTTGATCGGCGCCGGCAAGGTCAGCATCGACGGCATGCCGGCGGTCAAACCGGGCACCGCCGTCGCGGCCACCGCCACGCTGAGCGTCGCCGACGACGCCGAGCGCGGCTGGGTGTCGCGTGGAGCCCACAAGCTCATCGGTGCGCTCGACACGTTCGGCATCAGCGTTGAAGGTCGGCGCTGTCTGGATGCCGGTGCGTCGACGGGTGGCTTCACCGAGGTCTTGCTGGATCGCGGCGCACGCGAAGTGGTCGCCGTCGACGTGGGCTACGGCCAGCTGGCCTGGTCGCTGCGATCGGATCCTCGGGTGGTCGTCGTCGAGCGGACCAACGTGCGCGGCAGCTGACACCGGCGGTGATCGGTGACCCGGTTGAAGTCGTGGTCGCTGACCTGTCGTTCATCTCGCTGACCACGGTGTTGCCCGCGCTGACTGGATGCGCATCGCACAACGCGGATATCGTTCCCATGGTGAAGCCGCAGTTCGAGGTGGGCAAAGGTCAGGTGGGCGCCGGCGGGGTGGTGCACGATCCCGAGCTGCGGGCGGGCTCGGTGCTTGCCGTCGCGCGTCGCGCCGAGGAGCTGGGATGGCACACCGTCGGGGTCACCGCCAGCCCGCTACCGGGTCCGTCGGGCAACGTCGAATACTTCCTGTGGCTGCGCGCCGAGACGGATCGGGGCTTGACCGCTGATGAGTTGGAATGCGCGGTCCTCGCGGCTGTTGAAGTCGGGTCCGCAATGACGCGTGAGCGCACCGTCCTGCTGGTGGTTCACACCGGACGCGAGGAAGCCACCGAGACCGCGCGTCGGGTCGAGAAAGTGCTGGACGACAACGATATTGGCCTTCGGGTGTTGTCGGCCGAGGCGGTCGACAGGGCTTCGCTGCACCTGAGCCCGGACGACATGCGCGCGGTGGGCGTCGGGATCGAGGTCGTCGACGCCGACCCGGACGCCGCCGACGGATGCGAGCTGGTGCTGGCACTCGGCGGCGACGGCACTTTTCTGCGCGCCGCGGAACTCGCACGCAATGCCGACATTCCGGTGCTGGGCGTCAACCTGGGCCGGATCGGTTTTCTGGCCGAAGCCGAGGCCGACGCCATCGACACCGTGCTCGAGCATGTCGTGTCCCAGCAGCTACCGCATCGAAGACCGCTTGACGCTCGACATCGCGCTGCGGGTCAAGGGCGAGGTCATCAACCGCGGCTGGGCGCTCAACGACGCCAGCCTGGAAAAGGGACCGCGGCTGGGAGTGCTCGGGGTGGTTCTCGAAGTCGACGGCCGGCCGGTGTCGACCTTCGGCTGCGACGGGGTGTTGGTGTCAACCCCCACCGGATCGACGGCCTACGCCTTCTCGGCGGGCGGGCCGGTGCTGTGGCCGGATCTTGAAGCGCTTCTGGTGGTGCCCAACAACGCCCACGCCCTGTTCGCCCGCCCGATGGTGACCAGCCCGGACGCCGCCATCGCCATCGAAATCGAAGCGGACGGGCACGACGCAATCGTGTTCTGCGACGGCCGCCGGGAGATGTTGGTACCGGCCGGTGGACGGTTGGAGGTACGGCGCTGCGAGGTGTCGGTGAAATGGGCGCGGCTGGATAGCGCGCCGTTCACCGACCGTCTGGTGCGTAAGTTCCGCTTGCCGGTCACCGGCTGGCGTGGACGGTAGCGGTGCTCAGTGAGATTCGGATCGAGGCGTTGGGCGCCATCAGCGTCGCCACGGCCGAGTTCGACCGTGGTCTGACGGTCCTGACCGGGGAGACCGGCACCGGTAAGACGATGGTGGTCACGGGTCTGCACCTGCTGGGCGGCGCGCGGGCCGACGCCAACCGGGTGCGCTCGGGCGCCGAGCGTGCCGTCGTCGAAGGGCGCTTCACCACTGCCGATCTCGACCAGAAGGCCGTTGCACAGGTCGACGAGATGCTGGACGCCTCAGGAGCCGAGCGCGACGAGGACGGCAGCATCATCGCGTCGCGCTCGGTCAGCCGCGACGGTCCTTCGCGCGCCTACCTCGGCGGGCGCAGCGTGCCGGCCAAATCGCTGAGCGGTTTCACCAACGAACTGCTCACTCTGCACGGACAAAACGACCAACTGCGGCTGATGCGGCCCGACGAACAACGCGGCGCGCTCGACCGGTTCGCCGCCGTTGGTGCGCGGCTGGAGCGCTATCGCAAACTACGCGACGCGTGGCAGTCGGCGCGGCGTGACCTCGTCGACCGAAGCAAGCGGGCCCGCGAATTGGCCCAGGAGGCCGACCGGCTGAAATTCGCGCTGCACGAGATCGACACCGTCGACCCCGCACCCGGTGAGGATGACGCGCTGATCGCCGACATCCGCCGGCTCTCCGAATTGGACGCACTGCGCGAGGCTGCGGCCAGCGCCCGTGTCGCGTTGTCCGGCGCGGAGGAGGAGACCGCTCGCCGAGTGTGGGCGAACCCGCCTCGGCGGCCGACGGTCTGGCGCGAGCGAAGACGGCGCTGGAGTCGACCGACGACGCGACGCTGCGGGGATTGGCCGATCAGCTCAGCGAGGCGCTGACGGTGGTCGACGATGCCGCGCGTGAACTCGGCGACTACCTGAACGAACTACCCGCCGATGCCAGCACTTTGGATACCAAGCTGGCCCGGCAGGCCGAACTTCGCACGCTCACCCGCAAGTACGCCGCCGACATCGACGGCGTGCTGCAGTGGGCCCGCGAATCGCGAGATCGGCTGGCTCACCTGGATGTCTCCGAAGAGGCACTGGCCGGCCTGCAACGTCGCGTCGACGATCTGGCGATCGAATTGGCCTCCGCTGCAACCGAACTCAGCAAGGCGCGCAGCCAAGCGGCCAAGCGACTGGCCAAGGAAGT
The DNA here is from genome assembly GCA_963791535.1 of uncultured Actinomycetota bacterium. GTDB lineage: Bacteria > Actinomycetota > Actinomycetes > Mycobacteriales > Mycobacteriaceae > Mycobacterium. Next base: position 28,469 of record CAWBSW010000072.1, on the reverse strand, counting down.
CACTGGCGAGTTGTCCGGCCTGGCGATGTCCGACGCCGAATTCACCATCACCGTGACGACCATGCCGGCCGCGCTCGACGACCCCGCCGCGCTGACGCTTGCCTTCGGGCGCGAGCGGGCCCATGCCGGCGGGGACGGTGTCGACCAGGTCGAGTTCGGCTTCGCCGCGCATCGCGGCATGACGGTGCTGCCGCTGTCGAAGAGCGCGTCCGGCGGCGAGCTGTCGCGGGTGATGCTGGCCCTGGAAGTGGTGCTGGCCGCGTCGATGGCCGGCACCACGATGGTGTTCGACGAGGTCGACGCCGGCGTGGGTGGCCGGGCAGCGGTGCAGATCGGGCGGCGACTGGCGCGGTTGGCCCGCACCCGCCAAGTCATCGTGGTGACGCATCTGCCGCAGGTCGCGGCGTACGCCGACGTGCACCTCATGGTCGACAGCACAGGGACGCAACGGTGCCAGCGGAGTGCGGCGCCTCGATGGCGACGACCGGGTCGCCGAGTTGGCCAGGATGCTGGCCGGGCTCGGTGAGTCCGACACGGCTCGCGCCCATGCGCGTGAACTGCTCGAGGCCGCCGACTGTGACCGGATTGCGACCTCGTAACGACATTCGAATGTGTGACAGGTGTGACACGATATAACTTCTGAGGCTGTTGTTACGGCGCGCCTCCCCGCTCGGGCTTACCTTCACCGACAGAATCGCCTCCATGAGTGTGACCACGAGGATGACGGCGCTTATCACCCGTAGTAACCCCATCCGGCCGGGTGTTGTCGGCACCGCCCGCGTCGACCGCGACATCGACCGACTGCTGCGGCGGGTGTGCCCCGGCGACATCGTCGTCCTCGATGTGTTGGACCTCGACCGGATCACCGCCGATGCGCTCGTCGACGCCGAGATCGCCGCCGTCGTCAACGCATCCACGTCGGTGTCGGGCCGGTATCCGAACCTGGGTCCCGAGGTGCTGGTGGCCAACGGCGTCACCCTCATCGACGAGACGGGACCCGAGGTCTTCAAGAAGATCAAGGACGGCGCGAAAGTCCGGCTGCACAACGGCGGCGTCTACTCCGGCGATCGCCGGTTGATCCGGGGCACCGAGCGCACCGACCACGAGATCGCCGAGCTGATGCAGGAAGCCAAGAGCGGATTGGTCGCTCACCTCGAGGCGTTCGCCGGCAACACCATCGAGTTCATCCGCAGCGAAAGCCCGCTGCTGATCGACGGGATCGGCATCCCCGACGTCGACGTCGACCTACGGCGGCGCCATGTCGTCATCGTCGCCGACGAGGACCACGCCACCGATGACCTCAAGCGGCTCAAACCGTTCATCAAGGAATACCAGCCCGTCCTGATCGGAGTCGGCACCGGCGCCGAGGTGTTACGCAAGGCGGGATATCGCCCGCAACTCATCGTCGGCGATCCCAACGAGCTGAGCACCGAAGTCCTCAAGTGCGGCGCCCACGTGGTGTTGCCCGCCGACGCCGACGGCCACGCGCCGGGCCTGGAGCGCATCCAGGATCTCGGCGTCGGGGCGATGACGTTTCCCGCCGCGGGTTCGCCGACCGACCTGGCGCTGCTACTGGCCGACCACCACGGCGCCGCACTGCTGGTAACCGCCGGCCACAGCGCCAACATCGAGACGTTCTTCGACCGGTCGCGTCAGCAGAGCAACCCCTCGACCTTCCTCACCAGGCTGCGGGTGGGGGAGAAGGTGGTGGACGCCAAAGCGGTTGCCACGCTGTACCACAACCGAATTTCCGGCGGCGCGATCGCATTGCTGATCATGACGATGCTGATCACGGTCATCGTCGCGCTCTGGGTGTCCCGCACCGACACCCTGGTGGTGCACTGGGCCGTCGAGTACTGGAACCATTTCACTCTCTGGGTGCAGCACTGGGTCCACTAGGACGGGTATAGACGTGATATCTCTACGCCAGCACGCGATTTCGCTGGCCGCCGTGTTCGTGGCGCTGGCGGTCGGAGTGGTGCTGGGCTCCGGGTTCCTGTCGAACACCCTGCTGTCCGGAATGCGCGACGAATCGCGAAATCTGCACGGTCAGATCGACGCACTCAACGACCAGAAGAACGCGCTGAACCAAAAGCTCAGTTCCGCAGACGCTTTCGATTCCCAGATGGCGGGCCGGATGGTGCATGACGCGCTCAACGGCAAGTCGGTGGTGATCTTCCGCTCCCCGGACGCAAAGGATGACGACGTCGACGCGGTATCGAAGCTCGTCGGCCAGTCCGGCGGAGCCGTCGCCGGCACGGTGACGTTGACGCAGGAGTTCGTCGACGCCAACTCGGCGGAGAAGCTGCGGTCGGTGGTCAACTCGTCGATCCTGCCGGCGGGTGCCCAGTTGAGCACCAAACTCGTCGACCAAGGCTCGCAGGCCGGCGACCTGCTGGGCATCGCGCTGCTGATCAACCGGGATCCCGCCGCCCCGGCCGTCGACGACGCGCAACGCGACACCGTGCTGGCCGCGCTGCGTGACACCGGCTTTATCGGCTACGGCAACCAGCACGTCGGCGCGGCGAATGCCGCGGCAGTCATCACCGGTGGTGGCCTGGGCGACGACGCCGGCAACCAGGGCGTCAGCGTGGCCCGGTTCGCCGCCGCGCTCGCTCCGCACGGCTCGGGTGTAGTGCTTGCCGGCCGCGACGGCTCATCCGGCGGGACGGCCGCCGTCGCGGTGGCCCGCGCCGATGCCGCAGTGACCTCGGCGATCAGCACCGTCGACGACCTGAACACCGAGTCCGGACGAATCACCGCGGTCCTGGGCATGGCCGACCTGGCCAACGGCGGCCGCACCGGTCAGTACGGCACCGGTCACGGCGCCACCGGCCTCACCGTCACGCAGTAGCCGCCTCGCCGGGCGTGTCCAGCAACGACGCGGCGGCGCGGATGTTAGGGTGGGTTTCCGTGGGTCGGCAGGCCCAATGAGAGCTGGCCAACAGCCAAAAAGCCTAGCCATTCGCCGTCTTCACGGAGGTCGCTACATTGCGCAGGCATCCGCAGGCCGCCACCAAGCACCTCTTCGTCAGCGGTGGCGTCGTTTCCTCACTTGGTAAGGGACTGACCGCCAGCAGCCTGGGGCAGTTGCTGACCGCACGCGGGCTGCAGGTGACGATGCAGAAACTCGACCCCTACCTCAATGTCGACCCCGGCACCATGAACCCGTTTCAGCACGGCGAGGTCTTCGTCACCGAGGACGGCGCCGAGACCGACCTCGACGTCGGTCACTACGAGCGCTTCCTCGACCGCGACCTGTCCGGCTCGGCGAATGTCACCACCGGACAGATCTATTCGACAGTGATCGCCAAAGAGCGCCGCGGCGAGTACCTCGGTGACACCGTCCAGGTGATCCCGCATATCACCGACGAGATCAAAAGCCGCATCCTGGCGATGGCCAAGCCGGATGCCGACGGGAACCGCCCGGATGTCGTCATCACCGAAATCGGTGGCACCGTGGGCGATATCGAGTCGCAGCCCTTTCTGGAGGCGGCACGGCAGGTTCGTCATGATCTCGGCCGGGAGAACGTCTTCTTCCTGCACGTGTCGCTGATCCCGTACCTGGCGCCATCGGGCGAATTGAAAACCAAGCCGACCCAGCACTCGGTCGCCGCGCTGCGCAGCATCGGTATCACGCCGGACGCGTTGATCCTGCGCTGCGACCGTGATGTTCCCGAGCCGCTGAAGAACAAGATCGCGCTGATGTGTGACGTGGACATCGACGGCGTCATCTCCACTCCCGACGCGCCCTCGATCTATGACATCCCCAAGGTGCTGCACCGCGAAGAGCTCGACGCCTACGTCGTACGCCGCCTGAACCTGCCGTTCCGCGATGTCGACTGGACCGAGTGGGACGACTTGCTGCGCCGGGTGCACGACCCGCAAGAAACGGTGCGAATCGCGTTGGTGGGCAAGTATGTCGACCTCTCGGATGCATATCTGTCGGTCGTCGAGGCGCTGCGAGCGGCCGGGTTCAAGCACCGGGCGAAGGTGGAAATCCGCTGGGTGGGTTCCGACGACTGCGAGACGCCAAGCGGTGCGAGTGCGTTGCTCGACGACGTCCACGGCGTGCTGATCCCCGGCGGGTTCGGCATCCGCGGAATCGAGGGGAAGATCGGCGCTATCCGGTACGCACGATCCAGGGGTCTGCCCGTGTTGGGGCTATGCCTCGGCTTGCAGTGCATCGTGATCGACGCGGCTCGTTCCGTCGGGCCTCGAGCAGGCCAACTCGGCGGAGTTCGATCCGGCGACACCGGACCCGGTCATCTCCACGATGGCCGATCAGGAGGAGATCGTCGCCGGTGAAGCCGACCTCGGCGGCACCATGCGGCTGGGATCCTATCCGGCGGTGCTCGAGCCGGGTTCCATTGTGGCCCAGGCGTATCAGTCCACGCAGGTGTCTGAGCGCCATCGGCATCGCTACGAGGTCAACAACGCTTATCGGGACCGGATCGCCGAAAGCGGTCTGAGATTCTCCGGGACGTCGCCCGACGGTCATCTGGTGGAGTTCGTCGAATACCCGCCGGAGATGCATTCGTTCGTGGTCGGTACCCAGGCGCATCCGGAGTTGAAGAGTCGACCGACTCGTCCGCACCCGTTGTTCGTCGGTTTTGTTGGGGCGGCCCTCGACTACAAGGCAGCCGAGCGGCTGCCGGTGGAGATTCCCGAGCAGCCGTCGAACGGAAGCGAACACCATGACGGGGTCGACTCTTCGTTGTCCGAGCCCGAGTCCGAGCCCGAGCCCGTTGCCCGTGGCTGAACACGTCTTCGAGACGACGTCGTCCGAAACCCTGCACACCGGAAAGATTTTCGCCCTGCGCAAGGACGATGTCCGGATGCCCGGCGGGAAGATCGTGACGCGGGAAGTCGTCGAGCACTACGGCGCGGTGGCCATCGTCGCGATCGACGACGACGGCCGCATTCCGATGGTCTACCAGTATCGCCATCCCTTCCGTCGACGGCTGTGGGAGCTGCCGGCCGGACTGCTCGACGTCAACGGCGAAGCCCCGCACCTGACCGCTGCCCGGGAACTCCGCGAGGAGGCCGGCCTGCAGGCACAGACCTGGCAGGTGCTGGTCGACCTGGATTCCACACCGGGTTTCAGCGACGAATCGGTGCGGGTCTATCTGGCAACCGATTTGACGCACATCGACCAGCCCGAGGCGCATGACGAGGAAGCCGACATGACGTTGCAGTGGTATCCGCTCGCCGAGGCGGTCTCCCGGGTGTTTAGCGGCGAGATCGTCAACGCCCTTGCCGTGGCCGGGATCCTGGCGGCATATGCGGTCAGGAATGGTCTCGCACAACCGCGGCCGGTCGACACGCCGTGGGTGGACAAGTCGAAGGCGTTCGCCGCGCGGCAGGTGGCCCGGTGACGATGTGCGCCGGCACGGCCCGAGGTGGGGGTACCTCCCGCTTGCGGGGGCGAGGCGGGCGATGGGATGTGGCCCAATGACCACGCTGGCGGCTGCCGCTGGAGGGCCAGTTGCAGGGTTACCTCGATCATCTGACGATCGAGCGGGGCGTGGCGGCCAACACCTTGAGCTCCTACCGCCGCGACCTACGCCGCTACTTCGAACACCTTTCGCTGCGGGGCATCGACGACTTGGCCAACGTCAGCGAGCACGACGTCAGCGAGTTCCTGGTGGCACTGCGGCGCGGCGATCCGGAGTCCGGGTCGGTGCCGTTGTCGGCGGTGTCGGCGGCCCGGACCCTGATCGCGGTGCGCGGCCTGCACCGGTTCGCCGCCGCGGAGGGCCTGGCCGCAGTCGACGTGGCGCAGGCCGTCAAGCCACCGACGCCGGGTCGGCGGCTGCCCAAAAGCCTGAGCCTCGACCAAGTGCTCGCGCTGCTGGCCGGCGCCGGAGGCGACAGTCCGTCCGATGGCCCGCTGACGCTGCGCAACCGCGCGCTGCTCGAACTGCTGTACTCCACCGGCGCACGGATCTCGGAAGCGGTCGGACTCGACGTCGACGACATCGACACGCATGCCCGGTCGGTGCTGCTGCGCGGCAAGGGCGGCAAACAGCGGCTGGTCCCCATCGGACGGCCGGCGGTGCAAGCGCTCGACGCCTATAAGGTGCGCGGGCGTTCAGAGTTGGCGCGCCGCGGCCGCGGGACGCCGGCCATCTTTCTCAATGCGCGCGGCGGTCGGCTGTCTCGGCAAAGCGCCTGGCAGGTGCTGCAGGATGCCGCCGAGCGGGCCGGGATCACCTCCGGGGTGTCGCCGCACACGTTGCGGCATTCGTTTGCGACCCACCTGCTGGATGGCGGGGCCGACGTCCGGGTGGTGCAGGAGCTGCTGGGGCATGCCTCGGTGACCACGACGCAGATCTACACGATGGTCACCGTGCACGCGCTGCGCGAAGTCTGGGCCGAGGCCCATCCGCGGGCACACTAGGCGCCGCTACCGCGAGCAGACGCCGGTCCTTAGCCGAGGTACTCCGATTCCAGCACCAGATCGGCGATCTGGCTCTGATACTCCACGTGCGTCTTGTGCTCGGCGGTGTTGAACAGCTTGCCCTGCTGCTGACGCATGTATTCGCGGTACTTCGGCGCGCCGGGCACCTTGACGTTGTCGGCGACGACGATCGACCCGGTATGCAGCCAGCCCCGGTCGAGGATGCTCTGCAGGTCCACCAGATAGGCGTCCTTGTCGTGGTCGAGAAACAGGAAATCAAGGCCGCCGGCGGTAAAGCCATGCTCACCGGCCAGCGCATCCAGCGTGTGCCCGCCGTCGCCAATGGTGCCGACCACACACGTCACCCGGTCCGCGACGCCGGCATGCGCCCAGATCTGGCGGGCGTTGACGGCGTTGGCTTCGGCCATCTCGACGGAGTACACCTTGGCGGCGGGCGCGGCGCGGGCGATGCGCAGCGCGCCGTAGCCGCAGTAGGTGCCCAGCTCGAGCGCCAGTTTCGGGTCGGCGCGCCGGACCGCGGTGTCGAGCAGCGCGCCTTTTTCGTCGCCGACGTTGATCAGCATCGACTCCTCGTAGGCGAACCGGTCGATGGTTGCCAAGACGTCGTCGACGTCGCCCGCGCGAGCGTGCATCAGCACGTATTCGACTGCGGCAGCTTCGCGCCCGTCGCCGATCTGGCCCGTCGTGGTGATATTGCGGGTCCAGTCACCATCCGTCATACCGACCACCGCAACACGGGAATGCGCTGCTTCAGACTCATAGAAGTCACACTAGCCCCGCGACGATTCAGCCCGGGGCGGCGTGCGCACCCGCGATAGAGCCGAGCCGGCCCAAATTGGCTGGTTACGTTGGTGCGGGTCTCCCGGCACGGCCGCCTTTACCCGTTAGACTCTCCTGCGATGTCCGCCATTTCCCGAACGCCGCGCATGCCGGGTCGGTCTGCGCCGAGCCGCAGCGCTCGTGACTGACGACGCCGACAGCGGCACCGGTGTCGGCCTGACCGGGCGGCCACCGCGGGAGATCCCGGAACCCAAGCCGCGCACGTCGCACGGCCCGGCCAAGGTCGTCGCGATGTGCAATCAGAAAGGCGGCGTCGGCAAAACCACGTCGACGATCAACCTGGGCGCCGCGCTCGCCGAACACGGCCGCCGCGTGCTGCTGGTCGACCTGGATCCGCAGGGAGCGCTGTCCGCCGGACTGGGTGTGCCGCACTACGAGCTGGAGCACACCATCCACAACCTGCTGATCGAGCCGCGGGTGTCGGTCGACGACGTGCTGATGAACACCCGCGTCAAGCACATGGACCTGGTACCCAGCAATATCGATCTGTCGGCCGCGGAGATCCAGCTGGTCAACGAGGTGGGCCGCGAGCAGACGCTGGCCCGTGCGCTGCACCCGGTGCTGGACCGCTACGACTACGTGCTGATCGACTGCCAGCCGTCGCTGGGTCTGCTCACCGTCAACGGTCTGGCCTGCTCCGACGGGGTCATCATCCCGACCGAGTGCGAGTACTTCTCGCTGCGCGGTCTCGCGCTGCTCACCGATACCGTCGAAAAGGTGCGAGACCGGCTCAACCCGAAGCTGGAGATCAGCGGCATCTTGATCACCCGCTACGATCCGCGGACTGTGAACTCCCGCGAGGTCATGGCCCGTGTGCTGGAGCGCTTCGGCGACTTGGTGTTCGACACCGTCATCACCCGTACTGTCCGCTTCCCGGAGACCAGCGTCGCCGGCGAACCGATCACCACGTGGGCACCGCAGGTCAGGCGGCGCGGCCGCCTACCGCTCGTTGGCCCGCGAGGTGATCGACCGGTTCGGCGCGTGACCGGCGGAGTGAGCTGCGAGGCATCCCCCCAGAACGGCTTCCAGGTCAGGCTGAGCAATTTCGAGGGGCCGTTCGACCTGCTGCTGCAGCTGATTTTCGCTCACCGCCTCGACGTCACCGAGGTGGCGTTGCATCAGGTCACCGATGAATTCATCGCCTACACCCGCGCGATCGGTCCCGAGCTGGAACTCGAGGAAACCACCGCGTTCCTGGTTGTCGCCGCAACCCTGCTCGATCTCAAGGCGGCCCGGCTGCTGCCGTCCGGGCAGATCGACGACGAGGAGGACCTGGCGCTGCTGGAGGTCCGTGACCTGCTGTTCGCCCGGCTGCTGCAGTACCGGGCCTTCAAGCACGTCGCGCAGATGTTCGCCGAGCTGGAGGCCGCGGCGCTGCGCAGCTACCCGCGCGCGGTGTCGCTGGAGGACCGCTACGAGGACCTGCTGCCCGAGGTGATGCTGGGCGTCGACGCCGAGCGGTTCGCCCAGATCGCCGCGATCGCCTTCACCCCGCGGCCGGTGCCGACGATAACCACCGAGCACTTGCACGAGCTGATGGTGTCGGTGCCCGAACAGGCCGAACAGCTGCTGTCGCTGTTGGAAACGCGCGGCATCGGGCAATGGGCGTCGTTCTCGGAGTTGGTCGCCGACTGCGAAGTGCCGATCCAGATCGTCGGCCGTTTCCTGGCGCTGCTCGAACTGTATCGGTCGCGGGCGGTAGCATTCGATCAGTCAGAACCGCTTGGTGTGCTCCAGGTTTCGTGGACCGGAGAACGGCCGACCAGCGAAGCGATGCTGAGGGCAGAGGCGCTCGAAGCGCAAGAAGTGCGAGACCAATACTCATGACTGACCAGCCGCCCGAACCGGACCCGGGCGTCCGCGCCGGCGACGATGCAGAGCGAAGCGATGAGGAGGAGCGGCGCATCATCGACGCAGCGACCGGTCACGCGCTCGACGACGCCGAATTGGGCATCGACGTCGCGACAGCGCCGGAGCTCGACGACGCCGAACTGGGCGCGGTGCTCGAGGCGCTGCTGCTGGTCGTCGACACCCCGGTGACCGTCGAGGCGCTGGCCGTGGCCACCGAGCAGCCGGCCTATCGGGTCGCCGCCAAGCTGCGCGTGATGGCGGATGCGCTCACCGAACGCGACAGCGGCATCGACCTGCGCGAGGCCGGCGGCGGATGGCGGATGTACACCCGCGCCCAGTTCGCGCCGTACGTCGAGCGGCTGCTGCTGGACGGGTCGCGCTCGAAGCTCACCCGAGCGGCTCTGGAGACGCTGGCAGTGGTGGCATACCGCCAGCCGGTGACGCGGGCGCGGGTCAGCGCGGTCCGCGGAGTCAACGTCGACGCGGTCATGCGCACGCTGCTGGCGCGTGGGTTGATCACCGAAGCCGGCACCGACCCCGACACCGGCGCGGTGACGTTCGCCACCACCGAGCTGTTCTTGGAGCGGCTGGGGTTGTCGTCGCTGACCGATCTTCCCGATATCGCGCCGCTGCTTCCCGATGTCGACATGATCGACGATCTGAGCGAATCCTTGGACGCCGAGCCACGTTTCGTCAAACTCTCCGGCGGCCCGGTGTCTGACGATCAGCCGTTGTCGTTCGACGTGGACCAGGAATGATGGTTGAGACCGACGAACCGCAGGGGGTGCGCCTGCAGAAAGTCTTGTCGCAGGCCGGAATTGCGTCCCGGCGGGTCGCCGAGAGGATGATCACCGACGGCCGCGTCGAGGTCGACGGGAGCTGGTGACCGAGCTGGGCACCCGCGTCGATCCTGAATTGTCGGTGATCCGTGTCGACGGGGCGCGGGTGGTCCTGGACGACTCGCTGGTGTATCTGGCGCTGAACAAGCCGCGAGGCATGCACTCGACGATGTCGGACGACCGCGGTCGGCCGTGCATCGGAGACCTGGTCGAGCACCGGGTGCGGGGCAACCAGAAGCTCTTTCATGTCGGGCGGCTGGACGCCGACACCGAGGGACTCATCCTGTTGACCAACGACGGCGAGCTCGCGCATCGCCTCATGCATCCCTCCTACGAGGTGCCCAAGACGTATCTTGCGACGGTCGCCGGGGCGGTGCCGCGTGGGCTTGGCAAGAAGCTGCGGGCACGGAATCGAGTTGGACGACGGGCCCGCTGCGGTCGACGATTTCGCCGTGGTGGACGCCATTCCCGGTAAGACGCTGGTCCGGGTCACGTTGCACGAAGGACGCAAACGCATTGTGCGCCGGATGTTCAAGGCCGCCGGATTTCCGGTGCAGGCATTGGTCCGTACCGACATCGGCACGGTGTCGCTGGGGGAGCAGCGTCCCGGCAGCATCCGGGCGTTGCGCCGCAACGAGATCGGCGAGCTCTACAAAGCGGTTGGACTGTGAGCGAAGTCGTCGTCGCCGTCGACGGCCCAGCGGGCACCGGAAAGTCCTCGGTATCAAGGGGTTTGGCGCGTGCGCTGCACGCTCGCTACCTCGATACCGGTGCCATGTACCGCATCGTCACATTGGCGGTGCTGCGGGCCCGGATCGACCCGGCCGATCAGGCGGCCGTCGGAGCCGCCGCGGCGACCGTCAAGTTGTCGGTGGGCTTCGACCCCGACGAAGATCGCTCTTACCTTGACGGAGAGGACGTCTCGTCGGAGATCCGCGGCGACGACGTCACTCGCGCAGTGTCGGCGGTGTCGTCGGTTCCCGCCGTACGCACCCGGCTTGTCGGACTGCAGCGGACGCTGGCTCAGGGTCCGGGCAGCGTCGTGGTGGAAGGCCGCGATATCGGGACGGTGGTTCTGCCCGACGCCGACGTCAAGATCTTCCTGACGGCATCGCCCGAGACGCGGGCACGGCGTCGCAACGATCAGAATGTCGCCGCCGGATTGCCCGATGACTACGAGGGTGTGCTCGTCGATGTGCGCCGCCGCGATCACCTGGACTCGACGCGAGCAGTGTCGCCGCTGCGGGCGGCTTCGGACGCGGTGGTTGTCGACACCAGCGCGATGACCGAATCCGAGGTAATCGCTCACCTGCTGCAGCTGGTGAAGCAGCGAAGCGAGGCGGTCAGGTGAGCCGCGCCGGCGACGATGATGCCGGCGAAGCCGGGATTGAGGAGCGGCGCATATGACCCAAGACGGCACCTGGGTCGACGAAAGCGACTGGGAATCAGCCGAATTCGTCGAGCCTATAGAGGGCGAGGCCGCGGGGCCGCCCCCGGTGGTGGCGGTGGTGGGCCGACCGAATGTCGGCAAGTCGACGCTGGTCAACCGGATCCTGGGCCGGCGCGAGGCGGTGGTGCAGGATGTGCCCGGCGTGACCCGCGACCGGGTCTCCTATGACGCATTGTGGACCGGACGCCGGTTCACCGTGCAAGACACCGGTGGATGGGAACCCGACGCCAAGGGTCTGCAGCAGCTGGTGGCCGAGCAGGCGGCGGTGGCGATGCGCACTGCCGACGCCGTGATCTTGGTGGTCGACGCGGTGGTCGGTGCCACCGCTGGTGACGAGGCGGCCGCACGTATCCTGCGTCGCTCCGGTAAGCCAGTATTTCTGACCGCCAACAAGGTTGACAGCGAGAGGAACGAATCCGACGCGGCCGCGTTGTGGTCGCTGGGGCTTGGTGAGCCGTTCGCGATCAGCGCCATGCACGGTCGCGGCGTGGGCGATCTGCTCGACGCGGTGGTCGGCGCGCTACCGAAGGTGGCGGAGTCGGCGTCGAGCGAGGGCGGTCCACGCCGGGTGGCGTTGGTCGGCAAGCCGAATGTCGGAAAGAGTTCACTGCTGAATCGCCTGGCGGGCGATCAGCGTTCGGTGGTCCACGAAGTCGCGGGCACCACCGTCGATCCAGTGGACTCGCTGATCGAGATGGACGGCAAGGTCTGGCGTTTCGTCGACACTGCCGGGCTGCGCCGCAAGGTCGGCCAGGCCAGCGGGCACGAGTTTTACGCTTCGGTCCGCACTCACGGCGCGATTGATGCCGCCGAAGTCGTGATCGTCCTGATCGACGGATCGGTACCGCTGACCGAACAGGACCAGCGGGTGCTGTCGATGGTGATCGAGGCCGGACGCGCGCTGGTGTTGGCGTTCAACAAGTGGGATCTGGTCGACGAGGAGCGGCGCTACCAGCTGGACAACGAGATCGACCGCGAGCTGGTGCAGGTGCGCTGGGCGCAGCGGGTCAACATCTCCGCGAAAACCGGCCGGGCCGTGCAGAAGCTGGTGCCGGCCCTGGAGAGCGCACTGGAGTCGTGGGATACCCGGATCGGCACCGGCCGGCTCAACACCTGGCTCAAGGAAGTGGTCGCTGCGACACCGCCGCCGGTTCGTGGCGGCAAGCAGCCGCGAATCCTGTTCGCCACCCAGGCCACCGCCCGTCCGCCGACGTTCGTGCTGTTCACAAGCGGGTTCTTGGAGGCCGGCTATCGGCGGTTTCTGGAGCGACGGCTGCGCGAGACGTTCGGCTTCGAGGGCAGCCCGATCCGGATCAACGTGCGGGTGCGCGAGAAGCGGAAAGCCAAGTCCCGCTGAGTTCGGCGCCGCGTGCAGTGGGAAAACTCATATTCCTGCCGAAATCGGGGCGGATAGGGTGTTTTCAGTGCCTCTTTCACACGCGCTGTTGATCCTGCTCGCCGGCTTGGGTGCGGGCGCGATCAACGCCGTTGTCGGGTCGGGCACCTTGGTCACCTTCCCGACACTGGTCGCGATGGGTTATCCACCAGTGACGTCGACCATGTCCAACGCTGTGGGCCTGGTTGCGGGAAACGTGTCGAGCACCTGGGGCTACCGGCGTGAGCTGCGCGGTCAGTGGGACCGGCTGCGCTGGCAGATTCCCGCGTCGGTCCTCGGCGCCATCGTGGGTGCCTGGCTGTTGCTGCATTTGCCGGAGAAAACCTTCACCGCGATAGTGCCGGTGCTGCTGATCCTCGCCCTGATCATGGTGGTGATCGGTCCGCGGATTCAAAGGTGGGCGCAGGACCGGGCTGAAAAGGCAGGCCGCTCTGTCGAAGACATATCGGCGGGCCGGATGGCCGTATTGGTGTCGAGCACCTTCGCGATCGGGGTCTACGGTGGCTATTTCACTGCGGCGCAGGGCATTCTGCTGGTCGGCGTGATGGGCGCGCTGCTACCCGAATCGATGCAGCGGATGAACGCGGCGAAGAACCTGCTGACGTTGCTCGTGAATGTTGTTGCGGCGCTGGCCTATACCTTCGTGGCGTTCCACCGGATCAGTTGGCCGGTCGCGGGCCTGATCGCCGTTGGCTCACTGATCGGCGGCTGGTTAGGCGCGCGCTACGGCCGTCGACTGTCGCCGAATACGCTACGCGCCGCGATTGTCGTCGTCGGTATCATCGGCCTCTACCGGCTGTTGACCGTGTAGCGGATCAGCCCTGTTGGACGACGTTCCCGTCGCCGGACTTGTCGATGCTCGGCGAACCGGTGTGGTAGGTGATCTGGTTGTTGAAGCCCGAGGCTTCGATGCTGTCGACGGCGTCCACCGTGATTGGTTCTGCACGCCGGACACATTGAGGCTTGCGCAGTGGCCGGTGATCACGACCTTGTTGGAGATGCCACTGATGTTGATGGCGCTCTGGTTGCAGGCGATCGTCCGGTTCTCGTTGATGCCGGAGATGGTCAGATCGGCACCGGCCGGCGCAGTGGGCGCTGCACTCGGCGACGTCGACGTGCAGGGGCAGGTGTCTGAGCCTCGCTGGGGGAGGGGGCCGGGGCCGCACTGCTGGCCGTGCTGGGGGTCGGCGAGAGGATCACCATTCCGCCGCGCGAATGCCGCTCGGTGTTGTACGAGATAAAGGACATCAGGCCAATCACGAAGAACGGCAACAAGACCCACAGCAACCGCTTGCGCGAGGGCAATGTCGGCAATGTCGGGCCGAAGGTGCCGCCGTAACTCATCGGTGGCGCCGGGGGCAATACCGGTGTGCCGGGCTGATACGGGGAAGCGCCGGGCGTCGGGCTACTTCCCATTTCGGACGCACGTGCCGTCTCGGCCAATGGGCGCTCGAGCTCCCGGATTCGAGCTTCCGGGTCATCTTCCGGCTTCATCCACAGATGCTCCCACACGGCGGATCTCGCTTCGGTAGTTTCTGCATCGTGCCCGAGTTGACGAACCGCCAGATCGTCCTGCGTCACCGCCCTGTCGGCCTGGTCCAGCCCGGTGACACCGAGCTGGTCGCCGCGCCCGCACCCGAGCCCGCCGAAGGGGAGGCGCTGGTCCGCACCACCTATGTGGGCCTGGACGCCGCGGTCCGGACCTGGCTCAACGACCAGCCGGGCTACCTTCCGCCGGTGCAGCTGGGCGAGGTCATCCGGGCGGCCGGGATCGGCGAGGTCGTGTCGTCGCGCTGTGACGCCTACGCCGTCGGCGACGTCATCACCACGCTGACCGGATTTCAGGAGTACGTCATCGTCCGCGACGACGTGTTCAGCACACCCATACCCGGTGAGAGCGATCAGCTGGCCATCATGTCGGTGTACGGCCCGACGGGCGCGACCGCCTATATCGGGATGACCGACGTCGGTCGGCCTCAGGCCGGGGACACGGTGGTGGTTTCGGCCGCCGCGGGAGCGACCGGGTCGGTGGCCGGGCAGATCGCCAAGATCGCCGGCGCCCGCGTGGTGGGCATCGCGGGCGGGCCGGAGAAGTGCCAGGCGGTGGTCGAGGACTTCGGGTTCGACGCGTGCATCGACTACAAAAACGACGACCTGGAGGCGGCGCTCAAAGAGCACTGCCCCAAACGGGTCAACGTCTACTACGACAACGTCGGTGGGCCGATTCTCGACGCGGTGCTGGGCCGGCTGGCGATGAACGCGCGGGTCGTGCTCTGCGGTGTGATCTCGAGCTACCTGACCGGCGAGCACCCCGGGCCCGCCAATTACGTGAACCTGCTGTCCAAAACGGCGACCATGCAGGGATTCAACGCACTCGATCAGTGGGGCCGCTTCGACGAAGCCTTCGCGGCGCTGCGCCAGTGGGAGCACGAGGGCCGAATCAAGCACCGCCAGACCATCTTTGACGGCATCGAGTCGTGCGTCGACGCCCTCAACGGGCTGTTCACCGGGGCCAACATCGGCAAGATGCTGGTCAAGCTCAGCGAGCCGACAACGGCTTAGCGCACCTCTTGGATGCGGATCATGGTGCCCGCAGGGTCGCGGACGGCGCAGTCGCGAACTCCGTAGGGCTGCTCGGTGGGCTCCTGAACGATGTCGGCGTTGGTGGCCTGCAGCCGTTCGAAGGTGCCGTCGAGGTCCTTGGTGGCCAGCACGATGATCGCGTAGGTGCCCTTGGCCATCATCTCGGCGATGGTGCGCCGCTCGTCGTCGGTGATGCCGGGGTTTGCGGTCGGCGGATTCAAAACAATAGACGTGCCAGGCTGATTCGGCGGGCCGAAGGTGATCCACCGCATCTTGCCCTTGCCGACGTCGAGGCGGACCTCGAAGCCCAGGGTATCGCGGTAGAAGGCTAGCGATGCCTCCGGGTCGTCGTGGGGGAGGAAGCTTGAATGAATGGTGATGTCCATGACGGTCACGGTAGGTGCAGCTTGGCGGCGGGTGCTTCTCGATTCCTGACCGGTCTGGTGACCTGCTTTTCCATGCATGATGGCAGCCCCGCGTTGAGGCCGCCGGCCTGCGTCCGGTAGAGGCTGGGCGGCACGCCGACCAGCTCGGTGAAGCGGGTGCTGAAGGTTCCCAGCGACGAGCAGCCGACCGCGAAGCAGACTTCGGTGACGCTGATGTCGCCGCGGCGCAGCAGCGCCATCGCACGCTCGATGCGCCGCGTCATCAGGTAGGAGTACGGGGATTCGCCGTAGGCGATTTTGAACTGGCGGCTGAGGTGCCCGGCGGACATGTTCGCGCCGCGGGCGAGCGCCTCGATGTCGAGCGGCTGGGCGTACTCGCGGTCGATCCGGTCGCGGATACGGCGCAGCTGGGCGAGGCCGCGCAGGTGCTGCCCTTCGGCGGGTCGGTTTCCCACCTGCGCGATCGTGCCACGTCGCGTTTGGGTTGGGGCGAGCTTCGCCGGCTGCTGTAGGCTTTCCACCTGCTGCCGGTGATGCCGGCGGCGCCGGGCTGTGGCGCAGTTTGGTAGCGCACTTGACTGGGGGTCAAGTGGTCGCAGGTTCAAATCCTGTCAGCCCGACTTAGAAAATGTACTCTGAACTGCCAGTTTATTCGTTGTCGGATTCGCACGCCTGTTCGAAGAACTCATTGGTTGTCACAGGTTGTCACAACTGTTGGAAACTCCTCGGTGGCGCCCGCCCACCCCTCACGGTGTGTCAGGGCTGACCTTCACCCTGTGCGCCGAAACCAGCGTTCGACGGGCCACGGCGGCGTGCGCTTGGCGTCGGCCCACCGACTGGGTCGGTGGCTGCGGACCAGATGCCGTAGTCCAGCGTCATCGACTGGAATAGGCGCTGCCCGAGAAATGGGGCCTGCGGCCTTCGGCAACTTGAAACCCGAGGCAAGATTACGAGCGGGTCGCTCGAACGAATAGGTGGATGACGCAGCAGCGATCTCACGATTAAGTTGAGCGACGTCGCGGTAGCCGAGTTCGTACGGCGGCGCGGGGGCGGCGTTGACACCGTCGAACATGGCCAGCAGCAGCCCTGGCGTCAGCGGAAATATGACGACGGCTGCATTGCCGACGCCCCCGCGTTCGGTGCGTGGGTGCGGAGGGCCAGCGATGGGAATTACCGGCTCGTCGCAGGTCGAGCAATATTTCCGGTACCTGATAGACGTGCCAACCTCTGGCGAACAGATCCCACCCGACCTCCTCGGCCACCTGCGCGGACATTCCGATCACCGAGGCCTGCTGCGGGCCAACTGTCACATCGCCGCGGTTGAGCTGATCTACAAAGCTGCGAAACAATGCCATGTTTTCGGGGTTCGGGTCTAAGCCTCTCTCACGTAACTCCTGTCGGATACCTTCGTCCGTGATGTCTTCATAGGTGAGCTTGAACATGTCCGCCATGGATGCCCGCGCAAAGTTTCGGTAGTTGCGGCCGCGCACGTACTGGAGTGCCATGTAATGCGAGAAGAGCACCCGGGTTTCGTCATCGTGAAGGGGAGTGACCGGATCATCGATCACGGATGCGATGAAGTCGGCGCCCCATCGTTCGATTTTGCTCAGCACAACCTCGAACAGCAGGGGTGGTACTCCCTCCGGATCGAGGTCTGGCGATTCAATTCGGTAGTAGTCGGTTTCACTTGCCGCTCTCTTCGGCGAGGTAATCCACGACTTTCCCTTGTCGATGTCCGTCATGCGGATCTTGCCGTCGTCTGCCCACTGCTTGAGGTAGAAGACGGGTACCAAGTGGTGTCGCCTAGGGGCTGACCGTGATTCACCGCTCCGGCGCGCTTCCTCGACCAACTCACGTAGTGCGACCTCATGCGATTTCTTTCGTGCATGCGACATGGCTCAATTTCACCCAGAACCAAATTTAAGCCAGGTCGTGATAGGTGGATACCCTCCGGTCCAATAGGCCACCAGTTTGTCCGTTGTCACGGCACGCGCGGCCATAAGCTAGCGGCGCCATGAGCTATCGATGAGCCTACCGGACGGTTAACCATCCGAGTCCCTGTCGCCAACAGCGATCGGCAACGTTGCAACCCAGTCACCAGCAGCCGCACGACCGGCTTCGGACTGGAGGCCACTGACGATCGCACGTGAAATAAGAGTTCCCGGTGCGGTTGCGAGATCTTCCAGAAGAGAGTTGCATCTTTCTGCCACACCGTCGTTCTCGAGCCATCTGGCTATCCATTGTGCAGCGGAAGCGCGGACGATGCTCGCTTCGTCATGTGACAGGCAAGCAAGGATGTCTATTCGAGATACGTCTCGTCGTCGGCCAACGATTCGCGCTGCGGCGCTTCGTTCTTCGCTGTTACCCCCAATTAGGCTCCAGAGCGCACGATCATTTACCGTCCCCGGCGCCAAGGCGTCTATGGCTTCTCGAATGATGGTGCGGAGCTGTTCGCTGCCCTCTTGCCAGGGCCCAAAATCGATCGGCGTGCGGTCGAGTACCAGCTCCAATAGTGGAAGTAGTTGGTCTCGAATCTCTTGCCCTATCTGCATACTCGCATCGCGAATGAGGGTGGCCAGGGAGATAAGGCTGCTTGGAGCCACGCGCAACTCATCGAATAGTTCGTAGATGGGGGTCCAATCAGCGACTTCGGGGTGCCAAATATTCAGCATTGCAAGGGTTCTGCCGTCGTGACGATAGAACGTCCCTGCGCGGGCCTCCTCAACCTCGCGCCGCACCGACTCAGACAGCACAGTGATCTGTGCCTCCGCCACGTCATGCGGGATGCTCCTGACGTCTGGGACGCTTGGCAGCATCCGCGTGCGACCTTGGCGAAGGGCGTCCAGAAGCTCTTCCCGGGCGTCGTCATCGGCAACTGCTGTGATACCGACGAGTGCGTCTTTCAGTTCCCAATTGTCGTTTTCTCGCAGTCGCATCCGCTCGAGATCATCAGTTGTCCAATCGTCTTCGGGTATCGCCTTCAGAACCCGGACGAGCGGGTTGGCGAACGATTGGTCAGTGATGGTCGGGAGCGACAGGAAGAAGTCGATAAACACGCGTCGTCCCGCCTGCGATACTGCTGAATCGCTAAGCAGCGCTTGGAGCATTTGGAGCACATAGGTATGGATCAAGAAGGTGGGTTTTACTCTCTTCGCGTAGCGCTGTTGATCCTTGAGGATGTCGACCGCTTCTCGAACGTACACGTCAGCTTCTTCTTGTTCGAGAACTTCAGCCGCCGCTCCGACGAGCTCAAGGTCCGACCGGCCCGTGGTATGCGTAGAATTAAGGAGATTGACCGATTCGCACGCACGTCGAACGGCGTCTTCAGGTCCGGCCATCAACAGTTTTTCGGCGCATCTTTCAACATTGTCGACGTCACCTGCGAGCCTCAGATCAGTCAGTAAACCTGCGTAGACTTCGCTTGACAGCTGGCCAGTCGGGTACGCCTGCAAGGTGTACTGGGCAAGCTGCGAATACTCTGTCCGCCAGGAGGAGTGGTCGCCGGCGAGACCGCTTAGAAGCGTTGCGGTTCTTAGCCGTTGCCAGGTGTCACGGAAATGTGCAGGCAACTCAGTCTTCTCGGAGGCCCACAGGACGAATCTGTCGTTGAGGAACGTCTCGAGGCCAAATGCGATGGTCTGATTTCGCCACCAGCCTGCTGCGGTGTCGGTGCTGGATACAGATCCTGAATGAAGTTGTTGGAACCAACCACTAGCGCGGAACAGAATGACGGCAGCGCTGGCCGCGATCGCCATGGCGGTGGGATCGATTGCAGCAGCGGCCTGGATGCGTTGCACTCGAATCGCCAACCGCCGCGCCTTCTTAAACTTACCGACCTCTAGCAGGCAGCGCGCATGTTGCACTTCGATCCACGCATAGTTCACCGGGTCGAGGCTGGGTGCGCCCGATAACTCACCAGCGGTCAACTCGAGCGCTTCACCGACTCTGCCCCGCTCGATCAACATCGCAGCGCGGAGCACGACGCCGGCCGCACGCTGGGCAGAGTCTGAAGGCGCTGCCTCTATCAGAGGACGGAAGATATCGGGGTCGCTGTCGTGCATGTACCGATGGAGATCACCGTACAGATTCCACCTCCAATCAGTTGAGGCGCGCGCTTCGTCTGCGGACAGAAACGGTGGCGGGTCGACTCCTGGGAGGTGTTCAGCGAGTTCGCGCGTTCCATCGAGTTCAAGGAATCGAGACTTTGGACGAGCATCGCGATGGCCTCGCATGGGTTTTCATCGTTATGAACCCTGGGTGTGTGCCGGTTGGCGATTAAACGTGGGGTGAGTAGCGCATATCGGATCCGATCCTCAGGGCCAAGTGTGGCGATGTCAGGCCAGCTGGAGCCTTCCCATGTGCCCCGGCTGCCGCGCTGGCTAATGGCGACGTCGAGAAGTCGGCCTCGAGTGGCTGCGTTGACCCGCTGGCTTTTCGGCACGAGGACTTTGGTGCCGGACTTGGTCCTCGCGATTGCATCCTTTGTGACGTGCACCCAGTACGACTTTCCAGACTTGAGATCGTGCATTACGAGGATGTGTGGGATGGAGTGCTTGATCCAGTAGTCGAAGTGGTCATCCCGCAACGACTCGCGGTACCACCAGCCGATAATCTTGCCGCGCGCATCGCGTTTGGGCTCTTTGAAGTACTTGGCTGTCGACGATCACGTCTCGCTTGTCTTTACCTGGGCGCCCACAAGCAGACCTAGGTCGAAGCGGCGGTCATCACGAGCCATGAGCCAAAGGTCCGTCCCCAAGTCGTGATAGGGATTGGACGCTACGCCCCCAATTCAACTCTTCAAACTGCGCGGCCACCCGGCTTTGGCCCGCCGTACCGACGGCTTCCTGGACGCTTGCCTGTTTAGCCATGGCGAAACTTCCGCTTAGCTGGAATTGATGCGTGAAAAAACGTGCACGAACCCTGTCTAGCACCAGGTCGCGTCGCTCGTCTGGAAGAATCGCCACGTAGTTCGACCATCGCTGCGATGGAGGGCGGCAAGAAGCGATCAGGCTGCGCAAGGAGCGGTACGGTTTTTGGCTGGCGACGGCGGCTGCTAATTATCGGAGCGCCAGCGGGCCAACACACGCCAGCTGCTCGCCAACCCGGCGCCTCGCACAGAATGGTGACCTGATACCCGAGTCGCGAGCTCGGCATCGATCGCAGTTCGGTTGACACCGCGTTGCCGGCCTGACACAGAGCTATCCTGGTCGACGACCAATACCGCAAAGCGAAGGGTTCGCACTACCTTATCGCCGCAAGATGCCGTACAGGTGTACCTGTCGCATCCCTGATTCCGCTGTAAGCTAACGCGCCCGCCCGGCAACGACGTTTCCGGCATACTCAACCTAATCTCGCGCCCAACATCACCTGCCTACGGTCTCGGACCGGTATGCTTTGGCGAGTTTTCACGCCCCGGTCGTCCGCCGATTGAAGCTTTCTGCCGCTTCCTTCAATGCATCAGGCTGCGAGTGAACGTACGTGCGCATGGTAAACGAAACGTCGGCATGTCCTAACCAGGCCGCCACCAACACGATTGGTACCTTCTGCAAGGTCATCAACGTCGCACAGGTGTGGCGGGCGTCGTGCAGACGAAGCTGAGGGACATCGAGACCAGCGATCGCGGCACTCCACAACTTCGATAGTGTCGAGGGGTGATAAGGCTCGCCGGCCTCGTTGCACACGACATAGCCTAGGTCGCTGTAAGCGTTTCCCAGGTATAGCTTTTCGGCGGCCTGACGAGCCTTCGCCGCCTTGAGTTCAGCCAGTAGCGGTGCTGGGAGAGGGAGCGTCCGATTGGAGGATTCGGATTTCGCGGCATCGGACTCGGCGGCCTTGCCCTTAATGTCGACGCGAGTTCGGCCGATCCGGATGAGTTCGTTTTCCAGGTCGATGTCTTCCCAACGCTGTCCGGCGATCTCACCACGCCGCATGCCGGCTAGGGCCATATGCCAGGCGTGGCGGTTGCGATCGTGCGCGATTCCAGTCAGCACGACGCGAACCTGATCGGCGGTAAAGGTCTGTGCTGCTCGGGCCTTACCTGTTACCCGGTCCACAACAGTGGCGACGTTCCGAACGAGTAGGCCCTCGGCGACGAGCTGGTCGAGAACCTGGCGAAGCGCGGTCAGCATGTAGTTGCATGACCGCGCACTCCAAGCCCTGCGGTGGCGACCGTTTGATCGCTCGAGACCGCCTTCCCGCAGTTTGACGATCACGTCATCGATGTGGCGCCGGGTCAGCTTCTGTACGGGGATGTCGCCGAGCTCGCTTCGTATCGGCTGCAGCACGTACTCGTATCCGGCAGCACTGGTCGGCTTGATCTTGTGACGCGACCTGAGCCATTCAGCACAGGCCTGCTCGACGGTCAGTGTCGTTGGCTGAATGTAAGTCCCGGACGCGACCTTGCCCTGCACTTCTGCGAGGGCTTTGCGTGCTTCCTGCTCGGTGGTGAAACGGCGGCGGAGCTGCTTGCGTTTCCCATCGACATAGCCCGTGTCGACAGTAAGTTGGTAGCGCACCGCAGCCCTGTTACTGCCGCGTTGTTTGATCTCTACGCGACGTATTTGGGGCGGAAGCTGGCGACGCTCAGCCACTGTCGGACCTCGATTGCGTTGCAGAGCCGGGGATCAGGACGCAAGACGCCGATGCTGTTCGATGAACTGCGCAAGATCCTCAGGCCTTACTCTACGGCTACCCCCAATCTGGTCCCACGTAAGTTCACCACTATCGAAGAGGCGGTATACCGACGAACGGCTGATTCTCAAGGCGTCGACGATGTCCTTGACCGTGAGGAGTTGGGTTCGCGCGGCCGGGACCGGGTACTCGGGTGGGTCGTGATCTGCGCTAGGCGTACTCATCGTCTAAATATACGAGGGCCCGACCCGCGCCGCGACGGTCGTGCAGATTATTCGCAGTCCGTAGCGCTGTGTCTTGAACGACGAGATCCACTGCACCCCAGAGTTTCCTACTATTTCTCGGTTAGACGATAATGCGGGGTAATCCCGCTGCCCTTAATCGAAAGACCTACCTGATGCGGCAGGTTGCACCCTTCGCGCCGGACAAAAGATACCGCGCGCGGCGGTGGTCGTGTCGCGATTGCGCTCCGACGCGCCTAGAGCGCCGCGAGGAGAAATGCGGCTGAGGCGATTGCCTTCGCAGTTGGGATCGACACGAGCTGTGAGCCCAGTAATCGAGAGGCTCGTGGCAAGCAAACCGCCATCGGTATCGCATCCCCGCCATGTCACCGCCAGCGGTCCGCCGGACTGTCCGTAGGCGGCGCCAACGTTCGCTACGGCTTTGCCGCCTACCATCGTCGCCGGCCGACATCACCCACTGCAGAGGCCGGGGGAGTGTATGCCAGTGCCATCCGACGCCGCAATCGAGAAGCCCCTCTGGTCGGATTGATGCCGCATATCGTTGCGCCCCAGTTGTTCGGCCTATGCGGCTGCCCCAAACAGTGCAGCGGCCGATCGTAGTACGCAGCAAGTATCTAACTGCGTTGGTGGGCAGCGCCTCCGACACCTAGACGGGTATCGCTGCACCGCACAGTGCAACTCGGCGCTGTGGCCAGCCCTTTGCGCACGCGCGGTCGAGGCTTTCCGCGTGCTTCACATCACAACCACGTGGTAGCCGCGGCGCCCGGCGTACTGGTTGTGTCGTCCCAGTCCCGTTAATTTTTGTGGCTGGTTGCGCGCGCGACAGTCCGCGCGGGGGCGATGTGGACTAGTAGCGGCGCTGGCCGGGCAACAGAACTTTGGCGAGCTCCAGGGCGGCTTGTCGGACGTTTATGTCTAGTGTTTTTTTGCGCGCTTGGCTGGTGAGGGATCGCAGAACGTAGGCCAATGCGGGCGGACTGGCCGACGCACACTGGCAGCTTCGGCTGGGGTGGGGTCAGCGGCTGGGGTGGGGTCATGGACGAGGCGTGTGTACACGAGCGGCCGGACAATCGGCAGGGCAGCGCGGGGGACTTCTACGACGCGGATGGGTTGTTCGGTGCGCACCGCTGCAGCCCGTTCTGCGTAAGCGTCACGGCGGCAACGATCTGAGCACCAGATGCGTCGGCGACCCCGTCGCGGTCCTAAATCCGGAGGCAGTGAAGCACCGCATCGCGGGCATGCGGTAGAGCTGCTGGGACTGGGCATGATCCGATTCTAGTTTTTCGTCCGGACGAAAAGTGTAGTTTTGAGACCTGAGTGCAAGAGGTGTGATGTTCGGCGGGACGGTGAAGTTAGGGTGGCCTAACTGCCGGGTGGCTGTGGTGCTGAGTGGTCGGGTCCGGGCTGGGTGAGTGGCTCGCTGGGAAAGTTTTTGGGTTGGGGTGCGGCGTAACGGGTTAGGCGGGCTTAACGTCTGATTTATGGGAAACAAGGTGGAAGCGCGGCGGGCGGCGCTCGCCGCGGTGGCGGCCCAGGATGAGCAGTTGCGGCGCATACGGGCCCACGTTCCGGATTTGGCGGCGTTCTTTAGGGCCCGCGACCGCGCCGACGCTGTTGATGATTGGTTGGCCGAACGGGAGCAGGCGCTGCGTGAGCAGGCCAAGCAGCGGCGCGAGGTGGAGCGTGTCGTGTGCGGGCGTGCATTGCGGGCGATGCGTGATCGCGGCCATAGCGTGGGTGAGATTGCGCGGATGGCCGACGTGTCGGAAACGACTGCGCGGGCGTTGATTCGGGAAGCCGACGCGGCACCGGAGGGGGAGGGGGCGGGATCGCCGCCGGCGGCGGTGGGCGCGGCGGAGCCGCGGTAGTTGTGGTGCGATCGCAAAGCACGCAGCGGAGCGCGGCGCGCGGTGGCGCGCAGATGGCGAGGGGTGTCGATGCCGCTTATTCACGGGCTTGGTCACTGCTGGACTCGGACACGCGGTTTGACGGGTTACGGATGATGCTGGGCGGTCGCAGCCGGCGGTAGTTGGCGGCGCCTGGCGGGTGGCTGTGTCCCGGCCCGCAGGCCGCGCCGCCAGGGGAGCCAGGCCTCCCCTCGTGGCGCAGAGATGGCTGGCCCTGGCGAGCGGCATTGTCCGGTTAGAAAATCTGCGGCAGGCGGAATGCCTGAGCCTTCATAACCGGGCAGCGGCCCGACCTAATTCGCCTCGTGCTGTCTGGCCTGGTCGAGGAGAGAGTCAACGTAGGGGGCAAGCAACGCCGCTACATCGAGATTGAGATTGGCCGCATAGCGTGCCAGCAGTTCGTGGTCAGCCTGGCTGATCCGCTTTCCGATGTACTTGGTGAGCCTGCGTTGATCAGACCCATGCTTTACACCGCTTGGCCCGTAAACCTTTCGGTGCGGATTTTTCATGCGGCCCGTCTTCCATCGCAACGTACCCATTTTTCCGAACACGCCGCAGCAGCGTGGATCAGTTTCCTCGCCAAATGCGTCCAGGTCCGGGACGGGCGAGGCTAATGTACTACTAGGAGGCCGACGCGTTCCTACGTCAGGAAGCACAACACGCCAGCGCCCACCGCCAACACCTCCGCGCACTGATCAGACGTCATCCCGGCCTCCAGGAAACCCTCGACGAAGCCGTGGCATCCTACGACCACCTCACCGCCACAACGCCGCTCAACTACAGGCTGGCCTACATCGCTGACCTCGAAGCCACCTTCACGCCGTTCTTCAAGATGCTGCTCGACAACGAGGCAACCTTGTTCCGGCCTGGCGACGAGCGAGTGGCGTCACTCCTGATGTGGCACTTCGTCGAAGAGGTTGAACACCGAAGCTCCGCGCTGATCATCTTCGACGCCGTCGTCGACGACAAGCTGTACCGAATGCGTGCCCTGCCGCGCGTCATCAAGCATCTGATGAAGGTGTCCAACGGTGTGTTCGAAGGCATCAATGCTCATGTTCCGCAGTCGGAACGCGGTATCGATGCCCGCGACTTCGTACCGCTCAGCGGCGTGCTCGCCGCAATACGTCACCCCACGACCGCACGCGACCGTGCGACGCCGCGCACCCGACCCGCGCTGCACACCGTTCCGTGGAAGCAGAAGCTGACCACCGCTGCGCGAGTGTTGATGAGCCAGACGCCCGTCCATGACCCCGCCAAGGAACCGCTTCCGGAGTTCGCGCACCGCTGGTTCGAACGGTATGACCGAGGCGACGACGTGTGTCATTGGTACTCAGATCAAACGTCCTAGCGCCCTCCGTACAGGGGCCGGAAGCAAGCTAGGCGACAGGGGTGGGGGGTGCCCCCTTGAGTCGGGCGGTCACGCCTTGAACAGCCCAGCGCCTTCTCTAGCCTTGTTTGTCGTGGGCGTTCCACTTCGGGCGTTGCAGTGCAACGAAGCTCTTGATCTCCTCATCGGTCGGCGGGGCATCGGCTTCCTTTCATTGGTGGGCCATCGTGACGGGTCAGTCGATGAGTGCCCCGCGGGTGCCGCTGATGGGTAGGTCGATCGGCGTGATAACGCCCGGCGGAGCGTCACACACATGAGGGATCGCGTTGACCGCGGCCATGGCCGTGCCGACCATGAGAAGGCTCATCACGTCCTGATCGGCCGAGAGGTCTGAATTGTGTGGTGGGCCGAACCTGATCACGGCATCCACCCGCGGTTCGCCCTCGATTTCCACCTTGAAGCCCTTCGGATCGGTCCACTGTGGGTCCAGAGCGTCGTCACTCATGGTCCAGCAGATCGCCAGTTCGACGACGACGCGTCCATTGCGGTAGCCGCGGTAGGTGCGACGTTGTCCGGCCACAGTGCCCTCACCGAACGTGATCCAACCCAGATCCAGGTCCCGCGTGGCCAGGGCATGTTCGACGAGACCCTGCTTCGACTCCAACTCGATGCCGAGCATGTCGGCGACAAGGTCCAGCGTCTCGAAATATCCAAGGCCGTATCGGGCGGTGAACGGGTCGAGTTCGACCAGCCGATCCTTGGCCGGCTTGGCGAACCCGAGCACTGTCCAGGCCTCCCGCACCGGGTATTGGGTGCAGTCCAGCGTCTCGACCAGTTTCACGCTGTGCACGCGCCGGCATGCACCGGACAGAAAGCCCGCCGCGACGTTGACGAACCCAGGTTCGAAACCAGTGCCGAGGAACGTCGCACCCCCGTGCTGGGCAGCAGCCGTGAGAGCCACCCACTCCTGCAGATGGTGAGTGCCCGTGAGGAAGTCGCCCGTGGTCACCACGTTGATGCCGGCGCGAAGCATCCGGCCCACCAGCGCGTAGTCGATAACACGCGGGGTGTAGATCACGCAGTCGGGTGCTTCACCGATCAGCGCGTCGACGTCGTCGGTGGCCAGGATCCCCACTGGCGCGATCCCGGCCAGTGGGCCGGCGTCGTGGCCGACCTTGTCGGGCGAGAACGCATGTACCCCGACCAGCTCGAACACATCATCACGGTCGAGGACGGCCCGAAGTGCGCGCTGACCGACGTTGCCCGTCGCCCACTGCACCACGCGATACCGCCCCATGAGAACTTCTGTCCTATTGTTGTTTCGCGCGTTCGAGGCTGATCGGAAGTGAATCGTAGACAGTCATGTTCGAGGTGATGCTCGGGTGCTGGATCGTCGGTTCACTCAGTCCGATATCGGTGGTGTTGAGCAGAATTTCGTCCAACGCGGCGCGGATCTCGGCTCGCGCGAGCATGGCACCAAGGCAGTGGTGCGCACCGCCGCCGCCGAACGTCACGTGTGGATTGTGTTGGCGCGCGACGTCGAAGTCGAAGGCGTTGTCAAAGACGTCTTCGTCACGATTGGCCGAGCGAAGCATTGTGACGACGCGGGACCCCTTCTTGATCGGTGTATCACCCAACACGACGTCGCGGCGAGCGCCGCGAACCCAGAAGATGATTGGCGTAGACCACCGCAGTACTTCCTCCACTGCACGCGCACGGACGTCGGGATCCCTGCGATATCGGTTAGCCTGTGCGGGGTTCGCGACGAAGGCGCGGATGCCGTCGCATAACGCGTTACGCGTAGTGTCGCTCCCGGCCAGTGCGAGGATGAAGAAGAAGATCTCCAGCTCGTTCTCCGGCAACAGGAACTTCCCGCCGGACTCGTCGTCGATCTCGGCGGTGCACAACGTGCTCCAGATGTCGTCGACGGGATGCTCCCGCTTCTGTGCGGTCAATTCGCTTGCGTACTGGAACAACTCGATGAAGGGTCCGAGGGCGTCACCCTCCGGCGTCGAGATGCCGACGCCGGCCAGCTTCAGCACCTGGTCGATCAGTTCGAACACCCTTGGTCGGTCCTCTTCGGGGATGCCCACGATGTCGCCGATGGCCGAAATGGGCAGCCCCGCAGCGAGTTCGACGAACTCACCGCCGCCCTCATCGAGAAGCGATTGCACCATGACTTGCGCGCGGGTCCGGATGCCCTCTTCGAGCTTGGCCACGGCGCGGGGGGTGAACGCCTTCGCGATGATTCTGCGCCGCTTGGTATGGTCGGGCGGATCGAGGTTGACGATCGCGGGATAGGCCGAAAAGAGGCCGACTTCCTGGATCAATGGGCCATCGGTCGCGGTGAACGCATCGTGATCACGATGCACCTGAGTCACCTCGGCGTGCTTCGTACACACCCAGAATTCCCGGCCGACAGATTTATCGACGATCGCGGTGCGTGACTGGTAGTACACGGGTGTGCGCCGGCGCAAGTCTACGAATACGTCGTCGGGGAAGCCGTCAGCCCATAGGGACAGGTCGGCGAGATCGAGCGTGGCTTCAGGCATGGACTTCCCTCATCGTTCGTCGGCGTGGCGCAGGCCGGTCAG
>CAWBSW010000071.1:0-133748 GCA_963791535.1 uncultured Actinomycetota bacterium | reverse complement strand
CCCATTCGACCAGGTCGCGAAGCGCCGTGATGTCCACCGCGCCGTCACGAAACGGAGTAATGATGGCCGAAATTGCGCCGTTGAACATGCCTTGTCCTCCCGCTTACTCGGCGGACACCAATTCGTCGTCGCCGACTTCGACTTCGCCCTTGAACACTTCGACCGCTTCGCCGGTCATGAAAACGTGATTCGCCTCGGGTCCGCGCTCGCGCCATTCGATCTCGAGGTTGCCGCCGCGCAATTCGACCGTAGCGCTGCGATCGGCGCGGCCGGTCAGCACGGCGGCGACCTGAGCGGCGCAAGCGCCGGTGCCGCACGCGAGCGTCTCGCCCGAGCCGCGCTCCCACACGCGCATCCGCAGGCGATTCGCGCGAGAGCGGCAGAATGAATTCGGTGTTGACGCGGCGCGGAAGAACGGATGATGCTCGAAGCTGACGGCCGAGCCGCGCGAACTCCGCATCGTCGAGGCTGAATACGCTGTCGTCGTCGACGAAGACGACGCAATGCGGATTGCCCATCGAGACCGCGGTGATGCGATATTCGCGACCGGCGACGTCGAGCGGGTAGTCGATGACGTGGCCGTCGCGATCGACCGGGATTTCGCGGCCCTCGAGAATCGGCGCGCCCATATCGACGGTCGCGGCGACAGCGCGGCCGCTCGCGAGCTTGAGCGCGATCGTCTTGGGACCGCAGTCGGTATCGACCACGAGCGGATTCTTGCGCCCGCCGGATAATTCGTAATGGAGCCGCGCGACGCAGCGGATACCGTTGCCGCACATTTCGCCGCGGCTGCCGTCGGCGTTATACATCTCCATCCGCACGTCGGCGGTGGTCGAGGGGCACAGCATGATCAGGCCGTCGCCGCCGATACCGAAGCGGCGATCGGAGACGCGGCGGGCGAGGGCCCCCGGATCGGCAGGACGCATCCGGTCGGCGACGATATAGACGTAGTCGTTGCCGCAGCCGTGCATCTTGGTGAATGCGAGCTTACGCATCGGGGCCGCCCTTGAGCGTGACGATCTTCTCGTTGCGGATGATGTCCTCGAAGTTGTCGCGATCGCGAATCACGTGGACCTCGGCGCCGTTGACCAGCACTTCGGCGGCGCGCGGACGGCTGTTGTAGTTCGACGCCATCACGAAGCCGTACGCACCGGCGCTCATCACCGCGATCAGATCGCCCGAATCGAGCGGCGGCAGGTCGCGTTCACGCGCAAAGAAGTCGCCGCTCTCGCACACCGGGCCGACGACGTCGGCGGTCTGGCGATCGGTGCCGGCGCGGCGCACCACCGGAACGATATCGTGATAGGCCTCGTAGAGCACCGGCCGAATGAGGTCGTTCATCGCGCCGTCAACCACGATGAACCGTTTGACGTCGGTCTCCTTGACGTAGAGCACCTTGGTCACGAGGATGCCGGCGTTGCCGACCAGCACGCGGCCCGGCTCGATGATGATCTTGAGGCCGATATTGCGCAGCGGGCCGAGCAGCGCGGCGGAATACTGAGCGGGCGAGGGCGGCTCCTCCTGGTAGGGAATGCCGAGTCCGCCGCCGAGGTCGAGGTACTTGAGCGCGATGCCGTCGGCGCGCAATCCGGCGACGATCTTCGCGACTTTCTCGCCCGCCTCGGCGAACGGTGCGGTCTCGGTGATCTGCGATCCGATATGGGTGCTGAGGCCCGCCAGTTCGAGATTCTTAAGCGATCGCGCCTCCGCGTAATACTCGTCGACCTGCGA
Organism: uncultured Actinomycetota bacterium; assembly: GCA_963791535.1. Classification (GTDB taxonomy): domain Bacteria; phylum Actinomycetota; class Actinomycetes; order Mycobacteriales; family Mycobacteriaceae; genus Mycobacterium. Next base: position 132,017 of record CAWBSW010000071.1, on the reverse strand, counting down.
CAGCGGGATGCCGAATTTGCTGTCGCGATGGCCGGTCGAGATATGCGGATGCGTGCCCGGATCGAGGTCGGGATTGACGCGCAGGCTGACCGGCGCCTGCAGGCCGATACGCTGTGCGACGGCCGACGACGCGATGCAGTTCCGGACGCGACTCGACGTTGATCATCAGGATCTTCGCCTTGAGCGCCGCCTCGATTTCCTCGTCGGTCTTGCCGACGCCCGAAAAAACGATCTTGCCGGGGTCTGCGCCCGCGCGCAGACAGCGCATCAGCTCGCCCACCGAAACGATATCGAAGCCGGCGCCCAAGTCGCCGAAGAGCTTCAGGATGCTCAGGTTCGAGAGCGCCTTCATCGCGAAACAGATGAGACTGTCGGTGCCCTTGAACGCCTCGCTCAGCACGCGGTAGTGCCGGCGCAAGGTGCGCGCACTGTAGATATAGAGGGGAGTGCCGAGGCTGCGCGGCGAGATCGCTCACGGCGACATCTTCGGCGAAAAGCTGGTTGTCCTTGAACGTAAAGTAGTTCATCCGTGTCCTGGTGGAATCAGGCGGAGCGCACTCGTGTCATGAAGTCGCGACGCCCTGTTGGTAAACGTCGTTTTTATCACAGCCGGGGCGTGTGAAAAACCGTCCGAGGGTCGGCGCTCAAGTCGGGCGCGGCCGCCGGATCGCGATCAAACGGGTCAAATCAGGACAGCGGCAGGCTCAAGGCGTATCGGAGGCGAGGGCGACGGCAATTTGTAGGTGTCGGGATTGGGCGGCGCTGCGGGCCGATCCGCGTGACGTTCGACTTCGTTGGAAGCGGTCGCTGGTATAGCCGCCTGCGGTTTGCGCGATGATGACGTAGCGATAGCTGTTGCCCATCGTGGTTTCGCCGTCGAGGTAAGCTGAACTCCTCCTCGATCTGGAAGCGCTCCTGGTCGGTCACCGGGATTTTGACGAGCGCGCGAACGGCCCGTCGCCATCGGCGCGCTTGATGACGAATCCGCCCAGGTCGCGCATCGAATGACCGCCGACATAGCGGGTCGGTCGCGTCCAGGTCAGCTTGATACCACCGAGAGCGGACTGCAGCGCGCAGGTCCAGGATGCGTTCCGGCGCGCGTACTCGGGCGCGATCGGAGCGCTCTTCACCCCGCATCCGGGCAGCCCCACGGCGCCAGCCGACGATCACGACGATCGTTCCGATCGCGATCGCGCGCACCGCCCCAACTTCATCGCGTCATCCGCGCCCCATGCCTCCGCATCCGCAATGCTCCATTCGTTCTGACTTGGTGAATCATCCGCGCCCGAGCTCCTTAGCCGCCGGCGCACGGTATCGCGGCGCAGGACCACCGATCAGCTTGCGCGCGCGCATCGAGTTCTCGGCGTTGAGCGCCGCGATCGCGTCGGGTCCGAATTCGGTCGAATAACGCGGAGGTCGCGCGAGCGTCAATTCGGCGATCGAGCGATTCGCGGCGACGGTCTCGCGCACCAGCGCGCCGACCACTTCGTGCGCCTTGCGAAACGGCATGCCGCGCGCGACCAGGTATTCAGCGAGATCGGTCGCGAGCGCAAAGCCGCCGGCCGCCGCGCGCATCGCGAGCGCTTGAAGCGAATTCGCGGCCACAGCTTCGTCACCAGATCGAGCGCCGGCTTGATCGTATCGATCGCGTCGAAGACCCGCTCCTTGTCTTCCTGCAGGTCGGAGTTGTAGGCGAGCGGCAAGCCCTTGAGAATCGTCAGCATCGCGACCAGATCGCCGATCACGCGGCCGCTCTTGCCGCGAATCAGTTCGAGCAGATCGGGATTTTTCTTCTGCGGCATCATCGAGCTGCCGGTCGAAAATTCGTCGGGCAACTCGGCGAAGCCGAACTCGGTGCTGGTCCACAGGATGATTTCCTCGGCCATGCGTGAGAGATGCACCGCGATGAGCGCCGCGGCGGAGAGAAAATCAACCGCGAAATCGCGATCCGAAACCGCGTCGATGCTGTTCTCGGCGATGCGGCGAAAGCCGAACTCGCGCGCGACCATCCGCCGGTCGATGCGGCAAGGTCGTTCCGGCCAGCGCGCCCGCCCCGAGCGGCATCACGGCGGTGCGCTCGAGCGCCTGCTCGAGGCGCTCGCGGTCGCGCCCGAGCATCTCGACGTACGCGAGCAGATGATGCGCGAGCGATACCGGTTGCGCGCGTTGCAGATGCGTATAGCCGGGCATCGACGGTCTCGACGTTGGCGCGCGCGAACTTGATCAGCGTCGGCGCGAGACCGCTCACCAGCGCGATGAGCTCGGCGATTTCGTCGCGCAGATAAAGCCGAAGATCGAGCGCCACCTGATCGTTGCGCGATCGCGCCGGTATGCAGCTTGCCGCCCGCGGCGCCGATCTTTTGCGTCAGCCGGCGTTCGATCGCGAGATGGATGTCCTCGTCGGCGAGCATCGAAACGGAAGCGTCCGTCCGTGATCTCGCGTTCGATTTCGTGCAGACCGGCGACGATTTCGCGCGCCTCCGCTGCGCGTGATCAAGTCCGACCTTCGCGAGCATCCGCGCATGCGCGATCGATCCCTGAATATCGTGGCGAAAGAGCCGCCGGTCGAACGGGAGCGACGCGGTGAAGGCCTCGACCTCCGGTAAGCGCGGCGCCTTGAAGCGTCCGCGCAGGAGATTTTTGCCGGTGGTCGCGCGGGCTGCGATTGGCCGCGTTTGGTGCTCGCGCGCGTTTCGATATTGCGACGCCGCTTCATCGGTGGCGGAAAAGAAGCGCCGGAATGAGTCGCCGTCGCAGCGCCGCTTACGATGAACACGAATCCGTCGTCAACGTATCGGCTGCGAATGGCAAGGCATCCGCGCGCCGCGCACGCCATCACGCCGTTGGGATGGGCGATATGGACGTCCAGCTTGTGGCCGCACTTCGGGCATTCGCCGGTACGCGCGCGCTGCACCAGTTTCGGCCCCGTGCGCGGCGGCTTGAATTGAAGCACCTTACCCAATGATTATCCTCTGTGCCTCCGCCCTTCTATTGTTCCGCGCTCGTCGATCAGCGCGCGAGCGCACGCAATCTGAACGCCCCCAGCCGGATGAAGCCTTCGGCATCCGCCTGCTCGTAGCCGCCGGCTTCCTCGAAGCTCGCGATCGCCGGATCGTACAGCGAATTCGGCGAGTGGCGTCCGACGATCCAGACGCCGCCCTTGTAACAGCTTCAGCCGCGCGGTGCCGGTGACATTTTTCTGCGTATCGTCCATCAACGCCTGCAGCGACTCGCGCTCCGGTGCAAACCAGTGTCCATTGTAAACCATCTCGGCGTAGCGCGGGATCAGCCCGTCGCGCAGATGCATCACTTCGCGATCGAGCGTGAGTTGCTCGACCGCGCGATGGCCATGAAACAGCATCGTCACGCCGGGACTCTCATATACCCCGCGCGACTTGATTCCGACGTAGCGATTCTCGACCAGATCGACGCGGCCGACGCCGTGGCGTCCGCCGATCTCGTTGGCACGTTCGATGATGCGCGCCGGCGATGAGCCGCTCGCCGTTTATCGCGATCGGATCGCCGGCGGCATATTCGACTTCGACATACTCAGGCTGATCGGGCGCCTGCTCCGGCGCGACCGTCAGCCGGAACATGTCGTCGTACGGCTCGCGCCACGGATCCTCGAGGACGCCGCCCTCGTAGCTGACGTGCACCAGATTGCGGTCCATCGAGTAGGGTTTCTCGGCGGTCACCGGCACCGGAATCTTCTTCTCGCGGCGTAGGCGATCATATCGGCGCGGCCCTTGAACGGCCAATCGGGATGGCGCCACGGCGCGATGACTTTCAGCTCCGGCGCCAGCCGCGCGAACGTCAGCTCGAAGCGCACCTGGTCGTTGCCCTTGCCGGTCGCGCCATGGGCGACCGCGTCGGCGCCTTCGCGGCGCGCGATCTCGACCTGCCTGCGCGCGATCACGGGCCGCGCGATTGAGGTTCCGAGCAGGTAGTAGCCTTCATAGATCGCGTTCGCGCGCATCATCGGGAAGACGAACTCGCGGGCGAACTCCTCGCGCAAATCTTCGATATAGAGCTTGCTCGCGCCGGTCTTGAGCGCCTTCTCCTCGAGTCCTTCGGTTTCGTCGCCTTGGCCGACGTCGGCGCAATACGTGACGACTTCGCAGTCGTAGTAATCCTTGATCCAGCGCAGGATGACCGACGTATCGAGTCCGCCGGAGTACGCCAGTACGACTTTGCGGATTTGCGCTTTCTCATTCGAATAGCTGCTGGATGACGTGCTGTTTGGCGTAGTCGCGCGTCCGCGATGACGCCGGCGTCCCCTGATGTGTGAGTATTTCCGGACGCAGCAGCCACACCATCACGGCCTTTTGCGCGTGGAGCCGATTCTCGGCCTGCTCGAGCACCACCGACTGAGGTCCGTCGATCACCTCGTCGGTGATCTCCTCGCCGCGATGAGCCGGCAGGCAATGCATCACGACCGCGTCAGGTTTGGCGTGCTTGATCAGGGCGCGGTTCACCTGGTAATCCTTGAAGTCGCGCCGCCGTTTCGCCGCTTCGCCCTCCTGTCCCATCGAGGTCCAGGTGTCAGTGTAAACCACGTCGGCGTCGCTCACCGCAGCGACCGGGTCGTGCGTCAGCAGACCGCCCTTTTCCTTGCTGCAGGCGCGCGACGAAATCGCGATCGCGGCTCGTAATCCGGCGGGCATCGCGATCCGCAGTTCGAAATGGACAGCGGCGGCCGCCTCGATCCAGCTCTGCGCCAGGTTGAAGCCGTCGCCGACGAAGGCGATTTTGAGCTTGTGCAATTCGCCGAAGCGCTCGCGCAGCGTCAGCAGGTCCGCCAGCAACTGGCACGGATGGAGCAAGTCGGTGAGCCCGTTGATCACCGGCACGCGTGGCCTCGCGCGCCAGCTCGACGCAGGTAGCATGAGCGAAGGTGCGAATCATGATGAGGTCGACCCAGCGCGAGAGATTGCGCGCGACGTCCTTGGCCGATTCGCGCTCGCCGATCCCGATATCCTGCGGCGCCAGGTAGATCGCATGGCCGCCGAGTTGCGCCATGCCGGTCTCGAAGGTGAGGCGCGTGCGCAACGACGGTTTCTGGAAAATCATCGCGAGCGTCTTGCCGCGCAAGTACGGATGTTCGAGTCCGCTCTTGAGTTCGGCCTTGAGCCGCATCCCGAGCCTCAGCAGGCCGTCAAGCTCGCCGGCGTGAGCGAGCTCAAATCGAGAAAATCGCGCTTCATCGGAAACAGCGCTATCGCGCCGCGCCCATCTTAACGTATTTTCGCGCGCGGATCATCTACCGTCGGCCAGCGTGATCTGAAACGCGCCGTCGCAAGCGTCAGCTCGTGCCGCTTTCGCTGCGCGCCGCCGCTGCGCATCGCCCGCTCGATAATCGCGAGCCCGGCGTCCGCCTCCTCGCGCGTCAGATTCAGCGGCGGCAGCAGGCGCAACACGTTATCCGCGGTGCCGTTCACCAGCAGATGTTCTTTGCAACAAGCGTCCACGACGCCTTCGCCGGATGCGTCAGCACCACGCCGATGATCATCCCCTTGCCGCGCACCTCGCGCACGTTCCGGTCATCTTGCCGATCTCGCGCAGCCGATCGATCAGGTAGCCGCCGACTTCCGCCGCATTCTCGATCACGCCGTCCTGCTCGAGCGCGTCGATCACGGCGAGCGCCGCCGCGCACGCGACCGGATTACCGCCGAAGGTCGACCCATGCGTGCCCGGCGTCATCACCGAGGCGATCTCGGCCTTCGCGACCATCGCGCCAATCGGCACACCGCCGCCCAGCGCCTTCGCGAGCGTGATGATGTCGGGCTTGATGCCGGTGTGCTGGTAGCCGAACATCTTGCCGGTGCGGCCCATCCCGGTCTGCACCTCGTCGACGATCAGCAGAATGCTTCGCGCGATCGCAGAGCTCGCGCAGCCGCGCCAGGTAGTCCGGATGCGGCATCACGACGCCGCCCTCGCCCTGAATCGGTTCGACCATAACGGCGACGGTCTGATCGTTGACGGCCCGCTCGATCGCGGCGACGTCGTCGAAGTCGACCAGCTTGAAGCCGGGCACCAGCGGCTGAAATCCCTGATGATATTTCTCCTGGCCGGTGGCGCTGAGCGTGCCGAGCGTGCGGCCGTGGAACGATCCCAGCGTCGAGATGATCTCGAAGCGCCCGCCGTCGCCATGACCCCATCGGCGCGCGAGCTTGATCGCCGCTTCGTTCGCTTCGGCGCCGGAATTGCCGAAGAACACGCGCCCGTCGCCAAACAGACGGCTCAGTCGCGAGGCCAGCCGCGCCATCGGTTCGGTATGGAACACGTTGGAGACGTGCGTCAGCTTTTCGGCCTGCTCCGGATCGCGCGCACCACTCGCGGATGGCCATGGCCGAGACTGGTCACCGCCAGCCCGCAAAAGAAATCAAGGTAACGATTGCCGTCGGCGTCGTAGAGATAGGCGCCGTCGCCGCGCACGAACGCGAGCGGCGTGCAGCCGTAGGTGTTGAGCAGGCTCGAATGTGGCAAGTTCGACGATTTCCGCGTTATTCATACTCGATTACTCCGCCCTCGCGCGATGCGTGCTTTTGTCTCGCGACCATAGCAGTCCAGTCAGCGCGCGGGCCACCTCGCGCCAACGCCTTGCGGCGCATACTCGATCACATGGATTATGCCGCGACCGGCTTGCCGCGAACGCCCGGCCGCGTTATGCGCTGTACCACTTCGGTGCCGACGCCGGCGTCGCTGAACACCGTTTGCAGTACGGCATGCGCGCACCCGTCCGTCAATCACGTGAGCGCGCGTAACGCCCGCGTTGAGTGCGTCGAGGCAGCATTCGACCTTCGGAATCATGCCCTCGCCGATCGCCCCGCTCGCGATCATCTTTTTCGCTCGCGCCGCGTCGAGCGACGGTATCAGTTTGCCGTTCTCGTCCTTCACGCCCTCGACGTCGGTCAGCAGAATCAGCTTTTCTGCCTTGAGAGCGCCTGCGACTTCGCCCGCCGCAACATCCGCATTGATGTTGTAAGTCTCACCCGCGCGGCCATGACCGATCGGCGCGATCACCGGGATAAATCCCGCCTCGCGCAGCGCTCCCAGCACCGCATGGTTGACCTCCGCCACCTCGCCCACGAGACCCACATCTACTTCGGTCCGGCGGCCATTCTCGTCCTTGACCCTCATCTTCATCTTGCGCGCGACCAGCAGGTTGCCATCCTTGCCCGAGAGGCCGACCGCGCGGCCGCCCTGACGCGAAATATCCGCGACGATCTCTTTGCTGATCTTTTGAAGCACCATCTCGACCGCTTCCATCGTCGGCGCGTCGGTCACGCGCATCCCGCGCACAAAACTCGATTTGAGCCCGAGCCGCTCGATTAACTGATTAATCTGCGGACCGCCGCCATGCACTACGACCGGATTGATGCCGACCGGCTTGCAACAGCACGATGTCCTGCGCGAACGCCTTCGCGCAGTTCGGGCGAGAGCATCGCATGACCGCCGTACTTGATCACGAAGGTCCGGCCGCGAAAGTGCTGTATATAAGGAAGTGCCGCGATCAGACCGCGCGCCCGCTCGATCAATTCCTGCACGGCGTTACTCCCGCTGAGTCTCTCGTGATGTTGCCGAGAGGGTGTGCGATCACAGGATGTAACGCGAGAGGTCTTCGTTCTGGACAATCGGATCGAGCCGTTGATGGACGTACGCCGCATCGATCGGAATCGTCTGACCGGTAAGTTCGGGCGCATTGAAAGATAGTTCGTCAACCAGCCGTTCGAGCACCGTATGCAGGCGGCGCGCGCCGATATTCTCCGATCGCGCGTTGACCTGCGCCGCGATTTCCGCCAGTGCCGAAATCGCATCTTCGGTGAAGCTGATGTGGACGTTTTCGGTCTCCAATAACGCCACGTATTGCTTGGTCAGGGCGTTTTCAGGTTCCGTCAGGATGCGGATAAAGTCCGGCTTGGTCAAGGCTTGCAGCTCGACCCGAATCGGAAATCGCCCCTGGAACTCCGGGATCAGATCCGACGGCTTCGAGGTGTGAAACGCGCCCGACGCGACGAACAGGATATGGTCGGTGCGCACCGCGCCGTACTTGGTGTTGACGGTCGAGCCCTCGACGATCGGCAGCAGGTCGCGCTGCACGCCCTCGCGCGAAACGTCGGGACCGCGCGCCGATTCGCGTCCCGGCAATCTTGTCGATCTCGTCGATGAACACGATTCCCGATTGCTCCGCGCGATTGATCGCCTCACGCGCGACGTTTTCCATATCGACCAGCCGCGCCGCCTCTTCCTGCGTCAGAATTTCCAGCGCCTCGGGCACCTTGACCTTACGCTGACGCGACTTCTTCGGCATGATCTGGCTGAGGATGTCCTTCATGTTGGCGCCCATCTCCTCCATCCCCTGCGGTGTCAGCACTTCGAGCATCGGCGTGGCCTGCGTCGTCATTTCGATTTCGACTTCGCGCTCATTCAGATAGCCGTCGCGCAACAGCTTGCGCAGCTTCTCGCGGGTCTCGCCGTGCGAATTCGATCCGCCAGATGCAAGCCGCCCTCGGCCGAAGGCGTCGCCGCGCGGCGCGTCTTGCCCGGCGAGGCCGGATACAGAATATCGAGCAGCCGTTCCTCGGCCGCCTCCTTCGCCTTGACCTTGACGCGCTCGCGCTCCTCGTCGCGCACCATCTTGACCGCGATCTCGGCGAGGTCGCGGATCATCGATTCGACATCGCGGCCGACGTAGCCGACCTCGGTATAACGCGAGGCCTCGACCTTGACGAACGGCGCCTGCGCCAGCTTCGCGAGCCGCCGCGCGATTTCGGTCTTGCCGACGCCGGTCGGCCCGATCATCAGGATATTCTTGGGCGCGATCTCGTCGCGCAGCTCGGGCGCGACGTTCTGCCGCCGCCATCGATTGCGCAACGCGATCGCGACCGCGCGCTTGGCGTCGTGCTGCCCGACGATATAGCGATCGAGTTCCGAGACGATCTCGCGCGGCGTCATTACACTCGGATATTCCATGATTTCAGTGCGGTGCTGAAGCAGCGTCGGCGATCCATTGCGGATCGCGCGCCGCGCTCGCACCGTCAATCTCTTCGTACGCCGCGACTCGGTCCTACAACTCCTCGATATTAAACTGGTCGTTCGTATAAACGCAGATCTCCGACGCGATCTTCATCGCGCTCTCGGCGATCTGCCGCGCGCTCAGGTCCTGGCCGTGACGCACCAGGGCGCGCGCCGCCGCCAGCGCGTAATTACCGCCCGAGCCGATCGCGATCAGCCCGTCGTCCGGCTCGATCACATCGCCCGCACCCGAAATCAGCAGCGTGCTCTCGGCGTCCGCGACGATCAGCATCGCTTCGAGCCGCCGCAGCACGCGATCGGTTCGCCAATCCTTCGCCATCTCGACCGCCGCGCGCCGCAGATTCCCGTTGAACTCCTGCAGCTTGCTCTCGAACTTGTCGAACAACGTCAGCGCGTCCGCCGTCGAACCGGCAAATCCCGCCAGCATCGCGTCGTTATGCAGCCGCCGGACCTTGCGCGCACCGCGCTTCATGATGGTCTGGCCGACGCTCACCTGGCCGTCCCCCGCCATCACCACTTTGCCGCCGTGGCGCACGGTCAGGATTGTCGTCGAGCGGACTCTACCGCCAACGGCGCCGGGCTCAGGCTCGCGGATGGGCACGGCGATACACCTCTTTCAGTCGATTCACGCTGACATGAGTATAGCGCTGCGTGGTCTGCAGACTCGAATGGCCGAGCATCTCCTGAATCGATCGCAAATCCGCGCCTCGCGTTGAGCATATGAGTCGCGAAGCAATGGCGCAGGCCATGCGGCGTCAGCGGCGCATCGAGACCCGCGTCGATCAGCCGCCGCGCGACGATATTCTGCACCGACCGCGGCGTCAGCCGCCCGCCGCGCAAATTCGTGATGACCGGGCCCTCGGGCGTCCAGCGATCGGCATCGCGGCGCGCCACGCCTTGAGCGCGTCGAGCGCCGGCTCGCCCAGCGGCACCACCCGATCCTTGTTGCCCTTGCCCGCGCGCACCATCACCATCCCGAGTTCGTCGTCGATGTCGCCGCCAGCACAGGCCGGTCAGTTCGCTGACGCGCAGCCCGACGAATAGAGCACCTCGAGAATCGCGCGATCGCGCAGCGCCGCCGGACCCATCATCTCGCCCTCGGCCTCGACCAGGCGCGCCGCGTCCTTCTCGCCGATCACCTGCGGCAGCCGCTTCTCGACCTTGGTCGACCGCATCGTGCGCACCGGACTCTCGACGTCCATCGTCGCCGTCGCGCCAGCGAAAGTACGCCTTGATCGCGAACAGCCGCCGCTGCACCGTCGCGCGGCTCGCATGCCTCATCACCATCGGCCAGGTAGCCGCGTACGTGGTCGGCCGTGATCTTCTCCGGCACGACGCCCTCGCCCTTTTCGTCGAGCGTCGAAGGCGCGCGCTCGCATCAGATAGCGATTGAAATCCTCGAGGTCGTGCCGATACGCTGTGACCGTATTCGCGCGCCGCGCGCGAGCGCCTTGCCCAATGCTGCCAGCGAACGCTGCTATCTCCTCGATCACTCCTCCTACCTCGCCCCGGCGGGGTCGCTTCCGGCTATGCTAGCAGTCGCATTCCCGAGGGCAATAGTCAGCGCCGCCACGGCGCGATCGGACGAATCGTTGTAGAGATGAACTGCTTTCATTGCGGACGTGAAATCGATACTTCAAGGATCGCGTCGGCTTTCGCGACGAATGTCCCCAATGCGATCGGCCGCTCCACGTTTGCCTCAACTGCGGGTTCTACGACCCCGCCTACAACAATCAATGCCGCGAGACCCAGGCCGAGCGCGTCGTCGACAAAAATCGCGCGAATTTCTGCGAGTACTTTCGTCCGCGCACGGCCGCTGCCGCGAAACCAGTCGTCGCCCGCCGATGGCGGTCGTGCAAAACTGGACGCATTGTTCAAGAAGAAGTCCTAGCGCACTCTCGTCGTGCCGATGCAGCCATGGCTCGCTCGCAATGCTCCGCAGCCGGCTAACTCGCCCGCACGGCTGCATCGCAGCCGCGGCCGTGCGGACTCACCGCATCTTGCCCAATGGGAAGTCTGAAACCTTCACAAGGTTTCGACCTAGAACTCAGCGCTCTTTCGCGACCATTCTTATATAATCCCTCGATGGCTCCGCCACTCGCCGCCATAATCCTTGCCGCCGGACTCGGCACCCGGATGCGTTCCGAGCGCGCCAAGGTGCTGCATGAAATCGCCGGCGAACCGATGATCGCGCGAGTCCTGCGCGCGGTCGCGAGCCTTCGATGCCCGACCCGTTCGTGCGTCGTCGTCGGTCATCAGGCCGACGAGGTCGAGGCCGCCGCGCGAGTCGCAGTCGCAGCTGACGCATCTCCGCTTTGCGTTGCAGTCCGAACAGCGCGGCACCGGCCACGCGGCCCGCTGTGCGCCCTGGCCGAAATTCCCGACGCATTCGCCGGCGACGTCCTCATCGGTTATGGCGACATGCCGCGCCTCAATCCCGCACCCTGCGCGCCTTCATCGACGACCATCGCGCGCGCGGCGCCGATCTCTCCTTCATCAGCGTCGCGCTCGACGATCCCGGCGCCTACGGACGCGTCGTGCGCGATGCGTCGGGCAACGTCGCCGCCATCGTCGAGGCGCGCGACGCGACGCCCGCCGCAACTCGCAATCAGCGAAATCAACACCGGCATCTACCTCGTTGAGCGCAGCGCTTTTGCGCACGGCGCTCGCGCGAGTTGCGCGACGACAACGCGCAGCACGAATTTTATCTCACCGATATTGTCGCGATCGCGCGCGCCTATGGCCGCAGCGTCATACGCATGGCGCGCGCGCGACGCCGCCGAATTCGCCGGAATCAATTCGCGGGAGGATCTCGCCCTGATGGAAACGCAAATCCGCGACGAAGTTAATCGCCGCCTGATGGCCGCGGGCGTGACGCTTGATCGATCCCGCCACCGCCTACATCGCGCCGAGCGTCGAAATCGGCCGCGATACGATCATCGGCCCCAACGTGCAGATTCTCGGCCACACGCCGCATCGGCGCGAACGTCGTTATCGAGGGCACCGCATGGCTGAGCGACGTCACCATCGGCGACCGCTGCCACCTGAAAATCTGCGTGCGCGCGGAGCGATTGTGTCATCGGCGAGGAGTCCGAAATCGGCCCCTTCGCCAACCTGCGCGACGGCACCGAACTCGAGGGCCACAATCGCATCGGCAATTTCGTCGAGACCAAAAAGGCGCGCATCGGCCGCGGCACCAAGGCGAGCCATCTGAGCTACCTCGGCGACACCGTCATTGGCCGCGAGACCAACGTCGGTTGCGGCGTCATCACCGTGAATTACGACGGCTACGACAAGCACGTAACCCAGATCGGCGACCGCTGCATGGTCGGCTGCGATACGCAGTTGATCGCGCCGGTCAAGGTCGGCGACGACGTCTACGTCGCCTCCGGCACCACCATCGTGCGCGACGTTCGAGGACGGCGCGCTGGTCATGTCGCATCATCCGCAGCGCGAAAAATCCGGCTGGACCGCGAACTGGCACAAGCGCCACGCCGAATCATCCGAAAGCGCGCGCCAATCGCACGCGCAACGGCGGCAAAGTCGCGATCGAACTTACAAAGTCGCTCTGACATCGCGTGACGCTGTAAAATCAGACACCTATGTGCGGAATAATCGGTTATGTCGGCCCGCGCGAAGCGACGCCGATTCTTCTCGGCGGCCTCGGCCGGCTCGAATATCGCGGCTACGATTCGGCCGGCATTGCGACGCTGACCGCGTCGGCCAGCATGGAAATTCGCCGCGCCGTCGGCAAGCTCAACAACCTGCGCCACGCTGATCGACGAGTCGCCGCTCGCCGGCCACATCGGCATCGGGCATACGCGATGGGCCACGCACGGCCGTCCGTCCGAAAGCAACGCCCATCCGCATAAGGCCGGACCGGTCGCCGTCATCCATAACGGCATCATCGAGAATTACATCGAACTGCGCGCCGCCCTGCTCAAGCGCGACCACAAGCTCCGCTCCGAAACCGACACCGAACTCATCTCGCATCTGATCGAAGAGCAGCTCAAAACCGGCTCGCGGTCTGACCGACGGCCGTGCGCGCGGTGGTGCGCGAGCTGCGCGGCTCGTTTTCGATCGTCGTGCTTTCCGAGACCGAGCCCGGCACGCTGGTCGCCGCCAAAACCGCGACGCCGCTGGTGCTCGGCCTCGGCGACGGCGAGAATTTCGTCGCCTCCGATATCCCCGCGATTCTCGAGCACACCCGCCGCGCGCTCGTGATGGAGGACGGCGAACTGGCCGAACTTACCGCGCCGGCGTGCGCCTGATGACCTTCGACGGCACCCCCGTGCATCGCGAACCGCGCTACATCGAATGGGACGCGATCGCCGCGACCAAGGGCGGCTATCCAGCACTACCTGCGCAAGGAGATCAGCGAGCAGCCGCAGGCCTGGATCGATACGCTGTCGCGGACGCGCCAGCGCCGGCTCCGCCGAGGTCCGCTTCGAGAACGATCTGATGCCGGCGGCGGGCCCGCAATCGATCGGCCGCATCGTGATGGTCTCGGCCGGCGCGTCGTGGATCTCGTCGCTGATCGGCAAGTTCATGATCGAGGAGCTGACGCGGATTCCGGTCGAAGTGGACTACTCGGCCGAGTTCCGCTATCGCAGTCCGGCGATCGACGATCGCACGATGCTGATCGCCGTGTCGCAGTCGGGCGAGACCGCCGACACGCTCGCCGCGCTCGAGGAAGGCAAGCGCCGCGGATGCCATCTGCTGGCGCTGACCAATACCGTCGATTCGTCGATCGCGCGCAAGGCCGACGCGCAAATCTATACGCGCTGCGGTCCCGAAATCAGCGTCACCACCACCAAATGTTTTCTCACTCAGATCGAGGCCTTCTACCTGTTCGCGATTCACCTGGCGGCGCGCCTCGGCCGTATCACCGAGCGCGATGCCGAGGAACTATTGCGCCCGGCCTTCGCGATTCCGCAACAAATCGAAACGGTCATCGCGCAGGAACGCCATATCGAGAAAATCGCGCGCAAGTACGGCAAGGCGCGCGACTTCCTCTACCTCGGCCGCGGCATCAACTACCCGGTCGCGCTCGAGGGCGCGCTCAAGCTCAAGGAGATTTCCTACATCCACGCCGAGGGCTATTCGGCCGGCGAGATGAAGCACGGGCCGATCGCGCTGATCGACGACGAGATGCCGGTGGTCGTGATCATCCCCAACGACAACGTCTTCGACAAAACCCTCTCGAACCTGAAGGAAGTCGAGTCGCGCAACGGCCGCATCATCGCGGTCACCGACCATCGCACCGCCGAGCTCGAAGAAGTCGCGTGGGATATCATCGACGTGCCGTCGACCAATCGCTTCCTGATGCCGGTGCTGACGACGGTGCCGCTGCAACTGCTCGCCTATCATATCGCGGTGTATCGCGGCACCGACGTCGATCAGCCGCGCAACCTCGCGAAATCGGTCACCGTCGAATAGCCAGTTCGCATTGCCGGGCACGCCTAGTGGCTATTTGCACGACCACCGCTGAAGACCGTCCCTGGTAAAAATGAGGTAGTTGATTCGTAGCGCAGCGCCAAAAGTATAACGCTACCTATTCGTAGCGCAGCGCGTCGATCGGATCGAGCATCGACGCCTTGCGCGCCGGATACCAGCCGAAGAACACCCCCACCGCCGCTGCGAAGACGAAGCCGCCGACCACCGAGTATGGCGAAATCAGCGTCGGCCATTGCGCCAGCGCGGCCAGCAATTTCGATACGCGCGATCCCCAGCAGCGCACCGGCGAGGCCGCCAATAATACTCAATAGCAACGGCACTCGACCAGGAACTGCAGCAGGATATGCAGCCGGCGCGCGCCGATCGCCATCCGGATGCCGATCTCGCGCGTCCGCTCGGTCACCGACACCAGCATGATATTCATGATGCCGATGCCGCCGACCAGCAGCGAGATCGACGCCACCGACGCCAGCAGCAGCGTCATCACGCGCGTCGCGCTCTCAGACGCCTCGCGCGATTTCGGTCGAGACTGCGCACCGTGAAATCGTTGTCCTGCGCTGCGCCGATATGATGCCGCCGATGCAGAATGTCTGTGGTTTCGCCCTGCGCCGTATCGACTAGTTCCGCCGTCTTGGCCTTGACGTAAATCATATTGACGACGCCCGAAATCTTCGGCGGTCCGCCGAAGGGACTGATGATCGCCGTGCCCGATTGATAGAGCGGGCTCGACGCCGTCCAGGTCTGCACCCCGATGTATGGATTCAACACCGGATTGGTCGATCCCGTATTGCCCGTGGGGACTGTGGCCGACGCCTGTGAAGTTCCCAGAACTTTACGCTCGGCGGTCGCAAACGGCATCACGATGATCATCGAGTCCGCCCAGGCTCGCTGGCGTGCCGTGAACGCACCACACCTCGTCGCCCTCGTCCGTGCCGGCGCCCGCTTTGAGAAAGGGAAACTCGTCGAACGACCCGACGAATCCGGAGGTGGCCAGCAAGTCGCGTGACACGCCGATCGGCAGGTCTTGACGACGACTGACCGCAAGACGGTGGCCAGCCTGCTATCGAACTTATCCGTTTGTTTCGGTTGTGCTGCTCTGGGCTGTACGTGCGAGTAGCGCCAGTGTCTTGGTGATGGCGGGTTGGTTTCTTCGAGGCCAGCCCATAGCAACCAGCAGGAGGCGGCCGGCCAGGGGCCAATAGCTGTAGTCGAAGGTTTCGGTGACTCGGGTGCCGGATTCGGTGGGCACCAGTTCGAAGCGCCAGTGCTGCGGTTCGAAGTGACGCCAGGCGATCAGGCGGTTCTCCTCGAACTCGACGACCCGGTTGCGTACCCGGTACGGAAGACCCCACAAACGCATCGACATGACGAACTCCGACTCGAGGCCCAAGCGGGCGGGCCCGTCAAGGCAGCGCCGAAGCATGCGCGAACCGTCGATTTCCACGTGCCGCCGCGGATCGGCGAGGATGTCGAAGATCCGGGACGCGGGTGCGGCGATCTCGATCGACTCAGACACTACGGGTTGGCCGACCATTGTGGGCGCCTCACTCCTGACGTTCCGCGACCAGGACGCCGGCGGGAACGCCGCGTGCGGTCACGGTGGTGTCGGTGCGGACCACCCAACACTCGGGATCCAGCAGGTCCGCGAGCACCACGGGACGACATCCACCCAGCAGGGCGGGGGCGCGGTGCGCGACGGCGCTCCACGCCGAGGAGAAAGCGCGACTGGCCCTCGTGGTGCCCTGGACCAGGCTCGCCAGGCACAACAGACCGCCAGGCGCGAGGACCCGGTGCGTGTCGGCCAGCAGCTGCCGGGCGTATTCGGTGGGCAACAGATCCACGACGAACGCCGCGACGACGCGATCAGCACAAGCCGCGGGCAACGGAAGCGGGAGGGTACCGTCGACGCGAATGACGCGGGCCCGATCAGACCACCTCGACAGCCTTGTGGTTGCGATCCGGCACATCCGCGGGCTCACGTCGAGTCCGATGTAGCGGCACTCTGGACCACACACGTTCGTCAGCAGGTCACGCGCGAATCTTCCCGTCCCGCAACCGATCTCGACCACACGGCGAGCTTCGGGGAGTCGACCGTCGGCGGTCAGCCGCGCCAGCGCTGGCGCCTCGAAGACCCGCTGGGTGTCTTGAAGCCGGCCGATGCGGTCATAGACGCGGGCCGCCCGATGCGGGGCCAAGCCCTCGGTTCGCGGACCGGGTCCGCTCCGGTGCGCCCTCTCACTCACTTGGGATCTCTGGGGCGTGGTGAACCGATGCCAGCGAGAGCTGCCCGCGATGGTGGCGATAGTGCCTGGGCGCCCACCGGAGCAGGTCAGCGCGGTCCATCCACGGTTTGAAGTAAGGGTCCCAGGACGAGGCGACGGCCATTCCGCGGTGAAGGGCCCGCGTATCGGCATGGTCATACCAGTTCAGGATGCTGCTCGTGACCTGGTCCATCTGTCGCCGCATCGACGCAACACTGGTGATGCGCCCGCCGACGACACCACCAAACCAGTTGAGCTCGTTATAGGGGCGGGTGAATGCAGCCATGACACGGCTCCAGCCGCGAGACGCTCCGGGTGGGAGGCGGGAAAAGCCACCCATAACCACAATGACCATGCGTGTGATGCGCTGACCCAGGAGCATGTGGAACAACAGCTGTCCGTTGGTCCAGCGGGTTCCCACACTCGGGGCATCCAGCTCATCCGTCTGGGCCGAACCAAGCAGAGCAGCGAAATCGGCGGCGACCCACGCCAAATCGTCTCTGACCGCGTCCGTCGAGTCGTTCATCGGACCACCTGATCTCTCTAGCCCGGACACACCCCACGTATACGCGCGACGTCGATCAGCGACAAGCACACCTGCCTCGCAGAGCGCGACTCGAGGAAGGCCTTGCTGGGGTCGCAATGGTGTTCGAACTCCTTGACTCCGCCCAGGCCCGCCGGCGTGCCCTGACAGCACGACACCTCGTCGCCCTCGTGCGTGCAGGCGCCCGCTTCGAGAAACGCGAGCTCGTAAAGCGCTCGCCGAATCGGTCAGCGCGTCGCGCGGCACGCCGATCCACAAGTCTTGACTATTCCTCTGAACCTGGCGGTGATCCCCGGTAGTGCTTTGGCCGGATTCGTCGACGCGCTAGAGGGAACAGTGGATTCGAACGCCACGATGCGTTCGTACTACTCAGCGCGCAAAGCCGCCATTAGCTAGCTCGAATTGCCCGAAGGGGACGAGCCATGAGCGATTCAGGCATGCTGCCCCGAGTACGCCAACAGACAGGGGGTTCCGTCATCCCCCGGGTGGCGGGCCTTCCCATTGCTCGGCGGCTTTCTTCGCGTCGTCATCGGTGCTGTAGGTGCCGTGGAAGACGTGCGCGGGCACGCCACCGATCTCCTGGATCACCAGATTCACCAGAATCCACGGCTTGATTTCGCTTGCTGCCTCGGGGCCGAAAAAGATGCGGTACTCGTGGCTGCCGCTGACAGCACGGTAGCGCTCGAACGGGTAGATCGCTCTAGCGTCGACCGTTTCCCAGGTCAACATGGGCATGGTTATCATTATCACCTGGGTTCCCGGATCGCCCGAGAACTTAGATCGGCCGAGTCCGACTAGGTGCCTGGTTTGCCTGAGCGGTGAGTCGGCAACCACAATTGCGGCCACTCTCGATGTCAGTCGTGCCACCGTCTACCGCGTGCTTACCGAGCAGGCCGACCATACCGACTAGTCGTTCCATCGAGCCGGTCGCATTGGCGTTACTCCAGCCGCTCCTCGGCCAGCCCGGCGTAGCGCAAGCGCATACACCGTTCTTGGGTAACTTGTCGACGACCCTCGCGCCTGGGCAGTCCCGGTCCCTCCGCCCCGCTGCTCAACGCGA
This sequence comes from uncultured Actinomycetota bacterium, assembly GCA_963791535.1. Lineage (GTDB taxonomy): Bacteria > Actinomycetota > Actinomycetes > Mycobacteriales > Mycobacteriaceae > Mycobacterium. The sequence continues at coordinate 113,659 of CAWBSW010000071.1, read as the reverse complement.
CCGGTTAGAACAAAACGGGTTCGGTTACGTTCAAATCGGTGCGGGAAGGGAGGTGCCACGAATGTCAGACGAAACGGGCCGCCCAGTAGCTCAGGGCACCGCCCTCCCGGTTGCGGGGAGGCGGGATCGTGCAGCACTTCAGGCTGTGAGTTTCTTCATGGCCGACGTGCAGGCTGGGATCCACCCGTTCTTGCGATGGATGCCATGACCGGGGACGATACACGACCGTTGTGTCCAGTCATGTGTCCAACTTTGCTTCCGGCCCAGCTCGTGGACGTACCCCTAAATAATCTACGACCCTGTCGGTGACTCGTGCCAGGATCAATTCGTGCAAAGCCCCGAGAACTACGACGCGGCCGTCCGGGAGTTGCTTCGCGACGCGTTCGTCCGATTGATCGAGCACGTTGACGAGCTCACCGATGGGCTCACGGACGAGCAGGCCAACTACCGCCCGAGTCCGGACGCCAACAGCATCGCCTGGCTGATCTGGCACAGCGCGCGTGTGCAGGACATTCAGCTCGCCCCGATCGCCGGCGTCGAGCAGGTGTGGACGCACGACGGATGGGTCGACCGCTTCGGGCTCGACCTGCCGCGCAACGACACCGGCTACGGTCACGGTCCCGATGAGGTGGCCAAGGTGCAGCCGCCGGCTGATCTGCTGGCCGGCTACTACCACGCCGTGCACAAGCTGACGCTGGAATTCGTCGCCGGGGTCACCGCCGAGGATCTGAGCCGCATCGTGGACCACAACTGGGATCCGCCGGTGACGGCTAGCGCCCGACTGGTCAGCATCATCGACGACTGCGCCCAGCATCTCGGCCAGGCCGCCTACGTACGCGGTATCGCGCCCTGACCTAGGGCTTCCCAGCGCCAGCCGCCGGGGCGCCGAATACGACGATCTGCCCGGTCGGCTCTGGTGGCTGCGTGTCGCCCCACTTTTGGCACACGACGTAGAGCTGTGGCGGCTGGTCGCCGCGGCTGAGTGTGCAGGCGAACGCGCCTCGATCGAGTTTGACCGTGTCAAGAACCTCGCCGCCTTCGCGCACCCGCACGCAGTGTCGGTTTCCCACGTCGGCGTACCAGACGGCCCCGTCAGCGTCGATACAGATGCCGTCGGGGTGGTCGTCTCCCACCTCCGCCCACGTCCGCCGTCCGGCCAGGTCTCCGTTGTCAGCGATGTCGTAGGCCGTCAGCCGATTGCCGTAAGACTCGGCCAGGATCAACGTCTCGCCGTCGGCGCTGATCGCCATGCCATTGGGGAAGGCGAGATCGTCTGCGACCGTGCGGACGGTGCCGGCCGGCGTGACCAGCACGACGCTTCCGGGTGCCGGCTCGCCGCCGGGGAAGTCGAAGCCGATGGTGTTGACGTATGCGTTGCCCTGCGCATCCACCACGATGTCATTCCACGGCTTCTCCGAGATCGATGACAGGTCGGCGTGGGCGACCATCGAACCATCGGGTTCGCGACGAAGTACCCGCCGCCGCGCCGAATCCACGACCAGCAACCGCCCGTCGGGCAAAAAGTCAATGCACATCGGAAACGACTCGACGCTGACCACGACTTCGTGGCCACCCCGGGGAGCGAGCGCGATCACCTGATGCGCGCCCCAATCGGAGAACCAGACCCGCCCGTCGTGCCAGCGGGGCGATTCGCCAAACGTGATTCCTTCCATCAAAACGGTCATAGAGGCAAGACTGCCCGCCCGGGAAAACCTCATCGGCCGCCAACGAGAACTTGACACCTGTCGACGTCGTGCGATCCACGTCACACCGCCGCGTCTACCATGGCCCTTATGACCGCCATCAAGCCTCCCGACACCGCTCCGAGCAGCACCGAGTTTTCCGGTACCGGCACCATCCGCAATCCTGCGACCGGCGCGATCGCCGGACAGGTGCAGTGGACCGACCCGACTGACGTACCCGCCATCGCTGCGGGGCTCCGCGCCGCTCAACGCGATTGGGAGCAGCGCGGAGCGTCGGGGCGTGCCAAGGTGCTGGCCCGCTTCGCGGTGTGGCTGGGTGAGCACCGCGGCGAGATCGAAGAGCTGCTGATCAAGGAGACCGGTAAATCCGCTGTCGACGCGGCCCAAGAAGTGCCGATGCTGATCATGATCATCTCGTACTACATCAGAACGATGGAGAAGGCCTTGGCGCCCGAGAAGCGGCCGGCCGCACTGCCGTTCATGGCGATCAAGAAAATCACCGTGCACTACCGGCCGCGGCCCGTGGTGGGCATTATCGCGCCGTGGAACTACCCGGTGGCCAACGCTCTGATGGATGGCATCGGCGCCCTCGCCGCGGGCTGCGCGGTACTGCTGAAGCCGTCCGAGCGCACCCCGCTGACCGCCGAGGTGCTGCGCCGCGGCTGGCAGGAATCCGGCGGTCCGGAGGTGTTCGCGCTCGCGCAGGGTGCCCGCGCGGTCTCCGAAGCCGTCGTCGACAACGTCGATTACATCCAATTCACCGGTTCCAGCGCCACCGGAAGCAAAGTGATGGAACGCGCCGCCCGCCGGCTGACGCCGGTCAGCCTGGAACTGGGCGGCAAGGATCCGATGATCGTGCTCGAGGACGCCGACGTCGATCTCGCCGCGCACGCCGCGGTCTGGGGCGCGATGTTCAACGCCGGGCAGACCTGCGTCTCGGTCGAGCGGGTCTACGTGCTCGACTCGGTCTACGACCAGTTCGTGCAGGCTGTCGTGCGTGACGTGCAGTCGCTGCAGGTCGGCGCCGGCGAGGGGAAGACCTTCGGCGCTCTGATCGACGAGCAACAGCTGGCGGTGACCGACCGCCACGTCCGCGACGCGGTGGCCGCCGGTGCCCGCGCGCTGACCGGCGGCCAGCGCACCGACACCTCGGGCAGCTTCTACCCGCCCACGGTGCTCGTCGACGTCGACCACTCGATGACCTGCATGACCGAGGAGACGTTCGGGCCCACGCTGCCGATCATGAAGGTCAGTTCTGTCGACGAAGCGATCCGACTGGCCAACGACAGCGAATACGGCTTGAGTGCCTCGGTGTTCTCCCGCAATGCCGATCGAGCCAACGAGGTTGCGCTGCAACTTGATTGCGGTGCGGTCAATATCAACGACGTGATCACCAACCTGATGTGCACGACGGCGCCGATGGGCGGCTGGAAGACATCGGGCATCGGGGCGCGCTTCGGCGGTGCCGAGGGACTGCGCAAGTTCTGTCGCGTCGAGACCGTCGTCGGCCCGCGGACCAACGTCGGTGCCGGCGGAAACTATTACCACAACTCGCAAAAAGCGCTGAAGCGGATGAACCGGATGATGACCCGGTTCGCGCTGGCGCGTCCGCGCCGCACCGCCAAGTAACGGCCGCACCGGGACCATGGCGTGCGATTCGCGCTGACGGCGCTGCTGTGGCTGTTCAGCACTGTCGCGCTGGCGGTTGCGGTGCCGGCCGCGTGGGTGCAGACCCACGTCGTCGACGTCAACGGTTACACGGCGATGGCCCGGAAAGCCGCCGGCGATCCGGCGCTGCAGACGGCGGCGGCATCCGAACTCGCCTCCAGGGCAATGATGCTCATCACCCAGCGCGGCTACCACGTCGACTCGGCACAGGTGCACGATGTGGCCGCCGGCTATACCGTCGGCCCGGACTTTCCGGCGCAGTTCGCCGACGCCAACCGGTTTGCGCACTCTTGGCTGTTCAGCGGCGCCCACGCGCAGTCCGACGGCGACCAGTGGGTCGTCGATCTGGCCGGGATGTTCAACGACAGCGCGTTCGCCTCGCTGCTGGCGAGCTACCACGTCCGGGTGCCCGAGACCGTCCGGATCCCGGTGGCGGTGTCCACGCAAAAGGTGTTGCAGCCGGGCGAATTGCGGCCGTTGGCCACCTGGGGTCCGTGGCTGAGCCTCGGCGCGGCGGCGCTGACCGGCATCTGCGCACTCTTGGCCCTGGCCGCCGCGCGCAGCCGCGGCAGGGTGCTGACCGGCCTCGGGATTTCCGCGCTGCTCGTCGGCGCCTCGGGTTGGGTCGCCATCGAACTGGCCCGTCGCCGCATCAACGACGCACTGAACAACACCACCGGCGATATCCGCCGCATCGCCGACGTCATGGTCGGTCAAGCCGAAAACAGCATGCACCACTGGCTCGACCTGACCCTGGCCGCGGGCGGCGTGCTGGTGTTATTCGGCGTCTTAGTGGCTGCTCTCGCGAGCCTGCGGAAGATCTGAAAGGTGCTCGCTGAGTAGCGCTTCCAATTTCTGGTTGGCCGACTCCAGCCCCGCCCTGATGAGCCCGAACACTTTGGCACGCACCGCTGGCGTCTTGTCCATCAGCGGGGTGTACATGTGTCGCATCAGATCCAACCTCGCCCCGCACATCCATGCCATCAGGTCGGCGTCCTCGAACCAGTTGATCTGGTTACGCTGCTCGGCGATGGTCGTGGTCAGCCAGTCGAGATCGGTATTGGGGTGGGGTACCGCCTGGCACAGTCGATTTCGCGTCGCGTCGTCGTGGTAGGCGGCTTCGACGTGGGCGATCAACCCGGCGCTGAACACCTGCTGACATCCGCGCACGCTTTGCAGCGTGATCCGCTCGCCGTCGAAAACCGGTTCGGGCGGCTTCCTTTCGAGTCCGTCGGCGCTGCAGTCGACGTAGAGCGCCGAACCGTCGACAGGTATCGATCCGCCGGCCAGTATCACCTTGCCGTCTTCGATGCGATCAACATGTCCCATCCGGACGATGTCACGGATGCGCTGCAACTGTTGCAGTTCGGTCTGCGTCACGTTCGCACAGCGGTACATCGTCGGCTGCGTCGCCGAATCCAGCCTCAGCAGGTTGCCGCAGCCCTCCAAGCGTTCGAATAAGTCCGCGACGGACGTGGCGGCCTCGATCGCGATCAGCCGGTCGGTGAACCCGGACTGAAACCGCTGCAGGAACTGCGGGCCGGGCTGGATGTTGGCCCGATCCATCAGCCACGAGTCGCGCGGCATGATCCAGGTCAGTCGCTCGGGTGGAATGTTGTTGCGCAGCAACCACAAACACGCGTCGATCCCGGTCTTGCCCGCACCGATGATGACGAAGCGGTCGCGATCGGCCGCGAAGGTCGGGAGGTCGTTGGGCGGCACACAGTCGACGCCGTCGCCGAGTTCGTAAGGCGGCGGCCGCATCGACGGCACCGTGGTCTGCAGGTATGTCGCGTCCACGACGCGTTCCCGGAAGTTGACGGTGTAGTCACCGCCGGCCAGTGTGCGGAACCGGCCCTCGCCGAGATACTCGGCCATCGGAAAGTAGGACACCTGTCCGGTAGGCAGCAGGTCTTGCTGCATGACGCGGTCGAAGTAGGCGCATATCTCGCCCACCGTGGCCAGCTCGTACAGCCCTTCGTTCCAGCCCAGCTGATCGATGCTGTCGCTGCCCAGCTCGCGGGAGTTGACGCCGTAGTACGCCGACGGCTGGTGCAGGCGGACGAACGGGTAGGCCCGCGTCCAATGCCCACCCGGTGCGTGGCCACGGTCGACGACCACCACCTGCGCGTCGGATTCGGCCACCAGAGTGTCGGTGAACGCCATACCCATCGCGCCCGCACCGACAACTAGGTAATCGGTCTCAATTGTCGTCACGCCCCGCCCTCCCCTGATGGCCACGCTATCGGACTCCCCAGCTCCGGCGTGTGCCGTTTACGTCAACGACAGCTTGGCGAAGATTTTGCCGGTGGGCTGCGGTGATCCGTTGCCGGGCTCGACGGTAAAAGCCAGCACGCGGGAGTTCCCGAGGTTGGACAGCATCGCGGTGGTCGACGGCGTGACGGCCGCGGTGTCCATCGTGCCCGCCGACTGCGGGCCCTTGTCGCCGACCAGCCACATTTGATACACGGTGCCCTGTGCCGGTGGCGGCACGTTATTCATCACCAGCACACCGGCATTCATGTCCCGTGAGAACAGCACCGTCGCCGTCCCACCGGCCAGGGGGCTGGAGGCGGTTCGCACATCCGGCGCTGCCATGATCTGGTCGGCCATCGTCGGTGTGTGCCCCGGTCGCAGCGCGATTCCGGCGCCGAAGGCGGCCAATGCCACCACTATTGCCGCTGCCGCAGCCAATGCTGCTGTGCGCCAACGTGATCGACGTGTATCACGCGTCTGTACCGCGGCCAGCACTCCTGCACGCAAACCGGCCGGCGGCTCGGCTCCGGTCGCCGCCGACACCACGGCCATGGTTTCGCGGACCGCACGCACCTCGTCACCGAAGCGTCCGGCGACTGCTGCCGGCGCTGCGGCCAGTTGCCGGTCGATCGCGGCGCGTTCGGTCTCGGAGATGGCGTTCAGTGCGTAGGGCGTAGCCAGCTCGATCAGGTCGAATTCGGTGGGCTCGCTCATGGCACACCCAGGCAGTTGCGCAGCCCGCGCAGCGCGTCGCGCATCCGTGACTTGATCGTCGAGAGGTTAGCTGCCAACCGCTGCGACACCTCGGCGTAGGTCAGTCCGCCGTAGTAGGCCAGGTCGATGCACTGCCGCTGCATGTCGGTCAGCCCGTCGAGGCACTCTTTCACCCGGCGGCGCTCATCAGCGGCGATCGCCGAATCGGCGACGAGATCAAAGGCTCGGTCGACGTTGGCCGCGCCGTACCGTGACTCTCGCTGGCCGGCGGCTTGCTCGGACCGCACCCGGTCGATGGCGCGCCGGTGCGCCATGGTCATCAGCCAGGACAAAGCCGAGCCCTTGGCCGAGTCGTAGGCATCGGCGGTCCGCCACACCTCGACGTAGATCTCCTGGGTGGTTTCCTCGCTGTAGCCGGCGTCCCGCAGCACGCGCGTCACCAGTCCGTATACCCGTGAGCTGGTGTGGTCGTAGAACGCGGCGAACGCATCGGCATCGCGACGCGCGACCCGGCGCAGCAATGCGTCCAGGTCGCTGGCGCGCCGTGGTTCGGTCATCGAGCGGTAGCCTATCGGCTCGGCGACGAGCGTCGTCATGTTCGCGCCGATCGGGGCGGGCGGGGGATGAAAAACGATGTCCGTTGCTGGTATTCGCTGAATCCCGGTCGGTTCCTCATGTACTTCTCGGTGAGCCGGGCGCCGGTGGCGTAGACCAGGAAGTAGGTCATCAGCGACGGAGAGAGGACCGTGGCCAACGACCACCACCCGGTGATCGTGATCAGCCATAACCCCCACCAGACGCAGGCATCGCCGAAGTAGTTGGGATGACGCGTCCATGCCCACAGGCCACGGTCCATCACCACACCGCGATGGCTCGGGTCGGATTTGAATACCCGCAGTTGGTGGTCGCCGAGAGCCTCGAAGCCGACACCCGTCAGCCATACCAGAACACCGACCAGCGGGACGGCCAGCCAGTGCCGAGGCGTGGCGCCGGTCGCGGCCGAAAGTTGCAGCGGCAATGACACGAACCAGGTCGCGAAGCCCTGCACCACGAACACCTTGCCCACGATTTGGCCTACGGTGGCGCCGCGCAGCAAGTCGGCGTAGCGCGGATCCTCGCCGTGGCCCGCCGATCGTCGGTGGATGTACCAGCTCAGCCGCAGACCCCAGATCGCGACCAGAGCCAGCAACAGCCACCGACGCAGAGCGTCGCCGTCGCCGAGGATCGCGGCGACCAGCGCGATCGCGATGAAGCCCAGGCCCCACGCGACGTCGACGACGTTGTAGCGGCCGACGCGCCGCGCGATCACGAAGGTGACGGCGTGGACCGCGAGCAGCGCCGCAACCGATGCGCCCGAGACGGTCGCGAAATTGGCGATCATGGGTTGGCCTTACTCACGAACGACCATTGGTAGACGTTAAGGTAACCCGATCGGAAGCCCGCCTCCGCGTATGCCAGGTAAAGTTCCCACATTCGTGCGAACACCTCATCGAAGCCGATGTGTGCCAGGGTTTTCCGGCGTTGCATGAACCGCTCCCGCCACAGCCGCAGCGTTTCTGCGTAGTCCTGGTCCAGTGAGAGCATGTCGACTGGGCTCAACCCGGTCTTGCACTCGACAATTTCGCGAATTGCCTCGGCTGACGGGATCAGCCCGCCAGGAAAGATGTACTTCTGGATCCAGGTGTGGGTGTTACGGGTTGCCCGCATTCGGTCGTGCGGCATGGTGACGGCTTGGATCACCAGCCTCCCGTTCGGCGTCAGCAGCCGCTCTAAGCTGCGGAAATAGTCTGGCCAGGCGTGGAAGCCGAGCGCTTGGATCATCTCGACGGAGATGACCGCCTCGTAGTTGCCGCCGACGTCAAGGTAGTCGCGCAGGTCGATCTGAACACGGTCGGTCAGTCCAGCCGCGGCGACCCGTTGGCGGGCCAGCCAACGCTGCTTCTCCGACATCGTGACGGAACGAACGTGGGCTCCGCGGGCGGCAGCGCGAATGCACAGCTCACCCCATCCGGTGCCGATTTCGAGGAGGCGGGTGCCGGGTCCGACCCCGGCCGCGTCCAGCAACCGGTCGATCTTGCGCCGCTGCGCCCCGGCGAGTTCGGGCCACGACGCCGGCAGCGTCTCGAACAACGCGCTCGAATACGTCATCGTCTCGTCGAGGAATTCGCCGAACAGTTCGCTCGATACGTCATAGTGCCCGGCGACGTTGCGGCGCACCTGTTCCCGGCTCGGCCTGGACGGACCCGGTTGCAAGGCAAGGACGATGGGGCGAAGCCATCGCAGCGCAGACGGCGCCAGGTTGTCCACGTCGGTGGCGAAGAGGGTCAACAGCTCGGTGAGGGAATCCGATTCCCACTCGCCGGCCATGTAGGACTCGCCGAATCCGATCAGACCGTGGCGTCCGATCCGGCGGGCCAGCCGCTCTGGCCGATGTATCACCAGCATTGGCGCCGCCGCGTCGCCCGCGCCGACCACCGAGCCGTCGGGATAACCGAGTCGCAGTGGCAGCCGGTTCGCGGCGCGGTGTAGCAACCGCTTGGCAATGACCGCCCTTGCCCTGGCAGGGAGGCCGCCGGGCACCTCGGCGATGGCCGGCCAGCGTCGTGAATCTGTTGCCGGTGAGGGTGTTTCGCTGACAACAGTTGGTGGTGTCGCCGGGACCCGACGCGACCACGACGCGATCTCCTGGATGCGGATGCGCAACTCCACCAGTAACGGCGCCAGCGGCGCGAGAATCAGCATCCGCGCGACGTGTCCCAGGGTCGCCGGCCGGCGAGTGCCGCGCAATTGCGCGACGAACGGCTGCTGCCCCTCGTCGTGCAGCGACACCACCACGTCGAGTTGACGGTCGGGGCGCGGCGCCAGCACCTGGTGATGCGCCGCTACCGGGCTGACCGCAGACACGGGTAACTGCTTGGTAAGCAGTACCGGCGTGCTCGCCGGGGGGAGCAGGTACACATCGCGTTGTCCGCCAGTGCTGCGTGCCTCGACGATCACGTGGCGCAGCACTCCGTCCCGACCGTGGCACCAGAAGAGACTGATCGGGTTGAAGCCGTAACCGGGCACCCGTGCCTGCAGCAGCGCGGTGACGCGGCCCTCGGGCAGGGCGGCGTCGTGTTCGGCCAGATAGGCGTTCACCCGGCTTCGTAACGACCGGCCGGGACGGCCCGACAAGTGGTCCCGGGCGTGCAGCCGCGCGAACTGCCGCATCCACCATGGCAGCGATGGCAGCGCGTCGAGGTCGAGATACCAACTGTAGCTGCGGTCTTCGAAGGAATGGCGCACCGGAGCCTGCCGGGTGTGGGTGATCGTGGTGCGGTAGATCGCCGGCATCACCCCGATCGCTCGTTCTGCTGCCTGGTGCACATCAAAGTATTCGGAGCCGGCGACGCCGCGGACGAGGGTGGGCGGTCCCTTCCACTGCGTCATTGCTCACGTGCGAGCGCCATCCACGCCGCCGGCTGCTCCGAATACCGATTGAGCGGCGACGTTCGCCGCTTAGACAAAGGAGTTCAAGCGGTATGAACCACATTCAGAGGCAGTCAGTCGCGATAGGTCTCGCGGCGTTGGCAGCCGTGGGCTTTTCGGCATGTTCGAGCAACAAGTCCCAATCCGAGCAGCAGACCAGCGCGAGCCCGGCCACCAGCACGGCAGCGCCCGCGATGACCAGCACAATGAACCACGCGGCCGATCTGGTCGGCCCCGGCTGTGCCGACTACGCGGCACTACACCCGAGCGGTCCGGCTTCGGTGAACGGCATGGCACAGGACCCGGTCGCGACCGCGGCCTCCAACAACCCGCTGCTGTCGACCTTGACCGCCGCGCTCTCCGGCAAGTTGAACCCCAACGTCAACCTGGTCGACACCCTGAACAACGGCCAGTACACGGTGTTCGCACCGACCAACGCCGCGTTCGACAAGCTGCCGGCGGCCACGCTCGACGAGCTGAAAACCAACTCCGACATGCTCAAGAGCATCCTGACCTTCCACGTCGTGCAAGGACAGGCGAGCCCAGCCAAGGTTGACGGCACTCACAAGACGCTGCAGGGCGCCGACGTGAACGTGACCGGCCAGGGCAACGACCTCAAAGTCAACACCGCGGGGCTGGTGTGTGGGGGGGTGCACACCGCCAACGCGACGGTGTACATGATCGACACTGTGCTGACACCGCCCAGCCAGTAGCGGTCTACGCCGTCGAAACGGCAAGGCAGCCCGGTTCGCCGGGCTGCCTTGTCGCATGTCGGGGTTGGCCTGCGGCACCAATCCAACCCGGCTGTGGTAGCGAATAGACATTATGTTGTCGTTAGCGCTGATCGGTCTGGTCGGAGGCCTCATCACCGGCATCTCGCCGTGCATCCTCCCGGTGTTGCCGGTGATCTTCTTCTCTGGCACCCAGAGCACCACTGACAGCTCTGTCGCGGTGACGTCACAACGCGACGCCTCGCGACCATTTCGGGTGATCGGCGGCCTAGTGCTGAGCTTCAGCCTGGTCACGCTCATCGGGTCCGCCTTGCTGTCCCTACTGCACCTGCCGCAGGACGCCATCCGTTGGGTCGCGCTGGTCGCGTTGGTGGCGATCGGTCTGGGCCTGATCTTCCCGGGCTTCGAGCAGTTGCTGGAGCGGCCGTTCGCGCGCATCCCGCAAAAGCGAATCGCGAACGTCGGCAATGGGTTTGGTCTGGGCCTGGCGCTCGGAGTGCTCTATGTTCCATGCGCGGGCCCAGTGCTGGCCGCGATCGTGGTCGCCGGAGCCACCGCGAACATCGGTCTGCCCGTCGTCGTACTGACGTTGGCGTTCGCGGTGGGGACGGCGGTGCCGCTGCTGTTCTTCGCACTGGCCGGCCAGCGAATTGCCGAGCGGGTCAGCGCGTTTCGGCGTCGCCAGCGTCAGATCCGCATCACCGCAGGGGTTGTGACGATCCTGCTGGCGGTGGCGCTGGTGTTCAACGTGCCGGCGGTATTGCAGCGGGCGGTTCCGGATTACACCAGCGCTTTGCAGGACAAATTCGGCGGTGGCAAACAGGTTCAGCAAAAGCTCAAGCTCGGTGGCATCGTCAACGACCAGAACAAGGACTTGGCTAACTGCACCAGCGGGTCGCCACAGCCGCAGAACTGCGGCTCGGCGCCCGACCTCAAGGGCATCACCGCATGGCTGAACACCCCGGGTGACAAACCGATCGACCTGCACTCGTTGCGGGGCAAGGTGGTGCTGATCGACTTCTGGGCATACTCCTGCATCAACTGCCAGCGCGCCATCCCGCATGTCGAAGGTTGGTATAAGGCGTACCGCGACCTCGGATTCGAGGTCATCGGCGTGCACACCCCTGAGTACGCGTTCGAAAAGGTCACTGCCAACGTCGAAAAGGGTGCCGCCGATCTGGGCATCACCTACCCGATCGCCCAGGACAACAGCTACTCGACCTGGACGAACTACCGCAATGAGTACTGGCCGGCTGAGTATCTGATCGACGCCAACGGCACTGTGCGGCACGTCAAGTTCGGCGAAGGCGACTACAACGACACTGAGAAGCTGATACGCCAGCTGATCACCGACGCCCGACCAGGAACGACGCTGCCTCCCCCGGTGGACGCGCCCGACACCACCCCGCACGGCAGCACGACGCCGGAGACGTATTTCAGTGTGGGCAAGGTGGTCAACTACGCCGGACGGGGAAGCTACGACGAGGGAAAGGCGAACTTTGCCTTCCCCGCGTCACTTTCGGACGACTCGTTCGCGCTGCAGGGGCCGTGGGCGCTCGATTACGAGGGCGCGACGGCCGACGGCGACGCCTCGAGTATCGAGCTGAATTACCACGCGAAGAACGTGTACATCGTCGTCGGCGGAACTGGGACGCTCACCGTGACGCGCGACGGGAAAACGACAACGCTGCCGGTCAGCGGTCCGCCGCAGTCGCATCAGATCGTCGCGGACAAAGACGGGACACGAAGCTCACTCGTTGTGCGTGCCACTCGAGGGCTGCAGGTTTTTTCCTTCACCTACGGCTGAACGCAACATCCGATCAGGCTGAGGCCAATCCAGAACGCCCGCGGCTCCGAATGAACCGTGTCAATCGTGAAACAGATGGCGTTGCAATCGTCGTCGTCGATACCAAGGAGTCCAAACGCGATGAACGCGATACTGAAAATCCAATCTAAGGCGATTCCAGCAGCTGGTCTCGCGGCGGCAGCCGTCGTCGGCCTTGCCGTGGCTACCTGTGCACCTGCGGCGGCCGCGCCGAATCTGATCGGCCCCGGCTGCGCGGATTACGCGGCTATGCATTCCGATGGCCCCGCATCGGTAGCCGGGATGTCCCAGGTCCCGGTCGCGGTGGCCGCGTCCAACAACCCTGAACTCACGACCCTGACCGCCGCGGTATCTGGTCAGCTCAACCCGCAGGTGAATCTGGTCGACACCCTCAACAGCGGTCAGTACACGGTGTTCGCGCCGACCGACGCCGCATTCAACAAGCTGCCGGCGTCCACCATCAACGAGCTCAAGACCAATTCGGACTTGTTGAAGAGCATCCTGACCTACCACGTCGTTCCCGGACAGTTGAATCCCAACCAGGTCGACGGTTCACACAACACCGTTCAAGGTGCGCCCGTCAACGTGACCGGTATGGGCAATGGGCTCAAGGTCAACAACGCCGGCTTGGTCTGTGGCGGCGTGCCCACCGCCAACGCGCAGGTGTACATGGTCGATACGGTGCTGATGCCCCCCACTCAGTAACGTTGGCCGACAACGAATCAGTCGGCGTCGCGCCCGGCATTTCCCGTCCGCGTGGGAATGCCGGGGCGATGACCCGCCAGATCAGTACCACCAGGCGTTGGTCGATGCTGATCGTCTCGACGACAACGACGTTGTGCGCCACCGTTTTCATCAACGGCGTCGTCTTCCTGATCCCCACGTTGTTCGCCTGGGGATATCTGCTCGACCGAATCGGTGAGCGGATCGTGCTGACCGTGGGCTTGGCGCTGACCGCCGCGGCGGCATTCGCCGCGGCCTCCGTCAACTCCATGCTGGCTGCGGGCGTCCTGCTGCTGCTCGGTGGCATGGCCGCCGCCAGCAGCATCACCGCCAGCGGCCGACTCGTCACCGGCTGGTTCCCCCCGGAGCAGCGTGGCGTGGTGATGGGGATCCGTCAGACCGCGCAGCCGTTGGGAATCGCGTTGGCCGCCTTGGTGATGCCGGAGTTGGCCAAGCGCAACTTCTCGCTCGCGCTGTTGTTTCCCGCGGTGCTGTGCGCGGTGGCCGCGGTGGCCAGCGCCGTGGGCGTGCTCGACCCGCCGCGCTCGACCCGGCAGACCGCCGATGATCGGGAACTGGCCAACCCCTACCGCGGGCCCAAAGTGCTGTGGCGAATTCACCTGGCTTCGGCACTGCTCGTGGTGCCGCAGAACGTGGTCTTGACCTTCATGCTGGTCTGGTTGATCGGCGGTCACGGCTGGTCGACGGCAGCAGCCGGTGGCCTGCTGGCGGTGTCGCAACTCCTCGGGGCACTAGCCCGCACCGCGGCCGGCCGATGGTCGGACCGCATCGGTTCGCGGATGCGACCGATCCGGGTAATCGCCGTCGCCACCACGATGGTCATGGCGTTACTGGCCCTCACCGATCACCTGGGCTGGTCGGTTGCCGTGGCGGCCATGCTTGCTGCGGGAGCGATCACCGGGGACAACGGGTTGCCGTTCATCGCGATCCCCGAATACGCCGGGCCGTTCTGGAGCGGACGCGCGTTGGGTGCCCAGCACACCGCCGAGCGGCTGGTATTCGCCGCCGCGCCACCGCTGTTCGGTGCATTGATCACCGCCGTCGGTTACCCGGTGACCTTCGCGGTGTGCGGGCTCTTCCCGTTGGCAGCGCTGCCGTTTGTACCCGTCAGCGCCCGTGCGCTGACGGGTGGTAGCAGCGTCACGGCGTGATGACGTGCGACGGGTCCGGTCGGAATTCCGGTGGGGCCTGGCTGTAGTCGCCGAACGGCCCGTCGCGGCGCTCGACGGCGGCACGGACACCCTCCGTCGCGGCGGTTTGGATGAAGCCGAGCGCTTCGGGGGTGTTGCGCATCAGTCCGTCGAGAATGCCGCCCAGCATCTGGGTGGACGCCAGGCCCATGTTCTCGTAGGCCTGATTGACGATCATCTTCTGAGCTCGCAACTGCGACAGCGGGATTCGTGACAGCTCGGCGGCGATCTCGGCGACCCGGGCTTCCAGGCGCTTAAACGGCACCGCCTCGTTGATCAACTCGACCTCGGCGGCCTGCACGCCGGTCAGCGGCCGGCCGGTCAACGAGTGCCACTTGACCTTCGCGAGGCTGAGCCGGTACAGCCACATCCCGGTCAGATAGGCGCCCCACATGCGGCTGTACGGGGTTCCGATGACGGCGTCGTCGCTGGCGATGACGATGTCGGCGCACAGCGCGTAGTCGCTGGCCCCGCCGACGCACCAGCCGTGCACTTGCGCGATCACCGGTTTGGAGGCCCGCCAGATCGCCATGAACTTCTGGGTGGGACCGGTCTCACGCGCGGTGACCATGGCGAAATCCTTGCCCGGATCCCAACGTCCCTCGGTGTTCATCGCATCGCCCCACTGTTGGAAGCCGTCGCCGAAGTCGTAGCCGCCGGAGAACGCCCGGCCGGCGCCCCGCAGCACGATGACCTTGATGGCCGGATCCCGCTCGGCCAGGCCCATGGCGGCCTCTATCTCGTCGGGCATTGGCGGAACGATGGTGTTGAGCGCATCGGGGCGGTTCAGAGTGATGGTCGCGACGGGCCCGGTCGTCGTGTAGAGCAGTGTCTCGAAATCGGTTGTCGGCATGGCCCAAGCGAAGTCGCTTGGCGACGTCGTGTCCAGCCGTCAGCCGCTGTAGCGGTCGCGAAGGCGAGACAGCGTGCTTTCGATGCCCGCGGCGTTGCGCTTTGCGTAACCCGTCAACCCGTAAAACCTGAGCCAGTGAGTGAGCGGTGCAGCGTCGCGGTAGTCGAACGTCTCGGTGACCCGGGTGTCGGTCGGCGTCACCGCGGCGAACTCCCATCGCCAGCGGTGCCCAAGGGGATGGGACCACTCGATGAGTTGATCGGGCTCAAAGGCGGTCACTGTGCTCGTAATGCGATACGGCAGCCCATACATCGCCATCTTTGTGGAAAACCGCGCACCGGGGCTGAGGCGCTCGGGCCCCCGGATGTTGTCCCGGACCGTGCCCGATCCGTCGAGTTCGTGGTGGCGGCGTGGATCGGCGACGATCGCAAATAACTCGCCTGCCGGGGCGTTCACCTCGACTGAGCGGCTAATCTGCTTGGGTCCCGCGTCGACGTTGGTTACACCCATGGCTCTGCCCTCCTTTGCGCGAACCTCTGTCGTGCGCACAACGTGTGACATTAGTCCTCGGCGTGCCGTTCGTGATCCCATCGCTCGAGCCGCGCCTGCAGTTGGAAAATGCCCACGGCGGCCTCGATTTCGTCGGGCACGGCCGCGGCGCTACGCCCCTCTGGACGAGGCCCGTCAGAACAACGGCGCGATATGGGAGATGAAGTCGCTGAGGAGTGAACTTAATCGTCAGCGTGCCGTCGCTGGTCCCATTGCTCAAGTCGTGCCTGTAACTCGAGCAGGCCAAGCCCGGCGACCGGAGCGCCGATGACAAGGCATGCCGCCATTAGTGGAGTCATCTCGACCTCCTCTCTGCCGCTCTCGCTGCCTGGCTTACCGAACGATGCCTGCCACCGAGTGGTTCTCGTCCCTAAGCTTCCCCACACCTATCTCTTAGCTGAATTTAAGGTACGCCTGAGGTGGCGGCCAGGAAAGCTCAACCGCGCGATTTCCTCCAGATGTTCTAAAAAAGTTATCGGCGCCGGCCTGGGGAAAGAGACGCTGGTGATCATCTGTCCAGCAGTTCACCGTGTAATTGCGCCGATGGTTGCCGCCGTTAGGAGGCGATTGCAGTAGCGAGACGTCACTAGCCGGCTTTGGGCGGCAGCATTTGAAACCCGGTCAGGATGGTCTCGGTGTCGCGGGCGTAGGCGCGGTTGTCGGGTTCGGTCGACTGGACCGTCACCGTCGCAACGTAGGTGTTGGCGTTGAAGGCATGTGCCACCATGAGTGTCTTGATTTTGCGCGGTGGAAGCCGGCCCATCGCCGGGGCGTCATAGCTGACCCTCTCGGCCGCGTCCCCGCACAGCGTCGTCTCGACCGTCTCCAGACCGGTGGCGCCCAGGCGATCGATCAGCGCCGCGCGTTCCTGCTCGAAGATCGTCGCGTGGTCGGTGCTCCCGCCCGGCACGGATTCGAGGGTGACCACGGCGGTGGGCATGAAGTTGTTGGCCGCCAAGGCCTTATTTCCCATTGTGAAGCGGATGACCGCTGAATCGAGCATCGCTGCGCGCCGCCATCCGGGCGGCTGCGGAATCCGCAGCCGCGGTTCGCCTGCTGCGTGCGACCGGATTGAGGTTAGCGGCGCTGAAACCTGTTTGCACTGGTTGCTTTTGGCCCCGGTTGCGCCGGCGCCTCGGATTGCGCCACCAGTCACCACCCGCGTGCAGCCGGGCGCCGCCAGCAATGCTATGGCCGCGACCGTCGCACACAACACGGACGGCCGTCGCATGGCACAACATGACACCGTCATCGCGCGCACTGTCAAGTGGCCAGCATTCGCCACAGAAACGAAAAGCTCAGCGCCAACTTGAACGCGCTCTGTGCGTTGTCGGCTGCACCGGCGTGGCCGCCCTCGATGTTTTCGTAGTACCAGACCCGATGACCCGCGGCTTCCAGCGCCGCCGTCATCTTGCGGGCATGTCCGGGATGCACCCGGTCGTCACGGGTGGACGTGGTGATCAACACCGGCGGATACTCGACGTCAGCCGAAATGTTTTGGTAAGGCGAGTATTCGACGATGAACTCCCAGTCTGCCGGATCGTCTGGGTTGCCGTACTCGGCCACCCAGGATGCGCCGGCCAGCAGTAGATGGAAGCGGCGCATGTCCAGCAACGGCACCTGGCACACCAGCGCGCCGAACAGCTCCGGGTACTTGGTCAGCATGATGCCTATCAGCAGCCCGCCATTGCTGCCGCCCTGCGCGCCCAGCTGTGCCACCGTGGTGATGCCACGGTCCACCAGATCGGTTGCCACCGCAGCGAAGTCCTCGGCGACCAGGTGACGTCCCGCGCGCATTGCCTGGGTGTGCCAGTTCGGCCCGTATTCGCCGCCGCCACGGATGTTGGCGAGCACGTAGGTGCCGCCGCGCGCCAACCACAGCCGGCCCAGCACGCCGTCGTAGCCGGGCGTGCGGGCGACCTCGAACCCGCCGTAGCCGCCCAGCAGAGTTGGCCCGGGCGCCGCTGCCTCGCCCGGGCTCACCACGTAGTACGGAATCGGCGTGCCATCCTTGGAAACAGCGAAATGCTGTGTGACGGTGATGTTGTCAGCGTCGAAGAAGGCGGGCGCGGATTTGATCTGTTGCAGGGGTCCGTCGACAGATCCGTGCAAAAGTCTTGAGGGCGTGTCGAACCCGCTGGAATCGAGAAAGATTTCGTCGCCATCGTCGTCGGCACCGGCGATGACCGTGTTGGTGTTGGCCGGCACGTCGGTCACAGCGCGACGCTGCCAGCTGCCCGGCGTCACGACCTCGACGCGGCTGGCCACGTCAGCCAGCGTGACGATGACGAGTCGGTCACGGGTCCAGGCGTAGTGGTTCAGGCTGGTGTGCTCATCGGGCTTGAAGACCACCCGCAACTGTGCTGTGCCGACGAGAAATTCGTCATAGTCGGCGGCCAGCAGAGAGCCGGCGGTGTAGCTTTCGCTGCCGGTGAGCCAGTCGGTGCGCAGCTCGATCAGCAGCCACTGCCGGTGCACCGACAGGGACGCGTCGGTGGGTGCGTCGATGCGGATCAGCTCGTCACCGCTGAGCTCGTACACCTGGTCGTTGAAGAAGTCGATCGCCCGGCGCAGGAGTACGCGCTCGAAGCCGGGCGTGCGATCGACTCCGGTGGCCACGATGACGTCGCTGGGCGCGCCTTCGAATACCGTCTCGGCTTGCTCGATGGGTTGGCCACGACGCCATCTCTTGATGATCCGCGGGTAGCCGGATTCGGTCAGCGAGCCAGCGCCGAAGTCGGTGCCGACCAGAAGGGTGTCGGGATCGGCCCAGCTGTACCCGGACTTGGCCTCCGGCAGAGTGAAACCGTCAGCGACGAATTCACGTGTCGCCATGTCGAATTCGCGGAGTACAGCCGCGTCCGAGCCCCCTCGCGACAGGCCGACCAGAGCGCGGGTGCGCTCAGGGTAGATGACATTGGCGCCGGCCCACACCCAATTCTCGTCGTCGGCGCGAGCAAGCTCATCGACATCGATCAACACATCCCAGTCCGGGCTGTCGCTGCGATAGCTGTCCAGCGTGGTCCGCCGCCACAGGCCGCGCGGGTTGGTCGCGTCGCGCCAGAAGTTGTACAAATACTCGCCGCGACGGCGTACGTAGGGGATGCGGGCATCGGTGTCGAGGACCTCCAATGCTGCGGTGCGCATCCGCTCGAACTCGTCGCCGGCGAACTGAGCGACCGTTGGCGCGTTGCGGGCGCGCACCCAGTCCAGCGGTTGCTCGCCGAGGATCTCTTCCAGCCACACAAAGGGGTCGTTCGCCCCATCACCAGCCATGGGGCCATTGTGACTGCGGCGGTAGTGTGAGCTGTATAACACCGCGCGCCGATGAGAAGGAGTGGCGAACATGACCGTCTTCGCACGTCCGGGTTCCGCTGGAGCGCTGATGTCGTATGAAACGCGGTACGAGAACTTCATCGGCGGCGAGTGGGTGGCGCCATCGGCCGGCCGGTATTTCGAGAACTCGACGCCGGTCACCGGCCAGCCGTTCTGCGAGGTGGCGCGCTCCGACCAGACCGATATCGACACGGCGCTCGACGCCGCCCACGCGGCGGCGGGGGCGTGGGGCAAGACGTCGCCCGCCGAGCGGGCGGCGATCTTGAACAAGATCGCCGATCGCATCGACGAGAACCGCGAGTCGCTGGCACTGGCAGAAGCCTGGGACAACGGCAAACCGATCCGGGAGCCGCTGGCCGCCGACATCCCGCTGGCCGCCGACCATTTCCGGTATTTCGCGGGCGCCATCCGGGCCCAGGAAGGCTCGCTGTCGCAGATTGACGAAGACACCGTCGCCTACCACTTCCATGAGCCGCTGGGCGTCGTCGGGCAGATCATCCCGTGGAACTTCCCGATCCTGATGGCCACCTGGAAGCTGGCGCCGGCGTTGGCGGCCGGCAACGCGGCGGTGCTCAAGCCCGCCGAGCAGACACCGGTATCGGTGCTCTACCTGATGTCGCTGATCGGCGACCTGCTGCCGGCCGGGGTGGTCAACGTCGTCAACGGGTTCGGTGCCGAAGCCGGCAAACCGTTGGCGTCGAGCAACCGCATCGCCAAGATCGCCTTCACCGGGGAGACCACCACCGGTCGACTGATCATGCAGTACGCCTCGCAGAACCTGATCCCGGTCACCCTGGAACTGGGCGGCAAGAGCCCGAACATCTTCTTCGCCGATGTGATGGCCGCCCATGACGACTTCCAGGACAAAGCGCTGGAAGGGTTCACCATGTTCGCGCTGAACCAGGGCGAGGTGTGCACCTGCCCGTCACGCAGCCTGGTGCAGGGCGACATCTACGACGAATTCCTGGAACTGGCGGCCATCCGCACCAAAGCGGTCCGGCAGGGTGATCCGTTGGACACCGAGACGATGGTCGGCTCGCAGGCCTCCAACGATCAGCTGGAAAAGGTGTTGTCCTACATCGAGATCGGCAAAGACGAAGGCGCCAAGATCATCACCGGCGGGGAACGCGCCGAGTTGGGCGGTGACCTCTCCGGTGGCTACTACGTGCAGCCCACCATCTTCGCCGGCAACAACAAGATGCGGATCTTCCAGGAGGAGATTTTCGGGCCGGTGGTGTCGGTCGCGTCGTTCAAGGACTACGACGACGCGATCTCGATCGCCAATGACACCCTGTACGGCCTGGGCGCGGGAGTGTGGAGCCGCGACGGGAACACCGCCTACCGGGCCGGCCGCGACATTCAGGCCGGCCGGGTGTGGGTGAACTGCTATCACGTCTACCCGGCGCACGCCGCGTTCGGCGGGTACAAACAGTCCGGCATCGGCCGGGAGAACCACAAGATGATGCTCGACCACTACCAGCAGACCAAGAACCTGATGGTGTCCTATTCGGAGAAGGCGCAGGGTTTCTTCTGATGGTGCCGCGGGTGGTGATCACCTCCGAGGCCGCCAAGCTGCTCGGCCAGCTGCACGACCAACACGGCCCGTTGATGTTTCATCAGTCCGGCGGCTGCTGCGATGGGTCCTCGCCGATGTGCTACCTGGACGGGGACTTCATCGTCGGCGATCGTGACGTGCTGCTCGGTGTGCTCGACACCGGGGCAGACGGGGTGCCGGTGTGGATATCCGGCCCGCAATTCCAGGCGTGGAAGCACACCCAGCTCGTCATCGACGTAGTGCCCGGCCGCGGCGGCGGGTTCAGCCTGGAAGCGCCCGAGGGGCTGCGGTTCTTGTCCCGCGGACGCGCGTTCAGCGAGGATGAGAACACCGCACTCGGGGCTTCGCCGGTGATCACCGGCGCCGACTACGAACGCGGCGAGCGGCCGCCGGGCCGCGCACCGGTGGTCGGGTCCGCCGTCGAGGCGTGCCCGGTGCCCGCAGGGCGCGCCGCGCTGGGGGTACCTCCCGGCGGGCACGCCGGGGGACTAAAGCGCTAGCGGCCTGCAGCGGCAGTATCTTTGAAGCGTGATACCGCTGCCGCGGAGTTGGGCGCTGGCCAGCGCGATGCTGCTCGGCCTCGCCGCTGGCGTGCTGGGCGCAGCCGCCGCGTTGACCGTGGACCACGCCCGCATGCGACCGGACATCGCCATCGCGTTGGTGGTCGGGTTCCCCACCGTCGTCGGGCTGCTGGTCGTCCTGCTGTCGCGGCGCCGATGGCTGACCGCGCTGGGCCTGTTTGTCCTGGCGGTGGCGCCGGGCTGGTTCGGGGTCCTCGCGGTGATCGAGGTGGTGACCCGTGGCTGAACAGGAACGTCTGGACACCGAATCGATGCCGCTGACCGAGCGCTACACGCCCACCTTCGACACCGGCGTTCATCAGAAAGCCGAACCCGAGCTCGTCGAGGCGCAGCCGCCCGCCCGTCGACGCCGGTGGTGGCGCCGGCGATCGGACCCAACACCCACGGAGGCGCCGGCAGAGGTTCCCGTGGCCGACGACGTGCCTGCGGTCCACCCGGACCACTTGGTGAAGTGGTGGCAGTTCATCCTGGTGCTGCTCGCGGTCTGGATTCCTGCCGGCGGGATCGGTGCCGGCCTGTTCTACTGGTGGAGCCACGACAACTCCAGACACAAGACCGCGGTGGTCTTCGTCGTCCTGGTCTTCGTCGTCGTGTCCGCGGTCGCCGGATTGATATTGGCGATGGCACCCGACCGACCACTGGTGTCGGTGCTGGCCATCGCGATGATCTCCGCGGTGTTCGCCGCCGTTGTCGGTGCCGCTCCGGTCTACGGCAAGTTCTACTGCGAGCACAGCCAGCGCCACTGCCTGATGAACGTCCTGCCGTACTGAGCACCCGCACTATGGCTGTGCGAGGCTGGCGGGGTGAGCGACACGGGTCAATCCGCGGCCAGCGCGTCGCAGGATGATCGCAACCTCGCCTCCATTGTCAACGTGATCGAAGACCCCGCCCGATCGGCGATGCTCGCGGCGCTGGCCGGCGGGCTGGCGCTACCGGCCGGTGAATTGGCACGGCGAGCCGGGGTGCGGCCTGCCGCCGCCTCGGTGCATCTGCGCCAATTGACCGAGGCCGGCTTGATCCGGGTCCGGGTCCAGGGTCGGCATCGATACCACGAGATCGTCAACCCGGAGGTGGCCACGGTGCTGGAGGCCATCGCGCAGATAGCGCCGCCGGCACCGGTGCAGTCACTGCGTCAACAGCAGGCAGCCTGCGCGCTGTCCGACGCCCGCACGTGTTACGACCACCTGGCCGGACGCCGCGGGGTGCATCTGCGCGACCGGCTGCTGGCCGTCGGGGCCATCCGCCGCCTGGACGAGCGGGACCACGAGCTCACCGACCGCGGGCAGGGGCTGGTCGACCAGCTGGGCATCGACCTGGCGGCACTGCGAGCGAGCCGGCGGGTGTTCGCCCGCTCATGCGTCGACTGGACCGATCGCCGGGTCCACCTGGCCGGGGCGCTTCCCGCCACGATCACCAGCGTGTTCCTCGCCCGCGGCTGGCTCACCCGTGGGCCGGGCCGCAGCCTGCGCGTCGCCAGCGGTTACGACGACCACCTTGAACTATGGCTGGCCACATGATGTCTGGCGATGATCGCGAGTCGTCGCCGTGGACCGAGCCATCGACTGCTGGTCAACGGCGTGGCTGAAAAAGGTGCACCTGCGAGGCAACGCCTCCCAAGGTCACCAGTACCAACCACCCGAACGTCGGGTAAGCCGCCTCGCTAACAATCCGCAGAAATTATGTCCGGAAAGCTGGACGTTTCTCAGCGTGGTCTCAGCTATAATTCAGACTAGGTTTGGAACTGTGTGCAAAAGGGGCTGGTCATGCTGAAGCGGCCTCTTCGTCCTTTGACCATCGCCGGTGTCGCAATTGCCTCCGACAATGGTGACACCTTGGCACATCTAACTCCCAAAAGGCCGGCTCAGGGGGGTCGACATATGCGAGCGGAGAACGGTTCGGGTTGGCCGTTGGTGGGCCGCGACGACGAGATCCGTCAGGCGTTGGCGGCACTCGAGGACGACGCGGAGTTTCAGGGTGTCGCGTTGGTCGGTGATAGCGGGGTCGGCAAATCGGTACTGGCTCGCGCCCTGGCCACGACTGCCAGGTCGCGCGGGCTGACGGTGCGGTATGTGCTGGGCACCCAAACCGGCTCCGCGGTGGCATTGGGCGCGTTCTATCGGTCCTTGACTGTGGACGCTCCACGAGAACCCGCCGCGATGTTGGCCGCCGCGCATAGTGCCCTGGAGCAGGACGAGAACCTGGTCGTCATCGTCGACGATGCGCAGTGGCTCGATCCGTTGTCGTCGACGCTGGTGTACCAACTTGCCGCCAGCGGCAGCGCACGGGTGGTCGTGACGATCCGGTCGGGCGACAACGCGCCCGATGCGGTGACAGCGCTGTGGAAAGAGCGGCTGTTGCTGAGCCTGCGCGTTGAAGCGTTCACCCGGGAGCAGACCGGGGAGCTCGCCCGCGCCGTGCTCGGCGGCGCGGTCGATACCCGGCTGATCAACGAGTTACACCATCGAGCTGCGGGCAGCCCGCTGTTGTTGCGCAGCTTGCTGAGCGCCGGTCGGGAAAGTGGTGTGTTGGTGCGCACGGAAGACGGTTGGCAGCTTCGGGGTGCGCTGCGTGCCGACCGCCAACTGCACGACCTGCTTGAGTTTCGCCTGCGATCCTTTGCGCCGGAGGAGTTGGAGGCGGTCGAGGTTTTGGCGGCTGCCGAGGTGCTGGACTGGGCGATTTTGCGTGGGCTTTGCGATGCGGACGCGGTGGCACGCCTTGAGCGCCGTGGCGTGATCCAGTTCGTTGTGGATGGATCAAACACGGTGGCGCGGTTGTGTGACCCCCTCATAGGTGAGACGGCAATGCAACGCGCTGGGGTGGTGCGCTCGCGGCAGCTCAATGGCATGCTGGCACAACATCTTCGGAAGCACCTGCAGGCAGAAGAGCAGCGCTTGAGGTTGCCCGACGTGCGCACCCAGATCCAGCTGGCCCAGTTCATGATGCGCAGCGACCTCACCCCGGACCTGGATGTGATCATCGATGCGGCGGCGAGCGCGTTGACCATGTCGAACATAGCTCTCGCCGAAGAGCAGGCCCGATTCGCGTTCGATCGCGGCGGGGGGTTGGCGGCTGCGATCGTGCTTGCTGAGGCGATGGGTTGGCAGGGCCGCGGCGTCGAGGTCGAGGCGGTGCTTGGTGCCTTTGACCCCGATGGTGCCGATGAGTTGCTGACCGCGCGATGGGGCTGTGTGCGCGCCATGAATCTGTTCTTCAATTGCGGGCAGGTCGAGCAGGCACGGCAGGTACTCGCCGACGTGACGGATCGCATCAATTCCGAGGCGATCGTCAGTTACGTCACCGCAGTCGAGGTGTTGTTTACGTGCTTTTCCGGCGACATACAGACCACGATCGAGACCGGCCTGGCCCTGTGCGCATCGGATCTGCCGTTGGCGACGGTGTGGGCGGCTGTGCCGACGTGCTGGGCGTTGGCGCTCGCCGGGCGGTTTGGCGACGTTCACCGCGTAGCGGAGGCCGGGCTGCGAGCGGCTGCGCTCGCCCAGCCGGGAGGGTTACCCAGGATCGGGTTGGCTGAGGTCATGGCGTTGACGGCCGTCGGTGATTATCCGGCTGCCGAGCGGGCCAGGGAGCATCATGCCGCGGGTGTGCTTGAAGCAGACGACGCGATGCATGGACTCGTGTGCCTTGCCCGCGGTGCGCTGCCGTCCGCCTGCGCGGCATTTCATGACTCGATGTCGGCGATGTCGGCTGGTTTTACGTCGGTCTGGTCGATGCCGGTGGCGGCCTGGTGGGCGCAGGCCGAAGGCGCACGGGGAGACGGCGAGGCGGCCGCCGCGGTGCTGCGGCGTTCGGAGGACGCCTACGGACCACACCTTGCCGTGTTCTTGCCGGAACTCGAGCTGGCCCGGGCCTGGGAGCGGGCCTCCGTCGGCCAGACGATGGCCGCGCAGACACATGCGGTGCGTGCCGCGCAGATCGCGCGACAATCCGGAATGTACGCCGTCGAGATGTCTGCGCGGCACACCGCCGTCCGGTTCGATGACCGTTCGCAAACCGAGAGGCTGGCGGAGCTGGCCAAGACACTGAACACGCCGTTGGCGGAGGCGATTGCGGAGCACGCCCGCGGCCTGGCCAACCACGACGGCGACCTGCTGGACGCCGCGGCCGACCGGTTCGCTGACATGGGTGCAGTGGCACTTGCCGCCGATGCGGCGGCCCAGGCAGCGCGCGAACACGCGCACACAGGCCACCGCGGCAAGGAGTTGAAGTCGTCGGCCAGGGCGCACTGGCTGGCCGGCCAGGGCGAAGTACGCACACCGGCAGTCGCTGCCGCGGCGCGGCCGCTGCCCATCAGCGACCGTGAACGCGAGATCGCGATGCTGGTCGTGGCCGGCTGGTCCAACCGTGAGGTCGCCGACCGGCTGGTCGTCTCGGTGCGGACGGTGGAGGGACACCTCTACCGCATCTTCGCCAAGCTTGGTATCGATGACCGCGACCAGCTCATCCACTTACTAAGGCTGGATCGGACTGGCGCCTAACACGATCGGCAAGCGCGACGCACGATTGGGCCCTCGGCGTCCTGCCCTCGAAATCGCCGACTGTCGCTCGTGCGTGGTAACGATGACCGAAACCACGGCAAAGCGGCCTCGCAGCCTGAGCCCACGTCGCACCGGGCTCGACTGTCGGAGTGTGACTCACCAGCAAAGTTCGGATGTCGGCGAGTTCACTGACGCCCCAAGGATTTCCATGGAGTTCGAGGAATCGCTCGGCAATAGCCACCTTCGTGAGGACCGTTTGCGCGGCCGCAAGCGGTGACGTGACGATGTTGGGCATCCACTCATCATCTGTTCGCCGACGGCAGCAGGCTGGCGTCGGTCGCCGCGAAGGCTGGACTGTCGCTGGCACCGCGGATCTGAACACCGCACGGGCAGGATAAAATTTCGTTCTCACGACCGTGGGTGCTAGGGGTCGACGTATGCGAGCGGAGAGCGGGTCGGGTTGGCCGTTGGTGGGCCGCGATGACGAGGTCCGTGAGGCGTTGGCGGCACTCGAGGACGACGCGGAGTTTCAGGGTGTCGTGTTGGTCGGTGATAGCGGGGTCGGCAAATCGACGCTGGCTCGCGCCCTGGCCACGACTGCCAGGTCGCGCGGGCTGACGGTGCGGTATGTGCTGGGCACCCAAACCGGCTCCGCGGTGCCGTTGGGTGCGTTCTATCGGTCCTTGACTGTGGACGCTCCACGAGAACCCGCCGCGATATTGGCCGCCGCGCATAGTGCCCTGGAGCAGGACGAGAACCTGGTCGTCATCGTCGACGATGCGCAGTGGCTCGATCCGTTGTCGTCGACGCTGGTGTACCAACTTGCCGCCAGCGGCAGCGCACGGGTGGTCGTGACGATCCGGTCGGGCGAGAACGTATCCGATGCGGTGACAGCGCTGTGGAAAGAGCGGCTGTTGCTGAGCCTGCGCGTTGAAGCGTTCACCCGGGAGCAGACCGGGGAGCTCGCCCGCGCCGTGCTCGGCGGCGCGGTCGATACCCGGCTGATCAACGAGTTACACCATCGAGCTGCGGGCAGCCCGCTGTTGTTGCGCGGCTTGCTGAGCGCCGGTCGGGAAAGTGGTGTGTTGGTGCGCACGGAAGACGGTTGGCAGCTTCGGGGTGCGCTGCGTGCCGACCGCCAACTGCACGACCTGCTTGAGTTTCGCCTGCGATCCTTTGCGCCGGAGGAGTTGGAGGCGGTCGAGGTTTTGGCGGCTGCCGAGGTGCTGGACTGGGAGATTTTGCGTGGGCTTTGCGATGCGGACGCGGTGGCACGCCTTGAGCGTCGTGGCGTGATCCAGTTCGTTGTGGATGGATCAAACACGGTGGCGCGGTTGTTTCACCCCCTCATGGGTGAGACGGCAATGCAACGCGCTGGGGTGGTGCGTTCGCGGCAGCTCAATGGCATGCTGGCACAACATCTTCGGAAGCACCTGCAGGCAGAAGAGCAGCGCTTGAGGTTGCCCGACGTGCGCACCCAGATCCAGCTGGCCCAGTTCATGATGCGCAGCGACCTCACCCCGGACCTGGATGTGATCATCGATGCGGCAGCGAGCGCGTTGACCATGTCGAACATAGCTCTCGCCGAAGAGCAGGCCCGATTCGCGTTCGATCGCGGCGGGGGGTTGGCGGCTGCGATCGTGCTTGCTGAGGCGATGGGTTGGCAGGGCCGCGGCGTCGAGGTCGAGGCGGTGCTTGGTGCCTTTGACCCCGATGGTGCCGATGAGTTGCTGACCGCGCGATGGGGCTGTGTGCGCGCCATGAATCTGTTCTTCAATTGCGGGCAGGTCGAGCAGGCACGGCAGGTACTCGCCGACGTGACGGATCGCATCAATTCCGAGGCGATCGTCAGTTACGTCACCGCAGTCGAGGTGTTGTTTACGTGCTTTTCCGGCGACATACAGACCACGATCGAGACCGGCCTGGCCCTGTGCGCATCGGATCTGCCGTTGGCGACGGTGTGGGCGGCTGTGCCGACGTGCTGGGCGTTGGCGCTCGCCGGGCGGTTTGGCGACGTTCACCGCGTAGCGGAGGCCGGGCTGCGAGCGGCTGCGCTCGCCCAGCCGGGAGGGTTACCCAGGATCGGGTTGGCTGAGGTCATGGCGTTGACGGCCGTCGGTGATTATCCGGCTGCCGAGCGGGCCAGGGAGCATCATGCCGCGGGTGTGCTTGAAGCAGACGACGCGATGCATGGACTCGTGTGCCTTGCCCGCGGTGCGCTGCCGTCCGCCTGCGCGGCATTTCATGACTCGATGTCGGCGATGTCGGCTGGTTTTACGTCGGTCTGGTCGATGCCGGTGGCGGCCTGGTGGGCGCAGGCCGAAGGCGCACGGGGAGACGGTGAGGCGGCCGCCGCGGTGCTGCGGCGTTCGGAGGACGCCTACGGACCACACCTTGCCGTGTTCTTGCCGGAACTCGAGCTGGCCCGGGCCTGGGAGCGGGCCTCCGTCGGCCAGACGATGGCCGCGCAGACACATGCGGTGCGTGCCGCGCAGATCGCGCGACAATCCGGAATGTACGCCGTCGAGATGTCTGCGCGGCACACCGCCGTCCGGTTCGATGACCGTTCGCAAACCGAGAGGCTGGCGGAGCTGGCCAAGACACTGAACACGCCGTTGGCGGAGGCGATTGCGGAGCACGCCCGCGGCCTGGCCAACCACGACGGCGACCTGCTGGACGCCGCGGCCGACCGGTTCGCTGACATGGGTGCAGTGGCACTTGCCGCCGATGCGGCGGCCCAGGCAGCGCGCGAACACGCGCACACAGGCCACCGCGGCAAGGAGGTGAAGTCGTCGGCCAGGGCGCACTGGCTGGCCGGCCAGGGCGAAGTACGCACACCGGCAGTCGCTGCCGCGGCGCGGCCGCTGCCCATCAGCGACCGTGAACGCGAGATCGCGATGCTGGTCGTGGCCGGCTGGTCCAACCGTGAGGTCGCCGACCGGCTGGTCGTCTCGGTGCGGACGGTGGAGGGACACCTCTACCGCATCTTCGCCAAGCTTGGTATCGATGACCGCGACCAGCTCATCCACTTACTAAGGCTGGATCGGACTGGCGCCTAACACGGCCACTAGGGTGGTGGCCGTGACCCACTATGACGTTGTCGTCCTCGGAGCCGGACCCGGCGGATACGTAGCGGCTATCCGCGCCGCGCAGCTGGGGCTGAATACCGCCGTCGTCGAACCGAAATATTGGGGCGGAGTCTGCCTCAACGTCGGTTGCATCCCGTCCAAGGCGCTGCTCCGCAATGCCGAGCTCGCGCACATCTTCACCAAGGAAGCCAAGACCTTTGGCATCAACGGCGAGGTGACATTCGACTTCGGCGTCGCCTTCGACCGAAGCCGCAAGGTGGCCGAAGGCCGGGTCGCCGGTGTGCACTTCTTGATGAAGAAGAACAAGATCACCGAAATCCACGGCTACGGCCGGTTCACCGACGCCCACACGCTCTCCGTCGAACTCAACGACGGCGGAACGGACACCGTCACTTTCGACAACGTCATCATCGCCACCGGCAGCAGCACCCGGCTGGTCCCGGGTACCTCGCTGTCGAAAAACGTGGTCACCTACGAGGAACTGATCCTGTCCCGCGAGCTGCCCGAATCGATCATCATCGCCGGCGCCGGGGCCATCGGCATCGAGTTCGGCTACGTGCTAAAGAACTACGGCGTCGACGTGACCATCGTCGAGTTCTTGCCGCGAGCGCTGCCCAACGAAGACGCTGACGTTTCAAAGGAAATCGAGAAGCAGTTCAAGAAACTCGGCGTCAAGATTCTCACCGGCACCAAAGTCGACTCGCTCGCCGACGACGGTTCCGTCGTCACGGTGACCGTCAGCAAAGACGGCAAAACCGAGGAGCTCAAGGCCCAGAAAGTGTTGCAGGCCATCGGCTTTGCACCCAACGTCGAAGGCTACGGGCTGGAGGCGGCCGGGGTCGCGCTGACCGACCGCAAGGCCATCGGGATCACCGACTACATGCGCACCAACGTCGACCACATCTACGCCATCGGCGATGTCACCGGGCTGCTGCAGCTTGCGCACGTCGCCGAGGCTCAGGGTGTGGTGGCAGCCGAAACCATTGGCGGTGCAGAGACTTTGGCCCTCGGCGACTATCGAATGTTGCCGCGCGCGACATTCTGCCAGCCGAACGTCGCGAGCTTCGGGCTCACCGAGCAGCAGGCCCGCGACGAGGGCTACGACGTGGTGGTGGCCAAATTCCCGTTCACTGCCAACGCCAAGGCGCACGGGGTGGGCGACCCGAGTGGTTTCGTCAAGCTCGTCGCCGACGCCAAGCATCTGGAACTACTGGGCGGGCACCTGGTTGGCCATGACGTCTCCGAGTTGCTACCCGAGCTGACTCTGGCGCAGAAGTGGGATCTGACCGCAAATGAGTTGGCGCGCAACGTCCATACCCACCCCACGATGTCGGAGGCGCTGCAAGAGTGCTTTCACGGTCTGACCGGCCACATGATCAACTTCTGAGCCCGATGCGCCCGTCTGTTAGCCTCGGGCGGCGAGGGATACCATGTCGGGGTGGCCAAGTCTCAGGCGGTGCGTGCCGAGTCGATTTGGGCCGCGATTGGCGGTGCGTTGACCGGTTACGTTGTGTGGCTGGTGGCGATCTCGATCGGAGATGCCCTCACCACGGTCAGCCTGTGGGGTCTGGTGGTGCTGATCGTCTCGGCGGCTTCCGCAATCGCCGCGGTGCTGTGGGGACAGCGGCTGCGGCGACGGCAAAACGTCACGCTGGCGTGGTTCGCCTTCGCGTTGCCGGTTCTTCCCGTTCTTTTGTCACTGGCCGTGTTGGTCCGTATGTACCTGTGACCGTCCGCTACCCGGGTGGTCGAGCGGAATCTCCAGGGCCGACATGGTTGCGGCCAGACCGTCGTATTGTCCTGCCAGCATGCAGAATTCGATGAGTTGACGCCTATCGAGATGGTGGGACAGCTGTTTCCACACCTCGGCGCTGAGCGTGCGGTTGAGGATGAACTCATCGGTGGCACGCAGCAGCGCTCGTTGCCGGTCGGTAAGCCTGCCGAGGTCTGCCTGCGTGTGGGGCCAGGCGAAGATCAGCTCCTGCGTCTGATCGTCGAGCCCGCGGCGGCGCCCGAGCACCCGGTGATGCTGCAGCTCGTATTCAGAACCGCGCAGGTGAGCGACCCGCAGGATTACCAACTCGGTGTCGGCGCGTGGCAACCGGCCCCGCAGCAACAAGCCGGAATAGGGCATCATCGACAAGAACAGGCGCTTGTGTTGACCGAGCGTGCCGAACAAGTGCATCTGGGGCGCGCCGACGGTGCGGGCGGCAGATTTCGCCACAATCCAATTGATCAGCCCGAGGTCGCGGAACCGCACCGACGATGGGATACGGCCGACCTGATCGGTCTCGTCGTCCGCTCCGGTCACTAGCGCCGCTCCTCGATCGCGGCTGCGCAGGCATCATCGTCGACGGCGCGCGTCATGGTCGCTTCACCAAGTAAGGGGAGACCGTGCTGCGGTGCTCGTCGAGGTCGAGTGCCCGGCCCAACGCGGGGAACGCCCGCTGGGGACAGTTGTCGCGTTCGCAGACGCGGCAGCCCGCGCCGATCGGTGTGGCGATATCGCCGGACAAGTCGAGTCCTTCCGAGTAGACGAGGCGGTGGGCCTGCCGGAGTTCGCAGCCCAGCCCGATCGCGAAGGTCTTACCGGGCTGACCATACCGCGATGCCCGCCGCTCCACCGTGCGGGCCACCCACATGTAATTGCGTCCGTCGGGCATCTGGGCGATCTGCACCAGGATCTTGCCCGGGTTGGCGAAAGTCTCGTAGACGTTCCACAGCGGGCAGGTCCCGCCGCTGGAGGAGAAATGAAAACCGGTGGCGGACTGACGTTTTGACATGTTCCCGGCGCGGTCGACGCGGATGAACGAGAACGGCACGCCGCGCATCGAGGGTCGCTGCAGCGTGGATAGTCGGTGGCAGACGGTCTCGTAGCTCACCGAGTAGAACGCCGAGAGCCGCTCGACGTCGTAGCGGAAGTTCTCCGCGATGTCGTGGAACTGCCGATAGGGCAGCACCGCGGCCGCCGCAAAGTAGTTGGCCAGCCCGAGCCGGGCCAGGGTGCGCGATTCGTCGCTGGTGAACTTGCCGTCGGTGACCATGCCGTCGATGAGGTCGCCGAACTCCAGGTACGCCAGCTCGGCGGCCAGTTTGAACACCTGCTGGCCCGACGACAGATGGTTGCTGATCTCGAGCGTCTTGGTCGCGGGGTCAAAGTGGTGCAGCACGGTGTCGCCGAGGTCGATGCGTTTGTTGATGTGGATGCCGTGCACCTCGGTAAGCCGGTTGGACAACTCGGCGGCCAGATCCCCGCGGTGCCATCGCATCCGGGTGGTCAAATCCTCTGCGGCGGTGTCTAATTCGTGTAAATAGTTCTGGCGCTGATAGAAGTAGTCGCGCACTTCTTCGTGGGGCATCGTGATCGAGCCGCTGCCGCTGCCGTCGGAGAACCGCTCTTCGGTGGCAGCGGCCAGCTGTGCGGTGGTGATCCGGTAGCGGCGATGCAGGTTCACCATCGCGCGGGCAAACCCCGGGTGCCCGTTGACGATCTCGGCGAGCTGGGGCACGTCCACCTCGAGGTCCAGATCGCGGTCCATGGCCACCTCGCGCAGTTCGGCGACCAGTCGGGTGTCGTCTTGCGAGGCGAAGAACGTCGCATCGACCCCGAAGACTTCGGTGATCCGCAGCAGCACGGCCACGGTCAGGGGCCGCACGTCGTGCTCGATCTGGTTGAGGTAGCTCGGTGAGATGTCCAGCATCTGGGCCAGCGCGGCCTGGCTGAATCCGCGCTCGCCGCGTAGCTGACGAACCCGCGCGCCGACGAACGTTTTGGACACCTGGCCAGCCTACCTGCGTTGCTAAGACACGATTTGCAGAGTTGGCAACAGGCGCCGGATTGGCGCCGCGGCGAGGACGTTTGGCATGATTCTGCCTTGGGGGGAGCTAGCTAGTCCGTCTAGCAACGCGACGCGACGGATCGGGGCAGCATGGGCAGCGGGAGTGAAGCGGTGAGCCTGGACAAAGTGATGATGCCGGTGCCGGACGGCCATCCCGACGTGTTCGATCGGGAATGGCCGCTGCGCGTCGCCGACATCGACCGCGACGGGCGCCTGCGCCTCGATGCCGCAGCTCGCCATATCGTCGACATTGGCCAGGATCAGTTGCGCGAGATGGGGTTTGAGGAAACCCATCCGCTCTGGATCGTCCGCCGGACAATGATCGATGTGATCCGCCCGATCGAGTTCGGCGACATGTTGCGGATGCGCCGGTGGTGCTCGGGGACGTCGAACCGGTGGTGTGAGATGCGGGTCCGCATCGACGGTCGCAAGGGCGGCTTGTTGGAGTCGGAGGCGTTCTGGATCAACTTCAACCGGGACACCCAGACACCGGCACGCATCGCCGACGACTTCCTCGAGGGCCTGCGGAAGACCACGGACGTCGACCGGCTCAGGTGGAAGGCCTATCTGAAAGCGGGCAGTCGTGCGGACGCCGCGGAGATTCACGAGTTTCCCGTTCGATTCACCGACATCGACTTCTTCGACCACATGAACAACTCCGTGTACTGGAGCGTCATCGAGGACTACCTCGCGTCATCCCCGGAACTGCTCAAGGCGCCGCTACGGGTGACCATCGAGCACGATGCTGCGGTGGCGCTGGGCGACAAGCTGGAGATCATCGCGCACGTGCATCCACCCGGATCGACCGATCGCTTCGGTGCGGAGCTGGTCGATCGCACTGTTAGAACGCTCACATATGCCGTCGGCGACGAGACCAAAGCGCTCGCGTCCATCTTCGCGCTCTAACAGTACGACCGTTATGTAAAAGCCAGGTCTGACCTGCGGATTCATGTTACTGACCGGTAGAAACTGAACGGTTCAGTTCGGCCGCATCTTCGCAAGCTTTGCAAAACGCAGCCGATCCCTAGCCAAAATTGGCAACTTAAATCGGTGGACCTGCGAAGCTAAGCTGTGCCATCTTCGTATTAGCAGATCAGTGAACATGCCGAGGCCTTAACAAGCCTGGAAAGTCTGATCTGGAATCAACCCTAGGACCACCGACGATTTAGGAGCAGTCCAATGTCAAGCGTTGGCACACCGAAGAGCGCCGACCAGATCCAGAAGGACTGGGACACCAACCCGCGGTGGAACGGCGTCACCCGCACCTACACCCCCGCCGACGTCGTCGCCCTCCAGGGCAGCGTCCTCGAGGAGGCCACCCTGGCCCGCCGCGGCGCCGAGGTGCTGTGGAGCCAGTTGCACGACCTGGAGTTCGTCAACGCGCTCGGCGCGCTGACTGGGAACATGGCGGTGCAGCAGGTCCGCGCCGGCCTGAAGGCCATCTACCTGTCGGGTTGGCAGGTCGCCGGCGACGCCAACCTGTCCGGCCACACCTACCCCGACCAGAGCCTCTACCCGGCCAACTCGGTGCCGCAGGTGGTCCGTCGGATCAACAACGCGCTGCTGCGCGCCGACCAGATCGCCAAGGTCGAAGGCGACACGTCCATCGAGAACTGGCTGGCCCCGATCGTCGCCGACGGCGAGGCCGGCTTCGGTGGCGCGCTCAACGTGTACGAGCTGCAGAAGGCCATGATCGCTGCCGGTGTCGCCGGTTCGCACTGGGAGGACCAGCTGGCTTCGGAGAAGAAGTGTGGACACCTCGGTGGCAAGGTGCTGATCCCGACTCAGCAGCACATCCGCACCCTGACCTCGGCGCGGTTGGCGGCTGACGTCGCCGACGTGCCGACCGTCGTCATCGCCCGCACCGATGCCGAAGCGGCCACGCTGATCACCTCGGACGTCGACGAGCGAGACCGTCCGTTCGTCACCGGGGAGCGCACCTCCGAGGGCTTCTACCGGGTGAAGAACGGTCTGGAGCCCTGCATCGCCCGGGCCAAGGCCTACGCACCGTACTCCGACCTGATCTGGATGGAGACCGGCACCCCGGACCTCGACCTGGCCCGCCGGTTCGCCGAAGGTGTCAAGAGCGAGTTCCCGGACCAGTTGCTGGCATACAACTGCTCGCCTTCGTTCAACTGGCGCAAGCACCTCGACGACTCGACCATCGCGCGGTTCCAGAAGGAGCTCGGCGCCATGGGCTTCAAGTTCCAGTTCATCACGCTGGCCGGCTTCCACGCGCTCAACTACTCGATGTTCGATTTGGCCTACGGCTACGCCCGCAACCAGATGAGCGCCTACGTCGAGCTGCAGGAGCGCGAGTTCGCCGCCGAGGAGCGCGGTTACACCGCGACCAAGCACCAGCGCGAGGTCGGTGCCGGTTACTTCGACCGGATCGCGACCACCGTCGACCCGACGTCGTCGACGACCGCGCTGGCCGGCTCTACCGAAGAGGGTCAGTTCCACTAAGGACGAGCGGGCTTTTGCCCGCGAGGACGAAGTGGAACCGAGTAACGGAGCCACTAAGGACGAGCGGGCTTTTGCCCGCGAGGACGAAGTGGAACCGAGTAACGGAGCCACTAAGGACGAGCGGTAGACGAAAACTTCTGAGCGGCTTGATCCCGCGAAGTTGACAGCACAGGCCCCGCCCAGCGAACCTGGGCGGGGCCTGTTGCCATCCGGCGGCGGAGCAAAAGGAGCACAGTGTCAATCGAACGAGTGGGCGTCATCGGGGCCGGTCAAATGGGTGCCGGCATCGCCGAGGTATCGGCGCGGGCAGGTGTCGACGTCCTGGTCTACGAGCCGACGGAGGCCCTCACCACCGCGGGGCGCGATCGGATCGTGAAATCGGTCGAGCGGGGCGTCAGCTCGGGGAAGATCACCGAGCGGGAGCGTGACGCGGCCGTCGGCAAGCTGAAATTCACCACCGAATTGGCCGACCTGGCCGATCGACAGCTGGTGATCGAGGCCATCCTGGAAGACGAGTCCGTCAAAGCCGGTATCTTCGCCGAGCTGGATCGCGTGATCACCGACCCGGACGCTGTGCTGGCCTCCAACACGTCGAGCATCCCGATCATGAAGCTGGCGGCCGCCACCGCCAATCCGGGCCGGGTGCTGGGCTTGCACTTCTTCAACCCGGTCCCGGTCCTGCCGCTGGTGGAGTTGGTCAGCACGCTGGTCACCGACGAGGCTGCGGCCGCCCGCACCGAAGAATTCGCCAGCGCGGTCCTGCGGAAGCAAGTCGTGCGGTGCTCGGACCGGTCCGGCTTCGTCGTGAACGCTCTGCTGGTGCCGTACCTGCTGTCGGCGATCCGGATGGTCGAAGCCGGCTTTGCCACCGTCGAAGATGTCGACAAGGCCGTCGTCGCGGGGCTTTCGCACCCAATGGGTCCCCTGCGGCTATCCGATCTGGTCGGCCTGGACACCCTGAAGCTCATTGCGGACAAGATGTACCAAGAGTTCAAAGACCCGCAATACGGTGCGCCACCGCTGTTGCTGCGCATGGTGGAGGCGGGGCTGCTCGGGAAGAAATCGGGCAAGGGCTTCTACCCTTACTAGATTCCGCCTCTGCCCCAGTTGCGATGAGCGGCAACCCCTTCGGAAGCCGCTCTATGACCTCCGGTCGTCGTGCTATGTGATGTGGTCGACCTTCGGCTCGAGACCAGGCTCATCCACGTCTTGACTTCCTCCGCGCGTCGTGTGCCGCCGGACCGATTTCGTCACATAGCGGGCAGCGAACCGGCCCCGACCAGGTTTAACCTAATCCTTACCCGGTCATGGTTATCGGGGTCGTTGGCCAGTCAGCGAGCAAAGGATCGACGCGACGCTATGAACGGTGTGGCGGAGTTATCGACCGGGAATGGACTTCCCGATGTCGTTGTCACGGGTGTGGCGATGACAACGGCGCTCGCCACGGATGTCGAAGCCACCTGGAAGGAACTGCTGGACGGGCAGAGCGGGATCCGCAGGCTCGACGATGAATTTCTCGATCAGTTCGCCCTGCCGGTCCGAATCGGCGGGCACCTGCTGGAGGATTTTGACGAGCAACTGACGCGGATGGAACTACACCGGTTCTTGTTCCTGCAGAAGATCTCGACAGTGGTCGCCCGGCGAGTCTGGGCGAACGCGGGCTCGCCCGAGGTCGACACCAACCGGCTGATGGTTTCCATCGGCATCGGGATGGGCTCGACCGAGGAATTCGTCTGGGCCTACGACGACATCCGTGAGCGGGGTGTCAGAACTATTTCGCCGGTGGGTGTCCTGAAGGCGATGCCCAACGCGGCGGCTGCGGCTGTCGGGCTGGAGCGCGGCGCAAAAGCGGGGATCTTCACGCCGGTGTCTGCGTGTTCCTCCGGGGCCGAGGGCATCGCCCTGGCGTGGCGCAACATCGTGCTCGGTGAGGCCGACATCGCGATCTGTGGCGGCGTCGAAACCAAGATCGAGGCGGTTCCCATTGCGGCGTTCACTCATCAGCATCTGCTCTCGACGAACAACGATGATCCGGCCGGCGCGTGCCGTCCGTTCGATAAGGAGCGCGACGGCTTTGTGTTCGGCGAAGCGGGCGCAATGATGGTCGTCGAGACGGAGGACCACGCAAAAGCCCGCGGAGCCAACATCATTGGTCGAGTGATGGGCGTCGGCATCACCTCGGACGGCTACCAGCCCGTGTTGGCTGATCCCAGTGGTGAACAGGCCGGCCACGCCATGACGCGCGCGATCCAGCTTGCCGGCCTCGCCACGAGCGATATCGACCACGTCAATGCCCACGCGACCGGCACCGCCGTCGGCGACCTGGCCGAAGCGAAGGCGATCAATCGCGCGCTGGGAGCGCACGCACCGGCGGTCTACGCGCCGAAGGCGGCGCTCGGGCATTCGTTCGGCGCGGTCGGCGCGGTGGAGTCGATTCTGACCGTGTTGGCGTTGCGGGACGGCATCATCCCGCCGACGTTGAACCTGCGAGACCTCGATCCGGAGATCGACCTGGATGTGGTGGCCGGTGAGTCGCGAATGGGTGACTACCGATACGCGATCAGTAACTCGTTCGGTTTCGGCGGCTACAACGTCGCCCTGGCCTTCGGAAAATACTAAGGGCGGCTACCGGCCAGGCAGCAGGGCGCCGATCGCCAGGCCCACCACCAGCAGGGCTCCCGCTTGTCGAACGTGCACCCAGGCCAGTGCCGCGTACCACAGTGGCCACACCGGGAAATTAGCCGGCGGCTCGTCGGGCGGCGGCCGGCGGAAGTACGGCCACACCTTGACCAGCCGGGGCAGCGCCAGTGCGACGACCAGCGCCGGCCACGGCAGCGCCTGTGCGACAACCGCCGCGACGACCAGCAGGTAGAACCCGACCATCATCCCGAGCGTCACCACCCGGGCCCGGGCCTCGCCGAAGATCACCGGCAGCGTGCGGATGCCCAGCGGCTCGTCGTACGGGATTTTGTCGATGTGCTTTCCCATCAGCACTGTCGTACAGAGCAACCCGTAGGGCAGTGACGCCAGTAGGACGTCCCAGCCGACGTTGCCGACCGCCGAGTAGTACGTGCCGCAGATCATCAGCGGGCCCCAGACCACCAGCACATCCGGTTCGCCGAGGCCACGCTTTTTCAGCCGCAGCGGAGGCGCCGTGTAGGCGAAGCTCAGCACGAAACCGGACAACGCGAACGCCACCACCGGCCAGCCGCGGGCCCAGGTCAGCACGATCAGGATCGCCAGGTCGGCCAGGTTCACCACGGCGATCGCGATCAGCAGGGTGCGGCGGCTGACCAACCCCGACAAGACGGGGTGCGGGGCGTAGAGGGCCCGCGGGTACGTGGCACTGTCGGTGCCGGTCTGGGTGTCGTAGAGGTCGTTCATCAAGTTGTTGGCGGTGTGCGCCAACAAGATGCCGACGACGGCGAGAATGAGCCAGCGCCAATCCAATCCGCGCTTTCCCACCGCCAGCAGCGCCGCGACCAGCCCGGCGAACAGGGTCATCGGCAACACCGCCGCGCGGGTGACGACGAGCCATCGGGTGACGGCGTCGACCGGCCCGTCCGGAGGCGGATTGGTGGTGCGCAGGGCGTACGCCCAGGAGCTGAGCCGGGAGCGCACCTTCACGTCACTCATGGCGCCGCGCCTCCTCTTCGCTCTGCTCAGCATCGTCGCCGTCGCAACTCATGAGCGCCAACCTAGCTGGCTAGTGGGGTAGCGGAGGCACAATTGGCGACGGATGCGGTTGACCGCGGAACTTCTCCAGCGAGCCGCCGACCTCGACGATGCCGCACAGCGCGCTCCAACTCAGCATGGTCAGGTAGTCGATGAGCTCGTCGGCGCTTGTCCGCGGGTCCAGCAGCCACGAGTGGGTGGCCAGCTGTACGCCGCCGACGATCATGTACGCCCAGGGCTCCACGCCCCCGACGTCCATCGCCGCCGGCCGCATGCGGCGGCGCAGCATCACCGCGAGCATGCGTGCGATGATTCGCTCGGAGTCGGCGACCACCTTGTTCTTACCGGCCGAGTTGTTGGCCATCGCGAACCGGTACGGCTCCGGCTCGTTCGCGACGGTGTCGACGTATACCCGGATGATTTCGCGGGTCAGCTCGTAGCCGTCCAAGTTCGACGACAGCGCGGAGGCCATGTTCGGGATCAGCGTGATCTGCGCGAACCGCATCGTCACCGCGGTGGTCAGATCGTTCTTGTCGACGAAGTAGCGGTAGAGCACGGTTTTGGAGACCCCGATCTCGCCGGCGATCTCGTCCATGCTCACGTATTGACCACGTCGCCGGATCGCTTCGATCGTTCCGTCGATCAGCTCGTTGCGGCGCTCCACTTTGTGCTGATGCCAGCGTCGCTTCCGGCCATCGGTCTTCACCGTCCCGGCTGGGACCTGTTGTGCCACTATTGCGGATTCCCAATCTCTAGATGTCTCTAGATACTTTTTAATAGTAAGACTAATCGACGACAGTTTCTTGCCCTTTACCTCACACAACAGCGTTCTGCCGCCAGGGTCGGTAACAGTTACCACCCAAATGGGCGGGTCCGCGCGCAGGTCCGGGGAGCCGCATCGTCACCGAACAGCAACGTCAATGGCGGATGATGGTGGCGTGGCAGTCGGACTGAACGGGAGACCCAATGCGGGCCCCAAGCACCGAGCCGATCCGCGACGCCTGCCGACGGAGGGGACGGATGTGGTGAGGCCGCCGCAGGGGGAGGCGGGCAAACCCGCGTCCTTGGCGGAAACGTTCGCGGGGGCCGACCCGCAGGCCGACGCCGAGCGGCTTCGGGCACTGCGGCGGATGAAGGTCGTCGCGCTGAGCTTTCTGGTCGGCGCCACGGTCCTGTTCCTCGGGTGCCGGTGGGCGCAGGCCGGCGGCGTCACCGCTACCTGGGTCGGCTACGTGGGGGCCGCCGCGGAGGCCGGCATGGTCGGTGCGCTCGCTGACTGGTTCGCCGTGACCGCCTTGTTCAAGCATCCGTTGGGCATCCCGATCCCGCACACCGCGATCATCAAACGCAAGAAGGACCAGCTCGGGGAGGGGCTCGGCACCTTCGTGCGGGAGAACTTCCTGTCGCCTGCGGTGGTGGAGACCAAGCTGCGCGACGCCCAGATCCCGAGCCGGCTGGGCAAGTGGCTCTCGGACGCGTCGCACGCCCAGCGGGTGGCCGCCGAGTCGGCCACCGTGCTGCGGGTGGTGGTGGAACTGCTGCGCGACGACGACATCCAGCATGTGATCGACCGGATGATCGTGCGGCGCATCGCCGAGCCACAGTGGGGTCCGCCGGTGGGCCGGGTGCTGGCCACGCTGCTTGCCGAGCACCGTCAGGAGGCGCTGATCCAGTTGCTGGCCGACCGGGCATTTCAGTGGTCGTTGAATGCCGGCGAGGTCATCCAGCGAGTCATCGAGCGTGATTCGCCGACCTGGTCGCCGCGATTTATCGATCATCTCGTCGGCGACCGCATCCACCGCGAGCTGATGGACTTCACCGACAAGGTGCGCCGCAACCCGGATCACGAACTGCGCCGGTCGGCGACCCGCTTTCTCTTCGAGTTCGCCGAAGACTTGCAGCACGACGAAGCGACGATCGCTCGCGCCGAGGCGGTCAAGGAACAGTTGATGGCCCGCGAGGAGGTCTCCAACGCCGCCGCGACAGCCTGGAAGACGCTGAAACGGTTGGTGCTCGAGGGTGTCGACGACCCGTCCAGTGCACTGCGCACCCGCATCGCCGACGCGGTGGTGAGCATCGGCGAGTCACTGCGCGATGACGCCGAACTGCGGGACAAGGTCGACAACTGGATTGTGCGGGGCGCTGAGCATTTGGTCGCCCAATATGGGATAGAGATCACTGCGATCATTACCGACACCATCGAGCGTTGGGATGCCGAGGAGGCCAGCCGTCGCATCGAGCTGCATGTCGGCCGTGACCTGCAATTTATCCGGATCAACGGCACCGTGGTGGGCTCGCTGGCCGGGCTGGCCATCTACGCGATCGCGCAGCTGTTGTTCTGAGCACTGCTAACAGTGCTTGCAATTGCTAGCACTAGCTTTTACTGTGGGGCGCGTTCGTACCGGCCGTTGACGCATCGCCGCAAGGAGTCCCAATGTCGCAAGAGGAAAAACTTGCCGCCGTGGTGACCACTGCTGCGTCCGACATCGGCAGCTTCATCAGGGCGCAGCGCGAAGCGGCGCAGGTATCGGTACGGCAGCTGGCGGAAAAGGCCGGCGTCAGCAATCCCTACCTCAGCCAGATCGAGCGTGGATTGCGGAAACCTTCCGCCGACGTGCTGAAGCAACTCGCCAAGGCACTGCGGGTTTCAGCGGAAGTTCTCTACGTCCAGGCCGGGATTCTCGAGCCGAGCGAGCCCAGCGAGGTCTGCGACGCCATCGTCACCGACACGGCGATCACCGAGGGACAAAAGCAGGTCCTTCTGGATATCTACACGTCGTTCGTCCAACAGAACGAAGCCGCTGGGGAGGAGACCGCGCCTGCGTAGACCCGGACAACCCTGCCAGCTAATTGACACAACAGAAAACCACGAAAGGAAACACCATGGCGGAAAACCCCACCATTGACGACCTCAAGGCCCCGCTGCTCGCCGCGCTGGGCGCCGCCGACCTGGCCCTGGCCACGGTCAACGACCTGCTCGCCGAGCTGCGCGAGCGCGCCGAGGAAACCCGCTCGGACACCCGCAGCCGTGTCGAGGAGAGCCGTGCCCGCATTACGAAGCTGCAGGAGGACGTGCCTGAGCAGCTGCGCGAACTGCGCGAGCGGTTCACCCCCGAGGAGCTGCGCAGCGCCGCGGAAGGCTATGTCGAAGCAGCCACCTCTCGCTACGCCGAACTGGTGGAGCGCGGCGAGGCTGCCCTCGAGCGGTTGCGCAGTCAGTCCGGCATCGACGACGCGTCGGCGCGTGCCGAGGGCTACGTCGACCAGGCGGTCGAGCTGACCCAGGAGGCCCTGGGCACGGTTGCGTCGCAGACCCGCGCGGTCGGCGAGCGCGCCGCCAAGTTGGTTGGCATCGAGCTGCCGAAGAAGACGGACGCGGCCGCCAAGAAGGCCCAGAAGGCCGTCGCCAAGAAGGCCCCGGCCAAGAAGGCCCCGGCCAAGAAGGCTCCGGCCAAGAAGGCTCCGGCCAAGAAGGTCACCCAGAAGTAATCCGACGGTCCGCGTTGCCTGACCGTGCAGCGCGGACCGCTCACACCTCGACTCCGAGTCGCCCGGTCGGGCGGCTCGGAGTCGACGTTTCTGGCGTCAGCCGCTTACGCTTACTGCGTGGAGCTGGTTACTACCGTCGTTTTGGCCTTGCAGGTTGCCGTGGCACTGACAGCGCTCTATGCCTTCGTGCACGCGGCGATGCAACGGCCCGACGCCTATACGGCCGCCGACAAGATGACCAAGCCGGTGTGGTTGTTGATCTTGGGCGCCTCGGTGCCGCTGACCATGGTGCTCAACGCATTCGGCGCGGTCATCGGCGCATGCGCGGCAGGCGTCTACCTGGTTGACGTGCGGCCCAAACTTCTTGAGATCCAAGGCAAGTCACGATAGCGGTATGCGAGCTTTGATCCTCGCCGCGACGGTGATCGGCGCGCTGTCGGGTATCGCTCCCGCGTCCGCCGATCCGGGTTCGGCGGGATCGGGCGCGATGTCGTACTCGCCGCCGTTCGTCGACCATGTCTTTTGGACCCAGTGGACCGAATGGACCCAGTGGTCGCAGTCGAATCAGCTGCGCAGCCTGCGGGTCTATCCGACGACATCGGGGCACGCGGCCGCCAGGCAACTCGGATCGGCGGGGCCCGAGGCCGACGAGGCCTGGGCTGAGGTGCTCGCGCAGGCACCGGACGCCGGCACCCCCGGCATGCACGATCAGTTCCGCTGCCATTGGGAGCTTGCCGAGGCGTTCCAGCCGGGCAAGCTCAGCTGGAATCTGGAGCCGTGGCGGCCGGTCGTCGATGACACGACGATGGTCAGCTCCGGCTGCAATCCCGGCGGCGGCCGCGAGCCGTCCTGATGCCCGGCCGACCGACCCGCGACCAGGTGGCCGCTCTCGTCGACCACACCCTGCTCAAACCCGAGGCCACCGCCGCCGAGGTGGCCGCAGTCGCTGACGAAGCCGCGGCGCTTGGCGTCTGCGCCGTCTGCGTTTCGCCGTCGATGGTGCCCAACGCAACCCACGCGGGCGTACGGGTCGCCGCGGTCGCAGGTTTCCCGTCGGGCAAACATGTGCCCGAGTTGAAGGCGCGGGAAGCGGCGCAGGCCGTGGCATCCGGCGCCAGCGAGATCGACATGGTCATCGATGTCGGCGCGGCGGTTGCCGGCGACGTCGACGCCGTGCGGTCGGACATCGCGGTGGTGCGTGCCGCCATACCCGGCGCCCTGCTCAAGGTGATCGTCGAGTCGGCCGCATTGTTGACGCTCGCCGGCGAACAGACCCTGGTTGACGTCTGCCGTGCCGCGGAAGATGCCGGCGCGGATTTTGTGAAGACCTCGACGGGTTTTCATCCCGCCGGCGGCGCCTCGGTGGCCGCCGTCGCGCTGATGGCCGACGCCGTCGGCGGCCGGCTGGGAGTCAAGGCCAGCGGCGGCATCCGCACCGCCGATGCTGCCCTCGCGATGCTCGACGCCGGCGCCACGCGGCTCGGGTTGTCAGGCACCCGCGCCGTGCTCGACAGTCTGAGCTAGAGGTTGGCGAAACAGGGATCCTGGCTGCCGCCGCCGGACGGGATGGTGGCGTTGCTGGATGAGAAGGTGCCCTCGACCCCGGAGCTGGTGACCTTCACGCCGTCGGCGTGGATGCCCAGCGGATAGTTCTGGGTCGCTTTCGACGTGAAGTCGTCCAGGTTCTTTTGGACTGTGGCCGTTGACATCGAGGAGCCCAGCGCAGTCAGGCTGAGCACCTGCAGCGACAGCCCGTTGTTGACGATCTGCGGCTTGACGGTCGCGCTGGCGAACGTGCCCTTCAGCGAGACGGTGCCGTCGCTGGGGTTGGTGGTGACGTCGCCGGTGACGAACTTGCCCAGCACCGGAATAGCGGCCTGGATTGACTGCTTGATGCCATCCGTGGACCAGGTGACGGTGCCGTTCAGTGATCCGACCGTGCCCTGAGAGTTGTTGGCGTTGTTCAGCTTTACGTCGTGGATATCCAGGCTTACCTTCATGCCTTTGGCTTGGCGCACCTGGTTGCCGCCGGTCTGCACCGAGATATCCGAGTAGTCCTTGGTGAGGTACTGCCACAGCACCGGCGGCATTCCGGCGAAGGACACGCTGGCGC
Source organism: uncultured Actinomycetota bacterium (assembly GCA_963791535.1). GTDB lineage: Bacteria > Actinomycetota > Actinomycetes > Mycobacteriales > Mycobacteriaceae > Mycobacterium. Next base: position 69,316 of record CAWBSW010000071.1, on the reverse strand, counting down.
TGTCCTGCGCCTCGCACGCCACCGCGCTGGCCACTTTGCTGCTCGCGACGTGGCGGGCGTACAGTTCCGCGCCGATCGGCACCGCGAGGACGACCAGCGCCACGATCAGCAGGATCAACAGCAGCGACGTCCGGTTGGCGAAGAAACCACGCTTACGCGTTGCCGATGTGTCTGCCGGCGGCGGTGGTGGCGTCGGTATAGAGATCCGCGTGGTCAGTTGTTCGTGCGGATGTGGTGGGGGACCTGGTTGCTGGGGCCGCGGGTTGGGCGGCAGACCCTGCTGATTCAGCGGGGGACCCGGTGGTTGCGGCGGCCGGCCGGGCGGGGGCCCGGGCTGCTGCGGTCGTGGGACGTCACGAGCGGGTGGCTGGTGCGGGCGGCCGGGCAGACGGATGTGGCGAGTCGGTGATTCCGACGGCGCCGGGGGCTGACGGCGCGGCGGGAAGCCCCGGTTGGGGGGTCCGGCAGGCTTGGACGGACGACCGCTTTGCGGCGGTCCGCCGTTTTCGGGGTCTTGCGGATTCGTCATTGGTGGCCTCCGCTATACATGGGCGAAACAGGGGTTGGTCTGGCCCGCCGGTATCGACGCGTTGTGCGTCGAAAAGTGGGCCACCACACCGTCATTGGTGACCTGCACGCTGTCGGCACGAATGCCCAGTGGGTAGTCCTTGATCAGCGCCGAGGTGAAGGTGTTGAGCGCTGTTTGCGCGGTCTCGTGCGGCACGACGGCGCCCATCGCGGTCACCTTGACGACCTGCAGCGTCAGCTCGCCGTCGACGGTCTGCGGCTTGACGGTGACGCTGCCCAGGCCGAGCGCCCCGCTGAGCACGATGGTGCCGGAATCAGGGTTGGTTTCCACGCTGTTGACCAGGCCGCCGATGAACGGAATGGAGTCCTGCACGGTTTCCTGGATGCCCTGCGCCGTCCAGCTGATGTTGGCATCCAGCGCGCCGATGGTGCCCTTCGAATCGGCGTTGCCGTGCAGGTCGACGTCGTTGATGTTGATGTCGGCCGTCATACCTTTGGCGTTGCGGATCTGGTGGCCCGCCGTGTGGATCGAGATGTCGCGGTAGTGGCCGGTGAAGTGCTGCAACAGAAATGGGCTCGGGCCGAAGGACACCTTGGCCTGATCCTGCACCACGCATTCGGTGGCCGCGGCCACGACACTGTTGGCGCGGTTGCGGGCGTAGAGCTCGCCTCCGACCAACCCGGCGATGCCCAATGCCGCCACAATGACCAGAACAAGGATGATCGACACGGGGTCACCGCGGAAACGGAAGCGGCGCTTAGATTTCACGGTCGCTGCGGTGTCCTGCGGCGGCGGCTGACTGGAGGCCGCGGTAGGAGGGTATTCCTCGGCGCCCGGCGGATATGTCGGCGGGGCCGGCGGCTGATGCGAGAGATCGGCCTGCGGCGCCGGTTGGGTGGGCGGATTGCCGCCGCCTGGACGAGACCATATCGACGGGTCCTGATGAGGGGGTCCCTGCGGATTGGTCACCCGGGCGATTCTGCCCTATCAGGATTAGCGCGCGCTGAGTGGTTCCGTAGCACCGCAATAGTCTCGCGCGCCTTCGCCACCTGCTCAAGGGCCAGGTCGGCGACCAGCAGCTGCGGATCGGCTCCCGCCGAGGCCACCACGTCGCCGAACGGCGAAACCACCAGGCTGCCGCCGACTCCGGTCGGTGCACTCGAGGCCAGCGGCTCGCCGGGGTCGGCCTGCCCGGCCGCGACGATGTAGCTGGTGCAGTCCAGTGCCCGGGCGCGGGCCAGCAGCGTCCACTGCTCGAGCTTTCCGGGGCCGGCAGCCCACGACGCGCTGACAACGATCAGTTGCGCGCCGCGGCGGGCCAGCGTGGTGAACAGTTCGGGGAAACGGATGTCGTAGCAGGTCGTCAGGCCCACCTCGACACCGTCGACGGTGATCACCACCGGCTCGCGGCCCGGCGCGACACTGCGCGACTCGGTGAACCCGAACGCGTCGTAGAGGTGAATCTTGTCGTAATGGGTGTCGGGTTGATTCGGTGTGCCCGGACCAGCAGCAAGCAGCGTGTTGGCCACCCGTCCGTCGTCGACCGGGGTGAACATGCCCGCGACCACCGTGATGCCCGCGTCGGCCGCGATCGCGCGGACACCGTCGGCCCAGGGCCCGTCGACCGGTTCGGCGACCGGTGCCAGCGGAACCCCGAAGCGGCACATCGTCGCTTCCGGGAACACCACCAACGAGGCGCCGGCTTCGGCGGCCCGCCCGGTGTAGTCCCGCACCAGTTGCAGGTTGTCGGTCGGGTCGGTGCCACTGAGGATCTGGGCCACCGCGACGCGCATGGGAGCCAGCCTAGGGCGCATCGTGGTGGATGCCAGAATTCACTGACCTAGCGGAGGAGAGGAACCATGACGATGGACAACTGCGGATTCGGGAGCGTGGCGGGACGATGATCGAATTCACTCTCACGCGGACCACGGCCGCGCCGATCGAGACAGTGTTCGACGCCCTCACCGACCACCGCGCGATCGCGGACTACGTGTGGGCGGTCCGCCGTAGCACGCTGGATCGTGAGGGCATTCCCGCTCCGAACGGTGTCGGTGCGGTCAGGCGCATCGAAGCGGTCGGCCCCGCCATCGTCGAAGAGATCATCGAGTATCAGCGACCCAAGGGCTACGCCTACAAGATGATCGCCGGCGCGCCAGTCCGGGATCATGTCGGCACGATCGAGCTGCGTGAAGCCGGCACCGGAACCGAGGCCAGCTGGCACCTACGGTCGACAGCCAAGATCCCCGGTCTTGATTGGCTGTTGTCACCGGTGCTCAAGAGGGTCATCGGCGAACTTTTCGACGGCGGCATCAAGGCCGCCGAAGGCCGCGCCTGAGCGCGATCGTGCTAAGCGGTTTCGCCGATCCACACGGTGGTGAACCGCTGCTCGGCGATTAGCAACTCGACCAGTTGGTTGCCGATGAAGTTCTCCAACTTGCCGCCAACCAGCGGCACACGCACCTCGACGGTGGCCCGGAACTTCAGCCGCGCCCCACCCGACTCGGCCAGCGGCTCGAGCACGGCGGTGCCGGTCAACGACGCGGGCGCACCCAGGATCGCGCCGCTGATCGTCGCTGTCGCCGAACCGTTGGTGATCGGCTCCCATCGCTCCTCGCGGCGGATGCGCAGATCGCCGCGATGAAACTGGGTGACCACGCCCGGCAGCCGATCGCTGCGCAGCACTTGGGTGGTGATCACGTCGATGCTGCCGTCGTCGCCGGATGGGCCACCGAGTTGCATCGAATCCAGCGTCGTGTCGTCAGCACCGGAATCGGCGAGTCGGGCCAGCCAGTACTGCTCCTCGCTGAACGCCCGGAGAACCTCGTCGACGGTGACCCCGTAGTCGGTGGACATGTCGAACGAACGCGGCATAGCAGGTCAGGCTACCGTCAAGGCTCACGAAACCGGGCTGGAAGGGGGTGGGGTGGGAACGGTTTTCGCCGGTGCGCGCGTCGACGAGATGGTGCCGACGGCACCGCTGACCACGCTGCGGGTCGGTCCAGTCGCGTCGCGGGTGATCACCTGCACCAGCACCGAGCAGGTGGTCGCCACGTTGCGGCATCTCGACGCCGCGGACAGCGGCCCGCTGCTGGTGCTGGCCGGCGGCTCGAACGTGGTGATCGCCGACACGCTGACCGATCTGACCGTAGTTCGATTGGCCACCAACAACATTCGCATTGAGGGCAATATCGTGCGCGCCGAGGCCGGCGCGGTCTGGGATGACGTGGTGGTCGCGGCCATCACCGCCGGCCTGGGCGGACTGGAGTGCATGTCGGGCATCCCCGGCTCGGCGGGCGCCACCCCGGTGCAGAACGTCGGTGCGTACGGGGCCGAGGTGGCCGACACGATCACCCGGGTCCGGCTGCTGGACCGGCGCAGCGCGGTGGTGCGCTGGGCCCCGGCCGCCGAGCTGGGTTTCGGGTATCGCACCAGTGTGCTCAAGCACTCCGACGCCGCCACCGTTTTGGAGGTGGAGTTCGCGCTGGACGCCTCGGGGCGCAGTGCGCCGCTGCGCTACGGCGAGTTGGTGAACGCGCTGGACGCCGGTGTCGGCGAGCGCGCGGACCCCGCGGCGGTGCGAGAGGCGGTGCTCACTCTGCGGGCGCGGAAGGGCATGGTGCTCGACCCGGCCGATCACGACACCTGGAGCGTGGGGTCATTTTTCACCAATCCCGTCGTCACCCAACAGCGTTACGAAGAGCTCGCGGAGGGGGCCGGTCGTCCGGTGCCGCACTATCCGGCTCCTGACGGCGTCAAACTCGCCGCGGGTTGGCTCGTCGAGCAGGCCGGCTTCGGCAAGGGCTATCCGGCCGACCCGACCGCGCGTTGCCGGCTTTCCACCAAACATGCGCTTGCGTTGACCAACCGCGGCGACGCCGCCGCCGCCGACGTGCTGTCGTTGGCGCGCACCGTGCGCGACGGCGTCCGAGATGTGTTTGGCGTCACATTGGTAGCCGAACCGGTGCTGGTCGGCTGCTCCTTGTGACCCGCTCGCGGGAGAAGCGGGTCGATTCCGCCGGTATCTTGGACACTCGTGGACACAGCGCACGGATTGTCGCCGGTTACTCGGCGCCGGGCCCTGACGACCCTGGCGGTCGGCGTCTTCGCGCCCAACGTGTTGGCCGCCTGTTTCGGCGGTTCGGCCAAGCAGGCGGACAAGGCCGCACCCCCGGCGGAAGTTGCGCTGACGTTCCGGCCGGCGGACAAGGCCACCGACGTGCTGCCGACCGCGCCGATCAGCGTCGAGGTCCGCGACGGATGGTTCCAGCACGTCGCGTTGACCAATTCGGCCGGCAAGGTGATCGCGGGCGGGTTCAACCGGGACCGCACCATCTACACCATCAACGAGCCGCTGGGCTACGACGCGACCTACACCTGGAGTGGATCGGCGGTCGGTCACGACGGCAAGGCCGTCCCGGTGCAGGGAAAGCTCACCACCGTCTCGCCCACCAAGGTGATCGACGGCGGGTTCCAGCTCGCCGACGGCCAGACCGTCGGCGTCGCGGCGCCGATCATCATCCAGTTCGACGCGCCGATTTCCGACAAGGCCGCCGTTGAGCGGGCGATGAAGGTGACCACCCAGCCACCCGTGGAGGGCAGCTGGGCGTGGCTGCCCGACGAGGTCCAGGGCGCCCGCGTGCACTGGCGCAGCCGCGAGTACTACCCGGCCGGCACCAAGGTGAACGTCGACGCCAAGCTGTACGGGCTGGCGTTCGGCGACGGCGCCTACGGCAAGCAGGACATGAGCCTGAGCTTCGACATCGGTCGCCGCCAAGTCGTCAAGGCCGAGGTCTCGTCGCACCGCATCCAGGTGGTCCGCGACGAGGGCGTCATCATGGACTTCCCCTGCAGCTACGGCGAAGCCGACAAGCCGCGCAACGTGACCCGCAACGGCGTTCACGTGGTCAGCGAGAAGTACTCCGATTTCTACATGTCCAACCCCGCCGCCGGCTACAACCACATCCACGAACGTTGGGCGGTGCGCATCTCCAACAACGGCGAGTTCATCCACGCCAACCCGTCCAGTGCGGGTGCGCAGGGCAACACCAACGTCACCAACGGCTGCATCAACCTGTCGACGGGTGATGCCCAGCAGTACTTCGGCAGCGCGATCTACGGCGACCCGGTCGAGGTGACCGGTAGCACGATCGAGCTGTCCTACTCCGACGGCGACATCTGGGACTGGGCCGTGGACTGGGACACCTGGGTCGGCATGTCAGCGCTGCCGCCGCCGACCGGAGCCAAGCCGTCGCCGGTGTCGGTACCGCGCAGTGCGCCGGCCACGCCCCATGACGCGCCGACGTTGTCGGGCACCCCGACGACATCTAGTCCTGGGCCCGGCGGTTAAACCGGCCTGCTGACGCCTGATCGCGTGGCCGGATGATGATCTGGTCGAGGTTGACGTGCGGCGGCCGCGACGCCACGAAACCGATCACCTCGGCGACGTCGGCGGCCGTAAGCGGCGTGATGCCGGCGTAGACGGCGTCAGCGCGATCCTGGTCGCCGTCGAAGCGCACTAGTGAGAATTCGGTTTCGACCGCGCCGGGCGCGATCTCGGTGAGCCGCACCGGCTTTCCGAGCAGCTCTCCACGCAGGGTTCGGTGCAGCGCACCCTGCGCATGCTTGGCCGCGGTGTACCCGGACCCGCCGTCGTAGATCTCCATCGCCGCGATCGACGTCACGGTCACGATCAGGCCGTCGCCCGAGGCGATCAGCTTGGGCAGCAGCGCACGCGTCACCCGCAGCGTGCCCAGCACGTTGGTCTCCCACATCCACTGCCAGTGCTCCAGGTCGGCGTCGGCCACCGGCTCCAGCCCTTTGGCGCCGCCGGCGTTGTTGACCAGCACGTCGACCCGGCTCAGCCGGCCGGCCAGCTTGTCGACCGCCGCTCCGTCAGTGACGTCGGCCACGATTGCGGTGCCGCCTATCTCGGCGGCCAGCGCATTGATCCGATCCGCCCGCCGAGCCACCGGCACCACGTGAAAGCCTTGTGCGGCAAGGGTTCTCGCGGTCGCCTCGCCGATGCCAGCGCTCGCGCCGGTGACGACCGCGACGCGCTGCCCGCCGCCGTCTGCGGAACTCATCTGACCAACTCTAGTAACCGTGCTAAATTCCTCGTGTGTACACCTGCACCTTGTTCGGCTGTCTGTCTGCGTGTTGTTTCGCGGACCGCGCGTGTTGTTGCCGCGCAAACAGCCGCGCCTGAGCGTTCCGCAAGCGCTCGCGACGGTGGCGCGGCCTAGACCGCCATCGGAACTCGGACAAGGACTCCCAACGTGCGCTCAACGACATTCACCTCCCACCCTCACAATTCTCTCGCGGCCGCCCGGCGGCGGGCCCCCGGTCGTCACCGCGTAGTGGCGCCCTCGCTGCAACTCTCCGACGCCGCGGCGTCATCGGTTTTCCGGGCGGTAAGGCTGCGCGGCCCGATCGGCCGCGATGTCATCGCGCAGGTCACCTCGCTGTCCATTGCGACGGTAAACCGCCAGGTCATCGCCCTTTTAGACGCCGGCATCCTGCGGGAACGCGCTGACTTGGCAGTCTCCGGCGCGATCGGGCGGCCCCGGGTGCCCGTCGAGGTCAACCACGAACCGTTCCTGACGCTGGGCATCCACATCGGGGCACGGACCACCAGCATCGTGGCCACCGACCTGTTCGGCCGCACCCTGGACGCGGTCGAAACCCCCACGCCACGCAGTACCCAAGGGCCGGCGCTGACGGCGTTGGCCGACGGCGCCAAGCGCTACTTGCGGCGCTGGCACAGGCGGCGGGCACTATGGGTCGGCGTCGCGATCGGTGGCACGGTCGATGGCGCCACCGGCCACGTCGACCATGCCCGGCTGGGCTGGCGGGACGCACCGGTCGGACCGGTGATCGCCGATGCGCTGGAATTGCCGGTCTCGGTGGCCTCACACGTCGACGCGATGGCTGCGGCGGAACTGCTGCTCGGGATGCGCCGATTCGGTCCCAACTCGTCGACCAGCCTCTACGTCTACGCCCGTGAGACGGTGGGTTACGCGCTGATGATCGGCGGCCGGGTGCACAGCCCGGCCAGCGGACCGGGCACGATCACCAACCTGCCCGCGCACTCGGAGCTGCTCGGCGGTTCTGGCCTGTTGGAGTCCACCGTCAGCGACGAGGCGGTGCTCACCGCCGCGAGGCGGCTGCGCATCCTGCCGGCCCGCACCGGTGGGGCGGGCGTCGCCGTCACCGAGCTGTTGCGGGCTGCCCGCAACGGGAACCAGCAAGCCAAGGATCTGCTGGCCGAGCGGGGCAGGGTGCTCGGTGAAGCGGTCGCGTTGCTGCGTGATCTGCTCAACCCCGACGACCTGGTGGTCGGCGGGCAGGCGTTCACCGAATATCCCGAGGGCATGGAGTACGTGGAGGCGGCCTACGCCGCACGGTCGGTGTTGGCGCCGCGCGACATCCGGATGACCGCCTTCGGCAACCGGGTGCAGGAAGCCGGGGCCGGCATCGTGTCGCTGGCCGGTCTGTACGCGGACCCGCTCGGCGCCATGCGCCGTTCCCAGCCGACGGTCCCCGCATTCGAGGTCGCCACCGAGACACCCGCCTGACCTGCGCCTTCGGGGCACTCCGAGCGGTCCTGCAAAGATGATCGGTGTGGGCCTCCCTGACTTCTCCCGGCCGGACGCCTCGAAGCTGACCGATCCGCGCCGCGTCGCGGTGTTGGCCGTGCACACGTCGCCGCTGGCTCAGCCCGGCGTCGGGGACGCCGGTGGGATGAACGTCTACGTGCTGCAAAGCGCACTTCATCTCGCTCGCCGGGGTGTGGAGGTGGAGATCTTCACCCGGGCGACGGCGTCCACCGATCCGCCTGTCGCGCGGGTGGCACCCGGGGTGTTGGTGCGCAACGTGGTGGCCGGACCGTTCGAGGGCCTGGACAAGTACGACCTGCCCACTCAGCTGTGTGCGTTCGCCGCCGGAGTGCTGCGGGCCGAGGCCGCCCACGAACCCGGCTACTACGACATCGTGCACTCGCACTACTGGCTGTCCGGTCAGGTCGGCTGGCTGGCCCGCGACCGCTGGTCGGTGCCGCTGGTGCACACCGCGCACACCCTGGCCGCGGTGAAGAACGCCGCCCTGGCTGACGGTGACACTCCCGAACCGCCCCTGCGTATCGTCGGCGAGCAGCAGGTGGTCGACGAAGCCGACCGGTTGATCGTCAACACCGATGACGAAGCCGGACAACTTGTTTCGCTGCATCACGCCGACCCCGCCCGCATCGACGTCGCACATCCCGGTGTCGATTTGGAGGTGTTCCGTCCCGGTGATCGTCGCGCCGCCAGGGCCGCGCTGGGGCTGCCGCTCGACGAGAAGCTGGTCGGCTTCGTCGGGCGGATCCAGCCGCTGAAGGGTCCCGACGTCCTGCTGCGCGCGGCGGCCAAACTGCCGCGGGTGCACGTCGTGGTCGCCGGCGGACCGTCGGGCAGCGGGATGGCCGCCCCCGACGGCCTGGTTCGGCTCGCCGACGAATTGGGTATCTCCGATCGGGTGACGTTCTTACCGCCGCAGTCGCGGGAAAACCTGGCCACCGTGTTCCAGGCCGTCGACCTGGTGGCGGTGCCGAGCTACTCGGAGTCGTTCGGTCTGGTCGCCCTGGAGGCGCAGGCCTGCGGGACACCGGTGGCGGCGGCCGCCGTCGGCGGCCTGCCGGTGGCGGTGCGTTGACGGGGTGACCGGCACGCTGGTGTCGGGTCACGACGTCGATCGGTGGGCGCAGCGCCATCGACGAGCTGTTGGAGCGCCGCGCCGGGCCTTCGGCCGAGGCGATGAGCCGCGCGGCGGTCGAGCATGCCGCGGACTTCTCCTGGGACGACACCGTCGACGCGTTGCTGACCAGCTATCGGGGTGCGATCAGCGAGTTCACCGCCCGCCGTTCCGTGCGCGGCCTGCCGTCAACGCGGAGGAGCAGTCAGTCGGGGCGTCGGCCAACGCGACGCAAGGCGTGGGCATGAGCTCAACGAACGGCGATCGGGCGCCGGTGTCACACGTCCAGCGTCTGATCGAAGACACCCTGGACGCCAACGAGTTGACCTACTCGCGGCACGAAGGTGCGCACGGTGGGCTGCCCGGCCTGATCGTGGAATTGCCCGGCGAGCGCAGGCTCAAGACCAACACGATCCTGAGCATCGGCGAACACTCGGTGCGCATCGAGGCGTTTGTCTGTCGTCAGCCCGACGAGAACCACGAAGGCGTCTACCGCTTTTTGCTCAAACGCAACCGCCGCCTCTACGGCGTCGCCTACACGCTGGACAACGTGGGCGATATCTACCTGGTGGGCCGAATGGCTTTGGCATCGGTGGACGCCGCTGAAATCGACCGGGTGCTCGGGCAGGTGCTCGAAGCGGTCGACACCGACTTCAACACGTTGCTGGAGTTGGGTTTTCGGTCGTCGATCCAAAAAGAGTGGGATTGGCGGGTATCCCGCGGCGAGTCGTTGAAGAATCTGGAGGCGTTCGCCCACCTCATCGACGAGGATGACGACGACCAATAAGCGGTCAGGTGGAGGCCGCGCGCAGGAACGCGTCGGCGAAGACCGCGCACGCCTGATCCAGCTCGGGCAGGTCGATCTCGGGGATGTTGTCTGCGACGGGCCGCAACATGGTGTGCACGGCGATCGGTGCAAGCATCTGCTGAATGAGCAACGGCAGCGGCAGATCTCGGATACGACCGGCGGCGATCTCGCCTGTCAGCCACTGGCCGACGCCGGCGAGCATGCGTGGCACGGTGTACTGCATGAGGGCTTGGACCGCGGGGCCGGTCGGCCGGGCCAGCGCCTTCGGCGATCATCGCCGGCGCCACCCGTGGTTCGCGGCTGAACGTCTCGGCCAGCAACCGGTAGATCCGGTGTACGGTTTCGCCGAGTTCCGCGTGCGGGTCGGAGATCGCTTCGTCCAATTCCAGGATCGGGCCGTAGCGGTCGAATACGTTGCGCAGCAATTCATCCCGGCCACCGAACACCGCATACAAGCTGTGTACCGAGCAGTCCGCTTGCGCGGCAACCGCTTCCAATGTCACGGCGGCCAGCCCGCGATCGCTGATCAGCACGGCCGCGCCCTGCACGGCGCGTTCGCGCACCGGTGGCCGGCCACCCGGCTCGACCCCCGCGGCACGCACGGCGTCGTCCAACGGCTGCCGGGAACCGTTCAACCGCCGCACCAGCGTGCTGCGCGACATGCCGGCCTCGCGGGCAATCGCGACTAGTGGGACGTCGGCCACATCCCTGCCGAGGCTCTCGGCGGCCCGCAGCGCGGCCCCGACCACGTCGGCAGGCACGTCGCTCACGGTCGTCATGGATTCGTCGGCACTTGCCGCGGCGCCCGGCGAGCGAACTGCGGGGCGTGTTCGGGCCGGACGCCGACCCCCATCAGGTACGCGGGAACCGCCGACAGCTGTGGAAAGTGGGCCAGGACGGGCAGCAGCTTGTTGGGTGCCGGCACTCGGCCGGCTCCATCGCGCGCTCCATCACCGCGTGCAAGAAACGTTGCAGCGTCTGGGTGACCGCCGTGGGGAGCATGCGGCGTCGCTGCACGGCGGCCAGGTCCTTGTCGGTGACGCGGTGGTCGCGCAACGGTGCCGCGAGCAGCGTGCGCCGCGGCCACGGCGTCCTGGACGGCGAGGTTGATGCCGACGCCGCCGGCCGGTGACATGGCGTGCGCCGCATCGCCGATACACAGCAGCCCATCGGTGTACCAGCGGCGCAACCGGTTGATCCGGATCTCGAGCAGCTTGACGTCGTCCATCGATTCGAGGCCGTACACAGCCTCGGACAGTTCGGGAATGGCCACGACGATGTCTTGGCGCAGCGCCTCGAGTCCCCGTGCCCGCAGCTGGGCGTCGGCTCCTTTGCGCAGGAAGTAGGCGGTCTGCAAATACCCCTTACGCGGAATGACCCCGACGAAGCGGCCGTCTTTGAACCGGGGCAGCAACGTGTCGCCGATACCTTCGGCTCTCGGCAACCGGAACCACCAGACGTCGGCGTGCACCGGGTAGTCGCGCGGGACGAGGCCGCCTTCGCGCCGGCACAGCGACCAGCGCCCGTCGCAGGCGATCGTGAGGTCGGCCCGCAGTTCCCCGGCCCGTCGGGCCCCTCGTAACGCACGCCGACCACGCGGCCCCGACTCCTGCAACAGCCCGGTGACGTCATGGCTCATGCGCAGGGTGAACGACGGCTCGGCTTTCCCGGCCTCGGCGAGCAGGTCGAGCAGGTCCCACTGCGGCACCAAGGCGATGTAGCGATGCGGCATGCGCAACCGGGTGAAATCGACGACCGGCACCGAACGGCCGTCGGGAAGGTCCAATCCCCATCCGGTGAGCTTGAGTGTGCGGTAGCGCATCGAACTGCTCGAAGAGGCCGAGTTCGTCGAGCAGGCGCAGTGTGGACGGGTGCACAGTGTCGCCGCGGAAGTCTCGGAGGAAGTCGCCGTGCTTTTCCAGCACGGTGACATCCACGCCGCCGCGCGCCAGCAGCAACGCTGCCACCATCCCTGCGGGACCGCCGCCGACGATCACGCACGTCGTCTTGTTCGCTCATCGGGGCCTCCTCACCTCGCTGTGGTACTCGATTACGGGATAACTGTATACCAGTTCCAACGCACAGTGGAGCACATGTGTGACCCACCTCACCGCGCGTTCGATCTCCCGCGAGCTCCTCAGCCGGAAGTGAGAGACTTTCCACCATGGGAGACGCTGCTGCGACGCTGGTGCTGCTCCGCCACGGCGAGAGCGAATGGAACGCCCTGCAACCTGTTCACCGGGCTGGGTCGACGTCGACCTGACCGACAAGGGTCGCCGCGAAGCGGTGCGCGGTGGCGAGCTGCTGGCCGAGCACGACCTGCTACCCGACGTGCTCTACACCTCGCTGCTGCGACGGGCGATCACCACCGCGCACCTGGCGCTGGACGCCGCCGACCGGCTGTGGATCCCGGTGCATCGCAGCTGGCGGCTCAACGAGCGCCACTACGGCGCGCTGCAGGGCCTGGACAAGGCCGAGACCAAGGCCCGCTACGGCGACGAGCAGTTCATGGCGTGGCGGCGCAGCTACGACACGCCGCCGCCGCCGATCGAAAAGGGGAGCGAGTTCAGCCAGGACGCCGATCCCCGCTACGTCAACATCGGCGGCGGTCCGTTGACCGAATGCCTGGCCGACGTGGTGGACCGGTTCCTGCCCTACTTCACCGACGTCATCGTGCCCGATCTGCGGCTCGGCAAGACGGTGGTGATCGCCGCGCACGGTAACTCGCTACGGGCGCTGGTCAAGTATCTTGACGGCATGTCCGATGAGGACGTCGTCGGGTTGAACATCCCGACCGGCATTCCGCTGCGCTACGACCTGGACGCCGACTATGCGACCGACCGTCGTCGGCGGCAGCTATCTGGATCCGGAGGCCGCGGCCGCCGGCGCGGCCGCGGTGGCCAGCCAAGGCGCGAGATAAGCGCCCGATCGCGGCAACAGGGCAAACGCCAGGTGAACGGCGCATCGAATACCTGACTCGTGGCGTGTGACATGTCCGATTTTGGCCTTGTGCTGCTGGGTTGGCGTTCACCGGATTTGTAGGATTTTCACGTGACCGTGTTCTCGGCCCTGTCACTGGCCGGGGTGTTGTTCCTCGCGGCATTAGCCGTTGGGATCACCGTCGGCGCGTTCCTTGCGCCGAGGGTGATCCGAGCGACGGCAACGGGTGGCGGTCGAAACGGCCGGCATCACCGTCGCGCAGATGCTGGATCGCATCGTCGCGCTGATGCCGCTGGGGGCCGCCGTCGTGGACCGTCACCGCGACGTGGTCTACCACAACGGGCGGGCCAAGGAACTCGGCCTGGTGCGCGAGCGACAGCTCGACGACGAGGCGTGGAAGGCGGCGCGCCAGACGCTGGCCGGTGGTGCCGACGTCGAGTTCGACCTGCTGCCGAGCAAGCGACCGGTGCCGGGACGATCCGGGCCTGGCGGTGCACGGACAGGCGCGATTGCTGAGCGAGGAGGACCGCCGGTTCGCCGTGGTCTTCGTCTACGACCACTCCGAATACGCACGGATGGAGGCGACGCGGCGCGACTTCGTGGCCAACGTCAGCCATGAACTCAAGACCCCGGTCGGGGCGATGTCCGTGCTCGCCGAGGCCCTGCTGTCGTCCGCGGATGATCCCGAGACGGTGCGACGGTTCGGCGAGAAGGTGCTTCGTCGAGGCCACCCGACTGGGCAACATGGTCAGCGAGTTGATCGAGCTGTCCCGCCTGCAGGGCGCCGAGCGGCTGCCGGACATGGGCGCAGTCGACGTCGATTCTGTCGTGGCCGAAGCGATTTCACGCCACAAGGTGCCCGCCGACAACGCCGATATCACGGTGCGCACCGACGAAGCCCAGTGGTTTGCAGATGAGGGCGAACAGGCCCTGCTGGTCACCGCGCTGGCCAACCTGGTGTCGAACGCGATCGCCTATTCACCGCGCGACTCGCTGGTGTCGATCAGCCGTCGTCGTCGCGACGAGAACATCGAAATCGCCGTCACCGACCGGGGCATCGGGATTGCCCGCAAAGACCAAGAGCGCGTCTTCGAGCGGTTCTTCCGCGCCGACAAGGCACGCTCGCGTGCCACCGGCGGCACCGGCCTCGGACTGGCCATCGTCAAGCACGTCGCGGCCAATCACAACGGCAGTATCGGGTTGTGGAGCCAGCTGGGAACCGGGTCGACGTTCACCCTGTCCATCCCGGCCTACGACCCGGCGAGGGCCAACCGCCTGACCGCGAAATGCGGCCCATGAAACCCCAACGAGAGGAAGAACTACACCGATGACCCGTGCCGGTGACGTGCAGAGCGTAACGATGAGGAGGAGCCGGCACTGATGACCAGTGTCGCGATCAGAGAGGAACTACACCGATGACCAGTGTGCTGATCGTGGAGGACGAAGAATCGCTGGCCGACCCGCTGGCGTTTCTGCTCCGCAAGGAGGGCTTCGAGGCCACCGTGGTGACCGACGGCCAGTCCGCGCTGGCCGAGTTCGACCGGGCCGGCGCCGACATCGTGCTGCTCGACCTGATGTTGCCGGGAATGTCGGGCACCGACGTGTGCAAGCAACTGCGGTCGCGTTCCAGCGTCCCGGTGATCATGGTGACGGCGCGTGACAGCGAGATCGACAAGGTCGTCGGACTCGAGCTGGGCGCCGATGACTATGTCACCAAGCCGTATTCGGCGCGCGAGCTGATCGCCCGGATCCGGGCGGTGCTGCGCCGCGGCGGTGACGACGACTCCGAGATCACCGACGGCGTGCTGGAATCCGGGCCGGTGCGAATGGACGTCGAACGCCACGTCGTCTCAGTCGACGGTGAGCCGATCACGTTGCCGCTCAAGGAATTCGATCTGCTGGAGTACCTGATGCGCAACAGCGGACGGGTGCTGACTCGTGGACAGCTGATCGATCGGGTATGGGGTGCGGACTACGTCGGCGACACCAAGACACTCGACGTGCACGTCAAGCGGTTGCGGTCCAAGATCGAGGCCGATCCGGCCAACCCGATACACCTGGTGACGGTGCGCGGACTGGGCTACAAACTGGAGGGCTGAGGCGGCGCGGGCCGCTATTCGGCCGCCCGCGTTGCCGGGTGCACCGCAATGAGCCCTAATGCGCTGCGCCGCTTGCACATTGCGGCGAGTTCGGCGTAGGCCTTCTCGCCGAGCAACTCGGTGAGTTCGGCAGCCATCGAGACCCACACCTGCTCGGCGCCGACGTGGGCGGCTGGGTCGCCGGTGCAGTACCAGTGCAGATCGGCGCCGCCGGCACCCCATCCGCGGCGGTCGTACTCGGTGACCGTGGTCTTGAGGATCTCCGTGCCGTCCGGACGCGTCACCCACTCCTGGCTGCGCCGGACCGGCAACTGCCAGCAGACGTCGGGTTTCATGGTCAGCGGTTGCACACCCAGTTTCAGCGCTTTGGTGTGCAGCGCACAGCCCTGCCCGGCCTGAAACCCGGGCCGGTTCAAGAAGATGCAGGCGCCCTTGTATTTGCGGGTGCGGAACTGCTCTTCGCCCTCGTGCTCGTCGAGTTCGAGATAACCCTTGCGGCCCAAGCCCTTGTCGCGAAACTGCCAGTCGGAGTCGGTGAGCTTGGACACGGCGTCGTCCAGCCGGGCCCGGTCGTCGTCGTCGGACAAAAACGCCCCATGCGAACAACATCCGTCGTCGGGACGGTCGGCGACGGTGCCCTGACAGGCCGGCGTGCCGAACACACAGGTCCAGCGGGAGAGCAGCCAGGTCAGGTCCGCAGCGATCAGATGTTCGGGGTTGTCCGGGTCGTAGAACTCCACCCACTCGCGGGCGAAGTCCAATTCGACTTCACCGGGATTGTTTGGCTGCGCACTTGCCACGGTTTTCACGGTAGACCAATCCGTGGTGAGACGGCTCAACCACACGTCGTGATTTCCACAGCTCGCCCCTCGCCGCTGGGAGGTACCCCCACCTCGTGCCGCTACGCGGGGCGCATGGTCGCAGGGCTAAGTTTGTTGGGTGCGATTAGGTGTGCTCGACGTGGGCAGCAACACGGTCAATCTGCTTGTGGTGGACGCTCGCCGCGGCGGGCACCCGACGCCGATGAGTTCGACCAAGGCCACTCTGCGGCTGGCCGAGTCGATCGACAACTCCGGCAAGATCACCCGCCGTGGCGCCGACAAGCTCATCGCGACGATCGACGAGTTCGAAAAAATCGCGGACAGCTCGGGGTGTGCCGAACTGATGGCGTTCGCCACGTCGGCGGTTCGCGACGCCAAGAACTCCGATGACGTGCTGTCCCGGGTCCGCAAGGAGACCGGCGTGCAGCTACAGGTGCTGCGGGGTGTCGACGAGTCGCGGTTCACGTTTCTGGCGGTTCGGCGCTGGTACGGGTGGAGCGCGGGCCGCATCATCAACCTCGACATCGGCGGCGGCTCGCTGGAGTTGTCCAACGGCGTCGACGAGGAGCCCGAAGTCGCGATGTCGCTGCCGTTGGGTGCCGGGCGGCTGACCCGCGAATGGCTCAACGACGATCCCCCCGGCCGGCGCCGGGTGGCGATGCTGCGCGATTGGCTGGACGCCGAGCTGGCCGACGGCAGCGCCAAATTGCTGGATGCCGGCAGCCCCGACCTTGCGGTGGCAACGTCGAAAACGTTCCGTTCGCTGGCCCGGCTCACCGGAGCGGCGCCGTCGGCCGCGGGGCCGCGCGCGAAGCGGACGCTGACGGCCAATGGCCTCAGACAACTCATATCTTTCATATCTAGGATGACGACCGCTGACCGTGCCGAACTGGAAGGGGTGAGCGCCGAGCGAGCGCCGCAAATTGTGGCAGGAGCTCTGGTCGCAGAGGCAAGTATGCGAGCGCTGTCGATCGACACAGTGGACATTTGCCCGTGGGCGCTACGGGAGGGGCTCATCCTGCGCAAACTCGATAGCGAAGCGGACGGAACCGCCTTCGTCGAGACGTCGGTACGCGATGCTGGTAGTCAGCGAGCCGATCGGAATGGCGGCAAAAAATGACCGGACCAAACGACAGCACCCGACCCATCTCCGTTGCCGAGTTGTTGGCCAAGAACGGTACGCACGGCGAGCCGGTACCCGCGCGTCGTCGCCGTCGCCGCGGCAACTCCGATGCGGTGACCGTCGCCGAACTGACCGGCGAGATCCCCATCATCACCGAGGACATCAAACCCGACACGACGGAGCAACGGGGTCCGAGCTCGCATGCCCACGGGGCCAACGCAGCCGTTCACGTCGACGATGAGGTGTCCGAGGAGCCTGCGGAGAAGGCGCCATTTTGGTCCGAGCCCGAACCGCGTTGGCCAGAATCCGCGCCGCCTCGTCCGCGTGAATCAAGGTCCGAGCCGCGGGAACCGCGGCTTGAGCGCAGCGCCTACCCGCGCCCGGTGCGCGACAACGTCCGCGCCGAGGCAAATCGTGCCGCTGATCGCGACGACAAGTCGGCGGACCGCTCCGGCGCGGAGGGCATGAACCCCGATCCACTCGAGGATTACGCCGGCATGCCGGTGGACGTGATGGACACCGATGTCCGAGACGCCGAGCCGGGGAATGACGACTCCGCCTACGTGCGCTCCTACCTGCAGTGGTCGACCGGCAAAGGTGCCGGCGATAACGCCGAATCGCGCAGCGGCTCGGGCGACCCCGACGTCGCTGATATCGCCGAGGAGGACTACCCCGACGACCTCGCCGACGGGCACGGCGATGCACACAGCTGGTCGCGGAGCGAGAGCGTGCGGTTCGGCGGAATGGTTGTGCTGCAGTCGATGTTGGCTGTCGCGTTCGGCGCAGGGTTGTTCATAGCGTTCGACCAGCTGTGGCGATGGAACAACATCGTGGCGTTGGTGCTCTCGGTTCTCGTCATCCTCGGCCTCGTCGTGGGTGTGCGGGTGGTGCGCAAAACCGAGGACATCGGGAGCACGCTGACCGCGGTGGCGGTGGGCGCACTGGTGACGCTGGGGCCGTTGGCGTTGTTGCAGTCCGGCTAGGCGCTCAGCAGAACCCACGTGCGCCCCGCTATCAAGGTCGGTCTGTCGACGGCCTCGGTCTATCCGATGAAGACCGAGGCCGCTTTCGACTACGCGGCCAAGCTCGGCTACGACGGGGTTGAGCTGATGGTGTGGGGCGAGTCGGTCAGCCAGGACATCGACGCGGTGGCCAAGCTCTCGCGGCGTTACCGGATGCCGGTGCTGTCGGTGCATGCGCCGTGTCTGCTGATCTCGCAGCGGGTGTGGGGTGCCAACCCGATTGCCAAGCTGGATCGCAGCGTGCGGGCCGCCGAGAAGCTCGGCGCCCAGACCGTCGTCGTGCATCCGCCGTTCCGCTGGCAGCGCCGCTACGTGGACGGCTTCACCGAACAGGTCGCATCGCTGGAGGAATCCAGCGATGTGCTGGTCGCCGTGGAGAACATGTTCCCGTTCCGCGCCGACCGGTTGTTCGGCGCCGGCCAGACCATGGAGCGGATGCGCCGACGCGGGGGTGGGCCCGGGCCGGGGATCTCGGCATTCGCGCCGTCCTATGACCCGTTGGACGGCAACCACTCGCACTACACCCTGGACCTGTCCCACACCGCGACGGCCGGAACCGACGCGGTGGACATGGCGCAGCGGATGGGGTCGGGCCTGGTGCACCTGCATTTGTGTGACGGCACCGGGCTGCCGGCCGACGAGCATCTGACGCCGGGCCGTGGCACCCAGCCGGTGGTCGAGGTATGCGAGTTGTTGGCCGCCGGCGACTTCGCCGGCCACGTCGTGTTGGAGGTGTCAACGTCGGGAGCCCGTTCAGTCCACGAGCGTGAGGCCATGTTGGCCGAGTCGCTGCAATTCGCCCGCACGCACATGCTGCGTTGACACCGCCGGCGACGATGCAGAGCAAGAGAGCGATGCGGGGGCACGCCCCCTCGCCGCGGTGCGGCTGGAGGTACCCCCACCCGCTCGCGGGGGAGAGGAGCGGTCGCGATGAACCCTGAGGGGAATCCGACAAGTTGACTGCGTTATTCACCACCGCGATGGCGCTTCGCGAGATCGAGATCGAGGGCGACGGCGTCTACCGCGTCTACGAGGGCGAGCTGAACAAGTACTGGACCATCGGGCCCAAGGTACACGGCGGGGCCATGGTTGCGTTGTGCGCCAACGCCGCTCGTACCGCCCACGGCGGTCCCGTTGAGCCGGTGGCGGTTTCGGCCAGCTTCCTGTCGGCGCCGGACCCCGGTCCGGTGCGGCTGGTGACGTCGATGCGCAAGCGCGGGCGCCGGGTCAGCGTCGTCGACGTCGAACTCGTCCAGGGGGATCGCGCCGCCGTGCATGCCGTCATCACACTCGGTGAGCCCGAGCACATGGTGCCGCCGTTGTTGTCGGCCAACCCGGTGGTGGGCCTGATGGATCCCGAACCGCCCGACGATGTGCTGCCGATCGGCCCCGGCCACCGGCTGGCCGGGCTGGTGAACCTGGCTGAGGGTTGCGAGGTGCGGACGCGGCTTTCGACGCTGGGCCCCACCGACGGCCGCGCACCGGTGATCCAGAACTGGGTGCGCCCGCGTGGCGTGGCGCCTGACGTCTTGTTCGCGCTGATGTGCGGAGATGTGTCGGCCCCGGTGAGCTTCGCCGTGAACCGCACCGGCTGGGCGCCGACCGTTCAGCTCACCGCGTACCTGCGGGGCCTGCCGGCCGACGGCTGGCTACGGGTGCTGTGTACGTGCGTGCAGATCGGCCAGGACTGGTTCGACGAAGACCACACGGTGGTCGACTGCGAAGGCCGCATCGTGGTGCAAAGCCGCCAGCTGGCGATGGTGCCCGCGCCCTAGCTGTCGGCGTGCGACCCGCTGCGCGCGGCTTAGCCGCGCGAACCCGGGGCGTCTGCCATGCTTTGCTCCATGGCCAGAATCGCGATCGTCGGCGGGGGAAGCATGGGCGAAGCCCTGCTGTCGGGCTTGCTGCGGGCCGGGCGCCAGGTGAAGGACCTGGTGGTGGCCGAGCGGATGCCCGACCGCGCCCGCTACCTCGCTGAGACATATTCGGTGCTGGTGACATCGCTGCCGGACGCGGTGGACAACGCGACGTTCGTCATCATCTCGGTCAAGCCCTCCGACGTCGGCTCGGTGGTCGGCGAGATCGCCAAGGTCACCGCGGAGGCCGCTGAAGACAGCCCGGGTCAGGTGTTCATCACCGTCGCGGCCGGGGTCACCACGGCCTACCTGGAGTCCAAGTTGCTGGCCGGGACGCCGGTGGTGCGGGTGATGCCCAATGCGCCGGCGTTGGTCGGCGCCGGGATCAGCGCCATGGCCAAGGGGCGTTTCGCGAGCCAGGAGCAGCTCAAGGAGGTCGCCGCGCTGTTCGACTCGGTGGGCGCGGTGCTGACGGTGCCCGAAGAGCACCTGGACGCGGTGACCGCGGTCTCGGGTTCGGGTCCGGCGTATTTCTTCCTGATGGTCGAGGCTTTGGTCGACGCCGGCGTCGGGGTGGGCCTGAGCCGAGCGGTGTCCACCGAGTTGGTCGCGCAGACAATGGCCGGGTCGGCGGCGTTGTTGCTGGACCGCATGGAACAGGACCGCGGAACGGGCAACGACGCAACGCGGGACCTGTCCCTGGACACCACTGCGGCACGACTGCGAGCGATTGTTACCTCGCCCGGTGGTACTACTGCGGCTGCCCTGCGAGAATTGGAAGGACGAGGTTTGCGGGCGGCCGTCGACGAGGCGGTTCGGGCCGCAAAAACCCGCTCTGAGCAGCTAAGAATTACATCAGAGTAATTTATAGAATTTTATTTATTTGCCACCACCCGTCGCAATAACCCCACTAGTCCCGCTATTCTCCTTGTTGGTATGCACCTGTCGGTGCCAGCGGAGGGGAAGCCGCTGGGATTGCAGGAGCCTGATTGATTGGGTTGCGATGACGTCTATGAACGGGCCATCGGCTGGCGGTAAATCGGGACGAGACACAAGTTCCTCAGACGGCCAGCAGCCCCGGACGCAATTCCTGACGGTTGCTGAAGTGGCGGCGCTGATGCGAGTCAGCAAGATGACGGTCTACCGGCTGGTTCACAACGGTGAGCTGCCCGCGGTCCGCGTCGGGCGGTCCTTCCGCGTGCACGCTAAAGCCGTGCACGACATGCTGGAGAGCTCCTACTTCGACGCCGGCTAGCGTTCTGGCGCCCGTTCGTCACTCTGGCATGACGTTCGGCGGCGATCGTCACCCTCGCGTGACCCTCGCGGGCCGGTCGGCGCTGTCTGAGGCGTGACTGCACACCGGCTTTGGTGTTCGATGCGTCCTGCCGGGTAGAGTGTGCGGTTTATTGCACATGCCCGGCCATGGCGGACTCGGGCCGCCACACAGATAGCGGAGTTATGGGTTCAGTAATAAAGAAACGCCGCAAGCGGATGTCAAAGAAGAAGCACCGTAAGCTGCTTCGCCGCACGCGGGTGCAGCGCAGAAAACTCGGTAAGTAACTCTGTCGATTGCTGCTGTGGCTCGCACAGATGCCGCGGCAGAGCGAGGTCACTAGGCTAATTTGGTTGAGTCGTCGGGCGGTCAATCAGGCACAGGAACTGACACCGTGCATGATCCGAAAGTCGTGCTGGTCACCGGCGCGTGCCGGTTTTTGGGCGGGTACTTGACCGCGCGACTGGCGCAGAACCCGTTGATCAACCGGGTCATCGCGGTCGACGCGGTAGCGCCGAGCAAGGACATGCTGCGCCGCATGGGGCGCGCCGAATTCGTCCGCGCCGATATTCGCAACCCCTTTGTCGCCAAGGTGATTCGAAACGGCGAGGTCGACACGGTGGTGCACGCGGCGGCGGCGTCGTTCGCGCCGCGGTCCGGCGGCGGGGCTGCGCTGAAGGAAATCAACGTGCTGGGTGCGATGCAGCTCTTCGCGGCCTGCCAGAATGCGCCGTCGGTACGTCGAGTCGTGCTGAAGTCGACGTCAGAGGTCTACGGTTCCAATCCACACGATCCGGTGAAGTTCACCGAGGACAGCAGCAGCCGTCGACCGTTTCGCGAGGGCTTTCCCAAGGACAGCCTGGACATCGAGGGCTACGCGCGGGGGCTGGGCCGGCGTCGGCCCGACATCGCGGTGACCATTCTGCGGCTGGCCAACATGATCGGTCCGGCGATGGATACTTCGCTGTCGCGATACCTGGCCGGGCCGCTGGTCCCTACGGTGCTCGGCCGCGACGCGCGGCTGCAGTTGCTGCACGAGCAAGACGCGCTGGGCGCCCTGGAGCGCGCCGTGATGGCCGGCAAAGCCGGCACCTTCAACGTTGGCGGCAGCGGTGTGATCATGTTGTCGCAGGCGATTCGACGGGCCGGCCGAGTCACGCTGCCGGTGCCTGGATTCGGTCTGTGGGCACTGGATTCGCTGCGTCGCGCCAACCACTATACCGAAATCAACCGTGAGCAACTCGACTACCTGAGCTACGGCCGGGTGATGGACACGACCCGGTATGCGACAGGAGCTGGAATACCATCCCAAGTGGACGACTGCGGAGGCTTTTGACGATTACGTACGCGGCCGAGGCTTGACTCCCATTATCGATCCAGAGTGGGTACGCTTCTTTGAAGGTCGAGCCGTAGCAGCAGCGCAGCGCTTTGGTGGCCGAGTCAAAATCAGTTAGGGCTGGGGCAGGTTAATTTTATGGCGGGTGAGTCCAAGGCGAAGGTCATTCCGCTGCACGGGAATTCAGGTCGTGCGGCGGCGCAGCGGCGCGCCGGGCAACGCGCGCAAGCGTCTCGCCAACATCCCTCACTCCTCTCCGAACCCGAAGCCCGTGCATCGTCCGACGAGATCGCCGCCGTCGTACGCGAAATAGATCAGCACCGCCGGGACGCGGGCGCCAGATCCGACGCCGAGCAGCCCAGCAATGAGCTGGCGCAGAAGGTCAGTTCGGTCGCCGACTTCCTGCGGCACCGGCTCGCCGGCGACTACGCCGTCGACGAGTTCGGGTTCGATCCGCACTTCAACGACGCGATCGTGCGGCCGCTGCTGAGGTTCTTCTTCAAGTCGTGGTTCCGCGTCGAGGTCAGCGGCATCGAGCATCTACCCGACACGGGCGCGGCGCTGGTGGTGGCCAACCACGCCGGCGTGCTGCCGTTCGACGGGCTGATGGCCTCGGTAGCCGTGCACGACAAGCATCCCGCTCACCGCGACCTGCGGCTGCTGGCCGCCGATATGGTGTTCGACCTGCCGATGGTCGGCGCGGCCGCTCGCAAGGCCGGGCACACGATGGCGTGCACCGCCGACGCGCACCGCCTGCTGGCGGCGGGGGAACTGACCGCGGTGTTCCCCGAGGGCTACAAGGGTCTGGGCAAGCGCTTCAAGGACCGCTACAAGCTGCAGCGCTTCGGCCGCGGCGGGTTCGTGGCGGCGGCGCTGCGCACCAAGGCGCCGATCATCCCGTGCTCGATCGTCGGCTCCGAGGAGATCTACCCGATGCTGGCCGACGTCAGGCTGCTGGCCCGGCTCTTCGGCTTGCCGTACTTCCCGATCACGCCGCTGTTCCCGCTGGCCGGTCCGGCCGGGCTGGTCCCGCTGCCGTCGAAGTGGCACATCGCCTTCGGCGAGCCGATCCCCACCGCGCACTACGAGGGTGCCGACGCCGAGGATCCGATGGTGACCTTCGAGCTGACCGACCAGGTGCGCGAGACGATCCAGCAGACGCTGTATCAGCTGCTGGCCGGGCGCCGCAACATGTTCTTCGGCTGAGCGTTAGCTACGCGCCGGGCTTGACCAGGGTGAACTGGGCCACGTCGCAGGCGCCCTCACGGAACAGGTTGGCGCACCCCGTCAGGTATTTCATGTAGCGCTCGTAGACCTCGTCGGACTGGATCTTGATCGCCTCGTCTTTGTGGGCCTCCAGCGCCTCGGCCCAGAAGTCCAGGGTCCGCGCGTAGTGCTGCCGCAGCGGCTGGATACGGGTGACCTCGAAGCCGGCCTTGGTGGCGTGATCTTCGACGATGGCGACCGTCGGCAGGCGGCCGCCGGGGAAGATCTCGTTCATCATGAACAGGGCAAACCGCGCCCTGGTCATGGTGATCTTGATGCCGCGGTCTGCCAATTCTTGGTCGCTCGGGACGACGATGGTGTGCAGCATCATCGTGCCGCCGGCCGGAAGCGCGTCCCATGCCATCTTGAAGAAGTCGTCGTAGCGTTCGAAGCCGAAGTGCTCGAACGCGCCGATCGAGACGATCCGGTCAACCGGCTCGTGGAATTGCTCCCAGCCGTCCAGCAGCACTCGCCGGGAGCGTGGGGTATCAAGCTCGTCGAACGTTCTCTGCACGTGGGCGGCCTGGTTCTTGGACAGCGTGAGACCGATCACATTGACGTCGTACTTCTCGATGGCGCGCCGCAACGTGGCGCCCCAGCCGCAGCCGACGTCGAGCAGCGTCATTCCCGGCTCCAGGCCCAGTTTACCCAGCGACAGGTCGACCTTGGCGCGCTGAGCCTCTTCGAGCGTCATGTCGTCGCGCTCGAAGTATGCGCAGCTGTAGGTCTGGGTGGGGTCCAGAAAGAGCCGGTAGAAGTCGTCGGAGAGGTCGTAGTGCGACTGCACGTCGTCGAAGTGCGGCGTGAGATTGGTGCTCATAGCTGTGGCGCTCCCCCTAAATAGTCCCGGCTGACATTAGGCCGAGCCGCGGATGGATGCAATTGCCGCGATTGTCGCCTCCGCGTTCGCGTCGGGGTTGGAGGACTCGCCGAGCATGGTGACAACGCTGGTCATGATCGGGTTGCCGTCCTCGTCTGTGACCTCGCTGCGGATCTCGGCGATCACGGTGCTGTGGGATTCGATCACCGAGTCGAGATAGGTGTCGAAATACAGCTTGTCGCCGACCCTGATCGGCCGGTGGTAGACGAATTTCTGGTCGCGATGCAACACCCGTGCGAGGTTGATCGGGATGTCGAACTTGGTGAACACATCCTCCTGGACGCGCCGCCCGGCGACCGCGAGGAATGTGAGCGGCGCCACGGTGCTGTCGTTGCCAGTCTCGTCGGCCGACGTCTCGGAGTAGAACGACGGGTGATCGTCCTTGATGGCCTGCGCGAACTCGCGGATCTTTTCGCGCCCGACGGCGAAGTAGTCCGGGAACCGGTAGTGCGTTCCGATGAGCCCTTCTGCGCTTTCGGCGACTGACATGCGCTGTTCTCCACTCTGATGGGTGCTCAGCGGCGCAGCTTATCAGCGGGATTGCCGCCTGGAGGCAACGGCAGCCAGCGCACCGCCGGCCGCGCCCAGCGCCAGCGCCGACGGTACGCCGATCCGGGCGGCCTTGCGGGCAGTGCGGAAGTCGCGGATTTCCCAGCCGCGTTTGCGGGCCAGGTCGCGTAACGCGGCGTCGGGGTTGATCGCGACGGCGGTGCCGACCAGCGAGAGCAACGGCACGTCGTTGTAGCTGTCGGAGTAGGCCGTACAGCGCTTGAGGTTGAGGCCCTCGCGGATGGCCAGTGAGCGCACCGCGTGGGCCTTGCCGGGACCGTGCAGGATGTCGCCGACCAGCCTGCCGGTGAATATCCCGTCGACCGATTCGGCGACCGTGCCCAGCGCGCCGGTCAGGCCGAGGCGGCGGGCGATGGTGATCGCCAACTCATAGGGCGTGGCGGTGACCAGCCAGACCTGCTGGCCGGCGTCGAGGTGCATCTGGGCCAGATCACGGGTGCCCTCCCAGATCTTGTCGGCGATGATCTCGTCGTAGACCTCTCCGCCGAGTCTTTCCAACTCTTCGGTGGGCCGGCCTTCGATGAACGCCAATGCTTTGCGGCGGCCCTCGGCGACGTCGTTGCTGTTTTCCCGGCCGACGAGCTGAAACTTGGCTTGCGCGTAGACGAATCCGAGCACGTCGCGATAGGTGAAGTACTTGCGGGCGGCCAGGCCCCGGCCGAAGTGCAGCAGCGACGAGCCCTGGACCAGGGTGTTGTCGACGTCGAAGAACGCGGCGGCGGTCAGGTCGATGGGCGGGTGTTCGGGGCCGTCGGTTTGGGCGTCGGTTTTGACGTCGATCAGCGCGCGTTCGGCACTCGCATTGGCAGCCAGGCTCTCCAGACCCGCGGAGTTGGGTTCTGCATCATGGCCGGGTTCGACGGTGCCCGGGGCGCCAGGAGCGGTCACGGTTTAACAGTATCCGGCCCGGGCGCGTTGGGGTGGGCGGCCGAGGTGGCCGGAGCCGGGGGAGCGTGTCGGGGGCCCGGCCTGCGGCAAGCGTCTGCGAACTCGATTGCCAATTTTGCCGGAACGCGAGTTGGCTTGCCGACTACACCGGGGTTCCGCGGTTGCTACCCGGCTGTTGAATCAGCAAGTCATCGCGTTCATGGCGACGGCATGATTCTACGAATTCAACGGCAGCATTTCGGTCCGCCAAAAATTCTTGGTATTGTTTTGGCGTGATCTCGTAGTATTCTTCGTAGTCCACGATGCCGTTGCTGACCGGGATCGAAGCGTAGTTCCGGCCAGAGGTGGATTCGACACCGAGAGAATATCTGTCGTCTCTTGAGAAGTATGTATCGTCGAACTTCATCGCAGACCTCACTTCCTACCTAAGAGCGTCGGTAACACTATAGTCGGGACTCGGTACGCTTCCACCGTCGATGACGGCTTCCGACGCACCGTCGGGTAGCTTCCCGCCAGGAATCCATTGTTCATTAGCACCTGCCTCGTTGCCAGATGGAATCCGCAAGTTAAATTGCTCGGGATGATCTATATCGATCCTGACTATCTTGTTCGAGTCGAGAAAGCCTTCAACCAAACCCAAAGCGCTTTCCATTGCTCGTGGATCACCCTGCGTTGCTTCGATGAGCGCATCAGCTTCGCTTTTTGGCATGACGAAAGAGGTCCCGTCCCTCTGGGCAATCCCATACTTGTTTAGGTTCGATTCCGGCATGAATCGGGTCGCGCCCTCGTGGAACTTATCGAGGTGATGCTCGATGTACTCGCGAGATAAATACTCAGAAGGGTCGGGGCGAGTGCCCTTCTCCATCGCGAGGATTTCGTCGCGCTTTTCGTCCGTCAAGCCAGGTGCGGATGCGTCATCGCCGTTGCCGCCGTGGCCATCTCCACCTGCGTGCCCGTCGGCGTCGCTGCCACCGCCACCGCGGCCATCACCGACGCCGGAACCCGCTCCGCGCCCGCCGCCGCTGGCGTCACCACCGCCGGTGTGCTCACTAGCTCCGCCCCCAGGGGGCCAGGCGTCCGCAGGCGGCGGTGGGTTGAGCGGATGTGTTCCGGCTGAGTGCGGGTCTTCGATCGGTGCCTGATGCAGCGACGGTGGTGCGGGTTGCGGTGAATGCGCGCTGGCCAGCCCCGATTCGGGCGCGGCGGGGGCATGGGGAGCGGGCGCTGCGCCGTAGGAGGGAAGCGGGTCTGTTGGTGCGGCCACAGAGGGTACGGGTTGTGGGCCTGCGAACGCTGGCGTCGGTTCATGAACGCCGCCCGGTGCAGTAGCTCCAGGATTGCCGACGGGTGCGGGTTGGCCCGGACTGATCGGGGGGTGCGCGTCGCCCGGCGCAGTGGGCGTAGTCGCGTGTTCAACCGCTCGCTGCGTGGCGAGGTCGGTCGGAGTGGAGGTGGTTGGGGCGGGTTCGACGGGACCCGCTAGAGCGGTGGCCCCTGGCTCACCTGCTTTCGGCGGCGGCAACGCACCCGGGCGCCCGCCGGGAGGAGGGTCGCTCCTTGGGAAATCAGTCCCGACCTTCTCGAGGTCCTTGGTCAGTCCGCTGGCTGTGCCGGTGACGTCACCCATGGTCCCTGTGGTGGTTGCGAATTCACCGACCTCATCCAGGAGGCGTCCGTCGCGGCCCACGGTGCCCGCCACGTCGGCCGCATCTGCAGCTCTGGTGGCAGCACCGGCCGTCTCGGCGGCCTTGGTCCCCGCGCCAACCTCACCAAGTCCCGGCACGACGGCCGTTCCAACGTCAAAGATGTTGTGTCCGAGTCCCACCAAGGGCCGATCGCTGGACCAGTCTTTGTAGTCGACAAGCCCTTTGACCATGTCGAGGGTGCCTTTGGGATCCGAGGCAAGTTCTGCCGGAATTGCCGCTGGGTTGGCAGCCATCTTGGCCAACTTCTCCAGGCCTTCCCAACTATGCAGGGCGCCTTGTGGATCGTAGGCGAAGCGTAGTGGATTGAGTTGGCTCAAGGCGTGGGCCGCGTCAGCGCCGCCCTTGAGCACACCTTCGCTGATATCGACGTTCATGTTGAAGTACGCGGAGACCGCCGAACCCACATCATTCCCTAGGAAATGAGTCAGCTCCTTGTTCGCAAAGGCCTCTAAGTCGACGGCACAACTATCCATCAGGCCCATGGCCTTTTGAAATAACTGCTCCTTGGCGTCGGCCTCTCGCTTCATGTTGTGGAGCACAGCCTTGATGTCGTCAGCGATCTTCTTGATCTCATCGAGTCCGTGACCTCTGAAGACTTCCACCACCTCATGCAACAGACCCGATGGTGTGTCCAAGCGGTGCAATAGATCCCGGATCGCGTTTTGAGCGTGCTGCACCTCGTTGGCGAAATCATCGAGGCCTTTGGCCAGCTTGCCGCACTCGTCGCCGATCTTGACGATAGCGTCACCAAGCTGGGCAAACGCCTGCTGAACCAGTCCGTTCTCGGGAATATGTTGCGACGCGACCACCGAAATAGGTCCTCGCAGGGTGTCGTTCGCGCCATGAAGCGCCGCACCAAAACTGCGCCAGCTTGTTGCGGCGGCGTGAATCTGAGCGGGGTTGCCATTCGGCCACAAGTCCCCGACGAACTCCTCCACCAGCCCCCACAAAACAGGCTCCGCAATCCCCGGTCCCAGCGTCCATGGCGCTCCGGGGGCGTCGAACTTCCCTGGCGGTGTAGGTGTGGGCAGGACCGAGCCGCCACCGCCCAATGTCGACGACGCTTCGGCCCGCGAGTAGTTCGATGCGCCGACTTCTAGTTTGAATCCGATTGTTCGACAGGCGTTTATCCCTGCCGCCACCGCCTTCAGTACGGACCCCGCGCTGTCCTGATATGCCAACGCGAACGCCTCGCCCGCCGCATCCTGCCCGGTATTGGCGCCGAAGCCCGAAGTCAACGTGCCGGTCGCTGCCGCCACACCGTCGCCGGCCGAGATCACCGCGGCCCCGGCGCCCGACAGCGCCGCCGGGTCGACGGCAAGCGGAGCCATCAGCTACGACCACATGCTCATATTCGCCGCCATTGCGTCGGTGTAGTTTCTGTGGGCGGTGGAGCCAGCAGTCTGCAAGTGCGCCAAGGCCTCTCGCATCGCCGCTTCGCCGTGCGACCAATGTCGGTGCGCCTCGGCGTGAGCTGTCGCCGCGTGTCCTGACCACGTCCCGTGTAGCTGAGTCACTAGCGAATTCACTTCGGCAAAAACATTTTCGGCGTGCTGGATGAATTCGCGCATGCGCTGCAACGCGTCCACCAACACGTCGGGGTCCACGCTGAACGCGTCAGCCACGGTAGACCCCGTCTACCTTCTGGGTTGATGCAGACTCCTGGGTCTGGAAGTCAACTCCGGCGACACCGACAGCCTCGGCCAGAATCGCCAATCCCTGTTGCACCTCGCCGGCCCCGCAATGCCACAGATCCCACGCCTCGCCATAGGCGCCACCTGCTCCACCCTGCCAATTGGCAAGCAGTTCGCGGATCTGACCATCAAGTTCATTGAGCCTGGTACGAAAATCCGTCGCCGCGCCTGTTATAGCTTGTGAAACCCCGTGCATTACCTCGGGGTTGACGCGCAGCATGTCACCCTCAGCCATAGCGCTTAAACCTAATCACCGACCACACGCCGCACAATTCACCCGGTTGCCGAATTTCGCCATCTCGCGTATGCGGGCTATTCGACCGGCAGTCCGGTGAAGAGAGCGTCCCCAACACTGCCGGCAATTGCGGTCAGGCTGCCCGCCACATCGTTATCCACTCCTGTCAACGTCACCGCACGCTGACGAATGTCGGCGGCAAAAGCTTGAGCCTGTGACTGCCGAGCGATTAGCTCAGCGGGATTCATGGTTGCGCGGATGTCGTTGACCGACAGGTCTTCCCCGACAGCGAAACCAGCGTCTTCTGCGTCCCCGACTGCATAGAGAATCCGATTGCGTAGCCGCTCCAGCTCGCCGGCCTGTTGGCGGGCTATGCCCGCGGCGGCGCGCAACTGGTCGGCCCGATGGGCGGCAACCGTGTAATCGGCCACCGTCCGCGCTCGCATGGCGTCCCCGGCTGAGCCCTCCCAATTCAGCGAATGGGCCTCATTGCGGACCTGCCAGTGCGCATCCTCCCACCGGTCAGCCAGGCTGCCCCAATAGTTGGCGGCGTCGACCAGGTGGTCAGTGGTGTAAGACTCAATCTGGCTGCGCGTCGGAATCATTCGGGCTTACCGGCCTAAATCTCTGTTGGTCGCTGATCATTCGGCGACGACTGCGACGGATTATCCGGATGGTCAGTCGGCGACGGTATTGATGCGGTCTGAGGCTGGCTACCACCATGACTGAGCTCGTGATCAATCGGCATCGACATGCTCTGTGGCGAGCTGCCAACGTGACTGAGCGCACCGGTCAAGGCGCTGGTGAGGTTGGTCGTTACCGAAACTGCCTGCCCCCCGAGTTGGCCGATCGTCCCAGCGATCGAACTGCTGGCGCTTCCCACGGATCCAGCGATGCCGATGACATCATGAAGTGGCGACGTGACAAGGCTCATCACGTCTTTGATGTCGCCCGCTTTCATCGTCTCGTGGTTCTGAAATGCGTTGGCTGCCTTGTTTGATGCTGCTGCGTTGCCTTCAATACGAGTCTGAAACGAGCCGGTAGCGGTGGCCGCTTGCGCATGGATGTTGTTAGCTGCAGCTGCACTGGGCCATGACATCGCGAGGCTGACCGGTGGGGCGCTGCTCTCACCGAGACCGGCGCCAATCAGCTGCCAACGACTGGCTGCGGCCCGCAACGCCTCTGGCTCGATACTTAACATTGACCCTCGATCTGAATTGCGGTGATCGTCTGACTGTGCATGATCACGAAGGTTAGCGGCCAAGCCGGAGCGCGCAAGTCACCCCAATTCTTCTGGCGCTCAGGCTTCATCGGGGCGATCACTTTCGCCGACGAGATTTCTGATCGGCCCGCCGCAGTCGTCCGACTCTTCAGCAGTTAGGACATGTTTTTGGTCGATACCATCGCCTCGGCCGACTCATGCGATCAGGGAATGCGTAGGGCCATCCACGGAACTGCCTTACATCAACGGCTCTGTGGCACAGGCAGTTCCGGAGCAGGGTGACCGTTGCTATTCACCGTAGGGCTACGGTCGGTGGGCTACCTCGGCACCCGTTGTCGTATCAGGAGCGGTTGCGGTCGATTTCGTCGTCGTCGTTATCGCGTTTCTCGTCAGGCGACAGGATGCGCCTGCTGGCAATCGGTTTGCCCGCCACGCGTTTCACCACTTCTGGCGCGGTCTGCGGGGTGGTAATGCGGCCCTGCACCGGGGCGCCGTTCTTGACCGACGGGGGGACAACACGCTTAGTCTCGGCTTTGCCTTCGCTACCGCTCGCTCCCGCACCGCCCATGGCACCGGGTGGCATCATCGGCATGCCGCCCATTGGGCCGCGGGCTCCGGCCGCCGAATCAGGCGGACTGGGCACCGGCGCCGCGGGTGTCGCCGACGAGGTCGGATACGTGGGGGCCGAGGGAGTTGGCGGCGGCCCAAGGTTTCCGGCCGGGGTTGTGGCGCCTGCGAACTCCGCACCGGCACCCCCACCGGCGCCCAGCGCCGCCCCTCCTGCGCCGAGAGCGTCGCCGAGGGCTTCTGCGGGTAGCTCGGCGCCCAGGCCAGCGCCCTGCCCGGCTTTGCCCATGGAGCTGGCCAACTGCGTGCTCATCTGCATGCCCTGCTGTAGGGCCTGGTTGAGGGGTTGAGACAACCCCTGGAAGAGGCCGCTGAAGCCTTGCATGAGCTGTTGAGGCATCTGCGTAGCGCTACTCATCATCTGCTCGAGTTGTTTGCTCGCGTCCTGGTCGCCCGCAGGGAATTTCGCCATTGCGTCGCCGGTCTTCTGACCGCGCTGTTCAAAACCCGCTTGGCCGGCGGCCGTGTCCTTTGGATCGCCGGAATTTCCCGCCATGCCCAGACCAGCGAGGAGCATGTCGATTTCCGAAACCGCCCCAGCTGGCATGTCGGCGGGGATAGGCGGCGGCGGCATGTTGTGCTGCAGGGCCTCCGCGAGTTTCTCGACGTAAATGCGGAGTTCGTCACCGCCAGCCATCGCGACCTCCTGCCTTGTTGGCGTTCCGCCTTGGTCGCGGTTGTACCGCGCTACCAGACCGCCCGTCGTGCCAGACGGCGTATTTGGGCAATGGTATCGCTGATTAACGAGGCCGCTATTCACTTGATGCTGACGTCTGGGCACTGTGCAGGCGTCCGCCGGAAAGCTGAATACCGGCAACGCCGATCAGCGATACCATCGCCTCATGTCGGAAACGCCTCATCCAGGGCATCCATCGGCGCCAGGTCCCCCTGGATATCCGCCTGGGCCGCCCCCGACGGCCCCGTGGGGGCCTGTTGGGCCGATTGCCTTGAACAGGCCCGCGCGGTGGCCGGTGTTCATCATGCTTTTGATCACCCTGGTCGCCGTCGGCGCGGCCGTCGCCAGCCAGCGGATCGCTTCGGTTGTGGCAACAGCTTCGAAGATTTTGCGGGGACTGTTCGGATTCGCCTCGGCGATAGCGGGGAGCATGTAGTGCTCCTCGAAAGCAATGATCTTCATGACATCTACTCAACCACGACTGACGGATGGGACTTTCGACTCCTGATCAAGGGCCAATCGGCGCGGGCAGCCGAGGCCAACGACCCTCGTCGGCGATGGGGCCGGACGCGAAATATCGCCAACGGTGAGTCAGCTACTTAGTTCGCGAGGTTCAGGAGCCCAGTATGGCCAGGTCCAGCCGTCACCGCGCGCACCCGCGCAGCAAGCAGGGCAGATATCAACGCCATGAGCTGGTCGCTGCGGCGAGCGGGGCCGTGCTGGTGGTGGTCATCGCCATGCTGTCGGCGTGGGCGCACCACAGTTTGTCTACTTCGCGACCGTCTGCAACGAACACCGCGGCAGTCCGGTCCGCGACCGCAGCGTCTGCTGCGCCGCTGCCTTCTCCGCCGCTGCGCGTGCAGTTACGCGCATGGCTTGACGACGCCGAGCCATCGATCGATGCTCTCGTCGTCGCAGGAGACAACGTCGTCGCTATCGCGACTCGAGGGGACATCGCTGCGACGAGCACAGCCTGCCAAACGGCGGCGGGGGCGCTGGCGAGCGCCCGGCAGCACCTGCCGAGTCCGGATCCAGCGCTGAATACCGCGCTTCAGCAGGCATTTAGTGACTACCGGGCCGGGATTCGCGGTTGCGTCCCGGGTACTCACAACCAGGATGCCATCGACATCGGGCAGGCCCCGGGCTTTATCGATCAGGGAAAGACCGTCCTGCAGAACGCATTTGACATACTTGAAGTCGACCTATCGGCCGATTCTGACGTGCTGACCGTGTAGCAACTTCAGAGCTTGTAGCCAATGGCGCGCAACAGATCGCGGCGCTCGGTCACATCCTCATCGGTCTCCACCCCGACGGGGGTTTCTCCGTCGACCACGCCGATTATGCCGCGACCAAGCGGCGTCACCGCGAGCACGATGTCGACCGGATTCGCTGTGGCGCAGTGGATTGTGCAGACTTCGGGCACTGCCTTCACCGGGTTGAGCACGTTGAGCGGAAACCCGCCGCGCAAGAAAATGACGAAGCAGTGTCCGGCCGCGATGGCCAGCGCATTAGAGGTCGCAAGCTCGATCAACTCAGCATCATTGCCGGTGCGGCGCACCAGCCGCGCTCCCGAGGCCTCGCAGAAGGCCAGCCCAAACCGTAGTGACCCGCTTACCCCAACCATTGCCTCGTGCAGGTCTTCGACCGTCTTGATGAAGTGCGCCTGTCCGATCACAACGTTGACATCGTCCGGCTTTTCAATGGGAACGACATCCCAGGACAGCGGGGTTGCGGCCACCGATCAGCCAGTGGTGCGAACGATCAGTACGTCGATTTTGGCCCGGCTGGCGACAGCCCCGGGGATCGAGAACAGCCGCCCGACGATCGCGGATCGGGCGTCTAGTCCCACATTGCCGACCACTAGCAGGTCCGCCCCAACCTCCTCGGCGAGGTCTACCAGCGCGTGCACCGGAGCGGCTTCGACCGGCCGGTCCTCGATGTTCTTCGCCCCCGCCGCCTTGGCTCGGTCGCGGGCATCGTGCAACATCGCGTAAATCGGCGCGTTGCCCTGCACCAGGTAGGCCTCTTTCCCGAGGACGTCGGCCGCGCGCTTATCTTCCGCGTGGGTGAAGTAGCCGGTCGCGATGATCAGCTTCGCGTCCGAGTCGGCGGCAATCGTGGCCGCACGGTCGACCGCGCGCAGCGAAGACTCCGAGCCATCGGTGCCAACCACCACAGTCTTGTAGGCCGTCATTTGCCCTCCGCAGCGTCGTTTGCAATGCCTATGGCAAACAGTAACTCGCCGAGTCAGCAGAGCCTGAAAATTTCGCGAAACGCAAGTTGGCAAATCTCGCGGGATGCTGGCGATATCGGTCATAGCCACGGCGAACAGTCGGTACGGTCTTCATAGCGGTCCCCTTCCTTGGGTGTTCGTGGTGGTTCATCCGCAGACCTACCTTTCGGTAGGCCTCAGGTGGGGACCGCCAACTGAAATTCCACGAAGACCGGGACGACCTCGCTAGGAGGTACGAGATGTTAAACCGCGTAACGGTCCACAACAACGCGCTCTCGCAACTAAGCGTGCAGGATGCCGAACTGTTGAAAAGGTCGGGTGTACACAAGCTCGTCATCACTGACCGCGAAGGCAACTGCTTAGCGTTCGTGTTGGCGTGGGACAGCTTCAACTATGACGCTGAGACCGACACCTATGTCTGCGTTGCCGACAGTGACGGCAGAGAACTCATGACCATGTTCACTGCCGGTGAAGTTAAGTCAGCGCCCGGTGCGAACATGTACGTTGTCACCGCACCGGAGGGGTTCCGCGCCTCAAGGCCGTTGCAGGCCCTGTAACCGGCCGGACATCCGGCAACCACCCAGCCTTGGCGATTCACTGTCAGGTCTGTGGGTCTAGACGGCGCAAGCCTGGTTAGGGGATACTCCCTTCTCGAAGTATGATAGACCGTCCGTACGGTTAGTTGGTTGCTTCGGGAGGGTTGCGATGCCCCGATCGCCCGGCAGACGCAGCGAAATTCTCGACGCGTTTGTCCGCTATGTCGCCGAACGTGGCTACGAGAGAACGAATCTCGGTGACATCGCCGACGAGCTTGGCATGTCTAAGGGCACCATCGTTCATCACTTTGGAACCAAAGTGCAGATGCTGCGGGAGCTTGAAGAAACCCACCTGGCCTGCCAACTCGATGCGCTGCAGATGGTGTGGGACCGCCTGGCCTCGCCGCACGAACGCATCGCCGCGACGGTTTATACCTCCGCCTTGCTACAGGTGATCGCCCGCAACGCGACGGTAGCAAGCCAGCGCGAGGTGGTCCAGCTGTCCGATGACCCGGCGATGCAGCAAGTGCGAAAGTTGCGCCATCAACTGCAATCGCTCACGATCGACGAGATCCGCAACGGGATCGAAAGCGGTGTGTTCCGAAGCGTGGACGCCGAATTGGCGGCACTGCAGCTGTGGGGATCGCTGCAGTGGATGTGGGTGTGGTTCGACCCCGTCGGTTCCCGGACACCCGAACAAGTCGGGGCCGCTTTCGTCGACGTGTTCCTCGGCGGGTTGCTGCTCGATCGCTTCGGGCTGAGCAAGTGGGCGAACCCTTCCACGGAAATCGTCTCGGTGGTGCGCGAATGTCTTGGCGCGGTAACGGGCGCGACAGACTGACGGCATAGCCGCAGCATCCGGGCCCGCCGGCAATGCAGATGACTGTACGTATAGTCGGTGAATTGCTATAAAGAGCGTCCTCCAAGTCCACGGGCCAACCGATAAAAAGCCCGTGCCGGCAATGGCTGAGGACGCTAAAACTCCTGGTAATGATGTTAAAGCTAGTAACGCAGCGGCGGATATTGGGGTGGTCGCGCGGCGGACCCGTGGCAATTTTTCTTTGTCATTGACTGTACGGACGGTCGAATGCAATAGTTACCGAGTGACGCAGACGAGGGCGACACGGAGTCCGAGGCCAGGGACCGAGACTGGCGGTCGGGACGACCATGTGGTCGATTGCGACCGGGAACCAGGTGATGCGCGAGTCCGCCGGTCATACCAAGAACCGTTGCGCCGCAACGTGGAGCGCAGAAGTCAGGAATTAGCGTTGTTCACGCGAAGCTCGAGAAGTATTCTCGCGAAGCACTTTTCGCAGCAATTTGGCCCGCCTGGACAGGCCACCGAAACGTTGCGACTCGACGCCTCAGTCGATTACCACGCTTACCCGAAGCTGCGCCAATGACTACTTCGCACCTGATTACCGGCAAAGTACGCGACCGGATCCGACCAGGGACGGAAGTGGCCGGCGGGTTCTTCCGGATGTCCGTGATGACCGGCAAAGCCCTGATGAAGCCGTTCGAATGGCGCGAATTCATCGTGAATGGCTGGTTCCTCATGCGGGTGTCGCTGCTGCCCACTATCGCGGTGTCCATCCCGGAAACCGTGCTACTCATCTTCACGCTCAACATCCTGCTGGCCGAGTTCGGCGCCGCCGACGCATCGGGGGCGCTCGCGGCGATCGGCACGGTCACCCAGCTCGGCGCGATCGTGACGGTGCTGGTGGTCGCCGGCGCCGGGTCCACCGCGATCTGCGCCGACCTCGGCGCCCGCACCATCCGCGAAGAGATCGATGCGCTCGAGGTGCTCGGCATCGACCCGATCCACCGGCTGGTGGTGCCTCGCGTCGTCGCCTCGACGGCCGTCGCGGTGCTACTCAACGGCCTCGTGATCGCCGTCGGCCTGACAGGCGGCTACCTCTTCAGCGTGTACCTGCAGAACGTCTCGACCGGTGCCTACCTCTCCACGCTGACAGTGCTCACCGGCCTGCCCGAGGTGGTGATCTCAATTATCAAGGCCGCGACGTTCGGGCTGATCGCCGGCTTGGTCGGCTGTTATCGCGGGCTGATCGTCCGCGGCGGGTCCAAAGGCCTGGGCACTGCCGTCAACGAAACGGTGGTCATAAGTTTCATCGCGCTGTTCGCCGTTAACGCGATGATGACGACTATCGGTGTCCGGTTCGGAACGGGGCGCTGACATGGCTACGTCTATCGCGGCCATCGTCCCGTATCACCGCTTCCCGCGGGCAGCCGTCACCCTCCGTCGATACCGCGACGCGCCGGCCCGGCAACTGACCGAGCTCGGGCAGATGGTCTGGTTCGCACTAACCGCAGTCGGGCTGATCCCCTTCGCTCTGCGCCGCTACCACAAAGAGCTGCTGCGGATCATTGCCCAGATGGGGATGGGTAGCGGCGCGATGGCCGTGGTTGGTGGCACCGCCGCCATCGTCGGCTTCATCACCATGTCCGCGGGCTCACTGGTCGCCATCCAGGGCTTCGCGTCGCTGGGCAATATCGGTGTCGAGGCATTCACCGGATTTTTGGCCGCAATGATCAATGTGCGGTTTGTGGCACCGGTGGCCTGCGGTCAGGCGCTGGCAGCCACGGTCGGCGCCGGCGCCACCGCCGAACTGGGCGCGATGCGCATCAGCGAGGAGATCGACGCCCTGGAGGTTATGTGTATCAGGTCAATCGCCTACCTGGCGTCCACCCGGGTGGTGGCGGGTCTCGTCGTCATCATCCCGCTCTACGGGTTGGCGATCACCCTGGCCTTCCTGTCCGCGCAGGCCACCACGGTTTTCCTCTACGGGCAGTCCATCGGTACCTACGACCACTACTTCCACACATTCCTGCGCCTCAACGACGTGGGTTGGTCGTTCGCGGAGGTGATCCTCGTTGCGGTGGTCGTGATGACCACCCACTGCTACTACGGCTACACCGCCAGCGGCGGGCCGGTCGGTGTCGGTGAAGCGGTCGGCCGGTCGATGCGGCTGTCGTTGATCACGATCGTCGTCGTGGTCGTTCTGACCGCGATGGCGGTCTATGGCAAAAACCCGAACTTCAACCTCACGGTGTAGCCGTCATGACGACCCCGCTGAAGGAGAACCCGCCACTTATCCCGCCCTATAAGAGGGCGGCTGTGGTGTTCTTGTTGGTTGCCGCGTTGGTGTTGGCGTTCGTGTGGCTGCAGTTTCGGGGCCGGCTCACGCCGAAGACACCCTTGACGATGCTGGCTGCCCGGTCGGGTTTGGTGATGGATCCGGGGTCGAAGGTCACCTACAACGGGGTGGAAATCGGCAGGGTGGCCGGCGTTTCGGAGCTCCAGCGCGACGGCAAGCCGGCGGCCAAGATCACCATGGATGTGAATCCCAAGTACATCAGGCTGATTCCGGCCAATGTGGACGCCAACATCAAGGGGACCACGGTATTCGGCAACAAGTATGTGTCGTTGAGATCACCGAAATATCCTGTGCCGCAGCGTATCACCCCACAGCACGTGATCGATGCGAGGTCGGTGACGACGGAGTTCAACACGCTGTTCGAGACGCTTACCTCGATCGCGGAGAAGGTGGATCCGGTCAAGCTGAATCTGACGTTGGCCGCGGCCGCGGAGGCGTTGAACGGGTTGGGTGACAAGTTCGGGCAGTCGATCGTCAACGGCAACGCCATCCTCGACGACATCAATCCGCGAATGCCACAGATCCGCCATGACATTCAGCGGCTGGCCGCGCTCGGCGACACCTACGCCAACGCCGCACCGGACTTGTTCGACTCTCTCAGCAACGCGGTGATCACGGCGCGCACGCTGCACCGGCAGGAAGCCGACCTGGATGCCGCATTGTTGGCCGCGACCGGGCTGGGCAACACCGGCGAAGACATCTTCCGCCGGGGCGGGCCCTACCTGCAGCGGGGGGTCGCCGATCTGGTGCCCACCGCCCAGCTGCTGGACACCTACAGTCCCGAGATCTTCTGCACCATCCGCAGCTACCACGACGAAGAACCCCTGGCCTACGCGACGACGGGCGGTGGCAACGGCTACGCGCTGAAAACCATGACCGAGCTGATGTCAGCGTTGGGAGGCATACTGACGCTCCCGGGTTTGGCCGGTACGGTGGGCACACTGGGACTGCTGGGGCTCGCCGGCTTGGTCGGCGGGGCGCCGAATCCCTATGTCTATCCGGACAATCTGCCGCGGGTGAACGCTCGTGGTGGGCCGGGGGGTGCGCCCGGTTGCTGGCAGGCCATCACCCGGGATCTGTGGCCCGCGCCCGAGTTGGTGATGGATACCGGCGCGAGTCTCGCCCCGTATAACCACGTAGATACCGGCTCACCGTACGCAATCGAGTACGTCTGGGGCCGTCAAGTCGGGGACAACACGATCAACCCATGAAAACCACCACCGGCAGCGCCATCAGGCTCGGCATCGTCTCGTTGGTGCTGCTGCTGATCACCGTGTCCATCATCGTGGTGTTCGGTCAGATGCGCTTCAACAGCACCAACAGCTATTCCGCGGAGTTCAGCAACGCCAGCGGGCTGCGCGACGGTCAGTTCGTCCGCGCGTCCGGAGTGGAGATCGGCAAGGTCAAGAAGGTACGGCTGGTCGACGCCGGCAGGCGGGCATGGGTGGACTTCGATGTCGATCGTTCGCTGACGCTTTATCAGTCGACGACCGCGCAGATCCGCTATCTCGACATAATCGGTGACCGGTACGTGGAACTCGACCGCGGCGCGGGTGAGGGCGCTGACCGGGTCCTGCCGCCGGGCGGATTCATCCCGCTGTCGCGAACTTCACCGGCGCTGGATCTCGATGCGCTGATCGGTGGTTTCAAGCCGCTGTTCCGGGCGCTCGATCCGGAAAAGGTCAACACCATCGCGTCGGCCATCGTCACCGTGTTTCAGGGTCAGGGCGGCACCATCAACGACATCCTCGACCAGACCGCGCAAGTCACCTCGCATCTGGCCGAGCGCGACCAAGCGATCGGCGAGGTGGTCAAGAACCTGAACATTGTGCTGGACACGACGGTCAAACACCGCAAGGAGTTCGACGAGACCGTCGACAACTTCGAGAAACTGATCACCGGGCTGACGAACCACGCCGATCCGTTGGCCGCCGGCATCGCAAACATCAGCAATGCCGCGGGAACAGTAGCCGACCTGCTGGCCGATAACCGCGCTCTGCTGCACAAGGAGATCAACTACCTGCAGGGCCTTCAGCAGCCGCTCGTCGACCAAAGTGATCAGCTCAACGATCTGATCCACAAGACGCCAACCGCGCTCAACCTGATCGGACGCAGCATCGGCCTCTACGGAGACTGGGTGAACTTCTACGTGTGCGACCTCACGATCAAGTGGAACGGTCTACAGTCCGGCGGCCCAGTGCGCACGGTCCGGATCTGGCAGCAGCCCACGGGTAGGTGCACGCCGCAATGAGAACACTGACGGAATTCAACCGCAGCCGCGTCGGCCTCATGGGCGGCATCGTGCTGGTGCTCATCGTCGCCGTCGGCCAAAGCTTCACCAGCGTCCCGATGCTGTTTGCCAGTCCGAGCTACTCCGGGCAGTTCGCCAGCACCGGTCAACTGAACAAGGGCGACAAGGTGCGCATCACCGGCGTGGTTGTCGGCAAGGTTGCAGGGGCTCAAGATCGACGGCGACCACGTCGCGATCAAGTTCTCCATCGGCAGCAACACCATCGGCACCGAGAGCCGGCTGGCGATCAAGACCGACACGATCCTGGGTAGGAAGGTGCTCGAGATCGAGCCGCGGGGAACCCAGATGCTGCGGCCCGGGGGCGTTTTGCCGCTGGGCCAAACCACCACCCCCTACCAGCTGTACGATGCGAACTTCGACATCACCAAGGCCGCCACCGGCTGGAACATCGACACCGTCAAGCAGTCGCTGAATGTGTTGTCGCAGACCGTCGATCAGACCTACTCGCACCTGAGTCCCGCCCTCGACGGTTTGGCCAAATTCTCCGACACCATCGGTAAACGCGACGAACAGATCAAGCACCTGCTCGCTCAGGCCAACAAGGTAGCCAGCGTCCTCGGTGACCGCAGTGAACAAATCAACCGGCTGCTGGTCAACTCGAAGACGCTGCTGGCCGCGTTCAACGAACGTGGACGGGCCATCGACGCGCTGCTGGGCAACATTTCCGCCTTCTCGGCGCAGGTGCAGGGGTTCATCAACGACAACCCGAACCTGAATCCTGTGCTGGAGCAGTTGCATGCAATCAGCGACGTGCTGGTGGCACGCAAGGAAGACCTGGCTCAAAGCCTGAAGTATGTAAGCCAATTCGCGGCATCGCTAGGAGAGTCCGTCGCGTCCGGACCGTACTTCAAGATAGTCCTGGCCAACCTGCTGCCGTATTGGATCTTGCAGCCGTGGGTCGACGCCGCGTTCAAGAAGCGTGGTATCGACCCGGAGGACTTCTGGCGCAGCGCCGGCCTGCCCGCGTTCAAGTTCCCCGACCCGAACGGCACCCGGTTCCCCAACGGCGCACCGCCGCCGGCGCCGCCGGTGCTGGAAGGCACCCCGGATCACCCGGGGCCGGCCGTGGCGCCCGGGTCGCCGTGCTCGTACGCGCCGCCGCCGGAGCTGCTGCCTCGGCCGGGCAACCCGATGCCATGCGCGGGCGTCAATCAAGGACCAAGGTCCCTTCGGGCCTAACGGGCCGTACCCGGTGTTGCCCGACGTCGCGTCGTCGCCGCCGAACCCGAACGGCCTGCCGCCGACACCGGGCATTCCGATCGCCGGGCGGCCCGGCCTGCCGCACCGCCGGACGTGCCGGGCACGCCGGTGCCGCTGCGCGCCCGAACGCGCCGCCGGGAGCGCGCACCGAGCCGCTGGGACCGTTACCGGGTCCCGCGCCGGCGAATCCCGCTCGGCGCCACCACCAGGACATGCCACCCGGACCCGCGGCGCCGCCGGGACCCGGCAATAACTGCCGGCGCCGTTCATCAACCCCGGCGGAGCCGGAGGTAGCGGCGTCACAGGGAGGTAGCCAAAATTGAACGGCACCTTTGACTTTCCGCAAACTGCGGCGAAGCGCCTCGGGCATCGGTGATCATCGGATCGCTCGCGGTGGCGGTCGCCGTTCTTGTCGGGTTCGTCGGGTTCCACCTGTACCAAAAGTTGACCAACAACACCGTGGTGGCCTACTTCCCAGAGGCGAACGCACTCTATTCCGGGGACAAAGTCCAGATCATGGGCATTCGCGTGGGTTCGGTCGACAAGATCGTGCCGGCCGGCGACAAGATGAAGGTGATCTTTCATTACAGCAACAAGTACAAGGTGCCGGCCAATGCGTCCGCGGTGATTGTGAGCCCCACGCTGGTGTCGTCGCGGAGCATTCAGTTGGAGCCGCCCTATAAGAGTGGTCCGGTGATGGCCGATAACACGGTGATCCCGATCGAGCGCACACAGGTGCCGACGGAGTGGGACGAACTGCGCGACAGCGTCGCCAACGTCATCTCCAAACTCGGCCCCACACCCGAGCAGCCCAAGGGCCCCTTCGGTGATCTCATCGAGTCGTTCGCCGACGGGCTGGCCGGCAAGGGCAAGCAGATCAACACCACGTTCGACAGCCTGTCGCGGGCGCTGACCGCGCTGAACCAGGGTCGTGGCGACTTCTTCGCGGTGGTGCACAGCCTGGCGCTTTTCGTGAACGCCCTGCACAAGGACGACCAGCAGTTCGTCGCATTGAACAACAACCTGGCCCAGTTCACAGACAGATTAACCGGGTCTGACCGGGACCTCGCCAATGCGATACAGCAGTTCGACGGCCTGCTCGGCACACTGCGCCCGTTCTTGGCCAAGAACCGCGAGGTGCTCGCGCGCGACATCGACAACCTCGCCAACGTCACCACCACGCTGGTCCAACCCGAGCCGCTGAATGGTTTGGAAACCGGCCTGCACGTTCTCCCGACGCTGGAGACGAACCTCAACCAGATTTATCACCCGTCGCACGGCGCGGTCGTGTCCATTCCGGCGATCCCGAACTTCACGAACCCGATGCAGTTCATCTGCAGCATGATTCAGGCCGGTAGCCGGCTTGGCTATCAAGAATCCGCCGAACTCTGCGCGCAATACCTAGCGCCCATCCTCGATGCGATCAAGTTCAACTACCTGCCGTTCGGCCTCAACCTGTTCACCACCGCCGAGACGCTACCCAAGGAAGTCGCCTATTCCGAGCCGCGGCTGCAGCCGCCGAACGGCTACAAGGACACCACCGTCCCCGGGATCTGGGTG
This sequence comes from uncultured Actinomycetota bacterium, assembly GCA_963791535.1. Lineage (GTDB taxonomy): Bacteria > Actinomycetota > Actinomycetes > Mycobacteriales > Mycobacteriaceae > Mycobacterium. The sequence goes on along the minus strand of CAWBSW010000071.1, from coordinate 26,002 downwards.
CCCGACACCCCGTTGTCGCACCGCAACACCCAGCCCGGCTGGGTTGTCGCGCCGGGCATGCAGGGCACAAAGGTGGGTCCGATCACGGCGGGCTTGCTGACGCCGGAATCGCTGGCCGAACTCATGGGCGGACCGGATATCCCACCGGTGCAATCGAACCTGCAGACACCGCCGGGACCGCCGAACGCGTACAACGAAGCACCCGGTCCGCTGCCGTACATCGGACAGCCGGACCATCCGGCGCCGATCCCGCCGCCGCCGCCCGGGCCGGAGCGTGGTCCCGGGGCCGGTCGCGCCGACACCGGCGCCGCGCCCGCGCCTGCCGGACCACCGCTACCCGCCGAGGCGGCCGTGTCGACAGGACCGGCCCGTGAGGCGCACGACGAGCGCGGTACGCGCGAGGAGCAAGCCGAACCAACGGCCAGTGAAGGGGATGATGCGCATGGTCCGCCACCGGACCGGCAGGGCCTGGCTCTACTGGTGGCTGCCGTCGCGCTGACCTCGTGCGCGAACTGGCACGGAATCGCGAATGTGCCAATGCCCGGCGGCCCGGGCACCAAGGCCGGCTCCTACACCGTCTACGTGCAAATGCCCGACACGCTGGCCCTAAACCTCAACAGCCGGGTGCGGGTGGCCGATGTCTTTGTCGGCACAGTGCGCGCGATCAACCTGAAGAACTGGGTCGCCACGCTGGCGCTGGGTCTGGACAAGAACGTCAAACTACCCAAAAACGCCACCGCCAAGATCGGGCTGTCAACCCTGCTGGGTTCTCAGCATGTGGAACTGGCTGCGCCGCCCAACCCGTCGCCCGAACTGCTGAAGGACGGCGACACCATCCCGCTGAAGAATTCGTCCGCTTACCCCACCACCGAGCAGACGCTGGCCAGTTTCGCCATTATCTTGCGCGGGGGCGGCATCCCGAACCTCGAAGTGGTGCAGAACGAGGTCTACAACATCGTGCACGGGCGGGCCGACCAGATCCGTGCCTTCCTCGGCAAGCTGGACACCTTCACCGCACGACTCGACGAGCAACGCGATGACATCACCCGAGCCATCGATTCAACCAACCGGCTGTTGACCTACGTGGGTCCCCGCTCGGACGTTCTCGATCGCGTTCTCACCGAATTCCCGCCGCTGATCAAGCATTTCGCCGACAAACAGAACCTTTTGATCAACGCGGTTGATGCGACGGGAGGGTTCAGCCAGGTTGCCAACCAATATCTGTCCGCCTCGCGGAACAACCTCCATCAGGACCTGCTGTCGCTGCAGTGCCCGTTGAGGGAACTCGGCCGTGCCTCACCGTATCTGATCCAGGCACTCAAGCTGATCCTCGTCCGGCCGTTCGATATCGACGCCGTGCCGAAGGCGTTCCGCGGCGACTACTTCAACCTGTCACTGACGCTCGACCTGACGCTCAGCGCTGTCGACAACGCGGTTCTCACCGGGACGGGGTTCTCCGGAGCGCTGCGCGCGCTCGAGCAATCGTGGGGCCGCGACCCCGAAACGATGATCCCCGACGTCCGGTACACGCCGAACCCGAACGACGTCCCCGGCGGGCCGCTGGTCGAAAGGGCGGATAGGCAATGCTGACCCGCTTCATCTGGCGCCAGCTGATCCTGTTCAGCATTCTGAGTGTGATCACGGCGATTGCGCTGGGCTGGTACTACCTGCGGATTCCAAGCCATGTGGGGATCGGCCAGTACACCCTGAAGGCGGACCTGCCCGCGTCGGGCGGTCTGTACAAGACGGCCAACGTGACTTATCGCGGTGAAACCATCGGAAAGGTCACCGCCGTCGAGCCGACCGAGGCCGGCGCGCAGGCGACCATGAGTATTGCCGACCGGTACAAGGTCCCCATCGACGCATCGGCGAACGTGCATTCGGTGTCGGCGGTTGGTGAGCAGTATCTGGACCTGGTGTCGGTAGGCAACCCGGGTGAATACTTCTCGCCGGGCCAGACCATCACCAAAGGCACCGTGCCCGCTGAGATCGGGCCGGCGCTAGACGCCGCCAACCGCGGGCTGGCCGCGCTGCCCAAGGACAAGATCAGTCGACTGCTCGACGAGACAGCCGAAGCGGTCGGCGGGTTGGGGCCCGCGCTGCAACGGCTGGTCGACGCGACCCAGGCGATTGCCAGCGACTTCAAGACCAACATCGGCGACGTTGACGACATCATCGAAAACTCCGGGCCAATCCTGGACAGCCAGGTCAACTCCGGTGACGCGATCGCGCGCTGGGCGCACAACCTGAACATCCTGGCCGCGCAGACCGCCGAGAACGACCAGCACGTGCAGAGCATCCTCACCCAAGGGGCGCCGACCGCCGACCAGGTCAACTCGGTGTTCAGCGACGTCCGCGAGACGCTGCCGCAGACACTGGCGAATCTCGAGATCGTGCTTGACATGCTCAAGCGCTACCACAAGGGCGTCGAGCAACTGCTGGTCTCGTATACGCAGGGCGCCGCGGAAGGCCAGGCGGTAACGGCGGCGTTCCCGGGCTACGCTGCGCTCGACACCGCGCTGACGATCAACCAGCCCCCGCCGTGTCTGACCGGCTTTCTCCCGGCACCTCAGTGGCGGTCTCCGGCGGATACCAACCTGGCGCCGATGCCGTCCGGAACATATTGCAAGATCCCGCAGGACGCTCCCGCCAACGCAGTGCGCGGGGCACGCAACTATCCGTGTGTCGATGTCCCCGGTAAACGCGCCGCGACGCCACAGGAATGCCGCAGCAACAAACCATATGAGCCGCTGGGCACCAACCCGTGGTACGGCGACCCCAATCAGATCCGGAACTGTCCGGCGCCGGGGGCGCGCTGTGATCAGCCGGTAGATCCCGGTCATGTGATACCCGCGCCGTCGATCAACACCGGCCTCAACCCGGCGCCTTCCGACCGGCTGCCGCCAGGCGGGCAGACACCGCCGCCGATCAGCGATCCGCTGCAGCGGCCGGGTTCGGGCACTGTGGAATGCAATGGGCAGCAACCAAACCCGTGCGTCTACATCCCGAGTGGACCTCCCGCGGCCGTCTACAGTCCGCAGAGCGGTGAAGTGGTAGGGCCCGACGGTATGAAGTACGCGGTCGACAATTCGAATAAAACGGGAGACGACGGATGGAAGGATATGCTGGCGCCAACCAGCTGAGTAAGATGCCGGAAGTGATTGGCCTAGGCCAACTTCGGAGCGACGCCTGTACTTACCTCGGGCGGGTCGCCGCCGGGGAGACGATGAATGTCGTGCGTCGTGGCAAGCTGGTGGCCCGGATCATGTCGGTCGGTGACTGGAGGGTCGCTCCGATCCCTGCGCGACATGTCAAAGACGTAGCACCGGACGCCGGTAGGTGGGTCGGACTAGACGAACTGCGAACGCGCGCCGGGCGGTGCTTCGACAGGGTAGCGGCAGGGCAGACGATTGAGGTCATCCGGGGCGGCAAGATGGTTGCTCGCATCGTCTCAGCGGCTAGGAGCGACGAACGCAGGCTGGCCTAATCGGGCATCGCCGGGCAATGAAAACTTCTCGCCCCGTACGGTGATCCGGTGGCCGACATTGCCCGCAGCCGCACAATCGCTGCCGAACCGACGGAAGTCTGGGACGTCCTCGCGGACTTTGGCTCGATCAGTTCATGGGCGGACAACATCGATCACTCCTGCATCCTCAATCACGGCAGCGAGCCCGTCGGCACCACCCGGCGAGTCCAGATCGGCCGCAACGCCCTCGTCGAGCGGATCACCGAGTTCGACCCGACGTGGACGCTCGCCTACGACGTCGAAGGCCTGCCCAAGCGACTGCGCCGATTCAATAACCGGTGGACGCTACGGCGGATCCAAGGCGGCGACACCGTCGTGACACTGACCAGCACGGTCGAAATCGGGCCGCACGCAATGCAACAGCTCGCCGAACGCGCGGTGTGTCGCGTCCAGGTTCGACAGTCCGACGTCATGCTCGCCGGTCTCGCCAATCGAGTGGAGAAGTCCCGTGTCTGATCGCCCCGACATCATCATCCTGATGACCGACGAGGAACGTGCAATTCCGCCGTACGAGTCAGCCAAGGTGCTTGCCTGGCGCAACCGAACACTGTCCGGCCGGAAGTGGTTCGACGAACACGGTGTCAGCTTTGCGCGGCACTACACCGGCTCGCTGGCCTGCGTGCCCAGCCGCCCAACCATTTTCACCGGGCACTACCCCGACCTGCACGGCGTCACCCAGACCGACGGTCTCGGCAAGACGGCCTACGACTCACGTATGCGCTGGCTGCGCCAAGGCGAGGTGCCCACCCTGGGCAATTGGTTCCGCGCAGCGGGTTACGACACCCACTACGACGGCAAATGGCACATCTCGCATGCCGATCTGCGCGACGCCGACGGGCGAGTGCTGGCGACCAATGACGATGACGGCGTCGTCGACCCTGTCGCGGTGCTGCGTTATCTCGACGCCGATCCCCTTGCGCCGTATGGCTTCTCGGGCTGGGTTGGTCCCGAGCCGCACGGCGCGCAGCTGGCCGATGCCGGGGTTCGCCGCGATCCGTTGATCGCCGACCGCGTTGTCGCGTGGCTGATCGACCGCTACGCGCGCCGCCGCGCCGGCGAGGCGGACGCGCAGCGTCCATTCCTGTTGGTGGCCAGCTTCGTCAACCCGCACGACATCGTGCTATTCCCGACGTGGACGCGGCACAACCCGGTGCAGCCGTCACGGCTGGATCCGCCGCACGTGCCCGCGGCGCCCACCGCCGAGGAGGACCTGGCGACCAAGCCGGCCGCGCAGATCGCGTACCGCGAGGCGTACTACACCGGCTATGGGCCGGCGCCGGCGATCGGTCGGACCTACCGCCACAACGCGCAGCGCTACCGCGATCTTTACTATCGGCTGCACGCCGTGGTGGACGGGCCGATCGACCGGGTCCGACGGGCGGTCACCGAGGGCGGATCGGACAACGCGGTGCTGGTGCGCACCTCCGATCACGGCGATCTGCTCGGGGCGCACGGCGGGCTGCACCAGAAGTGGTTCAGCCTTTACGACGAGGCCACCCGGGTGCCGTTTGTGATCGCCCGGATCGGCGAGGGCGCAACATCGCCGCGGACGGTCACGGCGCCGACCTCGCACGTCGACCTGGTGCCGACCCTGCTGGCCGCGGCCGGTGTCGACGTCGAGGCCGCGGCCGCCATGCTGGCCGGGTCGTTCTCCGAGGTGCACCCGCTGCCGGGCCGCGACCTGATGCCGGTCGTGGACGGGGCGCCGGCCGACGACACCCGCGCCGTCTACCTGATGACCCGCGACAATATCCTCGAGGGCGACACCGGCGCCTCGGGTCTGGCGCGGCGTTTGAAACGAACGGTGAATCCGCCCGCGCCGCTGCGTATCCGGGTGCCCGCACACGTCGCGTCAAACTTCGAGGGCTTGGTGGTCCGCGTCGACGACGTTCCCGGCGGCGAGGGCCACCTGTGGAAGCTGGTGCGCACCTTCGACGACCCGGCGACCTGGACTGAACCGGGAGTCCGCCACATGGCGGCCAACGGGCCTGGCGGAGAGGCGTATCGGACGAACCCGCTCGACGACCAGTGGGAGCTCTACGACCTCACCGCCGATCCGACGGAAGCCGACAACCGCTGGACGGACCCGGCCGTGCACGAGTTGCGCCAACATCTGCGGACGCAGCTGAAGCACGCCCGAGCCGGCTCCGTCCCGGAGCGAAATCAGCCCGTGGCCGTATGTGCCTCGTCGGCCACCGACAGCGAAGCGTAGATGGTTCCGCTAGACACCCAAGAGCGCCTGGAGCTCTGCGATCTCTTCGATGAGCTTGGCCCTTCGGTTCCGACCCTGCTCGAAGGCTGGGCTGCTCATGACCTCGCTGCCCATCTCGTGTTGCGAGAACGCGATCTGGTTGCTGGCCCGTGCCTCGTTCTGCCGGGCGCTTTCCAGCGGTTCGCCGAGCGGCGTAGAGTCGGCCTGGCCAAGCGCACCGACTTCACCTGGCTTGTCGCGCGGATCCGGTCCGGCCCGCCCGTCGGCTTCTTCCGCCTTGGGTGGGTGCGGACGCTGGCGAATCTCAACGAGTTCTTTGTTCATCACGAGGACGTCCGCAGAGCCAATAGACGAGGCCCCCGTAGCCTGACGCCGGCAATGGATGCTGCCTTGTGGCGAAACGTTCGCCGCGGCAGCCGCTACCTGAGTCGGCGGCTTCACGGTTGCGGGCTCGAGATTGAGTGGGCCGGAACCAACGAGCGGATGATGGCTCGACCAGGCGAACCGACGGCTCGACTCAGCGGTCCGCCGGGCGAACTCCTGCTCTACATCTTTGGGCGCCAAGCTGCGGCGCAAGTCGAAGTGAGCGGACCACCGGATGCCGTTGCGGCGGTGCAGTCGCACGCAGTTCGGCATGTGAGTAGGCTCGTCCTACATGACACTTCCGCCACCATCACCTGGCTCGGTCGCCCTCGTCACCGGCGCGTCCTCCGGCATCGGTGAACAATTCGCCCGTCAACTCGTGGCCCGCGGCTACCGCGTCGTCGTCACTGCCCGCCGCGAAGACCGGCTGCAAAGCCTGTGCGCTGAACTCGGCGGCGATCGAGCACGCCGTCGCGGTCGCTACCGATCTCGCGGTTCCGGAGGACCGAGACCGGCTGGACGCCCGCATCGACGAGCTGGGTGTCCAGGTCGACATTCTGGTCAACAATGCGGGCCTGGGCATCTACACGAAGTTCGGCGCCGAAGGCCGCGACAAGGAACTGCAGATGCTGCGCGTCGACGTCGAGGCGGTGGCCGACCTGATGCTGCGCTACCTGCCCGGCATGGTCGAGCGCGGCCGCGGCGCGATCATCAACCTGTCGTCGGTGTCGGGGTTTCAGCCGGCCCCGTACAACGCCAACTACGCCGCGTCCAAGGCGTACGTGCTGTGGCTGTCAGAGGCGGTCAACGCCGAAGTCGCCGACAGCGGTGTGACGGTCACCGCGGTCTGCCCTGGCCCGGTGCCGACGGAGTTCCAGGCCACCAATGACGCCCAAGACCTGGTGGACAAGCTGCCGGGATTCACCCACGTTTCCGCCGAGCGGGTGGTCGCCGACGCGCTGAAAGCCGCCGACCGCGGTCAGGCGTCGGTGGTGCCCGGCGGACCGCAGGTGAAGTTGGCGTTGGGATCGACCCGGTTCGTGCCGACTCCGTTGGTATTGCCGATCCTCAAGCGAATGTTGAAGCGCTAGCGAGACTTTGGGGTCGGGATCGGCGTGAGCGGATTGCCTTCTGCGATCGACGAACAGTTCTCCGGCGCTGGTCGCCCCGCGAAGCGATGCTTGATCCAGGCGACCGAATTATGCAACCAGATCGGGACGCTCCAGATGTGGCTCAGCGCGTTGTATTGCTCGTAGTGGACCTTGGTGCCCTTCGCGCAGTAGTCGCGGGCCAGCGTGCGCACGTCGCCGGCGATCATCACGCCGTCACCGGCGCCGATGTCCTTCTTGTCGCCCGGTGTGCCCTCGAGCTCACCTTTTGCGCCCTGGCCGATGAACAGCGGGATCGTCGGCGTACCGCCGGTGCCCATGATCAGTTTGTTGGCGCATTGGACAAAGAGCGGCAGGCGCTCGGGAGTCGGGTACTCGTGGCTGACCAGGTCCGCCCACGTCAAACCGGGGTATTGACCGAGGACGTTGACGATCGACGCGCTCTGCATCTCGTGAAATATCCTCGCGCCGTTCGAGCTCAGATAACGTGCCAGCTCGGTCTCGATCTCGAATGCGCGCGCGATCCCCACCAGCGCCATCGCCATGACACCCGCCCAGAACCCGGTGCCCTCGACGTAGTGCAGGTTGTGCGACGGGTCGACGAGCACGCCGCCGATCGCCGCGCCGATCATGCGCTCGTTGACGTCGGGCGCGTACGTCGGGGCCAGCTCGGCGGCCCACTCGGTGGCAATCGCACCGCCGGAGTATCCGAGCATCGCCACCTTCGCATCGCTGGGGATGGTCGCCGAGCTAAACGCGGCGCGGATCGAGTCGAGGGTGTTCATCCCGTACTCAGGGCCCGCGGCGAAGTCCGCCCGCTGGCCTTCGGTGTCGGGAACGATGACCGTGTACCCCTCGGCGATGAATGGACCGAAGACGGCCGCCTCGACATTGGGGATAACTCCGCCGAGCCTGAAGCCACCCGAGATCGCATACGACGGCTCGTCGTTGCGGTTGAGCGAGTCATAGGCGGACTGGTACGAGATCACCTTCTTCTGGTCGACCTGGATCGGCGGCTGGATGACCGAGGTGACGTTGACGGTCGGCCTGCCGGTCTGGCTGGTCGATCGGTAGAGCAGCTGGGTGGTGTCGAGCAACGTCGGGAAGCCGAAGAGGTGGTAAGGAAAACTCCGCGTCTTCAGCACAGTTCCCGGCGCGATGCTATCGAGCGACTGGGGGCCGGTGTGCGAGTAGAACGGATCATTCTTGGGCTGCAGCATGGCTACCGCGATGCCGAGCGCGTCACTGCGATCGGGATACCAACCTGGTTGCACTGGTGCGGTCAGAACGTGTTCACCAGCCCGTGCTCTTCGGCCATTTGGCGAGACATTGTGTAGTGATGGTAGTGCATCGCGCACTTGATCACGCAGATAAACAAGAGGCTGGGGTCGGGCCCCCTCGCTGTGCAACGCATTTGCACACGCAGCGCCGTTACGCGCAGGTATATGACTACTCTATTTTCGCGGGGTCACTGGTGGCGATCGTCTTGCAGCGGTGGACAAGTTCAGCGAGCTGAGCGTCCTGCTCGTCGTCTGCCGGGACCGGCAAGTTGAGGCCGGTGCACATTCCCGAGTACCACTCCTTGAGGATGTCGGGGATTTCGGAGTAAGTGCCCTGGGGCACAACACGGTTCATCACCTCGTCGGTGAGGTGGTTGGCCAGGTCGCCCCACTCGCGGCGGCGTGCCATCTCGCTGAGCGCTTCGCCGAGCTCCGCCAAGCCGAAGTCTTCCAATTGGCGACGATAGGCGGGCGTGCTGTAGAGGAAGGCTAATTCGGCACGACGCGGCGCGCGCTGTTCTTCGATCGCATCGCGGGTGGCGGCCATCATGGGTTGCGCGTTGGCGACGACGGCCGGCGCCCGGTTACGTCCGGCTGCTCGGGCGCCCTCGGCAATCGCGGGAAGGATGCGCGCGGTCAGGATATCTGGGTGGGAATTGGTGGGATGACACACGAAGCCGTCCGACAATTCGCCGGCCAGGACGCACATTTTCCGGTTGACTCCGCCGGTCCAGATTTGCGGGCTGGGATGGTCGATCGGGCCGGGGTTGAAGTATGGCTGTAGCCGATTGAATCGGTAGTGCTTGCCTTGGTGGTTGAGTGGCTCGCCGGTTTGAAACGCGTGGAAGATCGCGCGCAGCGACTCGATGTAGTCGCCAGTCGCGACACCGGTTCCGACCACGGGGAGGAGAAGCGGCCCACGATGTTGCCGCGCACCTGGGAAGCGATCCCCAACTGAAAGCGGCCGTTTGAGTACTTCGCGAGATCCCAGGCCGCGTACGCCACGATCATCGGACTTCGTGGAAATGCCAGCACCATGCTGGTGCGAACGATCAGATGCTTGGTGTGGGTCAGGGCCATCGCCGCGATCGCGAACGGATCATGGATGGTCTCGGCGATGTGGATGGCGTCAAAGCCGATGCGCTCCATGCGTGATGCCCAGTCACCGATCTCACCAAGACCCATCTGGGCCGGAGCAGAGGCGATGATCTCCATGGGCCTCCAGACTAGGCTTGCGACCGTGCGCAGAGAACCAAGGCTGGCCCGTCGCTTCTTCGATCGGTTCGAGCCGGTGCATGGCGTGACGTACTTCGCGCCGGAGGCGCGGGCGGCGTTGGACGGGCTGGGCTACCGCGGGTATTGGATGGGCTACTTCGCCGCCCGGTCGGCGCCGCTGGGCATGGTGGCGCCCGAGGTGGTGACCGCGATCTTCTACAACTTCGCCCCGGAGCGCGTCGCCAAGGCGCTGCCGGCGGCGTGGCAGATCGCCGGTCCGGAAGCCGCGCTGCAGGCCCGGCAGGAATCCGCGGTCGCGGCGCTGCGCCGCTACGGCCTCAGCGCAGACGAAAACGTCACTGTCGCAGCGGAATTGGCGGGTAAGGCAGTGCGGCAGGCGCCGCTCGACGGGCGACCGCTGTTCGCCGCGAATCGGGCGCTGCCGTGGCCGGACGATCCGCTGGCCGCGCTGTGGCATGCCGCGACGCTGTTGCGCGAGCAGCGCGGCGACGCGCACGTCGCGGTCCTGACCGCCGCCGGTGTCTCGGGGCGGGAATGCAACGTGCTGCAGGCCGCGGCGGGCGGGATTCCGCGCGACTACATCGCCCGCACCCGCGACTACGACGACGAGGCGTGGGCGTCATCACGAACAACAGCTGGCCGAGCGGGGGCTGCTCAACGACGACGGGTCGATCACCGCCGCCGGCCGGGAACTGAAGGACACCATCGAATCGACCACCGACGCGCTTTCGCTGTCGGCGCTCGACGCGCTCAGCGACGACGAGGTGGAGGCGCTGTTCCAAGCGCTCACGCCGATCACCCGCGCCGTGGTCGCCGGCGGCGATGTCCCCGCGATGACCCCGATGAACCTGCGCCGCAACGAATTAGACGACGCCAGCGCGCATTTGGCTTCTTAGCCGCTAAGTCAACCGAGCGCCCGAGATAGGCCATCAGCCGGGCAGTCGGCGTCGCGTCCTCGGGTACGGGTTGGGCCGGCCCGAATCCGCCCGGCCGGCGCAGCATGTCTTCCGGTATCGACTCCACCAAGTGCCGACAGAACGCCAGCAGGTCCTCGGGCAGCTCGACCGCCGGCCCTGTGAGCGGTACACGTCCCAGCTGTGCAGAGCCAGGTCGGAAACGGGGAAGGTCAGCGCGCGGTGCAGCGGGACCTCACCCTGCGGCGAAGGCCGCATCGCGTCGAAGTCCGCGTTAGGCAGGGCGTCCTGCAACCGGGCAGCCAGCTCGCGAAGCCGTGCAGCCGGGTCCTCGCATTTCCAGTCGTCCGGCTGAGAGGGCTTCTGCCAAACCTCTCCACCCTCGACCAGCGTCACGACCTTCGCTGCGCTGCCAGTGACGTGACCCACCAGATCCCGGATGCTCCAGCCCTCGAGATTGGATGGCTGATCCCAAGCCGCCGAGGGAATTTGCTCGACCGCCTCGATGAGCAAGCCCATCGCTTCGGTGGCAACATGCCGACGGCCGTGTTGTTCATCGGGCCAGCGGCTTGTAGAAGACCACGCCGTTGCCTTTGTTGTCGTAGACCACGGCGCGGCGTTCGTGAGCGTCGTCGTACGGGCCTTTCACGATGCCGCCACCGCTGGCCTCGACCGCCTTGGCCGCGGCGTCGACGTCGGCGGTCTTGATCCCGACGACGACCTGCCCGGGGATCGGATGGTCCACCGCGGTCGCCAGCGCGAGCGTGATCGGTCCGCCGTCGAGGGCGGCGAAGTGGGCGCCGTCGCGGAACTTCAGCGACATGCCCAGGGTCTCGCTGTAAAACCGGATCGATTCGTCCAGGTCGTCGGTCGACAAGATGATCATCTTGACTTCGTGCTCGCTCATTGCTGCCTCCCGGATTCCCGAATAATCGAAGCGACTTCACGTTCTCGAACAATCGAAGCGACCAAGCTGTCGATGACGAGTCCCCTGGCGCGACCACGGCATACGCCGTCGGCGCGGCCGTTGCGTGGATGTCCGGCGGACTGGCGTATCTGATCCTCGAAGCTATCGCGGCCAAGGCGTTTCGGCCTCATTACAGCTACGTCCACAACCTCATCAGTGATCTCGGAACACCTCTCGCGCCTCCACACTGGCCTGGCTGATGAACACCGCGTTCTGTCGTGCAGGGAACGCTCTTTCTCGTCGGCGCCGTCCTCGCCGTTCGACCTATCGACGCACGCAAGGCCCGGGCTATTTCTGACGCTTGCTGCCGCAAATGCGGTCGGCAATATTCTGATCGCGATCTTCCACAGCGGACCCGCCGCGCAGGCCGACGGGACCGCTTGGGTGCATGCCACTGGCGCGGTGTTGGCGATCGTGGGAGGGAACGCGGCCATCCTGGCGGGCTCGTCCATCATCGGCGGACCGCCGTGGTATCGCAGGATATCGGTCGGGCTCGCTGCGCTCGGCCTGCTCAGCTTCATGATGTTCGTTGTCGAGTCGAGCGTCGCGGGAGTTCAACGTCATGCCGCCCGCAGTGTGGGAGCGATGCAGCGTCTACTCGATCACCACGTGGCAAATGTTCACCGCCACCTGGCTATTCACTCACAGCCGTCTTTGTCGGCCTGCTTAGCCGGCGGCCCATTCTTTGGCTCGCTCAAGCTCGTCGAGCTTGAAGATGGCGAGCTCGCCGGGAATCATCCACGCCAGCGCGTGCAGGGTATGAGCGACCCACGGCTTATCGGACACAACCGCAATTCTTTTGAAGGCCGAATGATGTGGCAAGACAGTGCCGAAGCCCAGCTTTAGATCCTCGAATAGCCCGCCGGGCCCGAAGCCCTCGTAGTCGGGCGCGATGACTTCAACGATCCTGATCTCGTCGGTGTGCAGCATTTCCTCGATGGTGGGCTTGAGCCTCGCGCAGTTCGTCACCGCGCAGTCGGCCTGACACGCGAACACCGGTCACTCCCTTCGGCATATCCGGCAGTACTTCGATCATGGATTTTCCTTCCTGAGCACCCCTATTGCCTCGCTGGCGATCATGCCCCAAGTCAGGGGACGAGTGAAGATGCACGCAATCCGGGCGGCCGATGGTCAACACTGGGGCTTATGGCAGATCTCGGCGAGGGCCGTGTTGCGGTCTACCTCGACTTCGACAACATCGTGATCTCCCGCTACGACCAGGTGCAATGGCCGCAGCTCGTTCCAGAAGGACAAGGCCAAGGGCCTGGACAAGTACCCGGACCGGCTGGCGCAGGCCACCGTCGACGTCGGCGCCATCATCGACTTCGCGTCGTCGTTCGGCACCTTGGTGCTCACCCGCGCGTACGCGGACTGGTCGGCCGACGTCAACACCGGCTACCGCGAACAGCTGGTCGGCCGCGCGGTCGATCTGGTGCAGCTGTTCCCGGCGGCGGCCTACGGCAAGAACGGCGCCGACATCCGGCTGGCCGTCGACGCGGTCGAGGACATGTTCCGACTGCCCGACCTGACCCACGTGGTGATCGTGGCCGGCGACTCCGACTACATCCCGCTGGCGCAACGCTGCAAGCGGCTGGGCCGCTACGTGGTGGGCGTCGGGGTGGCCGGCTCGTCGAGCCGCGCGCTGGCGGCAGCCTGCGACGAGTTCGTCGTCTACGACGCGCTGCCCGGAGTTCCGGTGCTCGAACCGCCACCCGGCGACGCCGCGCCCAAGAAACGGGCCGGCCGCGCCAAGGCCGGCGACGCCGAGGAGCCGCCGCCGCCCGATCCGCAGAAAGCGGCCACCGATCTGCTGACCCGTGCGCTGCGGATCGGGTTGGAGAAGGACGACGCCGACTGGCTGCACAATTCCGCGGTCAAGGCGCAGATGAAGCGGATGGACCCGTCGTTCAGCGAAAAGTCGCTGGGATTCAAGTCTTTCAGCGACTTCCTGCGGTCCCGCTCTGATCTGGTGGAGCTCGACGAGAGTTCGACGACGCGGATGGTACGACTGCGCTAGCCCCGGCCCGCTGCGCGGACACGAACAGATACGGCGGCGTGCCGTCGTCGATCTGCTGCGGAGGTTTGCGGCCGTAGCCGGTCATCAGCTCGTCCGACGGCGTCACCGTCACCTGCCAACCGTGACGACGCCACCAGTCGCCGACGTCTTCGCGTTCCTCGAAGTACCACAGCTCGTCGGTTCGCGGAATCTCGCGTTGCGGGTCCGCCTTGGCCATCAACGCCCGGACCCGCTCCATGCGCTCACGCCGCTGCGCGGCGGCCGCGGGGTCGGCGAAGTTGGGTGCCAGCGCCTCGATGCCAACCCGGCTGCCGGTGGCGGTCAGCCCCTGGATGCGGTCGAACAGCAGTTCCTGGGCCGTCGCCGGCAGATACATCAACAGCCCCTCGGCCGACCACGCGCTCGGCGCCGACGGATCAAAACCGGCCTGCTGCAACGCCTTCGGCCAGTCCTGACGCAGGTCCACCGCGACGCCGACCCGATGGCACGTCGGCTCGGCCCCGTGCTCGTGCAACGTCGAGGCTTTGAAGTCCAACACCCTGGGCTGGTCGAGCTCGAAGACCGTCACGCCGTCGGGCCACGGCAACCGCCAGGACCGCGCGTCCAGACCGGCCGCCAGGATCACCACCTGACGGATGCCCGCGTTGGTGGCGTCGAGGAAGAACGTGTCGAAAAACTTGGTCCGCGAAGCGAAATAGCTGACCATCGACCTCTGCCGCACCGGCAGCGCGGGTTCGGCTTCGACGACCTCGGCGGGCAGCTCAGGAGCGCCGAACCAGTTCCACACGCCGTCGCCGACGGTGTCGAGGAAAACCCGCGCGAACGGATCGCTGATCAGCGGGTCGTCGCTCTCGGTTTCGGCCGCGCGCGCCGCCGCCACACCGAGCGCCGTCGCGCCGACACTTTCGGTGATTTCCCAGCTGTCGTCATCGGTTCTCACGCCAAAGACCCTACGTGAGTCACGCGAGTTCAGCGTGCAGTGGGAACGAGTACCGCGACGTCGTTGTGCAGCTGCGCTAGGCCGCTGTCGAGAGTTGCCAATTGGCCTTTGCGGCGTTCGTGCGAGCTGGGCAAGGTACGCATCGGTTACCTGTCGATGACCGATCACACCACCGACTTCTACGTCGGTGAAAGAGACACTGTCGGGCCAGAACTCGTGGCGGTTCGATTTCTCGATCGCGCCGACGACATCCCGCGCGGCTGCCGCAGATTGCCCTGCGCGCACCAAGAATCGAATAAGGCTTCCCTGCGTGATTGGGCAGGTCGCGAATTCCGCGTCGAATGCCGATAGCCATTCCGCGGCGGCGTCGTGATGCACATGCTCGGTGACGACGAGCGCGATGAGCACGTTCGCGTCGAGCAGTGCCGTCACTCCTCATCCTCCAATGAGCGGACGTCCTCGGAAGTTACGACCGTCCCAACGCTCACCAGAGGCAACCCCGTCCTCGGGTCAGTCGGAGAGCGCTGCGGTGCGGCCGGCGCCCAGGCCGCGTCGGATGAGGTCGGCGACAGTTTCGCTCAACGTCCGGTGGGTGTCTCGTGCAATCGCCAGTGCCTGTTTGTGCAGATCGTCGGGCAGATCGATGGTGGTGCGCACACCTAATCTCTAGCATCAGTCGCATCATGATGCACTGATGCGCGCGCGATGTCCGCGCACCTACCTATCCGGTACGGAAGAATCGCGGTCACCATGACCGACAGTTCCGCGCCGACATCGCGACGACGCCACATCGTGCGGCTCGCCGTGTTCGCCGCTTTCTTGGTGGTGCTGTTCTATCTGCTGGCCGTCAAGCACGTGGTCGAACATCGAGGACGTGCGGCGCACGGTCAAGGCGACGGGGCCGGCGGCGCCGCTGACCTACATCGTGCTGTCGGCCATCCTCGGCGCGATCTTCGTACCCGGCCCGATCCTGGCCGCCAGCAGCGGGCTGCTGTTCGGGCCGGTGCTCGGCGTGTTCGTGACGCTGGGCGCGACGGTCGGCACCGCGGTCGTCGCGAGCCTGCTGGGCCGTCGGGCCGGGCGCGACAGCGCGCGGGCACTGCTGGGAGCGTCACGCGCGGATCGCATCGACGCGCTGATCGAGCGACGCGGGCTGTGGGCGGTGGTCGGTCAGCGCTTCATCCCCGGCCTGTCGGATGCGCTGGCCTCCTACGCGTTCGGGGCGTTCGGAGTTCCGTTGTGGCAGATGGCTGTTGGCGCGTTTATCGGTTCGGTGCCGCGAGCGTTCGTCTACACCGCGCTGGGCGCCTCGATCGGTAATCGGTCGCCGGTGTTGGCATACACGGCGATCGGCGGTGTGGTGCGTGACCGCTATCGTCGGCGCGTTCGCTGCGCCATCGGGGCGCTAGTTGCGGAAGTGGCGATGCAGGCACGGCAGCAGCACGAGCCGGATTGCCCGGAACGTCGAACGCCGAGTGCGCGCTGAGCGTTTGCGCGCCGGCCATCGCAGCCCGTCACATCACGTTTCACCAGTCAACCGCATCGCGCCCGAACCACTGTGCGAAATTGCCCACCTGACTCGAGCCTGAGCGAACTTTAGATACGCAGGGCCTGGGCCGCCGCCGTGGCCACGTCACCGCGCAGCTGCGACATCGGCGGACTGCCCCGCAGATGAATGGAGTTCGCGAGCAGAATGACGTAGCTATCCGAGCCTGGGTCCATCCACATCGAAGTTCCGGTAAAGCCGGTGTGGCCGAAGCTACCGATGGGAAAGATCAAGCCTCGCGGCTTGGAAAAGTCCGTATCGATATCCCAGCCAAACCCAAACAGGCTTTGTCCCTTGATCGCCGGATAGTTCGGAGCGAGCAGCGGATCTGTCGTGTTCGGTGTCGCTGCAATGGCTTCTCTTGCCGCATCGTTCGCTTCTTCTACCTGTTCGGGTGTATGTCCGGGCTGCTGAGGAGTCGTCATCAACTCCACCGTCTCTTGCTTCAGCGGAAACCTGCTGGGGCGGTTGGCAAGTCGATCGAGCAGGGCCTGCGCGTAGATGCTGACATCGTGGGCTGTCGAGAACACACCGGCGTGCCCCGCGACTCCGCCCATGCGGCGCGTCGTCGGGTCATGCACGGTGCCCCGAAGCAGGTAACCAATATCGGGATTCTTGGCCGGATCGGCGTTGCTTTGGTCGTCAATGGCCGTGGGTGCGATGCGCGGCAACAGACTGGTGCTCCAGGAACCTGGCAGGACACGCGACCAGCACACGCCCTTGCGGCGCGGGAGCCCATCCAATCGCGGCTCCCCTGATCGTGTGTGGGCCGCATGCTTTGGCGGGCGGAAGATAGCGGGTCTCTGCCATGCCGAGCGGCTCAAATACGTTGTGCTGAACGTAAACATCTTCGGGCTCGCCGGTGAGTTTTTCGATCAGCGCGCCAAGCAGGATGTAGTTGATGTCGGAGTAGCGGAACACCTCACCGGGACCCGACTGCAGCGGTGTGGTGAGCGCACGACGAATGCCTTCTGCGTGGTCGCCGCCATTGAGTCCCCACGGATCTTTGAGGTCGACGTCTATCCGTTCGCCCGACGTGTGGGTCAGCAACATGCGAAGCGTCACCTGTGCTCGTTGTGGATCGTTGGCCGCGTTGAAGTCCGGGAAATACTTCTGCACGGGATCGTCGACGTCGACCTTGCCTTGTTCGTAGAGCTGCAGGACGGCAGTCGCCGTGGCGAGGCACTTCGTCAATGACGCGATGTCGAAGATCGTGTCTTCGGTCATCGGCTCCGCGGGTCCGGGCTGTCCATCGAGCCCCTGTTCGCCGTCGAGCTTGCGCGAGCCATAAGCGTGGTGAAAGACGACCCGGCCACCATGGCCGATCACCACCACACCACCCGGCAGCTTCTCGGCCGCGATCGCATCGTTCATCAGCTTGGACACCGCTGCGAATTCGGTTGCGGGAGTAGCGCCTGGCGGTCGGCCGCTCATTGCGGTGTGGGCCGCATACCGGGCCGAGGCCGCCGCAGCCAGCACCAGCAAGGCAACGCCAACAACAACGGCCTTCCGCACTTGCGCCAGCGTAGCCCGGACGTCATGTCAGGCGGTTCCGCCACCGGGCGAAGCGACTCGTCGGCACCTGAATCGCGGCCATCACCGCGCTCATCGGCGACGCCACCGACTTCGGCGGTTTCTTCGGCTTGGCGGCCGGCGGGCCGTCCCCTTCCCACCACGTCGGCTGCAGCAGCGCCGTCGTCACCGGGATCGCCTTCTCGACACTGTCGCGTCCCCATCGGCTCGCACGGTCGATCGACACCGCGGAGGGCGCCAGGTTCGCCGGCGACAGCGTCGGCTCGAAACGCACGAGGTGATCGGCGTACGGGCAGGTTACGTATCATCTGCAACTGGATCGCCTGGGTGATCGGCACCAGCCACAGGTGTCGCGGATCCCATTGCGGGTGAAAGCAATCGAAAGCCAGGTAGCACGCGTTGCGGGTGCCCAGCCGCCCGTCGCGGACGCGCTTCCACGCCAGTTCGATCGGGACGTTGCTGGCCGTTCCGCCGTCGACGAGGGCCGCGACGTCCTTCTCTTCGAAAAGATCGTCGAGGATCGGGATCATCCGCGGGTCGCTCGTTTCGTGGTGCAGCACACCGGGAATGGCCGCCGAGAACGACGCCGCATCGACGACGTCGAAGTCGCGGGCCGGGTCGTCGTCGCCGATGATGATCGGTTTGACGACCCGCAAGTCGATGAAGGCGGCCACTTGCCACATCCGAGTCGCCTACCACCGGGCCGATGCCGATCGGGCGAAACGGCAGCGATCGCAGCTGCAGCGCCGCTAATGCGGGACGGCGAAACCGTGACGGCAGCGCCGTATAGGGTTGCCGGCGAACACCTGCGACCACGATGTCGAACGGAATCGCCAAGTCCGACATACGCATTCGCTGGCCGTCTTCGCGGCTGAGCATGGCGTGGGCGAACTGGTCGAAGCGCAGCGCGAACATGCCGGCCAGGCCGTGGCGGCGGCGCAGCCGTTCGGGCCCGAGGATGGCGCGGTAGGACACCGTCTTCGCCCAGGCGATGTACTCCTCGATCGGCACCGGCAGCTCGCGGGCCACCAGGCTGCCCAGGATCGACCCGATCGACGAGCCGATCATGTAGTCGGGCACCTGGCCGGCGTCCAGCAGGCGCTGCATGCCGCCGATGTAGACGAAACCCGCACCGCCCCCGCCACCGAGGATGGTGACGAGCTTCTTGTAGCCGACCTCGGAGTCCAATTCGGCTGCGGAGAAGTCATTTCCGTGCCGCTCGATGAGCACTAGCCGTTGGTCGTCCTGGTCGGCGGCCAGAGCCGTCAGCTGCTCTCGTGCCATCTGCAACGCCGTGACGGGATCCGGCTCCTCGCGCAGCGGTCCGTAGAGCGCGTCGGCGACCCGGGACCGCCACGGCGCGATCTCTGCGCCGACCGAGACGTCGCCGCGCCCCCGGGTGCCGCCCGGGCCCGCAGCACCCGGCTCGAAGTCGGCGAGCCTGGCGAAGTTGAGGATGTAGCGCAGCTTGCGGAGCTCCTCGGCGCTCAGCACGTCGGGCTCGGCGAGCTGATGCCGGATCAGCCGGTTTTCCATCCTCTGCAAAAGCAGAGCCGGCTCGGCCGCCGGCAGATCGGCGGCGTCGACGGATTCGATCGCCTCGTCCTCGATCTCCTCGATGAGTTCGAGCCCGGCCTCGCGGCGGCCGAGGCGGCTGAGCACCGCGTCGGCGAACGGGATCTGCATGGGCAATAGTTTGGTCGCTCCGCGAGCGGCGCATCACGGAAGGGTGGGGACCGAGCCGCATACGCAGGCGCACCCAGTACCTTTAATGCGTGCTCGTTCGGCTGACCGCCCTGCTCGGCATGCTGCTCGCCCTGTCGGGGTGTTCTGGCGCGCATCGGGCCGGCACGCCGCTCGCGGACGGCACCAGCGTGCACACGATGGCGTTCGGCGGGCTGGACCGCACCTACCGGATCCACAAGCCGGCGGCCCTGGCCGCGGCGGCACCGCTGGTCGTCATGCTGCACGGCGCGTTCGGCGACGGCCAGCAGGCTGAAAATTCCTATGGCTGGGATCAATTGGCCGATTCAGCGAAGTTCGTCGTCGCCTACCCCGACGGCGTCGGCCAGACATGGAATGCGCACGGCTGCTGCGGCAAGGCCGCAGCGGAGAACATTGACGACGTCGGCTTTATCACCGCGATGGTCGGGCAGATCAGCGCCGCCATGCCGATCGACCCGTCGCGGGTCTATGTCACCGGGATCAGCAACGGCGGCATCATGAGCTACGCGCTGGCCTGCAACAGCGGCATCTTCGCTGCCATCGGCCCGGACGCGGCCACCCAGCTCGACGCGTGCACGGCCCCGCACCCGACGTCGGTGATCCACATCCACGGCACTTCCGACCGGCTGGTTCCCTACGATGGCGGGCAGGGCGCGAGCACGGTCAACGGGCCATCGATACCCGACGACAACGCGTTCTGGCGCAAGGTCGACCAGTGCGGCCCGCCCGATGTCACCGCCAAGCCGCCGGTTACCACGTCGACCGCGGCGTGCGCCGACAACCGCAGCGTTGAGCTGATCACCATCGACGGCGGCCGACACCAGTGGCCCGGCGGTACTACCTTCCTCGAGCGATTCGGCACGGCAACGCACGCGCTGAACGCCACCCAGACCATCTGGCAGTTCTTCGCGGCCCACCCTGCCTGAACTAGAGCCCCGGGATCAGATCCACGAGGTTGATCAGCGTCCCTGCGGCCGCCTCCAGGATTGGCGCGGCGGCACCGTACCCGATCGCGAACGGCACCAGCGCGATGTCGGCCGCGATCGGATCGCCAATGGCGCCAAGCAGATTGCCGGCCTCGAGTTGGTCGGTGAACAGGTTGAGGTCGTAGGAGGGCAGGCTGGTGAGCAGCGCGTCGACGGTGTCGGCGACGGGCACCAGCGTGGCGTAGTCCGTCGACAGCGTGGCGCTGAGATCGTTGATCAGATCGGTCGGCGACGAGAGCAGCGTCGCATCAGAAATCGGGAAATTGTCGAACCCGCTCAACGCGTTCTGCGCGACGCCCAGCAGCGCCGGGATGTTCAGCAGCGACTGCAGGTTGGTGGCGTCGGTGAAACCGATCGTGTGCGCAATGCTGATCAGCTGATTGGTCAGCGGGTTGTCCAGAATGGACGAAATGATTTGGTAATCCGCGGGATCCTCCAAGTCCTTGATGGCGGCGGTGATGCCTTGCGGGATCCCGTTGACCAAGGCGGTAAACACATCGCTCAAGTTGACGTCGGTCGGTAACAGCCCCATCGGGCTGGCCACATCGGCATCGCCGGGGCTCCAGCCGTCCTCAATGCTGCCGTAGCCGTAGTTGACCAGGACTGACATGTCGGGCTGCAACAGATCGGCCAGCGGATTGCCGATGACGGGGATGAACCGCAACAGATCCAGCAGCGGCAGATCCTCGGGAATCATGTAGTAGTTGGTCAGCGTGTCGGCCGTCGAGGTCGGCAGTTGAATGGCATCCGCAAGCTGGGCGGGATCCAGGTCCAGGTAAGTGATGTGGTCGAAGAGGATCCCCAAGAACGCGTTGAGGTCGGACAGGAAATCGATTGGGTACTTGGGGAAGTCGGCGAAACCATCATATTCGTTGGTGTAGATGTCGGTCGGGTAGAGATCGGCCGGCGTGGCGCCGTCGAACGTGATGCCCAGGCTCGGGACCGACGGGTCCGAACCGGCAGGAAGGTCGAAGCGTTCCAGCAAGCCGCCGTCGGGATTACTGGCATCGCCGACCATGATGAAGTGCACGTCATCGCTGGGCACGCCTTGGGCGGCGAGTTCGGGCATAGTCAGCCCAGAGAAATCTGCGCTCTGCGACCAGCCGAAGACCACCACCGGGTTGGCGGCGTCCACTCCCCCGGCGGCGATTTGACTCTGGATCGCGGAGTCCAGAATCTGTTCCTCCTGCGCGAACGAGGTGTCGACGGGCAGCGTGTGGACGCCGGTGACCGGATACAACCCCTCGGGCGTGAAGGGGGCTTGAACGGTGCCGTCGAACCCCCGCGGGTCCAAGTACAGCTGTTCGACAGCCTCCTGGTAGCCCGAGCTTGCGAGCGGGTTCCCGCTGGTGCCAAAGATCAGTGCGGTGCCGTCCCCGAGCGGCGAATCGGCGTTGTCGACGCTGGTCAGGCGTACTTGGTAGTGGGACGACGAGGACGGGACGGCAACGAGGGCGCTGACGACAGCGAGCACGAACGTGGCTGCGACTTTGCGGCCCGGCACGGCGGCTCCCCTGCTTGAGCAACTGTGACGGAAATTACAACACGATGGCCGGTTAGAAACAAGAGCTCTTGTCGAAAAGGAGATCGGCGATAGAATTCGGCGCCATGGCAGCACCGCGCACGACCGCGCAACCCCGGCCGCGCAGGATCCGCGGACTGGACGCCGAACAGCGCCGCGCGCAGCGTCGGGAACAACTCCTGGCGGCGGCGTTCGAATTGTTCGCCCGCGACGGGTACGCCAACACGTCGATCGAGCAGATCTGCCAGACCGCCTACGTCGGCAACAAGGCGTTCTACGACCTGTTCGACACCAAGGAGGATTGCTACTTGGCGCTGCTGCGCCAGGTCTCCGAACGCATCGAAGAGCAAGTGGCGCAAGCGATGCGGGAGTCGTCCGACGCCGACGAAGAAGAAACCGTGCGTCGAGTGTTGTCCGCGTTCGCGCACACGCTGGTCGATGACCCCCGCGTCGCGATGGTGACTTTTGGTGTGGCCGCCGGCATTTCGCCGCGGGTCGAAGCCCAGCGGTGGGAGAACCGGCGCTGGGCGGCGTCGTTCATCGAGGCGTTCTGGCGTCGCAACCATCCGAGCGGCGGGATCGACTATCGCGCGCTGGCGGTCGCCACCGTTGGCGGACTGTTCGAGACCGTCACCGACTGGCTACACGAGGCCGAGCCACGAACGTTCGACGACCTCATCTCCGAACTGACAACGTTCATGTTGGTCGTCGAGGCGGGAATCCACGCCCGCGGCGACAGTTAACCGAAGTCACACCAGTCCCTGCGGGGTTGGGGGTGCGCGTTGTGCCCGCCTACGAGCGAAAACCCTTGCTAGAACTCGTCAAGCGCTGCTAGGTACTACGGACATGTAGTACAATGGCTGGCATGTCTGAAGTGCCGGTGCGCGAGCTGAACCAAAATACTGCCGGAGTGCTCGCACGGGTCAAACGCGGCGAGAAGATTGACATCACCGAACGCGGAGTCGTAGTTGCCCGCCTGGTGCCGTCCCAGGAAAATCCCCTCGCCGAAATGATCGGCGCCGGAAGGCTTCGTCCTGCCACCCTCAGCGGACCCGCGCCACGTCCATCCGGACCGGTCAAGACCGACCATGAGGCCGGCCAACTGCTACGCGAGCTGCGTGACACCGAGCGCTACTGATGCTCTACCTCGACACGTCGGCCCTGATGAAACTGATACGGCGTGAACCTGAAAGCGACACCCTCGCTGACTGGCTTGACGACCAAACACCGGCGCCGTGGGTGTCATCGATGCTGATCGAGGTTGAACTCCCTCGCGCCCTGCGCCGGGTAGAGCCCTCACTGCTCGCCTCCGTTCCTGCGATCGTGGCTCGAGTAGCGCGCTACGAAGTCGACGAGGTGGTCCGGGCCGCGGCGGCAGCGTATTCCGATCCCGCGCTGCGATCACTAGACGCGATCCATCTTGCGACCGGGGACGCGGTGTTCGGCACTCAGTTGACCGCGTTCGTCTGCTACGACGAACGCCTCCTTACCGCTGCAGCGGCAGTCGGCCTGCCGACCGCCGCTCCGGGTCGTTGAGTCGATTTCACGAAATCGGTTGCAGCCCAGAAGGATACGCGGATGCTGAAGGCCGAAGTCGACGGCTGCTGCGCAACTACACGGGCGACGTGCCGGGCGCGGCCGTGCTCGTGCTGCGCGATGGTCAGCCGGTGGTGCGCGCAGGCTACGGCCTCGCGAACCTGGAAGCTCGCACGCCCGCCACGCCCGAGACGAACTACCGACTGGCCTCGGTCACGAAGCAGTTCACCGCTGCGAGCATCCTGCTGCTGGCCGAGGACGGCCGCCTCACGCTCGATGACCCCGGCAACAAGTGGCTGCCGTCGCTGCCGAAGGCCGCCGAGGCGGTCACGATTCGCCACCTGCTCACCCACACGTCGGGGCTCATCGACTACGAAGATGTGATCCCGGAGACCTTCACGGCGCCCTTGCACGACGCGGATGTGCTGCGGCTGCTGGAAACCCAGGATCGCACCTACTTTCACCCCGGCGCCGGCTATCGGTACAGCAACAGCGGCTATGCATTGCTGGCACTGATCGTGCAGCAGGCGTCGGGGAAGAGCTTCGCGACGTTCCTGCGGGAACGCATCTTTCAGCCGCTCGCCATGTTCGACACCGTCGCGTACGAGGAAGGGATCTCGACGGTGAACAATCGCGCGTTCGGCTACACGGAAGAGGCGGGCCGCTGGAACCGCACCGACCAAGACCAGACGAGTGCGGTGCTCGGCGACGGCGGAATCTATTCGTCGATTGACGATCTCGCGAAATGGGATGCCGCACTGTACGACGGGCGCCTGCTGCAGGCGAGCTCGTTACGGGCGGCGTTCACACCCGCGACGCGCACCGACGATCCGGCGATCGAGTACGGCTACGGCTGGCGCATCACCGGCGAAACGCTTTGGCACTCTGGCGAATCGGTGGGTTTCCGCAACGTGATCGTGCGCTACCCGAAGCGGCACATGACGGTGGTCGTGCTGACCAACCGCAACGAGCCCGAGCCGTACCCGCTCGCGCTGGAAATCGCCGAGACGGCTTAGGGGACCCGCGTCCAGGGTTGACAGTTGTGCGACTCGAAGGCCTTGACCGTCGTATTGATATTCGCGAACATCGGGCCGACAGACATATTCGTCTGGAGCACATGGTCTTTGTTCGCATCGGGCGTGCCGTACGTGAACCACGCGCACATCGAGTCCTGGGTCGGCACATTGTTGATCCAGACCCCGAACGTCGACGCCGAACCGGCCGTGCGGTAAAGGCCCGGCGCAATGTCGGGCCCGACTACAAAGACGCCGTTCCCGGGGATCGGGTCCATCGGATCGGCAACGGCCGGCGGCGCCAACGCGAGCACCGCCACGCATGCAACGAACGCGGCCGATGCGCGAATCGTTGAAGACATTTTTCTCTCCGTATTGCCGCCCGCCCCCGGTGGCAGCGTATGCCGAACACGCCCTCATGTCCCGGCGATCGCGTCCCGCATGCGTCCCCGCGGGCTGAAGGGGGATCGGCTTCACGCCGTTCGGATGAGCAGGCCGGTGGGCGGGCCGGCCGGCGCCGGGAGCGCGAGCGGCGCATCGCCGGGAGAGATGCGTCCGAGCACGTGCGGTCCGGTGAGCAGCGGCACCTGGTACCACGCGAGGAAGCCGATCAGCGCCATCAAGTACGCCTCCTTGGCCTGCGCGGGCAGGCCGCGCTCGTCGCTGACGGTGAGCGGGAGGCGGCGCTCGAGCGCGGCGAGCAGCGTCGGGTTGCGGACGCCGCCTCCGGACGCGACGACCTCGGCGGGCGCGTACGGCGCGAGCGCGTCGGCGACGGTGATCGCGGTCAGCTCCGTCAGCGTCGCCAGCAGGTCCTCGGGCGCGAGATCCGGCAGGTCCCCGAGGCCGTCGAGATTGAAGTGCTCGCGGCCAGTCGATTTCGGCGGCGCGAGCGCGTAGTAGGGGTCGTCGAGTAGACCTTGGAGGAGCGCCGCGTCCGGCGTGCCGCGGGCAGCGAGCCGGCCGTCCTCGTCCCTTGGCCGCCCGGTCGTGCAGCGCGCCGCCTCGTCGAGCAGGCAGTTGGCCGGGCCGGTGTCGAATGCGAGCGGGGGACGGCCGCGGCGGACGATCGTCACGTTCGCGATCCCGCCGAGGTTGAGCGCCGCGCGGGTGTGCTCGCCCCGCAGCCACAGGTCGTCGAGGATCCCGGCGAGCGGGGCCCCGTGGCCGCCGGCGGCGATGTCGCGCGCCCGGACGTCGGAGATGACCGGCAGCCCCGTCGCCTCGACGATCCACGCGGGCTGCCCGAGCTGCAGCGTCCCCTTCGCCTCGCCGTCCTGTACCCAGTGGTGGACCGTCTGCCCGTGGCTGACGACGAGGTCGGCGGGCAGCAGCTCGGCGGCGAGCTCCGCCGACGCCTGCCCGATCAGCTGGTCGAGCTCGCACAGCTCGCCCGCCGTCGTCGGGCCCAGCGAGGCGTGCAGCCGCGCGCGGACCTCGTCGGGCCACGGCCGCTCGATATGACGCAGCGGCGACACCGCGACCGCACCGTCGTCCCACTCGAAGTTCGCCAGCGCCGCGTCGAGGCCGTCCATCGACGTCCCCGACATCAACCCGACCACCCTCATGTCCCGCCG
>CAWBSW010000070.1:0-28718 GCA_963791535.1 uncultured Actinomycetota bacterium | reverse complement strand
ATGAGGATGTCGATAAACATTTGCAGCACGGGGTTTTTGGACTGTTCGGCCAGTGCCGCATGGAACTCGTCGCGCGCCGACGCCGGGCCGGGTGTGCGGTGCTGCTCGGCGCGCAGCACTGCGCGTAGTCGGTCGATGCCCGCCTCATCGATCTGCTCTGCGGCAAGCGATGCCGCCAACGGCTCCAGCAACAGCCGCGCATCCGAGCAGATCGCCGATCGTGGTGCCCAGGTACTCCAGGTAGATGATGATCGCGTGAGTCGCCGGGGCGGCGTCGGGCTCGCAGACCAGCAGACCGCCGTTGGGCCCCCGCCGCATGCGCGCGACTCGGTGGTGCTCGACGAGCCGAACGGCTTCCCGCAGCACCGACCTGCTGACCCGGTAACGCTGTTGCAGCGCTTGCTCGGAACCCAGAATTTGCCCGACCGGCCAGCCACGCCGAATGATGTCAGCCTCGATGCGACGCGCAATCTGTGAAGCTCGCTTATCGGACCGGTGCTCGGCGTCACTACCGGCTTTGACACGCGGACGAGCTTCAGGACTCAATTGCACGCCCGCACAGAGTCACTCAACATGTCAGCAGCATGCATCCGGCGATCGGACCGCCGCCGACGGCGGCTACCGCGACTTCGGGCCGCGCTGCGCACCTGCCGTTCCCCTGCCTCACCGCGTAACTGCAAACAGGTCTCGTGCAGCAGCCAGTAGCCGTGCACGCGGCCCGCCGAAAGCTGACCACCGTAGGTATTGAGCGGCAGCACGCCGTCCAGTGCGATCCGCTCGGCCCCTTCGACGAACGGCCCGGCTTCGCCGTCACCGCAGATGCCCAGTGCTTCCAGCCAGGCGAAGGTGAGGAAGGTGAACCCGTCGTACAGCTCGGCCAGGTTCAGATCGGCGGGCGTCAGATCGGTCCGCGACCACATCTGCGCCGCCGCGTCGGCCGACGCCATCTTCGGATAGTCCGCGCGGTGAAACCATCCGCCTGCGCCGTCCGAGCCGCCGACCGCCTCCACCTTCACCGCCCGATGCGGACAGTCCTTGGCGTAGTCGGCGGCCGACACCACCACCGCGATCGACCCGTCGATCGGCACATCGCAATCCAGCAGCCCGAACGGCGTGGACACCGGCCGTGCGCCCAGATAGTCGGCCATAGTCATCGGATCCCGATATACCGCAAGGGGATTCAGCGCCGCGTTACGCCTGCTGTTGATCGCCAGCCAGCCCAACTGCTCCTTGGTGGTTCCGTACAACTCCATGTGCCGGCGACAGTTCAGCGACAGCCAGTTCGCCGCGGAATACGCATGCGCGGCAACGAGATCGTTGACATCGTCCATCGGGCCGACCACGGGCGGCTCCTCGCCTTCCGGCGTCTCGAACATCCGCGCTAGCGGCGGAGCGGGCGCATTCGTCTCTTCCTGCTTCACCGGGACCGTGCCGCCCAGCATCTGGATCGTCCGGTAGATGATCACGTGCCGGGCATGGCCCTCGGACACCGCACGGCATGCCGATATCACCGGG
This sequence comes from uncultured Actinomycetota bacterium, assembly GCA_963791535.1. Classification (GTDB taxonomy): domain Bacteria; phylum Actinomycetota; class Actinomycetes; order Mycobacteriales; family Mycobacteriaceae; genus Mycobacterium. The sequence goes on along the minus strand of CAWBSW010000070.1, from coordinate 27,203 downwards.
TTCAGCAGACCGCCGGTGCCGAACCCCGACCCGCAGTCGGACGCCTCGATCTGCAGCGCGGCGAGGACTTCGGCGGCGGGGGTGTCGCCCAGGGTGGCGATGCCGTCGATGTCAGACGCAGCCAGGCCGGCGTCGTCGATGGCGGCCCGGACCGCTTCCATGGTGAGCTCCAGCCCGGGAATGCCGGTGCGACGGCCGATTCGGGAGATGCCGATACCGGAAATGATCGCGTCTTTTTCGAAGTAGCTCATCTGCGCCGTCCGTTAGACCAACCCGCTGCACAACAACCCAAGGCAATAGAGTGTACTGTATTGCCCGTGTCGACCGAGGCGACGTCTCAGCTGCTCATCGCGCACTGCGACAATTGCGCGCACTGGGTGCATCCCGCCGCCGGCGAATGCCGCGACTGCGGCGGTCCGCTGGTCGCGCGGCCGGTCTCGGGTCACGGCACCGTATTCACCTACACGGTCAATTACCACGCCTTCAACCCGGAGCTTCCGACGCCCTACGTGATCGCCATCGTCGAGCTCGTCGAGCAGAGCGGACTACGGGTGGCAGCGAATATCGTTGACTGTGAACCCGATTCAGTGGCGTGCGGGATGCGCGTCGAGGCACTGCCGGAGCCTGGCCCCGGCGGCGCACCGCGCTTCGCACCCGCGAGCTAGCGCGAGCAGTCCCCCGCAAGCGGGAGGTGCCCCCAGCAAAAGCCCCCGACACGCCGGGCGTGCGGGGGATTTTGCGTCTGCTCGCCAGGGGGTGCCGGCTAGTTGATCAGCGGGTCGCGCGGCATGCCCAGTATTCGCTCGGCGATCTGATTGCGGGTCACCTCGGAGGTACCGCCGGCGATCGCCATGCCCCGGGCGCCCATGATCAAGCGGCCCGACAGCACGCCGGGCCCGTCGAGCACCGCGACCTCGGGCCCTACCAGCGCCGCCATGATCGCCGCGCCCTCGACCATGTGCTCGGCCAACTTCAGCTTGGTGACGTTGCCTTCTGGACCCGGGCCCGCTCCTTCGACGCTGCGCGCGACCCGACGCAGATTCAGCAGTCGCAGCGCATTCTCCTCGGCAAGGTACGCCCCTACCCGAATTCGTCCGCCCGCCAAGCGATCCGGATGGTCCCGGACCAGCTGAACCAACTGTGTGGCCAACCCCTCGTAGAACGACCCGCTGCCACCGATGCTGACCCGCTCGTTGCCCAGCGTTGCCCTCGCGACCGTCCAGCCCGAATTGGGCGGCCCGACGACGTCCTCGTCGGGCACGAACAAGTCGTTGAAGAAGACCTCGTTGAAGTCCGAACCGCCGGTGATCTGCCGCAGCGGCCGAACCTCGACCTCGGGCGCCTTCATGTCGACGATCACCGTGGTGATGCCGGCGTGCTTGGGCGCCTCCGGGTCGGTGCGTACGGTGGCCAGGCCGCGGGCGCAGTAGTGCGCCCCACTGGTCCACACCTTCTGCCCGTTGATCTTCCAGCCGCCATCCACCCGGGTGGCCCGGGTCTTGATGGACGCCGCGTCCGAGCCGGCGTCGGGCTCGGAGAACAGCTGGCACCAGACCTCGTCTTTGCGGAGTGCCTTCTCGACGAATCGTTCTATCTGCCAAGGCGTTCCGTGCTGGATCAAGGTCAGGATCACCCAGCTGGTGATGCCGTAGTCCGGGCGTTTGATGCCCGCGGCACGGAACTCCTCCTCGATGACCAACTGCTCCACCGCGTCGGCGGCTAGACCCCACGGCTTGGGCCAGTGCGGCATGACGTAGCCCGTCTCGATCAGCTTGTCGCGCTGCGCCTGCTTGTCCAGCGCGGCGATCTCGGCGGCGTCGGCGCGAATCCTCGTGCGCAACTCCTCGGCCTCTGGCGGCAGGTCCAGGCTGTTCTCCCGGGCGGCGCCGGCGGCGGTGCGCTCGAACACGTCGCGGGCCGGCGCGTCACCGCCGAACAGTGCCGTGGTCACCAGCGCTCGGCGCAGGTGCAGATGCGCATCGTGCTCCCAGGTGAACCCGATACCGCCGTGCACCTGGATGTTCAGTTCGGCATTGCGCGCGTACGCCGGAAACGCCAGCGCCGCTGCCGAAGCGGCCGCCAGCCGGAACTGGTCCTCGTCCTCGGATGCCGCGCGGGAGGCGTCCCATACCGCCGCGATCGCCGACTCGGCGCCGACCAACATGTTCGCGCAATGATGCTTGACCGCCTGGAAGGTGGCGATGGTGCGGCCAAACTGCTGGCGCACCTTGGCGTAGTCGACGGCGGCGTCGACGCAGTCGGCCGCCCCACCGACCGCCTCGGCGGCCAGCAGCGTCCGGGCGCGGGCCAGTGCCGATTCGCGCGCGCCAGGCAGAATGTCGTCGCTGCTGACGCTGACGTTCTGCAGTCGGACACGTCCGGAGCGCCGCGTCGGATCCAAATTCTCCGGCACCTCGACCGACACTCCGGCGCGGTCGCGTTCGACCACCAGCACGTCGTCACCCGCCGCGATCAACAGCAGGTCGCCCAGGCCCGCACCGAACACCAGGCCGGCCTCGCCGTCGGCCACGCCATCGTTGAGTCCTACCTGGCCGTCCAAGCCGATGCCCGCAATGACGGTTCCGTCGATCAGTCCCGGGAGCAGCCGCGACTTCTGCTCGGCGGTACCGTCTTTGGCGATCACCGCCGACGCGATGACGGTCGGCACGAACGGCCCCGGCGCCACCGCACGACCGAGTTCGTCGATGACGACCACGAGCTCGGGCAGCCCGTAGCCCGAGCCGCCGTGTTCCTCGTCGATGTGCAGGCCGAGCCAGCCGAGTTCGACGATGCCCTGCCAGAACGGAGGTCGGGCCTCCTCCGGCGCGTCGAGCAGCGACCGCGCCGCCGAACGCGCCTTCTGCGAAGTCAGGAATCCGCGGGCGACCTCGGCGAGTTCGCGATGGTCATCTGTCAGTGCGATACCCATTCGAGGGCCTTCCTCTTGGACGCCGTAGGCCGGTGGGAAGCCGGTGGGAAAGAGTGTACTTAAATGCCGCTGCCTCCCAACCGGCTGGTTGGCCCAATGACGGCTATCGCATCACTTGGGCGCGAACCGCTGTCCGGCGTCCAGTCGCAGACACTGGCCGTTCAGCATCGGGTTGTCCACGATTGCGGCGACCAGCTTGGCGTATTCCTCCGGGCGGCCCAGCCGCTTCGGGAACGCCGCGTCTTTGGTCAGAGCGGTGGCGTATTCGTCCGGAATACCCTTGGTCAGCCCGGTCGCGAACAGGCTTGGCGCGATGGCCAACACGCGGATGCCCAGTGACCCGAGGTCGCGCGCCATGGTCAGGCACATGCCGGCGATGCCTGCCTTGGCGGCGGTGTAGGCGACCTGCCCGATCTGGCCCTCGAATGCCGCGATCGACGCGGTGTTGATGATGACGCCGCGCTCGTCGTCTTCCGGCTCGTTTTTGCTCATGTGGTCCGCCGCCAGCCGGCTGATGTTGAAGGTGGCGATGAGGTTGAGATCGATCACCGACTGGAAGGACTCGAGGTCATGCGGACCGGACTTCGACATCGTCCGCTTCGCGATGCCGCCACCGGCCGTCGTCACGGTGACATGCAGGCCACCGAGAGTATCAACCGCGGCCTGCAGGGTCTGCTCGGTGCCGGCGAAATCGGTGACGTCTACCGGATAGAAGTCGCCGCCGAGGCCGGCCGCGACATCCTTGCCGTCCGAACCCTCGCGGTCCAGCACCGCGACGCTGGCCCCGCGGGCGGCCAGCAGCTCCGCCGTGGCGCGCCCCATGCCCGAGGCGCCGCCGATGACGACCACCTTCTTGCCGTTGATCTCCATCCAAACCTCCTTGACAAGTTCCGATTGCCCGGCTCCTCCTCATCGCGCTGCGCGCTCTGCATCGTCGCCGGGCGTAGCTGCACGCTATCGCGGCCGCACGTGACGTTGTCGGCCAGGCGTGTAAAGGTGGGCTGTGCTCCTGATCGACGTGGCGACCACTTCGGCCGAAGTGGGTGGCTCCGCTTCGCGGCTGGCCAAAGTCGCGCGGATCGCCGACCTGCTCAGGCAGGCCAAACCCGATCCCAAGCTGGTCGCCATCGTCGTGTCGTGGCTTTCCGGGGAGCTGCCACAACGCCAAATCGGTGTCGGCTGGGCGGCTTTGCGGTCGCTACCGCCCGCCGCGGCGCAGCCGGGCTTGACCGTCATCGGCGTCGACGCCACCTTCTCGACGATCGGCGCCGTCTCGGGCAAGGGCTCGCAGGCGCGGCGCGCCGAGCTGGTCGCCGGATTGTTCGCGTCCGCAACAGAAGTCGAGCAGACGTTTCTGCGGCGGCTGCTGACCGGTGAGCTACGCCAGGGCGCGCTGGCCGGCGTGATGGCCGATGCGGTCGCCGCCGCCGCGCAGATCCCCGCCGCGACCGTACGGCGCGCGGCGATGTTGGGCGGGGACCTGCCTGCGGTCGCCGCCGCGGGCCTGACCGGTGGAACGGTGGCGCTGGAGGCGTTTACGCTGCGCGCCGGCCGACCGGTCGGCCCGATGCTGGCGCAGACCGCGGCAAGCGTGACCGAGGCGCTCGAAAAGCTCGGCGGGACGGCGGCTTTCGAGGCAAAGCTGGACGGCGCCCGGGTGCAGGTCCACCGGGCGGGCGATCAGGTGACGGTGTACACCCGAAGCCTGGACGACGTCACCGCCCGGGTGCCAGAGGTGGTCGAGGCGACGCTGGCGTTGCCCGTCACCGACTTGATCGCCGACGGGGAGGCGATCGCGTTACGCCCGGACGGCCGGCCGCAGCCCTTCCAGGTCACCGGGTCGCGGTTTGGCCGATCCGTCGATGTCCCGGCCGCCCGCGCCGCCCAGCCGCTGTCGTTGTTCTTCTTCGACATCCTGCACTGCGACGGCGTCGACCTCCTCGACGCGGCGACCAGCGAACGGATGGCAGTGCTCGACGAGATCGCGTCCACGCGGCACCGGGTCGATCGGCTGGTCACATCGGATCCGGGCGCCGCCGCCGACTTCCTGCAAGCGACCCTGGCCGCGGGCCATGAGGGCGTGATGGCCAAGTCGTTGACCGCGCGCTACGAGGCGGGCCGGCGCGGGGCCGGCTGGCTGAAGGTCAAACCGGTGCACACGCTGGACCTGGTGGTGCTGGCGGTCGAGTGGGGCTCGGGCCGGCGCCGCGGAAAGCTGTCCAATATCCATCTGGGCGCCCGCGACCCGGCCACCGGCGGCTTCACCATGTTGGGCAAAACTTTCAAAGGAATGACCGACGCGATGCTGGACTGGCAGACCGCGCGTTTTACCGAACTGGCCGACGGTCCGACTGACGGCTACGTGGTGCAACTACGACCCGAGCAAGTGGTTGAGGTGGCATTCGACGGGGTCCAGCAGTCGTCGCGCTATCCCGGCGGTCTGGCGCTGCGATTCGCCCGGGTACTGCGCTACCGCGACGACAAGGGTCCGGACCAGGCCGACACCATCGACACCGTGCGTGCCCTGCATCAAAGCTGAACCAACGGTTTCGCGACTGTGAACGTCGTGACGCGACACGCCGATGGTGGCATCCGCACTTTCACAGGCGCGTAGGGTCCCGCCCGTGGAAGGGCACAACGGGCAAATCGCCTACATCCGCACCGAAGCTGACCTGCCGCCCGTCGCGGTCATCGACCGCTCACCGATCCGCACCAATCACAAGATCATCTTCGCGATGATCGCGGTGCTCGGTGCGGTGGCCTGGGCGGTCATCGCCTTCGTCCGTGGCGAAACGGTCAACGCGGTCTGGTTCGTTGTTGCGGCGCTCTGCACCTATGTCCTTGCCTACCGGTTCTATGCGCGGCTAATCGAGACGAAGATCGTCGCGCCCCGCGACGACCACGCCACACCGGCTGAAGTACTCGAAAACGGCACCGACTACATGCCGACTGACCGTCGGGTGCTCTTCGGTCACCATTTCGCCGCCATCGCCGGAGCAGGCCCGTTGGTCGGACCGGTACTGGCCACTCAGATGGGCTACCTGCCCTGCGCGATCTGGATCATCGTCGGTGCGGTGCTCGGCGGTTGTGTGCAGGACTACCTGGTGCTGTGGATCTCCACCCGGCGACGTGGCCGCACCCTCGGCCAGATGGCCCGCGATGAGCTGGGCGCCGTCGGTGGGGCCGCTGCGTTGATCGGCACCTTCCTCATCATGCTGATCATCATCGCGGTGCTGGCGCTGGTGGTGGTGCGGGCGCTGGCACAAAGCCCGTGGGGTGTGTTCTCGATCGCGATGACCATCCCGATCGCCCTTTTCATGGGCTGCTATTTGCGGTTCATCCGACCCGGGCGGATATCGGAGGTATCACTGATCGGCGTCGTGCTGCTATTGCTCGCCGTCATCGCCGGCAACTGGGTCGCTGAAACCCCTTGGGGTGCATCGTGGTTCAACCTCACTCCGGTCACACTGTCCTGGCTTGTCATCGTCTATGGTTTCGCGGCGTCGGTGCTGCCGGTCTGGTTGCTGCTCGCGCCGCGCGACTACCTGTCGACGTTCATGAAGGTCGGCACCATCACCCTGCTTGCCGTCGGGATCGTGATCGCCCGCCCGGCCATGCACGCTCCGGCAATCTCGAGTTTCGCCGGCCGCGGCGATGGCCCGGTGTTCGCCGGCTCGCTGTTCCCTTTCCTGTTCATCACCATCGCGTGCGGCGCGCTGTCGGGATTCCATGCATTGATCTCATCCGGGACGACGCCGAAGCTGCTAGAGAAGGAAAGCCAGATGCGGCTGATCGGTTACGGCGGCATGCTCACCGAGTCGTTCGTCGCCATCATGGCGCTGATCACCGCGTCGATCCTCGACCAGCACCTGTACTTCACGCTCAATGCGCCGGCCGCTCAGACCGGCGGCACCGCGAGCACCGCCGCGCACTACGTCAACGGCCTGGACCTGTCCGGCGCACCGATTACCGTCCAGCAGATCGGCCAGGCCGCCGCGGACGTCGGTGAGAAGTCGATCGTGTCACGCACCGGCGGCGCGCCGACACTGGCCTTTGGCATGTCGCAGGTGCTGCACCAGGTGTTCGGCGGTACCGGCCTGAAGGCGTTCTGGTATCACTTCGCGATCATGTTCGAGGCCTTGTTCATCCTGACCACGGTCGATGCCGGCACCCGCGTCGCTCGTTTCATGCTCTCCGATGGCCTGGGCAATCTGGGTGGTCCGCTAATCAAACTGCGCGATCCGAGCTGGCGTCCGGGTGCGTGGGGCTGCAGCCTGGCCGTTGCCGCCGGATGGGGAAGCATGTTGCTACTCGGAGCGACCGATCCACTGGGCGGCATCAATACGCTTTTTCCCTTGTTCGGTATCGCCAACCAATTGTTGGCCGGGATAGCGCTGACGGTGGTTACCGTCGTCGTCATCAAAAAGGGTCTGCTGAAGTGGGCGTGGATACCGGTTGTTCCGCTGCTGTGGGGCCTGGCCGTCACATTGACAGCGTCGTGGCAGAAGATCTTTTCGTCAGATCCCAACGTGGGCTATTGGACTCAGCATTTCCAATACGCCGCGGCCAAAGCATCCGGCAAGACAGCGTTCGGTTCGGCGAAGACACCTGGTCAGCTGGACACCGTGATCAGAAACACGTTTATCCAAGGCACGCTGTCGATCCTCTTTGCCAGCGTTGTGGTAATTGTGCTCGTCGCTGCAATTATCATGACATACAAGGCAATTCGTGGCTCCGGCAAGCCGCTCACCGAAGACGAGCCAGTGCCGTCGAAGATATTCGCGCCATCCGGCTTGATTCCTACGGCCGCAGAACGGGAGGTGCAACGACAATGGGACACGCTGCACGTGACGCCGTCGGGGTAATCCGGTTGCGCCGTATCGCCCGCGGAATCTCCTGGTACTGGGGCACCGTGATGGGCGACACCCACTACCGGCGCTACCTCGACTACCGCCGACGCACGCACCCGGGCGAACCGGTGCTGTCCGAGCGGGACTACTGGCGGGAGCGGTACCGCGCCGAGCCCGGCGCGCGGTGCTGCTGAGAAGAAAGCACCCTGCGACGTGCGGAGACACCGCGCGTCTTTGCGCAGGTTAAACCTCGGCTGACGAAGGTTACGGCAAGATGTACGGGGGAATGCATTCTGTCGTCGGCGGGAGAACGCTTTGGTGTCAGTCACGACCGGTCGAAAATTCCAGGTGTTGGCGCGCGAACCGCGGTCAGCACCGTTCCGACGGCCGCATCGCGCCGGGGACCTCCCCGCGGTGCCGGTCGAGCCGGTCGAGGCCGTCGAACAGACTCACGCTGCGACACCGCCGCAGCGTCACCTGACGCTGGTCCGGCGGGCGGCGATCACCGTCTGGGCCGTCGTTGTGGTGTACCGGACCTGCACCGGCGGTCTCGCTTTCAATCGCGAACTGCTGCTGCTCTACATCGCCACCGGGCTGATTGCCGCCAGCATCGGTCGCGGCCACAAGGTGTTCGCGGTGGTGTGCGATTGGCTCCCGTTCGCGCTTGTGCTGCTGGTGTACGACCTCAGCCGAGGGGCGGCAGCGCTGATCGGAGCGCCTACCCTTTGGCATTTCCAGCCCCAGGCGGACCGCTGGTTGTTCTTCGGCACTGTGCCGACCGTGTGGTTGCAGGAGCGCATCAAGATGCCGCAACCGCCGTGGTGGGAAGTGATCATCAGCGGCATCTACATGTCGTTTTTCGTCCTGCCCTACGTCGTCGCCGGAGTGCTCTGGCTGCGCAACCGCAGCGACTGGGCGGCGTTTGTCCGGCGGTTCGTCCTGCTGTCGTTCGCCGCGCTGGTCGTCTACGTTGTCCTACCCGCCGCACCGCCGTGGGCAGCCGCTCGCTGCACCCCGGCCAACGTCGCCGGTGGCCCGTCCAACCCACGCTGCATGTTCAGGAGCGCCGCGGGTGTCCCGCACGGCGGGCTGCTGGGCAGCATGCACCGAAGCCAACCGGGTGCACACCAATTCATCGAGCGGATCTCCACTCGCGGCTGGGGAACGCTGCACCTGCAATCGGCCGGAGCACTGGTCAACTCCGGACAGGCCAGCGTGAATCTGGTCGCGGCGATTCCCTCCCTGCATGCCGCGTTGACCGCGATGATCTCGGTGTTCCTGTGGCGGCGGGTACAGGCGCGGTGGCGTCCGCTGCTGGTCGCTTACCCGTTGGCGATGGCCTTCGTGCTGGTTTACTCCGCCGAGCACTTCGTGATCGACATCCTGGTGGGCTGGGCGCTCGCCGCGATGGTGCCCCTGGTGCTCGGTCTGTTCGATAGGTGGTGGTCCGGGCGTCGCCGGTGGAAGTCAGCACTCGCTGCTTCCGTTAAGCCAGCGGGCGATCTCGGCGGCGGCCTCGCCATAGAAGACGCGGTAGACCCGGTCGGCGACATAGCCGATGTGCGGGGTGGCGACCACGGTGTCCAGCGAGCGCAGCGGGTGTGCGATCGGCAACGGCTCGGTGTCGAACACGTCGAGACCGGCGCCGCCAAGCCGGCCCGACCGTATCGCGTCGACGAGCGCTGTCTCGTCGACGATCGGGCCGCGGGATGTGTTGACTAGCAAGGCCGTTGGTTTCATCGTTCCCAATTCGGCGGCGCCGACCAGACCGCGGGTGCGCTCGCTGAGCACCAGATGGATGGTCAGGACGTCGGCCCGGCTGAACAAGTCGTCTTTGGACACATAAGTCGCCCCTGATTGTTCGGCGGCCTCCGGAGTCAAGTTCGTACTCCACGCGATGACGTCCATGCCGAACGCCGTCCCGACCCGCGCCACCCGGCTGCCGATTCGCCCCAGGCCCAGCACTCCCAGCACCGACCCACCCAATTGATGCCCGACCGACGTCTGCCAACCACCGCCGCGCACCGACAGCGATTCGTCGACGATCCGGCGGGCGGTGGCAAGGATCAGCGCCCAGGCCAGTTCGACCGTCGACTCGACGTAACCGCCGGTTGTGCTGACGTAGATGCCGCGTTCCTTGGCGGCCGCGACGTCAATGGAAACGTTGAACGGCCCGGTCGAGGCGATCATCTTCAGCCGTGGCAGGCGCTCGATCACGTTACGCGGCAACGGTGTCCGCTCACGCATCACGCAAACGACGTCAAACGGCGCCAGCCGCTGCACGACGGCGTCCTGATCGGCGAGGTGATCGGTGAAGACGGTGATGTCTGCGTGCGCCGCCACTTCCGACCAGTCGGCCATGCTCAACGCGACATTCTGGTAGTCGTCGAGGATCGCGACCCGCATCGTGTCAATGTCCCACATCTGGTTTGACCGGCTATCGGGCCGGGTAGTCATCCCCGCGCGAAGCAAACAATCAAGCACATGAAGAGGGAGCTAGAACGCATGGGAACCCACGACAAGGTCAGCAACAAAATCGACGACGCCGCAGGCAAGGCCAAAGAGGCCGTCGGCAAAGCCACCGGTGACGACCACACCAAGACCGAGGGCAAGCTTGACCAGGCGAAGTCCAGCCTGAAGGACGCGGGCGAGAAGGTGAAGGACGCCTTCAAGAAGTAAGGCGCGCATAAGCCAGCACAGAGGATGGCCACCGGTGGGCGGAGCCCCGGTGGCCTTCCGCTGTCTAGACCGTGCGTGAAATCGCCGACAATGGGTAACCGATCCGAATGATCGGAACAATTGTCGGTGCGATCTTTATCGGCCTCATTGTCGGTGCGCTGGCGCGGCTGATTCTGCCGGGCCGACAGAACATCGGTGTCATCATGACGATCCTGCTCGGCGCGATCGGGTCGTTCATCGGATCGTGGGTCACCTACCGGCTGATATCCACCGCCAATCAAGGCAAATTCGAACTCACCGCGTTTCTCGTCGGCATTATCGTCGCGGTCGTTCTCATCGCGATTTACGTGGGCATCACCGGCCGGCGCGGCACTACCACCCGCTGACCCGCCAGTGCTCGCCCGAGGCATCACTTTCGGCGGGTTCGTTGACGCCGAAGATGAACGGCGCGAACACGACTTCGCGGCCGTCCGGATCGCGGTAGGTAACCGCTCCGGTCGCCGCCCAATACGGATGGGACTCGACGGGTGGTATCCCCGCATCGGAAAGCCGTGCCGTCGCTTGCTGTTGTGCCGTCGCATCGGGGAAATACAGGCAGAGCTGTTCGTGGGCGTCGACAGCTTGAATTCCAGCGGGTTCATCGGCCTTGACGATCTCGAACGTCAACGCCGATCCGGGCAGCCCGAATATCGCGCCGGTGCTGCCATAGCTGTCCCCGAACGTGGCACACAGCGGCAATCCGACGACGTCGCGGTAAAACTGCACGGTTGACTCGAAATGTGCGGAGCGGCGAGCGAATCGGATCGCACCGATCGAGGCCAATTCTTCGGGCCAGCCGGCCGCCGGTCCGGCGGGCGGTTGTTGTGTCATGGCGTTGACGCTAGGACCTCAACCATACTTCAGGTCAAGCGCAATCAACTTCGACCCAAAGGAAGGCTCGGCGGGCGCTGACGGCAAAGATTCCCGATATGCACAGCTTCACCTGGACGGCGCGCGCCGCCTGACAGCCGCGTCGATCAGGATCTCCGCCGCGGATCGCGCATGAAGTAGCGGAGCGGTGTCGTTGAGTGAGGTGGCCAGCGCCGTGGCGCCTTCGAACAGCACTGCCATGTGATGGCCCAACTGGTAGGGGTCTTTCGCGTCGGCTTCCGCGGCCACCTCGGTGAGTCGGGTAATGAATTGCAGCTTGTGTTCGTGAACCACCTCGTGAACACCGGGCATGTGGTCAGCCGCCTCGACGGCCGCGTTGTGGAAAGGGCAGCCACGGAAGCGATTGGTCGGCGGGCTGTCGAAGATCGCTAAGAGGCGGTTGCGCGGGCTTGCCCCGACCGCGTCGAGCGCCTTCTCGTTGGGCATCCCGCCGGTGTCGTGGATGCGGCGCAGGTACTCCTCCACCAGCTGCGTCTTGCTCGGGAAGTGCTGGTACATCGTGCGCTTTGACGCGTGCGCCTCTTCTGCGATGCGTTCCACCCCGGTCGCGTGAATGCCCTCGCGGTAGAAAAGCGATCTGGCGGCGGACAAGATCCGTTCTCGCGCGTCGGCGCTGCTCACCACCGGATTGGTGTGCTTATCGTCCATAGCCCGCCAGTATACCGATCAGTTTTCTAGGTACTGAATATAGGATTTTTCAGATTATCTTGGAATACCGATCGGTTTCATACTGTTGGCCGGGAGGTCAGCACAGACATCAGCGACCGCGAAGGGCGACAACAATGACCACCAAGAACGACTTATTCCTGATCACCGGTGCTACGGGCAAGACCGGTGCACACACCGTCCGCCTGTTGCGTGAACGTGGGGGTAGCGTCCGCGCCTTGGTGCACGCACTGGATGACCGCGCCGAGCGACTAGCTGAACAGGGCGCCGAAGTCGTTCAGGGCGATCTGTTGGATTTTCCATCCGTTAGCTCCGCGATGGCCGGGGTGACCGCAGCCTACTTCGCTTACCCGATCACCCCGGGGTTGATTGAGGCCACCGCGAATCTCGCTCAGGCTGCCAGTGAGGCCGGTGTGCATGCGGTGGTCAACATGTCGCAAATCTCGGCGCGGCGCGAAGCCAAAAGCAATGCTGCTCGGCAACATTGGATCGCCGAGCGGCTGCTGGATCGCACCGCGCTAATCACCACACATCTGCGACCCACCTTCTTCATGGAATGGCTGAACGCGTTCTGGGTCCGCGACGGCGATGAAGGCCTCTACCGGCTGCCCCTCGCCGATATCCGCCACGCCCCTATCGCCGCGGCGGATCAGGCCAAAGTCATTGCGGCGATCCTGCAAAACCCCGATCCGCACGACCGCCAGATCTATCCGCTGTTCGGTGCCGAGGAGCTCAATTGGCACTCCATTGCCGCGAAAATTGGAGACGTGCTGGGTATTTCGGTCCGCTACGACCCGATCGAGATCCCGACCTTCGCCGCGGGACTGACGGCCGCCGGCGGGGCTCCCCACATCGTGCAGCACCTCAGCAACGTGACACAGGACTACCGCGACGGCGTGTTCTCCGGCATCAACAACCTCGTCGAGGTGATCGGCGGATCCAAACCAATCACTGTTGAAGAGCACGTCGCAGCCACCCGCGCCACGTTCGACACCGACGGCCCCTTCGGAATCACCGACGCGCGATTATCCGCCGCGTAGCGCAATCTCGGTCAGCTGGTAGGAACCTCTACCGGCCGGCCAGCGGGGTCGCCCGTGGATGGTCCATGATCCAGCGGAGCGGAAGCTTGCCGCGGTGGCGTACGTGTCTTCCATGAATTGAAGGTAGGTAATCAAACCGCCGGAGACGCGGACGAGAATCGCGAACGGCGACGTCACTACCTTGTCGAGGGTGTGTGAGCGGTACCGGAAGGTGCCGAATACCGCTGCTCGGTCGTCGTCGCCGACGATGTCTGTCGCCTCGAAGAGTTCATTCGCCCACCATGTGAACATCATGCCGAGCGCATCGCTGAACGACGAGGGACGGTGGTGGGTGCCCGCCCACGGCAGGATCTGCTTGAGCTCAGGGTTGTCCTGGTTCAGCGAGACGTAGACGGCGTCGGTGGCAACGAGGCGCTGAACGACCTCGGGATTGCCGAGATTCTGCAGCAGTTCGGTCACCGTATCGACTGCACTTCCCGCCATATTGACTCCTTTGTTGTCGTTCGACGTACTGGGAAGCATCGAGGGCAGTTTACGTGATGTCTCATGCTCTTGCCGATGGTTTAGCGGGAAAGTTGTTTGCACGGGACAAATATCTACAGTCTTGAAGCACCAAGCAATTGACATGTCATTCACATGGATTATTGTGACGGTACGCGACAGACTCGTCAGGAGGCACGTCATCGCCGACACCACCGCTGAGCTGATGCACGCCAACCTTCTCTAGGTGTTCAATCAGCGCGATCATGAACGCCGGCGCGCGGCGGTCGCGCGTATCTATGCCGACGACATCCGATGGGCCGACGACGACGGCGTCACCATCGGGCGTGATGCGTTGGACGCCAAAGCCATCGAGCTCCAGGCGAGACTCGGCGACCTTCAGTTCGTCGCCGTGGGACGAACCCACCAGACATTGGGGCTGGGCTACCTCGCTTTCCAGCTGGTGGAACCTCGCAGCGATACCCCAGTCGGCTCAGGTTTCGACGTCGCCATCGTGCGAGACGACGTCATCGCCGAGCTCTACACTGTGCTGACTGATCCGCCGCGATGAACGAGCTTTACGGCTAGGCGTTACCGATGGCCCTGCGGATGGATCCTGAGCTTCTCGCCAGGTTGAGCAGATCGGGTCCGGACGGAGAACCGGGGCCGCCAGTCGGCGGTGTCGAAAGTCGCCGCAAGAACCTCACTGCGGGGATGGCCGCAATTGCGGCCTCACGCGAGCCCATGCCGGGCATCGATCGCACTGATGTCTCGATCGCGGCGGCCGACGGCGCCGCGTTGAGGCTGTCTTGGTATACGAGCGCGACCGGCGATCCGCCCGGGAGCGCGGTTCTCTACTTGCACGGCGGCGGCTTCATCGTGCCGCTATTACCCATTTACGACGACATGATGGGCGAGTACACCAAACGCACCGGTGTGCCAATGCTATTGGTCGACTACCCGGTCGCGCCCGAGCACCCTCATCCCACCCCCGTCGACGACTGCTACACGGCACTGTGCTGGCTCGCCGACAACGCCAGCGAACTTGGCGTGGATTCGAAACGTATTGCGGTGATGGGGGAAAGCGCCGGTGGTGGACTCGCGGCCGGCGTTGCGTTGATGGCTCGTGATCGAGGCGGTCCCGCCTTGGCGCAGCAGTTGCTGATTTATGCGATGCTCGACGACCGAACCGTTGGGCCCGATCCGCACTTGCCGCCTGAGTATCTCGTCTTCGGCTACGACGACAATCGGACCGGCTGGGGCGCGCTACTCGGTGCGGCGTGGCGCGGCGACGACGTGTCGCCGTACGCGGCGCCCGCGCGAGCGACCGATCTTTCCGGCCTTCCCGAGACCTACGTCGATGTCGGCGATCTCGACATCTTGCGTGACGAGAACATCGAGTATGCACGCCGACTGATGGCGGCCGGGATTCCCACAGAGCTGCACGTCGTTCCGGGTCTCCCCCATGGCTTCGAAATGGCCGCCCCGGATGCGGCAGCGACCCAACGCGTGATGGCACATCGCCTGCGCCGACTGAAGCGCCTCTAGGTCCTGACACCGGCATGCGGTGGTTCGGGAATAACTTGATATGTCATGTAATTGAATGTTAGAGTTCGCTTCGCACAGGTTGCGGACCGTCGGCGCGCGATAACGGCGTCGACGCCGGCAATCGCTGCGGAAGGCGCCGACGATGAACACGATCACGGGCGATCGCTATCGCTTGGCAGACAAAACGGTGTGGCGCGTCGGGTACGGAGCGATGCAATTGGCCGGCGACGGCGTCTACGGTCCGCCCCGAGATCTTGAAGAAGCGCTCGCGGTCTTGCGCGCCGCCGTCGATGCCGGCGTCGATCACATCGACACTGCCCAGTTCTACGGACCCGGCGTGGTCAATTCGTTGATTCGCGAAGCGCTCTTCCCCTACCCTGACGGGTTGGCCTTGGTCAGCAAGGTTGCTGCGCGACGCGACAACTCCGGCGGTGTCCTGCCCTACGACGACCCCGATCAGCTCCGCGCCGACATCGAGGAAAACCTTGCAACGCTTGATGTCGAGCAGCTCACCGCCGTGAACCTGCGCGTGTTGGACAAGGCGGTGCCCAACCAACGGTTCGTCGAGCAGCTGGGCGCTTTGGTGGCCGCGCGGGACGAAGGCCTTATCGCAGGTGTGGGGGTCAGCAACGTCACACACCGGCACTTGCTGATAGCGCTCGAAGTCACCGACATCGTCTGCGTACAGAACGCGTACAACCTCGCGGATCGGTCTTCGGCAACAGTGCTCAAGGAGTGCACCGCACGGGGCATCCCGTTCGTCCCATTCTGTCCGTTGGGCTGGCCGAAGGAACAACATGACGCCATTCGGACCAATCCAGTTGTCATCCGCGTGGCTGCCGGCCACGGTGCGACGCCGGCCCAGGTCGCTCTCGCCTGGCTGCTGGCGATCGCTGACAACGTGCTGCTGATCCCCGGGACGCGCGGTCGCGGCCACCTCACCGAAAACCTTGCCGCTGGTTCGTTGTCATTGGATGACGACGACATCGCGAGTCTCAACACAGCATTCGGCGGACCGTGATGCGTCGTCCCGTCCAACGCGCGAAATGCGCTCAGCCTCATCAAACCTCAGAATCACCATCCCCAGGAGGACAATATGAATCAAGCGCTCTGGATAGTCGCAATTGTTTTGGCGGCAAGCTTCGCGGGAAGCGGGTTGATGAAACTACTTGTTCCCAAGGATAAGCTCGTCAGCTCTGGTCAAGGTTGGGCGCAGGACTACACGCCGACCAACATTCGATTGATCGGCCTCGTCGAGCTTCTCGGCGCAGTGGGGCTGATCGTGCCCGCGGTCACTCACATCGCCCCAATTCTTGTCCCGCTGGCCGCGGTCGGCTTGGCCCTCGTGATGGTTGGCGCGGCAAGCGTTCACGCCCGCCGGAAGGAAGCCATCAATATCGGGGTAAACGCCGTGCTGCTGGCGCTGGCCGTCTTCGTTGCATGGGGCAGGTTCGGACCGTACCCGTTTGCGTGACGTTGCTGCGGAATTGGCGGAAAACGTACCCATGACGATGCCGGCAGTGGTACTTACGGCTGAACGAACGATCGCCATCGAAGAACGCCCGCGGCCGACACTGCGAGCCGACCAGGTCATCGTCGAGGTTGAGCTGTGCGGCATCTGCGGAAGCGATCTGCACGCAGCACAGCTGCCGCAGGTCTACCACGGTGACTGCATCCTCGGACACGAATCGACGGGCCGGATTGTCGCACTCGGCACCGACGTGGCGAATTGGAGCATCGGTCAACGAGTCGCGGTCAACCCCAACGGAAACGTCTGCGGGGTCTGCGAATTCTGCAGATCGGGGCGGCCCAACTTCTGTCGTCAGGCCACCCTCGAAACGGCACTGGGTCTGCAAGCCAACGGCGCACTCGCGCCGCTGATGGCCGCATTTCCGTCCCACCTGCGGGCCATCCCACCTGAGATGTCCGCACGGGACGCCGCATGGGTCGAACCCGCCGCGACCGCCCTGCGCGCAGTGGAGCTTGCCGGCGATCTGCGGGGACGAACCGTGCTGGTGACCGGCGGCGGCCCCATCGGCCAGCTCGCGTGCCGGCTGGCGTACCTCAAAGCCCCGCAACGTGTTCTGCTGATGGAGCCCGCCGCCGATAGGGCGGCGTTCGCGCCCAATTCGCACGCCACAGTGATCACCGCCGACGAGGCTGTCGAGGCCGACGTGACCGTCGATGTGGCGATCGAATGCTCGGGCAATCAGTCGGCCACGGCGTCCGCGCTGAATCTGCTCGCACCGGGCGGCACCCTCGTGGTGGTCGGCTCGGGCGCGGGAACCGGACTGGACGCGGCAACCATCCTGCTCAAAGAGATTGCGGTGCGCGGGTCCTACACCTACACCGACGAATTCGACCGCGCGATCGACCTGCTCGCGACCGGCCTCCTCGTGGTAGACGATCTCACCACCGTCGTCACACAACTGCCCGACACTCTGGCTGCCTTCGAGGAATTGCGGGCCGGCCGAATCATGAAGGCTTTGATTGCACCGAACTGAAAGCAGGACATGACCGATAAACCAGGCACACACCGCGAGTTGGTTCGCACGTTGATCCGCGCCGTCGACGCCGCAGACCACAACGCCATCGCCACACTCACGGCGGCGGACGTGCACTTCCGTTTCGGAAATGCCGCCCCCACCGATAGCCAATCCGAACTGCTCGCGGCAGCCCAGTCTTTTCGCGATGCGATCGCCGATCTGCGCCACACCATCCTCGACCTCTGGGAGGTCGACGACGGCACGGTGGTCGCGCTTATGGACGTCTATTACCGGCGACTTGACGGCGGTGAGTTGAATTTGCCCTGCTGCAACGTCTTTGGAGTACACAACGGAGTCGTCAACGATTACCGCATCTACATGGACGTCAACCCCGTACTCGCGCCCTAACAGCACGGGCCTACAGCGGCGCAGGGGGCAGCGAAGCGTTGAGGTTCAGACTCGCCTGGATGTGTTCCAGCGCCGCGGTGAACGGAGCGACAAGTTCGTCGGGCAACGGCTCGAAGAACAATCTCTTGACCAGCATGGCGTGACCGGGTGCCGCGTCGACCATGGCATCCATGCCTTTCTTGGTCAACACCGCATCGGTCGCCCTCCCGTCTTCGGTGGACTGCACACGCTTGGTGAGGCCACGCTCGCTCAGCCGCCGCAGATGGTGGGACAGCCGGCTGCGTTCCCAGCCGATCAAGGCAGCTAGATCAGTGACCTGCAGCCTCTGTTCGGGCGCACTGCTCAACGCGTTGAGTACGTGGTAGTCGGATAACGAAAGGCCGCTATCCCGCTGCAACTGGCGATTGATCTCATAGTTCATCCGCAACTGGACCCGCATATAGGCAACCCAGGCGCGCAGCTGTGACGGAGACAGCCAGGGACTGTCACCAGCCGGTGAGCGGCGAGGACGCGGCATTTCACGATCTTTCTGCTGGACTGTTCACGCTTATTATCCGCGATCGTGGCTGGCCGAACCAGAGACACGTTCCGAGATGTCGAACGGAGACCCACCCGCGGCAAGTTGGTGCTGCAATTGGGTACCCCCGACACCCACGTCGAAGTCGGCGACGACGTCGTCGACGTGCACGCCACCGAGCTGCACGGCGCAGAGCGGACGACAAGTACGCGCTGCAGGCCGAGCGTTATCCGGGATTGCTGAGTATGCGCGCAAGACCTCGTGGACCATCTCGGTTGTCGCACTCACGCCTACCGGTGCGGCGAAGCCGCGCGAATGAAGTTGCCTATTTCACTGTCGTATTGGTTCCGGTGACGGCAGTCAAGACTTGGCCGACTTCCTCGGCGGGATCGTTCATCACCGTGTAGTCGGTCTCGTCACGGATCTCTGCGAAGTGATCGGCTACTCCCTCGATGGACAGGTCTCGGTTGAAATATCCCGTGGTTCTGCCGATGAAGAACCGCGAAACCTGACCTCCCCCTGCGGTGTAGATCTCGCCAGACACCGGGCAGTTCTCGTGGGCGAGGAAGGCGACTACCGGTGAGACCAGCGCGGGGGCAAGCGTATCGGTGAACATCTTGGTCAACTGTTCCTTCACCTCTTCAGCCTGCGGACCCAGTTGGTCATCAGCTTCTGGCCCTTCCAGCGAATGAGCCAGCATCCGGGTGTAGGCGATTGGACTCACGGCGTTGGCCTTGATGTTGTGCGCCGCTCCTTCGGCTGCGACGACTCGAGTGAAGCCAATCAAGCCGGTTTTCGCTGCGGCGTAATTGCTTTTGTGCGGCGAGCCCAGGATTCCCGACGCCGAGCAGGTGCTGACCACCCGGCCGTAACCCCGCTCGCGCATGATCACGAATGCCGGCCTGGTCACGTTGAATGCTCCCTTGAGATGAACGTCGAGAACAGGATCCAGCAGATCCATAGTCATCGCGTCAAAAGTCTGATCGCGCAGGATTCCCGCGTTGTTCACGACGATATCGAGCCGCCCGAAGTTATCCATCGCCGTCTTGATGATGGCCGCGCCACCCTCGGGGGTCGCGACGCTGTTGACGTCAGCGACGGCCTCGCCGCCGTTGGCTCTGATCTCACTGACCAACTGCTGAGCTGGACGATCGTCCGAACCCTCGCCGGTCACCGAACCTCCGATGTCGTTGACCACCACGCGCGCTCCACGCGAGGCCAGCAGCAGCGCGTGAGACTTGCCCAATCCCCCGCCGGCGCCGGTGACAATCGCAACTCTGTCGTCAAACCTCAGGTCGGTCATGGCAAGAACCTGCTCTTTCTTGTCCACCCTCCGCGCACGCGAGGTCAGCTTTACCGTAGATATTACAGTACGATCGGTGATATACATCACCCTATCGATTCCGGTTAGGGGAATCCAAACCCTGGAGTACCTCGATGAGAACAAAGGGCGCACTGATCTGGGATTTCAATCAGCCGTGGTCAGTCGAAGAAATCGAAATCGGGGGGCCGCGCAGGGGCGAGGTGAAGGTACAACTGGAAGCCGCGGGGCTGTGCCATTCTGATCACCATGTAGTGACCGGCGACATCCCGATGGCCGCCTTCCCCATGCTCGGCGGTCACGAAGGCGCTGGCGTCGTCATCGAGGTCGGCGAAGGTGTCGAAGACCTCGCAGTGGGTGATCATGTCGCGGCGTCGTTCATACCATCATGCGGTAAGTGCCCGTCGTGCCAGTCGGGTGAGCGAAATCTCTGCGACCTCGGTATGGGGCTTATGGCTGGAACAGCGGTCTCAGACGGCACATTTCGAATCCAGGCCAACGGCCAGAACGTCTATCCCTATGCCCTGTTAGGTACTTTCGCGCCATATCTCGTGGTTCACCAGACCTCACTGGTGAAGATCGACCCCTCCATACCCTTTGAAGCCGCCGCGCTCGTCAGCTGCGGCGTGACAACCGGATTCGGGTCGGCTACACGAGCAGCTGAAGTTCAGCCGGGTGACGATGTGGCAATTGTGGGCCTCGGCGGTGTCGGTATCGCCGCGCTGCTAGGTGCGGTCAATTGCGGCGCACGCCAGATCTTCGCCATCGACCCCGTCGAGTGGAAGCGTGAGCAAGCGCTCAAATTCGGTGCCTCACAGGTATATGCCGATATCGACACCGCGCTGATGGCTATCGCTGAGCTCACCGTCGGCCGGATGGTTCGCAAGGTAATCGTCACGGTCGGCAGGTCGAATGGCAAAGACCTCGAGAAGTACATGTCCGTCACATCCAAGGGCGGAATTTGCGTCATGACCGCCATGGGCAGCGTGGTGGACACCGATGCAACGTTGAACCTCTCGTTACTCACCCTGTTGCAGAAGAGATTGCAGGGCACCATCTTCGGGGGTGGCAATCCCCAACATGATATTCCCCTGCTCTTATCGATGTATCAGGCCGGCAGGCTAAACCTCGACGACATGGTGACCCGCCGCTACTGTCTCGAGCAGATCAACGAGGGCTACCAAGACATGCTCGAAGGCCGCAACATTCGGGGCGTCATCTGCTATACCGACGCAGACCGATAGATTCACCACGTCATCAATGATTCCAACCGTTGCAGCTCAGAATCTGTCGAAGATGCTGTTGACAATGTCGTCACCGATGCCGATGCCCGCGCCGGTGACGATCGCCTGGCCGAACCGCCCGCCAAGGAACCGCTGCAACGTCCCCCCGCCTGGCGCGGCCTGCTGGTACTGCGGTTGGTATTGGGGCTGGTACTGAGGTTGGTATTGCGGCGGTTGCGCGTACTGGGCGGTCGGCGGGTTGTAGGAGGGCGCGGACGGCTCGGTGGCAGCGACGTGGTTGTCAACCAACGCATGAATCGCCTGCAGGAGTTCCGTGGTAGTGCTTTGCTCATCGCGGATCGCTAACGCGATTTCCTTGAGATCCAACGCCCATTCGCGGGCGTTCGGGTCGCCCGCGGCCGCCGCGGTCGACAATTTGTCGGCGAGCGTTTGGATCAGCGTCGCGGTTTGTTGCGCCTGCTGCTGCAGAGCACTGAATTGGCGGTCCACGGTCTCGGTGTCCACTGTCGCGCTCCCTTAGCTAGGTGTCCGAACTGACTCCTACCATCAGAGCGGACGTCGCTGAGACCCGGCTGAACGATTTCTATGATTCGGTTGGGCCAGGCGGACTTCACCCCGATGCGGACTCAGATCGTAGAAACCAATCCTCCGTCGCATCTGATTGCTGTGCCGGTGATGTATGAGGCCTGCGTGCTACAGAGAAAGGCGGCGACGGCGCCAAATTCCTCGGGCTGGCCGTAGCGGCCCATGGGTATCTGCCGAAACACTTCTCGCTCGGCCTCGGCGACCGACACGCCAGAGGCCTTCGCGACGGCTTTGTCGACTTGTTGAGTTCGCGGTGTCGAGACACGGCCCGGTAGAAGCGAATTGACCGTAATGCCCAGCGGGGCAACCTCTCCAGCGAGCGTCTTCAAGTATCCCGACAGCGCGGCGCGGCCCAAGTTGGACAATGCCAGATTGGGTATCGGTTCGACCACGCTGGTGGAGCTGATGCTAAGGATGCGTCCCCATCGCTTTGCCGACATGCCAGCAAGGGCCAATCTCACTAACTCCAGCTGCGGCATCAGCAATGTCGCTATCGCCGAATCGGCGGCGCCAGCCTCGATGTCAACCGCACGCCCCGGCGGCGGACCCGGCCCGTTGAGAACCAAGATGTCGATATCGCCGACCTTGTGAGTCGCAGCGTCGAACAGTTTCCCAGCACCACCCTCGCCGGCAAGGTCACATCCGACCGCAACCGCCCCGGGCAATCCGGCAGCCACTTCTCCGCCCCGTCGGCCGACCGGCCGTTGATGACGACGGTCGCGCCTTCCTCAGCAAGCGCCTGTGCGGTTGCCAGCCCCAATCCCGACGTCGATGCGCAAATCAACGCCGTGCGGTGATCCAAGCCTAAATCCATTGAGCTGCCTTTCAGCACAGTCCGTTTGAGAGTACTCAGCGGCAGGCTTCAGCG
Source organism: uncultured Actinomycetota bacterium (assembly GCA_963791535.1). Taxonomy (GTDB): domain Bacteria; phylum Actinomycetota; class Actinomycetes; order Mycobacteriales; family Mycobacteriaceae; genus Mycobacterium. Next base: position 4,652 of record CAWBSW010000070.1, on the reverse strand, counting down.
GTTGAGGTTGGCCAGGGGTTGGTCAGTTGCCAAGGCGTTCGTAGTAAAACTTCAACGTCTTTGACCGACGTGCTCTCCGCCTCCCGATAGATTGTTCGGATGACAAACATCCTGCTCGTCGGGGCCGTCGTTGCCTCCGTCGCGGTAACCCTCTGGCTCGTCCAGCGAGGTGGTCGCAACCGCTGACGTTTGCCGACGAGGCAACCCCGAAAAGCCGCTGGGATTGCTGAGGGCACAAATGGTGGCACCGCGGCGCGGGCATGCGCAGGTCGTTTGTGACTGGTGCCCGCGGTGCGCCGGGCGGCACTGGTGAGTAGCGCCAGACCCGCCTGATTCGCCGCGATCTTCCGCACACACGGCCCGCGAAGTAGCGTACCGGCATGAGAGTCCTGCTCGTCGAGGACGAACCACGATTGTCGGCGACCCTGTCAAGAGGTTTGAAGGCCGAGGGCTTCGTCGTCGTCTCCGTCGACACGGGCGTCGAGGGCCTGCGCGAGGCAATCGACAATAGCTTCGACGTCGTGGTGCTCGACATCATGCTCCCCGGCCACAGCGGATATGAGGTGCTGCGTCGAATGCGGGCGCAGGAAGTGTGGACACCGGTGCTCATGCTGACTGCAAAAGATGGCGAGTACGACCAGACCGATGCGTTCGATCTTGGGGCGGATGACTATCTGACGAAACCGTTTTCGTTCAGGGTGCTCGTAGCGCGCCTGCGCGCGTTGGTGCGTCGCGGTGCGCCCGAGCGGCCTACGGTATTGACCGCTGGTTCGCTGTCACTGGATCCTGCTCGGCACACGGTCCAACGCGATTCGACCCCAATCACGCTGACTCCCCGTGAGTATGGGCTGCTTGAGTTTCTGATGCGCAACAAGGACACGGTGGTGACGAAAGCCGAGATATTGCGCAATGTGTGGGATGCGCACTATCAGGGCCCTGACAATGTTGTTGAGGTCTATATGGGATATGTACGCCGCAAGATCGACGTCCCCTTTGGTACCAACACCATTGAGACGATCCGAGGCGTCGGCTACCAGTTGGTTTGTTGAGGCAACGTCACGATTACGCAGGTTCCGCCGCCCGGGCGGTCGTCGATACTGACCGTGCCGCCGTGCGCGGCCACGACCTCGGCGACGATCGCCAAGCCCAGGCCGGTCCCTCCGCCACTGCGGGCACGGTCTGAGTCTAGGCGGACAAACCGTTCGAAGACTCGGGCTCGGTCGGCCGGGGCGATGCCTCCGCCGTCATCACTGACGGTGAGTACGACGCTGCTGTCTTGGCTGCCAACATGGATGTCGACACGCGATTTCGCATGGCGCACAGCGTTATCCACGAGATTGCGAACCACCCGCGAGACCGCTGCCCGGTCGCCGATCAAACGCGCCGCAGAGCCTGACCAAGTCCGCTCATCGACGGCGTGTGACAGTCGTCGATATCATCCCGATAACCCGCGTGAATCATATTGCCCCGTAACCAAATCGAGCCCACGACGCGTTTTCCCGCTAAGCCAAGCAACGCATCCTGAACATGGAAGCGCCAGCCTACAAACGGTTCGCTGAGAACTCGTTGAGAAAGCGCGCGTCACACAGGGCCAGACTCAGCGCGCCAATCAGGATCATCGTGGCGCCCACGACTCTTCCACCTATGTCACCGAATGGAATCGTCTTCTCCAGCAACACAAGAATGGCGATCGCCGCGATCCACAAAAGGTTCATCACGCCGCCGACGAACAACAATGCCATCAGGATCCAACAGCAGCCTACGCAGTACGCGCCGAGCCACTCCTACGGCGGTGCGGTCATCACCGAAGCCGCTGGCGGTCCCCACCAGGCAGTGGCCCACCTGGTGTATCTCACCGCTGCAATACCGGACAGGGATCAGACCATTGACGACGCGGCTGCGGCCACCGAACGACAAACGACCGCCCTGGGTCCTGATCCCGGTCAGCGGCCCGGCCGGAAGCATACGTGTGGACCCCGGGCAGGCCATTGCCGCGCTCTTCCATGACTGCTCGGAAGAACGAGCCCACAAAGCGGCCTCCCAACTGCGCCCGATGAATCCGGTCGTACGCTCCCAACCGCTAACCACCGCCGCGTGGCGCGATGTGCCTTCGACGTTGGTGACGGGCAGTCAAGACCGGATGCCCGCGATCCTCGCTAGGGCCTTCGGTGATCGCCACCGAGAAGTGATTACCCTGCCCACCGGACATTGCCCAAATTGGAGCCGGCCGGACTTGGTCGCCGAACTATTGCTCAGCCGGGCAGAGAAGATCGCAGCGGCCTTCGACCGGCGTCCGCGGTAACAGGACTGAGCGCAGGTCCTGGCAATCGTCTTCACGTCGAAACCCCCCCGACACCCAACAGGTTGTGAACATCCCGGGGGATCACGCCGTACTCCCGATCGCCGCGGGCGATGAGGTTCCTGGCTGCGCAACTCATCGAGGCCCGGGAAGGCCCTCGTCTACCACGCCGCCTGGTCTGATGAAGGGGCTGACCGGCCCCGACGCTCAGATCTCAGCGGCCTCACCCTTGTGGATCTAGGGACCATCCGGGGCTCCTGCGATCGACCGCATCAGCTGATGAGACTTGTCTCGAATGTGTCTGTTTCGAGACACCCGGCTGAGCGACGGGTTGATCGATCGGGCTCGCCTTGCCGTATGTGGTCGCCCGCAGGCAACGCACCTTTTGCATAGGAACCCTGCCTTAGGGGTACTTGACTGAGATCAGCGTCGAGCACCCGCTCGACCGGTCCGGTTCCCTAGCGGGCAGCCGGGCGGACAGAAAGGCCTCACAACCATGATCATCCTTGGAATCATCTTGCTCATCGCCGGATTCCTGCTCAAGATTTCGATCCTCTGGACCATCGGCATCATCGTGCTCCTCATCGGTCTGGTGCTGGCGGTCATGGGTGCAGCGGGACGCGCTGTCGGTGGCCGCCGCCACTACTTCTAGCCGTCGCGGGCAGCTCAGCGGACCCAAACGCCCGCGCAGCGCCGGTGCGGCGACGTAGCCCGACTGATCTGATCTCCGACGTGGAGGGAACGGCGTAGAGTCCCGGTCCGTGAGCCTGGAAGCCGCTATAGCGACGTCGCTGACATGTGGGGTCATCGTCGCTGCGATCGGGCACGACCGGGGCCATGGCCTGTGGGAGGTGTTCCTGCTGCTGACCCGTCTCGACGAGATGGTCATCGGCGCCCTGTTCCGACTGTAGGCGTTCGAGTTGATCGTCGCCGATCGCCTTCATGGCATCCGTCTCGGGTTGTCGTCAAACTGTCGTCAAACGGTCCAAATCGGCTAGTTGACGACTGTGCTCTCCCGGTATGCCTCGATCGTCGTATTCGCGAGCTTGTCGGTGGCGGCGCCGAGGGAAGACACGCCACGTAGCAGCACATCCGCCGGTACGTCCTCGACTAGGTGATGCATGACGATCAGCCCGTGCATCAGCGAAAAGATGGTGGCGGCAACGGCTTTAGTGCCGGCGTCTGCTCGGGATGTGGCCGGCGTCGCGCCAGCGCATGGTCAGCCCGACGATGTGGTCCAGCGCATCGCGGTATCGGGCGCGGGCATGCCCATGTAGCTGCTGATCGCGCAGCGCCTCGGCCCAGGTCTGCACGGCCACGCGGGTCATGTCGTATTCGGGGTTGTCGGTGCGGGTGTGCAGCTCGTCGATCACTAGGGCCAGCGTCTCCGCCGGCGTGGGGCACGGGTCGCGCTCGAGCAAGGCGACGAAAATGTCGCGGACACGTCCCACACTCCATACCTGGAGGGCGTAGGCAACCACCTCGACATTCTCGTCCGTGACCAACGCAGAGACGACTATGATCTTGATCGGCTGTACCGAACCGCCAAGGCTCAGGCAACGCCCAGGAAGGGCACATCGTGATGCAGGCTGAGGACTAACCGCCGCCGCCGGGCGCTGCGCCGGTGTCTCCTTGCCCCGTCCAGTAATCGTCACTCGGCGATAGTGTCATCGGCGGCGGTGGCGGCCGTGACGGTGGCGACGGTGGCTCCGAGGTGACGTGCACCGGCGCCGCCGGCGCCGCCTGCGAGTGGCCGGCGACGTCATTCGACTGCACACCGAGGCCGACGGCCGCTATGAGCGCGCCGACGGCCATGGACAATCCGAGTACGGTGTTAGACGCAAACTTCATCTCACCCTCAATGCTCACTTGAAGCTAAAATCCCCTGATTTGATGTGCATACCCGCACGGCGCGCATTAAACACGCGCAGTCAGTCCGCGGGTATGACCCTGTTGACGAATGACTTCGACCGACTTCCACGCCTGGTCGATAGTTAGACGCCGGTCACCTGTACCGATGGCGTGTCGAGGTCGATGGCGTCACACGCGATAACTGGACTGAAATGATGTACATCAGTCTGGCAGGTTGCAACTCAACAACGCCTTCGACCCGTTCACCCTCTTCGCTTCCGTGGAGGGGCCGCTGGGTCAGGACGTCCAGAGCCTGTTGGACCTCACCTGCGTCCAACAAGACATCCTCAACCCCATCCTCGGGCTTCTCGGAACCGTCGGCGGCGCTTTTCACCAGCTGACTTCCTTTTGACCCTGCGCCGAGGTGCCCGGGTGGCGGATCGTGTTGTGGCCGAGCTTGCGATTGTGCATGGGTTCGCGCACCGACTTCTGGTGTTCGAGC
>CAWBSW010000069.1:0-56177 GCA_963791535.1 uncultured Actinomycetota bacterium | reverse complement strand
TCACACCGTGGGATAGTTTCGCCACCACTCCGTTTCTGGGGCGTGTCCGGCGCCGCAGCGTTGCACCGAGCCACGTCGATAGGAACCCGATGCCTCCGCTGCCCAGTCCGCCTGGCCCGGCTGCCAGTGAGACCACCCTGTTCGCTCGCGAGGACCAGGGCTATCACCACGACCTGAAACCCCGGCAGATGCAGATGATCGCGATCGGCGGCGCCATCGGGACCGGGCTGTTCATGGGCGCGGGAGGACGACTCGCATCGGCGGGGCCCGGGTTGTTCCTGATCTACGCGATCTGCGGCGGCTTCGTCTTCCTGATCCTGCGCGCGCTCGGCGAACTGGTGCTGCACCGCCCGACATCGGGCTCGTTCGTCTCTTACGCTCGCGAGTTCTACGGGGAAAAGGCGGCCTTCGTTGCGGGCTGGATGTACTTCCTGAACTGGGCGATGGCGGCCATCGTCGACAGCACCGCGATCGCGAGCTACTTCACTATTGGACCGCGTGCCAGGCGATCCCGCAGTGGACGCTCGCGCTGATCGCGCTGTTGCTGGTTGTGTCGGTGAATCTGATCTCGGTGAAGGCCTTCGGCGAGTTCGAGTTCTGGGCGGCGCTGATCAAGGTGTTGGCGCTGACGACGTTCCTGGTCGTCGGAATCGTATTTCTGGCCGGCCGCTTCAAAATCGAAGGACGGAACACCGGGCCCAGCCTGTGGGCCGACCACGGCGGATTCTTGCCGACCGGCCTGCTGCCGCTGGTGCTCGTCACCTCGGGGGTGATATTCGCCTACGCCGCAGTCGAACTGGTCGGCACCGCCGCCGGAGAAACCGCGGAACCGGAGAAGGTCATGCCGCGAGCGATCAACTCGGTGATCGTCCGTATCGCGGTCTTCTACTGCGGATCAGTCCTCCTACTGGCGCTGCTGCTGCCCTACACCGCCTACAAACACCCGGAGAGCCCGTTCGTCACCTTCTTCTCGAAAGTCGGTCTCACCGGCGCCGGCTGCCTGATGAACGTGGTGGTACTAACCGCCGCGTTCTCGAGCCTGAACGCCGGACTGTATTCCCGGCCGGATCCTGCGGTCGATGTCGGTGAACGGCAGCGGTCCGAAGTTCACCGGACGCATGTCGAGAAACGGTGTGCCGTACGGCGGGATCCTGCTGACGGCCACCATCGGGCTATTCGGTGTCGTGCTCAACGCGGTCAAACCGGGCCAGGCCTTTGAAATCGTGCTGAACATTGCCGCTATCGGGGTGCTGGCGGCCTGGGCGACGATTGTGCTCTGCCAGCTGCGGTTCTACAGCAGGATGAAGACCGGAACCATGCAGCGGCCGAATTTCCGGATGCCGCTCGCCCCGTACAGCGGCTATGTCACGTTGGTTTTCCTGGCGGGCGTGCTGGTGCTGATGATGTGCGACCCCGAGAAGGGTCCCTGGATCATGGCGACGCTAGTGGCCGCCGTCCCCGCACTGATCGGCGGCTGGTTCCTGGTCCGCGACCGCGTGACGGCCACGGCTGGAGACGTTGCCGACCACGCCAGCGACGTGGCGGACGCTAACGCCGGAACAATAGAAACCGTGACGATTAGCCTGACCTACGAAGACAAGATCGCCGTCCTCGACCTCGGTGCTGACGAAAACCGTTTCTCCCCAGACTTTCTCGACGAGATCCACGGACACCTCGACGAGGTCGTCGGCGCCGGCGCGCAGGGTTTGGTCACCACGGGCGGCGGCAAGTTCTACTCCAATGGTCTGGATCTGGATTGGCTGGCGGCCAACGGGGAGCAGACCCAGTGGTATGTCGGACGCGTCCAGGGCATGCTGGCCCGGATACTCACCCTGCCCGTCCCCACCGCGGCCGCGCTGGTCGGCCACGCTTTCGGCGCCGGGGCAATGCTGGCCTTGGCGCACGACTTTCGGTGATGCGCGCTGACCGCGGCTACTTCTGCTTTCCCGAAGCGGACATCCGCATACCCTTCACACCCGGCATGGCCGCACTGATCCAAGCCAAGCTCACCCCGCAGGCGGCGGTCGCCTCAATGACGACCGGACGCCGCTTCGGCGGCGCCGACGCCGCGAGCCTTGGCCTTGTCGACGCCGTCGCGCCCGAGGGCGCGGTGACGCCCGCTGCCGTCGACCTCCTTCGTCCCCTCGACGGCAAGGACCCCGGCACGCTGGGCGCGATCAAGCAAACCATGTTCGGACCGGCGGTGCGTGCGCTGACCGCCAGTGAGTAAGAGCCACAGAGCAATTAGCTTCTCGTGAAAACGCTGGACATCGCGTGGTTAGGCGCATAGCGTACGGTCCGTACGGCACTCTATTTTAATAGATACACGCCGAAAGGGAGACCCATGACCGGTGCAGGCTGTACTGGACGAGGTCCGTGAACGTCCCGGTACCGGTGACGTCATCCCGGTCTTCGATCCCTCCACCGAGGAACAGATCAGCCGAGTTCACCGACTGCGGCCCCGAAGCGGTCAACGCCGCGGTCGCCCGCGCGAAGGCCTCCGCCGAGTCCGGGGTGTGGTCCGGCAAGCCCGACTACGAGCGGGCCAAGATCCTCTGGCGCGTCGCCGACCTGATCGACAAGAACGCCGAGCTCCTCGCCGAGCTCGAAATGCTCAACGCCGGTATGTATCCGGCTCAGGCAAAGATGCAGGTGGCCGTCGGCTCGGAGTGGTTCCGCTACTACGCCGGCTGGTGCACCAAGATCGATGGCATCGCGCGTGACGTGAACACCGGAGGTCTGACCGGCGTCGACTCGCACATGCACACCTACACCCTGCGGGAGCCCTACGGCGTGGTCGGGCTGATCTTCCCGTGGAACGGCCCGGTCTTCAATTTCTGTGCCAAACTCGCGCCATCACTGGCCGCGGGTTGCAACAGTGTCGTCAAACCCGCTGAGGAGACACCACTTTCGGCGCTGGTCCTGATGCGATCCTGGCCGAGGCGGGGGTCCCCGACGGGGTGGCGAACCTGGTGAACGGCTACGGCCACACCGTCGGTGCGGCCATCACCGCGCACCCCGATGTCGAAAAGGTCGCGTTCACCGGCTCGACCGAGGTCGGTCGGGCGATCGTGCACGCCTCGGCGGACAGCAACCTGAACAAGGTCACCTTGGAACTCGGCGGCAAGTCGCCGGTGCTGATCTTCGACGACGCGAGCTGAAGAAGGCCTGACGCTCGCGGCTTTCGGTGCATTCGTACATTCCGGGCAGGCGTGTGTGTGCGGGTCGCGCATCTTCGCCCAGCGTGGCGTCTACGACCGAGTTGTGGAGGGCATGGCGACGATTGCGAACGCCATGAAGATGGGCGGCCCCAAGGAGGAGGGCACGATGAGCGGTCCGCTGATCAGCCAGAAGCAACTCACCCGCGTGCTGGGTTATCTCGAGCAGGGCAAGTCCGACGGCGTTGAGCTGGTCACCGGCGGGCACCGGCTCGACCGCAAGGGATACTTCGTGCACCCGACGGTCGTCACCAACGTCGACCCCGATTCGAGCCGGCTGTTCCAGGAGGAGATCTTCGGGCCGGTGGTCACGATCCTGCCGTTCGACGACGAGGACGAAGCCGTCGCGCTGGCCAACAACAGCACCTATGGGCTGGCCTCCACCGTCTGGACGAAAGATCTCGGCCGCGCGCACCGGCTGGCCAAGCGGATCAAGGCGGGAACCGTCGGGCTCAACTGCCAGTTTCAGTACGACCACTCCATGCCGTTCGGCGGCTACAAGCAATCCGGCTGGGGTCACGAGTCGGGTAAGGCCGGCATCGACACGTACCTGCAGACGAAGATCGTCTGGGCGCAGATGTAGAACTCGGCCCGTTCCCGATCGGCTATAGATTGAGCCATGGCTTCGATCACTCGGCGAACGGTCCTGACAGGTGCTGCGGCCGCGACAGGGGCGGCCGCACTCGGCTTCGGCGGCATGGACATCGACAGATCGAGCGTGAACTTGCGACTGCTCAACGCCTTGGGTCGTGACACACGGAGCGGGGCGCTGCGCGACGGCCGAGAAGCAAACCCAACAGCCTGGCGATGGATACCGCGCTGCAGACCAAGTCGCCGAGATCGCGAGGCATCCGCCGGTTTTCCACCTGGATGCCGGGCATCACCGAACACGGGTTCACGTTCAACCGTTTCGACTGACGGGCGACGAGACGTTTCTGTCCCACTGCGGAACGCGCCAATTTTTCCGCGGTTTCGGCGGCGATTGCCAACGTGCATCCCATGACGGCCGCGCTGGATCTCGTTCGCCCACATCGAGGCCGACGAGTGCGGGCGACGAACTGGCTGTTGGACGCCGGGCCGCACGCCCAAGACATCCACGGCCCACTGGCCTGCATGCGAGCGCTGACCATATGTACGACCGGCCTCCGGTGCCGTCGGCACCGAACCAGGCGACCGCACGATGTCGGCGGCGACCTGCAGCGCTTCATCGCCACCCACACGTCCCGCACAACTGGGAAAGCGGGTTGTGGTTCGACGAGACCACGGCGACGCTGCTGGCCGGCGACCTGTTCACGCATACCGGTCAATGCCCCGCACTGACCGAATCTGATTGCGTGGCACCGGCATTGGAAGCCGAGGTGCGCGCGCCGCTACCGGCCAGCCTGAACAACGCCCAGGAGCAGGGCCTCCGCCGACATGCGCGCAGCTCGCCGCAATCCGCGGCGGCTGACGTAGGCCGGTCAGCAAGCTTGAGCTGACGCCCGCAATGGCCGGCCAGCCGCGCAACGCGGGCGCGTCACTACATTCACTTGCGTCACTTCATGCGTAGGCTTGGCTGTGAGATGTTTTCCGAGAACGCAAACACCGCAAGAGGTTGGCGGCCGGCTGCTGCTGGCAGGCCTGTTGACGAGCGCTGCGCTGGTGAGCGGATGCAGCTCGCTCATCCACGGCAAGCCGGTGGCCAACCCGGGCGCCGGACCAACCGAACCGTCGTTCCCGAAAACCAAACCGTCCGTTCCCTCCCCGACCTCATCGCAACCCGCGCCACCGAGCGCCCACCCGCCGGCCGGCGCCATCCCGTTGCCACCAGACCAGAACGGTTACGTATTCATCGAAACCAAATCCGGTCAGACGCGCTGCCAGATCGACACCGACAGCGTCGGCTGCGAGGCGCAGTTCACCAACTCCCCGATGGAGGACGGCGAACGCGCCAACGGCGTCAACATCACCGCGCGTGGTTCCGTGCAGTGGGTAGTGGGCAACCTCGGCGATATTCCGACCGTCACGATCGACTACCACCTACGATGCGGAGGGCTGGACGATCGCCGCCAGCGAAAGCGGCACCCGCTTCACCAACAAGGGCACCGGCCACGGCATGTTCGTCAGCGTCGAGAAGGTCGACACCTTCTAGCGGCGCCAGCGGGTCGAAGTGATCTAGACCGGTCGTGACCGCTGCGGTAATTTCAGCAAGGTGCCGATCAATCGTCGCAAGGTCTTGGGTGGGGCGGGCCTGGCCGCCGGCGCGGCCGCGACCGGTGTGGGCGTCGACCGGTTTGTCGCCGGCTATCGCACCGATAAGGAAGAGGTCGCTGACTGATGATGCGGCCCGTTTCGGCGATCCTCGCCTACCCGCTGAAACGATCACCTGCATCGCACCTGTTCCACCTTGCGGCTCTGCCGCCCACCACGTATGACGGGGGCTCACAACAGCAGGCGCACGAAGACAACTTTCCGATCCTCAAAGGTCAAGAAGCCAGCATCCAGCTGATCACGTTGCAGCCCGGGGGTATTCGCGAGCCGCACTGGCATCCCAGTGCGTGGGAGATCAACCTCGTCACCAAGGGGGTCGCGGCTTGGGTCCTCGTCGACGGGAACGGCAACCACGAGAGTTTCGACGCCCACGTCGACGACCTCGTGTTCGCACCCCAGGGTTCTTTCCACTACTTCGAGAACCGCGGCAAGGAAGACCTGGACGTGTTGATCATCCAGAACGTCAGTGCAGCTGAAGACAAAGACAACATCGGTATAGGCGAGTCCGTGAGTCAGCTTCCGCCCCAAGTGTTGTCGGCTGTCTTCGGCGTTCCCGTAGAGACGTTCAAATCGTTCAAAAAGATCGACAACGCGGTCACCATCCTGCGATCGCACTGAAGAATAGACCGGCGACCGTCGCGGTAAATTCGGATGCCGATTAATCGTCGCAAGGTCTTGGGCGGAGCGGGCCTGGCCGGCGCCGCAGCCGCGACCGGTGTCGGCGTTGACCGCCTTATCACCGGCGGCACTTCCGGCTATCGCATTGACAGGGAAGAGCCGATCCCCGACGATGCGGCACGGTTTGGCGATCCCCGCCTACCCGCTGAGACGATCACCTCGCAATCGCACCTGTTCCATCTCGGCGATCAGCCGCACACCACGTATGACGGGGGTTCATTTCAGCAGGCGGACGAAGACAATTTCCCGATACTCAAAGGTCAAGAGGCCAGCATCGTGCTGCTCACGTTGGAGCCCGGAGGTATTCGCGAGCCGCACTGGCATCCCAGCGCGTGGGAGATCAACATAGTCACCAAGGGAGTCGCGCGTGGGTCCTCGTCGACGGGAACGGCAACCACGAGAGTTTCGACCAACACGTCGGTGACGTCGTGTTCGCACCCCAGGGTTCCTTCCATTACTTCGAGAACCGGGGCCCGGACGACATGAAGATCGTGATCATCCAGAACACCAGTGCGCCTGAAGCCAAAGACAACATCGGCATCGGCGAGTCCCTCAGCAAGCTTCCGCCCCGGGTGTTGTCCGCCGTCTTCGGCGTTCCCGCAGACACGTTCAAGCCCTTCAAAAAGATCGACAACGCGATCATCATCCTGCGATCGCACTAATCAGAGCTCCGGCGCCAATTCCCGCGATCAAATTGATCGTCACCGCCAGAACGACACCGCCCAGGCTCGCGATGCTTGCCGACACGATGACCGCGTCGGCAACCCACCGGTTCGGATCCTCCCGCGTCACCCATCGGCACGGACCGTCCGCTAACCTGAGCGCCCGGGGCGGCGCGAGGTCGGCATAGGCTGGCCCTCGTGGACTTTCGGGTATTCGTTGAACCGCAGCAAGGCGCCAGCTACTCCGACCAGCTATCCGTTGCACAGACCGCCGAAGCGTTGGGCTTTTCCGCGTTCTTCCGGGTCCGACCATTACCTGGCGATGAGCGGCGACGGACTGCCCGGTCCGACCGACTCCTGGGTGACCTTCGGCGCCATCGCCCGCGAGACGTCGTCGATCCGGCTGGGCACGATGGTCACGTCGGCGACCTTCCGCCATCCCGGCCCGTTGGCCATCGCGGTCGCCCAGGTCGACGAAATGAGCAACGGGCGAGTCGAATTCGGCATCGGCACCGGCTGGTTCGAACGCGAGCACGTGGCCTACGGGATCCCCTTCCCACCGCTGCGCGAGCGATTCGCCCGGCTCACCGAACAGCTCGAAATGATCACCGGACTGTGGACCGCGCCGGTCGGTGAAACATTCGACTACGCGGGCGCTCATTACGCGGTCAATGACTCGCCGGCGCTGCCGAAGCCGGTGCAACGGCCCCATCCGCCGATCATCATCGGCGGGACGAGCGCAAACCGGACGCCAGCGCTGGCCGCGACGTTCGCCGACGTTCAACGTGCCGTTCGCCTCGTTGGACACCATCAAGACCCAGATTCGAGCGGGTCCGCGAAGCGGTCGATGCAGTCGGCCGGCCCGCCGATTCGATGACGTATTCCGCGGCGTTCGTGGTGTGCGCCGGACGCGACGATGCGCAGATCAGCCGCCGGGCCGCCGCCATCAGCCGCGAGCTCGACGAGCTACGGTCCAATTCTCCGCTGGTGGGTACGCCGGCGAGATTGTCGAGCGGCTCAGACCGTTCGCGGACATCGGTGTGCAGCGGGTATACCTGCAGCTGCTGGACCTATCCGATCTCGAGCACCCTGCGACTTTTCGCCGACGAGGTAAATCGGCAGCTCTGACGCTCGCGCCGCGAACCGACCGGTCCAGCCAGATGTCAGTAGCATCGCTGTCAGTGTCAGGGTGAGGTGCCGCGTGTTGCGGTCGTTGGATCCTGATCACCTGATGTCTGGCTCGTAGCATCCTTGCCGCCGTTCGGTTGGCGTTCATGCGTTTTGTCGGCATCAGGTGTGAAGGACCGGCCGGCGTGACTTGATAAGCGTGGCATCGCCCCCGACTGAGATGTGTCCGCCGACCGGCCCAACCGTCACCTCACAGTGAAGGAGGCAACCACCATGGTTGTTGTTGAGCCGATGTACACAAGCGGACACATACGTTTGTCGCCGTGGACGAGGTCGGGCGCAAGCTCGGGGAGGAGTCGTTTCTGCAACGAGCGCCGGTCATGGCGAGGCGGTGATGTGGGTGCGGAAGCGTTTCGGCGCCGAGGTGGTGTGGGCGATCGAGGATTGCCGGCACTTATCGGCACGGTTAGAGCGCGATCTGCTCACCGCCGGTCAGCACGTGGTGCGGGTGCCACCGAAGTTGATGGCCCAGACCCGGGCCTCGGCGCGCACTAGGGGTAAGTCTGACCCGATTGATGCTTTGGCGGTGGCGCGAGGGTATCTACGTGAACCTGACTTGCCGGTCGCCTCACATGACGAAGTGTCGCGGGAACTGAAGTTGTTGGTGGATCGCCGCGAAGTGCTTGTGGCCCAACGCACGGCAACGATCAACCGGCTTCGGTGGGCGGGTTCATGAACTCGATCCCGAACGCGCCCCTAAGCCAGCCTCGCTGCATCTGGCTAAGCACCGCGATGTATTGCGCGTCTGGTTGGACACCGTCGCGGGTCTAGTCGCCGAGCTGGCCCGAGATGAGCTGGCCGACATTACCCGGCTTAGCGCGGCGATCGAGGTCTTGGCCAAACGCATCGGTGAGCGCAGTCGCCAAGTTGCTCCCGCGCTGCTAACCCTTCCGGGCTGCGGTGAGTACACTGCGGCCAAACTCGTCGGTGAAGCCGCCGGGGTGACCCGTTTCAAAAGTGAGGCCGCATTTGCCCGCCACTCTGGGGTCGCGCCCATCCCGGTGTGGTCAGGCAACACCGCCCGGCCGGGTCCGGCTGACACGTTGGGCAACCGTCAACTCAATGCTGCGCTGCACCGCATCGCGGTCACCCAGATCCGGCTCGACGGCCCCGGATGCACCTACTACCGCACGCGACTCGCCGCCGGCGACTCCTCGACAGAAGCACTGCGCTGCCTAAAACGGCGCATCGCTCGCACCGTATTTGGCCGCCTCCACACCCGACCACCAAACCCGTAATAACCCTTGCCAACTGGCAGCGGCTTGACATAGGAGAAACGCATGCCGCTGAACCCGGGAGACGTGTTCGCCGGATACACGATCGTGCGGCGGTTGGGATCCGGCGGGATGGGCGAGGTCTACCTGGCCCAACATCCGCGGCTGCCCCGCCGAGACGCCCTCAAGGTGCTACCCGCAAGCCTGACCGCGGACCGCAGTACCGGCAGCGATTCAGCCGCGAAGCGGACCTCGCCGCGGAGCTGTGGCATCCCCACATTGTCGGCATCCACGACCGCGGCGAGTTCGAGGGACAGCTGTGGCTTTCGATGGACTATGTCGAGGGAACCGACGCCGCCGAGTTGCTGCGCCGCCGGTATCCATCGGGGATGCCGAAAGACGAGGCGTTCGAGATCGTCACCGCCGTCGCTGACGCCCTCGATTACGCACACCTACGGGGATTGCTCACCGAGACGTCAAGCCCGCCAATATCTTGGTGACCGAAGCCGAGCCTCGAGGGCGACGGATCGTGCTGGCCGACTTCGGAATTGCCCGCGCGATCGGCGATATCAGCGGTCTCACCGCCACCAACATGGTGGTCGGGACTACCGGCTACTCGGCGCCCGAGCAACTCATGGGTTCAGATATCGACGCTCGCGCCGACCAATACGCGCTTGGTTGCACAGCTTTTCAACTGCTGACCGGGGCAGCGCCGTATCAGAACTCCAATGCGGCGGTGGTAATCAGCCAACATCTGTCTGCGCCACCCCCGCAGATCGGCGAACGACGGCCTGAGCTCGCCGAGCTCAACGACCCGATTGCCAAGGTGTTGGCAAAGGACCCTGGTGATCGCTACTCGAGCTGCTCGGACTTCGCTGCGGCACTCACCGGCCAGCCGGCCGCTGGCGCGGCGCGCACGGCTGCCGGCCGGTCAGCCGCCGCCCCCACCGCCCGTGTTACTGCGCCGCAGCACTCCCCGCCGCCGAAGCCGCCGCGCCGCGGGTTGCGCCCGGCGGTGCTGATAGCCGCCGTCGCCACGCTTCTGGTGCTCGCGGCGGCCGGAGTCGTGGGTATGGAACTGTTGCGGCAGCGCGCGCACCACCCGGACAACAGCGCGATCATCGACAGGAACCCGTCGGGCAATGGGACCGATGGCGCCAACCAGCCAGGTAACGGCGGCACCGTGGCACCGCCGTCGATCCAACTCACCAGGTACATCACCGACCCCGAAGGCGTGTTGACCCCGTCCGGCCGCACCGCGGTGGAAGGGGCCATCTCGAAGCTCTACACCCAGCGCAACGTCCACCTATGGGTGGCGTACGTCAACGATTTCTCCGGGCTCACCCCATTCAGATGGGCTGAGGAAACCATGCGCGCCAACGGATTCAGCGACACAGACGGGCTTTTGGCTATCGCCACCGCCAACCGAACTTTCGCGTTTCGACCGCCGGCCGCGATGACCAACGGCACCGACGGAACTCACGTCAACGCCGAGCCCATTCGAATAGATCGGATCGCGCCCGCTGTGCGAAATGACGAGTGGGCCCGGGCGGCGGTGGGGGCTGCCAACGGCCTGGAGGCCGCGCGCTAGATCACCGTGGTGCCGGTGATGCGATCAACTCCATCATCGCCGAGGCCGTGATAGGCGGGCTGTAGTAGGATACCTTGCGCCACTTCGCATCCGCAGTTGCGCAGCCACGCTGCGATCTCGACGTTCTCCACGCCCTCGGCGACGGTCGTCACGTTCAGAGAATGCGCCAGGTCGACGACAGCTCGCACGATGGCGTCGGCGCGCGGGTCCGTCAACACGTGGCCGATCAAGTCCTGGTCGACTTTGACTTCATCGATGGGCAGCTTGCGTAGGTAGGTCAATGCCGAATAGCCGCTGCCGAAATCGTCAAGCGCGATGTGAATGCCGCGCTCGCGCAGAGTTTCAAGCACGTTGCGGGTTCGATCGATGTTATCCAGCAGTAGATCTTCGGTGATCTCGATGATCAACGACTCGCCCGGCAAGTCGTGTCGGGCCAATGCATCGAAGACGCGATTCGGCAGGTTGACGTCTCCGACCAGTGGCGGAAACAGGTTGACGGCGACCGGCACCGCAATCCCTCGGAGTCGCCATTGGGCGGCGTCGCCGAGTGCCTGGTCCAGCACCAGGTCGGTGACCGTGCGCATCAGGCCGTGCTGGCGCACCAGGGGCAGGAACTGTTGGGGGCGCACCAGTCCGAATATGGGGTGTGGCCACCGAACCAGTGCTTCGGCGCCCACCACTTCGGTGGTGCGGAGATCGACCTTCGGCTGATACAGCACGGTCAGGGCACGACGGCTGATGGCCTGGCGCAGATCGCTGAGCAGACGTACCTCGACCAATCCGCCGCGAGATGGCAGTGCATCGGATACGGGCAGCGCGGGGAGGCCGTCGTCCCTGAGATGCATGTCCGGACTGTATGTTTGCAGGCCGCCGCGTAGCCGTTTGGCCGAATACATCGCCATATCAGCGTGTTTGAGCAGCTCGGCGGCGTGCAGGTCGGAATCGTCGGCGCCGGCTACCGCCAGGCCGGCGCTGGGTCGCATGAAGATGATTTCGCCGTCGGTGCTGAACGGTCGCTCGAACGCTTCCATGATCTGGTAGGCGATGAGATGGGCGTTCTCGCCCGCGTCTTCGATGAGCACGGCGAATTCGTCGCCGCCGAGTCGGGCGACGGTGTCACCGGTTCGCGCGCAGCCCAGCAGTCGTTGTCCGGCTTGGATCAGCAGCGAGTCGCCGGCGGGATGGCCCAAGTTGTCGTTGATGAGTTTGAAGTCGTCGAGATCCATCGACAGCACCGCCACCGAGCGTTTGTCGCGGTGATAGAGCTGGATTGCATGCTCGAGCCGGTCGTGAAACAAGACCCGGTTGGCCAGGTTGGTCAGCGGGTCACGCAGTGCACGATCGGACACGCTGTGCAACAGCCGACGGTTCTCGGCGACCACCAGAAACTGACGGGCCAGCACCGCGAGCACCAGCCAAGGCACCACCGCGAACGCAGGATCGGATTTCAAGACATTCCGGAAATCGACGAGTTCGAGGCCACCGGCGATGGCCAGCGGGAGGTAGGGCAGCCACAGCGAGACCGGCGCGGTCAACGATCCCGACCGCTCCAGCGGCGCATAGGGCTGCTCCGGCGGACAGGTGAGCGCAGCGATTCCCACGATCACCACCCCTGCCGACCAGCCGAGACCCACGGGGTTGTCAAAGGCGTAGTTGTTACGCGCAAACAGGTACTCGTAAGCGGCGCCGGACGCGGCGACCAGGGTCAGGCCCATCGTCAGAGTCACCGTCAAACGCCAACGGGCGTGCGCCCGGGCGAGCACCAAAACCGCAACGGTGACGGTCACGACCTCCGACACCGGATAGGCCAGCGACACAATCGCGGCGGAGTTTTGTACTTCTGTCGCCGCGTAAGCATGGCGCAGCACCACCACCCAGGACACCACGAACAACGCTGTGGCGACGATTGCGCCGTCCAACACCATACGAATCCAATTGCCACCCGGATAACCGGCCGGTAAGACCAGCATCGCTACACAGGCGGCCACGGGGAACAGCAAGAACCCGGCGTTTGCCACCGATGGGTACAGCGGGTGGATACTACCGAGCCAGACTCGGTGATAAACCACCACCACCTCGCTGAACGTCCAGGCAGCCAGCCCGACGGTCATACACATCCACGCCCGTCGCTGCCGACCGCGGGTTCGTCGCGCGGCCAATCCGGCGCTCACTGCCGCGAACGATGGGAATCCGAGCCCTCCCACGACTATCAGCGCGCGCATCGTTGATTGGCCGCCCCACCCTGCGAGCCACCAGATGGCGAACACCACAAACGCCGCGGTAGGGACCGCGGCGACCCGGAGGAGCGTGGGAGCGCCGTCGGTGACCGTGCCACTGCACCCATGGCCCATCTCCGGGTTTCAATCGGCCACCGCCTAGGCGGCGTTTGCCGACACGCTAGCAACTGCGCTGCGGCTTCGCCGGGACATTTACGCAGATCGTCATATGTTTGCCGTCGCGTGGAGCGGCGCGGAATGCGCACTGCTGCGGCAGCGCTCGTCGCACCGGACTAGCTGGCCGACTGTTCGGACACAAATACCGGACACTGTGGCGCTCGGCACGATCGCAACCAGCTCCTGACGTTGCCGTCAATACTCGGCAGCCAGCACAACGGCTCGTCGTCGCCTCCGCCTAGCAACCGATATCAAGCTCAGGAGTCCGGCGCCAGCAGCACGTCGGCGTCGAAGCAGCTGTGGGCGCCGGTGTGGCAGGCGCCACCTACCTGGTCGACCAGTAGCAGCACCGCGTCGCCGTCGCAGTCCAGGCGGACCGAATGCACGTATTGGGTATGGCCGGAGGTGGAGCCCTTGACCCACTGTTCACCCCGGGACCGCGAAAAGTAGGTGCCTTCACGGGTTTCCAGGGTACGAGCAAGTGCCTCGTCGTCCATCCAGGCGACCATCAACACGTCGCCGCTGCCGCGTTCCTGGACGACGGCGGTGAACAGACCGTCGGCGTTGCGCTTGAGGCGTGCGGCGATGGCGGGGTCCAGCGTCATCGCACGGTGATCCCTGCTGCGGCCATGGCCGCCTTCACCTGTGCGATCGTCAACTGCCGGAAGTGAAAGACGCTGGCGGCCAACACCGCATCAGCACCCGCGGCGACCGCTGGTGCGAAATGTTCGGCGGCACCCGCGCCGCCGCTGGCGATCACCGGCACCGTCACCGCCGTGCGAACCGCCCGCAGCATCGCCAAGTCGAAGCCGGCCTGGGTACCGTCGGCGTCCATCGAATTCAGCAGGATCTCCCCCACCCCGAGCTCGGCACCGCGGGCCGCCCATTCGACGGCGTCGATGCCGGTGCCGCGCCGGCCACCGTGCGTGGTGACCTCCAGCCCGACGGTGTGGGGGCCGAGCCGGCGGGCACCGTGCGGGCGTCGACGGACAACACGATGCACTGCGAGCCGAACTGGTTGGCCATCTCGGCCAGCAACTCCGGGCGTGCGATGGCAGCGGTGTTGATCGACACCTTGTCCGCGCCGGCCCGCAGCAGCACGTCGACGTCGGCGACCGTGCGCACCCCGCCGCCCACGGTCAGTGGGATGAACACCTGCTCGGCGGTGCGGCGCACCACCTCCAGCATGGTGGCCCGGCCCGACGACGACGCGGTGACGTCGAGGAA
Source organism: uncultured Actinomycetota bacterium (assembly GCA_963791535.1). Taxonomy (GTDB): domain Bacteria; phylum Actinomycetota; class Actinomycetes; order Mycobacteriales; family Mycobacteriaceae; genus Mycobacterium. Next base: position 41,756 of record CAWBSW010000069.1, on the reverse strand, counting down.
GGTCAGCTCGTCGGCACCCTCGGCGTCGTAGGCGGCGGCGAGTTCGACGGGATCACCCGCGTCCCGTAGGTTTTCGAAGTTGACACCTTTGACCACCCGACCGTCGTCGACGTCCAGGCAGGGAATCACCCGCACCGCGAGATTGGTGCCGCAATAGGCTTCAGTACTCATCCGGTCGTCCTACCCTGTGCAGAATCTCGAGTATCTGGGCGTGCACACCAGGCGCGGCGGCCAGCGCGGACCGCGAATCGGGTGTCCACTCTTCGCCGGCGAGGTTCGTGACGACGCCGCCGGCGGCCCGCACCAGCGCCACGCCCGCGGCGTGATCCCACACGTGGTGACCGAAACTGATTGCGCCGCCAAGAATTCCGTCGGCAACATAGGCCAGGTCGATACCGGTGGCACCGTGCATCCGCAGCCGCGACGACACCCGGCTGAGTTCTTCGAGCACCGCCAGCCGGTAGCGGCCCGGAAATCGGCCACGCGAATCGGCGTTGAACGTTCCGATACCGATGACCGAATCCGTCAGCTCGACCTTGGCCAATGGCGCTTGCGGCACACCGTTTTTCATCAGCGGACCGCCGGATACCGCGACGTAGCGCTCGCCGGTGAACGGCAACCACGTCAGGCCCGCCACCGGATCGCCATCGTGCAGCAGACCCAGCAGAATCGCGGCCATCGGTGAGCCGGCGGCGTAGTTGAAGGTGCCGTCGATCGGGTCCAGAATCCACACCCACGGCGAGTCGATGTCGGCTCCGCCGAACTCCTCGCCGTGCACGTCGATTCCCGTCGTCTTCACCAGCGCGTCGACGACCTGACGCTCGATCTCCAGATCGACCTTGGTGGCGAAATCGTCACCCCGCTTGCTGACCGCGGAATCCGCGCGGTGACCGGCGATGAACGGCTCCGCGGCGGCGTCCAGGATCGCCGACGCTTTCTCCACTACCGAGGCCACGTGCGCGTCGAGATCCATTGCGGCCCTAGCCTGCTACCGCGGCCAGCGCCTGCGGCAGAGTGAACCGTCCGGCGTAGAGCGCCTTGCCCACAATCGCGCCCTCCACCCCGCTGCCCGTCAGCGTGGCGATGGCGCGCAGGTCGTCGAGGCTGGACACGCCGCCGGAGGCGATCACCGGAACGTCGGTGCGCTCGGCGACCGCGCGAAGCAGATCGAGGTTGGGCCCGGTCAATGTGCCGTCCTTGGTGACATCGGTGACGACGAAGCGCGAACACCCTTCGCCGTCAAGACGTTCCAGCACCTCCCACAGATCGCCGCCGTCGGTCTCCCAGCCGCGACCGCGCAGCCGATGATCGCCGTCGACGATCTGCACGTCCAGCCCGACCGCGACCTTGTCGCCGTGCTCGGCGATCACCTGAGCGCACCATCGCGGATTCTCCAGCGCGGCGGTCCCGAGATTGACCCGAGCGCACCCGGTGGCCAGCGCGGCCGGCAGCGAGTCGTCGTCGCGGATACCGCCGGAGAGTTCGACCTGCACGTCGAGCTTGCCCACCACCTCGGCCAGCAGTTCGCGATTGGAGCCGCGGCCGAACGCCGCGTCGAGGTCAACCAGGTGAACCCATTTGGCACCGTCGCGTTGCCAGCCCAGCGCGGCGTCCAACGCTGAGCCGTACTCGGTTTCGCTGCCGGCCCGGCCCTGCACCAAGCGCACCGCCCGACCCTCGACCACGTCGACAGCAGGCAACAAAATCAACGGCACGTCTATAACCCCTCGACCCAATTGCTCAAAACCGCCGCCCCGGCGTCCCCGCTCTTCTCCGGATGAAACTGGGTGGCAGCCAGCGGCCCGTCCTCGACCGCGGCCAGGAACGGTACGCCATGGCTGGCCCACGTCAGCAGCGCCTCGGAACGGCCCTCCCAACGCTGGGCCGCATAGGAGTGTACGAAGTAGAACCGGGCGTCGGCGTCTAGGCCCTTGAACAGCGCGGTGCCCGGCGCGCCCACCACCACGTTCCACCCCATGTGCGGGATCACCGGTGCGTCCAACCGAGTCACCGCACCGGGCCATTGCCCGCAGCCGCTGGTCTCGACTCCGAACTCGACACCGCGGGCGAACAAGATCTGCATGCCGACACACACGCCCAGCACCGGTCGCCCGCCGGCGACTCGCTCGGCGATGACCCGCTCTCCGCCTATCCCGCGCAACCCAGACATGCACGCCTCAAAAGCGCCGACGCCCGGCACCACCAATCCGTCGGCGGCCGCGGCGGCGTCGAGATCAGCCGTCACGTCCACCGAGGCGCCGACGCGTTGCAGCGCACGCTGCGCAGAACGCAGATTGCCTGAGCCATAGTCCAAAACCACAACGGATTTGGGTTTCACAGGGTCCCTTTGGTGGACGGCACACCCGACACCCGCGGATCGAGCTCGACGGCCTGGCGCAACGCGCGGGCGATGGCCTTGTACTGCGCCTCGGTGATGTGGTGCGGGTCGCGACCGTAGAGGACGCGAACATGCAGGGCGATGCGGGCATTGTTCGCCAGCGTCTCGAACACGTGCCGGTTGACGACGGTGTGATACGGCACGCCGCTACCCGCAACGGTGAAGTGCCGCAGGTGATCCGGCTCGCCGGTGTGCACGCAGTAGGGCCGGCCGGACACGTCGACAATCGCGTGAGCGAGCGCCTCGTCCATCGGGATGAATGCGTCGCCGAACCGCCGGATGCCCGTCTTGTCGCCGAGGGCCTGCCCTAGCGCCTGGCCGAGCACGATCGCGGTGTCCTCGATGGTGTGATGCGCTTCGATCTCGACATCACCCTTGGCACGCACCGTCAGGTCGAAGCTGGCGTGGCTGCCCAGCGCGGTCAGCATGTGGTCGTAGAACGGGATTCCGGTGTCGACGTGGACCTCTCCGGTCCCGTCCAGGTCGAGTTCGACGACGATATCGCATTCCTTGGTGGTGCGTTCGACGCGGGCGTGGCGCTGCAGGCTCATGACGCTCCTAAGGGCTGGGCCAGTTCGGTGGCGGCGATCTGTGCGCTGGTCTGCAGGAAGACGTCGTTCTCGTCGGCCAGTCCGGTGGTGACGCGCAAATACCCCGCGATACCGACGTCACGGATCAGGACGCCGGCATCCAGATAGCGCTGCCAGGCCGTCGGCGCGTCGGCGAATTGCCCGAACAACACAAAATTCGCGTCGCTGGGAACAACCCGAAATCCCATGCCGCGCAACGCCGCGCTCACCCGCTCGCGTTCGTCGATCAGCGTCGCGACGCTGCCCAAGGTGTCATCGGCGTGCCGCAACGCGGCGCGGGCGGCGGCCTGAGTGACCGACGACAAGTGATAGGGCAGCCGCACCAACAGCATCGCGTCGATCACCGCGGGGGTGGCGATCAGGTAGCCCAGTCGGCCGCCGGCGAAGGCGAACGCCTTGCTCATGGTGCGGGTCACGATGAGCTTGGCCGGATACTCGGCGACCAGCGCCACCGCGCTGGGCTGCGACGAGAACTCGCCATAGGCTTCGTCCACGATCAGGATCCCGGGCGTCGCATCCAGCAACTTCCGCAGATCGGGCAGCGAAACACTCTGCCCCGAAGGGTTATTGGGGCTGGCGACGAACACCACATCGGGCGCGCGGTCGGCGATCGCGGCGACGGCGGCCTCGACGTCGAGGCTGAAGTCCGCGGCGCGCGCCGTCTCGATCCATTCGGTGCGCGTGCCGTCGGAGATGATCGGGTGCATCGAATACGACGGAACGAATCCGATCGCGCTGCGCCCCGGTCCACCGAAGGCCTGCAGCAGCTGCTGCAGAATCTCATTGGAACCGTTTGCGGCCCACAGGTTTTCCACGTTCAGCTGAACACCGGTCTGCACGCTGAGATAGGCGGCCAGGTCACGGCGCAAAGCCACCGCGTCGCGATCGGGATAGCGGTGCAGGTCGACGGCCGCATCGCGCACGGATGCAACGACGTCATCGACGAGTGCCTTAGTCGGCGGATGTGGGTTCTCGTTGGTGTTCAGCCGCACCGGAACCGCCAGCTGAGGCGCGCCGTAAGGCGATTTGCCGCGCAAGTCGTCGCGCAGCGGCAGCTCGTCGAGCGCCGGCTGTTTGGTCATCGCTCGAACCTCCGCCGTACCGCCTCGCCGTGCGCGGGCAGGTCTTCGGCCTTGGCCAACGTAACCACGTGCCCCGAAACATCTTTCAGGGCTGCCTCGGTGTAGTCGACGACGTGGATGCCGCGCAGAAATGTCTGCACCGACAGGCCACTGGAATGCCGGGCACTTCCCGCCGTGGGCAGCACGTGGTTGGAGCCGGCGCAGTAGTCGCCGAGGCTGACCGGCGAGTATGCGCCGACGAAGATGGCGCCGGCCGAGTGGATCTGTGCCGCAACCTGATCCGCCTCGGCGGTCTGGATCTCCAGGTGTTCGGCAGCGTAGGCGTTGACGGTGCGGATACCGGCGTCGACGTCGTCGACCAAAATGATCGCCGACTGCCGCCCGGCAAGCGCGGTGGTCACCCGCTGGCGGTGCACGGTGGTGGCCAGCTGGGCGGCCAACTCGGTGTCGGTGGCATCAGCCAGGTCGGTGCTGGGTGTCACCAGCACGCTGGCGGCCATTTCGTCGTGTTCGGCCTGGCTGATCAGGTCGGCGGCGACATGTGCTGGATCGGCGGTATGGTCGGCCAGGATGGCGATCTCGGTCGGCCCCGCTTCGGCGTCGATGCCGACCCGCGAGCGGCAGATCCGTTTGGCCGCGGTGACGTAGATGTTGCCGGGCCCGGTGATCATGTCGACCGGTGCGAGGTCGGCGCCGTCGGTGTCCACTCCGCCGTAGGCCAGCAGCGCCACCGCCTGCGCCCCGCCGACCGCCCAGACCTCGTCGACGCCCAGCATGCGCGCGGCGGCCAGGATCGTCGGGTGCGGTAGGCCTTGAAACCGGCCCTGCGATTGCGCCTGCGGCGGGCTGGCCACCACCAGCGAGCCGACGCCGGCGGCCTGCGCCGGTACCACGTTCATCACCACGCTGGACGGGTACACGGCGTTGCCGCCCGGTACATACAGCCCGACCCGCTCGACGGGGACCCACCGCTCGGTGACGGTGGCGCCCGGGCCCAGCGTCGTCGTGGAGTCGGCGCGGCGTTGATCGGCATGCACGGCACGGGTGCGCTCGATCGCGACCTCCAGAGCGACCCGCACGTCGCGGTCCAAGCCCGCCAACGCGGCGTCCAACTCGGCGGCGGGCACCCGGACGCTTGGCGGCCGCACCCCGTCAAACGACTCGCCGAACTCCAGCGCGGCCTCCGCGCCCCGCTCGGCTACCGCCTCGACGATCGGGCGCACCGACGGCAGCGCCGCATCCACGTCCACTCCGCCGCGGGGCAACGCCGCCCGCAGCCGGGCAGTCGAGAGCTCCTTACCCCGCAGGTCGATGCGCGCCATCACGTTCACATCCACCATTGTCCCCGATGGAAGCAACGGGTTTAGTTTTCGGGGTGTTCGGGCCGGTGGTCAACGTCGGGCCGTGCGTGTCGCTGTTGCCCCAACAGAATCAAGGCGATTCAGGGAAACCCGAAACAAGAACCAGATTCGATGTCGTCGAGTCGTGGCGTAACCCAGCCACCGCCTGATATTCGTCGGACTCATACCAGGCCCGCGCGAGTTCCTTGCTCGGAAACTCGATGAGGACTGTCCGCGTGAATGGCCAGCTGCCCTCGACGATTTCCACGTTTTCGTCGACGCCGACCAGCTTCCCGCTGAACTTGTCGAAGATCTCGAGGTGGCCGGCGGTTTCGTACTGGTGGTAGCGATCCCGATCCTTGATCTCGATTTGCACAATGACGAATGTCTTGGCTTCGGACATGAGCGGCCTCCTCGGTCGGATGCGGATGCAAACAACGTAATCAACTTGTTGAGTTCCAGTCAATGAGTTCTACTCTATGAGTTATATTCATTGAGTCGCGCTCGCCGGTTGGGCTGGCGCACGATCGATAGGTGGACCGCCGTCAACGCCAACCTCGGCCGCCAGACGCAACGTCAGGTGCAGGCCGAACTGACCCGGCGCAAGCTTCTCGACGCCGCTGTTGAGCACTTCTCGGCCCACCACTTTGACGACGTCGCGACGAGCGACATCACCGAAACCGCTGGTGTTGCCCAGGGTCTGCTGTTCCACTATTTCGGGAACAAGCGTGGGATCTACCTCGAAGCGCTGCGCGACGCGGCCAACAGACTCAACGCCGCCACCACACCGCCGCCCGGCGACGGCTCCCCCGGTAAGCAATTTCGCGAAATGTTGCGCGCCCATTTTGCGTACCTCGGCGAACACGATGGCATGGCCTCACGTTTAGTGCTTGGCGGCAGCGGCGCCGACCCCGAAGCGTGGCACATCTTCGACCAGTCACGTTGGCACACCATCGAATGGACCTGTCAGCTCCTCGAACTCGACTTCGCCCGGCCCGCATTGCGATTGATGCTGCGCTCGTGCGCGGGCGCCCTCGACGAGGCCACCACCTACTGGCTCAAGGACGACCGCCCTTTTGATCCCGACGCGATGATAGAAGTGATCGTCGAACTCCTCATCACGTCGTTACGGTGCGCAGCCCAACTCGACCCGGAGATAGACGTCAGCAACGCTGTCGCGAAATTGGCTGATCGCACTGCGTGAGGAATGGAAGTCGCTGTCCCCAGAGCAGATCCACTCCATATCGGGCCGGTACAGTTGCGGCACACCACGAAAAACGGAGCCGCCATGTCCACAAAGGACCATCCCAACAACGCCCCGGGCGTCCCGATGCTCTTCCCGGTCTGGTTCGAGAAGTTCCAGACCAAGTATTTCAACCCGGCGGTGAAGCCGATCGCGCGCTACCTGCCGACGTTCTCGGTGATCAAGCACCGTGGCCGCACATCCGGCAAGCAATACGAGACGATCGTGACCGCATACCGCAAAGGCAACGTGCTGGCCATCGGGCTGGCCCACGGCAAAACGGATTGGGTGAAGAACGTGCTGGCGGCCGGCGAAGCCGACGTGCACTTCATCCGCAAGGACGTCCACATCACCAACCCACGGGTCCTGCCCGCCGGCAGCGACGGCAAGGGGCTGCCCTTCTTGGCCCGCCAGCAGATCGGCAGGGTCGGGGTCTTCGTCGCCGATATCGCCTAGGCCAGATTGCCGCCCTCACCCCCGCAAGCGGGGGGACCCCCACCTCGGGCCGGTTGGACCGGCCCGCATCGTCACGCGGCTAGACGCGAGTAAAAACCGTCTTGCCGGCCATTGTCGGCCACACCGACGGTGCGTCTTCCCAGGCCACGACGCGGTCGACAACCGGGGACAGATCGCAGCCGCCGGCCAGGAGCTCGAGGATTTCCGGGATCACGGCCCGCGCACTGACCCGCCCGGTGACGAACCGCACACCACGGGTGTAGCTGCGCAGCATCGGCATCTCGACAGTCGGCTGGAAGTAGATCCCGGTGTCGGTGCACACTCCGTCCGGCCACGTCGCCCGCAGCGTGGCAGCCAGCAGCGACGGATCGCCGGAGGTGTGCACGGTGACCGGATACGGGTTCCAGGACTTGTCCGGTTTGGCGACATCGTGTACGACGGCACCGAGCTTTTCGGCCGCTGCAAGGTGCTTCGCGTCGGTGTCGACATAGTCGACGTGCCAACCGAGCGCGGCGGCCAAGGCCGCCGCATACATCCCGATCGACAGCCGACCGACCACCAGCACGCGACGATCAGCCGGGTCAAGGGCGGCCAGTTCGGCCCTGAAGGGGCCGACCGCGCGCCAGCCGTCGGGAATGTTGTCCGAGAGCGAGGCGACGGCGATCGGGTCGACGGTCGCCGGAACGGGAATCAGCATCGCGTCCGCGTAGGGCACGAGCACCAGATCCGACATGAACCCACCGCCGTCGAGTCCGGCAAGTGGGCCCAGCCCGTACATCGCCATCAGCGGCACCGAACCGCATGAACTCGTGACGCCCCTGCGGCATTCGCGGCAACTGCCGCAGCTGATCTGAAACGGCACTACGACCCGATCGCCCACCCGAACGCCCGAGACGTCGTCACCGACCGCGACGACCTCCGCTAACCCTTCGTGTCCGACCGCATAGCCGGGCGGCAGCGGTGCTGCGCCCCGTGCGACCGCCACGTCGAGGTCGCAGCAGGCCACCACCAGCGGCCTGACCAGCGCTTGTCCCGGGCCCGCGATCTCCGGGTCGGGGGCCTCACGCCATGCGTATCGTCCCGCTTCTTCGAACGTCAGCTGCCTCATTGCAGCATTCTTGAGCGATCACTCAAGTAAAGTCAATACCGTGCCGAGACCCGACCGCAGCCGAGCCGCGTTGATCGACACTGCGGCCACGTTGTTTCGTCGTCAGGGCTACGCCGCGACCGGGCTCAACCAGATCCTCGACGAAGCAGCCATCAGGCCGGGCTCGCTGTATCACCACTTTCCGCACGGCAAACAGCAGTTGGCCGCCGCCGTTGTCGATCACGCCGGGGCCGCCATCGAGCAACTGCTGCGCAGATTCCTGGCAGGCGGGCTGCCAGTGGCTGACATCGTCGACCGGTGGATTGACTTGCTGGTCGGCGGGCTGACCGCCGATCGGCGCGACGGCTGCCCCATCGAGCCGATCGCCACTGAATCGGTGAATGCCAGTCCGCTGATGCGCGAGGCGTCGGCACGCGCCTTTTCCGGTTGGTGCAGGGCGATCGAAGAGCGGCTGCGCGCCGACGGCTGGCCGACCGCCGACGCGAAAAGTGCTGCGGTGGCTGTCATCTCACTGATCGAGGGAGCGCTGATCCTGTCGCGCATCGCGGGCGATGCGGGTGCGCTCGCCGCCGCCAAACCGGCAGCACGCCGCTTACTTCACCGCTAGATCGCAGCCGCTGCCAGGCCTATTCTGGAAAAACGGGGCCGCGGAATGAATAGGGATGAACTCTTCGCCTCGATCGTGGCGGCACGCCCCGGTCGCGATGACCTCGTCTACCTCGAACGCCGCGGCGATGCCTATCACTGGCGAGTGCTGACGGGTGCCGAAATCCCCTCTCCGGCCAACGCCCCCGACGTGTGGATGTCGTTTTCGGCCGCTTGGCCGCTAGACAAACCCGGACGGCTGCGGGCATTCTTCGACGATCTGCTCGCCGAACTCGAGTCGATGGCCAACACCGCGGACCGGTGTCGGTGGCCGATCGGCGAGCCCTGGCCACAGCAGCACGCGCACCATCATTGAGCGGCGTGGCACATGGTCGATTATCGGATCACCGCCGAGGAGCGCGCACGGTTCAAGCGGTGCCGGCGGCAGTGGGATTTCGCGTCACCGCATCGCCGCAACCTGCGACCGACCGGGTTCGTCGACCCTGCCCTGCCCGCTGCACTCAAGGATGCGCTGACCGTGTACTACTACCCCGGCACCTGGGACTGGCAACACGAGGTGACCCAGCCCCTGGTGCACAAGGCGCTCGAGCGGTCGTTGGACGATGCCGACGCGACCGACATGCTCCACAAGGCAGCAGCGCTGGTGGACTGTTATGACGCCTGGGCAAACGTTGTCGACGACTTCGCACCGGTCAAGATCAACCTCGATGTCGACGCCCTGGTCCCGGACCCCGACGACCCCGAGCGCGGATTGTTGGTGCACGACGGATCGCCGGTGATCTACTCCTGCCGAATCGATTTGGTAGCCGTGAACGCCGCCGATGAGTACTGGGTCGTCTGCCATCGGATCGTCGACGAGTGGCAGGACATCGACACGTTGGTCCGCGACGAGGAGGCGGTGGCGTCGTGTTGGGCGTTCGAGCACGACTACATCGGCGTACAGATCGCCGGAACCATCCACAACGAGGTGCGCGTCGCCGGCCCGCTCAAGTTCCCGCCCGCCGGATCCGCGATGAAGCGCCTGCCCAAAGCGGTGGCCCAACACGAGGCCAGCGGTGGTGGTCGATCGCTCCCGCAGCACCAGCGGGTGTCCGCGCAGGCATCGCGCCGCAGTCCGACCGACCGGACCGAGCAGCGCACCGCGGGCGTACTGCGTCGTACCCGCATCCGTCGCAGCCGCCACGAGATCGCCACGGTGGGGTCACAGATCGCCGCCGAAGCGGTCAACATGACCAGTTGGCCAACCATCTACCCGACGTTCGCCGCGCATTGTCGTGACTGCGAATTCAAGCGCGCCGTGTTCGGCCATTACCGAGGGCGTGGACGCGGAACCGTTGCTGCAGAACGACTTTCAACGGCCACCCGACGAACCACGCAAGCCCAGATTGGGTCAGTCGACGTGGGGATTCGGCCGGGGCGCCGCGCCGCCACGGTGGTGAGATCCCCGGCGCTAGTCTGAGTCATCATGGTCACCGATTACAACGAAAATCGGATCGCGGAGCAGTATCAACAAGCCAAGGCTCAGTCCTGGCGTTCGCACGCCGAAACCTATTCATTCATGAATCTCATCGGCGATGTCGAGGGGAAAAGAGTGCTCGACGTCGCCTGTGGTGAAGGGCATTTCACGCGATTGCTGCGCAACGCCGGTGCCGCTGAGGTGGTCGGGATCGACATTTCCGAGCGGATGATCGACTTGGCCCGTGCGCAGGAAGCGCGTCAGCCGCTCGGGATCGAATACCGCGTCGAAGACGCCGCGGCCGTGGTCGCGCACGCGGATTTCGACCTCGTCGTCGCCGCCTGGCTGCTGGTGTACGCGCGAACCCAGGCCGAACTCGCGCAGATGTGCGGCGGGTTGACGAGCCGGCTTCGCTCGGGCGGGCGCTTTGTGACCGTGGTCAACAACCCCGCGGTGTACAACTTCGACCCACTGCCCGACTACCGCAAGTACGGCTTCGAATTGTCGCTCGCCGATCGCGCCAGCGAGGGTGCGCTGACCAAAGTGATTCTGCTGCTTGATGATTCGACGCTGGAGATCGAGAACTATTACATGCCGATCACGGCCTACGAGACCGCTCTCACCGAGGCGGGTTTCGGGGACTTCGCGGTGCACATGCCCCAGGTGTCACGCGGCCCCGATGACGACCCCGCCTACTGGGACATTTTCCTGAAGTATCCGAGTTTCATTCTGCTGGACTGCGTCAAGCCCTGAGAGTTCTCAGATGTCCAGGCCGATGTCGAGCACCCGCACCGAGTGCGTAAGCGCACCGACGGCCAGGTAATCCACGCCCGTCCCGGCATACTCCGCGGCGGTCTCCAGCGAAAGCCCGCCGGACGACTCCAGTTTGGTTTCCGGCGCGCGGGCATCGCGGCGCTGCACCGCGATCTGGGTCTGCCAGACCGGAAAGTTGTCGAGCAGCACCAATTCGGCTCTCTCGTCCAATACCTCGTCGAGCTGCTCGAGCGAATCGACCTCGACCTCGCACGGCAGATCGGGTGCGGCCGCCCGCACCGCACGTAGCGCCGCGACCACCGATCCCGCCGCCGCGACGTGGTTGTCCTTGATCAGCGCGGCGTCGCCCAAGCCGAGCCGATGGTTGACGCCACCGCCGACTCGGACGGCGTACTTCTGCAGGGTCCGCAGGCCCGGCAGCGTCTTGCGGGTGTCGCGGATTTTCGCGTTAGTGCCGTGCACGGCGTCGACCCACGCGGCCGTTGCGGTGGCGATCCCGGACAGGTGGCAGACAAGATTGAGCAGGGTCCGCTCGGCGGTCAACAGGCCGAGCATCTGGGCCTCCAACGTCAACGCCGGCGCCCCCGGCTGCAGCCGCGCGCCGTCCGCGACGCGATCGAGCACCCGGTAGCCGCCGGCGCCGAGCACCTCGTCGAGCACCAGCAATGCGACGTCCACACCGGCGATCACGCCCGGCTCACGGGTGATCAGCGACGCGGTGGTGGTCGCACCATCGGGCACCGTCGCCAACGTCGTGACGTCCGGCCCGTAGCGCAGGTCCTCGGCGAGGGCGCGGCCGATCGTGGCGCGAGCGTCGGCGAGCTCACATTCCGACAATGCCAATGGCGCCACTCCTCATCATCGCTTCGCACTGCATCGTCGCCGGCGCGCACATCAGCACGCCGCCACCGGCTCCTCGACCTGCGCGCTGTCGTCATCGGTGAGCCGCACGACGATGCTGCGCGCATGAGCGAGGGGGGCGTCGGGGTATTCGGCGCGGTGGTGACAGCCGCGGCTTTCGTCGCGGGCCCGCGCGGCGGCGGCGATCGCGCGGGCGGTCACGGTCAATGCCGCGTCTTCCAGGTCGACATGAGTGAACATGGCCCGGACCGGCGCCGTCGACAGCTGGCCGGTCAGCCGGTGCAGGCCATCGGCGTCGCGGACCACCGACGCATCGCGGCTCATTGCCCGTTGCAGGTCACCGCGGGCCAGCGCGGCACGCCCGGTCGATTCCGGCGCCGTCGCACGCGAACGCCCGACCGACACCGCGTGCGCCGCCGCGGCTCGTCCCGCCCGGCCCCCGACGACCAGACCCTCCAGCAGGCTGTTGGAGGCCAGTCGGTTGGCGCCGTGCATTCCGGTTCGACCGACCTCGCCCGCGGCGAACAGCCCCGGCAGCTCGGTTTGTCCGTGCACATCGGTGACGACTCCGCCGCAGCTGTAGTGCGCGCCCGGAACCACGGGGATGGGCTCGCGGACCGGGTCGACGCCGACTTTCCGGCACGCGGCGGTGACGGTCGGGAATCGGTCCTCGAAATCCACGATGCTGCGGGCGTCGAGGTAAACACACGGGTCGCCGGTTGCGCGCAGCCGGGCGTCGACAGCGGCCGCTACCACATCGCGCGGCGCCAGATCGCCCATCGGATGCACGCCCGCCGTGACCGAATCGCCTTGACTGTCAACCAAAATCGCGCCTTCACCACGGATCGCTTCGGTAACCAGCGGTCGTCGACCGCCGCGGTGGCCGTTGAACAGCATGGTGGGATGGAACTGGATGAACTCGATGTCGCTCACCGCGACACCCGCCCACAGCGCCAGGGCGACCCCGTCGCCCGTCGAGCCGTCGGGATTGGTGGTCGCGCCGTAGAGGTGTCCCAGCCCGCCGGTGGCCAAGATCACCGACGCCGCGTGAAGGATGCCGACGCCATCCGGATTGGCCACCAACACCCCGGTCACCGCGTCGCCGTCGTGCAGCAACCGCAGGGCGGCGTGGTTGGTGCGGATGGCCAGCGTGGCCGCAGCACGGTCGAGTGCGCGCTGGACCTCGGCGCCGGTGGCATCGCCCCCGGCGTGCACGATGCGACGCCGTGAATGCCCGCCTTCGCGACTCAGCGCCCATCCGCCGACCGACGCCTCGTCGAATCGTGCTCCCTCGCTTACCAATTCGGCCACTGCCTGGTAGCCATCAGCGACTATCGATGTCACGGCGTCGGCGTCGCAGAGGCCTGCGCCGGCAGCCAGCGTGTCGGCGACGTGTGCCTCGACCGAGTCGTCGGTATCCGGCAGCACCACCGCGATCCCGCCCTGGGCGTAGTGGGTGGCGGTCACACCTAACCTGCGGCGGGCCTTGCTGAGCACGACGACTCGGCGCCCGGCACGGTGGGCCGCCAGCGCGGCGGCCAGGCCGGCCACCCCGGTGCCGATGACCACGACGTCGGCCTGTTGCTGCCAGGCCGGGTGAATGCTCATTCGCCGTCTCCGGGCTGACCGATGGTGATCATCCGCTGCACGCTTTGCCGCGCCAGCCGGGCAGTCGGCGCGTCGACGTGAACTTCGTCGGCGCCCTCGATCAGGCAGCGCAGCAACGCCGCAGGGGTGATCATCTTCATGTACTTGCACGAGGCGCGGTCGTTGACCGCCCGGAAATCGACGCCGGGCGCGGCGTTGCGCAGCTGATACAGCATCCCGACCTCGGTGGCGACCAGCACCTGGCGGGCCTGGGTGGCCCGCGCGGCGTCCAGCATGCCGCCGGTCGACAAGATCTTCACCCGCTCCCGCGGGACGGCGCCTTCGCCGGCCAGATACAGCGCCGACGTGGCGCAGCCGCACTCCGGGTGGACGAACAGTTCGGCGTCCGGGTGCGCGCGGGCCTGCTCGGTGAGCTCGTCGCCGTTGATCCCGGCGTGCACGTGGCACTCGCCGGCCCACACGTGCAGATTCTCCCTACCCGTCTCCCGGCGCACATGCGCCCCGAGGAACTGGTCGGGGCAGAACAGCACCTCGCGGTCCGCGTCGATGGAGGCAACGACGTCGACGGCGTTCGACGACGTGCAGCAGATGTCGGTGAGCGCTTTGACCGCCGCGGTGGTGTTCACATAGGAGACGACGACGGCGCCGGGGTGCTCGTCCTTCCAAGCCTGCAGGTCTTCGGGGGTGATCGAGTCGGCCAGCGAGCAGCCCGCCCGTTGGTCGGGGATCAGGACGGTCTTTTCCGGGCTGAGGATTTTCGCGGTCTCGGCCATGAAGTGCACGCCGCAGAACACGATGGTTTCCTCGGGCGCCTCGGCGGCGATCCGGGACAGCGCCAGCGAGTCGCCGACGTGATCGGCGACATCCTGGATGGCCGGCAACTGGTAGTTATGCGCCAGAATCGTCGCGTTGCGCAGCTCGGCCAGCCGCCGGATCTCGGCTGCCCATCGTTCGTCGCCCTCAACACCGGTGTAACCGAAGGGAGCGTTGGTGATTGCCGCGGCCAGGTCATCCGCCACCGGATCCATGCGATTCAGGACCGTCATGGCCGTTCCTTTCGCCCCCGACCCGGTTTTCGACTTATAATCGAAAACATGCCACATGGTAGCACCGCTCACGAAGTGCTCGCCGTCGTATTCCAGGTTCGCGGCCTTGGGCCCGGGCAGAAGGCCCAGAAGCCGCAGCTCAACGTCCTGCTGTGGCAGCGCGCCCGCGATCCGCAGAAAGGCGCGTGGTCGTTGCCCGGCGGGCGGCTGCGCCACGACGAGGACATGACGACGTCGGTGCGGCGTCAACTGGCCGAGAAGGTTGACCTGCGTGAAGTCGCTCACTTGGAGCAGCTCGCGGTGTTTTCCGATCCCGTGCGGGTGCCCGGCACCCGCACCATCGCGTCGACCTTTCTGGGCCTGGTGCCCTCCCCCGCCACCCCGGAATTGCCGTCCGACACTCGCTGGCACCCGGTCACCGCGCTGCCGACGATGGCCTTCGACCACGGCCCGATGGTCGAGCACGCGCGCACCCGACTGGTGGCAAAGATGTCCTACACCAACATCGGATTCGCCTTGGCACCAACCGAATTTGCGCTATCGACGCTGCGCGACATTTACAGTGCCGCGCTGGGACACCAGGTCGATACGACGAACCTGCAGCGGGTGCTGGGCCGTCGCGGCGTCATCACCGCGACCGGCACGGTCGCGCAGTCCGGTCGCAGCGGTGGCCGCCCGGCGGCCCTATACCGCTTCACCGACTCCCAACTGCGGGTCACCGACGAGTTCGCCGCCCTACGTCCTCCCGGTGGGCCGACTGGATTCTTAATGCACTCTTAACGGAATCGCGTCCGCACCTGTGTGCGCCTGCCCTCCGCTGTCCGGTGTCTGCGCAGGTCAAAGCAGGTTTCCACACGCCTGCGGACAGGCGAACACACGTGCGAACGGCTACGGAAAAACTGGCGCAAATCGGACCCAACTGGCGCAAACTGGCCGAAGGCGCCAAATGGGGCGGCTAGAACTGCATCCCCAGCAGCGTGGACGGTAACGCCTCGAAGTCCTATCAGGCCCCCGGTAGGCCAACGCCAGTTGTGTATGACATGAACTCCTGCAGAAACTCGAATTCCTCGGGACGAAGTTCCGGATGCGGCACGTCCAGGACGAACACGACCCGGCGGCGGTCGGACTGCTGGAAGACCTCGTGTTCGTAGGAGTCGTCGATTTTGATGCACCTGTCTTGTTTCCAGGTGATCCGCTGGTCGTGGATACGGAAGTGGATATCGCGTTCGGGCACTTCGATTCCCAGGTGGTAGCGCATGCGGGTGTTTGACGTCGAGGTGTGTGGCGGCACGTGCGTCTTTGGGTTCATGATCGAGAAGAACGCCATGCAGCCGATGCTGCCGATGCCGGCGCGGCTGCCCAGGAACTCCGCGATCCTTGGACACTTGCGCGCGTTCTCGACCTGGAGGTTGCCGAACCCATCGTAGAAGGGGAAAACGGTCCAGTTGCGGCCGTCCGTCAGTCCGCCTCTGTGGTCCCGCGCGTCGACTTGGTACTCGTTCGGGTCGATACCGGCGAATTCTTCTCGAAACATGGCAACGTTGTGCTCGAGGAGTTCGCAGATCTCGTCAGGGGGCCAGACTGGGTGGCTGGTCAGATGGGAGCAAAATAGGCCGGGAATCTCGTTGTCCCACCGGTCACCGCAAGCGACCTGCTCGCGGGTGACAGGGCTGTTCACGAGGCCGCCAGGCATCATGTGAGAGCCAACCCGCTGACGGTCGAGCCACAGGTTTTCAAAGAGGTTCTGCAGGCGGGCATCGTCTCGGTGCCGCGACAGCAGCGCCAAGATACTCGTGGCACTCCTCAGTTGGACGTACGCCGACTGCGAAGCATCCAACATACTCATTACTAAAATCCTTTCTTCGATCGATTAGCGTTGGCACACAGGCGCATTCAGCCGCGCTCTCCCTCCGGCGTCTCGGGATCCCAGGTCTTCGGTAGCATCGGCATGGTTGGGCCGCCACCGAACTCGTCATCGGAAAGCGTAGCCAATCCCGCCGCCTGCGCACTGCCCTTCGACACCGTTCCGGCAAAACCCAGGTTGCCGGGTAAGCGACTTGTTGGGGCACAGCAGCGTCGCGATCACCGGCGACTGTTACGGCCACGGCAGTGATGACGGTGCACGGCGTGCGGTCGACAGTTTGGCGCAAAGAATCGGCCTGTGAACCCCGTTGGCGCAAAGGCTGGCGTATTCGGCCTTACCGTGAGTGTTTCAATATCCGCGTTCTTGCTGGTCAGCGCGGAAAAGTAGGATGAACTTTGCTTCTTAATGCCTTCTTAAGCAACAATGCCCAGATGGACATTGGCAGCCTTGCGAGCACCACCGGCGCGGAGTGGATTGGTCGCGCGCCCCATGAGGACTTGCAGCCCAAGGCCCGACCGCTATTGCCGTCGGATGACCCGTTCTACGAACCGCCACCTGGCTACCAGCACGCCACGCCCGGCACCGTGCTGCGTTCGCGCGACGTCGAGCTGGCCTTTATGGGGCTGGTACCGCAACGGACCATGGGCACCCAGCTGCTCTATCGCACGACCGATATGAACGGCTTGCCGGTAGCGGCGGCGACCACGGTGATCGTCCCTGCCAACGTCACACCGGAGCGGCCCTGCCCGGTGTTGTCGTATCAGTGCGCGATCGACGCGGTGTCATCCCGCTGCTTCCCTTCCTACGCGCTGCGACGACACGCGAAGGCCGTGGGCTCGCTGGCACAGTTGGAGTTTCTGTTGATCAACGCCGCCCTCGCTGAGGGCTGGGCGGTGTCGGTGCCCGACCATGAGGGTCCCGACGGGATTTGGGGCGCTCCGTACGAACCCGGGTATTGCGTTCTCGACGGAATCCGGGCGGCCGTGCACTCCGAGCGCCTGGGGTTGTCCCCGTCGGCGCCGGTGGCGTTGTGGGGGTACTCCGGCGGCGGACTGGCAAGCGCGTGGGCCGCTGAACTCTATGCCGACTATTCACCCGAGCTCGACATCGTCGGCGCCGTGCTCGGATCACCCGTCGGCAATCTCGGCCACACCTTCCGTCGGCTCAACGGCAGCTTGCTGGCTGGTCTGCCCGCCATGGTGATCGCGGCGCTGTCGCACCTCTACCCCGATTTGAATCGGGTGATCAAGGAGCACACCAACTCCGAGGGACGGGCTGTGCTGGAACGGTTGGAACGGATGACCACGGTGGGCGCCTGCATCCGGATGATGAAGAAGGACGTCAATATCTACCTGGACCTGCCTCTCGAGGAGATCCTGGCGATGCCGGAGGTCCAATACGTCTTCGACAACATCAAATTGGGTAAGGCAACGCCCAAACCGCCGGTGTTGCTGGTGCAGGCCGTGCACGACTACCTGATAGCCGTCGAGGACATCGACGAGCTGGCCCACACCTACATGGCCGGCGGCGCGAAAGTCACCTACCACCGCGATGCGTTCAACGAGCACCTGCTGTTGCATCCGCTGTCCGCGCCGATGGCGCTGCGCTGGCTGCAGGACCGGTTCGCCGGCCGACCGCTGACCGAGCATCTGGTCAGGACGACATGGCCGACCATGTTCAACCCCGCGACCTACGTCGGCATGGCGCGGCTGGCCGTGATCGCGGCCAAGGTGATCACCGGAAAGGCGGTTCACCGCCGCCCGCTATGACGTCTACTAAAGGCTCTATAAAGGCGTAGTCGTGGGTGTCTTCGCGGGCTGCGGATAAACCGCGTCGACGGCCGGATAGCCGCCGAGGTCATCGCGCGCGGTTGCCGCGACCGGCACCGCATAGACCAGCGCTGCGGTGCTCGCGGGTAGCAGCAGCGTGCAGGCGATCTGCCACGCAGTGCGGCCGAAGAACACCGGCGGCGCGTCGGTGAAGTAGTGCACCGGGTGGTCGTGGCTTACCGGTGCGGTGGCGAAATCGATTGTGCCGTAACGCAGGTGCACCAGCAGCGCGCCCACTCCGACAGCGGCCCCCGCGGCGATCACCACGCCGGCGCAAAGTCCGGTCACCATCCCTGGTCCGCGGTGTGCCCGCCACTGCCATGCCGCCACGGCCGCCACCGCGGCGACGACGTTCAGCAGCCCCAGCATCAGGAACGCCGCGACGAAGAAATGGTCGGATTCATTGCCCAGATAGTCGTGCAACCGCTCGCCGCTGTGGGTCAGCACCACCACGCCGTGGATCGGCGGGGCTATCCACGCCCACAGGCCGCCGACGAGCACACCCGCGATCAGCAGCCCGGCCGCAATCGCAAAAATCGCCCGCCGTCGCGACGTGCGTGGCGCGCCAGGCTCCGGCTCGGTCATCGGCGCGCCTCCAGCTCAGCCGAGTCCACCAGCCCGTGCCGCGAGCACTTGGCCCACCAGCCGTCGGGCCGGACCTGCACCACCATCCGGCGGCCGCACTCGGCGCAGAACCGGGGCGGCTCGAGACCGCGTTGGGCCGCCGTCGGCACGGTACTGCCGGCCGTGTCGTCGACACGGGCGCCGGTGTAGACGTTGTAGACGCCCGCGCCGACCGGCGCGGGCAGATCGCGAACCATCAAGTTCCAGTTCTACAGGCTGGAGTTGAGCGCCTTGATGGGCATCTGCAAATCGTCCAGCAGCTCGAGGTCAGCCTCGGCGGGGCGGCCCAAGGTGGTCAGGTAGTTGCCGACGATCACGGCGTTGATGCCACCGAGGATGCCCTGCTTGGCGCCCAAATCGCCGAGCGTGATCTCGCGGCCACCGGCGAAGCGCAGCATGGTGCGCGGCAAGGCCAGCCGGAACGCGGCCACCGCCTTGAGCGCCTCGCTCGCCGGCAGCACTTCGAGGTCGCCGAACGGCGTGCCGGGGCGCGGGTTGAGGAAGTTCAGCGGCACCTCATCGGGGTCCAGCTCGGCCAGGTTGGCGGCGAACTCGGCGCGCTGCTCCACCGTCTCGCCCATGCCGAGAATGCCGCCGCAGCACACCTCCATGCCGGCCTCGCGCACCATCGACAGGGTCTGCCAGCGCTCTTCCCAGGTGTGAGTCGTCACGACGTCGGGGAAGAACGAGCGGGCGGTCTCCAGGTTGTGGTTGTAGCGGTGCACCCCCATCGCCGACAGCCGGTCCACCTGCTCGGCGGTCAGCATCCCCAGCGAGCAGGCGATCCGGATATCGACGGCATCGCGGATCGCCTCGATGCCGGCCGCGACCTGAGCCAGTAACCGCTCGTCGGGTCCGCGCACCGCGGCCACGATGCAGAACTCGGTGGCACCGGTCTTCGCGGTCTGCTTGGCCGCCTCCACCAAGCTGGGAATGTCGAGCCAAGCGCTGCGCACCGGCGAGGCGAAAAGCCCCGACTGAGAGCAGAAATGACAATCCTCCGGGCAGCCACCGGTCTTCAGGCTGATGATGCCTTCGACCTCGACCTCAGGTCCGCACCAGGCCATCCGCACCTCATGGGCCAAGGCCAAGAGTTCCTCGAGCCGGTCGTCGGGCAGTTGCAGGACCTGCAGCACCTGCTGCTGGCTGAGTCCCTCACCGCGCTCGAGCACCTGCTGACGGGCCACAGTCAGGATGTCGGTGCTGTCGGTGCCGGGGTTTGGGCGAGTCGCCGCCTGAGTCACCAGCTACTCCTTATGTCTGTTGAACCACGGCCGCGTCGTGTCAGAGCACAGGGGACGAAAGCCCCCGGGCTCATCGCAGCCTGCGTTGAACGGTGCCAAGGCTAGGCTAGCGGTGTGCACCTGCACAAACGTGATGTGGTTGCAGCGGCCGCCGCGGGGTACGCCAAGAGTGCGGAAGTAGAGCCCCGGAAAGTGAACGCAATTGACTGATCCGCACGGTCATGGTCGGCTACACCTTCACCGGCTTGTACTTACTCTTCAGCGCCTAGCAACGTCACTCCACGACGCCGTCGTGCAGCTCCGCGAACAGTTCGGTGTTGCGGCTGTAGTCGACGAGCACATCGACGATGGTGATCCCGGGTTCGTTCAGAGATTGCTTGAGTGCGGCCTCGAACTCGGTGATGCCGCTGACCCGAATGCCTTTGGCGCCGAACGCTGCGGCGTAGTGGGTGACGTCGTAATCGCCGAGTTGCACCCCCGACGTGCGCCCGTACTTGAGCTGCTCCTGGAAGGCGACCATGTCGTAGGAGTTGTCGCGCATGATCACATGAGTGAAACTGAGCCCTAACCGGGTCGCCGTCTCCAATTCTTGTGCGCTGAAAAGGAATCCACCGTCGCCGGATACCGATACCACCTGAGTGCCCGGCCGGACCATCGCCGCGGCCATCGCCCACGGTAACGCGACACCGAGGGTCTGTTGGCCGTCGGAGAACAGCAGCCGGCGGGGCCGATAGACGCGGAAGTGCCTGGCCATGTAGATGTAGTGCGATCCGATGTCGCAGGCGACGGTGGCGTCGTCGTCTATCAGATCCCGGATCTTGAGGACCACTGCCGCCGGGTTGACACCGACCTCGGTGCTGGGATGAGCACGTGCTTCGTCGTTGATCTGCAGAAGCGCACTCCGCTGCTCCACGATCGCGCGGCTGGCCTCCGCAGACAGCCGCAGCCCCGACAGCGGCGTGATCAATTCGGTGAGAGTCGCGGCGATGTCGCCGCGTAGTTCCAGCGTCGGCTGGTAGTGGTTGTCGATGTCGGCCGGAACCTCATCGATGTGGATCAGGGTGCGGGTTGCATACGAGTTCCAAAACCGGGGATCGTATTCGACCGGGTCGTACCCGACCGTCACCAATACGTCTGCATGGTTGATCAAAATGTCGCCGGGCTGATTGCGGAACAATCCGACGCGCCCGACGAAATGATCCTCGAGTTCTCGGGATACCACACCGGCGGCTTGAAATGTCTCCACTACCGGCAGGTCGGTGACCGCGAGCAACTCCCGCAGCGCCGCGCAGGGTTCCGGATCGCCGACGCGGATACCGACGAATAGGACCGGGCGCTTTGCCGCCCGAATCATATTGGCGGCTTCAGCAATTCGCTCTGCCGGCGCCGCGCCCAGCGCCGGCACCGGGCATGGCTCCACGATCGCCGCCGATGTGGCAGCCGTCAAGACGTCAGCAGGGAGCACGACGGCGGCGGCACCTCGAGGTGGAGCGAGCGCGGCGCGGATGGCGTTGGCGACCGCCTCTGGCACGTTATCTGGGTCGTTGACCTCTCCGGTGTATTTCGTGAACGGTTTAAGCGCCGCAACGGCGTCCATCGATTGATGGGTGCGCTTGAGCCGGTCGGCTCGCGCGACGGCCCCGCAGATCGCGACCATGGGGTCCTGCTCGGTGGTAGCCGTGATCAGGCCGGTGGCCAAGTTGGTGGTGCCCGGCCCTGATGTCACCAGCGCCACACCGGGTGTTCCGGTGAGCCTGCCGACGGCGGCGGCCATGAACGCGGCGTTCTGCTCGTGGCGGCAAACGACCAATTCCGGACCACCGTCGACCAGAGCGTCGAAGACCGCGTCAATCTTCGCCCCGGGCACGCCGAAGATGTAGCGGATGCCGTAAGCGGACAGCGTTTCCAGCACGCGTTGGGCGGATCGCACGTCGCTTTCGCTCACGTCATTCTCCCTCGGTGCGGCGGATCTGGGTGTCGAGGTCGGCTTTATTCAATTCGGCGGCAAGGAATTCCGGTGTGCGCGGCAGACTCAGGTGAAGATCGGAACGCAGACCGATCTCGACGGTGCCCCGAGTCAACCGGTAATCGAGGGCATGTCCGCCGTGCTGACGCTCGGCGTCGACGAAGTGGGAATGGTAGCCGGCCACCGAAATACCTTGTTCGTACTCGGGCATCCGGAATCCGGCCAGCGTGCCGGTCACGTCGGTGAAACTCAGCTCCTGCTGCTCTTCAGTGGCCTCGGTGAACGGTCGGTAGGGCCGGTGTTGCTCGGTTACCGTGCGGGTACGAATCACGCTGAAATCGCCCGTGACGCGGACAGCGACGATCAAGTTCGTGCTCGGCAGCGACTCGTCGATGCGCGCTTTGAGCTCGGCGCGGTCGACCGGCGCCGACACCTCGAATGAGCGGTCAGCCGCGAACCAGGTGACAACCGCGAACGGGGTGCGCTGGTCCGGATCGGCGACCCGTGCGCTGCCATCGCCGCGCAATTGATAGCAGGCGCCGTCGAGCACCAGCATTTCGCCGTCGAGGCCATTGAAGGTGCCCAGACCGAAGTTGCCGTGCCGCAACAACTCCCGGATCGTGACGTCGCCGTCGTAGACGCCATCGAGCAACGCGCCCATCGTCGAGGTCTGGTAGACCTCGCTGCCATGGCGATGCGCGAGCATCGCGCGCGCCCAACCGCGCAGAACGCTCGCCGCGGACTCGGCCGGATCAAAGGCCACGTTAGGTCTCCCCGTCGGCATGGATTGTGTCGACGCCCTGTGATGCTGTGCACGAGAATCGTTGCGCTGTTTCCCAAAGCCGTCAACCGCTGTCGCGTGGCTTCGCGGCAGCCCGACCACCCGCTCATGCCGATCCGGATCGCGCGGCTCCGACGCCGAAGCCTACGCGTTGGCAGATTCTCGGCCTGAGCTGCGGAATATCTGACAGCATGGGATGGCCGTCGAATCGGAGTCAGGCTACCGTGATGTGTCGCGTTACGAGGGGGTGTACCCGTGAACGCTGTGGGGCGCCGGTGGCAGCAGACCGATCACTTTGACTGGTTAAGTCTTTATTTGAACACCCGGGGTATCCGGCTGATGTGGCGGGCGATGGTTGCCGCTGTGATCGCCTCGATTGCCATGGTTCCGGTTGTGGTGTTGGTCAGGGTGACTGTGCCCCACTATCCAGTCGCGCTCGTCGTGGCACCGATTGCCAGCGGCTTCGGCGTAATAGTGGCTGTGTTGTGGTTGATCCGCTGGCCCACCCGCGGCCAATCGGTGCTGTTCTCTCTTATGGGCAGCGTCTTCATCGCAGCCGCGTGCCTTGTACAAGGCGACCCGCGCTTCGGCTTGCTGGGCTGTAGCGCGTTTGCGGTGCTCGGCGGCTATATCGCGTTCTTTCACAGCGCCCGGGACATGATGATTAACCTCTCGATCGCCCTAAGCACCGCCGCGGTGCTCGCGGCACGCCTGATCGGCTACTACGACACCGTGGTGGCGGGCTGCGCGTTTCTGCTCGTCCTGGTGCTCAATGTGGCTTTTCCGTTTGCGGTGTATTGGCTGGTGCGTGCGCTGGGCAGCGACTTGCGACATTCCAGCCGCGACACGCTCACGGGTCTGTTGATCCGCCGGGCCTTTTACCAGTCGGCATACGGGTTGCTGCTGCGCCGCAGGGAAGGGCCGAGCTATTTGAGCGTGGCGATGATCGATCTAGACAACTTCAAGCGCCTCAACGACACTCATGGCCATTCCATCGGGGATCAGGCCTTGGTCGCGGTCGGCGGTGCCCTGCGCCTCGCCTGTCCACCCACATCGTTGATCGCCCGCTTCGGCGGCGAAGAATTCGTCGTCGCCGACACCTACCGCACCGACGATCTGCTCGACATCGCCGACCAGTTGCGCATCGCCATCGCCGCCATCGACTACCCCGTTACCGCCAGCATCGGTATCGCGACCGCACCGTTGGCCGCGAGCTTCGACCCCGCCGAGCGTGAACTCATCGACGACCTGGTGAACCTCGCCGACACAGCCATGTACGAAGCCAAACACGCCGGCGGAAACCAGGCCCGCTCAACCCACATCCCGCGCGCCGACCTAAAAGGCAGCCCCGCGGGGCGCTAACCGGTAATGCGGTCCGGTCGCGAATAGACATTCATCGAGTCGCCGCGCAGGAAAGCGACCAGCGTCAGACCGGATTCGTTAGCCAAATCCACCGCCAGCGACGACGGGGCCGACACGGCCGCCAACACCGGGACGCCTGCCATCACCGCTTTCTGGGTCAGCTCGAAGGACGCCCGCCCACTCACCAGCAATACCGCGGTACTCAGCGGTATCCGATCATTTTCGAGCGCCCAGCCAATCACCTTGTCCACGGCGTTGTGTCGCCCGATGTCTTCGCGCGCCACCAGCATTGTGCCGTCGACGTCGAACAGAGCTGCGGCGTGCAGGCCTCCGGTGCTGGCGAAGACCTTCTGCGCCGCACGCAGTCGCTTCGGCATCGAGGTCAGCAATTGCGCGGTGATACGGGCCGGTTGGTCGGCCGGCAGGTAGCGGCTGGTGAGCCGCACAGCGTCCAGGGAAGCCTTGCCACATACTCCGCATGACGAGGTGGTGTAGAAGTTGCGGGTGACGTCCACATCGGGAGTCGGCACCGTGGACGCAAGGGTGATGTCGAGGACGTTGTAGGTGTTCGCCCCGTCAGGGCCGCTACCGCCGCAATACCGGATCTGCACGACGTCGTCGCGGTGGGCGATGATGTGCTCGGTGAGCAAAAAGCCTTGCGCCAATTCGAAATCCGAACCCGGCGTCCGCATTGTCACCGTGATCGGGTTGCCGTTGACCCGTATTTCAAGCGGCTCTTCAACGACCACGGTCTCGGGCCGGCTGACCGCCGTCTCGGCGCTCAGGTGCTGGACAGGTCGACGCGCCGTTACCCGACCCATGCTGTCGAACTCCCGCTGTCGCTTCGCTCCCGGGCGCCAACGCCGATCGCGGCACCCGGTTGCGATCGTATCCAATGCTCGGGCCGGCGTTATGCTTGCATCTTCGGCGAGGTCGATGCCCAATAACTCGAGTAGACAGATCCGATCCGATGGCCACAGACAGCTCGAATGACGAAGAACTAAAGGTCACGCCGCCCAAGCAATGGGCAACCGGGGTGCGCGGTATGGAATTAGACCGGCGATCACTACTGGCCGCGACACCACTCTTAATGGCGGCGATGGCCGCCGGTGACAACCCGGCCAAACTCGACAACATCAAGTTGGCGCCGGCGCCGGAAGCCGGCCCGGATCCAAGCGAAACGTTCGTCCAGCCGTATCAGGACATCACTTTCGAGTCATGGGGCAACTTGCCGCCGCACAGCGGCGAAATGGCCAAGCTGTACGGAGATTTCAACAATCCGGGGCCGTACCTGGTGTTGATGAAATGGAATCCGGGTTGGTTCAGCGCGCCACACACCTACGCCACCGACCGGATTCAGGTGGTTGTATTCGGTACCTGGTTTGTCAACAGCGGCAATGATTTCCAACCGCAAGATGCGGTTCCGGTCGGACCGGGCGGCTACGTTAAGCGGAGCGCGCGCACCCCGCACTACGACGGCGTACCAGCCGGCCAGCCCGACCCGGCGGTTATTGCCATCTTCGGCCTTGGTCCAGTCGACGTGCAGCTGGTCGACCCGAGCCAGCCATCATGGCGTCAGGTGTGATCGTCGCCGCCTAGGTGTACCTGGCCAAGACGTTGGTAGCGGGCGCGTTGGCTTGACACGAGGAGAACCCCCGGGTGGGGTGTGGCTTGTCGAAGGCCCATACCCGACCGGAGGTTCTCGTGTCCCACCGTAATGCCCGCACCACTTTCCATGGCCGAATGCTGATCGTCGAGCGGTTCAGCGAAGGGTGGGCGAAGGCCCATATCGCTGCGGCGATGGGGATCTCGCGTAAGTGCGTGCGGACCTGGATCGCCCGCTGTGAGGCCGAGGGCAAGGTCGGCCTGCATGACCGTTCCTCGCGGCCACACACCATGCCCACCCGCACGCCGGCCGTTGTCGAGGACCAGATCATGGCGCTGCGTCGGGTTCAGCGCTGCGGCCCGGATGCGATTAGCGCTGAGCTGGGCGTCGCGGCTCGCACGGTGTCGCGGGTGCTACGCCGCCGCGGTGTGCGGTATCTGCGCAACTGCAACCCGATGACTGGCGAGCTGATCCGCGCATCCAAGACCACCGCGCTGCGCTCGAAAGAGATCGCCCGGGCGAGCTGGTGCACATGGACGTCAAGAAGTTGGGTCGCATCCCTGACGGCGGCGGCTGGCGTGCCACGGGATGTTCGACGGCAAGACCAAGCGTGCGCATCGTGCTCGCGAGGTGCGTCCGCAGCACCTCCTCGGTGCGTTCGAGATCTCC
Organism: uncultured Actinomycetota bacterium; assembly: GCA_963791535.1. GTDB lineage: Bacteria > Actinomycetota > Actinomycetes > Mycobacteriales > Mycobacteriaceae > Mycobacterium. The sequence goes on along the minus strand of CAWBSW010000069.1, from coordinate 15,243 downwards.
GTGGCGCACCGCATCGGCGAAGAGGCGATGCTCCGCCAGGATCGTCGTGACCCGCTCCTCGTGCATCACCAATTCGCGGTTCATCCGCATCTGACGGTCGCGCAGCGATGAGTAGAAACCGGCCACGATGGCGTTTCCCGACTCTTCAAGCGTGACGTTGTGAAAGGCGCGGTCCGCCTCGGAGAATTCTTCCCAGTCAGATCTAGCTGCGGCATCGCACTGCCTCTGCAGCTCCGCCGATAGCCGCTCGAATACCGCTGCCCGCGCCGCGGGGCCGCGCTTAATGACTTTGCCTGCCGCGAACTGCTCCAGAACCAGCCTGGCCTCGATGACCGCGCGGGCCTCCTCCGAGGAAACCGGCACGACGAGCGCACCGCGCTGCGGGTACAACCGCAGCAGCCCTTCAGCCTCCAACCGCAGGAAGGCTTCACGCACTGGAGTCCGCGACATCCCCAGGGCAGCCGCGACCTCGCCCTCGCTGATCAGTTCCCCACCCGGAAAGGCTCCGGTCAGCACCTGGCGCTTCACGTAGTCATGCGCGCGGTCCTTGGCAGCAACCCGGCCACCACCATTTGCCCTGGCCGTTGCCTTCGTCGCCACGACGCCCTCCCTTGCAGCTAAGCCGTATCCCACATGTGTACATCACCGTACACCAGCGTGCGCCACTACTCGGTAGCCGCGACTGTGACCGATCTCGCACGTCCGCGACTAAGATACAAGATAAACTGCAGTCATATCTAGCAAATATCTAAGAGGTCCACAACGAGGGAGGACCGCCATGTACACCGCAGAAACTCGCATGGATCTCGACCGCATCACCCGCCCGCTCAGGTTGGCCAGAGGATCCCATCAGCCGGGATCAGGTAAGGGGTGTGCGATGAACGTTATCTCCTACACCAACGGCGATGACTTCATCACGGACTTCCCCACCTGCTCGGCCCGTCCCCTGGCGATCGTCGTCCAGGCCTGCAACGACCTGCTGGCCGGACCCAGTGGCTACCTGTCACCGGAACACAGCGTGCTCGCGATCGAACTCGCCTGGCAGACCGCCGGAACGGCCGGCGTCGCCGACGCCGTTGTCCACGGCTGGCTGGCCGAACTGCTGACCAACCCCGTCTGGGGCGTTGTCCAGTACGCCAAAATCACCGAGGTGAAGGCGATCCTCGACATCGCCGAGCTGCACCGCCGGGCTGCCCGCGGCGACATGCCGGCGATTGCCGCCTGGGACGCCGCCGACCGTGCCGCACGCGCGGCCGCCGACGCGATGGGCGCCACGTCAAAGGTCGCCGGCGCATTCGCCGTCCGGGCCGCATACGACTCGACCGCACTCGTCAACCTGCGCCACTATCAGTCGACGCTGGACGCGGCGATCGCGTTCGCCATGCGCGCCCACACGCGGGCCGCCGCGGACACGGCAGCCAGCCACGCCGTGGAGCTCGCCAGGCAGGCGATCAGCTCGTGGCGTCACCTCGCCGGGCTGGACGACTCGGCCAATGTGGCGACATCGGTGAACAATCGAAGCGAAGTCACTTCCCAGGCCGAGTTTGTTCTGGCGCGGTGACGGGCAGCACAACCACGATCGCAACCACCGGGATCGCCAGGAGGTCACACAGATGAGTTCTGTCCCATCCATCACGCTCAACGACGGCAACACCATCCCGCAATTGGGGTTCGGCGTCTTTCAGATCAAACCGGATCAGACGGCCGCTGCGGTGCGTTCGGCACTCGAGGTTGGGTACCGGCACATCGACACCGCCGAGATGTACGGCAATGAAAAGGAAGTCGGTCAAGGAATCCGCGATGCCGGCCTGGATCGCGGCGAGGTATTCGTTACCAGCAAGCTCAACAACGGGTATCACCGGCCGGACGACGCGCGCCGCGCGTTCGACTCCACACTGAGCGCGCTGGGCTCTGAATACGTTGACCTGTTCTTGATCCATTGGCCGCTGCCGACGCTGTATGACGGTGACTTCGTCTCGACCTGGAACGTGCTCGAGGAATTCGCCAAGGACGGCCGGGCACGCAGCATTGGCGTGTCCAACTTCCAGGTCGCGCATCTCGACCGGCTCGCCAAGGGATCGCAGACCGTGCCCGCCGTCAATCAGATCGAGGTCCACCCGTACTTCGGCAACGAGCAGGTGCGCTCCTACGACCACGAGCACCGGATCGCGACGGAGGCCTGGTCACCAATCGCGCAGGGCAAGGTGCTCGACGACCCGGCCATAACCGGCATCGCCGATGCGCACGGTAAAACTCCTGCGCAGGTGGTGCTGCGCTGGCACATCCAGCGCGGCGACATCGTGTTCCCGAAGTCGGTGCACCGCGAGCGGATGCAGTCGAACTTCGACATCTTCGACTTCGGCCTCGACGGCGACGAAATGGACGCCGTCACCGGCTTGGATCGTGGCGAATCGGGCCGCACCGGTCCCAACCCCGACAAGTTCGACTACATCCCAGCTAGACGACATCGCGTCCCGGGCCTCTACCGAGTGGAGCGGCGTTTGACAACTGAGATACAAGATAGATACTATCGGCGTACAAGGCATAGGGAGCATTAATAAGGAGGCCCGCGATGTCCGTCGCGAAACCCGAAGCGTCAGTCAACTTGGACCCGACAGTTCCAGCGCCGATCACCAACGTCGCCGAGTACGGGTTCGAGGGCCGGTTTGAAGAGTGGGCCGACGACGCCCGCTTGTTCGAGTACTCCAAGGCCGCCAACCCGATTGGCTCGGGGCATGCGCCGCAAGTGCCGATCGTTCAGTTCGGGCCAGAGGTCTATCTGGACCAGCCGACCGGTGTGGTGCCGCTGGATTTGTCCAAGGAGCTGGGCGTCAAGGACGGCGCGGCGACCAGCCCGGCGCTGCTGGCGAACTTCCTGCGTATCCGGGCCGGTGAGCAGATCGACACCAGCCCGAACGCCACCAGCCAGCTGTACTACGTGCTCTATGGGCGGGGCTTCGCGGCCATCAACGGCCACCTGGTCAAGTGGGAAAAAGGTGACTTCTTGACGCTGCCCGCCGGGTCCCACTCGGTCTTCTACGCCGATGCCGAGGCGGCCATGTACTGGGTGCACGACGAACCGCTGCTGCGCTACCTCGGCGCCGACGCGACACAGCCCCGGTTCCGGCCCACCAAGTTCCGCCGCGCCGACGTCGTCGCCAAACTCGAGGACATTGCCGCTCGCCCCGGCGCCAATGACAAGAGCCGGGTCAGCGTCTTGCTGGCCAACGCCGACCAAGAACAGACGCTGACTATTACTCACGTGCTGTGGGCCATGTTCGGTGTGCTGCCCGCAGGCCAGGAGCAGCGCCCACACCGCCACCAATCGGTCGCCCTGGATCTGATTCTCGATGCGCCGCCCCGTGGCTGCTACACCCTGTTGGGCACCCGGCTCGACGAGCGCGGCGAGATCGTCGACCCGATCCGAGTGGACTGGCAGGCCGGCGGCGCCTTCACCACCCCGCCGGGCATGTGGCACGCCCACTACAACGAGACCGATGCCCCTGCACACCTGATCCCTGTCCAGGACGCCGGGCTGCAGACCTACCTGCGCAGCTTGGACATCAAGTTCACCCAGCGCCGCGATTTGGTCGCCGGCTGAGGCGCCGACCCAACGAGAACGAGACGGGTGATGATCAACTGGGCTGCAATCATTTTCGGCTCCTACGCCGTCGTCCTGATCGAGGCGGTGAAGTCTCGGTTGAGCCCCGGTAGCGGCCAGCCGGTCAGCTGATCAGATGGTCGACGCGTTTGCTGCCGTCCCAACGGCGCAAACCCGCCAGGCTGCCATGCAGCTCTGACGGTCGACCCCCGATACGCAACGCCCGTCCGAGTTGGCCTCCCCCAACTCGGCGGGCCAGCGTGACGTGTGCAGTCCACTGACCGGGCAGACTGTTGGGCATCGGGCCCGGAACCAGGTACGGGCCGCAGATTCGGTGCACGTCGGCGTGCACCGCGAGCAACTCGGCCGTCGGCACGATAACGCGGGCCAGCACGGCGTTGGATCTGCCGAACAGTAGCGACGCTCCGACGATGCACCCCAGTGGCAGTCGCCGCGCCACCGGCCGCAGCACGGCGTCGACTTCGGGCGAGATCCGCTCGGCCACCGCCAGCGTCACGTGCGGACGACCGGCCGGCGCCTGGCTGGGTATGTCCGCCGCGGCCAGGTCGTCCCAGATTCGACGGATCGCCGCCTCGGTGTCGCGGTCGAAGAGCAACTCGATCGAATGAACCATCAGGCGACCAGCGCAGTTACCCATTTCCGGTCGAAGGCGTGCGCGCTCATCGCGGCGAACTCGCCCGCCTCCATCCATCCCGCGCCGGCAGGCAGTGCGGCGCGCAGCGGGGCCAGCCGTGCCAGCGCCGACCGGTTGGAGGTCTCCACCACGCCCGGCTGCAGCGGCCAGGTGCCGATTACCAGGCCGGCGCACGAAATACCTTGTGATGCAAGCGATTCCACTGTCAACGCGGTGTGATTGAGGGTGCCGAGTTCGGCGGTGGCCACCACCAGCACCGCGGCCCCCAGGTCGGCGGCGAGATCCCGCAACGTCACGCCTTCCTCGGCGAGTTCGACCAGCAGGCCCCCGGCGCCCTCGACCAACGTCAACTGTCCCGGGCGGTCTAGCGCGCGGATGAGTTTCAGCACGTTTTTGCGGGAGGGCAATGACGTCCCGGCCTGCTCGGCGGCGGCCAACGGCGCCAGCGGCTGCGGGTACCGCGCCAGGCCGACCACTTTGTTCAGCCCCGACAGCCGGGTCACCTCGGCCAGGTCGTCATCACCGACTTCGGTGCCGGTCTGCACCGGTTTGCAGACCGCGACGTCGACGCCGGCCTGTCGCGCTGCCGATGTCAGGGCCGCGGTAGCGACGGTCTTGCCGACCCCGGTCCCCGTGCCGGTGACGATCAGGACCGTCAACGCCGTGCCGCGCAGAGCACGTCGGTCAACACGGTGCGGGCCAACTCGAGGTCGTCGGCATCCAGCGAGGCGCGGGCAGTGAGCCGCAACCGCGACGTACCCGCCGGCACGGTCGGCGGCCGGAAGCAACCCACCCGAATCCCGGCGTGCAGGCAAGCCGTGGCGGCGGCCAGCGCCACCTCCGGCGCGCCGAGGATCACCGACACCACCGCCGATTGCGGGACCGCAGGTGCTTCGCAGATCTGCGCGAGCGTGCCGGCATGCCGCAGCACCGACTCGGGCCGCCACGGCTCCGCGCTCAGCACGCGCAGCGCGGCCAGCGCCGCGCCGACCGCTGCCGGTGCCAGTCCGGTGTCGAAGATGAACGGCCGGGCGGCGTCGATCAGGTGATCACGCACGGCCGTCGATGCAAGCACCGCGCCGCCTTGGCTGCCGAGCGCCTTGGACAGCGTGGTGGTCATCACCACGTCGGGCGTTCCGGCCAATCCCAGCTCGTGCAGCAGCCCACGCCCGCCGGCGCCACGCACACCCAGCCCGTGCGCCTCATCGACAATCAGCAGCGCCCGATGCCGGCGGCACACGTCGTGCAACTGCCGCACCGGAGCCAGCGCACCGTCGGTGGAGAACACCGATTCGGTGATGACGACGGCCCGCTCCTCGTCCCGCGACGCAAGCGCCGCCTCGACGGCGTCGACATCGCGATGCGGGGTCACCACCACCCGGGCCCGCGACAGCCGGCAGGCGTCGACGAGTGAGGCGTGCGAATAGGCATCCGACACCAGCAGCGAACCCGGACCGGATAATCCGACGACCGCACCCAGGTTGGCGGCGTAGCCGGAAGAGAACACTAAACCCGCTGCGGCGCCGACGAATTCGGCGAGCAGCGGACTCGAATTCCTCGTGCAGCAGGGTGTCACCGGTGACCAGCCGCGAACCGGTGGCGCCGGCACCCCAGGTGCGCAACGCGTCCACTCCGCCGTCGATGACTTGCGCGTGCTGCGAAAGACCCAAGTAGTCGTTGGACGCCAGATCCAGTTCGGTGGCCACCGCCGGGCGCGGGCGCAACGCCCGTCGCAGCCCGGCCTGCCGGCGCTGCCGTTCCACCGCCTCCAGCCAAGCCAGCGGTGAGGTGTCGATCTGCGTCATCGGTGATTTGCGGCGTAGATACCCCTGCTTTCAGCTGGGGGCGGAAGCGTCGCCTCTCCTTTCGGTAACTTGTCGGTGGTCGTGGTTATTTTGCCAGCGTGTCTCGATATCGGCTGTGTCCTACCGCTGAGCAGGCCGCGATGCTGGCGGAACACTGTCGGCACGCCCGGTATGTGTGGAACCTGGCCGTCGAGCAGCAACAGCATTGGCAGCCAGGTCGTCAGGCGCCCGGCTACAACGAGCAGTGTGCTCAGTTGACCGCGGCTCGCGCCGAGTGCGACTGGCTGGCGGCCGGCTCGCAAACCGTGCAGCAGCAGGCGCTGCGGGATTTCGCCCAGGCCATGCGCAAGTTTTTCAAGGGGACGCACGGCCGCCCGACGTGGCGCAAAGCCGGTGTGCGCGAAGGATTCCGACAGGTCGGGGTTCAGCCGCATCACGTCGAGCGTCTGAACTGCCGGTTCGGTCGAGTGTGGGTGCCCAAGGTGGGTTGGGTACGGTTTCGCCTCTCGCGGCCGGTTCCTGAGGGCGTTAACTCCTACCGGGTCACACGGGATCGGGCTGGGCGCTGGCATATCGGTTTTGCACACGTTCCTGATCCCGTTGCTGGTCCGAGTGACGGCAGTGTGGTTGGTATCGATCGTGGTGTTGTCGTGTCGGCCGCCTTGTCGACCGGTGAATTGCTGCGTGTCCCTGGTCTGAGCCTCGGTGAGGCTAAGCGGTTGAAGCTGCTGCAGCAGCGGCTTGCCCGCGCCAAACGCGGCTCGAGCCGGCGAGCTCGCACGAAGCTGGCGATTGCGAAGCTGAAAGCGCGTGAGACTGACCGACGCAAGGACTGGGCGGAAAAAGTGACCACTGACATCGCGCGACGGTTCGATACGATCCGTATTGAGGCGCTTGACGTGCGCATGATGACCCGTCGCGCGCGAGGAACTGCGGCAGAACCGGGTGTGCACGTTGCGCAGAAACGTGGACTGAACCGGGCTATCAGCGCAAGCTGTTGGGGTCTGCTCGCCGCACGCTTGCAGCACAAGGCTTACGGTCGGGTCGAGCAGATCCCGGCCGCGTACACGTCGCAACGGTGCTCCGCGTGCGGGCACGTCGCACCCCAAAACCGCAAGAGCCAAGCGGTTTTCGAGTGCGAAGTCTGCAACACAGGGCCGTGCAACGCCGACGTGAACGCTGCACGCAACATCGCCGCCGGACGGGCGGTGACAGCGCGGGGAGACCTCGGCATCAGCCGGTCTGCGAACCGCGAACCTCAACTCAGCTCTCCTGCCGCATCGGTAGTGGGCGGGTTGGAATCCTCTGGCTTTGGCCGGGGAGGACGTCAACGCACTAGAGCCTACGAGAGTTGTTGAGTCGCGCCACCTCGACCATCGCCGCGGTGATCTGTGCGATCTCGTCAGCGGTACAGATGAACGGCGGCATCGCGTACACCAGGTTGCGGAACGGGCGAAGCCACACCCCGTGCTCCACGGCTGCCGGGGTGGCAATCGCCAGGTCGACCGGTCGGTCGCATTCGATGACGCCGATGGCCCCGCAGACTCGCACGTCGGTCACCGACGGCAATGCCCGCGCCGGTTCCAGACCGGCCGTCAGCCCCGCGCTGATCTCGGCAACCGACGACCGCCAGTCTTGGCCCAGCAGCAGCTCCACGCTGGCCACCGACACGGCGCAGGCCAGCGGGTTGGCCATGAAGGTAGGCCCGTGCATCAACGCCCCGGCCTCACCGGAGCTGATCGTGTGCGCGACGTCGGTGGTGCACAGGGTCGCGGCCAGGCTGAGGTATCCGCCGGTGAGCGCCTTGCCGACGCACATGATGTCGGGGCTGACGCCGGCGTGGTCGGCGGCGAACAGCTCGCCGGTGCGGCCGAATCCGGTGGCGATCTCGTCGAACACCAGCAGCACGTCGTGCCGCCGGCAGATCTCCCGCAGATCGGCCAGGTAGCGCGGATCGTGGAAGCGCATCCCGCCCGCGCCCTGTACCACCGGCTCGACGACGACGGCCGCCAGTTCGTCGGCGTGCTCAGCCAGCTGTGCCTCGAACGCCGCGATGTAGGCGGCGTCGTAGTCCCGTGGGACCTGCGGGGCGAACACTTGGGAGGCCAGGATGTCGGTCCACAGCGAATGCATGCCGCCGTCGGGGTCGCAGATGCTCATCGGGGTGAAGGTGTCGCCGTGATAGCCGCCGCGCCACGTCATCAGCCGACGTTTGCCGGGCCGGCCGCGGCTGCGCCAGTACTGCAGCGCCATCTTCACCGCAACCTCCACCGACACCGATCCGGAGTCGCTGAAGAACACCGTCTCCAATCCCGACGGCGTGATGTCGACCAGCAGCTGCGCCAGCCGCGCGGCTGGTTCATGGGTCAGCCCGCCGAACATGACGTGGTTCATCGTCGCCAGCTGCTTGGCCAGGGCCGCGTCCAGCACCGGGTGACCGTGCCCGTGGATGGCCGTCCACCAAGAGCTCATCGCGTCGAGCACCTCGACCGGCTCACCGTCGCGAATCAGCGTCAGCCGGGCGCCGCGGGCGCCGACGGCGACCACCGGGGGCACGGTTTCGGCGCCGATCGTGCTGTAGGGATGCCAGAGATGCGCCGCGTCGATCGCGCTGATCTGCTCGGGCGTGAGCCCAGACGGCCCTGCGGCCGCAGAAGTCATAGAAAACGAGGGTAGAGCAGCCCGCCGATTTGCCCGCGACCTGAGCCGTCGGTCAGCATTGAAGAACCATGGCTTCGACGCAACGGCCCGTCGGCCCGTCCCCGGGCGATCACGCCCCCTCCCCGCCACCGGTATTGCGGCTACGACTCGTCCCATGGGATGTCGCCAGCACCGTCGCGCTACTGGCGGCGCTGCTGGTCGCGGTCACCGCGACGGATTGGGGATCGCGGCTCTTCGGCTTCCTGAAAGACGTGTGCACAGGTGACGATTGCCTACCGGCGCCGTACGGGGTCGACTTCTACATCTACCCGCTGGTGTGGGGCGGTATCGGTACGGCGGTTGCCGCGGCCGTGGTTGGCCCGGTGGTTTCCCTACTGAAGGGTTGGTACCTGTCCTTTTGGCCACTCTTGGCGATTGCGCTCATCGTGTTGAGCTCGGTGGCCGGCTCGATGTTGACCGCTTTCTGCATCCCGTATTGGCACGGAGGATGAGAGCGAAATCACAACTGCGCGCTCACGTTTGAACCGCAGGGCGGCAAGGGGTCACCGTTCGGTCACGGTACGACAAAAAATCCCCTGCGAAGCGCCTCCAAGGTGGCTACCACGGCCATTTGTTGCCACAGTGTCTGTAGTGACTGTTGTGAATTCAACGGTTCACCAGGGTCGACGGCGGCACCGGGGCAGGTGGCGGCGTGCGGCTCCCAACGGGGCGGGCCAGCGCATGAGTCTCTGTGGTGAACCGACAGGAATGACCGCGGAAGCGCGAAGTCACCGCGCTGACGCCACAGAGAGGTGATCGACATGAGACGCAACTACGCCGTCCCGACCAGCCTGGCCCTGTTGCTGACGCTACCGATGCTTAACCCAACTTCCGCGACCGCTGACCCGCAGGTGCCAACCCCGCCGGGACCGTCACTGCAGGGCTCGACCCTGCCGGGACAGTCAGTGCAGAGTCCGACCCTGCCGGGACAGCCAGCGCAAGGTCCGAGTCTGGTGGGCTACCAGCAGTCGACCAGTTACGTGATTCAGCGTGCGCTTGCACAGCGCGGTGTGCCGTTCCTGTACGGCGGCGGCAACGCCGCCGGCCCCACCCGCGGGACCGGGCTGAAAGCAAACGTCGTCGGGTTCGACGCGTCGGGTCTGATCCAATACGCCTATGCCGGTGCCGGGCTCAAGATGCCGCGTACTTCGGGCGAACAGTGCAACGTCGGCCGCAAGGTTGCGCCCTCGCAGGCGCGTCCCGGCGACCTGCTCTGCTACGGCCCAGGTGGCACGCAGAGCGTCGCGATGTACCTCGGCAACGGGCAGATGATCGAGGCCACCGACCCCGGCGTCACGGTCTCACCGGCGCGCACCAACGGCATGGTTCCGTACCTGACCCGAATCATCGAGTCCTGACCGGTAACTCGCCGACGCGCCGTTAGCGCACTGTCGGCGGTCGGCGGTTTGGGTAGATTGTCTGTCAATCATGATGACCGTCTCCCCGACCCGTCCGGCCGACGCCACCATCGCGGAATCCGCCCAGTCCGCCATGGGAAACCGGAAAGCAGGGTTCTACCGCCACGACCTCGACGGGCTGCGCGGCATTGCCATCGCGCTGGTCGCGATGTTCCACGTGTGGTTCGGCCGGGTTTCCGGCGGGGTGGACGTGTTCTTGGCGCTGTCCGGCTTCTTCTTCGGCGGCAAGTTGCTTCGCGCGGCATTGAACCCGGCTGGGGGTCGAACCGGGTCACTGTCGCCGGGGCCCGAAGTGATCCGACTGGTCCGCAGGTTGCTGCCGGCTCTCGTGGTGGTGCTGGCCGGATGCGCGGTGCTGACCATTCTGGTTCAGCCGGAGACCCGCTGGGAGACCTTCGCCGACCAGAGCCTGGCCAGCCTCGGCTACTACCAGAACTGGGAACTGGCCAGCACGGTGGCCGATTATCTGCGGGCGGGCGAGGCGGTCAGCCCACTGCAGCACATCTGGTCGATGTCGGTGCAGGGCCAGTTCTATATCGCGTTCTTGGCGCTGGTTTTCGGATTCGCATTGTTGTTCCGGCGCCGTCTCGACGACCGGTTGCGGACGACGTTCGTGCTGCTACTCAGCGCGCTGGCGCTGGCGTCGTTTGTCTACGCGATCTTTGCCCACCAGGCCAACCAGGCGACCGCCTACTACAACAGCTTTGCGCGGGCTTGGGAGCTGCTGCTGGGGGTGCTCGCCGGCGCACTGGTCCCCTATATTCGCTGGCCGATGTGGCTGCGCACGGTGATCGCCACCGTCGCGTTGGCAGCGGTGCTGTCCTGCGGCGCGCTCATCGACGGCGTCAAGGAGTTTCCCGGACCTTGGGCGCTGGTCCCCGTCGGAGCGGCGGTGCTGTTCATTCTGGCCGGCGCCAACCGACACGCCCACCCCAGCACGAGTGACAAGTTGCCGCTGCCGAACCGGATGCTGGCGACCGCGCCGTTGGTGCGGCTCGGCGCGATGGCCTACTCCCTGTACCTCTGGCACTGGCCGCTGCTGATCTTCTGGCTCGCGTACAGCGGTCACCGGCACGCCAACTTTTTCGAAGGCACGGCGGTATTGCTGCTATCCGGTGTGCTGGCCTATCTGACGACTCGGTTCGTCGAAGATCCACTGCGACACCGCGCAACGGTCAACGCGGCACCCGAGTCGGTGCGGGTCATCCCGTGGCGGACGCGGCTGCGTCGTCCCACCATGGTGCTCGGTTCGGCGGTGGCGATGCTGGGCGTGACGCTCACCGCGACGGCGTTCACCTGGGTGGAGCATGTCAACGTGGAGCGCGCCAGCGGCAAGGAGCTCAGTGCTCTCAACTCCCACGACTATCCCGGTGCCCGCGCCCTCGTCAAACACGCGCGCGTGCCCAAGCTGCGCATGCGGCCCACCGTATTGGAAGCCCAGAAGGACTACCCGCCGTCCACCCGCGACGGCTGCATCAGCGACTTTGCCAACTCGTCATTGATCACGTGCACCTACGGCGACAAGAACGCCACCCGGACCATCGCGCTTGCCGGCGGCTCACACGCCGAGCACTGGCTGACCGCGCTGGACATCCTCGGTCGCATGCATCACTTCAAGGTGACGACCTACCTCAAGATGGGCTGCCCGCTGTCCACCGAAAAGATGCCGTTGGTGATGGGCAGCAATGCGCCATACCCGGAGTGCCGCGACTGGGTGCCCAAGGCCATGTCCAAGGTCGTAGCCGACCATCCGGACTACGTATTCACCACCTCGACCCGACCCTGGAACATCAAGCCCGGCGATGTGATGCCGGGTACTTACGTCGGGATCTGGCAGACGTTCTCCGACAACAACATTCCGATTCTCGCCATGCGAGACACCCCATGGCTGGTCAAAGACGGTCAGCCGTTCAACCCGTCGGATTGCCTGGCCAAAGGTGGCGACGCACTGTCGTGCGGTATCAAACGCTCCGACATGCTCGCTGACCACAATCCCACTCTCGATTGGCTCGAGCAGTTCCCGCTGCTCAAACCGCTGGACATGAGTGACGCGGTCTGCCGCGAGGATATCTGCCCTGCCGTGGAGGGAAACGTGTTGGTGTACCACGACGCTCATCACCTGTCGGCCACCTACGTGCGCACCATGACCAATGAGCTGGGTCGGCAGGTCGGGGCGGCCACCGGCTGGTGGTGAAGCCGCCCGATGACGATGCAGGCCGTGTAGCAGCCCGGGGAGAAGTCGGGCCGTTGAGCGCCGGCGACCACGGGTAGGGGATGCAGGGCGATCACATCCGGTCGCCGATAAGGTCGGAGGATGCCGCCCTCAGTCCCGAGCACTGGTGCCGCTGGCACTGGGCCCGCGCTAGCCACCGTATGGCCCGGAAGTAGCTATCCGCTGGGCGCCAGTTTCGACGGCGGCGGTACCAATTTCTCACTGTTCTCCGAGATCGCCGAAAAAGTCGAGCTGTGCCTGATCGGCGACGACGGCAGGGAAGATCGAATCTGCCTCGACGAGGTCGACGGATACGTGTGGCACGCCTACCTGCCGACCGTCAGCCCGGGACAGCGCTACGGGTTTCGAGTGCACGGGCCCTTCGACCCGGCTGCTGGTCATCGATGTGACCCCAGCAAGCTGTTGCTCGACCCGTACGGCAAGTCGTTCAACGGCGAGTTCAAGTTCGGCCAGGCGCTTTACTCCTACGACGTCGACGCCGCTGCTCACGATCCGGCCGAGACCGGCACACCCCCGCAGGTCGATTCGCTCGGGCACACCATGACCAGTGTGGTGATCAACCCGTTTTTCGATTGGGCGACCGACCGCGCGCCGCGCACGCCGTATCACGAGACGGTCATCTACGAGGCGCACGTCAAAGGTATGACCCAGACCCATCCCGCTGTTCCCGAACCGCTGCGCGGCACCTACGCCGGTCTGGCTCATCCGGCGATCATCGACCACCTCAAATCGCTGAATGTCACCGCGATCGAACTGATGCCGGTGCATCAGTTCCTGCACGACAGCCGGCTGCTGGACCTGGGCCTGCGAAACTACTGGGGCTACAACACGTTCGGATTTTTCGCACCGCACAACCAGTACGCCGCCAATCCGCAGGGCGGCGGTGCGGTACCCGAATTCAAATTCATGGTCCGGGCGTTTCACCAGCAAGGCATCGAGGTCATCCTCGACGTGGTGTACAACCACACCGCCGAAGGCAACCAGCTGGGCCCGACGATCAACTTCCGCGGCATCGACAACGCCGCCTACTACCGGCTCGTCGACGAGGATTTAAGGTTTTACAAGGATTTCACCGGCACCGGCAACAGCCTCAACGCCCGCCACCCGCACACGCTGCAGCTGATCATGGACTCCCTGCGCTACTGGGTGACCGAGATGCATGTCGACGGCTTCCGCTTCGACCTGGCATCGACGTTGGCGCGTGAGTTCTACGACGTCGACCGACTGAGCGCGTTCTTCGACCTGGTCCAGCAAGATCCAGTGGTCAGCCAGGTCAAACTGATCGCCGAGCCGTGGGACGTCGGCGAAGGCGGCTACCAAGTCGGCAACTTCCCGGGTTTGTGGACCGAATGGAATGGGAAATATCGCGATACCGTGCGTGACTACTGGCGGGGCGAGCCCGCGACCCTTGGCGAGTTCGCGTCCCGGCTGACCGGGTCGTCGGACCTCTACGAGGCGACTGGGCGGCGCCCCGGCGCCAGCATCAATTTCGTCGTCGCGCACGACGGCTTCACGCTCAACGATCTGGTGTCCTACAACGAAAAGCACAACGAGGCCAACGGTGAAAACAATCAGGACGGCGAAAGCTACAACCGGTCCTGGAACTGTGGCGTCGAGGGACCTACCGATGATCCGGAAATCCTGGACCTGCGCCACCGACAAATGCGCAACATCATCGCCACGCTGATGCTCAGCCAGGGCACTCCGATGATCGCGCACGGCGACGAGATCGGCCGTACCCAGAACGGCAACAACAACGTCTACTGCCAGGACTCGGAATTGTCCTGGATGGACTGGTCGCTGGTCGACAGAAACAGTGACCAGCTGGAATTCACCCGCAAAGTCACCGCCCTACGTAGGAACCACCCGGTGTTTCGCCGCCGCCGGTTCTTCGACGGCGAGCCGATCCGGACCGTCGAAGAGGTGCGTGACATCGCCTGGCTGACACCGGCGGGCAAGGAAATGACCCATCAAGACTGGGGCGCCGAGTTCGACAAGTGCATCGCGGTGTTCCTCAACGGCGAAGCGATACCCGAACCCGATGCACGCGGCCAGCAAGTGGTTGACGACTCGTTTCTGTTGTGCTTCAACGCCCATGACCACACGGTGGATTTCATCCTGCCCGATGACGACTACGCCAAGGAGTGGACAGCGGAACTGGACACCACCGATGCCACCGGTTCGGTGAAGCTGGTCGTGAACGACGGGGACGAAGTCTCGCTGCCCGGACGAGCGCTGCTCGTTTTCCGTAAGACTAAGTGACGCATGGCATTTCCAGTACTGTCCACCTACCGGTTGCAACTGCGGGGTGAGTCGAGCGGTTTCGGGTTTACCTTCGCCGACGCCGAGAACCTGCTCGACTATCTCGCCGAGCTCGGGGTCTCGCATCTGTATCTCTCGCCGATCCTCACCCCGGTCGGCGGGTCAGCGCACGGCTACGACGTCACCGACCCGACGACGGTGTCAGCCGAACTCGGCGGCGCAGGGGGTTTGGCACGGCTGTCGTCGCAGGCCCGGGCCCACGGCATGGGCCTGGTCGTCGACATCGTCCCGAATCACGTCGGGGTGGATAAGCCGGAGCAGAATCCGTGGTGGTGGGATGTGCTGCGACACGGCGAGTCGTCAGACTATGCGCGGTTCTTCGACATCGACTGGGAACTGGCCGACGGCCGAATAGTGTTGCCGGTGCTGGGTTCCGATGACGATGCCGCCGACCTGACCGTCGATGACGACCTGCTGCGCCTGGGTGATCTGGCGTTCCCGATCGCGCCCGGCGCCGGTGACGGCACCGGTCCCGAGGTGCACGACCGCCAGCACTACCAGCTGGTCGG
>CAWBSW010000068.1:0-29647 GCA_963791535.1 uncultured Actinomycetota bacterium | reverse complement strand
AGGGGAGGGGGTAACCGAGGGTTGTTTCAATTGGTCGTCGCCGGACTTTGGAGGATTCATTTTCTTCAATTGATCTCCAAGGTCACGGACCTGACCCTCAAGAATTTCCAAATGTTTTTTCATTTCATCATTTAGCTGTTCGCGCCGCGAAGTCAGCTCCGGAAGAAATAGCATCCCGGCCACACCTACGATGATACCTAACAAAAATATCAAGAATGATCTCATGCCGGCAAAACATTATCGGAATCGGTCGAAAATCACACGGGAATAGTGGCATGATCCGGCGTTGATCGCGGGAGCGCGTTCCTATCGCGTGAAACGCCGGATCGCGCAGGAGCGCGTCCCTACGCGCGTAACGGCGGATCGCGCGGGAGCGCGTCCCCACGCAACCGTTTTTCGGTGGCATCACAAGACCGACCGTGACACCCTTGAGTGCATGCCAACTCCTTTCGCGGCACCTAAATACGTCCGAACACTTTCCGGTTGGCTCGATCCGATGGGGCAGGAAGGAATGGTAACCACTCCACACTACCTTGCTTCACAGGCTGGATTCTCTGTTTTGAAGAACGGAGGAAACGCCATCGATGCAGCCGTCGCGGCGGCCTCGACCCTATCGGTGGTCTATCCTCACATGGCAGCACTTGGCGGAGACAACTACTGGCTGATTTTCAACGCAACAACAAGGGAGTTACGCGGCCTGAACGCGAGCGGCCGCGCAGGGAGCCGGGCGACGATCGGCTTTTATGCGGCCAAGCAGTTTCATCGCATTCCGCCGCGGGGCTACTACGCGGCAAATACCGTGCCTGGGTCCGTATCGGGATGGGGCGAGGCTTACCGCTACAGTAAAGATGCGCTCCATACAGATTTGCGTTGGAAGGATCTTTTCACCGAACGCGATCCGGTACTCCGGGACCGGTTTCCCGATAAGCGCTTCCCTAGCGAATTGGCTGAGAATTCGCGTCAATACCGCCGATCCGGAACTCGATAACCTGCAACAATTTGCTGGTTTCCGTCAAACTTTCCTGAAGCCGGACGGGTCGACCTACCGGGTGGGAGAAATCCTGCGGCAACACGACCTCTTCTCAACGTTCGTTAGGTTGGCCGGACAGGGTCCACCGTGCCCAGCGCGCAAGCGGGAACCCAGTGCTCCCGCTTTGCCCCTTGTTCCCGCTACCCGATCGCCTCCGCCAGCAGCTCCATCGCCCGCTTCGCGAAAGCGCGCATGTTGGCGACACGATCCGCACTGCCAGTCTCCGAGCGTAATCGCGCGCGAGAAGCTCGGCCCTTCCAATCCGATGCGCGTTGTCCCCGCCGCATCGCCATAGCGATTGCCGGTAGGCCCGGTCGCGCCGGTTTCGCTCAGCCCCCACGTGCAACCCAGCTTGCTGCGCACCGTCGCCGCCAGCAGCGCCGCGTACGGTTCCGACGAGGCACGCATGCCATCCGGCAGCGGGTTGGCAATGTCGAGGAATGCGGAGCGCGCATAGTGCGTATAGATCACGCTGCCGCCGCGGAAATACGCCGATGCGACGCGAACCGACAACAGCGCCGCCGAGATCAACCCTCCGGTCGAGGACTTCGCGATCCCTATCGTATCGCCTCGCGCCTTCAGCCTCGCGCCAAGCTTCTCCGCCAATGGCAGCAGGTCCTGCATGTTTGCTCTCCTATTCCCCGCCTGGCTTGACGTCGCCGCAATCGCTACCGAGCCACTTGCCTTGCAGCGTGCGCTTCACCGTCATCGTGTTCGAGCCACCCGACATGACCATATTGAAGGTCCCGCGTATCGTCTCGCTGTCCATCGCGTCGATGTGCAAATTGCCCGTCGCCTGTTGCGCTTCATCCAGCGTCAGTCCCGTAAACGGCTCATAGGGCGACTTATCCGTCAGCTCGTATTCCTGCCCGGGCGCGAGCCCGATCACCCGCGCGAGCGTGAGTTTCTGAATCGCAAAATCATTTTTGGCCTGGATCAATTGCTGCTGCCGCGTTTTCAATTCCACTTGCGCGCGCAGCCCGTCGATCGCAGGAGAAGTTCCGGCCTTCACTTGGTCTGAGGCCTGATCATAAAGCGCTTGCGCCGTGTTCACTTGCGCAGCCACAGTTTCGATTCGTGACGCATCCGCAATCGCCTGCGGAATACGTTCTCTACCCCACAGCCAGCACCACCAGGTCGCGCGCGTCCTTCGCCGTGTATTGCGCGGCCTTGATATTTTCTGTAGCGGCGTGCGAGTCGTTGATCGCCTTCAAATCCAGAACGGACTGCGTCACGTAGCCGCGAGCATCGAAATAGCCGAAAGGCCCGACAATTGACGGTATGGTGAAGCCGCTTCCGGGCGGGGTCTTGAAATTAAATCCAAATTCCGCCAGATCCACCTGCGAACCCTGCGCGTAGCTTGTCGTCGTCACATTCGGTAGCAGCGCGCTTAACTTTTTTTCCAACGCTCGCCTTCCAGGCTTCGGTCGTAGGCGATGCCGTAGTCGAATGTCGCCTCGCCGCTGATGCCAAAGGTCTTGGCTTCCTTATTGAAGATGTGGGCGAGTTCGGCGTTGCGCAGCAAGGCTTTCGACGGGATGCAGCCGACGTTCAGACATACGCCGCCCCAGTACTTGGGTTCGACGACGGCCGTGTTCAATCCCAGCTGCGCTGCGCGGATGGCCGCCACATATCCGCCGGGTCCGGCTCCGAGGACGACAACGTCATAGTGAGAAGTCACGGCCCCACCCTAATGGCTCGGCTCGCAGGTCAGCTGGCCAGCCAGTTTTCGACGTTGTCGTCGTAACCGCCGGCGACGCGCAGGCTGCGGCCCGGTCCGCGGGTAAGCCACCCGCGGGCGAGGAACACGCTGGTGATCGCGGCCGGCAGCGCCCCGGCCAGGTGCACGCGGCGATCGGTCCAGTCGACGCAGGAGCGGGCGAACACCCGCCGGCTGGTCCTCAGCGTGGCCAGGTCGATACCCAGCTCGTCGACCAGATGTTGTCCGCGGTCGGTGAGCTCGTGGTCGCGGTCGTCGAGGCGGCGGATTGCCCCGGTGGCCAGCAGCCGGTCGCGAAGTTGCACGCCGCGGCGTCCGGCGAGGTGGTCGTAGCAGGTCCGTGCCTCGAACAACGCACGGGCGGCGCGATGCTGGCTCAGCGAGCGCACCGGTGCCGGCGGCGTGATCTGGGCGATGGCCTCCAGCACCGTGGCGACTTCTGGATTGACGATCTCGTGGTATCGATGCCGGCCTTGGGCTCGGACCCGGATCAGTCCGCCTTCGGTCAGCCGGCGCAGGTGGGTGGAGGCGGTGGCGGGATGCACCCCGGCCCGGCGGGCCAGCTCCCCCGCCGGTAGAGCCCGGCCGCCGGCCAGGGCGGCGAGCATCGCGGCCCGCGCCGGGTCTTCGATCAAGTCAGCGATTGAGGCGAGGTTGTTATCGGCCTGGGTGTAGGAGGCCGACGTGTCGCTCACCCCGCCAGCCTTGCACAGCCGACGTCGACTGGCTCAGTGCGGGATAACGCCCATCAGGCACGGACGCTGGCTGTGGTCGCAGTAGAACGCGCCGTAGAACGGGGCCGCGGCGACGACGGACGCGAACACCGCCGAGATCACCCCGATCGCCAACGCTGATAGCAGCGGCCGGTCGGGCACCATCGCCAGCATCAAGGCCGCGACCACGCACGCCACGACGTAGATCAAAACCACGAAGACCACCGCGGTCTTGTGTGCGGAGTGGTCGTGGGTCCACCAGTAGAACAGGCCGTCACCGATCGCCCCCGCCGGAACCCACACCGCCAGGAGCATCAGAATGAACTGCCACCAGCGCAAATGGTGGTAGCGGCCGGGCACGGCGATCGGCGGCGCCGGCGCGTGCAGCGAGCCGGACGGCGGCGCTTCGTCCGTTGCGGCCTCAGCGGCCGGAGTGGTGCTGCTTGCAGGCTCATCCGGTGTCTCCGTCGCCGACGTATCCGACCGTCGTTGCCACCATCGGCGTCGGCGAGCCGGCGGTTCGGGTTCGATGAGCTGCGGCTCGGCCTTGTGATGTGCGCCGGTGTCGAAGGTCGGCGTGTACGCCTCGGTCTTTGGCATCGATGCGGTGTCCACCCGGTCGTCGTCAGGCATGGGTCGCCACCTCGATCACCGCGAGAACCCCGAACCATCCCGGCGCCAGCGCCAGGATGAACACGCCCAGTGCGGTCAGCCATCGTCGCCGCGACAGCAGGATCACCAGCAGCCCGACGACGCTGGGAAACCCGACTACCAACGCGATCGCGACGTCCGGGCGCATGTGAGCGTGATCCACGGTCAGCGCAGCCGTTCCGCCCAGCAACCCGGCTGCGACGCCGAGCAGCATCGCGCTGGTCAGCAGCCAGGTCCGCGGCAGCGGTATCACGGTTTGACGATACTGCCGCGGCTGCTCGCTACGGCTTTACCGGCACGGCGCGCCCTGCGGGTACTGAGCAAGCGTCCGCAGCGGCAGCGACTACCGGTGAGCGTGCCGGCGGGCGCTCGCCGCGCTCGAAGTCGGCGCCGGTGATCACCGGGGTAGCGGCGAGCTCCGCGTTCTCGGCGTCGCTGAAAGCCCGCCCGCGGGACAAGAACCGCTTCCCCTCGGGCGCCTCGAGGCTGAATCCGCCGCCGCGGCCGGGCACCACGTCGATGACCAGCTGGGTGTGTTTCCAGGCCTGAAACTGGGGCCCGGAAATCCACACCGGCACCCCGGCACCGACGTCCAACACGCCTAGCAGCACGTCGCGGTCGCCCACGATGAAATCGCCGTCCGGGTAGCACATCGGCGACGACCCGTCGCAGCAGCCGCCGGACTGATGGAACATCACCGGGCCGTGCCGGTCCTGCAGCTCACCGAGCAGCTCGGCGGCAGCGGCGGTGACCACCACCCGCGGTGTCATCAGAAGAAGCCTTGCGCCTTTTGCGAGTAGGACACCATCAGGTTCTTGGTCTGCTGGTAGTGGTCGAGCATCATCTTGTGGTTTTCCCGGCCGATACCGGACTGCTTGTAGCCGCCGAACGCCGCGTGCGCCGGATAGACGTGGTAGCAGTTGACCCACACCCGGCCCGCCTGGATGTCGCGGCCGGCCCGGTAGGCGGTGTTGCCGTCGCGGCTCCACACACCCGCGCCCAGGCCGTAGAGGGTGTCGTTGGCGATCGAGATCGCGTCGTCATAGTCCTTGAACGACGTCACGGCCACCACCGGCCCGAAAATCTCCTCCTGGAAGATCCGCATCTTGTTGCCGCCCGCGAAGATGGTGGGCTGCACGTAGTAGCCGCCGGACAGGTCACCGCCCAACTCGGCGCGCTCGCCGCCGGTGATGATCTTGGCGCCCTCGTCCTTGCCGATTTCGATGTAGGACAACACCTTTTCCAGCTGGTCGTTGGAGGCCTGCGAACCGATCATCGTCTGAGTGTCCAGCGGGTCACCCTGCCGGACCGCTTTGGTGCGGATGGCCGCCAGCTCCAGGAACTCGTCGTAGATGTCGGCCTGGACCAGGCTGCGCGACGGGCAGGTGCACACCTCGCCCTGGTTGAGGGCGAACATGGTGAAGCCTTCCAGCGCCTTGTCCTGGAAGTCGTCGTTGGCGGCCATCACGTCGGAGAAGAAGATGTTGGGGCTCTTGCCGCCCAGTTCCAGGGTGACCGGAATCAGGTTCTGCGACGCGTACTGCATGATCAGTCGCCCGGTGGTGGTCTCGCCGGTGAACGCGACCTTGGCGATCCGGTTGCTCGACGCCAGTGGCTTGCCGGCCTCGGCGCCGAACCCGTTGACGACGTTGACCACGCCGGGCGGCAACAGATCGCCGATCAGCGACATGAAATACAGCACCGACGCGGGGGTCTGCTCGGCGGGCTTGAGCACCGCGGCGTTGCCGGCCGCCAGCGCCGGCGCCAACTTCCAGGTGGCCATCAGGATCGGGAAATTCCATGGAATGATCTGCCCGACCACGCCCAGCGGTTCGTGGAAGTGGTATGCGACGGTGTCCTCGTCGATCTGCGACAACGATCCTTCTTGGGCGCGAATCGCCGCGGCGAAGTAGCGGAAATGATCTGCCGCCAGCGGAATGTCGGCGGCCAGCGCCTCGCGGATCGGTTTGCCGTTGTCCCAGACTTCGGCGAGCGCCAGCCCCTCCCGGTTCTCGTCGATGCGGTCGGCGATCTTGTTGAGAATCGCTGCCCGCTCGGCGGGCGCGGTCTTACCCCAACCTGGTGCCGCGGCGTGGGCAGCGTCGAGCGCCTTGTCGACGTCGGCCTCGTCAGAGCGCGGTATCTCGCAGAACGGCTGACCGATGATCGGCGTCGGATTCTCGAAATAGCGGCCGCCGACCGGCGCGACCCACTCGCCCCCGATGAAGTTGCCGTACCGCGATTCGTACGACATCAACGCCCCCGCGGAACCCGGACGTGCATAGAGGGTCATGGGATTCGAGCTCCTCGTTTGACGGTGTTATACAGGTCACACTACCGCCGCCGTCACAATGAGTCCCATGTCTGGCGATGAGGCGATCGACCCGTATCTGTGGCTGGAAGACATCCTCGGCGAAGAGCCGCTGGACTGGGTGCGCGCCCGCAACGAGCCGACGGTGGCCGAGTTCTCCGGCGAGGAGTTCGAGCGAATGCGCACCGAAGCGCTCGAGGTGCTCGACACCGATGCCCGCATTCCCTACGTGCGCCGTCGCGGTGACTACCTGTACAACTTCTGGCGCGACGCCGCCAACCCGCGCGGGCTGTGGCGGCGCACCACGTTGGACAGCTACCGCAGCGATAGCCCGGACTGGGATGTGCTGATCGACGTCGATGAGCTGGCTCGTGTCGACGACGAGAACTGGGTATGGGCCGGCGCCAACGTCATCTACCCCGAGCAGACCCGAGCCCTGATCAGCCTGTCCCGCGGCGGGTCGGACGCCGCATTCGTGCGTGAATTCGACATGTGCACCCGCGAATTCGTCGACGGCGGGTTCGCCCTCGCCGAGGCCAAGTCCGGAACCAGCTGGGCCGATCCGGACACGCTCCTGATCGGCACCGACTTCGGCGCTGACTCGCTGACCGAGTCCGGCTACCCGCGGATCGTCAAACGATGGCATCGCGGGCAACCCGTCGAGGATGCCCAGACGGTGTTCGAGGGCTCGCCCAGCGACGTCATCGCGACCGCCGGGGTCGACCGCACGCCCGGCTTCGAGCGGACAATGCTGCGACGGGCCATCGACTTCTTCAACGACCAGGTGTACGAGCTACGCGGCGAAGAATTGATCCGCATCGACGCGCCCACCGACGCGTCGATATCGGTGCACCGCGAGTGGTTGCTCGTCGAGCTGCGCACCGACTGGTTCACCGGCAGCGCCAGCTATACCGCGGGCTCGCTGCTGGCCGCCGACTATGACGAATTCCTGGCCGGCACAGCAGAGTTGCGGGTGGTGTTCGAGCCCGACGAGCACACCAGCCTGCTGCACTACGCCTGGACCCGCGACCGGCTGGTGGTGGTCACGCTGGCCGACGTGGCCAGCCGCGTGGAGATTGTTACACCGGGCAGCTGGGGGCGTCGGCCGGTGACCGACGTGCCGGTCAATACCAATACCGTTATCGTCGGCGCTGACGACACCGGTGACGAAATCTTCTTGGATTCCAGCGGCTTCACTACGCCATCGCGGCTACTGCACGGGCCAGTCGACGGGCCGCTGGAACAGATCAAATCCGCACCGGCTTTCTTCGACGCCGAAGGCATGACCGTCGCACAGCATTTCGCTACATCCAAGGATGGCACCTCAATCCCGTATTTTGTGGTGCGCCCGCCTGATTCGACTGGACCCGGTCCGACACTGCTCGGCGGCTATGGCGGATTCGAGGTGGCCCGAACCCCAGGGTACGACGGCGTCTTGGGCCGGCTGTGGCTGGCGCGCGGCGGCACCTATGTGCTGGCCAACATTCGCGGTGGCGGCGAGTACGGGCCGGGCTGGCACACGCAGGCGATGCGCGCGGGCCGTCACTTGGTTGCCGAGGACTTCGCCTCGGTGGCAACCGATTTAGTGGACCGCGGCATCACCACCGTGCGGCAACTCGGTGCACAGGGTGGCAGTAACGGCGGGCTGCTGATGGGCATCATGCTGACCAAGTACCCACAGCTTTTCGGCGCGTTTGTATGTCAGGTTCCGTTGCTGGACATGCGCCGCTTCCATCTGCTGCTGGCGGGCGCCTCCTGGGTTGCCGAGTACGGCGACCCGGACAACCCTGACGATTGGAAGTTCATCGCCGAATACTCCCCCTACCACAACATTTCGGCTGACATCGACTACCCGCCGGTGCTGATCACCACGTCCACCCGCGACGACCGGGTGCATCCCGGCCATGCCCGCAAAATGACCGCGGCACTGGAAGCCGCGGGTCATCGGGTCTGGTACTACGAGAACATCGAGGGCGGCCACGCCGGTGCTGCCGACAACGCGCAGACCGCGTTCAAGTCCGCGCTGAGTTTCTCGTTTCTGTGGCGGATGTTGGACACTTGACCGACCAGGCGACGAAGGTGGGGTGTGGCGCGATGAGGCTGCCGTGCATGCTGTCTGCGACGGTCGCGGCGGTGGCGCTGTTCGCGGTCCCGGGCTGCACCAAGGTGGTAACCGGCGCCCCCCATACCGGCACCCAGACGGCGGCTGCCACAGCGCCGAAAAGTAGTGTATGTAAACAGGTTTCGGCGCCGATGACAACGATTCCGGCGCACGCGGCCAAGGAGCCACAGCTGCGGGTTCCGCAGCCGCCTGGGTGGCAGCGCACGAAGATGCTCGATTCAGAGATCATCCGCTTTGCCATGGGCAATAAGCATCTGGCCGGCCACGACTTCGTGCCCACCGCTGTCGTCACCCTGGAATCCGCCCCCAGCACGAACCAAGATCAGGAGAAGCTTTTCGATCAGGAACGCGCGACGTTGGCCGATCGGCTGGGCGTCACCAATATGCACACGACCCACACCACCCTGTGCGGCCACAAGGCGGATCTCGTCAGCTACGACGCCCCGGCCATGGGTCGGATTCCGCCGCGCAAGGCCAAGACGCTGATCGTGATCGCTGAATTTTCCGGCAACGACTACGCCGCGACCGTCACAGTCCAGGCAGCCGACCCCTACAACCTCGGATACCTCCGCGATATCCAGACCATCCTGACCGGGTTTCAACTGCTGCCGCCAGACAAGGGCTAGGGAGCGGCGGGCGCGGATAACTTTTCTGGAACATCTTGGAGAAAATCCGGCGGGTTGGCTTTCCTGATCGCGGGCTAAGGCGTACCTTAAATCTATCTAAGAAAGACATGTGGGGGGCAGTTGGGGTAAGGGGAGGAGGGCGCGATGACTCCACTCATGGTGGCATGCCTATTCATCGCCGCTCCGGTCGCCGGGTTGGGTCTGCTGGACTTGCAGGCACGGCTTGAGCGATGGGACCAGCGACGTCACGCTGACGATTAGCGCAGACACCCGATAACCCGGCAGCTGAGCTCAGCTGTCAGCATTCAGTGATGCCAGCTGCTGATTTCGAAACACTGCTATACACGACGGCCGGGCCGGTTGCCACCATTACGTTGAACCGCCCCGACCAGCTCAACACCATCGTTCCGCCCATGCCCGACGAAATCGAGGCCGCCATCGGCCTGGCCGAACGGGACTGGGACGTCAAGGTCATTGTGTTGCGCGGCGCCGGCCGGGCGTTCTCGGCCGGTTACGACTTCGGCGACGGCTTCCAGCACTGGGGCGAGGCGATGAATACCGGGGGACG
This sequence comes from uncultured Actinomycetota bacterium, assembly GCA_963791535.1. Taxonomy (GTDB): domain Bacteria; phylum Actinomycetota; class Actinomycetes; order Mycobacteriales; family Mycobacteriaceae; genus Mycobacterium. Next base: position 19,906 of record CAWBSW010000068.1, on the reverse strand, counting down.
CTGGGATCCGGGCAAGGATTTCGCGTTGGTCACCGCCCGCGAGATCGCACCGGGGCAGAAGTTCATGGCCATCTGGCGCGCGTCCAAGCCGGTAATCGCCCAGTTGCACGGCTGGTGCGTCGGCGGGGCCAGCGACTACGCGCTGTGCGCCGACATCGTCATCGCCAGCGAAGACGCCGTGATCGGGACCCCGTACAGCCGGATGTGGGGGGCGTACCTCACCGGAATGTGGCTGTACCGCCTCAGCATGGCCAGGGTCAAGTGGCACTCGCTGACCGGCCGGCCGCTCAACGGCGTCCAGGCCGCCGAGGTCGAGCTGATCAACGAGGCGGTGCCGTTCGAGCGACTCGAGGCGCGCGTCGCCGAGATCGCCGCCGAACTGGCACGGATCCCGTTGTCGCAGCTGCGGGCGCAGAAGCTGATCGTCAACCAGGCCTACGAGAACATGGGCCTGGCGTCCACCCAGACGTTGGGCGTCATCCTCGACGGCCTGATGCGCAACACCCCCGAAGCGCTCGACTTCATCCAGACCGCCGAGACCGAGGGGGTGCGGGCCGCGGTCGAGCGCCGCGACGGCCCGTTCGGCGACTACAGCCAGGCGCCGCCGGAGCTGCGGCCCGATCCATCGCACATCATCACGCCATAGCGCTACCCGCAACTGTTGGCCGAGCTAGCAGGATCTGGTCAACGCCCATGCGGCCTTGCGCGAACGCGAGCCTCCCCCCGGCCAGATACAGTCGCCAGACCCGGGCAGCTTCTTCGCCGATCAGTTCGACTACGGTGTCCCAACGGGTTTCGAGACTGTCGATCCAACTGTCGACCGTGCGTACATAGTGTTCACGCATCGCCTCGACCTCGATCGTCGACAAGCCCGCTTCTTCGAGCAGCGCGATCGTCTGGCCGAGCGGACGCATGTGCATGTCGGGTGCGATGAACGATTCAATGAAGGGCCCGCCGCCCGGGAGGCTGCCACGCCGTGACATTTGCTGGATTAGGACCCGGGCGCCCGGGCGAACACAGTTGTGCAGGATCCGCGTGTAGGTCGGATAATTCTGTCGGCCAACGTGTTCACCCATCTCGATCGACGCCGCTGCGTCGAAATGACCGTCCGTGATGGTGCGGTAGTCCTGCACACGGATCTCAACGCGATCGCCCAATCCCCTTTCGGTCAGCGCGGATTCGATGTAGGCCTTCTGCTCGAGTGACAGGGTTATACCCAAAACCCGTGCACCATAACGCTCGGCGGCGTGCAGACTCAGCGAACCCCAGCCGCATCCGACGTCGAGCATCCGCATGCCGGGTCGCTCATCAAGGCCGAGCTTGCGGCAGATCCGGTCCAGCTTGTCGCGTTGCGCCTGCTCGAGGGTGATTTCCGGTCGGGCGGGCTCCCAGTAGGCGCATGAGTAAGCCATTGACGGGTCGAGGATCAGCCGATAGAACGCGTTCGACAGGTCGTAGTGATGGCTGATCGCCGCCCTGTCGCGGGATAGGCTGTGCAGCCGGCCTCCTACCCGCGCTTGAGTGGCGGGTGGCGGCAGCGGCCCGCCGAGCGCACCGAGCCGCACCGCGACGGCACACAGGCGCGCCAGCGCCCCGGGGGATGGCCTTGTCGCCCTCAGCCGACCTTGCGCGATCTGGGACCACACGTAGGCCAGCGCTGACCCCAGGTCCCCGCCGACGTCGAGATCGCCGCACACATAGGCCTGTGCAATACCGAGTTCGCCTGGGCGCCAGAGCATCCGGCGGAGTGCTGCTGCGCTGCGCAGCCATACGACCGGCGCGGCCGCAGGCCCGGCGATGCTGCCGTCCCAGGCGATTAGCCGGATTGGCAGCTCGCCACCGATCAGTGGCTCAATAGCCGCCGCCAGCATGGGCGCAACGGCGGTTGCCGCGACAGATGAGGTGTCGTTGGCGAACCTCACTGGCCAGGTGGCATCAGCACCGTGTCGATCATGTACACCTGTGCGTTGGCGGTAGGTACGCCGCCGCAGACCAAGCCGGCATTGTTGACCCTGAGGCCGTCGCCCGACCCGGTCACGTTCACCGGCGCACCTTGCACGCTGTTGTGTGAGCCGTCGACCTGGCCCGGGCTCAGCTGTCCGGGAACGACGTGGTAGGTCAGGATGCTCTTCAACATGTTCGAATTGGTTTTCAGCTGATCGATGGTGCCGGCGGGCAGCTTGTTGAAGGCTGCGTTGGTCGGTGCGAACACCGTGTATTGACCGCTGTTGAGCGTGTCGACGAGGTTCACTTGCGGGTTGAGCTGGCCGGATAGTGCCGCGGTCAAGGTCGTCAGCTCAGGATTGTTCGACGCCGCGTTCGCCACTGGGTCCTGCGACATGCCGGACACCGAGGCCGGTCCGTCCGGATGCATCGCCGCGTAGTCTGCACAGCCCGCGCCGATCAGATTGGGTGCGGCCGCTGCAGGCGTACAGGTGGCCACGGCGAGACCTATCGCGGCTGTCGCCGCGAGGCCAATTGGTGCGATCGCATTCTTTGGTAGTTTCATCGCTTTTCGGCTCCTCAGCGTCGACGACGATGGTTGACATGAGTAGTTCGGAGCCGGACACGTCCTGGATCGCCGATTAGCCATAGGTGAAGGAAAACACCTGCAGCCCTTTGCTTAAACGCACATCGAGTAGTCCGCGAGCCACGTCCTTGCGGTCGACGATCTGGTGCGAGGTGGGCGGCCCACTGATCGGCACCGTGGTCGTTTTCCCGTCGCGTGTGACCGTGAGGTTCCCGGTTCCGCCGACGACGACGTAGACGTTTTTGGCGGAGTAGTTCAGCTCGATGCTCGAGGTGTCGGTGTCGGCCGTCGCGCCCTCGTAGTCGAGTGTCCACGGGCCCTGCAGGGCGAAGGTGTCGTTCGGCAATGCGGGCGGGTAGGTGAAGTTCGCCCGCCCCTTGTCGTAGACGCCGCTTCCGGCGTAGTTCACCATCTTGCCGACGCCGAAGTATGTCTCGGGAGTCAGGCTGTGTTGCGGGGTGGTATCGGGCGCGTCGACCGGCGGCGGCAGCGCAACGTTGGGTCGGGCGTTTGTGATCAGCTCACGGATCAGCTTCTCGGTGCCGTCATAGTCGCCCTCGCCGTATTTAATGTGTCGCACAACACCATTGGCGTCGATTAGATACTCGGCGGGCCAGTACATGTTGCGGTAGTTCGTCCACGTCGAGTAGCTGTTGTCCTGGGCGATCGGGTATGTGATCCCGATGTCGGCGGCGCCCTTTTCGACGTTGCCGGTGACCTTCTCGAAGGCATACTCCGGCGTGTGCACGCCGATGACCTCGAAACCGTCGTCGTGATAAGCCTTGTACCAGCCTTCAACGTGCGGTATGGCACGCTGGCAGTTGATGCAGGAATAGGCCCAAAAGTCGATCAGCACTACCTTGCCCCGCAACGCCTTTAGGTCGATCGGCTTGTCGCCGGGGGTGTTCAGCCAGGCGGTGATGCCCTTGAGGTCGGGCGCGGGGCCGCAGTTCTGTAGCTGCGGGGAGACACTGGTGCAGTTCGACAACTCTTTGTTCTGGTCGTTGACGATGCCGCCGAGCTTTTGCTGGATCTGCTGGCCGTCGCCCAGCTTGCTCTGCAGTGAGCTGGTGTAGTCCGGGATGGCCCGCTGAAGTACCGCAGGCAGGTTGAACACCAGCGCCACCGCCAGCAGCAGCGTCACAATCCCTGCTGTGACGCGGATCTGGCGTTGGCGACGGCGAAATGCATTGACCCGCTGAGTAACTCGCTGGCCAGCCAGCGCGAAGAACAGCAGTGGCACCGCGGTGCCCAGGGCGAATGCCAGCGTGAGGACGATGACGGGGAGGCCGATGTTCGCGGTGGCCCCGGCCACCACAATCGCGGCCAGCACCGGGCCCGCGCACGGAACGTAAAGCACGCCGAGCGCCAGGCCCAGGCCAAACCCGTTGGCGCCGGCGGCGATCTGCATCTGGGGGATGCGGGAGAACGGCCTTTCCAGCAGTTGCTCGAAGCGCGGGAAAATCAAGCCGAGACCGATCGCCACCAGCGCGGCCAGCGCGACCCAGCGGATGGCGTCTTGCGGCAGGTGCAGCAACGACAACAAGGCCGAGCCGGCCAGCGTAACCAGGCTGAAGCTCAGCACCAGGCCGCCGATCACCCGATATGGCCGTGAGACTTCACGTTTGGACTTAACCGCAACTGCACCATCGCCTGTCGTTGTGCTTTGGGTGCTAGAGAAGAAGATCACCGGCAGCACGGGCAGGATGCACGGTGAAATGCCAGTGATCAGGCCTCCGACCAGACCGATCAGCGCTAGAGACAACATAATCACTATTCGCTACCACAACCTGTCTTGGATCGGTACCGTCCGCGAAACATATAAATGCGACAAGGCAGCCCGCCGGACCGGGCTGCCTTGTCTGGCGACGATCTAGGCCGTTATTGGCTGGGTGGTGTTAGCACGGTGTCGATCATGTAGACCGTCGCGTTGGCGGTGTGCACCCCTCCGCACACCAGGCCCGCGTCGGCGACTTTGAGGCCGTTCCCCTGGCCGGTCACGTTGACGTCAGCCCCCTGCAGGGTTTTGTGCGTGCCGTCAACCGTGTTCGGGCTTTCCTGCCCTTGCACGACGTGGTAGGTCAGGATGCTCTTCAACATGTCGGAGTTGGTCTTGAGCTCGTCGATCGTGCTCGCGGGCAGTTTGTCGAATGCGGCGTTGGTCGGCGCGAACACGGTGTACTGGCCGCTGTTCAGGGTATCGACCAGGTTGACATTGGGGTTCAGCTTGCCAGAGAGCGCGGCGGTCAAGGTCGACAGCATCGGATTGTTGGACGCCGCCGTCGCGACCGGGTCCTGCGCCATTCCGGCCACCGAAGCCGGACCGCTCGGATGCTCTGCGGCGTAATCCGCGCAGCCCGTGCCGATCAGATTGGACGCGGGCATCATCGCGCTCGTGCTGGCCGGCGCCGCCACGCTGGTGGCCGGACTCGCGCTGGTCTGCGGCGCGGACTCGGATTTGTTGCTCGAACACGCCGAGAACCCGACGGCTGCGAACGCCGCCAGGCCCACCGCGAGTGTCTTTCTCTGATAGTCCTTCATTTCACTTGGGCTCCTTTGACATCTGTGCCAGCGGCGGATGGCGCCGCTCGTTAGGGGTCGGACAGTTGTTCTTCGGAGCGGCCGACGTCATGGATGGCCATCGTCACAGTCGTCCGCTCGAACTCCGGCTCCGAATACCCGATGTGCAAGGGTCATTCGGGCGGTCGATTGCGGTTATCGGTAGCGGTGTCGCTGGTCTGACCGCCGCCTACGCCTTGTCCGGCCGCGACCGGGTCACACTCTATGAGGCCGATACCCGACTGGGCGGGCATGCCCACACCCACTTCGTCGACCGGGGCGATGGCACCATCATCGGCGTCGACTCAGCGTTCCTCGTGCACAACGATCGCACCTATCCGACGCTGTGCCGGTTGTTCACCGAGTTGGGCGTTGCCACCCAAGAGTCCGAGATGTCGATGTCAGTGCGGGCCGAGCACACCGGCCTGGAATACGCGGGAGCGCTGGGCATCCGGGGCCTGTTCGCGTCGTGGCAGTCGGCCAGGCCCCGCTATCTGCTGATGCTCACCGAGATCCTCCGCTTCCATCGTGCCGCGAGCCGGCTGCTGCGCGCGGGTTCAAAAGAAGAGGCCGACAACTTGGAAACGTTGGCGGCATTTCTTTATCGGCAACGGTTTTCGGCGTTCTTCGTCGAGCACTTCATCACACCCCTGGTGGCGGCGGTCTGGTCCTGCGGCAGCAGCGACGCGCTGCGCTACCCAGCGCGGTACCTATTTGTCTTTCTCGACCACCACGGCATGCTGTCGGTCTTCGGCTCACCGGCGTGGCGCACGGTGAGTGGAGGTTCGGCGCTTTATGTCCACGCCATCGCGTCCCAGCTGCACAAAGTTTGTGTCGGTAGTCCGGTGCACTCGCTGCGGCGACTGCCCGATGGCGTGCTGGTGCGGGCCGGCCGCGCCGAACCTCGGCTATTCGACGCTGCCGTCGTCGCCGTGCACCCCGACCAGGCGCTGCTGCTCCTCGACGACCCGGCACCGCGCGAGCAAGCCGTACTGGGTGCGATTCCGTATTCGGTCAACCGTGCCCAGCTACATACTGATGAGTCTGTCTTGCCCCGACAGCGGCGCGCTCGCGCGTCGTGGAACTACCTCATCACGCCGGACAACGGCCATGTACTGGTCACCTATGACGTCACCAGGTTGATGCGGATCGATGCCGACCGTCGGTTCCTGGTGACGCTCGGCGGCCAGGATCGCGTCGATCCTGAATCAGTGATCGCCGAAACGATCTATAGCCATCCGCTCTATACGCCGGAATCCGTTGCTGCACAACATTTATTGCCGACATTGGATGACGACCGGGTGGTATTCGCCGGCGCCTACCACGGCTGGGGGTTTCACGAGGACGGTGCCGCGTCAGGCCTCCGGGCGGCTCGACGATTGGGTGCCGATTGGCCGGCACGCTCAGCGCCGACGGAGGCATTGGCATGTTGACGCCGGCAATTTACCGCACCACGATCACCCACAACCGGCAAACGCCGGTGCATCACTATTTCGAATACCGCAGCTACAGTTGGTATGTCGACATCGACGAGCTGCCGTCGCTGCCGTGGTGGCTGCGGGCGTTCGCCCGGTTCGACGCTGGGGACCACCTTGGAGGCCGTCCCGGCGGGTCGCTGCGTGAACGAGTCGACGCCTACCTGGCCGACCATGACGCGGCCCTGCCCGGCGGTCGCATCACCGCGCTGCTGCAGGCGCGGGTGCTCGGTTACGTTTTCAACCCGATCAGCGTTTTCTGGTGCCACGACCACGGTGGAACGCTGCGCCAGGTAATCGTTGAGGTGCACAACACCTATGGGCAACGCCACGCCTACCTGCTGCCCCCGGCCAATACACCAGTACTGGTCACCAAGAAGCTTTACGTCTCCCCGTTCAACTCGGTGGCCGGCCATTACCAGGTGCTGGCACCGCGTCCGGACGGGCAGGTCGACGTGGTGGTGTCGCTGCACGGTGACGGCCAACCGGCCTTTGTCGCGACGCTGCGCGGCACCCGACGACCAGCAACCGTTGGCCACGTCGTGCGGATGCAGATCCTCTCGCCGCTGGCACCGTTGGTGGTGGCGCTTCGTATCCGTATCCAAGGCATCGCGTTGTGGTTGCGTCGGGTCCCGGTGGTGCCCCGGATGACTACGGCCAGCGACAAGCGTTTAGCAGCAATAGATCCGGAACGTTGGCCCGCGATTGTTCGGGTATCGTCCGGGCCCTTTGCCGCGGCATCGGCGTTCATTGCCAAACGGTTGCTGCACCGTGCCGCCGCCCGGCTGCCGCTGCGACTTCGCTACCCTGACGGGGCTGTGATCGGCGCCGGTGACGGGGCGTCACCAACACTGGTGATCAACGAGCCGGACCGACTGGCCCGCCGGATCGGACGCCACGGCCTGATCGGCTTCGGCGAGTCCTACATGGCCGGCGAGTGGGAATCGGATGCCCTGACCGAGGTGCTGACGATACTGGCAACCGACATGGCCGATCTGGTGCCGAGAGGGCTGCAGTGGCTCAGGCCGATCGCCGTTGCCTCCCAACCGCGTTCGTCAGCGTCCAGCGAGGAACAGGCCCGCCGCGATGTCGCCGCGCACTATGACATGTCCAACGATCTGTTCGCGGAATTCCTCGACGAGACAATGACCTACTCCAGCGCAATGTTCGCGAAGCTGCCGGCGTCCTGGCCCGACCTCGCCGACGCGCAACGATGCAAGATCGACCGGCTGTTGGACTCGGCCGGAGTCGGCCCCGGCACCCAATTACTGGAAATCGGTACCGGGTGGGGTGAGCTGGCCATCCGCGCGGGACGACGCGGGGCGCACGTCCGTTCGATCACACTCTCGGAGCGCCAGCACTGGTTGGCTCGCCAACGGATCGCAGCCGCAGGCCTGTCCGATCTTGTCCAGGTCGATCTGCGCGACTACCGCGACGTCGGCGGAAACTACGACGCCGTGATATCGGTCGAGATGGTGGAAGCGATTGGATTTCGCGCCTGGGCGGATTACTTCCGCACCATTGAACGGCTGCTTATGCCGAACGGGAGACTGGCGATCCAGTCGATCACCATGCCCCACAACCGGATGCTGGCGACCCGCAATACCCACACCTGGATCCAGAAGTACATCTTCCCCGGCGGGCTGATTCCGTCTACCAAGGCTATCCTCGACATCACCGAGCGCCAGACAGGTTTACGCGTTGTGGACACGGTCTCGCTGCGCCAGCACTACGCAGAGACGCTGCGACTATGGCGGGAGCGATTCATCCAGCGCCGAAAGACGCTGGCGCACATTGGCTTCGACGAGGTGTTCAGTCGGATGTGGGAGCTGTACCTGTCGTATGCGGAGGCCGGATTCCGGTCGGGATATCTCAACGTCCATCAGTGGACGTTCGTCAGCGAGGCCGCGCCGTGATCGCCGACTTCGCGGTCGTCTCGGGCGCCTCGGCTGCCGCGCTGCTGGTGGCTCATGCGGTCACCTTCGCGATCGGTCGGCGGATCGGCCGTTACAACGTCGTTGACGTGACCTGGGGACTGGGTTTCATCGCGGTCGCGGCGCTCGCCGCGATCCTCGGCGACGGCGATGCATTCCGCCGCTGGCTGCTGCTCGCGCTGGTCGCGATGTGGGGCCTCCGGCTGAGCTACTACATCTACCGACGATCGGCCGGCCAGGGCGAGGATCGGCGCTACGCCGACCTGTTGCGCGGCGCCTCAGCGGGCCAGGTAGTCCGCAAGGTGTTCCTGGTACAGGCCGTCGCGACCTGGTTCATTTCGTTGCCGCTGCAACTCTCGGCGGTCCTCGGTCCCACCCCGCAGCTATGGCTGGGCGTCACGTCGGTCGGCGTCCTGGTGTGGGTAGCTGGCTTCGTGTTCGAAGCGCTCGGCGACCGTCAACTGCGAGTATTCAAATCCGATCCGGCGCATCACGGCGTGGTGATGGACCGCGGCCTATGGGCGTGGACACGTCATCCGAATTACTTCGGCGACGCGTGTGTCTGGTGGGGATTGTGGCTGATCTCGATCGCCGGGTGGTGGTCGCTGACGACGGTGCTTTCGCCGCTGCTCATGACCTACTTCCTGGTCCACGTCACCGGCGCCCGGCTGACCGAGAAGTACATGGCGGGCCGCCCCGGCTTCGACGAATACATGGCACGGACGGCGTTCTTCGTACCCCGGCCACCCCGATGTACGCCCCGATCGGCGCAAAATGACGACCGCCGTCACTGAATCGCTAAGCTACTGGTCAATGACCGGACCGCAGCACATCAGCGACCTGGCCGCATTGCTGCGCCGGGTGGCGGGTCGCGATGCGGACGCCTTCGCCGCGCTCTACGACCAGACCAGGGCGCGGGTGTATGGCCTGGTGGCTCGCGTGCTGCGGGACTCCGGCTACAGCGAAGAAACCACCCAAGAGGTCTACCTGGAAGTATGGCGCACCGCCGCCGCGTACGACTCGGCGAAGGGCTCCCCGTTGTCCTGGCTGATGACGATGGCGCACCGGCGCGCCATCGACCGGGTGCGTGCCGAACAAGCCGCCACCCAACGAGAATCGCGTTACGGCGCGTCCACTGTCGATCCGGCGCGTGATGTCGTCGCCGAATCGGCGCTCGCGGCCGATGAACGCCGCCGGGTGGTTGAGTGCCTTGATGGGCTGACCGACATCCAGCGGGAGTGCATCGAAATGGCCTACTACGGCGGATTGACTTATGCCGAAGTGTCACAGCGGTTGTCGGCCAACCTGTCGACGATCAAATCGCGGATGCGCGACGCGCTGCGCGGTCTTCGTAATTGCCTGGGTGTGCCATGACCGAGCCGACCGATTTCGAGCTGATCGAGCTGGCCACGCCGTACGCGTTGCACGCGGTATCCGATGCCGAGCGCGCCGCCATCGACCGGCAGCTCGCCGCGGGGCCGCCAGCGGTCGCCGCGGCCTTCCGCGACGAGGTGCGCGCGGTCCGCGAAACGATGACGGCGGTTTCGGCGGCAACTGCCGCCGAGCCACCGACCCGCCTGCGCGCGGCGGTGCTGGGCGCGGTGCAAACGGACACCGCGCGTCGATCTCGTTGGCGTACAGCGCTATTGGCTGCGGCAGCCGCAGTTGTGGTGGGATTGTCGGCCTTCGGCGCCGGAATCGCGATGCGGCCGTCGCCCACCCCGACAATGGCCGAGCAGATCATGGCGGCATCGGACGTGCGAACGGTCTCCGGCCAGCTAGGCGGCGGGACGGCGACGGTGGTGTTCTCGCGGGGTATGAACGCGGGGGTGTTGATCATGAACAACGTGCCGCCGCCCTCGCAGGGCACCGTGTATCAGATGTGGCTGATCGGCGACAAGGGCCCGACCTCGGCTGGCACGATGGACACCGCGGCGGTCGCGCCGTCGACCACCGACACGCTGACCAACCTCGGGAATTCCAGTGCGCTGGCGTTCACCGTCGAACCCGGCAACGGGTCGCCGCAGCCGACCGGGAAGATCCTCGCCAAGCTGTCGTTGACCTAGCCGGACGACGATGCAGAGCGCGGAGCGCGATGAGGTGGGGGTCCCCCAGCCGCGAAGCGGCGAGGGGGCGAGTCCGGCAATCAGACCTAGCGTGGCGGGTACGGGGAGAACCGGGGTGGAAAGAATCGAGACGGATTACCTGGTTGTGGGCGCGGGCGCGACGGGCATGGCCTTCACCGACACGCTGGTTGCCGAGACGGACGCGCACGTGGTACTCGTCGACCGAGGCCATGCGCCGGGTGGGCATTGGACGTCGGCCTACCCGTTTGTCCGCTTACATCAGCCATCGGCGTATTACGGCGTCAACTCTCGGGCGTTGGGCAGCGACACCATCGACCGGGTCGGCTGGAACGAGGGGCTTCACGAGCTGGCCACCGTGGGCGAAGTGTGTGCCTACTTCGACCAGGTCATGCACCAAGACCTGCTGCCCAGCGGGCGAGTGTCCTACTTTCCGATGGCGGAGTATCTCGGCAAGGGCCGATTTCGCACGCTGGCCGGCCGAGACTACACCGTCGACGTCCGCAGACGAGTCGTGGACAGCACCTATCTGAAGACCGTCGTGCCGTCAATGCGACCGCCGCCCTATCACGTCGGCGACGGAGTCGATTGCGTCGCGCCCAACGACCTGCCGGCCTCGGCGGCCGGCCATGATCGGTTCGTCATCGTGGGCGCGGGCAAGACCGGTATCGATGCCTGTTTGTGGCTGCTACGCAACGGTATTCAACCGGAGCGGCTGACGTGGATCATGCCGCGCGACGCCTGGCTGTTGGATCGGGCCAACATTCAACCCGGCCCACAATTCCTGGAGCGGTTTCAGGCCGGATTCGCCGCTCGCCTGATCGCGATCGAAGCCGCCACCAGCATCGAGGACTTGTTCGACCGGTTGGAGGTCTGCGGCAGTCTGCTGCGGCTGGACCCCGCGACGCGCCCGAGCATGTACCGCTGCGCAACCGTGTCGAAGGCCGAACTACAACAGCTGCAACGCATTCAAGACGTCGTGCGAATGGGGCGTGTCGAGCGTATCGGACCCGGCAAGGTCGTGCTGGCCGACGGCGCGATACCCGCCGACAGTTCGACACTCTACATCGATTGCAGCGCCGATGGACTGGAACGACGGGCGCCGGCAACGGTTTTCGACGGCAACCTGATCACGCTGCAGAGTCTGCGCGGCTGCCAGCCAGTATTCAGCGCCGCCCTGATCGCCCACGTTGAAGCCGCCTACCGCGATGATGCGCAGCGCAACGATCTGTGCGCACCGGTGCCGCACCCCAACACCGACCTCGACTGGATCACCACGACCATGGCCGAGCACCACAACCAGATCCGCTGGCTCGACGATAGCGACCTGATGCAATGGCTTTGCGCGGCACGGCTGGATCTCATGCGGCACATGTATGCCCCGCTGATGGGCAAACCGAAGGTACGCGACAAGGTATTCGGGCTGATCAAGGCCGGGCTGGAATCGGCTAACCAGAAGCTGGAGGCGCTACGCCTTTCGCAGACTGCCCAGCATTGCCGCTAATACGCCGAGCACTACCAGCGCGCCGCCGACGGCCAGTGTCAGGTCGAGCCATTGGTGCAGACTGCTTTCGGCCTCGCCGACCATGACATCGGCGATGCGGCGAATGTCTCCGGTCGTGTGGTTCAGCGCATCGTTGATACGGCGGCGGCCGAGTTCGATTGCCGCCCAGCCACCGGCGCCGACCAGCAGCGCCGAGATACCCAGGCCGGCCAGCGCCCTGCCCCGGCTGCTGGCGACGGTTAGTGTCAGCAGCGCGCAGATGCCCGTCAGCCCCGCCGCTGCGACGCTCACCCACGGACCCCAGGTAGCTAACAGCCGTAATTCACCTGGCTGCAACACCTTTGGCGTCGTCACCGTCACCGGTACCCGCACCGTCTCGGGCACCTGCACGTGGTAGTTCGACAGCATGGCCGTAAACGCGCTGTCTTTCAGCATCCCGGCCAGGTCGACGACCCACTGATCGCCTTCGGACTGGGCGTGAGCGCCGGTGAACATCCAGCTGTGCGCCATGCGGTTGGCGTCGGCGAACTGCGTCGGGAAATCCGGGCCGGCGGTATAGCCGGCGGCGACATTGTGGACCGTCGACGATTCGACCTGGTAGCCGTGCTGGTTGATCAGCAGCATCGCCCGAGTGGTCAGCTCTGATGCCACCGCGGCCTGCAGCGCCGGATCACTCGCCGCCTTTTTGGCCATTGCCGTGTAACCGTTTACGTCGATGATGTGTGTCTGCGCCCACGCCGTCGGCAGCGCAATCGCCAACCCCGCCGTGGTGAGCAGCCACAGCAGCACCGTCACCGCGAATCGCACGCGGCCAAGCCTACGGAGGCACTCAGCCTGTTGGGCGCGTCTCCTCAGCGGGCCGTCACGCGCCCCGCATCGTCGCCGCGCTTGGCGACGCGGCGCGGACGTGCCAGCGCCATCCGGGTCATCATCCGGTTGATCCGCTTCAGCGCCTTCTGCGAATTGTGGTAGTAGTTGCCGTCCGCGCCGACGTTGGTGCGCGGCCCGACAACGGTCTCGATGCGACAGAACTTGCGCAGCCCGTCGGCGCCGCCGAACCGCGCCCCGATGCCCGACGTCTTCCACCCGCCCATCGGCGCCGTCGTGCACATCAGGTTGGTGATCACGTCGTTGATGTTCACCGCACCGCAATCAAGCTGCAGCGCAACCTCTTTCGCCCGATCGAAATCACGGGAGAACACCGAGGCGCTCAACCCGTATTCACTGTCGTTGGCCAGTCGGATCGCCTCGTCGACGGAACCGACCTTCATGATCGGCAGGGTGGGACCGAAGGTTTCCTCGGTCATGCACGTCATCGAGTGGTCGACGTCGACGAGCACCGTCGGCTGGTAGAAGCTGCCCGGCTTGTCGGCGCGCCGACCGCCGGTCAACACGCGGGCACCGGCGGCCACCGCCTCGCGGACGTGGCGCTCGGTCACGGCGAGCTGCTGCTCGTCGATCAGCGCTCCGAAGGCGTGTCCGGCGCCGGCGCCGACCTGCAGCTTCTGCACGTCACGCACCACGGCGGCCACGAACTGGTCGTACACCGGCTCGAGCACGTAGACGCGCTCCACCGATACACAGGTCTGCCCGGCGTTGAACATCGCGCCCCACACCGCGGCATGCGCGGCGAAGTCGACGTCGGCGTCCTCGAGGACGATCATCGGGTCCTTGCCGCCTAGCTCCAGGCTGACCGGCGTCAACCGGCGGGCGGCACGCTCCATCACTTTGCGTCCGGTGCCGCAGGACCCGGTGAACTGCACGAAATCGACGTTGTCGACGACGGCTTCGGAGACCTCACGGGCGCCCTGAGCCAACGCCAGCACGTCGGGGGCGCCGGATTCAAGCCAGCCGCGCCGCAGCACCTCGGCGGTCAGTGGCGTGCGTTCGGACGGCTTCAGCAGCACCGAGCTGCCCGCGGCCAGGGCGCCGACGCCGTCCATCAGCGCGTTGGCCACCGGGTAGTTCCACGGCGCGATGATCCCCACGACGGGCCGCGGCCGGTAGTGCACGGTGACTTTCTTGATCGCCATGAACGGCAGCGCCGCCGGCCGGCGTTCGGGCGCGAGCGCTTTCTCCATCGTCTTGATGTAGTACGACAGGATCATGATCAGCAGCGGCACCTCTTGTGCCGCATCGACGGCGGATTTGCCGGTTTCCTTGATCAGCAGCTCTTCGATCTCGCCGCGGTGCTCGGCCAGCCACACCGCGAAGCGAGCCAGCACCTTGGCGCGCCCGGTGGGGCCGCGCTGTTCCCATTCGCGCTGGGCCGCGCGCAGCCCGGCCGCGATGGTGGGCACGTCCGCCGGGTCGGTCCAGTGCACCTCCCCGGCGACTGCCCCAGTAGCCGGGTTCAAGACGGTGCCGGTACCGGAAAACTCGAGTTCGGTCGTGGGGTTGGCAGGTGTGATGGCGGTCATGGTCGCCATGTTAGCCGCGGCCTGTGATCTGGATCGCAGCGCCCTCGACAGGTGTCAAGTTTCCCAGGCTAGGGCACGATGCCCAGCAGGTAGGCAGCTTGGCCGAGGTGCTGGGCGCAGTCGTCGATGATGCTGACCAGTCGGGCGCTAGCGGTCACCGGCGGATCCCAGTTCCGGTCCACGACGCGCGCCAAGTCCTCGGCGGTGACGCCGGCGACGAATTCCAGCGTCACCTTGTGCACGGCGTGGTAGTAGCCGGCCAGCAGGTCGATCGATGCCCGTACCTTGGCCACCTGTTCGGGACCGTGGCCGTAGCCGGTGTCGTTGCGCGGCAGGTCCAGCCCGAAGCGGTCCACCCACCCGTCCTGGATCCAGACCTGCTCGATGCCGGCGATCGGGGCGAGCTGGATGTCCTGCACCCGCGCGCTGTGCCAGATCAGCCACGCGATGCTGTTGGTGTCGGGGCTCGGCCGGTAGTTGGCCTGTTCGTCGGTGAGTCCATCGGTGAGCTCGTCGACGTGTTCGATCAACCGAGTGAACGCGTCACGCAGCAACTCCCGAGCGGCGGCATCCGGACTCTCCATACTCGGCGACCCTACGCGTGGCGGGCCGACGCGAATTGCTGACCGTTGCCGTCCGGGTCACGGACGCAGGCGCCGAAGTAGCCGGGGTGATATTCCGGCCAAAGCCGCGGAGCGTGCAGCGACTCGGCGCCTAACTCGACGGCGGCTTGAGGGAATGCCCGCACCGCGTCGTGGTCGGGCGCCGCGAAGGCGAGATGCACTTCTCGGTTGGGGCCGATGCCGGCGCCCGCAGCGGCGTCCGCGTCCAGATAGCCGGCTTGCCGTCACTCCCGTAGCCGATGGCATCCCCGAAGTCCGCCTGCCGCGAACAACCCAGCACGCCCAGCACGCGGTCGTAGAACCGTTGCGACTTGGGGTAGTCGACGCAGCTGATTCCGTAATGGCCGATCACAAGCGCCGCTCCTTCTCATCGCTTCGCTCTGCATCGTCGTCGGCGCGCACGAACTGATCCTGGCATTAGCCACCGGCACGGTCGTAGATTATTTAGATGACCTACGACCTCATCATCCGCAACGGCACCATCGTCGACGGCCTCGGCGGTGAGCCGTACATCGGAGACGTCGCGGTGCGCGACGACGTCATTGCGGCTGTCGGCTCGGTAAATGGCGCCGGCGCGAAGCGGGAGATCGACGCGACGGGCCTGCTGGTCACCCCGGGCTTTGTCGACCTGCACACCCACTACGACGGCCAGTCCATCTGGTCGGAGCGTCTGACTCCGTCGTCGGCGCACGGGGTGACCACGGTGGTGATGGGCAACTGCGGCGTGGGCTTTGCGCCGTGCCGCCAAGAAGACCACGACGTCCTCGTCGACGTGATGGCCGGCGTTGAGGACATCCCCGGTGTCGTGATGACCGATGGATTGCCGTGGACCTGGGAAACCTTCCCGGAATACCTCGACGCGCTGGAGGCGGGCAAGCGTGACATCGACGTGGCCGCGTACCTTCCGCATTCCCCGCTGCGCGTCTACGTGATGGGTCAGCGCGGCGCTGATCGTGAGCCGGCCACCGCCGACGACCTCGCCAAGATGCGGGCGCTGGCAAAGGAGGCCATGGAAGTCGGAGCGCTGGGCTTCGCGTCGTCGCGGCTGACCATCCACAAGACGGAGAGCGGCTCGCCGATTCCGAGCTACGACGCCGCCCGCGAGGAAATCGAAGAGATCGCCAGAGGCGTGGTGGACGGCGGCGGCGGTCTGCTGCAATTCGTGCCCGACATTCCGTCCGGCGGCTATCAGCCAGTGCTGCAAACGGTTTTCGACGTCGCCGAGGACGTCGGGCTGCCGGTCACCTTCACGCTCGTCGTCGCCAACGCCGGCGACCCGACCTGGCCGGACGCCATCACCATGGTCGAGAAGGCCAATGCCGCCGGTGGCGATGTCACAGCGCAGCTATTGCCGCGGCCCATCGGGCTGATCATCGGGCTCCAGCTGACCGCTAACCCGTTCGTGCTCTACCCGAGCTACCGCGAGATCGCCGACCTGCCGCTGGCCGAGCGGGTGGCCGAGATGCGCAAACCCGAGGTCCGCGCCCGCATCCTGGCCGACAAGCCCGGCCACGGTCACCCGATTCTGTTCGTGACGCAGATGTGGGACTGGATCTTCCCGCTGGGCGACGACCCCAATTACGAACCCGACCCGTCGACCAGCATCGGGGCCCGGGCCCGGGCCCGCGGAGTGAACCCGATGGAAGAGGCCTACGACCGGCTGCTCGACGACGAGGGTCGCGCCATGCTGCTGGTCGCGACCAGCAACCTGGAGAACAACTCGCTGGATACCGTCGGCGAGCTGCTGCACCGCGACGACGTCGTGCTCGGGCTCGGCGACGGCGGCGCGCACTACGGGATGATCTGCGACGCCAGCTACTCGACGTACTTCCTGGCACATTGGGCGCGCGACCGCAAGTCCGGGCGGTTCACGGTGCCGGCGGCCGTGCGCGAGCTCACCTCAGTGCCGGCCCGCATCGCCGGGCTGGGCGACCGGGGCCGCATCGCCGTGGGCTACAAGGCCGATCTCAACGTCATCGACCATGCGGCGCTGCAGGTGCACAAGCCGGTGATCACCCACGACCTGCCCGCGGGCGGACGCCGGCTCGACCAGACTGCCGACGGCTACGTGGCAACGATCGTCTCCGGCGAGGTGATCGCCGAGAACGGCGTGCCCACCGACGCCCGGCCGGGCAAGCTGGTCCGCGGCCGCCAGCCGATCCCCGCCTAGGACTGATCTCCTTCGCCGACTGTGCAGCTTATGCCTGTGAAATCGACGTAATCGCGCACACAACCCGCACACTCGGCGCTAGATGGGACACCCCGCTGCGCGTAGCTTGCGGCGGACCCGTTCGATGATCACGTTGGGTCTGGACAGCATCTCCGCGCTGACCCGGATGACGATCCAACCCATCGCTTCAAGCATCGCGATTCGGTCGATATCCCAGGACCGCTGATACCGGTCAGACCAGTGTTGGACGCCGTCGTACTCGACGGCCACTCGCCATTCCCGCCAGCCCATGTCGACCCTGATGCGAGCGATACCGAATTCGTCGGTGAACTCGATCTGAGTCTCGGGCGGTGGAAGACCTGCCCCGACTAATAGCAACCGCACACGGCTCTCTTGCGGAGATTCAGCACCGCCGTCAACCAACGTCAACGTCGACCGCAGCCGTCGAACATTACGAACGCCGGGCTTGGTATCGGCAAGAGCCAGGACATCACCGATCTTCAGTTTGGTGGCGTTTACCAGCGCGTCCAGGACTGGAACCCCCCGGCTCGACGGCAGATTTCGGCCGATGTCAAACGCGGTGCGCTCCGGGGAGGTGATCCGAATTCCGTTGGCAATGCATTCTTCTCCACTGCCCAGGTTGTAGGAATGCACAATGATCCCAGGTGTGGCGTGCCGATTGGGACGGCTCAATTCCGCAGGTTCACCTGCGTTGAGCCATTTGGCGCCCAACACCGCGGCCGCGGAAAGTCCCGTCAGGGTTGCGTTGCCGTTGGACCACAGCCAGGCTGCGCGGGCTCGGGTAAGCGCCGTCATTATCGCGTGCTTAGACAGGTAGACATTGCGATAGATGGGTCGGTACTGCCGATGCAGCTGGTATGCCGAGATCTCGCCTCGCCGTACGGCCTGACGCCCGAGGAATGGCCATTCATCCCCGCCCACTGCCACATCGTGTGTGCCGGCGTCAAAAACCGCGCGCAGTTATCCACAGGCCGGCCGTAGGCGGACGACGTGTCATCCCGACAGCGCGTCGAAAAGCGCGGCCAGCTGGTCCGGCGTTACCGCCGTATTGCACTGACCACGTAGGTCGATCAGCGGCTTCGCGATGTTCCGCAGATCGAGAGCCTCACCGGGGTGGGAGAGAAAATAGCCCCGCACTGACGACCGCGCGTCCGCCGGCGGTTGGCTGACCGCGGCGGTCAACACGTTGTTGGCTTCGGGGTGGCTGTCCAGGTATCCACTTGCCGCATTCAGCACTCCGCTGGACGTGGCAGCCAGTCCGCTGGCCGAGCAGGGATCAGGCGCAGCACTCGCCATCGGCGACGTGGCTACCGCGGTCATCGCGCAAAGCGCGCAAACACCAAATACTATGCGCCATAAGGAGATTACGAATATTCTCATTCCTCTGGTCCTTTTCCCGGCTTTAAAATTGGTCGTGCGCTAAGCGTTCAGTACAGCAGTTACACAGCGGAACGAAAAACCCGGCCCCACATGGGGACCGGGCTCTTCGTTAAAGCGGACTCAGAAGTCCATGCCGCCCATGCCACCGGTCGGGTCGCCGGCGGGAGCCGCGGCCTTCTCCGGCTTGTCGGCGACGACGGCCTCCGTGGTCAGGAACAGGCCCGCGATGGACGCCGCGTTCTGTAGCGCCGAACGGGTCACCTTGACCGGGTCGGCAACGCCGGCCTTCAGCAGGTCCTCGTACTCATTGGTGGCGGCGTTCAGGCCGGTCCCGGCCTTCGAGTTGCGGACCTTCTCGGCCACCACGCCGGGCTCCAGCCCGGAGTTGAAGGCGATCTGCTTCAGCGGAGCCTCCAGCGCCACGCGGACGATGTTGACACCGGTGGCCTCGTCGCCCTTGAGCTTGAGCTCGTCCAGGGCCGGCGCCGCCTGCAGCAGGGCCACGCCACCGCCGGCGACGATGCCCTCCTCAACGGCGGCCTTGGCGTTGCGCACCGCGTCCTCGATGCGGTGCTTGCGCTCCTTGAGCTCCACCTCGGTGGCAGCCCCGGCCTTGATCACCGCAACACCGCCGGCCAGCTTGGCCAGGCGCTCCTGCAGCTTCTCGCGGTCGTAGTCGGAGTCGCTGTTCTCGATCTCGGCGCGGATCTGGGCCACCCGCCCGGCGATGGCGTCGGGATCACCGGCGCCCTCGACGATCGTGGTCTCGTCCCTGGTGATGACGACCTTGCGGGCCTTGCCCAGCAGCGAGATGTCAGCGGTCTCGAGAGAGAGGCCGACCTCTTCGCTGACGACCTGACCACCGGTGAGGATGGCCATGTCCTGCAGCATCGCCTTGCGCCGGTCACCGAAGCCGGGGGCCTTGACCGCGACTGACTTGAACGTGCCGCGAATCTTGTTGACGACCAGGGTGGACAGCGCCTCGCCCTCGACGTCCTCGGCGATGATCAGCAGCGGCTTGCCGCCCTGGATGACCTTCTCCAGCAGCGGCAGCAGGTCCTTGACGGTCGACACCTTGGAGCGACCAGCAGGATGTAGGGGTCCTCGAGGACGGCTTCCTGACGCTCGGCGTCGGTGACGAAGTAGCCCGAGATGTAGCCCTTGTCGAACCGCATGCCCTCGGTGAGCTCGAGCTGCAGGCCGAAG
>CAWBSW010000067.1:0-18607 GCA_963791535.1 uncultured Actinomycetota bacterium | reverse complement strand
GTTGAACGCATCGAGCGCCTCGGGCCGGTTCAGGGTGAGGGTGCGCACCGGTTTTGGTCTGATCTGGAGTATCACCATTGCCTCCTCAGGCCTCGATGTGTTGAGCATGTAGCGACTGGTCGGCACCGTGTCGATGTTCTCGTTGCGCCGAACGCTCGATGTGCCGGCGACGATCCGGCTCGAGCCGCTGCTGCAGGTCGGTGTCATCAGCGGCGCCGAAAAGGGCCTTCAGATTCGGCGATCGCCTCGGCCGGGAACAGCCCTTCGAACACGCCTGATAGTTCCGGCGCGTCCGGCGTGAGCGTGCGCACGATGCGTTCTGCGTGTAGCCGAAGGTGGACCGGGTCCGATCGCCACCGGCGTGTGGTCGTGCTGCCAGCGGTGCAGCCAGCTCGCCTGGTCCAGCTCCGCTGGCCGCCGCAGTAAGGCGATGTTGGCCAAACCCGTTGTGCGATTACCTAGTTGAAGCGGCGCCTGCAGCGGGACCGACTCGGTGACCAGATAAGCGGCGAGCTGATCGCACTGCGCCTCCAGCAGGCGCAGCGCCGCCGCGATCTGATCGCCATAGCACTGCTGGGTCCAGATACTCACCACGGCGGCCACTGGCGGGTCGAGCGTCGTCAGCGTCATCAGTGAATGCCGCACCGCCTCGTCGCGGACGTTGACGGCCAAGCCGGGAACACCAAGCCGAAGAATGGCATCGGCGAGCGGTCCCCGCTGCAGTTCGCACCAGTCGTCATTGCAGTCGGTCGCCATCAGCACCGCGACTACCTTCTCCATGAGGCGAAACTAGAACACGTTCATGTTGGTGGCGCTACCGGGCCGGGCGTACCTGCTGGTCGCCGCCGACCAGGTCGCCGATCAGCGCGGCAAGCTGCCGGTAAGGCTCCTCCCGGCCGCTGGATGAACGAAATACCAACCCGATCCGTCGGCCCGGACGAGGTGTCGTGAAGTAGGCGAGTTCGAGCCGGCTGCGCGCGGTCTCGACGGGCACCGCGCTCTGCGGAATCAACGTCACACCCAGCCCGCCGGCGACACATTGCACTGCCGTCGCCAGCGACGCCGCCCGGGTGTCGGCCACCTCGGCGCGTACGCCCGCGTTATGACAGACGTCGAGGGCCTGGTCGCGCAGACAGTGCCCCTCGTCGAGCAACAGCAACGGCAGCTGCGCCAGTGCGGTCGGCGGCACTCGTCGCTTGCCTGCCAGCGGATGCCGGGCGGCAGCGCGAGCACGAAATCTTCGTCGTAAATTGGGATTTCGGTGATGCCGGTGGCCTCGGCCGGCAACGCGATCAGCGCCGCATCCAGGGATCCCTCGCGTAGTCCGGTGAGCAGCCGCTCGGTCTGGTCTTCGATCACTCGCACGATCAGCGACGGCAGCCGCTCGGCCAGCCCGGCGAGCAGGGTGGGCAGCACATACGGTGCCACCGTCGGGATCAGGCCCAGCCGGATGCTGCCCTGCAGCGGGTCCGAGGCGCCCGCGGCCGCGGCCACGAATGCCGTCGCCGCCTCGATCACCGCTTGCGCGTGCGGTAGCAATTGCCTGCCTTCCGCGGTCAGGAAAACCCGACGGGTCGAACGCTCCACCAGGTGGACCCCGAGCCCGGCCTCCAGCGCCGAGAGGGCCTGCGACAACGTCGACTGGCTGACGCCGAGAGTTGTTGCGGCGCTGCCGAAATGCTGCTTTTCCGCGACAGCGACAAACGTCCGGAGCCCGGCGATGGTCGGATGATAACTCTTATCGGGCATACCTATCATTATAGTGGGACATATCACCTTTAATTCTAAGTTGCGTTGAGGCAATATGGGCCTAGGAAAACTTGACTCGGTCCAATCTTCTCGAAAAGGAGTGACATGGCACTGCTGACCATCGGTGACCAGTTCCCCGCCTACCGGCTGACCGCGTTGATTGGTGGCGACCTGTCCAAGGTCGACGCTCAGCAGCCCGGCGACTACTTCACGACCATCTCCAACGGCGACCACGAGGGCAAGTGGCGGGTGGTGTTCTTCTGGCCGAAGGACTTCACCTTCGTGTGCCCGACCGAGATTGCCGCATTTGGCAAGCTCAACGACGAATTCGAGGACCGCGACACGCAGGTGCTCGGCGTCTCGGTGGACAGCGAGTTCGTGCATTTCCAGTGGCGTGCCCAGCACGAGGACCTCAAGAAGCTGCCGTTCCCGATGCTTTCGGACATCAAGCGCGAACTGGTCGACGCTACCGGGGCGCTCAACGACGAGGGTGTCGCCGACCGGGTCACGTTCATCGTCGATCCCAACAACGAAATCCAATTCGTGTCGGTGACTGCCGGTTCGGTCGGGCGCAACGTCGACGAGGTGCTGCGGGTGCTCGATGCCCTGCAGTCCGACGAATTGTGCGCCTGCAACTGGCGCAAGGGTGACCCCACGATCGACGCCGGCGACGAGTTGAGGAAGTCAGCCTGATGAGCCGCGCCGGCGACGATGCAGAGCGAAGCGATGAGGAGGAGCGGCGCATGAGCATCGACAACCTGAAGGACGCGCTGCCCGAATACGCCAAGGACCTCAAGCTGAACCTGGGCTCGATCAGCCGCAGCACTGTCCTCAATGATGAGCAGCTGTGGGGCACCCTGCTGGCCAGTGCCGCGGCGACGCGGAATACCCAGGTGCTGGCCGAGATTGGGGGCGACGCGGCCGACTACCTGTCGTCCGAGGCCTATCAGGCGGCGTTGGGTGCGGCGTCGATCATGGGCATGAACAACGTGTTCTACCGTGGCCGCAGCTTCCTCGACGGCAAGTACGACGACCTGCGCCCGGGCCTGCGGATGAACATCATCGGGAACCCGGGTGTGGACAAAGCGAGTTTCGAGCTGTGGTCGTTTGCGGTGTCGTCGATCAACGGGTGTTCGCACTGCATGGTGGCCCACGAGCACACCCTGCGTGAGGCCGGCGTCGATCGGGAAGCCATCCTCGAGGCATTGAAGGCGGCCGCCATCGTGTCCGGTGTCGCGCAGGCCATCACCAGTGCCCAAACGCTGGCCGCCGCCAGCTAGACGCCGCCCGTAGACTTCGGGTCTGTGGGCCTGAGCGAAGTCGATCTGCAACGGCTGCACCGCTGTGTCGAACTTGCTCAAACCGCTCTCGACAATGGGCACGCGCCCTTCGGCGCGATCCTGGTCGACGCCAAAGGCCGGACCCTCTACGAGGATCACAACCGGATCACCGACGACGACCAGACTCTGCACGCGGAGATGGGTATCGTCCGGTGGGCGCTAGCGAATTTGGCTCCGGTCCTTCGCATTCGAGCGACTGTCTACACGTCGTGTGAGCAGTGCCCGATGTGCGCGGCCGCGCACGCGTGGGCGGGGCTCGGGCGCATCGTGTACGCCACGTCGTGTGCTCAGCTGACCGAATGGCTGGCCGAGTGGCAGGTGCCTACACCGGTGGCCATGCTGCCGATCGCCACGGTGGCGCCCAGAGCGGTGGCCGATGGGCCGGCGCCCGAACTCGAGGCCGAGATGAAATCCCTCTACGAAGCCAGGTATCGGCGGTGACGGTGCCGCCCTGGGTACGGCATGTGATCTGGTGGCATGTCTACCCGCTGGGGTTCGTCGGCGCCTTCCCGGCGGCGACACCCCCCGATCCTGATGAACACCGGCTGCGACGGGTCGCCGATTGGTTCGATCACGCCATCCAGCTCGGTGCGTCGGGGATCGCGCTGGGGCCGATTTTCGCCTCCCGCACACACGGTTACGACACCACCGACCATTACCGGATCGATCCTCGGCTCGGCGACGACGGTGATTTCGACTACCTCGTCGCCGAGGCCCATCGGCGGGGCTTGCGGGTGCTTCTCGACGGCGTGTTCAACCACGTCGGTGTCGACTTCCCCCGCTACCGCGAAGCGACGCAGGACGATGCGGCGGCACGCTGGTTTCGCGGGCGTCGCGGCCACTTTCACACCTTCGAAGGGCATAGCGGTCTGCCCACGCTCAACCACGACAATCCCGAGGTTGCCGACTACACCGCCGCCGTCATGGCGCACTGGCTACGGCGAGGTGCTGACGGCTGGCGTTTGGATGCTGCCTACGCTGTGCCGCCGCAATTTTGGGCCGAGGTTTTGCCGAACGTTCGTCAGCTCCAACCGGATGCGTGGTTCGTCGGAGAGCTGATACACGGCGACTACGCCGCCGTGGTTCGCGAGGCCGGTTTCGACTCGGTCACCCAGTACGAACTGTGGAAGGCGATCTGGAGCAGCCTCAACGACGGGAACTTCTACGAGCTGGACTGGGCCATGCGGCGCCACAACGATTTCGTCGAAAGCTTTCCCCCGCTGACCTTCATCGGCAATCACGACGTCACGCGGATCGCCAGCCAACTCCAGCGTCCCGAACACCTCGCCCACGCGCTGGTGATCCTGCTGACCGTGGGTGGCATTCCCAGCATTTACGCCGGCGACGAGTTCGGCTACCACGGAATCAAGGAGGAGCGAGTCGGCGGCGACGACGCGGTGCGCCCCGAATTCGGCACTCCCCCAGAACAATTAGATGCGCATCAGGCCGAGGTATGGCGCTTGCATCAATACCTGGTTGGACTGCGCCGGCGTCATTCCTGGCTGCATGCCGCGGCGACGACCAAGATGCGGTTGGACAATCGGCATTACGTGTACCAGTCCCGACACGGCGACGACGCGCTGATCGTCGCGCTCAACATCGACGACGTCCCGCTGCTGGTTGTGCTGGGCGATTTGGGTGTGGGGCAGGCACACGTCATCGCCGGCAGCGGCATGCCGCCGGACGAAGTCGTCGACCGGGTGCAGATCGAGGCGCACGGCTGGCGAATCCTGCGGCCCGGTTAGGCCAGCCGCTGAACCGTCAGCGGATCCTCCTCGCCGCCGTAGTAGTGCTCGAGCAGCTCCACGAAATCGTCATTGTCGGCGGTCGCGTGGGCAAACAACGTCATCGACGAGCGAACTTTCAGATCATCCGGCGACCCGAAAATCTCGCCGACCGAACGGCCTTGCACGGCGTTGACCAGCCGGGTGCATTCGTGCAACCGCGGTCCGAGCAGCTCGTGCCCAAGATAGGCCCGGGCTTCGTCGAGCGAGGAGATCGCGTACCTGGCCGCTGTCGGGCTGCTGCCCAGCCCGGCGACCTGCGGGAAGATGAACCAGATCCAGTGACTGCGCTTGCGGCCGACGCGCAACTCGTTGAGGACGTCTTGGTAAACCCGCTCCTGCGCATCCACGAAACGCTGCAAATCAAAGGGGTCGCTTGCGGAATCCATAAGACCTACCGTGACACAGTGGTCAAACGACGGATACCGAAGCCGCGGGACCTCGCGCCGCTGATCCGGCTCCGCAAGCCCCGGTTCGACCGCGTCCAACGCCGGCTTGATGACGCACAGACCATCCATGATCTGCGACGCATCGCCAAGCGGCGGACACCGAGGGCGGCCTTCGATTACACCGACGGCGCGGCCGAAGACGAGATCTCCCTAGGCCGTGCTCGACAAGCGTTTCGCGACATCGAGTTTCACCCCACGATCCTGCGCGACGTCAGCAATGTGCGGACCGGTTGGGAAGTTCTCGGCCAGCCAGTCGCGCTGCCGTTCGCGATCGCGCCGACGGGCTTTACCCGGTTGATGCACACCTCGGGCGAGATCGCCGGTGTCCGGGTGGCGGCGGCGGCCGGGATCCCGTTCTCGCTGTCCACTCTCGGCACCGCCTCGATCGAAGAGGTCGCGGCCGCCGCGCCGCAGGGCCGCAAGTGGTTTCAGCTCTACATGTGGCGTGATCGGGACCGTTCGATGTCACTGGTGCGACGGGCGGCCGACGCTGGGTTCGACACCCTGCTGGCCACCGTCGATGTCCCGGTAGCCGGCGCGCGGTTGCGGGACGTGCGCAACGGGATGTCGATTCCGCCGGCGTTGACGTTGCGTACCGTGCTCAACGCCGTCCCGCGCCCGCGCTGGTGGTTCGACCTGTTGACCACCGAGCCGCTGGCGTTCGCGTCGCTGGATCGGTGGTCGGGCACCGTTGGCGAATACCTCGACACGATGTTCGACCCCAGCCTGACCTTTGATGATCTGGAGTGGATCAGGGCGCAGTGGCCGGGCAAGCTCGTGGTCAAGGGCATCCAAACTCTGGACGACGCGCGGGCCGTGGTCGACCGCGGCGTCGACGGTGTGGTGTTGTCCAATCATGGTGGCCGCCAACTCGACCGGGCTCCGGTGCCGTTTCATCTGCTGCCCGCTGTGGCGCGTGAACTCGGCAAGGACACCGAGATCCTGCTGGATACCGGCATCATGTCCGGCGCCGACATCGTCGCCGCAATCGCCCTCGGCGCGCGCTGCACGCTTATCGGCCGGGCCTACCTGTACGGGCTGATGGCCGGCGGCGAAGCGGGCGTTCATCGCGCCGTCGAGATTCTGTCCGGACAGTTGACCCGCACCATGCGGCTGCTCGGTGTGACCTGCCTCGAGGAGCTGACGCCCAAGCATGTGACGCAGCTGCGTCGGCTCATTCCGGCGGAGCCGCCTCCTCGTTCAGGTTGAGTAGGGAAATGACGCCCTTGAGATGGTCGCAGAGGTAATTCCTGCACATCGCGGGACGAATGTCGTACACGGTGCACGCACCCGTCGTCTTGTCGTAGAAGCGGCACGGGATCCAGTCCACGTCCGGTAGGACGCGCAACGCCGGGTAGTTAGCGGGTTCTTGCCACGTTGGACGCTCCGGGAAGAGGGCCCGTCCCTCCTCGAAGTCGATGAAGGCCTCGTCGCGAGACACCTCGCGGCCGAGCAGACGGCCAAGGTCGGCGAGGAAGGCGTCGGCGTCTCGGACGGGCCCCGGGATGAAGTCGCGGTCATCGAGCGTGCAGCATCCGCCGGAGTTTCCGCGGAAGCCCATGCAGTTGTGGCTGCAGGTGTAGGAGATGACCTGCACCCGCAGCTCTTCTCGGGCGTTCGCCATGGCCGCAGACTACGCCGCGCGCGTCTCAGGTGTAGGCAGGCAAGCGCGTCTCCCGAGACTCGCGGGCCTTGCCCTGCTCCAGCCCGGCCAGCCGACGCCACGAGCTGATCGCGTGGCCAGTTCCGGTCGGGAACAAACTGGATTCGATACAGGTTGAGCGCATCAGGCTTAACTTTGGAGGATTGATGGCTGAAGCCAAATCAGTGCCGGTGTTGTTCATCAGCGACCCGATCGTGTTGCCCGGGATGGTCGTGCCGATCGCGCTGGACGACGCCGCTCGCGCTGCCGTCGACGCTGTTCGGGCCACCGAGTCGGGCAAGCTGCTGATCGCGCCCCGGCTCGACGACCGCTACCCGTCCTACGGCGTGCTAGCGACAATTCTGCAGGTCGGCCGCATCGCCGGCGGCGGCACGGCCGCCGTTGTGCGCGGCGAGCGGCGGGCCCAGATCGGCGTCGGAGCGAGCGGGCCGGGCGCGGCGCTGTGGGTCGAGGTGACCGAGGTCACCGAGCCCGAGCCCAACGACGAGACCCGTGCGCTGGCCGGCGAATACAAGAAGCTGCTGCTGGCGATGCTGCAACGCCGCGAGGCCTGGGAGCTCGTCGACGTCGTCAACAAGCTGACTGACCCGTCGGCGCTGGCCGATATGGCCGGTTATGCCTCGTATCTGACCGACGTGCAGAAGCGCCAGCTGCTGGAGACCGAGGATGTCGCCGAGCGGCTGCGAGTGTTGATCGATTGGACCGGCGACCATTTGGCCGAGGTCGAGGTCAACGACAAGATCGCCGAGGACGTCCGCGAGGGGATGGAGAAACAGCAGAAGGAATTCCTGCTGCGTCAACAGTTGGCCGCGATCCGCAAGGAACTCGGCGAGGGCGAACCGGACGGATCCGATGACTATCGGGCTCGTGTGGAGGCCGCCGATCTACCCGAAAAGGTTCGCGAGGCTGCGCTGCGCGAAGTCGGCAAGCTGGAACGCTCCAGCGAGCAAAGCCCCGAAGGCGGCTGGATCCGCACCTGGCTGGACACCGTCCTCGACCTGCCCTGGAACGTCAGGACTGAGGATTCGACGGATCTGGCGGCGGCGCGAGAGGTCCTGGACGCCGACCACCACGGGCTGGACGACGTCAAGGACCGCATCGTGGAGTACCTGGCCGTGCGCACCCGGCGCGCCCAGCGTGGGCTGCAGGTCGTGGGCGGCCGCGGCTCCGGCGCGGTGATGGTGCTGGCCGGCCCGCCCGGCGTCGGCAAGACGTCGTTGGGTGAAAGCGTGGCCAGGGCACTGGGCCGTAAGTTCGTGCGCGTCGCCCTGGGCGGTGTGCGCGACGAGGCCGAGATCCGCGGGCACCGTCGTACCTACGTGGGTGCGCTGCCGGGCCGGATCGTGCGAGCGATCGGTGAGGCGGGTTCGATGAATCCCGTTGTGTTGCTGGACGAGATCGACAAGGTCGGCTCCGACTACCGCGGCGACCCGAGCGCAGCGCTGCTCGAGGTGCTCGACCCGGCGCAGAACCACACGTTCCGCGACCACTACCTGGATCTGGATTTGGACCTGTCGGACGTGGTGTTCCTGGCCACCGCCAACGTGATCGAGAACATCCCGTCGGCGCTGTTGGACCGCATGGAACTGGTGCAGATCGACGGTTACACCGAAGACGACAAGGTCGCCATCGCCCGCGACTACCTGCTGCCCCGGCAGCGGGAGCGGGCCGCGCTGAGCGATGACGAGGTCACCGTGACCGACGCCGCCCTGCGCAAGATCGCCGCCGACTACACCCGCGAGCCGGGCGTGCGGCAGTTCGAACGGCTGCTGGCCAAGGCGATGCGCAAGGTGACGACCAAGATCGCCGAGGAACCGGTGACCATCGATGAACCCGATCTGGTGGGTTACCTTGGCCGGCCGCGGTTCACCCCCGAGTCGGCCGAACGCACGGCGGTGCCGGGCGTGGCCACCGGCTTGGCGGTCACCGGCCTGGGCGGCGACGTGCTCTACATCGAAGCCGGCGCCAACGAGGGTGAGCCGGGCCTGCAGCTGACCGGTCAACTCGGTGACGTGATGAAGGAGTCCGCGCAGATCGCGCTGTCCTACGTCCGTTCGCACGCAAAGGAATTGGGTGTCGACCCGTCGACCCTGGACCGGCGCATCCACGTGCACGTGCCCGCCGGCGCCGTCCCGAAGGACGGTCCGTCCGCGGGCGTCACGATGGTGACTGCGCTGGTGTCGATGGCTACCGGGCGCCAGGTTCGCGCCGACGTCGGGATGACCGGCGAGGTGACGCTGAACGGCCGGGTGCTACCGATCGGCGGCGTCAAGCAGAAGCTGCTCGCCGCCCAACGGGCCGGTCTGTCGACGGTGTTCATCCCGCAGCGCAACGAGCCGGATCTGGACGATGTGCCCGCCGAGGTGCTCGAGGCGTTGGACGTCAAGCCGATGACCGACGTCGCCGAAATCGTCGCTCAGGCACTGGAACCGGCTCCGCAGGACGCTGCCGTGGCGGCCTGACGTCGGATAGCCTGCGGTCATGAGTGATTCGCAGCAGCTCAAACGTCGCATCGTCCACACCGCCCAACGGCTGGTGGTCAACCCAGTGGGCCGGCGATTACCGTTTCCCATGCTGGAAACCATCGGCCGAAAGTCCGGCGAGCCGCGGCGCACCGCGATCGGCGGCCGGGTGATCGGCAACCGGTTCTGGATGGTCTCCGAGCACGGCGAGCACTCGCACTATGTGCGCAACATCAAGGCCAATCCCGCGGTGCGGTTGCGCATCCACGGCCGCTGGCGCACCGGTACCGCTCACCTGCTGCCCGAGGACGACGCGAAGGAGCGGCTGCGCAGCCTTCCCGGATTCAACAGCGCCCTGGTGCGGCTCGCCGGCAGCGACCTGCTGACCATCCGGGTGGATCTGGACTGAGGCCCGCGGGTCGGTCGTTGGCGCTACCGTGCAGCGATGGCCTACGACGCCGAGCTCGCCGACCGCATCCGCGAGCTGCTGAGCCCGCTGCGCGGCGTTGATGAGAAGCGAATGTTCGGCGGCCTGGCGTTCCTGATCAACGGCAACATGTCCGTGGCCGTGAGCAGGCAGGGCGGTCTGATGGTCCGGGTGCCGCCAAACGACACGGAAAAGCTGTTGGGACGAGCCCACGTCAGCCCGATGGTAATGGCCGGACGAGAAGTCCGCGGCTGGGTCCGCGTCGGGCCCGACGGGGTGAAAACCAAAAGGCAATTGACCGACTGGGTGACCCGCGGCGCCGACCATGCGCGAAGTCTTCCGCGCAAGTGAGCTCCACGTTTGCGAACCCCAACTACGGGTAAGCGGAGCGTTATGGACGAGCGTAAGCAAGTGGTGCAACGACTGCTGAAAGTCGCGGGCACCACCTATGCAGCCGAGGCGGGAGTCACGATCAGCGACAAACCAATGCCGCTGTTTCAGCTGCTGGTGCTGTGCATGCTGGCCAGCAAACCCATCGATGCGACGATCGCCATGCGCGCCGGGCATGAATTGTTCAGCGACGGCCTGCGGACGCCGAAGGCGGTCCTGGATTCCGACCGGCGCACCATGATCGACGCCTTCGGTCGAGCGCACTACGTGCGGTACGACGAAAGTTCGGCTACCCGGCTCACCGAGATCGCTCAGCGGGTTGTGGACGAGTACTCCGGCGACCTCCGCGAAATCGCTCGCCGCAGTGCCGGCGACATCAGCGCTGTGAAGCGAATGCTCATGGGATTCAAGGGAATCGGCAACACCGGCGCCGACATCTACTTGCGCGAAGTCCAAGACGTCTGGACTTGGGTGCGACCGTATTTCGACAAACGCGCCACCCGAGCCGCCAAGGCGCTGGGCTTGCCCACCGACCCGACGAAGCTGGGTGCGCTCGCCCCGGGCGCCAATGCCCGCCTGGCCGCCGCTTTGGTGCGGGCATCGCTCGATGACGATGTGCGCCACCAGGTTGAGCACAGCTGAGCAGAAGGGAGCAGTGATCATGGCCAACTCGTCCACATTCGTCATCATCGGTGGCGGACTTGGCGGAGCCAAGGCTGCGGAAGCGTTGCGCGAGAAAGGCTTCGACGGGCACATCACTTTGTGTGCCGAGGAGGAGCACCTTCCTTACGAGCGGCCTCCGCTGTCGAAAGAGTTTCTTGCGGGCAAGAAATCGCTCGGTGATTTCACCGTGCACGACTCGGCCTGGTATCGCGAGAACGAGATCGACCTCCGCCTGGGCGCTCGGGCGGCGTCGGTGGATCGGGCGGCACACACCGTCGAGCTTGCCGACAAAACCACCGTCAGATACGACAAGCTGCTGCTGGCCACCGGATCGCGCTCTCGGCGGCTGTCGATTGCGGGATCCGATGCTGACGGAGTTCATTATCTGCGAACATTCGATGATGCGTCGGCGCTGAATTCTGCCCTGGCGGAAGGGTCTTCGCTGGCGGTGGTCGGTGCCGGCTGGATCGGGCTGGAAGTCGCCGCCAGTGCGCGTCAGCGCGATGTCAACGTCACCGTCGTGGAGACAGCCAAGCTGCCGCTGATCGGTGCGCTCGGCGAAGAGGTCGGCAGGGTATTCGCCACGCTGCACCGCGATCATGGTGTCGACCTGCGTCTGCAGTCCCAGGTCAGGGAGATCACGACCGCCGACGGCAAGGCCACCGGTCTGCGGCTCGGTGACGGATCGAAGGTCGCCGCCGACGCGGTGCTGGTCGCTGTCGGTGCGCAGCCCAACGTCGAACTCGCCGGCCAGGCCGGGTTGTTGACGGGCGACGGCGGGGTGCTGGTCGACGCATCGCTGCGCAGCAGTGACCCCGACATCTACGCGGTAGGCGATATCGCTGCCGCCGAACATCCGTTGTTCGGCGGCCGGATCCGCACCGAACACTGGGCCAACGCGCTCAAGCAGCCCGCGGTGGCGGCGGCCGGCATGCTCGGTGAACAGGCCGAATACACTGAGCTGCCTTACTTCTTCACCGACCAGTACGACCTCGGGATGGAGTATGCCGGGCACGCGCCCGCATACGACCGGGTCGTGTTCCGCGGCGACGTCGACGGTCGCGAGTTCGTCGCGTTCTGGCTCGATACCGGCTATCGGGTGCTGGCGGGAATGAACGTCAACATCTGGGATGTGCTCGACGACGTCAAGAGCCTGATCCGGTCGAAGAGCGCGGTCGATCCCGACAAGCTGGCCGACCCGAAGGCGCCACTGGCAGAACTGGTCAGCTGAACCCGATGACGTCGGGTAGGCGCTGGCCCTGCAACCGCTCCCGCTCGGCGCGCCGGCGTTTGATCCGCAGCCGGGCATCGGCGGGCATGCTGACCGCTTCGTCGCAGGTGAGGTAGAAGATCTCGCCTGCAACGTCGATGACGTCTGCCGCGGCGAACCGGGATCCCAGTTCTCGCAGAGTCATTCGCAGTTCATGGGTGAACCGCATGGTCGCGTCGTAGGCCAGCTCCCGAGAAATTCGAGCGCTGGCCGCCATCCGCTCGGACAGCTTTGCTGCCGACCCGTCCGGCGGCATCGGCCGGGGCACCGCGGACGCGGCCCGTCCGGCAGCAACCAGCAGCATCGCCGGATCATCACCGAACACCAAGTTGGCTAATTCAATTTCACCCGGACCGCGGTGGGCGATCCGGGCGACCGCAGCGGTGAAGGCGGCGGCGGTAGTGCGCGACAGGTCGCTGATGCCGTTCAGGTCTGCGTCGAGAGCCAGCGCACACAACTTCGGATCGTTGCGAATCAGCGCGGCGAGCGAGGAAATCTCGGCGTCGACGACATCGCTATCCACCAGGACGGCCACCCCCGAGACGGTGGTGTGCGGGCTGGTGCGCTCGACCGTGGCTGTGGTGACACCGGTGTCGATCAGCCAGAGCCCGGTGAGACCCCAGCCTTGGTGGATCCGGTCCCGCAGTAACCGAGTCCGCACCTGCAGTTCCGCGTCCGACAGCGAATTCAGTTGCGCGGCATCGAGGTGCTCGGCCGTCGCGGCCTCAGCGTAGGTCTGGGTGTCCGCCCTTAGATGCCGCAACAAGGCCAACGCCCGCTTGACGACAACCGCCTTTGCGGCCGATCCGAGCAGCCCGCCGGTCAGCGGCGGGCGCCCCTGCGGCAGCAGCGCATCGGCGGGTACGTCGCCCAGCGACTGCTGCACGACTTCGCGCGGATCCCAGCCGGGCAACTGGCCCGCGGCGATCACGCTGGCCGAAACCCCAACGTAGGGGCGGTGACCGAAGATCGCGATAGCCCGGCTCCCCCATTCGCCGGCAACCACCTCACCCAGAGCCATCACCTGGCTCATCGCTCTGTTGGCGGCGCGCAAACCGGCGAGTTGGACGTCGAGCGTCATCGGCGTCAGCGGGCCGGGCAGCTTCTCGGCCAGGGGAGCCGCGCTGAATACCGGGAATCGGGGGTCGATCCGGTCGTCGAATTCGCCCTCAATGCCGTCCGGCGCGGCGGGCCGCAGTTCGGTGCCGTCAGGCGGCTCGGTCCGCGGCGTGACCTCCAGCGGCACCGGCAGATGACCCGGCAGGTCCACAGCGCCCCTGAAGTCGAGTCGGCGGCCGGCCAATCCGCGCGCGGTGTCGGCGACCGCATCGCTCGCGCGCCAGCCGAACTCGAATTGCCAATCCTCCTGCACCGCTGAGACATCCAGTTCGGGTGTCAGCTGGGGCCAGGCCGGGAGGCGGGTGAGCCGTGGGCGCTGCTCGACCGAGCGCAGCAACCCGCGCGCGGTGATCAGATTGGTGGTGTCTCCAGGCGCGAGGTCAACCAGCCCGGTGCGGTTGGTTGCCACTGCCAGCACCAGGAATCGAAGCAAGTCATCGAAATGCAATAGCCGCACCGGCGTGCTCAGATCCTTGCTGTGCAGCAGGCTGCCGACGGTGCGGCAGATCAGCCAATCAAGTTGGCGGCCCACCGGCGGCGCCGCCCGGACGATCAAGCTCGGGGCCCAGCCGGTCGACACCAGCTCCTCGGCCTGCCGGTACAGCTTGGGCTGCCCGGCCGACTGCGACACGTAAATCAGCCGAGCACCCGCGCGGGCCGCCGCATGAGCGACCTTCACCAGTCCGTTTATCCCGGCGCTGCCGGGCGCGGCGGCCTCGATCGGGGCGAGATGAAGGACCACATCGGAGTCATCGGCCAGTTCCTGCAGAATCGGGCCGCCGAGCGGCCCGCAAACTAGGTCGACGTCGGGATCCAGGTTTTCATGGGGCCGATCTGCGATGCCACTGACCGCATATCCGGCGGCCAGTAGCTGCCGGGCGACGGCGCGCCCTACCACTCCGGTGACCCCGGTGAGCAGGATCCGCACGCCCGACCACCTCCAACGGCGTCTTGCTACAAAACGACAATAGGCGTGCGAAGCCCTTCACAGGCAACTTTAAGCTAACCAGAAAAGGTTACTTCAGGGTGGCGGTGCCGTCCGGATGGATCACAACCTCGGCGCCCGCTAAGTCATCGCCGTCGTCACGGACAGTCGCCGCGGCCCCCGCCGGATCGGGCATCAACGCCAGGGTGCGGCGGTCGTCGGGGGTGCGCACCGCAAGAAACGCCTTCTCCGGCTGACCGTCGCGGTCGAACGGCGTCGTCCAGGACTCGACGGTGCCGACACCCTCCCATTCCACCGCCGCATCCCGGGTGGGCTCTCGGTCGACCGCGGACTGCGTGTCCTCCCAACCGAACTCGGTCGATGGCGGTTCGGTGCCGTAGACGCCGAAGCTGTGCTTGGTCAGGTAGCCGCCGTTGGCGGTGATCAAGCCGCGCCGCCCCGGGTTGGCGGTCAGTAGTTCGGCCATCGTTGCGATCGAGTGTGACACGTAGTTGCTCCACGGACCGCCGGCGAACGTCAGCCCCCCGGTCACGGTCAGCGGCCGATCCGGATCGTCAACCGGCAGCCCGAGTTCGGCCGCCGCGACCTGCACAGCAGACGGAAAACAGGAGTACAGGTCGACGTAGTCCACGTCGTCGATGCCCAGACCGGCCAGCGCCAACGCGCGCGCACCGGCGATCCGGATGGCCGGCGACCGGTGCAGTTCGGCGCGCTCACTGATCGCGTAGGTGTCGTGCGCATCGGTGCCCGCGTACGGGTAGACCCAGCGTTCGGTGGGGATACGCAGCCGGGTCGCGGTTTCGATCGATGTCAGGATCAGGGCGGCGGACTGGTCGACCATGTTGTTGGAGTTCATCAATTTGGTGTACGGCCAGCTGATCATCCGATTCGTCGGGCCGTCCTGGCAGATCTCTTCGGCGGTAACGGGTTTGCGGATCCAGGCATGCGGATTGTGCACCGCCACGTCGTTGAACCGGGCCCATAGCTCGCCGATGCGTTTGCGGTGGTCGCCGATCGACTCCCCCGTGCTGATCCGCAGCGCCTGCTCGAACATCGGGTAGATGTAGGCGGGCCGGTCCAGCCCGATGCGGTCTTCGGCAGGCCCGGCCATCGGCACGTTTTCGTCACCGCCCTGGGCAAGCGGAACCGACTCACCCTGATCGGTCCAGGTGAGTCGTTTGCCCTTGGCGCGCAACTGCATTCGGGTGCGCCACATCTCCGCGCCGGCCACCAGCACCACGTCGGCGCGTCCGTGCTGGATGTCCAGGCAGGCCCGGTTGACCAGCGACTGCGGCACGTTGCCGCCGACGCCGCTGTAGCGGGTGGCCGGGCGGTCGGCGCCGATGCGTTCGCCGAGCAGCAGCCCGGGGTCGCGGTAGCGTGCCGACAACAGGTTGACGACGCTGATGGAGTCGACGGCCGCGAGCACCCGAGGATCGGCGGCTTGGCGCGCGGCCTCGGCCATCAGGTCCACGGGTTCTTTTGCGTTTACCTCCGCGGCCGGGTCCTCATGATGGTTGAGCTGGCCGTAGCCGACCAGCACCGGTGTCCTGGGGTTGACGGGCATTGGTGAAGACCTTCCGCGATGTGTGCCGAGGGGAATGCTAGGCGGTGTCGGTGGCGGCCAACAGCACGCCGTCGTTGATCAACCGCTCGGTTTCGGCGCTGCTCATCCGGAGAATCTTGTGACAGATCTCGCGGGTGTCCTGGCCGGCTAGCGGCGCCGGCCGTTGCGGCGCCGGCGGGATGTGGCGAAACGGCGCCGGGCCGGTTTCGGCCGGCATCGGATGATCGAACAGCGGATGCACCATGTCGCTGAACAATTTTCGCGCGCGCAGCTGCGGGTCTTCGAGGATATCGGGCGGACGGTTCATCGGGCCCGCGGGAACACCTGCCGACTGCAAGGCCTCGGTGACCTGCAACGGTGTTCGGGTGCGAGTCCACGCCGACACCTGCGCCAGCAACTCGTGTCGGTGAGCGACTCTCGCCTCGCCGGTCGCGAACCGCTCGTCATCAGCCAGCTCGGGCAACTCGAAAACAGCTGTCGCCGAACGCCAATCAGCGTCAGTGCGGATCGAGATGACACACCACTCGTCGTCGCCCGCGCACGGGTAGACGTCGTGCACGCTGGTGTCGTCCCGCAAATCGGGGTCGCTTGCCGCCCGTATCGAATCGGTGACGTACCGGACGTCGAGTTGGTTGACGACCGCCTCGGTTTGGGAGACATGGACGCGGCTTCCCGCACCGGTTCGGTCGCGATGGATCAGCGCCGCCAACGCACCGATCGCGGTGAGCCGCCCGACCACATGATCGGGGAAGATCGTGATCACGTCGTAGAACCGGTGCCGTGAGCCATCGGCCGGCTGATCCGGTTGAGCGCCTTTGTCGTCGTGGTCTGTCCAGAGCTTGCTGACGCCCGCGGTGGCACGCACCAGCGGTCCATACCCCATCCGTTGGCTCCAGGGCCCGGTATCACCCAAGGCGCTGCTTTCCGCGAGCACCAGCCGGCGGTTCAGGGCATGCAGCGTCTCGTATGGAAAGTCAAGCGCGGCAAGGGTGCCCGGTTTGAAGTTGGCGAACACCGCGTCGGCTTCGGCGACCAGGCGGCTGAAGATCTGTTTGCCCTCGGCGCTGCGCAGGTCGACTCCGAAGGCCAGGTTGTTGCGATGCGTCCAGGCGAATGACTCGCTCATGGGCTCGCCAACCCGGGACTGCCGCAATCCGTCGGGATAGGCCGCACTTTCGATTTTGATGACCTCTGCGCCCAGATCGCCGTAGAGGCGACTGAGTTCGCCACCGGCGACGATGACACCGAGATCGAGGATTCGCAGCCCGTCGAAGGGACGGGTGACCGTGCGCGGCGTCGGGGTGGCTGCCGGGCCGGCGAGCCACCGGGCTTGGTCGTGGCCGGCCGGCGGAGCGGGCGTGCGGAAACCGATGTGCTTGCCGTCGACCGCGAAATACCCGGTCGGGACGCATGCCTGTAACCCGGGGACGAGTTCGGCGTCGGCAATGGCGCCCACCGATTGGAAATGATCCGACGCCAAGCTTTGCGCCGGCGACAGCACGGCAGCGATCGGGACGCCGTGCGCCTGCCCGGCGGGTACCAACGCTTTCATGGTCTGGCCGGCGAACAACTGCTGGACCAGCTCGCCGATCTGCGGCCAGGCGGCGAAGCGCGCCGCGAGCATGTCGTACTTGGGGTCCTGGAATTCCTCGGGCTCCCCCAGCCAGCGGCGCAATCCCCGCCATTGTCGCGGCGACAACACACAGAGCCGCACGTAGCCGTCCTGACACGGGTAGATCGGGTAGGCGTCCTGGTTTTTCGGGCGTCCGCGCCACCGATTGGGCCCGCGGAGGCCGGCAGCGGCCTGCCCGTGCGCCCCAAACGCCGGATCGAGCGCCATCACAACCGCATCGAACCGGGCAAAGTCGATGTAATCCCCTGTACCGCAACGTAACCTGTGGTAGTACGCAACCAGCGCGGCCCATGCGGCTTGGACAGCGGCGGTGGCCAATGCGATGCCGTCCGGCGGTAGCACGGGCGCTCCGGTGGTGGGGCCCGACCGCGACAGCGAACCCGAAAGGGCATAGAGCACCGGATCGGTAGCCTGCCACGACGACCGCGGCCCGCATTCGCCGAAGTCGGTGATCGACAATGCCACCAGCTGCTGATACCGGTCGGCCAAGTCGGCGCACGACGTTCCGTACGCGGCGGCCTGGCCGGGGTTTCCGCTGTCGACGACGATGTCGGCGCTACCGGCAAGCTCGACCAGGCGGGTTCGGTCGTCCGGGTCGGCCGGGTCCAGCACCGTGCTGCGCTTGTTGGCGTTGTGCAGAGCGAACCGCACGCCGGTGCCGCGCAGGGTCGGCCGCAGGGTGCGCGCCGGGCTGCCGCCCGGGGGCTCCACCTTCAGCACATCGGCGCCCAAGTCCGCCAGCAGCCGGGTCACCGCGTCGCCGTCGTCACCGGACAGGTCGAGCACCCGCAGCGACGCCAGTAGCCTTTGCGGCGATCGCAAACTCGGCGTAGCCGAGTGCAGCGGGTCGCCGCCATGGAGCCCGCTGTCGACCGGGTTGGGCACGACGCCAGCGTAGTGCCCGGGTTTGCCACCCGATGCGCGTGGGCGGCACTGGTCCTGGGTGAAACTGCAACCGGTCTCGGTTCGTAACTCGACAGACTGCGTCCAATGACGACTGGCCCAATCCGCTTAAAAGGACGGGAGCGGTTCGCTTCGGTCAGCCCACGGCGTCCCTGTTCAATCCGGCCGGCCTCGTCGCCCTCGCGGAGCAGACAGGTGCGCGCCTACATCAATGCCGCGAGTTGGGGCCATCCTCCGACCCG
>CAWBSW010000066.1:0-102803 GCA_963791535.1 uncultured Actinomycetota bacterium | reverse complement strand
TGATCGTCGCAGACGACGATGTCCTCCTGCGCGAGGGCATTGCCCGCCTCCTCGAATCGTCGCGATTTGAGGTCGTGGGCTTGGCCGGCGATGTGACCGAGCTGATGGCGCTGGTTCGCGAGCACCTTCCAGAGCTGGTCGTGCTGGACATTCGCATGCCCCCGTCCCATACGACCGAGGGTCTCGATGCCGCGCAGGCGATCCGCGCAGAGTTTCCGGCGATCTGCATCCTCGTGCTCTCCGCGCATGTCGAGGTCCACCGCGCGGTGGGCCTGCTCTCCGAAGGGCGCGGGGTCGGCTATCTGTTGAAGAGCCGGGTCACCCAGGTGGACGACTTTCTTGAGACGCTTGAGCGGATCGCCGACGGCGGTTCGGTCATCGACCCTGGGTTGGTGCAGGAGCTCGTCGCCGCTCGGCGAGTCCAAGATCCTCTTTGCGACCTGACGCCGCGCGAGCGCGAGGTCCTCCAGCTCATGGCCGAGGGCCGGTCGAACGCCGGTATTGCCCGCCAGCTGTGGGTCAGCGAAGGCACAGTCCATAAGCATGTGCGGAGCATCCTGAGCAAGCTGCCGCTCTCGGAGACGGCGGACGATCATCGCCGGGTGCTCGCCGTGATCACGTCCCTTCAGGCTCAATCATTTTCCTCGTCGTGAGCGCCGGCCAAAAGCTGGTGGATCGCCGTCGCCGACAGATCCGATTTCGGCAGGAAGCCGATGGCCGGGCTGCCCGCGATCAGCTTCGCGAAGTCCGCTCCGTCGTGCGTCGAGATCAGGATGCTGCGCGTCCCCGCCCGGGCTGGGGTGTCCACGAGGCGGCTGGCAAGGTCGAAGCCGGACTCGGGCCCTAGATCG
Organism: uncultured Actinomycetota bacterium; assembly: GCA_963791535.1. Lineage (GTDB taxonomy): Bacteria > Actinomycetota > Actinomycetes > Mycobacteriales > Mycobacteriaceae > Mycobacterium. Next base: position 101,952 of record CAWBSW010000066.1, on the reverse strand, counting down.
ATGTCGACCAGTACCACGTCTGGCTCGAGCTCATCTATGAGGCGTACGGCCTGCACGCCGGTTGTGGCGACGCCCACGACCAGGATGCCCTGGCACTCGAGGAGCTCGCTTGCGGCTCGCAGCACCGCGAGGCTGTCATCCACGATCACGCATCGCAGCCTCATCGCGACCATGCTGCGGCAGAAGGGCCAGGTCGCGCACTACCGCCAGCTGCGACCTCGCGGACGCTGCCGGCGCTCACGGGGTGTCCGGAGGCGGCCATTCTTGCCCGCAGGCGACGCCTGGCGTCGAACAGGTTCTTATAGATCGCGTTGCGGTTGGTTTCGAGCTTCACCGCCAGGACGTCGATCGGGACGTCATTTAGAGCGACGGCGACGAACACCTCGCGCTGGCGCTCGGTCAGTTCGGCGATCGCCAGCGAGAGCGCCTCAAGTCGCGCCCGCTGCTCGAGCCGTTCCTCGGGTGAGCGTGCCATCGGATCGGGCAGCCGGTCCCATGCGAGCTGCTCGTTGTCGGGCGGCTGCCGCTGCCAGGCGTGGCGCGCCACCTTGGCAGAGACCTCGAACATGACGAACGTGTACGCCCAGGTGGTGAAGCGGCTGAGCCCGCGAAACTCATCGAGCCTGTCAAGGATGTTGACGAGGGCGTCGTCGGCGGCCTGCTGAGCCAGGTCGTCAAACTCAGGACCGCGGATCGATCGGAGCTGGTGGCGGCGGCGCGACAGCTCGTGGACCGCGACTCGCTTCAGCACATCATGAAGGCTGGCGACGGTCTGGTGGTGGCGTGGGTGCCCGACCCGGAGTTGCTCAACCCACTCTCGCGAGTCCGGATCGAGGGCGGCGTCCGCCCCGGGGCGCGGGCCGGCGCTGCGCGAGGTTCGCTTGCCAATCACAGCCACAGCCACAGCCACTCCGGCGTCGCGTAAGACTCGTGCCATTGGCGAAATGGTCCCGCGACGGAGCCTTCCCGTCTGCACCCTCAGCGCCCATTTGCGTATTCCCCCTAGCTGGTATACAGCCGCGGACCGGTATCCCCCAGGGGGGAGCATCGTCTCCTGCAGAGTCAGCGGGCCTTGCTACTCGGGCCGGATGTCGCCGAACCGGCGCGCGGCTTCGAGCAGCCCGCCGTGATCGGTGCGGCAGCCGGGGCAGCTTTGAAGGTGGATCGCCGTGCCCGGGTAGACGCGCGCCGGGTCCTCGCCGGAGAGCTCCAATTCGACGTACGCGTGGAGGATCTCGGCGCCCGCGGTGCAGCCCGCGTCTCCATCCTCGGCGCGGAGAAGTTCGTCCAGGTGACAAAGGTCGGTCATCGGGCTCCGTCTCCCATGAGCAATCGGTGTTCCGTCACTGCCATCCTCGCCAGCAGCTTACGCCTAGGGAGACCCGGTTTTCGTGGATCGGGTCTCGGCCGCCGCCGTACCGAAGTTTGAACCGCGTTTCACGGCCCCGCTTTCCCGCTCGACCCCAGAAGGTCGATGGGGTCTCGACGACGCCGGCATCTGGCGCCTCCTCTTGCGTGTACGGGCCAAAGCGCTCTCAGAGCGCGGCCTAATCCACGACAGCCCTGCAAGCGGGGTAGCTGGGTTCGGCGAAGGCAGAAAGCCCCGATGCGCCTGTGCCACAGAAGCGCGCGCCCTCGGACACGAAGCGGAGTCCTGCGTGGGTGGCAAACAAGGTGCCATGAGGCTGAAGGCGTTAGGTGGGGCGAAGATGCGGGGAGCAGCGCCGGTCCGCGCCCGGTTCCTTCGCTCCAGTCGCTGCGCGCTGCTGCATTCAGGGCCCCAAACTCGGACGCGAGCAACCTCACATCCTTGCCACCGCCGCTGGTAACTCGCTGACACACGCGGGGAGCTCGGCCCAGGCCGCGAGCTGCTCATCCTCGCGGACTGACGGTGAATCCAAGCTTTCCGAGCACCATGACCGCGCCGGCTTCCCGCCCTCGAAATCACCGGAGGCGAGGCGCTGGCCCGTCGCGAATTCATAAGCCGTGCCCAAGATCGCTTTAGGTGGGTAAAGCTGTTCATTCCAGACCAGGTCGTAGGTCGTGGTGGGACCGAACCCGTGCTCAGAGAAGAACCGCTCCGGCCCCAGCTGGTCGTACTCCTTTAGCGCGCTCACCACCTCAGCACCCGTCACCTTGTCCCACGCCGGCGAATGTGTCACCTCGTCCTCCCATCATCGTCGTGGTCTGACCGAACGCAAGCGTTGGGACAGGGCCGACGGGCCCTTGCTGCCATGACATACCCTGTCTTTCTGATCGACATCGCTACGAGGATTCGTGGCGCTATGCGTCACCGTCTTACCGGCGGACGCCCAGTAGGAAGGCACGAGTGGGCTACATCTACCGGTGAAGGTCGAAACCCGCCGGCAGACGGGGCCGCTTCGCCGAGATGCGGATTCATCTGCTGCCCGACGTGCCGGGCACGATGCGATGCTCGCGGCGGTAGGCGCTCCGGCGCACCGAGTCGGAGTGCGCAGCAAGCTCCGACGGCGGCGAGGCACTCATCTCACCGGACCGCGTCAGGCTCAAGGCGCCGGACCCGAGAGGAACCCAATGATTAGCCGCCATCAGCACCTCGCCGTTCGCAACCTCGTACGCCCACTGCCGTCATCGGCGGGCGTCGCGGGCGCCGCCGCGGCATGCGACGCTGGTTGCTGCTGCGATTTACAGGCAGCACAGCATGGGTCAGTCGTGAGCACCATCATCAGACACGGAGCATGCTGGAAGCGCGTCGGCGGTACCTGGCCCGGGTTTGGCGGGGGCATCACGGTCGGCTCGATCTCCGCGAGTACCGGGCGATGTCGACCTCCAGCCGGCTGTGGATGAGCGACCGAAGCCCACAGATCGCTGCGTAGAGTGCGGTCCTCGGCGCGTGGTCAGCCGGACGGTACGCCGGATCCTCTGTCGGCAACGTAGATCCGCTCCGCGCCGAGCTCGACGGCGTGAGAGATCGGGGTGCTGTTCACCACGCCGCCGTCGACGAGCCGCCGGTCGCCAGCTTCTCTCGCTGACTGATCGATGATCATCCAGACCTGTAGTTGCCATCGCCCTATCGCCCCCGCACGCCGATTTCGATCGGGCAAGCTGATGCAACAACGCGGTCTCGGGTGTCTCGCCGGCCCGGCTGATCAGCCGGGCGTAGCCTCTGCCGCGTGCTCCTCGCGATCCAGCGCGTCGTTGTACGCGTCGAACGCAAACCGCGTTGTCCCCAGCGCCCGCGGCCACCCACCGGTGATAGGCATCCCGTACCGCAGCGCACTCACTTCGCGATTGGGCGTAAGCAGTCACGGCTGCGTCCACCAGCGCGCGCCGCGGCGCAGAACGCCTAATCAGCTTCAGTCTCATCGTGGATCGAAGCGGGCGGGGACCTCGGGGCCTCGTGAGATTGACGACACGGTCGTTCGTCCTTCAGGGGGTGGCGGTTCCGATGTGGGTCGGCGCCTTCGAGATCAACGGCTCATACGCTGTCGGACAGCTGGCGTCCCAACCACCACCACGCCGCTGGGGCTATCCCCGTTGCTCACTTACTCAGGCGCGAATACACGCGCGCAGCCGCGTCTTCGCGATCAAGCGCAGCCGTGTAGGCGGCGTAAGCGAGGTGTGCGTCTGTCCTGGCTGCGTTCGACCATTGCCCATACGACGCTCGGACCGACGCGCACGACATGCGCCACTCCGCGTAGGCGATCACAGGGTCGGCGGCCACTGGCCACTGCTCGGGGCGGGGTGCCACTGTTGCGTTAGTGCTCATTTCCACTCACCTGTACCGATCCGATCTAGCTGTTTTGGGGTGATTGACCCTCCGGCTACATGAGAGTGGCGACGTTGCCGGTTCTTACCGCTGCCGCTGGTCTCGGCGTCACCGAGTGCCCTCGGTAAAGCGATAGAAGGCTCCGGAGCCGCCGCGCAAATTTCTTGGTGGGCACCAGTAAGAGCCGGAGCGGGATCTCCACTAATCCTCTAGGAAGCCCGAGCAAGTCCGAAGAGGAACGCAGTGAGCGGGCCGCCGTCAGCGCCGCCCGCTGAAGCAAAGGAATCGCTGTACGCGATGAGCACCCTCACCACCCGCACCATCGTCCCCACCGGCATCTGGGTCGTTGACCGGGCCCACTCCAGGGCCGGGTTTGCCGTCAACCACATGGGCATTGTCACAGTGCGCGGCGAGTTCACGGAGTTTCAGGGCACGCTGCGGATCGCCGGCGAACTGTCCTCCGCCAAGGCCTACGGCACGGTCAAGCCCGGCTCGGTCGACACCAACGAGCCCCAGCGCGACGCGCACCTGCGCTCGCCCGACTTCTTCGACACTGAGACCTACCCCGAGCTGGCATTCGAGTCCACAGCAATCGAGATCATCGACGAAAAGACGTTGCGGATCAGCGCCAATCTCACCCTCCACGGCGTGACGAACGAGATCGTCCTCACCGCTGAGGTCAACCGCACCGACATCGACCCGTACGGCAACGAGAAGGTCGGTAACGCTGGCATATGGACCGGCGCGGGGCTGACGGACGGCGACCTGGCCCAGATCGAGCTGGAAATGGAGGCGAACACATGACCGTCCGGGCACCGACGAGGGCCGCCCTCTTCCCGGGCCGGCAAGCCGGGTCGCTGCTGACGCGACAGGGTCCGCTCGCCGGCCGCTACCCCGCCGTGGCCGCGATGGTCATCTTTGCCCTGGTGCCGTACCTGATCCTGTCGGCCGCGCTACAGCCACTGGCGCCGATCATCGCCAGGGACCTGCACATGAGCCTGCAGGCGGTGAACCTGACTAACTAATGGTCTGGCGAACGCTGGCTATGCGATGGGCACGGTGTTCGCCGTGCAGTTCGCGCTGCGCTTGCCGCAGCGGCGGATGTTGCTCGTCTACGGCGTGTTGCTAGTGGTGGGCTCGGTGCTCGCCGCATCGGCCACCGCGTCAGGTGTGTTCATCGTCGGCCACGTTCTGCAGGGTCTTTGCACGAGCCTGTTGCTGATCGCGGCTTTCCCGCCGCTGATCGTCGGCTATCCGCCGGCGAAGCTGCGCTGGACGGCGATGGTCGTCAACTTTTGCGTGTTTGGCGCGGTGGCGCTGGGCCCAGCGATCGGCGGCATCCAGGCCTCCGCTCACGCCTGGCGGCCGCTGTTCTGGATCATCGCCGGAATCGCGCTGGCCGCGCTGGCGCTCTCGGTCCTCGACCTTCCAGGACGCACCGCCAGTCGATCCGCGCCGCCGGTGGGATCCGCTGGCTCTCGGGCTGGCTGCCACCGGCTGCGCGGCCGCCTTCTGCGGCGGCTCGGAGCTGCTCACGCACGCGTTTTTGGATGCCATCACGTTTGTGCCGCTGATCGGCGGGCTGGCGCTGATCGTCACCCTCCTGATCGCCGAGTATGCCCGACAGGGCGTCAAACCACAGTCGGCTCAGCCGAGCGACTTGCGTGCGTTCAAGTACCGAGGGTGCCCACATCCAGTTAGCCCGCAGTTGCGGGCCGTGGTCGGTGTCGACGGCGTCGGCATTCAGATCCACGGCATGCCCCAGCGGGATCGGCAACGTCGCAGCGGTAGCGGTGACCGACCAGCTCTCCGGGCTGAGCCGCCACCGATCGCCGGACAACGCGGCCGCCGACGTGCCGAGTCGACCCACATAGTTGAACCCGACCTGCGTTACGGCCTTACCCAGGTCGACATCGCTGTTCAGATAACGAAGCAACCCGTACGACAACGGATTCGGATGGGCGTGCAACTGCTCTTTGGCGTCCTTGACCAGGGCCCCCAGCGCCGGCTCACCGGTCAGCACCTTCGTCCACGGCAGCCCACCCAACGCCAACGACACCGGGTACTTGATGGTGAACCACCCCACGGTGTGGGAGAGGTCGATATCGGCGGCCAATGCTTCCTGCCGCCCGTGGCCCTCGACCTCGACGACGATCGGCGCTCCTGGATTGCCCAGAAACTTGGCCCACGCCAATCCGAAGCCGATCAACAAGATCTCGTGCACTCCCGTGTGAAATGCAGTCGGCACCGCACCCAGCAGCATCCGGGTGGTCTCCACGTCCAGTGACTCTGAGAGGCGCCCGGCCGTGGCATAGGTATCCACCTCGGGTCGCACCGCCGGCAGCGCGGCGGGGAGCGCCGTCACTTTTCGCCACGCGGTGGCTTGCTCCACGACTTCCGGGGCGCGGGCGTGCTTAGCCAGCAGCGCCGACCACCGGGCGAACGAAGTGCCACGCGCCGGCAACACCGTGGGCCGCTGGCCGCGAGGCTGAGCCCAGACGCTGTTGAGATCCTCCAGCAGAATTCGCCACGAAACTCCGTCGACCGCCAGATGGTGAATGATCATTACCAGTTGCCTTTTCGGAGCAACCCATAAGGCGCTCAGCATGACCCCGGCCGCTGGATCCAACCGCGATCGAGCCTCCAGAACTGCCTCATCGGACAACCGAGTCACGATGTGCATGAACCGGTGGGCATCCACCGAGCCGGCCTCGGGCACCTGAAGCGACCACCCCCCCGCGCCGTCGACGTCGACGCGCAACCGCAGCATGGCATGCCTGTCCAGCAGAGCTTGCAGCATTGCAACCACGTCAGCCTCGGTTGCACCCGCGGGAGCCTGCGCCACCATCGTCTGGTTGAACAGCTCGACCGGACCGGCCATGTTGCGCAGCCAATGCATGATCGGGGTCACGACCAGCGCGCCGGTGCCGTCATCGACTGGACCGTCGTCATCGCCGGCCACCCCGGCCACGTGAGCCAGCCTGGCCACGGTCTGCTCGACGAAAATGTCCTGCGGGCGACACAGCAGTCCGGTGGCCCGTGCCCGCGCCACTACCTGCATCGCCAAGATGCTGTCGCCGCCCAACGCGAAAAATGACTCATTGACGCCGACGCGATCGAGGCCGAGGACTTGGGCGTAGATGCCGGCCAGGATTTCTTCGGTGGGTGTGACCGGGGCGCGGTAGCGCTCGGTGTCCTGGTATTCCGGTGCCGGTAGGGCGCGGGTGTCGAGTTTGCCGTTGACCGTCAACGGCAGCGCCTCGATCGCGACCACCACCGCCGGGATCATGTAGGACGGCAACCGCTCCGCCAGTGCGCCACGCAGCTGGGCGGGGTCGGCGGTGCCAGTGATGTAGCCGATCAGACGCTTGTCGCCGGCGCGGTCCTCACGGGCGATCACCACCGCCTGCTCAACACCGGCCAAACCGCTTAACACAGACTGGATCTCGCCCAACTCGATGCGGTACCCGCGGATCTTGACCTGCTCATCGGCGCGCCCCACATATTCCAGCTGCCCATCGGCACGCCAGCGCACCAGATCCCCACTGCGATACATCCGCACCCCGGCACCGCCGAACGGGCACGCCACAAACCGCGAACCGGTCAATCCCGCCCGACCCACATAGCCCACCGCCACACCACGACCCGCGATATACAACTCCCCGACGGCACCCACCGGCACCGGCTGCAACCACTGATCCAGCACAAACAACGCCGCCCCGGCCACCGGGAACCCGATCGGCGGCGCCCCCGAGCCTGCCCTCAACGGCGCGCTGATTGCTGCATCCACTGTGGTCTCGGTGGGCCCGTACGCATTGATCACCACCCGCCCCGGCGCCCACCGATCCACCACCTCACCCGGACACACCTCAGCACCCAACACCAACGCCACCGACCCCAAACCCTGCGGCGACAAAACCCCGACAGCAGAAGGCGTTTGCGTGAGCACATTGACCTGTTCGGCGACCAGCAGCGCATGGAAGTCGTCAGGGGAGCCCGCCACCGACTCCGGTACCACCACCAGCCGCCCACCATGTAGGAGCGCACCCCAGATCTCCCGAACGGAGGCGTCGAAGGCCAGCGAATGCCATTGGGTCGAGACCTTTGCGGGACCTGGCGTTACCAGGCCCGCGTCCAAAGATTCGAGCAACTGGGTCACGTTGCGTTGGGTGACTGCGACTCCTTTGGGAACGCCGGTGGTGCCCGATGTGTAGATCAGGTACGCGACGTCATCAGGGTGCGGCGCCGACAATGCCGAACTGGGCTGGGCGTCGACGACAGGATCGTGCATGTCGATCACTCGCAGGTCACGCTCGCTTAGCCGCCCCCGCAGCCCGGCAGTGGTGATCGCCGCGACCGGCGCGGCATCATCGAGGATGAACCCGATGCGCGCATCAGGCACCGCCGGATCGATCGGCACATATGCCGCCCCGGTCTTGAGCACAGCCACGATCGCCACAATCGCCTCAACCGACCGCGACAACAACAACGCCACACACCGGCCCGGCCCCGCACCCTGACCAACCAGCACGCGCGCCAACCGATCCGCGGACGCATCCAATTCCCGGTATGTCACCGACGTGTCACCGCAGCTGATCGCCACCGCTCCCGGAGTCCGCGCCACCTGCGCGGCGAACAACACCGGAATCGACACCACGTCCCGCGAGGCCTGGGCCAGCACCGCCCGATTACCGATCTTGTCCAACCGAATACGCTCGGGCTCATCGAGAAAATCGACCGAGGACAACCTCCGCATCGGGTCGGCTGTCATCGCTTCCAATACCCGCTCCAACCTCCCCACCAGCACCCGAACGGTTCCGGCATCAAACACATCGGTGCGATACTCCACTGCACCGCTGATACCGGCGGGCTGCCCGGCGGCATTCCACCGCTCGGCAAGCGAAAACGTCAAGTCCATGCGGGCGGTGTCGGTGCGCGCTGGCAGCCGGGTGACCTGTAGATCCCCGAGGGCCATCGCGGCGGCGAGATCGCTGGTGTCTCCAGGGAAGTTCTGCCAGGCCAGCACCAGCTGGATCAGCGGGTGATGAGTCAGTGATCGGGTGGGGTTGAGCCGCTCGACGAGCACCTCGAAGGGCACGTCCTGGTGTTCGTAGGCGTCGAGGCTGCGCCGGCGCACCTGGGCCAGCAACCCTGCGACAGTGGGATCACCGGCGATCTGCACCCGCAACACCAAGTAATTGGCAAAACAGCCAACCAGCTCGTCGAGGCCGGGGTCGCGGCGTCCGGCGATCGAGAACCCCAGCGCCACATCGGAATTGGCGCCCAGCTTGGCCAACAGCACCGCCAGAGCGGCCTGGACCACCATGAAACTGGTCGCGTTGTGCTCGCGTGCCACCCGGGCGACCTGCTGATGCAACGCGGCGGACCAGTCCACGGACACCTGGGCGCCGCGGTGATCGGCCACCAACGGGTAGGGCCGATCAGTGGGAAGCGCCAGATGTTCGGGCATTCCGGCCAGCGCCTGCTCCCAGTAGGCCAGCTGCGCGGCGATGCGGCTATCGCCGTCGCGGACATCCCCCAGCTGCGCGCGCTGCCACAGCGTGTAATCGACGTACTGCACTGGCAATTCGGCCCAACCCGGCGCTCGGCCCGCGCACCGGCAGGCATACGCGGCCCGCAGATCACCCATCAGCGGGGCGACCGACCAGCCATCGGCGGCGATATGGTGTATCACACTTACCAATACATGATCATCGTCGGCTAGACGGAAAAGTGTCGCCCGCATGGGAATCTCGGACGCCAGGTCGAAGGTGTACCGCGCCGCCTGCCCAGTGGTCTCCTCCAACCGGTCCCGCGGCCAGCCGGTGGCATCGATAATCTGCCAACCCACGTCGGCCTTTGCGGCAGGCACCACGACCTGACGCGGAATCCCCTCGACCGCCGGGAAGAGCGTGCGCAGACTCTCATGGCGGCCCACCACATCAGACAGCGCCGCACCCAACGCGTCAGGATTAAGGAGCCCGTGCAATTGCACGGCCACAGCTAAGTTGTAGATCGGTGACGGGCCCTGCAATTGGTCGATAAACCACAACCGGGTCTGGGCGAACGACAACGGAACCATCGCCGGCCGCTGGATGGTCGACAGCGGCTCGAGCAGATCTCGCTCGGCAGCGATGTGAGAGGCCAATCTGGCGATCGTGGGCGCCTCGAACACGGTGCGCACGGTGAGTCCACCGTCGAGGCCAGTGTTGACCGCGGCCACCAAGCGCATCGCCAAGATGCTGTCCCCGCCGAGGTCGAAGAAGGAGTCGTCGATGCTGACGCGGTCAAGGTCGAGGATGTGGGCGTAGATGCCGGCCAGAATTTCCTCGGTGGGAGTCGTGGGGGCGCGATAGCGATCGGTGTCCTGAAACTCAGGAGCCGGCAGGGCGCGGGTGTCGAGTTTGCCGTTGACCGTCAGCGGCAGTGCGTCGATCACCACCACCGCCGCCGGGATCATGTAGGACGGCAACCGCTGAGCCAACACCGCACGAACCGCGACCGGGTCCGCGGTCCCGGTGATGTAGCCGATCAGACGCCGATCACCAGAACCATCCGCGCGCGCGATCACCACCGCCTGCTCGACCCCGGCCACATCACTCAGTACCGCCTGAACCTCACCCAATTCGATGCGATACCCGCGGATCTTGACCTGCTCATCGGCGCGCCCCACATACTGCAACTGCCCATCGGCACGCCAGCGCACCAAATCCCCACTGCGATACATCCGGGTCCCCACACCACCAAACGGACACGCCACAAACCGCGACCCGGTCAACCCCGCCCGCCCCACATACCCCACCGCCACACCACGACCAGCGATATACAACTCCCCCACCGCCCCAACCGGCACCGGCCGCAACCATTGATCCAGCACAAACAACGCCGACGTCGATACCGGCGCACCGATTGGGACGACGTCGGCCCCGACTTGCAGCGGCGCACTGAGCGACGCATACACGGTTGTCTCGGTGGGTCCGTAGGCGTTGATCACCACCCGCCCCGGCGCCCACCGATCCACCACCTCACCTGGGCAGACCTCACCGCCAAGCAGCAATGCCACCGACTCCAACCCCTGCGGACGCAAAGCGGCCACCGCAGACGGGGTTTGCGTGAGCACGCTGACCTGTTCGCGGACTAGCAACGCGTGGAAATCATCTGGCGACCGGACCACTGCATCGGGGATCACCACCAGCCGGCCACCATGCAACAACGCCCCCCAGATCTCCCACACCGAGAAGTCGAACGCGTAGGAGTGGCAATGCGTCCACACCTGCGTCGCCGGCAGATACGTCGGCGTTGACGCCGCCAAATGGGTCACGTTCTGGTGGGTGACGGCCACCCCCTTTGGCGCACCGGTGGTCCCCGAGGTGTAAATCAGGTACGCAATGTCATCCGGATGCGGCGCCGGCAACGCGGTGGTGGCCTGGGTGTCGACCAGCGGATCATCGACATCGACCACCCGCAGAGCGCGCCCACCCAGCCGCCTACGCAACTCGGCGCTGGTGATCGCCGCCACCGGCGCGGCGTCATCAAGCATGAACCGAATCCGCTCATCGGGAAGCACCGGGTCGATCGCCAGGCAAGCCGCCCCGGTCTTCAGCACCGCCAGCATGGCCACAACGGCTCGAGCCGAGCGCTCCAGAACCAAGGCCACACACCCACCAGGGCGCGCACCGAATCCAGATAGCTTGTACGCCAAGCGATCAGCGGCCTCGTCCAACTCCCGATACGACCACGGCCGACCCTGATCAGAGATCGCCGTCGCCTCCGGAGTGCGCGCCACCTGCGCGGCGAACAACACCGGAACCGACACCGCGGCGCTTGGACGCTGCGTCAGCACCGCTCGATTTCCCCACCTATTCAACCGATCGTGCTCAATGTCATCGAGCACATCGACCGAACGGAGCCGCTGCATCGGATCGGCGGCCATTGCCGCGACCACCCGCTCCAGTTGCTGCGCTGTATCAACGGCATCACGATCGGCACAGGGTTGCCCCGCACCCTGAGTGCTGAGGAAAAGCTGGTCACCGTCCTTGAAAAAGACCAGCCCGAATTGGTCCACAAGACCTGAATGGGTCAGGATCCCCGATGCCGCTGCGCCAGCGAAATCCCCCATGAGTGTGGTTGGAATCAGATTGACGACTACCCGATTCGGCGCGTGCCCAGAGTCGCCGAAACGCGCCTTGGTTTCCAGGGCTTGCACCGGAAACCGCTGATGCTGCAGCGCTTCTCGCATCCGGACGTCGACGTGCTCGCAAAAGTCGGCGACCACAGACTCCGGCGAAGCTCGAAACACCACGGGTATGACCCCGGAAACCATGCCGGGCACCGTCTGCGCCTGCGGACTTACCCGCCGGCTGACCGGGAAATCGAGGGCCACTTCGGGCCCCTCGGCGCCCCACCCGAGCAGCAAAAGCACGCAGGCAGCAGTAATCACCGACGAGCGACGAACTCCCAACGACCGAGATAACTCAGAGATCCCGGCCACGGCGGACGGGTCCAGTTGAACCGCTGCCGAAGACTGATCCGGCTCGCGCCTGCCGCCGACGTCCACCAACCGATGACTCGACCCGCCCTCCGGTGGGAGGTTAGCGGCCCAATATGCCTGATCAACAAGGTAGTCGGTAGAGGCTTCGTACTCTGACTCGCTATCGACAAGATCACTCAGCGACCCGAAGTCAGCGGGCGAGATCGGCGCATCGGAGGCCATTGCGGAGTAGACGCTTGCAATCCGGTGGCAAACGAAGGCGAGGCCGATTCCGTCCACCACGATGTGATGGCAGCAGACGAACCAATACCATTCGTCGTCCCGCATCTGCAACAACGCGAATCTGAACAGCGGGCCATTCAACGGCAGCGCCGTGCGTTGAATCGACGAGGCTAGCCGGTACGCATCTCTGACCTGATCTTGCGAGGCCGTCAGGTCGTAGCGAGCTAGATTAACGTCGGGGCAATCAACCGGCTTCTGGAAGACTTGGCCGTCTACCTGGAAAAACACGGCTCGCAGAGGTTCGGCTTCGCGAATGACGTGCCGGATCGCCGACTCCAGCAAGGCTGGTTCGATCGGGCCCGCGATCCGCAGCAGTAATCCCAGCTGCCACTGCGCGCCGAAGCGACCCGTTTGCTCCGCAAGCCATATATCCAGCTGTCCCCGCGTCAGCGGAAGTGCCCGGTCGTCACTCTCGATGGGGCTCCCCTTTCGGGTTCACTGATCGGAATGCGCGTCCTCTGCCAGCCTGTCGCGCAGGCTCTTTGGCCGTATGTCGTTCCAATTCTGTTCGATGTAGTCCAGACACGCAGCGCGATCAGCTTCGCCGTACACCACCCGCCATCCGGCCGGAACGTCGGCGAAGGTCGGCCACAGGCTGTGTTGCTCCTCGTCGTTGATCAAGACGTAAAAGCTGCCATCGCCGTCGTCGAAAGGATTGACGCTCACTGCCTCGCTAGCCCATCTCGTCGACCTGGTTAGAGGATCCAAACGTTACTGAAGCCCCGTCGGGCCGATCCGGTAATTCGGCAAAGATCCTCGACGCGCCGTGTGCCGTTGCCGAAGCGGCGGGTTCGCAGGTGCGGCCTGCTGCGCTCGGAGGCGCTCTACCGCCGCTCGCCGGTGTCTGCCACCGGCACAACGTTTCGCTTTGCCTGACCCGACATTCGCCAAATCGGGTTCCAACAGCGCGCCATTCAGGCGCGGGCCAGCTAACCTTGTAGTGCCTCAATCCTGGCCTGACTGGAGATCACGTGACCGGCATCGACGACGGGGACGGGCACCCGGCTTGGACCGGTTGGCGGTACGAGAAGCGCGCCGGGTCCAGCGTCCAACGCCCCGGCATTGTTCTGCTTCCACGTTCACGTCCCAGTCCACGACGGCGGTCGGCCCTCGCTGAAAGCCCGCGGGCCTTCGTGGGCGTCGCTGCTGCGCATGCGCGCTTCCTCACACGGGTACACCTCGTCGAAGGCCTCGGGCAACGGCAGGTCCAGCGAGCGCCACATGGCCTGCTTGGTTGCGCGCACCGACAGCGGTGCGCCCCGCAGCAGGTCATCGATCCAGGCCTGCGTCGCCACATCGAGATCCTCCGGCGCGACCACCTCGTTGACCAAGCCGTAGCGCAGGGCGTCGTGGGCGCTCATCCGCCGACCGGTGAGCAAGTAGCCGGTCGCCACCCGCGGTGGCAGTTGACGGCCCAACCGAAACACGCCTCCGGCACCGGCTATCAGCCCGAGGCGCACCTCGGGCAGTCCGAACTGCGCGTCGCTGGAGGCGACGATCAGATCGCAGGCGAGCGCGAGTTCGAAACCTCCACCCAGCGCGTATCCGCGCACCTTGGCGATCAGGGGTTTGGTGATATCGAAGCGGTCGGTCAGCCGCGGCGCGCCCGGCTTGCCCCTGCTGCCGAACGACGACGGCTCCGCGGTTCCACGCGCGTCACGATCGGCGAGTTCTTTGAGATCCTGTCCGACGCTGAAGGCGCGACTACCCGAGCCGGTCAGCACACCGACCCACACCTGCGGGTCGGCCTCGAAATCCTGCCAAATTCGGCTGAGTTCCTCGTGCATGCGCACGTTCATGGCGTTGAGGACCTCAGGGCGCCGCATGGTGATCGTCGCAACCCGGTCACGCTTTTCATACTTGACAAACTCGAACTCATCCCAGCCAGCAGCCATGTCGACAGATTAGGCCGGGCGGCCACGGCCCGACTGGTCTCGCCCCCGGGCATACAGGCATGATGCAGGCGCGGCTCTGCGCAGTCGGCACCAGCGTCCCGCCGTTTCGTTACACCCAAGAAGAGCTGATCGACCATTTCGGTATCGAGGACGAGAAAATCCGCTCGCTGTTCAAGAACAGCTCGATCGATTCCCGGCACCTGGTCCTGCCTCCGCGCGACGCCGACGACCGGCCCGCGCGGGAAAGCCAGGGTCAGCTGCTGGACAAACACCGCGAGTGGGGCATCAAGATGGCCGCCGAAGCGATGGACAAGTGTCTTGCGAACATCGGCCGCACCCCTGCCGACGTCGATTACCTGTGCTGCGTAACCACCACCGGCTACTTGACTCCCGGGATGTCGGCGCGGCTGATGAGACACCGCGATATGCGTTCTGACTGCGCGCGGCTAGACGTGGTCGGCATGGGCTGCAACGGCGGACTCAACGGATTGACGACCGCGACGACGTGGGCCGAGACCCACCCCGGCAAACTCGCCCTATTGATCTGCGTCGAAACCTGCTCGGCGGCTTATGTTTTCGACGGCACCATGCGTACCGCCGTGGTGAACTCGTTGTTCGGGGATGGTGCCGCTGCGCTGGCAGTAAGCACCGATCCCCATCTGGCTGAATCCCCACACCCGTTGGTGCTCAGGACAAGTAGCCACATCGTCCTCGAGTCGCTAGAGGCGATGCGCTACGACTGGGACGACGACCAGGACCGGTTCAGTTTCTATCTCGACCCACAGATCCCGTACATCATCGGTGCCAATGCCGAGACCGCACTCGATCAACTGCTGTCGGGTACCGGGCTCGACATCACCAACATCGCGCACTGGGTGGTGCATTCCGGGGGCAAGAAGGTCCTGGATGCGCTGCGCGTCAACCTTGGCCTGAGCCGGGGCGACGTCCGCCACGCGCTGAGCGTGCTGCGCGATTACGGCAATCTCTCGAGTGGGTCGTTCCTGTTCACCCTCGAGCGGCTGAACCGGGAGAACGTGGTCCAGCCAGGGGAATACGGAGTGATCACCACCATGGGTCCGGGCTCGACCATCGAGATGGCCCTCATTCAGTGGGCGTGAGAGGACTCAATGAACGAGCCGATCCGGGAGCTCATCAGCTACTTCACGCTGCCTGCGGGTGAAGTTGCCGGTCGTACAGGGGCGTTGAGCGAGTTCATTCGATCTCAGCACGACGGCGTGGCGGTCATCGACCTGCGCGAGGCCGACTCGGCACACGTGACGCCCGACAACAACATCAGCGAGCTCAACGGCTGGGAACGCGCGCTGCACCTGATCGAGCGCTCACCGGCGGCCACGGTGGCGGTGTTCGGGCGCCGGATAGCCGGTAGCGCGCTCGAGGTCGGGCTGGCCTGTGATTTCCGCATCGCCGAACCGGCGTCGCAGGTGATTTGGCACAACGACGGTGCGGTCTGGCCGAGCACCGCCCTCTTTCGCCTGGTCCGCCTCATCGGGCCGACTCGAACCATCCGGCTGACCGTACTGGGCCAACCGGTGCCCGCCGACGCCGCGAACGACAGTGGTCTGGTGGATGTGGTCACCGATGATCCCGCCGCCGAGGTGGCGACACTCGCGGCAGCGGTAGGCCGGGTGGGAAACTTCCGCATCGTTCGCCAACTGATCGCCGAGGCCGCACACTCGAGCTACGACGAAGCGCTAGGAGCCCACCTCGCAGCGTGTGAGCGTTACTTGCGGCGGCGCGGGGACGATTAGATGAACATCGCCGCGCCGCGCGTCGCGGCCCGCAACCGGCCTTGGGACCGGCCTTCGACTGACGCAGAGCTTCGCGCGGCTGCGGCCTGGTTCGACACGCACATCGAGGAGACGTACCGGGCAGTGATGGCCGATTCCCCTGGCGGACACAGGCTCGGCGACCTTGTGCGCACCGCCGGTGACCGGCTACCCGACCTGCTGCCGGACCTGGCGACGCGTCGACACGATGACCGGCTGGCCCCGAGCGAACGGCTCAGGCTAGAGCGAGACCAGGGTCGATTCCTACGAGCTCTGCTGCGCAACCCGGCCACCGCTGTGCCCGCGCTCGCTGACATGCGCACACCGCTGCCCGAATCCGCGGGGCTCGCCGAGCGGTACCAATCCCGCGGTGAGCTCGTCCTCGAGACGGTCACGCTGCGACGCACGGCCAACTACGCCGAGCTCACGCTGACGAACACCATGACGCTCAACGCCGAGACGGACCAACTGGTGCACGATCTAGAAGTCGCCGTCGATGTCGTAGCGTCGGATCCGACCGGCCTGGTGGCGGTGATCCGTGGCGCGCCAATGGAACACGCGTCCTATGCCGGTAAGCGCGTGTTCTGCGCCGGCATCAATCTGCAGCATCTCGCCGCCGGCAAAATCTCCTACCTCGACTTTTTGATCGGCCGCGAGGCGGGTCTCCTGTCGAAGCTGGCCCGCGGAATCCACGACCCCGTGACGGGGCGCGACATCGCGCCACTATGGATCTGCGTCATCGACTCCTTCGCTATCGGCGGCGGCATGCAGCTCATCCTGGTGGCCGATCACGTGATCGCCGTCGACGATGCCTGGCTGAGCCTGCCCGCTGCGGCCGAGGGCATCGTTCCGGGCGTGGCCAACCTCCGACTGCCCGGCCGGGTCGGTCCGCGCCTCGCCCGCGATCTGATCTTGCGGGGCCATCGCCTCACCGGCGCCGAGGCGATGCAGGTCGGGCTGGTCGACGCCGTGATCAGCGCGGCCGATGTGGATGAGACCGTGGAATCGCTGGCCGCAGCATTGTCCAAACCGGGGGTGGCGCCCAACAAGTTGATGCTCTCTCACGGCATAGAGCCCGAAGACGAGTTCGCGCGGTACCTGGCCGACTTCGCCGTCGTCCAGGCCGAACGCATGCACGCCCCCGATGTGCGCCGCAACCTGTCGAGGCGCCATTGACCGACATGTCTACCGAAGCCGCGGTCTTCGGCGCGCTCGGCTTCCTCAACGAGGTGATGGCGCGCTACCCGCAGGCCATTTCGTTCGCCCCGGGAGCTCCGGTGCTCGACGGAATCACCCGCGAGCGCCTGATCGCCGCTGTCGACGAGGCGGCCGGTCGACACAACGGCGGCAACCCGGGCTGGGATGCCCTGCTCCAGTACGGCCCCAGCCAGGGGATCGTCAACACCGAGCTCGCCCGGGTGCTTTCGGCCACCGGGTCCCTGACTGTCGGCGAGTCCGATATCACCATCACCGTGGGCGCGCAGGAGGGCTTTCTTCTCGTCCTTCGCGCGCTGGACCTGCATCGCCGCGGAACCCTGGGCATCGTCACTCCTGCCTTCGCCGGAATTCGGGGTGCCGCAACCTTTTTGGGAGCCCGCACCATTGACGTTCTTGAAGGTCCCGACGGGGTCACCCCGGCAGGACTCGAGATGGCGTGCGCCCTGGCCGAGACCCAGAGCGAACCGCTGCGAGCCCTGTATGTCGCACCGGACTTCGCCAACCCGTCCGGCACCGTGATCCCTAAGCAGTCCCGGTTGGACCTGCTGCGCGCCGCGCGGGACCGGCAGGTGCTGTTGATCGAAGACACGACCTATGGGTTCACCGACCACGACGTCCCGCCCAGCCTGAAAGCTCTGGACGAAGATAAGGCGGTGATCCAGGTCGGCACCTTTTCCAAGGTGTGCTTTCCCGCGGCACGCGTGGGCTATGTGATTGCCGACCAGCCGTGGCACGGTTCCACCCTGGCGGCCTGGCTGGCCATCCTGAAGAACACCACCACCGTCAATACCCCCGCACTCAGCCAGGCCATGGTCGCGGGCCTGGTGCTCTCGGATCAGGCTGCCCTTGTTCAACGCGAGCGCACCCTGGCACAGTCCTATCGCGCAAAGCGCGACGCGCTCCTGAGCGCCTTGGACGACGAGTTTCCCGACGCCGCCGTACTGGGACTCAGCTGGAACCGGCCCAGCGGTGGGTTTTTCGTGGTGATGCACACCCGGCGGGAGTTGGATCACGCCGCTGTCCAGTACTGCGCTGCCCGCCACGGGGTGCTGTGGACTCCGATGCGCGACTTCTACGCCGGCCACGATGGTGACCATCAGCTGAGACTGTCGTGTAGTCACGTACCCATCGACCAGATCAGAGAGGGAGCGCGCCGCCTGGGGGCCTTCCTCCGCGAAAGCCCATGATGAAATTCGTACTGGCAGGCGATGGAAGTCGCGGCGATGTCGAGCCGTGCGTCGCGGTCGGCCGTGAACTGCTCAGCCGCGGACACGAAGTGCGCCTGGCTGTTCCACCCAACATGGTTGGCTTCGTCGAGTCGGCCGGCCTTGCGGCAGTCGGCTACGGGCTGGATACCCGCCGGCTGATGGAAGGGCGGCGCAGCTTGGCGCGTTCATCCCGCCATCCCTGGCGGATCAAGAACACGATCCGGTTATGGCGCGAATCGCAGGAATTCCGCAACCAGTGCTGGACCGGGATCAGCACGGCGCTGACCTCGCTCGCCGACCAGGCCGACCTACTGATCACCGGCCGGGTATTTGAGAACGCGGCTGCCAATGTCGCTGAGTACTACGGCATTCCGTTGGCCTCGCTGCACTATCTGCCGGCGCGGCCCAACGGCCAGCTGCTGCCGTTCCTGCCCGCGCCGGTGGCCCGCTTCGTGATGACGATCCAATCCCTGCTGGCTGGGCGTGCGACTAAGAAACTCGACGGCGCGCAGCGCCGGCAACTCGGGCTACCGAAGGCAACCCGCCCGACGCGGCGCCGGATCACAGGTCGCGGATCGCTGGAACTCCAGGCCTACGACAAGGTTTGTTTTCCCGGGCTCGGAGCCGAGTGGGCGCGATGGAAGGATCGGCGACCGTTCGTCGGTCCGTTGACGATCGAGTTGGCCACGGATGCCGATGACGAGGCCACCTCCTGGATCGCTGCGGGAAAACCGCCGATTGTCTTCGGCTTTGGCAGCATGCCGGTCGAATCGCCGGTCGACACGCTCGCCATGATCAGCGCGGCGTGTACGCAGTTGGACGAGCGGGCGCTGGTGTGCGCCGGCTGGAGTGACTTCAGCCGAGCCGATGGATTCGAACACGTCAAGGTCGTGGGAGCGGTCAACCACGCGGCGATCTTTCCGTGTTGCCGCGCGGTCGTGCATCACGGCGGCGCAGGCACGACGGCCGCTGCGCTGCGAGCCGGAGTCCCCAGTCTCATCCTGTGGTGGGCGGGCGATCAGGCGCTTTGGGCAGCCACCGTCACACGACTGAAAGTCGGTACTGCACGGCGCTTTTCGGCTACTACCCGAGAGACGTTGGCAACCGACCTTCGCCTCGTTCTCGACGAGCGTTACCTAGCCCGGGCTCGTGAGACCGCCGCTCGGATGACCCCGGCCGCCGAAAGTGTCACCACCACCGCCGATCTTGTCGAACGTCTAGCCCGTCGGCACCATGTCGGCTAACCGCATGAAAACCGACCGTGCACCACGAGATACGCGCGCATGAGCATCAGCGGACCACTGTACGACGCCGTCATCGTCGGCTCCGGAGCCTGTGGCTCGTGGGCTGCCAAGGAGCTCAGCGAGGGTGGCTTGAAGGTCGCTTTGCTCGAAGCGGGCAGAAACCTCGATGTCGCGCAGGATTTTCCAGAAGAAGCCGGACGGGGCGCCAACGGATTGATGGGCCGCGTCAAGGCGGCGGCTCAGGGACAGCACATTCAGGCCCGTTGCTCGCCGTTCGCCGACTACACCAAGCAGTTTTACGTCAACGACCGCGACAACCCCTACACCACGGCGCGCGGTAATCCGTTCCTCTGGTTCAGGGGCCGGCAACTCGGCGGGCGCCTTCACACGTGGAGTAGACATGTCCCCCGCATGTCGAATTACGAGCTGAAAGCCGCCAGCGTCCGCGGCGACGGCGCCGATTGGCCGTTGTCGTACGACGACTTGGCGCCGTATTACGACATCGTCGAGCAGACCCTCGGCGTCCACGGTGAACCCGCAGGCATTCCCAACTGCCCGGACGGACGGTTCATCGGACCCGCGAAATCCACGGCAATCGAAAAGACCTTTTTGGCCAGTGTCGAGAACCGACTTCCGAACGTCCGGGTTACCTACGCGAGAAACGTCAAGTACGACAGCAACCGGGTGCCGCTTCCGCTCAGGCTCGCGCTGGCCACCGGTCTCCTTGAGATCCGGACAGGTGCCATCGCGAGTCGGCTACTGGTCGATGCGCAGTCGGGGAACGCCACCGGCGTCGAATACATCGAGCAAATCACCAGAAACCGCAGGGTAGTTCGGGGGCGGGTCGTCGTGCTCTGCGCGTCGGCGATCGAGAGCGTCCGAATCCTGCTGAACTCACGATGTGAGAAACATCCCGCCGGCATCGGCGGATCGCGGGGCCAGCTGGGTCGCTATCTGTGTGACCACGTGGCCTACGCGCAAACTGGCGAGATATCCCCGGATCATGCGGAGTCCTCACCGAACGAGGATGCCTTCGACTTCGCCGTTGTGGGTCTGTACATCCCGAGCTTCTGCGAGCAGGAGTCGACGAACTTTCCCGGTGGCTACGGCATTCAGGTCTCGATAGGCCGCGGCGGCCCAGTGTGGAGCATCGGCGCCTTCGGTGAAATGCAGCCCCGCTACCAGAACCACGTGTCGCTGGATCCCAAAGTCAAGGACGCGTGGGGCATCCCCGTGGCCAGAATCGACTGCCGCCATTCTCAGGCCGAAGTCAATATGGTGGCCCACATGAAGCGGACAATTCCAGAAATTGCGGCCGCCGGCGGCCTGCGGTTCGACCCGAGCCGCAGTAGCCGTGGCATCGCGTTTCGGCTGCTGCGATCGCGGGTCGTGACGGGATACGGTGCGTTGTGGCCCGGCGGGGCCATTCACGAGACCGGCGGCGCGCGCATGGGCGACAACCCCGACAACTCCGTAGTGAACTCGTACTGTCAGTGCTGGGACGCGGACAACGTTTTCGTGACCGACGGCGCGTGCTTTGTCTCGCCCGGATTTCAGAATCCCACGCTCACGATGATGGCCCTCACAGTTCGGGCCTGTCAGTACATCGTGCGTGAATACTCAAAGTGCGTGAGCTGAATGGACTGCGCGACGGTGACCGGGATCGACCAGCCCGTGTCCCGAATCGTCTTCGGCACTGATCGATTGCAGGTAAGGCACCTGCCTTGGCAGCCTCGACGCGGCAGTGAGCAACAGGCCTTCTCGCTTTTGGATCGTTCATTTGAATTGGGCTGCAACGCATTCGATACGGCGCGGATCTACGGTGACAGTGAACGGACGCTGGGGGCCTGGATTCGCGGCAGCCGGAATCGTGACGACGTCGTGGTCATCTCCAAGGGATGTCATCCGAACCGCTTGGGACGTCCTCGGCTTTCTGCGTCTGAGGTGTCCCACGACCTCCACGCGTCGCTCGCGGCGATTGGCACTGACTACATCGATCTCTACCTGCTTCACTACGACGCCCCCGGCGTGCGGATCGAACCCCTTCTGGAACGACTCAACCGCCATATCGACGAAGGCAAAATCCGCGCGATTGGTGTTTCGAACTGGTCGCACGAGCGAGTCGCGAGCGCCAACGCCTGTGCCGCCATCACCGGTGTGAAACCATTCAGCGCGTCGAGCGTTCAGTTCAGCCTTGCCGACTGGGCGCGGGTCCCGTGGCGCGGCGCCGTCACCGTGAGCGGCGGCAGCCAGCGGCCGGCGCGGGAGTGGTATCGCAGCCATCCGCTGTCGGTGTTCGCCTATTCCAGCCTTGGCCGCGGGTTCTTCTCAGAGCACTACGACCCGCAGAATCCTGGTCGCAACCGCATAAGTCGTTGGTGCGCAACCTACTTCGGAACCGAGGAGAATATCCAAAGGCTTCAGCGCGCGAAGACTTTCGCCCTCAAGCATCACGTCACCGTCGCGCAGGTCGCGCTGGCCTTCGTGCTATGCCACTCGCTGCATGCCTTTGCCGTCGTTGGCTGTACGACGTCGGACAAGTTCGAACAGAATGTCGACGCGCTGTCCCTGAAGCTGGATGAAGCCACCCTGCACTGGCTCGACACGGGGCAGGTGTCGCCGTGAGCACTCCCGTGGCCCGAAATCGGTCAATGGCAGCGGTACCACTGTTTACGACCACCGAACAAGGCCAAGGTGCGAATGTTGGCTTACCCCAGTAAAGCTCCGTGGCTTTTCCAACGGACAGCCCACCGCGCCATAGTCCACCTGGCGAGGTTTCCATTGCTACGCCGGATCGTTTCCCTGCTAGAGACCCACTCGCTGAGAAAACTCCTAGAACAGACGACGACTCCCGGCCCCACCGGCGGAGCAGTTGGTTACCTGTTTCATAATCACGATCCCGAACTGTCCGCGTCAGACATCTATCGAAACGTGTTCTCGCGAAACAGATTTCGGCAGGAATACGGCAGCCAGATGGGCCAGGACATGTTCCTGAATCGATGGTTCTTCCACAATCGGGGGCCGGGATTCTTCGTCGATGTGGGTGCCTTCGATGGCATTTCCGGCAGCAACACTTGGTACCTCGAGAAACACCTGCACTGGGAAGGTGTTGCATTCGAACCGAATCCCTCCGTATTCGGCTCCCTACGCGCCAACCGATCGTGCCTTTCGATCCCAGGGTGCGCATACGACCGGGACGGCGAGATTCCGTTCCTGGCACTCTCCGAAAGCGAGCGCGACCCCAGTGCACCGTCTCATCCGCCGCTCACCCTGCTACAAATGCTGCTCGACTCGACGCATGGAGGAGCCATGCTCAGCGGCATACCCCATCACATCGACCAGCACGAGCGGGTGGAATGGGCACGCAAGGCCATGAAACTCCGCCAAGCTCTGACGACAGTGCCCTGCCGCCGGATCGACACCGTGCTCGACGAGTGCGACGTGAGGATCGTCGATTACCTGTCCATCGATGTCGAAGGTGCTGAGCCTGAAGTCCTCCGCGGTATCGACTTCGAGACGGTGCAGGTCAACGTCATCAGTGTGGAGCACAGCCCCCGATTCCCCGAAGTATTCGAATTGCTGACGACAGCCGGCTTCGAGTACCACGGCTTACTTTTCTTCGACGAGATCTTCGTTCACCAACGGCCTCGCTACTCCTGGGACACCTGATCCGGTCCGTGCGCGATGGCGGACCGGGTCATCGCGTAGTAGACGCCGCGCTGGGTCATCAGTTCGGCGTGGCTACCGTGCTCGACGATGCGCCCAGCATCCATCACCACGATGACGTCGGCATCGCGGATTGTAGACAATCGATGCGCGATGATGAAACTCGTTCGATCGCGGCGTAATTCGCGAATCGCCTGCTTGATCAACACCTCGGTGCGGGTGTCCACCGAGCTGGTGGCCTCGTCGAGGATCAGCATCTGCGGCCGGGCGAGAAATGCGCGCGCGACGGTGATCAGCTGTCTCTCGCCGGCGCTGATGCTGCCGCCGTCGTCACTGACCCAGGTGTCGTAGCCGTCCGGAAGAGTTTGCACGAACCGGTCGACGTAAGCGCTCTTGGCGGCTGCCACGATGTCGTCGCGTCCAGCCCCCTCGCGACCGTAGGCAATGTTCTCCGCGATCGTCCCGCCGAATAACCACGTGTCCTGCAGCACCATCCCGATCCGTGATCGCAGCGCGTGCCTGCTCAGCGTCGTGATGTCGACCCCGTCGACCAGAATGTGTCCAGAGTCGACCTCGTAGAACCGCATCAGCAGGTTCACCAGCGTCGTCTTGCCCGCGCCCGTCGGTCCCACAATCGCCACAGTGCTGCCCGGTTCGGCCACCAGCGACAAATCCTCCATCACAGGACGGCCCGGACGGTAGCTGAAGTCGACGTGGCGGAACTCGACCCGTCCGCTTCTGGACCTGCTGATGGGCGCCGACGGCAAGGTCGGCGGATCGGGGGTCTGCTCGGGAGCGTCGAGGAATTCGAAAACCCTTTCAGCGCTTGCTATCCCGGACTGAACCGCGTTGTAGAGCGCCGAGAGCTCGATGAGCGGCTGGTTGAACTGGCGGATGTACTGAAAGAACGCCTGCAGGCTGCCCAACGTGATCTGACCGGTCGCCACCTGAAGCGCGCCGACGACCGCAACGGCGACATAGCTCAGGTTGCTAATGAACATCGTGGCCTGCGGCACCAGTCCGGAGAGCAACTGGGCACCGAAGCTCGCGTGGTAGACGTCGGCGTTGATGTCGCGCGTTCGTTCCTCAGCGCGCGCTCGTTGCCCGAAGATTTTGACGACGTCGAAGCCCGAATACATCTCTTCTATGTGGCCGGTGAGCCGGCCGGTAGCGGTCCACTGCGTGGCGAACAGTCGGCGGGAGCGCCGACCGATGACCCTGGTCACCACGAGCGACGTCGGCACGATCAGCAATGTGATTGCTGTCAGCAGCGGCGACATCACCAGCATCATGAGCGGCACCGCCAGCACGGTCAGCGCAGCGGTGAGCAACTGGCTGATCGTCGTCGATAACGATGTCTGAGCATTGTCGATGTCGTTGGTCAGCCTGCTGAGCAAGTCGCCGCGCTGGCGCGAATCCAGGTACGACAAGGACATTCGATGCATCTTGTCCTCGACGTCGGAGCGCAGGGTCATCATCGTGCGCTGCACCGCAATGTTCAGCAGCCTGGCTTGTCCCCAGATCATCAGTGCGCCCGCCAAATAGACGCCCAGCGCGAGCAACAGCGTCCGACCGACCGCACTGAAGTCCACTCCGACGCCGGGTCTGACGCTCGTGTGGGACAGCAGATCGGCGAACGTGTTGTCGCCGCGGGCGCGAGCCGCGGAGATCGCTTGATCCCTGGTGATCCCCGCCGGCAGGTGCCGACCGAGCACTCCGTTGAAAACCAGATCGGTGGCATGCCCGAGAACACGCGGCCCGACCACGGCCACCGCAACCCCAGCGACGCCGATGGCGATCACCGCCGCGGTCAGCCACCGATGCGGGGTGAGCCGTTCGACGAGCCGGCTGACTGACCCGCGAAAATCCTCGGACCGCTCAGCATCGGCCTGCACGCCGGGAGCCATGGGCTGCAACGCACGGGTCATCGCTAGCTGCCCGTCGCCGCCACGGCCTGGGAGTCGACGAACTCAGCGTAGGTCGGGCAGTCGGCAAGTAGCGAGTCGTGGGTACCGCATCCCACGACCCTTCCGTCGTCGATCAGGATCACCTGGTCGGCCTCGGCCGTAGTCGAAATGCGTTGGGAGACAATGAGTACCGTGGATTCGGCGGACACCTCGCGCAATGCCGCCCGTACCCGCGCTTCGGTGTGCACATCTAGCGCCGAGAAAGCATCGTCGAGCAGAAACACCTTGGGACGGCGGATCACAGCCCGCGCGATCGCGAGGCGCTGGCGCTGTCCACCCGAAAAATTGACACCGCCCTGCGATACCCGCATGTCCAGCCCATCGGGATGCGCGCTGACGAATCCGTCGGCCGACGCAACCCGCAGAGCCTCCCACATCTCGGCGTCGGTGGCGTCAGCGCTTCCGTACCGCAGGTTTTCGGCGACGGTGCCTGAGAACAGATATCCACGTTGGGGTACCAACCCGACGGACGACCACAGCTGATCGAGATCGAAGTCGCGCACGTCGACACCGTCCACAGTGACCGCGCCGTCGGTGACCTCGCAGAGTCGGCAGATCAACGACACCAAGGTCGATTTTCCCGACCCTGTCGACCCCACGATCGCGGTCGTGGTCCCGGGCCGAGCGGTTAACGAAATCCTCTGCAGAACAGCCCGATCCGCACCTGGATACCGGAGTGTCACATCCTGGAGTCGGATCACTCCGGTAACCACCGGTGAACCTGCGGGGTGTTGCGGATTGCGGATCGCCGCGTCGGCGGACAGCACGTCCCCGATCCGGTCGGCGCACACCGCAGCGCGCGGCACCATCATCAAGATCAGCGTCGCCCTCAGTACTCCGCTCAGGATCAGCAGTAGGTAGGACAGGAAGGCGATCAGCGAGCCCACCTGCATCCGACCTGCATCAAGACGCAGCCCGGCGAACCAGATCAATGCCACGCAGGACAGGTTGATGACCACAGTGCTCGCCGGCAGCAATAACGCTTGCCAACGACCGGCTTCGAGTGCGGTGTCCGACAGCGCTCGATTCGCCTGCGCGAAGCGCCGCCGCTCGAACGACTCCCGGGTGAACGCGCGGATCACCCTGATACCCGAAAGTTGTTGACGCATAATCTGGTTGATGTCGTCAATCAGCGTCTGCATGCGGTAAGAGACGGGCAGCAGGTGCGACACGATCCAGTAGTTGGCCAGCGCCAGCGCTGGAACGGCGACCAGCAGCAGCCAAGACAAACTCGCGTCCAGATGCACCGCCATGACGATCCCGCCGATGCTGATGATCGGCGCGGTGATCAGCACCGTGCAGGTCATCTGCACCAGCAGCTGGATTTGCTGGACATCGTTGGTGGTGCGGGTCAGCAACGATGACGTGCCGAAGCGCGCGACATCTGGCGCCGACAAGCCCGTCACATGATGAAAGACCGCGGATCGCAGGTCACGCCCCAAACCCATCCCCGTGCGCGACCCGAAATACACCGCGCCCGCGGCGCACAGCACCTCCAGGCCGCAGACCGCGAGCAAGACCGTTCCGAGACGGATGATCGTCGACGTATCGCCCTTGACCACACCGTCGTCGATGATCGCCGCATCGACGGTCGGCATGTACAGCCAGGCGAAGCCGCTCAGCAACTGCAGTATTACGACGCCTGCAATCGACCGCCGGTATGGCCGCGCGTACTGTCGCAGCAGGCCGACCAGCATCGTCTACGTCCCCCGTCAGCGGGGATTGCCCAACCCGACGATGAACGCTTCCAGGGCGGCCGCCTTCGCCTCTTCCGCCTGCCGGGCGATGTAGTCGTCGATGGCCGACAACGCGACCGCCTCAATCGATCGGCCCTCAGCGGCTGCCTGCCGCCGCAACGCTTCGGTCTGCTGATCGCCGATGGAAAGGGTGATCTCCATCGCCCGGACGATACCTGCTGTTTGCTGCCACCAACAGTGCTGCCGTGAAGGCTAGGCGCTGATCGGTTTGGAGACCTTCATCAGCGTCATCATGTTGCCCCCCATGATCTTCGCGACATCGTCCTGCTCGAGCTCCGTGAGATCGTCCATGACGCTCAATGGATCGGCGAGTCCTTCCGGATGCGGCCAGTCCGACCCGAACACCACCCGGTCGGCGCCCACCAGCTTGACGAGGTCATTGAAGTCGTCCTCCCAAAAAGGGCTGATGTAGACACAGCGCCTGAACGCCTCGATAGGATCCTCCTGGAATGCCTGCGGCATTCTCTTGTACACGCCGCTGAGGCCCTTCAGTAGATGCGGAATCCAATCCGAGCCGCTTTCGATCGAGACGATCCGCAGCTCCGGATTGCGCGACAGCGCCCCATGGCAAATCATCGCGCCCATCGTGTCTTCGATCGGCCGGTGGGCCATCGCCAGCATCTTGAACGCGGTCGCTTCGAATGGCATCGACTCGTCGCCGGGCTCCCAAATTTTCATGAAATCGGCGTAGCCGCTGTCGCCCGCGTGCATTGACAACGGGATCCCGGCTTTGACGCAGGCCTGCCAGAACGGATCGAACTCCTCAAAGCCCGGAGAGCGGCGGCCACGGTAGCCGGGCACCGGCCCCGGGCGCACCATCACCGTGCGCGCACCGCGCTCCACACACCATTCGAGTTCTTCCAGCGCCCGCTCGACGATGGGCAGGGTGATCACCGGTGTGGCGAAGATGCGGTCCTCGTAATTGAACGACCAAGTCTCGTACATCCATTGATTCAGTGCGTGCATGACGTCGTGGGTCAGCTCGGGGTCGTCGCTCATTCGCTCTTCGAGCAGACTAGCCAGCGTAGGCAGCATCAGCGCGTAGTCGATGCCGAGCTCGTCCATGGCCTGTAACCGCGGCCCGGGCTCCCGGAACGCAGGGATCGCCTCCATCGGCTCGCCCATCATCTCGCGGTAGCTCTTGTCGCCCCGGCCGTGCCGGAAGTACTCCTCCTGCGCCCCGGGCCGGGCCACCACATCGAATGTCGGGTTGGGGATGTATCTGCTCACCTGGCCGCGGATCACCATCTTGGTGCGGCCGCGAACCTGCCAGTAGTCGATCACGTCCTTGCGCTTGGCCGGCAAGAACTTGGTCAGCGCCTCGCGCGTTTCGTACATGTGGCTATCGACGTCGAAGACGGGGAACGGAAGCTCGCGCGATGGCATGGCGATCTCCTCGCAACGGTCATGATGAATGAGTGGTAGTAACGCTACCGCGTCGCACGCAGTGGTTAAGTCTGATCACACAGCTCGGTGCGGTTACGTAGCATGATGTTCACGACGAGGAGGACTGCCGTGGAGTCCGACATTCTCACGTCTCTGGGGGTGAGGCCGATTCCGGGGCCCGCCGTCCCCTTAGTGATCGAGCCCGCAACAGAAAAGATCGATGCGGTGGAGTGGGCGACCGCGCACCGCCACCCGATTCGCCAACTCTTGCTTCGCCACGGTGGCATTCTGTTCCGCGGGTTCACCCGCGGGTCGGTGGAGACTTTCCGCACCTTCATCGCGGCGGTGTCTGCCGAGCCCCTTGCCTACGTGGAACGCTCCTCGCCACGGCATGAGGTGGCTGACCAGGTCTATACCTCGACCGACCATCCCGCGCGTCACCCGATACCTCTGCACAACGAGCAGTCCTACAACGTCACCTGGCCGCTCCGCATTTTCTTCCACTGCTTGACACCGCCCGCCAGCGGCGGCGGTACTCCGGTAGCCGACTGCCGCAACGTGTACCAGCGCATCTCCCCGGCGCTGCGGGCTCGACTCGAGGAACGCGGTTATCTCTACGTCAGGCATTTCGGCAGCGGCATGGGCCTCAGCTGGCAGGAGGCGTTTCAGACGAGCGAGCGCGCTGTTGTCGAAAGTTATTGCGCTGAAAACGATATCGAATTGACGTGGGGGGCAGGTCCGGAGCTCACCACTCGGCAGCAGCGACCGGTGTCTGCCGCACATCCGGAGACCGCGTGAGATGACGTGGTTCAACCATCTGACGTTTTTCAATGTGTCCACCTTGGATCCGATGGTCGCCGCGGCACTGCTGTCCATGGGTCAAGAGAATTTGCCGAACAACACCTACTACGGCGACGGCGCGGATATCGAGCCTGCGGCCCTTGACGAGCTTCGTGGTGCCTATGGGGCGGAGAAGACGGTCGTACCATGGCAAGAAGGTGACATCATGATGCTCGACAACATGCTGGTTGCCCATGGTAGGGAGGCATACGAGCCGCCACGGCAGATTGTGGTCGGCATGGCCGAGCCGTGGTCCCGATCCAAAAGCCCAGCAAGATAGCCACTTGGCCGCAATAATAATTACTCGGCGCTAGGAGGTAGTGTGCCTCATGACCGCTCGGGAGCTCGGCCAGACCGGAATCCGTATTTCCCCGATCGGCTTGGGCTGCATGGGTTTTGCGGGCGCAGGGCAGGCTGCAGCGAAGCCTTCTCCCCCGATCGGGCAGCGAACAGTCGACGCGATTGTCACGGCGGCCATTCAAGGCGGAATCACGTGGTTCGACACCGCTGAGGCGTACGGTCGTGGCGGATCCGAGCGCGCCCTGAGCCTCGGCCTCGCCTCATCTGGGATCACTCCCGGCGACGTCACGGTCGCCACAAAATGGCTGCCGCTCGGACGCACCGCCAAGAGCATCACGCGAACCATCGACGATAGGCTCAGCGCGCTCTACCCATTCCCGGTGAACCTGCACCAGATCCACATGCCGTACGGGAGTTTCTCATCGCTCAGAGCCCAGGTGCGGGCGATGGCTCGGCTTGCAGAAGCGCACAAGATCGATGCCGTCGGTGTCAGTAACTTTTCGGCCCAACAATTGGAGCAGGCCCACACCGAACTATCCAAGCGCGGAATTGCGTTGGCCAGCAATCAGGTTCAGATCAACCTGTTGAACCGAGAGGTTGAAACCAATGGCGTCCTGGACACCGCGCGGCGGCTCGGAATCACCTTGATCGCCTACTCGCCCTTACGGAGGGGAATCCTCACGGCGAAGTACCACGACGATCCTGAACTCGTTGCCAAGCTGCCGCGACGCCGGCGCAAGCTTTTTGCGGACGACATCCGGCGCGCGGCGCCGCTGATGGACGGACTGCGACGCGTCGCCTCTATGCATTCGGCGACAGTCGCCCAGGTGGCGCTGGCGTGGCTCATCACCCACTACGGAAACACTGTCGTGGCGATCCCGGGTGCCTCGAGGCCATCGCATTCCGCGGAAGCTGCCGGCGCGATGCGGATTGCTCTCAGCGATCACGAAACGCAGGAGCTAGCGCATCTGATGCCTGGGTAAGCGCGCGGGTCGATGATCGGGCCGAAGTGGACACCAACAACGGCGAACCTTATTGGCAACAAACCGTTTTGGACGACCCATACGACCAGACGCCCGACCACACCAGGAGAAATCCACATGACCATCAAGTTCACCCCCGACGATGCGGTCGTTGGCGCTGACGAGGACACCGGCGACGTTGCCGTCTACGCCGGCGGGTCAGCCGCATCGTTCTACCGCGGCGCATGGCATCCCGACATCGTGTTCAACCGTCACGAGCTGATCTCCGAGCACGAGCTGATCTCCAAGACAGCCGATTCCGTGCCGCGACCCGATCCCGCCGACGTGCAACGGTACTTAGATGCCGCACACGACGTGCTCCTGCAATGTCTCGCAATGCTCGAAACGGAAGAAAACCCATGACCGACATGTTGCGACCCCACAACCCGACGGAACTCATTACCCGCCGACGCAGCCATTCGGCACTTCCCGACCGCGAGCCGGGCGAGCCGCGAGCCGGCACGGGCGTCGCTCATTCCTCGGAGCCATCGGCCTGGATCACCGTCGCGATTGTTTCATCCGCATCGGCGCCGGCTTCGGGCCCGCGGCCCTCTCACGATTGGTCGCATCTCCGGGTGGGCGCAGTTCGTGGAGGCGACGGCGGCGAAGTCGCGACGGACTCCAGTGCGGCTGACGCGGCGCCCCTACCCCGCGGAACAGCTCATCGCTGGTATTCGCGCTCCGGCGCCGTACCTGAACCTCTTCGGGATTGGACTGGGCGTTGATGGCGCGGGCATGCTGGGCCAGCTGGCGGAATGGGTTGATCATGACCGACCACATCAGCGAGCCGACGATGAAGGTGCCGATGATGAAGCCACCGCAGATCAACATGAGCGTGGATTGCTCGACCCCTGCCGATTCGTGCAGGCACCGGCCAGGTAACTCACCGGGATTGACGATGACGCTGTCGACGCCGTCACGCTGCGCTCGGTGCTGATCTTTGAGCCAGACAAGACCGCCGCGTTCACCGAGTTTCATCGCGTTCTAGGCCAGATCTGGGATATGACGGTGACCGTCGCTTCGGCGGCAGCGGCAAGCCCCGTGTGGCGCAGCGGATCACCGTTGTCGCCGGGAACCTGATTGGCCTTCCACTCGAAATCGAGAACAGGCATGTCGATTCTCAGGAAGCAGGTATGGCGAGCACCTCATGGCGGAACGCCCATTCGATCACTGCTGCCGCGGAATGCTTGTCTACGCCGCGTCGTGTCAGTGCCTCGTTGAGTTCTGTGACTGTTGCTCTTTTTGCGGTGGCTTCGCGTAACCACTGGAGTTCGACGCCGGCGACTGTGCGCACGAGTCCGCCGTCGGCTAGCTGAAAGCATTCGGCGGGCACAATGCGGCCGCCGCGGTTTTGCCCACGTGTGAGCGCCGACGGGGTGAAGACCAAAGCTGGGTCACCGTCGGGCAGAGTGATGTCGGCGGTCTGCGCCAAGATGGGGTCTTGATCTAGCCGTTGCACTTTGGCGCGATGGCGGTTGCGCGCGCCGTCGATGAGCGAGCGGTAGTAATCGGTCGCCATGTCGTTGTGCCCGTCGGCCCAGGTGCGGAGCACTGCGGCTGCGGCAAGAGCCGACGATAGGGCGAACCGCACGCCCTGGCCGGCGAGAGGGCTCATCGCCAGCGCGGCGTCGCCGATCGCGAGTCGTCGGTGGCCCACGGGCTTCGTGGCCCACTGTATAGATGCGGCGCAGCGGGCCACTGGACACGGGTCGATCCGGCGGTGGAAATTGAGCGCAGCGGCAAGATCATCGAGGTTGTGTGTACTGGGGACGCCACGGGGGGTTATCACCCCGAGAGTGGCGGCATTGTGGTGTTCGAGCAGGTAGGCCCATCGGTCGCCGTCGCCGGTGAGTCGGCCAGCGCGGGGTGTGCCGCTCCCGCATCCGGCGTACAAGGTTGCCATGGCGGGCGCCGCCTGCTGGACTGGGCGCGACCACCGGGCGGCCCGGCCGGTGCCGTCGACCGCGGCGAACGCCTGTATGTCGTAGGGGCCGAGCTGTATTCGCACCCCGTCACCGCAGTCGAGCGGCGGATCGGTCGCGCCGTGGTGCACCACGGTGGCACCGCGGCGCCGCGCTTGGGTGAAGCAGCGTTCGGCTAGCCGTATCCGGTCGACATGTGTCCATGTTCCGGTGAGTCGGTGTGGTGCGCGCAAGTTGTCGAAGCCGTCGACGGTCGCCGGCGCGGACTCCTCGAGGGCACGCGTCAGTCCGATTTGGTTGATCAGCTGCACCGCCGCCTGCGGCAGGGCCTCGATCACGTTGCCGGGCATCGGCTTTGGGCGTCGGGTGGCAAGAATCACCCCGAACCCGTTGTCGCGCAGCAGGCAGGCCAGCGCGCTGGCGGCGACGCCGTCGCCGGCGATGACCACGCATGGCTCGGGTTGGCCGAACATCGGCTAGGAGGATCGTCGCCGAAACGGCAGGAACGGGATCCCCACCCCGTCTTTTGCGAGGGTTTCGGCCTTGTCCCGCAGGCCGAACATCAGTGTGCGCGCGTCGGCTAGGGACTTCTGATGGGCGATGTCCTCGCGCTGATAGCCGGTGATGAGCTTGTCGAGGATCTCGTCGTAGACGTCGAGTGCTGCGGCGACGTCGGGCCGGGTCGGGTCGCCGGGCTCAACGTTGCGCAGATAGACCGGGTGGTGGTCGGTCGAGTAGGGCGCGAGGACGCGGTGAATGTCGCGGAAGTGTAGGAAATGTTGTTCACCTTCATCGGCGATGGTCGCGGCGAGCTGAAACAGGTGCGGGGGGTATCCGGGTTGTTTGAGGGTGGCGACCACCTGCGCGTATTGACCGTCGATGAACGCGCTGGCTCGTTCGATGTCGATGAACAACTGGACGGTGGCCAGGGTCAGCGGGGCCAAGACCGCCGGCACGGGCGGTTTGCCCTCGGCGCCGGGCAGCGTGCTCGCGGGGGGAACCACAGCTGGCTGCGGGCGGTGTCCGGTGTGTTCGGCCAGCGCCCAGAGCAGCTGGTTGGCTGCCCGCAGGTGCTGCATCTCCCCGATGGCGACCTCCATCAAAATCGAGCGGGTGAACGTGACGTCTTCGGCCAGCGTCGGCCAGCGGCCCGCTCCGGCCGTGGCAGCCTCATCGGGTGCGATGACGCTGAAGTATGCGTACAGGTACAGCAGCGCGACGAGGTGTTCAAGCCCCGCTAGTTCGGTGATCCGCGCCCCGAGTTCATCGATATCGCTCAATGGTGCCGCCTGGTCGCGCAACGCGCTGCGCGGGATGTACAGCTCGTTGGTCTCGCGGCCTTCCAGCACGATCGCCAGGTCCTGCCAGCGTTGGTTGATCTGGTAGTAGGACACTTCGTCGGGGCGGTTGGCCCGCTCAGTGGGGTGGGCCTGCGCATGCAGTTCGGGGAAGTCGGGGTTGCGCAGCCAGTCGATCGAGGTGTCCAGCTGCGGGTCGGTTGGCAGGCCGCTGGGTTGGGTGCCCTGACCCGCTGGGATCGCGGGCAACACGATGTCGGGATGGTTGGACGCCCAGTAGTTGCATGCGCAGTCCCGGAAGTCGTGCATCCACGGGGAGCACAGGCTCTGGGTGAGTTCGCCGGGCTGGTATGCCGCGTCGATAACCCCGGTCGTCGGGTCGGTGTAGTCGCGGCGCCAGCCGTTGAGCCGGATCGGTGGGCGAGGCGGTGTTTCAGACGCGCCGGCGCCGGCTGGTGACGAAGCGGCCGGCCTGCTGGCGATGGTCAAGGACACCTTCTCGGGGCGCAGGCCACGGATGATGCGCCACGCGGTCGACCCACCCAGCGGTGCGCCGGCATCGTTGGTGAGCACGATACGGTTTCCGTCTTGCTCGACGGCGACGACGAACCAGCTGGTGTCGGTGGTGAATCCATCAGGCAGGCCGCGCAGTTCGGTGGACAGGTCACGGGCAGTGCTCTGGTATCTGTCGGGCGGCGACTGCAACGCGGGGTCGGTCAGATCGACCTCGACGATTTTGATTCCCTGCTGCGGGCCTTGCTCGACATAGGTGACGTGAAGTCCAGGGAAGAAGCGGTTGTCGAGGTTGCGGTGGTCGTATTCCAGTCCGGGGAAGCAGTTGGACACACCACTTTCCGGCCGCGTGGACGGTGGGTTGCCGACAACGTTGTAGGCCGCGTTCGCGGTGAGGTTTTGTGGGATGATCTTGTTGACCGGTGCCGGCCCGGTTGCCGTGTGATCGCTCACTGTTGGGCCAGCCTTTCTGGAGCGAACAATGCGGGAAATTCGGTCTTGAGGACTGGGTAGTAGGCCAAGCAGAAGTCCAGCCAGCCACGGATCATGTCGCAGCCGGCGCGCCCGGCTTCGGTGACCTCGGCGTGACAGCCGCCCCCACACAAGTAGCGGGCCCAGCATGACCGGCACGGCTCCTGGGTGTCGACGAGCCGGGTCTGCAGGAACGTTGCGCGGGCCTCCCCGGACAGCGCGCCCAGCTCGCCGAGGGCGAACCGGGCGTCCCCAACAGTGCGGTGACACGTCGCGTACCGGCCGTCGACGTCCACGGAGACGTAGCCATAGGCCGCGCCGCACGGCAGCGGGCGGCACGTGCCGCGGTGAATCTCGGCCATCGCCTGCCCGAGATTGCCGAATCGCCAACCGCCCGAAGGTCCGTGGGCGCGCAGCCGCGAGATTTCTGCCCGGGCGGCCGCGATCAGCCCTTCGAGGTAACGCTGCCAGTCCGAACCGGCAAGCAACACGGCGGGATTCGGTCCGGTGCGGGCCGGGCTGACTCCGGCCTCGGCGAAACCCGCCGCGGTGATGTCGCCCACGATCCCGGCGACGTCGAGGTCGTCGCGTGTGATGGTTGCGCGTGCCGAAACCTTCGCGCCGCCAGGGTGTTTCAGCAGATCTCCGATCCCCGCGATGACCTGGTGCCAGGATCCTGAGCCGTCGCGGCGGCGCCGATGCCGGTCGTGGGTCTGGCGGCCGCCGTCGACACTGACTGTCACGGCGAACGGGTGGGCGCGCAACAGGTCGAGGTCGCCGGGTTGCAGCAGCGTGGCGTTGGTGGTGATGGAGAACCCGACGGTGACCCCGGCTGCGTGGGCGCAAGCTGTGGCGTAGTCGACGCAGTCGTGCACCAGGGGCCGGTTCAGCATTGGTTCCCCGCCGATGAAACCGACCAGGACCGAATCACCGGGAGTCGCCGAGGCTATCAGGTCATCGACTGCGCGCCGGGCCACCTGCGGCGACATGCGCCGCGGCGCCTGACCGAAGCGTCCTTCGTCGGCATAGCAGTAGGAGCAGGCGAGATTGCAGGATTGGGCGACGTTGAGCGAAATGGCGCGCACCGGCGGGAGGTCCTCCAGCGCCGCCGGAGGCTGCCGGTGGGGCCGGTAGGCGGCCAGTTCGGCTTCGGCGGACGCTTCGCCGGTGGCCAGTCTGGCCGCGAAATCATCGGAAACCGCGAAAAGCGCTGAGTTGTCGATGATGAACACCTGGCGGGGGTGGCCTTCGAGGAGGTGATACCACGGCTGCGGCGCGGTGACACGGTGGCGCACAGTCAGCTCGATGGGCACCGGGCCGCGCCGGCTGTGGGTGCCGGGTGTGTTCGTGGATGTCGCGCACCCGCCGATCACGGTTGTGCGCCGATCATCCGTAGTCGTTGGTTGACCCGTCGGCGCAAGGGCGTCGAAATAGCGGGTATGCCTACGGCATCAGGCGATGGCTGCGCCTGCGCGAGGGCCGTCACCGCGTCAGTGGACGCCGGCGGCTGCGCGCTGATGATTTGGATGTAGCTCATCAATTCGACGTATTGGCGGCGGGTCAGGGCTAGTGGGGAGGCCGTTTCGTCGCGCATGTAGGGCGGCATGCGCATGTCGTACATCTGGTCGCGGTCGATACGCGGATCACGGAAGGTTGGATCGGGATCGGCGTCCGAGGCGACTGATTCGGCGAGTTGATGGAATGCGCCGTAGGCGGGACGCAACATCAGCCGAAGCCGATCAGGCCGGCTCAGCAGAAAGTCGATGAACGCATCTTGATCGGCCAGCGACTCGTGGGCCAAGGCGATGAGTCGGGTGAATATGAGGTCATCGCCGGGTCGTGGTTCGCTTGGAATCAGGGTTTGGATGTTGGCATCCGCATAGGGCACGTCTCTGGGGAACATGCTGTACTCGTCGGTCCGGGGAAGGCCGGCTTTGGTCGCTATCTCGGTGGCTGGGAAATTCAGATTTTGCCGCAGGGCGCCGGCCCTGATGGAGTCGAGGTTGGTCAAACTACTAGTTTCCCAGACCCTTTCGAACAGGTCGGCGAAGCGGTGCTGGGTTGTGGGGTTCTCTTGGAGCAGCTGTAGTCCATCGGCAGGCTCAAGGTCGCGATCGGCGAGGTCATCGGCCAGGGACGCGAACGGGCGCCGATCCGGCGCGTAATCGGGCGCTCCCACAGTCACGCGGCACATCGCCGAGAAGTTGCGTCCTGAGATCACCAGGTTGGCGGTGATGATGCCGTCGCAAGTGTCATCGACGACGCCCCACGAACGGTTCTGCCCTTGGCTGGCGCCGTCGTAGGTATCTGCTGGCTGCGGGTCCGCGTCGCCGAGGATATAACCCGGCCAGCTGGTGTTGGGGTTGAGGATCCGGTTAGCGGGGCGCACGATCTCATACGACCGGCCGGTCAGCTTGTCGAGGCCCACCACGGCTGTGGGCGGGCCGTAGACCTCGCCGGTCGCCGGTGTGAACCTCACCCTCAGGATATCGAGATCCACTGTATTCATTTGGCTAGGGACGGGCCGGATCACCTGGAAGTATCCCAGGGGGATGGGATGGGCCGGGTCGACGAGCGGCGTCCCGCCGGGCAGGGTCGGTGTACTGGCCAGGAGTTGGCGTTTCGTGAAGTCGTCGCCGCGCACCTGCGCGGTGGCGAGGTACGCGTTGGCGTCGTCACCGGTGCGTCGGGCGGCTTTGCGATTGGCAACGGTGACGCTGTAGACGAGGCTGGCGAGCTTGCCTCCCATTGCCTGCAGCCGCGCGCTGGTCAGTGCAAGCTCGGCCTTGGTGCCTGGCTTCTCGCCGGTGTCGTCGGCGCCGTATTCGACGGTGGCCCACAATTCGAAGAAGGGGGCGTGGGGGCGCAGTTGACCGTTGTCCCGGAATCTGAGCACCGCGGGGGTGAAGGCAAAGATGCTGCCGTCGGTGAGGACATCGAGGGTTAGCGCGGGGTCGATGATCGTGCGGGCGGCTCCGTGAGTCGTGGGGTCGTCCCGCCAAACGTAATTGTCCATCGGGCGGCTCGCGCCGCCGAGGCGGCCGAATGCCAGCGGAGGGCGAAACGAAATTGCGAGGATGCGCATGGGCTGCCCTGTCCTAGTCCAGACGTGCTGTTCGATCGTTCAGCCGAGCGGGAATCTTGCAAGCGGTGTCATTGCGCGGTGATCTTTGCATCCGGCGTTGAAGACCCCCTGGTGTGCGCGCACTGCGCCAAACTGGAAATGAGTGTACGGAGCCGGGGTGGTGAACAAAGCCGAACAGAAAAACTATCCAGCCGTCCCGTGCCCAAGAAGATGAGGTGACGGCCCCTTGCTCGACACGTGCCGTTCGGTAGGTGTTGGGCATTCTGAACCGCCGAGCAAGGGTCTGAAGTCTCCGGGCATGCCCGCAAGGCGCAGCCCGCGTCCCCCACCGACGAAAGATGCTTAAGAATACTGTCGCTAACCCTGTGAGTTGAACCGGTCCAAGGATGGCGCAATTGCGCCGCCGCGCAGACGAATTCCTCTCGCTACTGCAGCAGCATTGGGCGCAGCACCTGTGAATCACATCAAATGGCGGAAGGTGATTGATCAACCAAAGTGGTGAGACCAACGAATAGTGTCGTGCCACAACGCAACTCGCAATAGTTAACTGGTTACGTGGGGCTCTGCGGAATTCGCATGAAAATGGCGGACGTGTTTTTCTCGTTTTCGTGGCGAATCCTAGAACCGTACAGTCGTGCAGTTCAGCGGCTCGCATTGGAGGGGCGTCGCAGCGCGCAACGAGGACGCTCGGAGTTGGGAGCATGCAACGCGGACGGCACGTGGAGGACGTCCGCCGGAACTTCATTGACCTGCTCACCCCGGCTGAGCTCGACATGATCGCCACCCTCAACGAACGAGTCCTGCACCACCTGGCCACAAACTACGACTCACCCGCCGAAGACGAGCCTTGATAACCTTCATCAGCCGTGCATATTTCGCCCTAAAGTGCTCGAGATCTCCTAATACGTTGCGCAGCAACAGCTTGCGCTGTCACTAACGGCCATACATTTAGGCGCCGGTATCATGTTGCCTTGCAAACGTATTCAGTACGACAAAAATCGATTTTTCCTGCCGCGATCGTGAGCCTCTCCCCGCCGGGAGATTGGTAGAGAGCCTCGAGCGGCTGAGGGGCATTGGGGCTCAGAGTTTTTTGAGTCCGCGCAGCAACCGTCCAGCCGCTCGGCATGTCTCACTTCAATGTCCAATTGGACATCGAGTGGACAATTCATATGAGAATTGGACACGAGGTTTGAGAAACTACACCTACTGTAGGTTCTCAAACTCCCTGTCCACTCGCGAGGGCTTGACGTGCAGCGATGCAGGTTGTCTCACTTCGTGTCCACACCGATTTGTCTCACGTTCGTGTCCACTTTTTCGCGCGCAGCACTTGCCCCGTCTTCGCGCCGGCCGAGGCTAAGTGCGCGACGCCCCTACCACGGTTGATGATTTGTCACTGTGACGCCACCTTGGGGCGCCGTGCCAGTAATGCTCCGCATCTGTGATCAGATTTTCTTAGCGTCATCACTCACTGCTCCAACGGATTCTGTTCGGCAGCCTCGAGCTGAGGCAAATGGGCAACCTGACCGTAAGCGTGGTGACATTGACAAGGGTGGTGCACCGCGCGGCCGTGCCCGCAGGTTCCATGAGATGCCGAATTTGGTTGTCCCGCAAGATTTTGACGCACCTCTTCCCGACTCCACGTCGTAGATCATGATCTTGGGGTTGAACTGGACGATCTCGATACCCGCGCCGGCGTTGGCGTTGAGGTTCTGGGATGCGAACTGCCGGTGCAATCGCGTCACGACCAGCCCCGAAACCGCAAGCACCACGAGGACAATCCGTGGAATCCAGGCTCGTTTGACCATGCCGGTTATGGGAACCACGCTCACCGAATCACCTTCCGTTAGCGATCGCTTACGTACCGATGGGCGGCCGCGCTCAGTAGCTGGGGGCTACCTGTGCCAACGGCACCGCATATCTTCGCTGTGTGGCTAATTTCTTTGTGGCGCCGAGGTATTCAACAAGGCAGCTGACGCGGCGGGGGAGGCATTGCTGCCAGCTTACTGACGGGCCTGCGCTCGTCGGGGTCTGAGGTCCTCTATGCGGTCGAGGACCTCATCGAGCGCCGTTTCGAGAGGAGCTGGGTCGCGGCGAACCTGCGCGAGCATGATGCCGCCTTCGACCGCGGCCAACAGCGCGGTCGCCAGGCGGTCGGGGTTGGCCTTGCGGCGCAGATCGCCCCGGTCGCGCATGGCGTGTAGACCCTTGCGGATCGCTGCTTCCCACTGGTCGAATCCACCGGCGAGGTCACCCCGACACTCCGGGAAAAGCTCGGCTAGCTCCCCGACCAGCGACCCGAGCGGGCAGCCGCCCTCACAGTTCCGCTGGCGATGCGTGTCGACGATGAAGTCTCTCCAGGCTCGCAACACCTCCATGCTGTCCAGCCCACCGCGGTTGGGTTGCAGCGTTTCGAGGAGACCTTGGGCGCGGTAGGCGATGACGGCTCTGATCAGGGATTGCCTGTCCTCGAAGTAGTGGTACATCTGCGAAGGGCCAACGCCCGCGGCCTTCTGGACGTCGCCCAGGCTCGTGCCGGCGACACTGTGGTCGTACATCAGTTGCGCTGCTGCCACGACGATCCGATCCCGCGTGGCCCGTCCCTTGGGGGTAAGCCTGTGCGGTTCGGCGACCAATTCGTTCGCTGTCATCAGTAGCCAGGTTGCGCGAGACCCGTCGCCGCGGTCCTCGCTACCCTGATCCCCCTTCCGATTCGTCTGGTGCTGCCCGGCGCTCCCGTACGTGGTGCCCGTGGTGTCGCAATTGGACACCCGGGTTACCTCACCTGTTCTGCGCCAACCTGTTCGAGGCAACCTGCAGGCCAGTGCAGCTCCCACGCCGCACTATTGTGTAGCTTGCACTTCATACTATACATGAATTTATGTAGCGCATACATCAGAAATACTCACGGGAACGCGGTGACGCGGTGTTACAGCCGGACTCCGATACCTGCTCTAGTCCAACAATTTCGAGGCCGCCCGAAGCGGAAGTGTAGCTCTCGGACACGGGTTATCTAGGGGTTGACACTTTGGAACATCACCAGAAGACTGTATCGAACGATACATAATCTATCGGAAGGAAATGACAGCATGGCTGCGAGGTCGTTCAAGGCGGTTCTGATCACCGGTGCCAACGTTGGGCTCGGCAAGGAGGTGGCGCGGCAACTCGCTCTTGCGGGCGATTTCGACAGGATCTATCTGGCGTGTCGCAACACGGACAGCGGGCGGTCCGCGGCCGCCGAGCTGGAGCGCATCACGGGCAGGTCCATCTTCACGGTAATTCGAATGGACCTGACCGATTTGGACTCGGTGCGGTCAGCGCTGAGCACGTTGGATGGCGAACTGCATTCGGTAGTCATGAACGCCGGCGGCACCGGCGGCCCAACACCGCTGGCGCTCACCGCTGATCGCGTCACGCAGGTCTTCGGTTCCAACGTGCTGGGCCACGTTGTACTGCTTGAGAATCTCATCGACGCCGGGGCTTTAACCAACACCGCGGTACTCGTGGGCAGCGAAGCCGCGCGCGGTGTTCGCATGATGCGGATGCCGCGGCCCACGTTCGCGAACCACTCGGTGGAGGAGTTCGTCAGCGTCATCGACGGTTCGTTCTTCGAGCAGCGGAAATTCAGCGCGTTTCTCGCTTACGGACAGGTGAAATACCTTGGTGCGTTGTGGATGTCGGCACTGGCGCGAAAGCATCCCGGCCTGCGGCTGCTCACTGTGAGCCCGGGCAACACCGCGGGGACGGAAGCATTGCGCGACATGGGCCCCGTCACTCGGGCCTTGATGAATCACCTTATGTTGCCCTACGTCCTTCCCGCGCTGGGGGTCGGACACCAGTTGGAGAAGGGCGCCCAGCGGCTGGTCGATGGACTCACCGACGAACAGTTGCGCAGCGGCGTGTTCTACGCCAGCCGACCGGGCGCCGTCACCGGGCCCCTAGTGGATCAGTCGGAGATCGTCGCCGACTTCTGCGACCCCGCAATACAACAGCATGCCGACGAAGCCATTCATCGCTTCGCGAAGAAGCCACGCTCACACCAAGAACCGCCTTCTCGCACTATCGGTGCGGATGGCGCGTCGTCATGACAAGCGCCGATACCACCACCCTTCAAGAAGCAGCATCCCTGTCCAGCCACGAGCGCGGCCTGGTGGTGGTGTCGACGTTGCGAGCGAACGGCACGATCCAGTCGTCGCTGGTCAACGCCGGCGTCCTGGCCCATCCCGCGACCGGGGAGACCATCTTGGCCTTGGTCGCGGTAGGTCCTGTCAAGCTGGCGAACCTGCGGGCTCGACCCCAGGTCACGGCCACCTTCCGCAACGGTTGGCAATGGGCGGCGGTCGAAGGGCTCGCCGGACCCGACGACCCCCACCCGCAGTTAGAAGATTTCCTGCGCGCCACCGGGTTTAGTTGCGCTACCGGCCCATTTTACGGTTCCGTCGTCGCTCTCCGTCGCCACCACGGCGACGCGCATGCCTTCAAACGGGGTGGAGCCGGCTGAGTACGGTATGCCGTCGTATTCACCGTGTGTGAGGGGAACTTCAACGAGGTCCAGTTTGACCGGCCCCTGGATGTGTAAGCCCACTATCGGGGCAAGTGGCAGCTCCTTGCCGTCCCTCGTGGGATGATGCAGACCGGTTGCCCTTGGTGATTTCGCCGCCCTCGGCGGCGCAGATTTAGCTCCGCCGAGTCAGAATCACTCGACGGGGCGCACAGCAACGTATTTGGTATCTCGTCTCCCTCATCATCAGAATTGGCACGTCCGATGGTGATAGCGAAATGCCTTACGCCCCAGCAATAAAGCAGGTTCGGGATCGGCACGAAATCGAATCGATATCTTGAAAGACATTGTGGGGCAATAGTATTGCCACCTTGGGTAATGATTGCCAAAGCCGGCAACTATTGCCAAATCCGGCAACTTTCAGAACTCTCTAAAAATCGCGTTGCGACCGTCCATCGAGATAAGCCACAGCGACACAGATCTTTCCGACCGTACCGACCTCATCTGGCCTCTACATTACTTGTGCGCGGAGATGGTCTTCGGTTATTCCGAGGCGGTTGAGAACTACTCCGACGGCGATTGCCCCATCGTCTTCGTCATCCAACGACCGGATCCAATGCGGTGCCGCGGCTCGAACATCGACGTCGAACAGCAGACCGTCAAACAAGTTCGGTTCGAGCGAATCAAGCTCAGTAACGAAATCCGGAAGCCATCGCCCCGAATACTCGAATGCATGGCCGAGCGCTCCAACGAGGGTGCCGCGGTTCGCCTGTACGACAGCGATGGCCGCAGCCTCATCAAACGCTGCCAGCGCTTTCAGCGCTTCCGCGCAGTCGCCCCAGTGGAACGAGATGCTGCCGTAGGCGAGATGGACGCGATCAGGTGGCAGTCGCGCGGCGATCTCGGGGATCACACGAATCCCCCACGGCGCAATCTGGTCGATCTGATCTGCGTGACGCTGTAGCAGAGACCTGGCTGGCTCCATGTCAGTTGAGGCGGAAAGTACCACGACGAAGTCGTAGTCGTTCCAGATGTCAGTGTGCCAGTAGTGCGCCGGCCATGAATCCATTGCGTCGCAGCTAATGTTGTGGCACATCTGATCCAGCTTGGACTGGTCCACCTGAGCCAGCAGGTGAGCGATCCATGCGAAGTTGTGCAGTTCTCCTGGATGACAATCCGACAGTGCAATTCCAACTTTGGACCAGTCGATGGCGTTGATCCAGTCCATCATCAACGCCCGATAGAGAGCCAAGGTCTCCGCGTGATCTTCATTCTCGGAGACGTCGTCGAGGTCATGCGTGATGACGCCAAGAAGACCGAGATGCCAGTGGAAGACTTCGTGATTGGTGGTTGTCGGTGTGGTCTCGAAGCCTTGTACGAGTCGTGGTGTCATCGCCTGCACAAAAATTGTCACCATGTCGGTCGAGACTGTCCATAATCTCTGGGCTAGTTCCGCCCACCCGTGCAGCGATTCGGATTTGGGCATTTCGCGATCAACCCAAGCCTGAACTCGCGGCAGATCAACGTTGTCTGAGACCGCGTTTGTCCAGGCCTGCATCGTGTCCCAGTCGACCTGGCAAAGTTCGCTGACAAGATCTTGCCAGCCCCCGATGTACTTCCCGGTTGCCACGTCGAGCATTCGGTTGATGAGCCGGGCTAGGCCGACTTCGATGCAGACCCGCTGGTGCAGTTC
This sequence comes from uncultured Actinomycetota bacterium, assembly GCA_963791535.1. Classification (GTDB taxonomy): domain Bacteria; phylum Actinomycetota; class Actinomycetes; order Mycobacteriales; family Mycobacteriaceae; genus Mycobacterium. The sequence continues at coordinate 57,661 of CAWBSW010000066.1, read as the reverse complement.
TTTATCGTTGCCGCGCAAACCATTGAGCAGCCAGTGGATGCCGTATGCGGACTGGTCTGTCGCGTCCTGGATCCATAGAGTCATCCACTGGCCAATTCGAACCCAGGTGTCCTGTGGTAGAGGGTGCCACCGGTCGGCGGTCCACAGGATTAGCGCTCGCAAGCCGCGGCTCTGCTCGTCCGAGGCGAAAAGTCGTTCCGTGAGAAGGCTTAATACGTCGTTGTCTACCAATAATAAGTTCTGGTGGAGCAGGGCATCTCTCTGAGTCGAGTCCAGTAGCCAGTAACGCCCACGGTCGGATACTTCGTCCGATAACAAGATGCGATGTGCTGCCGCAATAAGGATGGGGGCTGGCTGGATGGCGGGCTGGCTAAAGACTTTATTGACCGCACGAATTGCAAAACAAATATGTGGTAGCCGCAGTCGATCACCGCGTTCGAACACGAGTCGACGACGCCGCAACTCAGCGAGACCTGACTCGACGCGTTCGTCGGGGAGGCCGGCCTCTTGTGCTTGAGCAGCCAAGTCCTCAGGTGCGATCCCTTCGTCTGCGGAAACGATCTGTCCGAGCGCTATCAATGCGAGAAGCGCGTCGTATCCGTCGGTATTCAACTCGTCCAGTACCTCGAGTAGCCGGCGATCCCCGCCTGACAGCGTATTCATGAATTGCCAGGGGAATTCAGCGTCGCTTGCAATCTCGATACGGCGGTCGATTGGCTCGGCCCCCAACCCGTAGCCGACTCGATCGTCCAGTTGAGCTACCAGAACGCCCAAAGTCTCAGTGGTTGCGAAACAGAAGCTGGCGAGGGTGTCGACGGCGCTTTTCGCAACAAGCGCCACCTCTTCTGCAGGCGCCCCCCACGAAGTCGTGCAGAGGATCACAGCGTGGTCGTGCGACGTCGCCCGTTCAAATCCGCGGATGATCGAAGGATCGATTGACTGGGCGTCGTCGACCACGGCAACAACCGGGCCGGGATGGGAGATGAACTCCTGGATAGTGCTTTCCTCTGCCGTGCCGGGATTGGTTAGCTCAAGGATGCTCCAGGCGTCTTTGTTGAGATGGTAAGCAGCCTGGAATGCTGAGATCGACTTACCACATCCGCTTGGACCAGTTACAGCGACAAATCCGGCCGCACGCAGCCCGTTAACGATCCGCGACATTCCAGGCAGCTCCGGACAATTCTCGACATCACTAGGCCCAAGCCGGTATCCCATCAGCGCTGCCATAAGGCCGCGCTGTCTGAAGAACGTCACGTTGCGCCAGTGCCGCAGGCCGGAGTCGAGCTGAAGTTCGGTCACGAGCTTGGGCAATACTTCGTCGGCAGTGCCTGTTACCGTCTCTGGCCCAGTGAAACTCGGCCCTATGCGGACAACTGGCCAGCTCTCTTCGTATGGTTCGACAAGCTCGCGCACGACAAGCTGATCAGCTCCTGAATAGCCGATGATCATGAAAGCTCTTGGGTGACTTGATGCCATCTGTGCGAGGTGCTCTTTTACAGGGCTGGGAACAATGCCGTCTTCATGGGGTAGCACCCATGGGATGTCCGGGTGGTTTGCATCTCCGTGCGGCTTCGCGAGGATATCCAGAGGTATTGGGACGCCGTACAGTTGCTCGTAAGCGCGTTCAAGCGCCGTATCCCAGTTATACGAGATCACGTATTTCAGGACTTGTGCCCGGATCAGCCGCGCGAGAGCAAAATGTGCCGCAGTAGGTTCGCGTTCGAGGTCCAGATCGACGAAGGCCTTTTGAAATACCCAGCGGGCCTTCGAGACTTCGATCTCGCGCCAGGCGATCGCCAATGCGCTGGCTTCGTTACCGACGATCGCTTTGGCTTTGGTATCGCTGCTTCCAACCTGGGCAGCCACTTTGGCGCGCGTGAGTGGATCTGCGTCCAGAGCCATCCAGACAAGCGGGGACAAGTTCGCTGTCATGGGGTATTGGGAGGCGGACAAACCAGCGCCCAGGACGGCGACCGCGTGATGGCTTCGTATCTGGCCGGCGGCGTCACGAAGGGTCATCGTTTCGGTCCTTTAATCGCGTAGGCAGCACACGTCGATGGGGCAAGAACGCACGGAAGCTGTTCGGGACTCCCCCAGTCGATTCCGGCCTGATCGCCTATCCGCGCGGTGCAATCGTGGGCGCCTGCGAAGTCGCGTCTCACTCAAATGTCCAATTGGACATCGAGTGGACATTTCATTTGAGAATTGGACACGGGATTTGTAGGTTCTCATTTCCCGTTTCATCTTCCAAGGCGTTGACCTGCACGGATCTATTTTGTCTCACACCGTTTCATCCGGTGTTTGTCTCACCAAGCGTTTCATTTCCTATCCCAGCCCTTCTCGCGCCTGCTCGACAGCGGTTTCCCACCAGGGTCCATTTGCAGTGACTCGGTGGGGTCTAAGTGCCCTGTCGGTCGATGCCGGGCTAGCGCAATGTACGAGGCGCGCAACGAGCAGATTGGCGCCCAGCCAGGTGGAGGACCCTTCATGAAAGTGATCATCGTTGGTGGCGTGGCCGGCGGCGCGTCGTGCGCTGCACGCTTGCGCCGCTTGGACGAGCAGGCCGAGATCCTGATGGTCGAGCGGGGGCCGTTCGTGTCGTTCGCCAACTGCGGTCTGCCGTACCACGTTGGAGGCGTGATCGAGCGCGAGTCGGAGCTGCTGGTCGCCAACGAGCAGCTGTTTCGTGAGCAATTCGCGATCGATTGCCGGACGGGCTGCGACGTCGTGGGAATCTCGCCACAGGCCAGGACCGTGGAGCTGCGCGACGTCGCGAGCGGCGAGGTGACCATCGAGTCCTACGACCGGCTCGTACTTTCGCCCGGCGCCGCGTCGATCCGGCCGCCGCTACCCGGCATCGACCTGCCGGGGATCTTCCCGCTGCGCACCGTGCCCGACGCGCGGCAGATCCGTGAGTGGATCGAGGGCGGCACGAGCTACCTCGCCGGGATGGAGAAGTATTCGGGGCTCCAGACGGTGCGTCCATCACGGCGTGCGGTCGTCGTGGGGGGCGGATTCATCGGCCTCGAGACCGCGGAGAACCTGTCCCATCGCGGATTCGACGTCACTGTGATCGAGCTGGCCGATCAAGTCCTCGCGCCGCTGGACAGGGAGTACGGGCGCCTGGTCACCGACTTTCTCGAGCTCCACGGCGTCCACGTCGTGCTCGGCGACGGCGTCGCCAAGTTCGAACAGACACACGAGGCGGCGCTCGAGGTGACGACGCAGTCCGGAACCCGGTACCCGGCCGACCTTGTGATCCTCGCCCTCGGCGTGCGGCCGGATACCACCCTCGCGGGCATGGCCGGGATCGAAATCGGTGAGCTCGGCGGGATCCGCGTCGACGAGCACATGCGCACGAGCAACCCGGACATCTTCGCCGTCGGCGATGCCGTCGAGGTGCGGGACGTCGTCACCGGCTGCTGGAGTCTGACCGCGCTCGCGGGGCCTGCGAACCGCCAGGCCCGGATAGCGGCCGACGTGATCGCCGGCCGCGATTCGCAATTCCGCGGGACGCAGGGCACCGCCGTCGTCGGACTCTTCGGTGCCACGGTCGCCTGGACGGGCGCCAGCGAGAAGACACTGATCAAGCTCGGTAACACCGACTACGCGAAGGTCTACCTTTACCCCAACTCGCACGCTGGCTACTACCCTGGCGCCAAACCGATCGCGATGAAGGTTCTCTTCAGCAAGTCCGACGGACGCCTGCTCGGAGCGCAGGCGGTCGGCGAGGACGGCGTCGACAAGCGCATCAGCGAGCTCTCGCTCGCGATCCAGATGGGCGCGACGGTGTACGACCTCGAAGAGGCCGAGCTCTGCTACGCGCCGCAGTTCGGCAGCGCCAAGGATCCCATCAACTTCGCGGGCATGATCGCCGCAGATGTTCTGCGCGGCGACATGCCCCTGAGCCACTGGGACAGCGCGCGCCAAGGATTGCTGCTCGACGTGCGCGAACCGATAGAGCTCGCCGTGGAGAACATTCCAGGGGCCGTCAACATCCCGATCGGCGAGCTGCGGGCGCGCCTTGGCGAGCTACCTCGCGACCGCGAGCTCCTCGTCGTCTGCCGTTCAGGACAGCGCGCCTACAACGCGGCGCGCTGCCTGCTGCAGAACGGCTTCGACGCCCGCGTCGTCTCGGGAGGCATGCTCTCGCACGCCATCCTGTCCCCACCCCAAGCGTGACGTTCTCCCGAGGACGTACGGGCGTTGCCCTGACACCGACCAGACCCCACCTCCCTGAACGCATCGCCAAGCACGTCGTCGAGTGCCGATTTCGTCTACTGATGCGAGGTGCCCTAGTCAAGTCCCTTCAACAGGCTCGCGGCGGTATCGCTTTGCAGCGACCAGGCCGCCGAATACACCCCCGGTTCGGAACCGAGCATCCGCACAGCATTCTCCAGCCGGCTGTCGTCACGCCGGTCGGTTCCGAATTGAGCCTGTACGTCGGTCTGCTGGGGCACGTTGGTAGGAACCGCACTAAGCGACTTCAGTTGAAAACCAGTCTCGCCGAGGACCTCAAGGACCCGTGCGCGCACCCGGTCGACCGCTTCCGTGCGACACAAGACTTCGAACCCATAATCGGTGGGCAGTTCTTCGCGCAACGGGTCGAAGCGCACCCGATCCATCCTTCTGCCCAGCGGGTGCAAGAGACCGTTCACGACGATGACGATCGCGGCCCCGGTAACCGCTTCGCGCCACATCCACGCCCCCGCCAGCGCCCCCACGGCGCCGGTCGCCCAGGCGTAGCCGCTGTGTTGAGGCCGGTGACAGAGACACCTTGCTTCATGATCACCCCGCCGCCCAGAAACCCGATCCCAGTGGCGATTGAGCCCGCGACCTGGGCCGGGTTCGAGTTCGGTTGGAAGGAGTAGGCCCCCAGTACTACAAAGAGCGCGGCGCCCATGCTGACCAACGCCATCGTCTGCAGGCCGGTCAACCGGGACCGCCATTGACGCTCGATACCAATCCCGATGCCGAGTAGGACCGCCAGCCCTACCCGCACAAGCAAGTCGACACCATGACCATTCATTCAACGAATCTTGGACCTGCGCTGTCGAATGCGCCAGAGCACCCCTTGGCCCGCCACATTCAACGACAGCTGAACCCGTTGGGTGTGGCGGTCAGGGCGGTGCGCTGCGCGTGGCGAGCCGATGAACCGCTCCTGCGATCTCCTCGGCGCAGTCTTCCTGTAGGAAGTGCTTGCCGGGCAACAACAGTGCGTCATCTAGTCCGGCCGCCAACTGCGCTTGCACGCCGTAGCGGCGCCAGCTGAGGGCGGTGTCGTGCGCCCCCCACACGATCTGGACGGGGTACGCCGGATTGCGCACCGCGGCGACGTAGCGTTGTTGGTTCTGTCTGGTCAGCTCGAAGCCCCGCATGATCTTGAGGAAGGCCTTGCCCCCGTCATTGCCGAACAACAGCGGTATGTAGCAGGAAAGCTCGGCGGCCGGAACGTGCCGGCTCACACCGAGGTAGCGCATCAACGCGACGAAAACGGCGGGACTCCGCATGGACTGCAGCCACGCCTCGCCCAGGGCCCGGTGGGCAAACGGTTGCATCACCCAGGGCCGCCGGAACGTCTCAACCGCGACCATGGTGTTTAGCACCGTCATCGACAGCACGCGGGCCGGCTGGGCGGCGGCGACCTCGAACCCGACGGGCCCGCCGATGTCGTGCACCACGAGATGGAAGCGGTCCAGGCCTAGGGCGTCGATCGCGGCGAGTTGCCATCGTCCTAGACCGCTCCAGCTGTAGTCGGCGTCGTCGGGGCGCTGCGCCAGGCCGAGTCCGGGCAAGTCGATTGCGATGCCGCGTAGACCCTTGCTGGCCAGGGCCGGTACCACCTTGCGATACAGGTATGCCGACGCCGGGACACCGTGCACGCATACCACCGGTTCCCCGTCGGGTGGGCCGGCGTCCAGGACGAACGAGGAGATGCCGGCGGCGGTAAACATCCGGCCGGATGCGCGGTAGGCATCTAATAGTGCGGCGACGCGGTGTGATCCGGGGTTCACCGTGATGGGTTCTCTGGTTGTTCTTCGGTGCAGAGACTGGCATCGGCCTGGACGCCGACACGTGCTAGCTGAGGTGTTTCACTTAGACCGTGTTCGAGTTCTGTTGAGCCCGCAACGGCGACGGCTCGGTGGGGCTTATCGATGACGGAGTATGCCGAGGCGTCGCCCTGGACGCTATGGCTGCGTTCGCCAGAAACGCTGATGGGGATGTCGCCGGCCAAGGTGATGCGGTGCATCCGCCGACGTTGGGTTCCGTAGTCGGCGACGGCATGGTGCTGGGTGGCCCTGTTGTCCCAGATCGCGAGGTCACCGGGCTGCCAGTCCCACCGGATGGTGTTTTCCGGCACGGTGATCCGGTCCTGAAACAGTCGATACAGCAGCCGCGACTCGTTGTTGTTCACCCCGAGGAGCCGCTGCACGAATCCGCCGAGAAGCAACGCCCGTTCCCCGGTTTCTGGGTGTATGCGCACCACGGGGTGCTGGGCCTGGAACTGGGCAGAATCGAACGCGTCGGCGTTCTTCTGGTAGGTCGTGGCGATCTCGACGTCGAATTGTGTGTAGTCAAAAGAGTTCGTGTGGACCGCCCACAGGTCGTCGGCGAGGCGTCGAAGTGAGTCGGGAAGTTGTTGATACGCGGCGGCGGTGGAAGCCCAGATCGTGGTTCCGCCGTAGGCAGGCAGTTCAACGGCGCGCAAGATGGACGCCTTGGGGATCCGGTCCACGAAGGTGACATCGGTGTGCCAGCTGTTGGCTTTGAGACCGGCATCGGAATCGAGGGAAAGAACCTTGGTGGTGTTATCTGCCAGCAGCGGATGGGCTGCGGTCGGGGTCCCGAGCAGCTGCGCGAACCCATACTGCGCGTCATCGTCCAGATGCTGCTGGCCGCGAAAAAAGATCACCTTGTGCGTGATCAGCGCCTCGTTGATCGCGGTGACGGTGTCGGTTGCCAGCTCAGCACCCAACCGGATGCCATCGATGCGGGCGCCGATATGCTCACCCAACTTCACAACAGTCACCTCTGACGGGGAGGACGACACACTGGGGGACATAGGGTTTCTCCTTCGGTGGTGATCAGGCCCGCTGATCGGATAATTGGCCCAACGCCGGTCGAGACGACGGGGCTAACAGGGTGGCGGTCGTGGTGTCGACCAGATCAACGGCAAGTGCGGCCGGATCGGCGAGGATCTCCGGAGAAGCTTCCCAGCTTCCCAAGACGGCCACCGTCGTGGTCAAGACACCGTGGATGCGCGACAACTCCAGATCGGCCGGCAATCCCGTAGAGCCGATGAGACGGTTGAGCACCTCATGAGCGCTGTCGGCGCGTATATCACCCAGGATCATCGCCGACAACTGCGGATCGAACACGGCTTGCACGAGAAACCGGGCATAACGGCTGCCCGGATGGCTCATCACCGCATACGCAAGCGGAGAAATCAGTGCCTCGACGAGCTGTCGAACAGACACCGCGGGCGCGGCATCGAGTTCAGCCAGCATCTGCCAGCGCCGCTGGTTGATCGGAGCCATCCGGCTCTCCACAACCGCACCGATCAGCCCCTCGCGGCTGCCGAAGTGATACTGCGCGGCATTCTTGTTCAATTGCCCGGCCCGGGCCTGCACCTCGCGCAACGACATCGCCGCGAGTCCTCGCTCGGCAACGATCGCCTCCGCCGCATCCATCATCGCTTCTCGCGCATCAGCCCGGCTCATAACCACCACGCTAAGGCATCCGCCTCAAAACTGCAAGGCGGATGCCTTAAAACTCGGTACATTCGGCTTCAGACTTGCCGAGGCCAAGGCTTGTACAGCAAGTGTCAGCTCGTCTCCCTCCCAGTATTGGAACGACGACGCCAACCAAGTCTCCTGACCGATGACTGACACGCCAGCTAAGTCCGCGCAGCAGCCCGCGGCGCGACCGGCGCGCGGCACCCGCCCGGCGAACCGCCGCCGGCTGATTCTCGACGCGGCCACGGACCTGTTCTCCCGCAACGGATACGTCGGGGTCACCGTGGGCGACGTGGCCAACGCCGTCTCGATCGGACCGTCGGCGTTGTATCGACATTTCCACAGCAAGCAGAACCTGCTCGCCGCCGCCGTCGGGGAAGCGCTCGATCCCCTCAACGACACGCTGACCGCGGCCGAGAACGGACCTGCTCCAACGTGGCGGAAGCCACCGTGGGGGCGGTAGCAGCTCGTGTGACGGCCCCAGTTACGACGATGGCAGTTACGACGACTGCGTTACGACCATCGTGCTCGGCTTCGGCGGAACGCAATGCGACCGCATCTGCCCACCGGACCCGGCCAATCCGGGAGTAACGCTGCCGTGGACGCCCGGCGTCGCTTGCCCATTCCGAAAATAGAACCCCGGCTGGAACTCGCCGCGGCCTAACCTCCGGCCGGATGTGGAGTTGTGGGCATGCGAAGGGCGAAAACCGTGTCAGAAGTCCATACTCGCGACGTGGTGAGCTGGCCCGGACAGGCCACATCTGGCGCGTGCGGACCGCCCGCGGTGCTCGGTCGCCGCCGACACTGGCTCGTATGCACATCACTGTCGACTACGACCTGTGTGAGGGACACGGGCAGTGCCTGCTGGCCGCTCCCGATGTGTTCGACATCCCCGACGATGCCGAACACGTGGTGGTGCTCAACCCAGACCCGCCCGAAGCCGACCGTGACCGCGTGATTCGGGCAGCCGCGATGTGCCCAGCGCAGGCGATCCGAATCCTCAACTGAGCCGGTCGGTTTCGGCAACATCATCGAGCAGCCGGAAGCGGCCGGCCAACGCGGCGGCCGCAATGCGGTTGCTGACTCCGAGTTGATGCAGCAGTGCGGCCACCATGCGTTTGGCGGTGCGCTCCGACACCAGCATCCGGCGGGCGATATCGCCGGTCTCCATACCGGTTGCCAGCAGGGTCCACAGCCGAAGATCCTGGGTGCTCAGACTGTCCAGCAGCGCTGACGGCGGCTTGCGCGTGTTGCTCAGCAGCGCATTGAGCAGCGCGCCGTCGACGACCCGCAACCCCTCGGCGATCGTCCACAGCGGCCCGGCCAGTGCCTCGGGTCGCGCGGTCTTAGGCAGGAAACCGTCGGCACCGACCCGCAACGCCTCCTCTGCCAGCCCCAGGTCGTCAGTCCCCGACAGCGCCAGGATCCGGGTCTTCGGGTGGCGCGCCTTGATGTGCCGGATCGCGGCGACCCCGCCCAGCGGCGGCATCGACAAGTCGATAATCGCGACATCGGCATCGCAGCGGGCCACCAGGTCGGCGGCCTCTTCAACGTATGTCGTCTGGCCGCCCACGGTGAACAACTCGCCCCATTCGCGGGTGAGCAACAGGGCCAGGCCCTGCGCGAACAGCTCGTGGTCGTCCACGATCACCACGACGTATGGCGAGCGGGTCATTGCCGCGATGCTATCCCCAACCCTATGGTCAGCCGGGTGAGACCGCTCGATCAGCTCCGAACCGTGGTGGACTTCGACGGCGAGGACTACGGACTGGCCCGCGTCGTCGCCGCGGTACGGGTCGCCGTGCTCATCTCGATCGGTGTGCTGCTGGCGATGGGACCGCACTGGGTCCGCCAGCACGCCACAGTCACTGTTGCGGTCCTGGCCGGCGCAATGGTCTACGCGGCCGTACTGCTGGCCAATCCACAGCTGGAGGTCCGGCGCACTCGGTATTCGTGGCTGGTCACCGGCTTCGACTCGGTGTTCACCCTCGCGCTCATCGCGCTGAGCGGAGGGGTGTACAGCCCGGTGGTCTCGGTTTTGGTGCTGGCGGTCATCGCCTCGGCGGCCCGGCTGTCGTTCAACGAAACTTTGCTATTCGCTGTCCTTTTAGGCGCCGCCTACGTTCCCGTCGCGCTCGCGTCGTCACCAAGGCTCGCGGTCACCGCCGCTCCGGCGTTACAGGCGGGCTGGTCGGCGCTGTATCTGATCTTCGTCGCGATCATCACCGCAGGGCTGTCCGCGCTCGCCGAACGCGAACACCGCTCCCGGCTAAGGGCGCTGGTGGAAGCCGGGGCCGAACACGCCACCGCCCAGGAGGAACGCGACCTGCGGGCCCGCCTGCTGCGGTCCTACCAGTCGCAACAGGATGGACTGCAGGTGCTGGTGCATGAATTCCGCACCCCCGTCACGTCATTGGAAGCGCTGACCGAGGCGCTGACTTCGCCGCATCCGATGTCGCAGGCCGACCGGGACACCAGCCTGCAGCTGGCGGCCCGGCACGTGCACCACCTGGGCGACATGCTCGACGCCCTGTCGGACGTCGCGCTGAGCCGCCGTCCGACATTCTCGGCCGGTCGGGTCCGCCGCGTTGATGTCGCCGACCTCATCGTCGCCGCCGCCGATTCGGCCGGTCTGACGCCGCCGCGGTTACGACTGAGCGTCAGCGGCGACATCGACGCCGTGGCGGTGAACGCCCAGGGGTTGCGCCGAGTGGTGACCAATCTCCTGGAAAACGCCTCCCGGCATGGCCGGGGTGAACCCGTCGATGTCACGTGCTCGCGGGACGGCGACGACTTGATCATCGCGGTACTCGACCGCGGTCCGGGTGTGCCGGCCGAAGCCCTCGGCGAGCTGACCACCAAGTACGTCAGCATCGGAGACCAGCGCGGCACCGCCGGGCTGGGCCTGTGGATCGTGCAGCAGATCGTCGAAGCGATGGGCGGCAGGGTCGACTTCAGCGCACGCGACGGCGGCGGCCTGGTCGCCACATTCCGCGCACCGGTCGCCTGATTGCCCGTTCATGCGCTGGCCCGTACAGGCCAGTGATTGGCACGCGCGTCAGTGGTGCCCCGGTTTAGTGGTAGCCAGCATGGGTCATAACGCCCGAGGTGACGTGAACCACAGCATCACCCCGCCGCGCGAGAAAGGGACTCCTGATGACCGCACGCACGACCACCCCCACCCACAAGGACATCGATCTGAGCGCCCGCGCGTTCTGGGCGAAACCGCCGGAAGAGCGCGATGCCGCCTTCGCCGTCCTGCGCGCGGAGAACCCAGTGCCGTGGAGCCGCCCGGCGGAGTCGGATCTGCTGCCCCCGAGCTCAACACCAAGGGCTTCTGGTCGCTGACCAAGCAAGAGGACATCCGGATGGCCAGCCGCCATCCAGAGATCTTCTCGTCGGCCCAGGGCATCACGATGGAGGACTTCGCCCCCGAGATGATCGAGGTAGCGCAGTCGTTCATCGCGATGGACGCGCCGCGGCACACCCAGCTGCGCGGGATCACGACGGAGGCCTTCAAGCCCAAGAACGTGCGCCGGCTGGAGGGCTGGATCCGTGGCCACGCCCACGACCTGGTCAGCGAGATGGCTGACCTGGGTGAGGGGGACTTCGTCCAACTCGTGTCGGTGAAACTGCCGAGCCGCATCTTCGGCAGCTTCTTCGGGCTGCCGGAAGGCGAACTGCGCGACAAGGCCGGCAGCGCCGCGCAGCGCCTGGTTGGGTGGACGGACCCGGAGGTGCGCGGCGACAAGACCGAACTGGAACTGTTCATGGGTGCCGCGATGGACCTCCACGAGGTGGCAACGGTATTGATCCCAGAGCGGCGGGCCAACCCCGGTGACGACCTGCTGACCTGGATGGTGCAGGCCGAGTTCGACGGCAAGAAGATGACCGACGACGAGTTGCGGGCCTTCTTCGTGTTGATGGCCGCCGCGTCCAACGACACCACGCGGCACGCCTCGGCGCACGCCATCGCCGCCCTCTCGAAGTTCCCCGACCAGCGCGCGCTGCTCGTCGAGGACGTCGAGGGCCGGGTCGGCACTGCTGTCGAGGAGGTGCTGCGCTGGGGATCGCCGTTGCTGCACATGCGCCGTACCGCCACCCAGGACATCACCGTGCGCGGCTCGGAGATCAAGGCCGGCGACAAGGTCGTGCTGTGGTACTACTCGGGCAACCGCGATGAGGATATCTTCGAAGACCCGCATACGTTCAACATCCTGCGAAACCCGAACCCGCACATCGCGTTCGGTGGCGGCGGACCGCACTTCTGCCTGGGCGCAGCGCTGGCCCGCACGATGCTCAAGACGTTGCTGACCGAGGTGTACACGCGCATTCCCAACATCTCGGCGCCCAAGCCCAACTTCGCCCTCGCCAATTTCATCAATGGCATCAACAGCCTGCCGGCGACCTGGACTCCCGAACGACACCAAATTTAAGGAACATTCGATGAAAACAAAGCCGCGGTGCTGAGGGGGCTGCACCAGAAGTGGGGGGTCGAAGAGGTCGGCCTCGACGGCCCCAAGGAGAACCAAGTCCTCGTCAAGCTGACCGCCGCTCGTAGATCACGTGGTCCCGATTGGTCGCACACCAATACGTACCCGAGTAATGAAACTGTCCCGCCCGCCAACGAAACGTTCGCCACGGCGTGGCGCACGTCAGGAATTCAATTGTGGCGCAATCCCACTCAGCCGCGATCTTGGACAGGGAGTCCCTGTCCCGGATCTCGACTACCGCATCGGTAGGACCGAGAGAACCGGCCATACCAACACGGTCACCCCAAACCGCGGAAATGCAACCGATCGTCCCGATTTCGTTGCATAAATGCAATTGGTATGCAACCAAGACTGGGATTATGCAATCAAAACTGGGAACCTACAGGATTTGAGAACTACAACTGATATGTAGGCATGGTTTGTCAAGAGGCAGGTGAAAGCCGCCCCGGTGAGAGCCGGGGCGGCTTTCGTTTGATCGGTGTCGGTCCGGTGCCGCGGCGGTCGTTGGTCAACGACGGTGGTGTCAGACTGATATGCGCGGGTTGGGTACCGCAAGACGATGGTTCGGCGCGAACGGTGGCTGCTCTCTAGAGACGGGCGTCACGTAGAGACTTGGGTCGAGTCTCGTTGTGGCTCATAGCTGTAACGCAGATCCAGTTCGCCTACCTCGCCGTGGCCGGACTCGATGCCGATCAAGTCATCGTGGCGCGGTTAGTTCAGTGTGGCCAGCGACCAGCACCAGCCGGCCAGTTCGCGGGCGATGGCGACGTTGGCCACCAGGGGGTTCTTCTTGCGCTCCAAAAAGCGGCACCACTGCTGATGCAGGCGTCGGTTTCCGGCGTGCCCACGCGCTTTGAGCGCGGGGTCGACTTTGGCCCAGCGGGCCCGCATCGTCGGGCCGGGATTGCGGTAGGCCGCGCGGTGATGCCAGGCGGCCTCGACCAACAGTCGCCGCACGTGGGCATTGCCGGCCTTGGTGATCGAACCCTGCACCCGAGATGCTCCCGAGGAGTACTCGCACGGCACCAACCCGACGTAGGCCCCGATTGAGGCGCCGGTGAACCTGCTCCAGTCGCCGATCTCCACGGTCAGCGCCAACCCGGTCAGCGCCGAGATACCGCGCAGACACCCGAGCCGGTCGACGGCATCGGCCCACCGGGGTGAGGCTGCCACGGCGACGATCTGCTCATCGAGGCGATCGCGCGCCGTTGTCGCGTTTAGCACGGCATCGAAGTGATGCTCGAACGCCGATGCGGTGTGGACGTCGTCGAAACGCTGCCGGCGCAGCCAAATTTCATGCAACCCGGTCCAGGCCTGCCCGCCGGAATACACACGGCCTTGCCGCAACAGCAGTTTGGATAACCGATGCCGCACCCGCATCAGATCAGCACGGGCATCCTCACGGGCCCGCACAAGATCACGTACGGCCTCGACATCCCGTTCGGGCACCGACACGGCGGTGATCGCACCCAAGCGCAGCAAGCGGGTCAGATGGGCGGCGTCCCGAGCATCGGTCTTGACCCGATCCCCAGCCGGGCGGATCAGCTTCGACGGCGCAGCCACCACGCACTCGATCTCGGCGTCAGCAAGAGCTCGCGCCAGCCCGAATCCCGTCGGACCAGCCTCGTAGGCCACCCGCACCGGGCCACGCAACTGGCCTAACCATCCGAGGATCTCGCCGTGATCCGGGCACAACCGCGCCCGTGACGTCGACCCATCACTTTCGTCAACCGCATGCGCAACCACCGAAAGCGCATGCACATCCAACCCGACACTCGTACCGTTAAAACTCACCGGAGGCCTCCTGATCTGCAACTGTGGCTCTACCGGAGCGAGTGTTCACCCGCCACCGGCAACCCACGTCCAATTGCAGCCCGAGGCCTTCGGCCTCGAGTCAGCCTCCATACCGTCTAGCGCGCCATGTTGGCGAAACGCGACAGGTGCAGTTGATGTGCGACCGTCACTGTCTTGGTCGGGCCGTTGCGGTGCTTGGCCAGAATCAGGTCCGCCTCACCGCCGCGCGGATCGTCGCGCTCGAAGGCGTCCGGCCGGTTCAGCAGAATGACCAGGTCCGCATCTTGCTCGAGCGAGCCCGATTCCCTTAGATCAGCTAACATCGGCTTCTTGTCGGTGCGTTGCTCAGGGCCGCGGTTCAGCTGGCTGATCGCGATGACCGGAACCTCAAGCTCCTTGGCCAAAAGCTTCAAATGGCGGGAGAATTCGGAAACTTCGATCTGCCGCGACTCGACCTTTTTGCCTGAGGTCATCAGCTGCAGGTAGTCGACGACGATCAGCCGCAGATCGGCCCGCTGCCGCAGCCGGCGCGCCTTGGCGCGGATCTCCATCATCGTCAGGTTCGGCGAGTCGTCGATGTACAGCGGCGCCTCGCTGATTTCGCTCATCCGCCGCGCCAGCCGGGTCCAGTCGTCGTCGCTCATGCGGCCCGCACGCATGTCCGCGAGCTTGATCTTCGCCTCGGCCGACAGCAGCCGCATCACTATCTCGGACTTACTCATCTCCAGCGAGAAGATGACGCTGGCCATCCGGTTCTTGATCGAGCAGGACCGCATGAAATCCAACCCGAGCGTGGAGTTGTGCGTCGGCACCATGCCTCGGCCGGCCAGGTAAAGGCGCGCGGGGTTATCCACCTGCACGCAGCGCACCGGAACACTGCGCACCGGGCGCACCGCGTCCACTTGCAGCACCGGCGCCATCAAAGTGGTGGCGCCCGGGCGCTTCCCGTAACGCACGATCGATCCCGCTGCGGCGATAGTGTCAAGGCCGCTCCGCAATTGGCCCGTCGTGCGGATGCCATAACCCGTGGGCCACTGGTGGTCGGCGTCGGCGACGATCACCGTGCCGTCGGAGAATTCGACTTCGTAGCACGGCCGGCCCAGCATGACTTCGGTCGCGGCCAGTACCCGCGTCGGCTGTCCGTCGGCGCCCAGCAAATCGTCACCGACGGCGACGTCACCCATCGTCGTCCAGCCGTTCGGCGTCGGCAGCGGAGTGCGCAGCGCCAGTGCCTTGCCCACGCCGGGCCTGGCCGCGACGATGATCATCTGACCCGGATGCAAGCCGTTGGTCACCTCGTCGAGCTCGGTGAAGCCGGTCGGCACTCCGCGGGCCAGTCCGCCGTTGGAGGCGATCGCGTCGATCTCGTCCATCGTCGGCTGCAGCAGATCCTCCAGCGGGACGAAGTCCTCGGACAGCCGCCGATCGGTGACGTCGTAGATCTCGGCCTGCGCCCGGTCAACCACTTCGGCGACATCGGCGCCCTCCGCGCCCGCGTAGCCGTACTGCACCACCCGGGTACCGGCTTCCACCAGCCGGCGCAGCAGCGCCTTCTCGGCGACGATCTCCGCGTAGTAACCGGCGTTGGCCGCCGTCGGCACCATCGAGATCAACGTGTGCAGATACGGCGCGCCACCGACCCGGCGCAGCAGGCCGCGGCGGTCCAACTCGGCGGCGACCGTCACCGCGTCGGCCGGCTCCCCCCGCCCATACAAATCCAGGATGGAGTCATAGACGTTCTGGTGGGCCGGGCGGTAGAAGTCGCCGGGCCGCAGCTTCTCCAGCACGTCGGCGATGGCGTCCTTGCTCAGCAGCATGCCGCCCAAGCACCGATTGCTCGGCGGCGAGATCCTGCGGCGGTTGACGGCCGAAGTCCTCGCTGGGGGCGTCCATGCCGGGGTGGCCGAGGTCGTCAACGACTGCCATGGCCTCCCCACCTCCTCCGGCACAACGGTCGAACGCACATTCGATCCAGGTGACTTGACGTTAAGTCCCGCCACCGACATCACTCGACTCAGCCCAACCGCGCGACCCGCCCCCGCAAGCCTGGAATCCCCCGCCCCAGACCTTTCGTGGTCGAGCCCCGAACACCGGTAACACCTTGCGACGGGTCGACGCTAAAGGTTGCTGGCGAGGACTCCAAACGGCGTTGTTCATAGACCTGTGCATCGTGTGTGCATATCCGTGAGCGCCTGTGTTGAGGGGGTGTGGAGAACTTGTGGAGCAATTTGCGGCATTGCAACATCACTGCAGATAAGCGGACCACACAGCTACACACTTCGTGTGGATGAGAATCTCTTCGGCGTGTCGGGCCGGGTTGCCACTTCGGGCGTGTTGCGTTTCAGGCAATGATTCGCGGCGTTAACGGACGGTTACGTTCGCTAACTGTCGCGTTCGCGTGCAAGTTCGCCAGCCTGCGCAGCAACGCCAATACCCCAGTGGCGACCCAAAGGGCCCCCACTGGGTAGGGTATCGAGCCTTATCCCTCGGCGACGACGTCGAGCGCGATCTCGACGTCTACGTCCGGGTGTACATGCAGCGTGACCGGATGGTTACCAACGGCCTTGATGTGGCCCTTGGGCACCCGGACGATGCGCTTGTCGAGGTTAGGTCCGCCGGCTTTTTTGATCGCGGTGACGATGTCACCGGAAGTCACCGAGCCGAACAGCTTGCCCGAGTCGCCGGCCGTCTTCACCAGCAACGCAACCGCGCCCAGCGCCTCGAGCGCCGTCTTGATTTCGTTGGCGTGCTCAAGGTCTCGCACTTGCTTGGATTCGCGGGCACGACGGATGTCCTCGACCTGCTTCGCGGCGCCGCGCGACGCGACGATCGCCAGGCCACGGGGGAGCAAGAAGTTGCGGCCGTAGCCGTCTTTCACCTCAACGCTGTCGCCGGCGGCACCGAGGTGGTCGACGTCGGCGGTCAAAATGAGCTTCATCTTTTCGTCAATTCCGTTCTGCGTGAGCCGTTTACCGCGACGCGGAGGTGAACGGCAACAGCGCAACCTCGCGGGCGTTCTTGACCGCGATCGCAATGTCGCGCTGGTGCTGGACGCAGTTACCGGTCACGCGGCGCGCACGAATCTTGCCGCGCTCGCTGATGTAGGTACGCAGCAGCTGAGTGTCCTTGTAGTCGATGTCTTGGCCCTTTTTGGAGCAGAACACACACTTGCGCGTCTTGACCGGCTTTTCCGGCGCCGGCCGCCGCTTGTTACTGGACTTGGCCATGTCTGTCTCTTTCGTTCTTGTAGATCTGAAAGTTAGAAAGTTGGTTAAAAAATTAGAAGGGTGGTTCGTCGTCGCCGCCGCCGAACGAACCGGAGGCCGGGGCGCTGCCCCACGGGTCGTCGCCGGCTCCGCTGCTGGCGCCGCCGCCGGTCTGTTGGGCCGGCTGACGGGAGCCCCCGCCGCCGCCACCGAAGCCACCACCGCCACCGCCGCTGCGGCTGGCCTTGTTCACCTTGGCGGTGGCGTAGCGAAGTGACGGGCCGATCTCGTCGACCTCGACCTCGACCACGGTGCGCTTCTCGCCCTCGCGGGTCTCGAACGAACGCTGCTTGAGCCGACCCTGCACGATCACCCTGGAGCCCCGGGTCAGGCTTTCGGCCACGTTCTCGGCGGCCTCACGCCAGATGCTGCACCGCAGGAACAGCGCCTCGCCGTCCTTCCATTCATTGGTCTGACGGTCGAACATGCGCGGCGTCGACGCGACCGTGAAGTTCGCGACGGCGGCGCCAGCCGGCGTGAACCGCAGTTCGGGGTCAGCGGTCAAGTTTCCGACGACGGTGATGGTGGTGTCACCAGCCACAGTGACCTCCTAGTCCTCGTGGGCCTGCCGGGATCGGCGGGTGGGTGGTCATGAGCGTGCTGTCGCAGAGCCTACGCAACGGCTACGACGCGACGCGGTCATTCGCCAACAGGCTTGGTCGCGTCAGTGCTTGTCGGTGCGCATCACTTTGGTGCGCAACACCGACTCGTTCAGGCTGAGCTGACGGTCGAGTTCGTGCACCGTCGCGGGCGCGGCCTTGAGGTCGATCACCGCGTAGATGCCCTCGGCATGCTTCGTGATCTCGTACGCCAGCCGGCGCCGACCCCAGATGTCGACCTTGTCCACGCTTCCGCCGTCTTTGCGGACGACGTTGAGAAACGTCTCCAACGACGGGGCTACGGTGCGCTCGTCAAGGGTGGGGTCAAGGATGACCATGATTTCGTATGGACGCATGGGAACCTCATCACCTCCTATGGTCGTTTACGGCCACGGTCTTCTCCGTGGCAGGAGGGTCGCCTGCGTCGGCAACCGCCCCAGGCTACCGGACGGGGGCTGAGCCTGCGAAATCCGGATGCGACTGTGCACTGGCGGCGTCCAGTGTGTGCTGGCGGCGTCGAGAGTGCGCCAGGGGCGAGAATTCGGCGATTTTCCCGCCGTCAGCGCACAGCGGAAGCCGTGGCCGCACACTCGGCGACCTCAAGTCGTAGCCGAGCCGGGCGCAGCCACGGCGCCAGCCAGCTGGGCGGCGCATCGGCGGCCCGGTCGAACACCCCGCCCGCCGGATCGTCGATCCGGCCCCCCCAACGCACCAGATCCTCCTCGGGCCGGTAGATCTGCCGGACCACCAGCGCGCACAGGGCCAGCACCGCCAGGTCACGCAGCAGCACCGTCGCGGTGAACCACTGCTCGGGCAAGCCACGGCTGGGCACGCTGTAGAGGTAGTACATCCGCGGCACCCACACCAGCGCGTCGATCGTCATCCACGTCAGCAGGATCCGGCGGTGCGGCAACGCCAGCACCGCCAGCGGCACCAGCCACAGCGAGAACTGCGGGCTCCACACCTTGTTGGTCAACAAAAACGCAGCTATCACAAGAAACGCCAGTTGCGCCACGCGCGGCCGCCGCGGAGCGGTCAGTGCGACGTAGCCGATTGCCACACAAGCCAATACGAACAGCGCCAAAACAACCTCGTTGAGCCGCTGGGGCGGCTGCCAGAAATCGAGATGCGGATCGAAACCCTGCCAGCCGGTGAACGATTTGACGACGTTGAACACCGAATCCATGTCATCGCCGCGGCGCGCGTTCAGCCGGAAGAACTCCGACCATCCCCGCGGGAAGAGCACCATCACCGGCAGGTTCACCGCCAGCCACGTCGCGACGGTCGCGGCCGCGGTACGGGCCAGCTCACGCAGCCGCCCCGTCCGGATGCCCAGCACCAATAGCGGGCCCAACAGCAACGCCGGATACAGCTTGGCCGCGACACCCAGCCCGAGCAGCACGCCGGCCAGCACCGGTCGCCGCCGCGCCCACGCCAGTAGCCCGCCGATCGCCAAAGCCGTTGCCAGCGCGTCGAAATTCGTGAACATCTGAAAGATCACCAGCGGCGACGCGCCGACCAACGCCGCATCCCACACCCGGCGGCCCGCCAGCCCTGCCGTGGCCCACAGCGTCGCCAGCCACGCCAACGCCAGCCCGAGTGCCGCGATGTCGAAAAAGACCACTACCTCGGCGATCACCGGCAGACCGACCACCTTGCTCAACGCGGTGTAGGTCTTGGCCAACGCCATCGACACGTACTGATACACGCCGGTGAGCACCGGGTACTCCATGTAACGCACCGCAGGCCGGCCGTCATAGCGGGTTTGCGGTTTGCCGCTGGCGTCCTTCTCGACCCAGCTGGACTTGTACGGAAACTTGCCCTGGCTCAACAACTCCGCGCCGTAGAGCGGCACGGTGTCGGAGTAGCACAGCTCGTAGTACGCGCGCTGGTTCTGCCAGTTGGCGACTCGCTGGTCACCCGGCCCGGTGCCGCTGTTCTGCAAACACGCCGCTTTCGTCGACCAGCCCAGCGCCAAGAACACCAGCGCGATCAAAAACATCACCCGAAGCGGGGTCAGGAAGGCCGCGCGCCCGATCACCGCATGCCGGCCCACCGGGCCGCCCACAACGTCGGAGAGCGCCGCGCCCAGAAAGTCTGTGCGACTGGGGCAATCGCGGTCATCGGCGGAGCGTAAGTCGGCGGCCAACGGCCGTGGCGAGATGGTGGGGCGACCCGTCTCGGCGCCGATCACGGCGGCGGCGGAACGGGCTCGGGCGCTCCCGGTGGCGGCGGTCCAGGCGCCGGCCCGACGGGAACCGTCGTGGGCGGCCCGACCGGGATGGTGATGCCCGGCGCTACCTCAATCGTCGGCTGGATGACGGTCATCTGCGGCGGCGGTGGTGGCGGCGGAGGCGCGACCGGCGCCCCGGCGTAGCCGCCGATCTCCGCCGGCTTGGGGAAGGACTCGGTATTGGTGCCCTTGAGTGCACCGTCCATGGTCGCCTTCCAGATGTCCGACGGCAGACCCGAACCGTAGATCGGCGAGCCCCACTTGTTGACCAGTGGCTTGTCGCCGGTCACGGTGCCCACCCATACCGCGGTCGACAGCGACGGGGTGTAGCCGACCATCCAGGCGTCCTTGTCGGCGTCGGTGTCACCCAACTGCGTGGTGCCGGTCTTGGCCGCGGACGGCCGCCCGCCGGCCAACGTGTGGCCGCGCGAGTACGCGGCGATCGGCTGCATCGCCGACGTAACGTTGTCGGCGACGTCCTTGGGGATCCGCTGTTCGCCGGCGTTGTTTGAGTTGGTGGCATCGAACAGCACCCGACCGTCGGCGTTGACCACCTTTTGCACGAAATGCGGTTGGTGATACACACCCGATGCGGCCAGCGTGGCGTACGCCGAGGCCATGTCGAACACCCGGGTCTGATACTGGCCCAACACGATTCCGTTGTTGGGCGGGCCACCCTTGCCGTCCTCGGACAATGTGTGGTCCACACCGGGGAAGCTGGTCGCAATGCCGGCTTGGTGCGCCGCGTCCGCGACGTCGTCCGCACCGTGCTTCAACTTGAGCATCAGCCGGTAGTAGGAGGTGTTCAGCGACTGCTTAAGCGCCTCGGCGATATTGCAGACTCCGCAGCTCTCACCGTCGACGTTGGTGATCTTGATGCCGTTGACCGTCAACGGCGAGCTGTCCACCTGAGTGCCCAGACCGATGCCCTGCTCCAGCGCGGCGATCAACGCGAACACCTTGAACGACGAGCCGGTCTGCAGCCCGGCTTGGGCGAAGTCGAAGCCGTGCGCGTCATTGCCGCCGTAGTAGGCCTTCACCGCGCCGTTGTGCGGGTCGATGGAGACGACCGCGGTGCGCATGTCGGGGGCCTGGCCGTCCATGTACTTCGATACGGCGTCCTCCGCGGCCTTCTGCGCTTGCGGATCGATGGTGGTGGTGATCTGCAGCCCCTGGGTGTTCAGCGTCTGCTCGTCGATGTTGAACAGATCCATCAACTCCCGGGACACCTGCCGTTCGATCAGCCCGTTGGGTCCGCTGGTCTGGTTTTGCGCGCGGGCCTGATCGGGCGGCACCGTCGGCGGAAACTGTTGAGCCGCCCGGTCTGTCGGCGACAGTGCGTGGTCGTCGACCATCCCGTCGAGCACCCAGTTCCACCGGTGCTTGGCGCCCGCGAGGTCGACCGCGGGGTCGAGCGTGGACGGGCGCTGGATCAGCGCGGCCAGCAGTGCTCCGTCGGCCACGGTCAGCTGTTCGACGGGTTTGCCGAAGTAGGCCTTGGACGCCGCCGATATGCCGTAGGCGCCGCGACCGAAGTAAATGATGTTGAGGTAGGCCTGCAGCACATCGTCTTTGGACCACTCACCCGACATCTTGGTGGCGATGACGAGTTCCTTGGCCTTGCGAATCAGGCCGCCGACGCCGGCGCGCTGCGATCCCACCAGCGCGTTCTTGACGTACTGCTGGGTGATCGTCGAACCGCCCTGCGTGTCGCCGCCGAAGATGTTGTTCTTGAACGCCCGCGCGAACCCGGTGAACGAGAAGCCGGGATTGGAGTAGAAGTTACGGTCCTCGGCCGCGATCACCGCCTGGCGCACGTGCACCGGCACCTGGCTGATGTTGACGTCCTCGCGATTGCCTTCCGGCGGAACGATTTTGGCCAGCTCGGAGCCGTCGCTGGCCAGGATCGTGGAGACCTGGTTGGTGCGGATGTCACCGGGCTTGGGAATGTCGACGATCAAGTAGGCCATCGCGAAGGTGACGATCGGCAACAGCAGCAGCACCACCGCGGCGACGTACAGCCCGCGACGGACCCACAGCCAGTTGATGTGGTGCAGCCACGTCCAGTCGATGCGCTTGAACCACCCCCAGTCGGGCAACGGCGGCTTATGCGGCGGTGGAGGGGGCGGGCGTCTGCCGCCGCCCCCGCCGGCCGGCTGCCGGTGAGGCTGTGGCGTCCTGCCTTCCAGTGCGGCCGTGGCCAACTCGAGCGGGTCGGGCCGCTCCGAGGTCCTCGGCGCCGACCGCTCGCCGAGCGCAGCCTTGACCGCCTCGATCGGATCCCGTAGCGGGCCCGTCCCGTCGTCTTTGACCGGAGGCAGGATCGTGGTCAACCGGTCGTCAGGGGGAACCGACGGGCGCTGGAAGGCGGGACGGCGCGGTGAGTCGGACGTCGATCCCTGACGGCCTCCGTCTTCGGCGGAGGGGTGCTTGGGGCCGCCATCGGCCCCTGCCCCGTCCGGGGTTCCATTGGCCGAGTGGTCTTGCTGCCCTTCGTTATTCACTGGCCGTGCGCGCCCCGTTGCGCGCTGTCCGTCTGCCCTTGGGAGGGCGGGCCGGGCGTGCCGCGCCGAGCACATACGACTTGACCAAGTGATTCCAGCTGCAGGTCCGACATACCTCCACCACGTGCACGGAAAACTCGTCGAAGCGGGATGCCAGCAGTACCAACTCTTCGGCGGTGCGCGCCGATCCGGACACCGCGCCCAGGTGGTCGCCGAACACCCACGACACCAAGGTGAGCTGCTCCTTGCGGCAGATCGGGCACATCACCTGGCTGAGCTTCCCGTGGAACTTCGCGGCGCGCAGCAAGTACGGGTTGGCGTCACACACCTCGGAGACGCCGGTCCGACCCGAATAGACCTCGGCCAGCAGTGAACGCCGCCGTAGCGCGTAGTCGACTACCTGTCGCTGCAATCGCACGATGACCAGAGTACGTCCGCGGAACCGATGCCGAGAGCTAGCCCGGCTACTCCGTGTGGCCGTATCGGCGCCCCCGCTCGGGCCGCATCCGGCGTCATCGCGCTTTGAGCAGGATCGTCGCACCCACGCTGAGCACAGCCGTCGCAACCAGATAGCCGCAGGCGTACCACGGTGCGCCGTGGCCTGCCGCGATCAGGCTGGTCAGAATCAGCGGTGTGAGACCCGCCGCATAAATTCCGGACAACTGAACAACGGTGGACAAGCCGGTGTAGCGGATGCGGGTGGGAAACAGCGACGCGTACAGCGTGCCCTGCGCGCCGTAGAACGAGGCGTGGATCACGCCGAACGCCACCACCATCCCCACCGTGAACCAGACGATGTTGCGGGTATCGAACAGCGCGAACACCGGGAACACGGTCAGCGCGTAGGCCGCGATACCCGTGGCGTAGACCACCCGCGCGCCGTATCGGTCGGTCAGCCGGCCCGAGACCGGCAGCAGCAGCGCCATCACCAAGGCGGCGACGGTGACCGCCGCCAGCACCTGGATCTTTCCCAGACCAAGGGTGCCGGTGGCATACGCGATGGCGAACACACCCCAGGTGTTGAACGCGGCGCCTTCGGCCCAGCGCGATACCAGACCCAGCAGGGTCGAGCGCAGCGCCGGCGGCGTGAACACCTCACGCACCGGAACGGCCGAGTGCTCGGCCCGGGCCTCCATCGCCCGGAAAGCCGGCGTCTCGGCCACCCGCAGCCGGACCAACAGCCCGAAGAACACCAGCACGACGCTGAACAGAAAGGCGATGCGCCATCCGTAACTGGCGAACGCGTGCGCGGGCAGCAGCAGCTGCAGCATCGCGAACACACCCGTTCCCAGCGCCAGGCCCAGCGCCAAGCCGACCTGCGGAGCGCTGCCGTAAATGCCGCGGCGATCGTCCGGGCTGTGCTCGACCGCCAGCAGCATCGCGCCGGCCCACTCGCCGCCCAACGCAAAGCCCTGAATGATCCGCAGCGTCACCAGCAGCACCGGGGCGGCGAGGGCCCCGACTTGGGCGGCGGTCGGCAACGCGCCCATCAGGGCGGTCGCCCCGCCCATCAACAGCATGGTCAGGGCCAGGCTGCGCTTGCGCCCGATCCGGTCACCGATGTGGCCGAACACGAAGCCACGTCGGATACGTCGGATCCCGTGGGTTCGGTTACCGGGCTAAGAAGCACCGACGTCCCCGACGTGCGACAAGAAGGCCGACCGGACCGGTTCCTTCGGTCTGGCCAGCTCGGCGCCGTCGCCCAGCAGACCTCGCCGGGCGAGGATCGGGCGCACCCCCTCGCCGAAGATGTACGCCTCCTCCAAGTGCGGATAGCCGGACAGGATGAAGTGCTCGAGGCCCAGCTCGGCGTACTCGGTGATCCGGTCGGCGACCTCCTGATGCGAACCGACCAGCGCGGTGCCCGCGCCGCCGCGAACCAGCCCCACGCCCGACCACAGATTGGGGTAGATCTCCAGCCGTCGGGCATCCGCGCCGGCACCGAAATCGCTGCCGCTGCCGTGCAATTCGCGCATCCGACGCTGGCCCTCGGACTCCGACCGCGCCAACGATTGCTGGGCGGCGGCCACGGTCTGCGGGTTGAGTGCGCTCAGCAGCCGCTGCGCCTCCGACCAGGCCTGCTCGCTGGTGTCGCGCGAGATGACGTGCAACCGGATGCCGTAGTTCAGTTCTCGACCCTGCCCGCTGGCCAGGCCGCGGATCCAATCCAGCTTCTCGCCGACTTGCGCGGGCGGCTCGCCCCAGGTCAGGTAGGTGTCGGCGAACCTGGCCGCGACCTGGCCGGCGTCGGGTGATGACCCTCCGAAGAAGACCGCCGGCAGTGGGTCGGGGCGCCGGGCCAGCGACGCCTGCTCGACCCGCAGGTGCTCGCCGGCCACGGTGACCGGATCCTCGGACGTCCACAGCCGGCGGACGATGTCGAGGAACTCGCTACACCGCGCGTAGCGGGCCTGCTTCGGCAGAAAGTCGCCGAACGCCTGCTGCTCGATGCTCTCGCCGCCGGTGACCACGTTCAGCAACAGCCGTCCCTGCGACTGCCACTGAAAGGTGGCGGCCATCTGCGCGGCCAGCGTCGGGCTGATCAGCCCTGGACGGAAAGCCACCAGGTACTTCAGCGACTCGGTGCTGCCGATCAGCATCGCGGTGCTCAGCCAGGCGTCTTCGCACCACAGACCGGTCGGTGTGAGCACAGCTTCGAAGCCGTTGATCTCCGCGGCCTGGGCAAGCTGGATGAGGTACTTCAAATCGGCCGGCCGGTCGCCGCGCATGGTGTCGCCGTGACCACCGGCGATCAGGTTGCGCGAATCCCCGTAGGTGGGCAGGAACCAATGAAGATGAAGAGGACGTATTGACACGCTAGTCGTTTATGCCTGCTACCGACCGCCGCCAACAGGCTTGCAACCACGGTGATTACAACCGGTGGCTGGTTAGCAGCGGGTCATCCAGCCGTCCTGTCGGTTTGACCAAAAACTCCTGAACAAAGCGAAAACGTCAGCTGGACACCAGCTGGAGTGGCGGCGAATATATCGGGCCGATACTATTGCGCGAGACAGTTCCTCGACATAAAAATCGTTGTAACGGCCAGAGCAAAGCGGAGCAAAGGAGGTGACTCGATGCTGGAGCTCGCCATCCTGGGACTCTTGCTCGAGTCGCCGATGCATGGCTACGAACTGCGCAAACGGCTGACTGGTCTGCTCGGGGCGTTCCGGGCGTTTTCCTACGGTTCGCTCTACCCCGCATTGCGACGGATGCAGGCGGACGGGCTGATCGCCGAGAACGCCGCCCCGGCCGGGATGCCGGTGCGGCGTGCCCGGCGCGTTTACGAGTTGACCGATGACGGCCGGCAGCGCTTCACCGAGCTGGTGGCCGACACCGGCCCGGTGAACTACACCGATGACGGCTTCGGCGTGCACCTGGCGTTTTTCAACCGCACTCCCGCCGAGGCGCGGATGCGCATCTTGGAAGGCCGTCGTCGCCAGGTAGAAGAACGCCGTGAAGGCCTGCGTGAAGCAGTGGCGCGGGCCAGTAACTCGTTGGACCGCTACACCCGCCAGTTACATCAACTCGGGTTGGAGTCCAGCGAGCGCGAAGTCAATTGGCTCAACGAGTTGATCGCGGCAGAACTGTTAGCGCAACGCCGCGCTGAGCAGTCCTAGAGCCGGTAAACCACACCATCCACGACATAGATATGAGTTAAGGAGAACGCGGTATGAGTGAGCACAAGCCGCTAGGGGCGCCCGGGGCGCGGCCCGAGGTCCGGGTCGCTATTGTCGGCGTCGGCAACTGCGCGTCCTCGCTGGTCCAGGGCGTGCAGTATTACTACGACGCCGACGAGAACAGCACTGTGCCCGGCTTGATGCACGTGACGTTCGGCCAGTACCACGTTCGCGACGTGAAGTTCGTCGCCGCGTTCGACGTGGACGCCAAGAAGGTCGGCTTCGACCTGTCCGAGGCGATCTTCGCGTCGGAGAACAACACCATCAAGATCGCCGACGTGCCACCCACCAACGTGACGGTGCAACGCGGCCCGACTCTGGACGGCATCGGCAAGTACTACGCCGACACCATCGAGTTGTCGGACGCCGAGGCGGTTGACGTGGTCAAGGTGCTGCGCGACGCCGAGGTCGACGTGCTGATCTCCTACCTGCCGGTGGGCTCCGAGGAGGCCGACAAGTTCTATGCCCAGTGCGCGATCGACGCCGGCGTGGCATTCGTGAACGCGCTGCCGGTGTTCATCGCGTCCGACCCGGTGTGGGCCAAGAAGTTCACCGACGCCGGCGTGCCGATCGTCGGTGACGACATCAAGAGCCAGGTCGGTGCGACGATCACCCACCGCGTGATGGCCAAGCTGTTCGAGGACCGCGGCGTGCAACTCGACCGCACCATGCAGCTCAACGTCGGCGGCAACATGGACTTCCTGAACATGCTCGAACGTGAGCGGCTGGAGTCGAAGAAGATCTCCAAAACCCAGGCCGTCACGTCGAATCTGCAACGGGAGTTCAAGACCAGAGACGTCCACATCGGCCCGTCCGACCACGTCGGCTGGCTCGACGACCGCAAGTGGGCTTACGTCCGTCTCGAGGGCCGCGCGTTTGGTGACGTGCCGCTGAACCTGGAGTACAAGCTGGAGGTGTGGGACTCGCCGAACTCGGCAGGCGTCATCATCGACGCGGTCCGGGCCGCCAAGATCGCGAAGGACCGCGGCATCGGTGGACCGGTAGTGCCGGCGTCGGCGTATCTGATGAAGAGCCCGCCGCAGCAGCTGCCCGACGACGTCGCGCGTGCTCAGCTCGAAGAGTTCATCATCGACGCCGACTAACCAGTCTCATCAGCTGTACCGCGCTGGCCCGTCACTGAAGGTGACGGGCCAGTTCGTTTGCGTCACCACACCGGCGAGCACCGAAGCGCACCGGCCATAACGGCTCGGTCGGCCCGAATCGTAGAGTCAGGGGCTGTGACCGACATTTCCGACGACGAACTCATCGGCCTGTCCGAGTTCGCGCTGCTGCCCGAGAACGCCGAGCAGGCGGGCGTCGAGGGACCCTTGCCGCACGCGCAGCGCATCGATGCGGGTCCCGTCAGCGCACTGCAGTGGGGTGACTCGTCGCCGCGAGTCGTCTTCCTGCACGGCGGCGGGCAGAACGCGCACACCTGGGACACCGTGATCGTCGGTCTGGGGCAACCGGCGTTGGCGGTGGACCTGCCCGGCCACGGGCATTCGGCGTGGCGCGAGGACGGCGACTACTCGCCGCAGCACAACGCCGCCGCGCTGGCGCCGGTGCTCGACGAGCTCGCCCCGCAGGCCGACCTCGTCGTCGGCATGTCGCTCGGCGGGCTGACCGCGGTCCGGCTGGGCGCCGCCGCGCCGCACCTCGTGCGTGAGCTCGTCCTCGTCGACGTCACCCCGTCGGCGTTGCAGCGCCACTCCGAGATGACCAAGGAGCAGCAGGGCACGGTGGCGCTGATGCATGGCGAGCGGGAATTCCCCAGCTTTGCCGCCATGCTGGAGTTGACCACCGCCGCGGCGCCGCATCGCGACGCTAAGTCGTTGCGCCGCGGCGTGTTTCACAACTCTCACCGACTCGACGACGGCCGCTGGACGTGGCGCTACGACACCATCCGGGAATTCCCCGACTTCGACGGCCTCTGGGACGACGTCGCGGGGCTGTCCGCGCCCATCACGCTGGTGCGTGGCGGCAACTCCGGCTTCGTCAGCGACGAGGACGCCGCCGAGCTCGAGCAACGCGCGCAGACGTTCCGCGGTGTGCATGTCGTCGAGAATTCCGGGCATTCGGTGCAAAGCGACCAGCCCCGCGCACTGATCGGCATCCTGCGCGGCGTGCTCGACGGCGGCTGAGGCTCACCGCCTACGTTGGTTGGTATGAGTTCTCCTGGCCCGCGCATCGGCGTACAGCTGCAGCCGCAACATGCCCCGCAATACCAGAACATCCGTGACGCGGTCCGCCGCTGCGAGGACATCGGCGTCGACGTCGCGTTCAACTGGGATCACTTCTTTCCGCTCTACGGCGATCCCGACGGCGCCCACTTCGAATGCTGGACGATGCTTGCGGCCTGGGCCGAGCAGACATCGCGCATCGAGATCGGCGCCCTGGTCAGCTGTAACTCCTACCGCAATCCCGAGTTGCTCGCCGACATGGCCCGCACCGTCGACCACATCTCCGAAGGGCGTTTGGTGTTGGGCATCGGCTCGGGCTGGAAACGCAAGGACTACACCCAGTACGGCTACGAGTTCGGCACCGCGGGAAGCCGGCTCGACGATCTCGCCGCCGCGCTGCCGCGGATCAAGTCGCGGCTGGGCAAGCTGAATCCCGCACCCACCCGCCACATTCCGCTGCTGATCGGTGGCGGCGGTGAGAAGAAGACCTTGCGCCTGGTCGCCGAGCATGCCGACATCTGGCACAGCTTCGCGAACGCCGCTGCCTATCCCGCCAAGTCGGCTGTGCTGGCCGACCATTGCACCGCCGTCGGGCGTGATCCGGCCGGCATCGAACGGTCGGCCGCCGTGGGCGGCGAGACCGGAGCCGCAGCTGCGGACCGGCTGATCGCCGAGGCCGAGGCGCTGACCGACCTCGGTGTCGGCCTGCTGACCATCGGCGCCTCCGGCCCGGACTACGACCTGACGGGTGCCGAGACGTTGTGCCGCTGGCGGGATCGCCGTTAGGCCCAAGTCGCCACCTCCGGCGTGAGAAACTTTCCCGCGGATTTGTCGGGCGGGGCGAAAGGCCTGGGAAAGACATGCCGAAGACATACGGGGCCAAAGAGAAGGACCAGGTCGTTGCCTACATTCTCAACCAGGTGCTGACCGGCAAGCTGCGCACTGCGGACCGAGTCGACCGCAACGAAATCGCCAGGGAACTAGGGATCAGCCGCGTCCCCATTCAGGAGGCCATCGTTCAGCTGGAGCACGTCGGAGTGCTCTCCACCCGCTACCACCGGGGCGCGTTCGTCGAGCGCTTCGACGAAGACTCCATCCTCGAGCACCATGAGCTGCACGGGGTGCTCAACGGCATGGCCTCGGCCCGCGCCGCGGCCAACCCCACTCCGCGCATCCTCGGCCAGCTCGAGGCCGTCATGCGTACGCTGCGCAGCGCGAAGGAGGCGCGGCTCTTCCAGCAGGCCGCGAGGGAATACCGCCGCACCATCAACGACCAGTACGCCGGGCCGCGACTGCGCGCCGCGATTCGGGCCTCGCAGAGCCTGATTCCGCGCGCGTTCCTGCTGAGCTATCCGAGCATCGTCGGCGAGATGCTGCCGTTCTACGAAGACGAGACCGCGGCGATCCGGCACCGCGACCCCGACGGCGCCCGGGCCGCATGCGGCGGCTGCGCGGAGCTGATGGCGGAGGTCATGGTGACCGAACTGGTCCGGCGCGGCGTGCTCGCCCCGTCGGACAAGTCCGCGGCCGTGTTCTAACCCCCGGTACCTTGCGGGGTATGCGCCTCAACGCCGGAAAGCTGTTCGCGCTAATCGCCACGATCCTGCTGACCTGCGGCCTCACTAGTCTGACACTTGCCCCGCGGGCCGCGGCCGACACCAACCTGTGCAAGCCGTCGGGAAAAGACGGCGCGATCGCCCTGCCGAGGAAGCTGGCCACCGCGAACCGGCCCCAGGGGGACAAGTACACGACCGCCGACGTCGAGCCGTTGAGTTCGGTAAACGTCGACGCGCTGGGTCTGCGGACACCCCGAACGCTGACCGTCGGCACCGAGCCGGGGGGTCCCCCGACCAGCTGCCTGAACAGCGCGGGGCGCTACACCGGTTATGACAACGAGCTGCTGCGGGCGATCGCCGCCAAGCTGGGCTTACACGTCGTCTTCGCCGGTACCGAATTCTCCGGGCTGCTGGCCCAGGTCGCGACGCGGCGCTTCGACGTCGGCTCGTCGTCGATCATGGCCACCGAAGCACGCCGTCGCACCGTCGGATTCACCAACGGCTACGACTTCGGTTACCTGTCGCTGATCGTGCCGTCCGGCTCGCCGATCGACAGCTTCGACGAGCTGGGCCCCGGACAGCGGATCGGCGTCGTGCAGGGCACCGTCGAGGAAGCGTACGTCGTCGACACGCTGCATATGGAGCCGGTGAAGTTCCCGGACTTCACCACCGTGTACACCAGCGTCAAGACCCATCAGATCGACGCGTGGGTGGCGCCGGCAATGGAGGCGACCAACGTGATGCGGCCCGGCGACACCGCCTCGATCGCCGCTTACACGTTCGGCCTGGGCAACTTCGTGGCGTACGCGGTGGCGAAAGACAATCAGCCGCTGATCAACGCGCTGAACGCCGGGCTGGACGCCGTGATCGCCGACGGCACCTGGGCGCAGCTCTACACCGACTGGGTTCCGCGGCCATTGCCGCGGGGATGGCACCCGGGATCGAAATCGGCGTTGAGGCCGCACCTGCCGGATTTCGCGGCGATCGCCGAACGCCACCATCGTGCGATCGACGAGGCCGCCCCGCCGAAGTCCACGCTGGCTCAGCTGCGGGACTCCTTCTTCGACTGGGACCTTTACCGGCAGACCATCCCGGTGCTGCTGAAGACGGGGTTGCCCAACACGCTGATCCTCACCGTCAGTTCCAGCGTCATCGGGTTGGCGGTCGGCATTGCGCTG
Organism: uncultured Actinomycetota bacterium; assembly: GCA_963791535.1. GTDB lineage: Bacteria > Actinomycetota > Actinomycetes > Mycobacteriales > Mycobacteriaceae > Mycobacterium. Next base: position 26,445 of record CAWBSW010000066.1, on the reverse strand, counting down.
GCGGTCGCGGGTATTTCGCGAGCCCGCTGGCTGCGTTGGCCGGCCCGGGTGTACACCGACATTTTCCGCGGCCTGCCCGAGGTGGTGATCATCCTGCTGATCGGGCTGGGCATCGGGCCGGTCGTGGGCGGGCTGACCCACAACAACCCCTACCCGCTCGGCATCGCCGCGCTCGGGCTGACCGCCGCGGCATACGTGGGCGAGATCTTCCGTTCCGGCATCCAAAGTGTCGAGTCCGGCCAGCTCGAAGCCGCCCGCGCGCTGGGGCTGAGCCACCGCGCGTCGATGGGGTTGGTGGTGATACCGCAAGGGATCCGTCGGGTGCTGCCCGCACTGGTCAACCAGTTCATCGCGCTGCTGAAAGGCTCGGCGCTGGTGTACTTCCTCGGGCTGATCGCCGGGCAACGCGAGCTGTTCCAGGTCGGCCGCGACTTCAATGCGCAGACCGGCAGCCTCTCACCGCTGGTGGCGGCGGGAATCTTCTACCTGCTCTTGACCATCCCGCTGACCCATCTGGTGAACCTCGTCGACAACCGCCTTCGCCAGGGCCGGACTGCGACCGAGCCGGAGAACCCACTCGTCTCGGCGACCAGCCAGGAGATGACGTGACCGACCGCGATGCGCAGCCGCAGTCAGTATCGTTGGCGGGCAAGGATATTCACTTGTCGTTCGGTCCAAATAACGTGCTGCGCGGGGTCGATATCGACGCGCCGGCCGGGAGCACGGTGGCCGTGATCGGCCCGTCGGGCTCCGGCAAGTCGACACTGCTACGGATTCTGAACCGATTGCACGAGCCCGACCGCGGCGACATCCTGCTCGACGGCCAATCGGTACTGAACGACGATCCCAATCGACTGCGGCAGCGAATGGGCATGGTGTTCCAGCATTTCAACCTCTTTCCGCACCGCAGCGTGCTGGACAACGTGATGCTGGCGCCGCGCAGGCTCAAGCGCCTCTCGGCCGACGCGGCCCGCGAGCTGGCGCTGGCGCAGCTGGACCGAGTGGGGATGAAACACAAGGCCGATAGCCGTCCTGGCGCGCTGTCGGGCGGGCAGCAGCAAAGAGTCGCGATCGCCCGCGCGCTGGCGATGGGGCCGCAAGTGATGCTCTTCGACGAAGCGACGTCGGCGCTGGATCCCGAACTGGTCAAGGGCATTCTGGCGCTGATCGCGGACTTGGGCGCCGAAGGCATGACAATGCTTGTGGTCACCCACGAAATGGGCTTTGCGAGGTCGACATCCGACACAGTTGTCTTCATGGACCATGGTCAGGTGGTGGAAACCGGGCCGCCGGACCAGATATTCGAGGCCGCACAAACCGAGCGGTTGCAGCGCTTCCTGTCGCAAGTACTTTGATGTCAAAAGCGGTTTCTGGGTCTGTGAACCCCAGACAGGTTAGACTGGCGAACTATGGCGGAACGCGAAGCCACGGTGCCGGAGCTCACCGAGTTGGCTGAGGGGCTACACCGCACGCTGGCAAAGCTGTTTACCATTCTGCGCCGCGGTGATCACAGTGCCGGCGCCGCAACGGCCGGCGAGCTCACGCTGGCCCAGCTGTCGATTCTGGTCACCTTGCTCGATCGGGGTCCGATCCGGATGACCGATCTCGCCGCCCACGAGCGCGTCCGGACGCCAACCACCACCGTGGCGATCCGCAGATTGGAGAAGGTCGGCCTGGTGAAGCGCTCGCGTGATCCGTCGGACCTGCGGGCCGTGCTGGTCGACATCACGCCGCGCGGGTTGGCCGTTCACCGCGAGTCGCTGACCAACCGGATCGGCGCCCTGGCCGCGATGCTCAACCATCTCAGCGAGTCCGACTTGGACACCCTCACCAAGGCACTCGCGCCGCTGGAGCGGCTGGCCGCCAGCGAACCGGCAGCCAGTCCGGCAGCCGAGGCCGCCGGCGAATAGGCCGAGCAATCTCGGCTTGACGAGCCTGAACACGTGCTGCCCCTAAGCTGGCAAGCATGCCGAGCGCGCTGATCACCGGTGCTAGCCGCGGGATCGGCGCCGCGATCGCCACCGCCCTGGCACCGACGCACACCCTGTTGTTGGCCGGGCGGCCCTCGCCTGCACTGCAGGCCACTGCGGAGCAGCTGGGCGCCAGCACGTTGCCGCTGGACCTGACCGACACCGACGCGATCCCCACCGCAACCGCCGCCATCGGCGAACTCGATGTGCTGGTCCACAACGCCGGGGTGTCGTTCCCGGGGCGCGTCGCCGAGTCGACCGTCGATGAATGGCGCACCACTTTCGACGTCAATGTCTTTGGTGCAGTTGCCCTTACGCTGGCTCTGCTGCCGGCGCTGCGGCGCACGCACGGTCAGGTGGTGTTCATCAACTCCGGCGCGGGGCGCAACCCGTCGCTGGGGATGGCCTCCTACTCGGCGAGCAAGTTCGCGCTGCGCGCGTTCGCCGACTCGTTGCGCGAGGGCGAGCCGATGCTGCGGGTCACCACGGTTTACCCCGGCCGCACCGACACCGACATGCAGCGTGAGTTGGTGGCCGCAGAGGGCGGCGAATACGACCCCGACCGGTTTCTGCGGGCGGACACCGTTGCCGCGGTGGTCGCCCGGGCGGTGGCCACTCCGCCCGACGGTCATCTCCACGAGGTAGTGCTCCGCCCCCGTTGAGCGCGGGCAGACGTAAAAGTGCCGTTTTCTCCGGCGTGTCGGGGGCCTTTGCGTCTGGTCGGCGCGATCAGACGACCAGGTTGACCAGCCGTCCGGCGACCACGATCACCTTCTTCGGTGTGGCGCCCGCCAGGGACGTCTGCACTTTCTCGTCGGCCAGCGCAGCGGCTTCGACCGCGTCGGCGTCGGCGTCGGCCGGCACCGTGATACGGCCGCGCACTTTGCCGTTGACCTGCACGGGGTACTCGACGGTGTCTTCGACCAGGTAGTCGGGGTCGGCCACCGGGAACGGCCCGTGTGCAAGCGACGTCGGGTGGCCCAGCCGCTGCCACAACTCCTCAGCCAGGTGCGGCGCCAACGGCGCCAGCATCAGGACCAACGGCTCGACCGCCGCGCGCGGCACCGAGTCGCGGTGTTGCTTGGTGAGGTGATTGGTGTACTCGATCAGCTTGGCCACCGCGGTGTTATTGCGCAGTGCCGCATAGTCTTCGGAGACACCGGCGATGGTGCGGTGCAGCAGCCGCAGCGTCTCGGTGTCGAGATCCGGGCTGTCGGCGACCTGCAGATGTCGCCGGTCTGCTCGTCGACCACCAGCCGCCACACCCGCTGCAGGAAGCGGTGCGCCCCGACGACGTCCTTGGTGGCCCACGGGCGCGACGCCTCCAACGGGCCCATCGACATCTCGTACACCCGCAGCGTGTCGGCGCCGTAGTCGTCGCACATCTCGTCCGGCGACACCGAATTCTTCAGGCTCTTACCGATCTTGCCGAACTCCTGAAAGACTTCGATCTCCCCGTCGGGCCCGGGGTAGACGAACCCGCCGTCGCGTTCGACGACGTCGGCGGCCGGCACGTAGGCCCCGCGGACGTCGGTGTAGGCGAACGCCTGGATGTAGCCCTGGTTGACCAGGCGGCGGTAGGGCTCGCGGGAGCTGACGTGACCCAGGTCGTAGAGCACCTTGTGCCAGAACCGCGAATACAGCAGGTGCAGCACCGCGTGCTCAGCACCTCCGACGTACAGGTCGACACCGCCCGGATCGTCGGGGCCGTGCTCGGCCGGTCTCGGGCCCATCCAGTAGGCCTCATTCTCCTTGGCGCAGAAGCGTTCTGAGTTGTGCGGGTCGGTGTAGCGCAGCTCGTACCAGGAGCTGCCCGCCCACTGCGGCATGACGTTGGTGTCGCGGGTGTAGGGCTTGAGCCCGTCGCCGAGGTCCAGCTCGACGTGCACCCAGTCGGTCGCCTTGGCCAGCGGCGGGGATGGCTCGCTGTCGGCGTCGTCGGGGTCGAACAGCACCGGCGAGTAGTCCGGGACGTCGGGCAGCTCGACCGGCAACGCGGCCTCGCCCAGCGCGTGCGGGCGCCCGTCGCTGTCGTAGACGATCGGGAAGGGTTCGCCCCAGTAACGTTGCCGCGCGAAAAGCCAGTCGCGCAGCTTGTATTCGATGCGCGCCTGACCGCGACCGTCGGATTCCAGCCGCGCGGTGATGGCTTCCTTGGCCGCTGCTACGTCCAGACCGTTCAGGAAGCCCGAGTTCACCAGCACTCCGTCGCCGGAATAGGCGGCCTCGGAGATATCGCCGCCGGCAATGACTTCGACGATCGGCAGCCCGAACTCGTGGGCGAACTCCCAGTCACGCTGATCGTGACCGGGAACCGCCATGATCGCCCCGGTGCCGTATCCGGCCAGCACGTAGTCGGCGATGAAGATCGGCACCTGCTCGCCGTTGGCCGGGTTGGTCGCATAACTGCCCAGGAACACACCGGTCTTGGTTTTGTTCTCCTGGCGCTCCAGGTCGGACTTCGCGGCGATGGTCTGCCGGTAGGCGGCGACGGCCGCAGCCGGCGTGGCGGCGTCGAAGGTCCAATGCGGGTCCACCCCGTCCGGCCACTCGCTCGCGACCAGGCGGTCGACCAACTCGTGCTCGGGGGCCAGCACCAGATAGGTGGCGCCGAACAGGGTGTCCGGCCGGGTGGTGAACACCTCCAGGTCGACGGTCGCGCCGTCGGTGGTACGGGCCGAGAACAGCGCCGCGGCGCCGGTGGAGCGGCCGATCCAGTTGCGCTGCATGGTTTTGACCTTTTCCGGCCAGTCCAGCACGTCGAGGTCGTCGAGCAGCCGGTCGGAGTAGGCGGTGATCCGCATCATCCACTGCCGCAACCGCTTACGGAAGACCGGAAAGTTCCCGCGGTCGCTGCGGCCGTCGGCGGTGACCTCTTCGTTGGCCAGCACGGTGCCCAGCCCGGGACACCAGTTCACCATCGAATCGGCCCGATAGACCAGACGGTGGGCGTCGATCACGTCGGCGCGTTCACCTGCCGACAGCTTGGCCCAGTCCCGGCCATCGTCCAATTGCCTTGTACCGGAATCGAATGCGGTAACCAACTCGGTGATCGGCCGGGCTTTGTTCGCGGCGCCGTCGAACCACGCGTTGTAGATCTGCAGGAAGATCCACTGCGTCCACTTGTAGAACTCGACGTCGGTGGTGGAAAAGCTTCGCCGGTTGTCGTGGCCGAAGCCCAGTCGGCCCAGCTGACGCCGGAAGTTGACGATGTTGGCCTCGGTCCGGGTGCGCGGGTGGGTGCCGGTCTGCACCGCGTACTGCTCGGCAGGTAGTCCAAATGCGTCGAAGCCCAACGCGTGCAGCACGTTACGGCCGATCATCCGGAAGTAGCGGGCGTAGACGTCGGTGGCGATGTACCCCAGCGGGTGACCGACGTGCAGCCCCTCGCCCGACGGATACGGGAACATGTCCTGGACGAACATCTTGTCGTCGGGCACCGGCGAGCCGTCTGCCGGCGCCAGCGACCCGACCGGGTTGGGCACGTTGAAGGTCCCCAGCCGGTTCCAGTTGTCCTGCCAAGCTCGCTTCGATGCGGCCGGCCAGGTCCGCGGTGTACCGAAACCGCGGCGCATCGGGGTCGGCCTGGGCAGCCGGGCCGGCGCCGAGATGGGGGCCCGTCGCGGCCGTTGGGGAGTCGGTCACGTCCAACAGGTTATAAGGGCGGCGGTGGCGGGCCCGCCGGCCACATGTTTGTCTCGGTTGCGTTGCGGACCGATCAGGGGTTTATCCCAGGTGTATTCCAGGTCTATTCCAAGCCTGGTTGCCGCTAGTGCGGCGTGGTTACAGTCCGACTCATGCTTTGCCGCTGAGCCACTTGGGAAGGACCGACTCTCATGATGCAGATTGCCCGTAGCTGGCGGGTCACGGTCGCAGGTCTAGCCGTTGGCGTCGTGGGTGTGCTGGGCTTTGCCTGCCCCACCGCATCGGCAGATCCCGGATATCCGCCCCGACCCAATCCCGCTCCGGTCCCTGCGGCACCCCTGATGCCACAGGCCGTCGCGGTCGCGCCCGGGGCCGTCAGCAACCCCATTCCGGGGACGGCCGCCGCTGCACCGGCGGTGCCCCCGCCCGTCTCGCCGGCGCTGGCCCCGGCGGCCGCGGCACCGGTGCCGATGCTCGTTCCGGCAAGTTCAGGGACGCTGCGCGACTATTTCGGCGAGCAAGAACGTCCAGCTCGAGCCGCAAAAGGCACAAGGCTTCAAGGCGCTCGACGTCACCTTGCCGATGCCGCCCGGCTGGACACCGGTGCCCGACCCCAACGTCCCCGATGCGTTCCTGGTGACCGCCAACCGCCACAGCACCAGCCTCTACACATCCAATGCTCAGCTGGTGGTGTACCGGTTGGTCGGCGATTTCGATCCCAAGGAGGCCATCACTCACGGGTATCTGGACAGCGCGCAACTGCCGGCCTGGCGGACCACCAACGCCTCGCTGGCCGATTTCAACGGCTTCCCGTCGTCGATCATCGAGGGCACCTACCGCGAAAACCAAATGACGCTCAACACCTCGCGGCGCCACGTCATCGTCACCTCCGGACCGGACAAGTACCTGGTGTCACTGGCGGTGAACACGGACGCCGCCACGGCGGTCGGCGAGGCGCCCGCCACCGACGCCATCATCAACGGATTCCGGGTCGGCCCGCCCGGGTCCAACCCACCGCCGGCTCCGCCGCAGGCGCCCGCGGCGGCGGCCGCAGCCGCAGTGCCCCCGTCGGCGACCGGTCCACCAGCGGCGTTATCGCACTAGTAGCCGGGCGCAGCGGCGCATCGGGCCGCCTCGTATTGTGGCCCCATGCTCATCGCCGGAGGTCCTGTGCGTGTGCGCGGCGGTTGTCATGGCCGCGCGCGGATTGTGGTCGCTGTCACGGTCGGTTGCCCCCGACACCGCCCAGGTGGTGATGCGCACTGTAGCGCCGCCGCAGCTGGCGGCCGCGGTGATGCTGGCCGCCGGCGGGGCGGTCGCACTTGCCGCGCCACACGACACCGCGCTGCCCGTCGTCGGGGTGTGCGTCGGTCTGCATTGTCGGCGCCGTCGGCACCGTGGCCGTCGGCTGCTTGGCAGAGCGCGCGGTACGCGCTGCGCCGCGAAGCGGCCGCAGCCCGTTGCGGTGGCGCCTGCGCGACCTGCACGCTGGCTTGCCATTGAGCGCTGTGCGCCAACACTCGTGCTGAAGCGGCTGTCGGCCCTGCCGATAGACACCTTCCTGTTGGCGATGGCGGCGACCGTCGCCCTGGCGGCTCTGCTGCCGGCCCGCGGCGCCGCCGCGGACGCGATGTCGGTTGCCGCCAAAGCCGTGATCGCGTTGCTGTTCCTGCTCTACGGTGCCCGGCTGTCACCGCAGCAGGCCTGGCAGGGCGTCAAACGATGGCAGCTGCATCTGATAGTGCTGGCCACCACGTTCGTGGTCTTCCCGGTGCTCGGCCTGGCCGCTCGTGGGCTGGTGCCGTGGCTGCTGAACCTGGACCTGTACAACGGGCTGCTGTTCTTATGCCTGGTTCCGTCGACCGTGCAGTCTTCGATCGCGTTCACATCGATTGCGCGGGGCAATGTCTCGGCCGCGCTGGTCAGCGCATCGGTGTCCAACATCGTCGGGGTGGTGCTGACGCCGTTGCTGGTCGTGCTGCTGATGAACACCAGCGGCGGAGCACGCATGGACGCCACCGCGATCCGCGACATCGTGCTGCAGCTGCTGCTGCCGTTCGTGCTCGGTCAACTGTTGCGGCCGTGGATCGCCGGCTGGCTTACCCGGCATTCGGTGCTAACGAAAGCCGTCGACCGTGGCTCGATCCTGCTGATCGTGTACACGGCGTTCTCGATCGGCATGGTGGAACAGATCTGGCGCAGTGTCGATCCGTGGCAACTGGTCGCGGTCGCCGTCGTCGACACCGCGCTGTTGGTGGCGGTGCTGGTATTCACCTGGCTGATCGGTCATCTGGCCGGGCTCGACCGCGGCGACGGGATCGTATTGCTGTTCTGCGGCTCGAAAAAGAGCCTGGCATCGGGTCTTCCGATGGCGCTGGTGTTCTTCCCGTCCGCCACCGTCGGGGTGATCATGTTGCCGCTGATGATCTTTCACCAGATACAGCTGGTGGTGTGCTCGGTGATCGCGAGCCGACTGTCCCGCGATCAGCCGACCGATTAGTTGCGGCTGATGTCGATCGGGTGGGTGGCCAGCATCGAAAGCGGCAGCGGCTGACGGCGCAGCACCCGTCCCCACAGGTCCACCCGGGGCTGGACCAGAACGTCAGATGGCAACGCCGACAGCACAATCCAGTCGTCGCGCTCGATCTCACCCTCCAGCTGACCGATGGTCCAGCCGGAGTATCCCGCGTAGATCCGCACTCCCTCCACCAGCGGAGCGATCGAGTCGGGGTCGGCGTCCAGGTCGACCATCACCAACCGGCCGGTGATGTGTCGCAGGCCGGGCACGCTGTCCGGCTCGGCGCCGACCCGCAGCACCGACAGGCACAGCGCGGCGTCACGCTTCACCGGCCCGCCGATGAACATCGTCTTCGGTTTTGCCGACAGCTTGGCCCACTGCGGCAACACGTTGTAGACCGCGGTCTCGCTGGGGCGGTTGAGCACCACCCCCAGGGTGCCGCCGTCGTTGTGCTCAACGATGTAGATCACGCTGCGGCGGAACGTCGGCTCGAGCAGATCCGTGTTAGCCAGAAGCAAAGTGCCCGCTCGCACACGATGCGCGGCGGGGGCAATAAAGTCCTCCGGGTCTTCGGGCTGCGCCACCACTCCATCATGGCATCCAGGCGGGGCCGCTGTCGTGAACAAGCCGGGCGCTCGCACGATATTTGTACTGTTGTTAACAGGGGCTGCAGGCCCGGTCTGTGGTTCGCCGGGCCCACGGGGAAGTAGGTTCAGTGACTCACACGCGCGCACCTGTCGCTGTCTGGCGCTCGGTGCGCGGCTTGCCCGACTTCTGGCGGCTGCTGGAACTGCGCACCGCAAGCCAGTTCGGCGACGGGCTCTTCCAGGCGGGTCTGGCCGGAGCGCTGCTGTTCAATCCCGAGCGGGCCGCCCGCCCGATGGCGATCGCCGGTGCCTTCGCGGTGCTGTTCTTGCCGTTCTCGCTGCTGGGTCCGTTCGCCGGTGCGCTGATGGACCGCTGGGACCGTCGGCTGGTGCTGGTCGGCGCCAACCTGGGCCGGCTGGTGGCGGTGGCCCTGGTCGGGATCTGTCTGGCCGTCGGCGCCGGCAACGTGCCGGTGCTGTGCGGCGCGCTGGTGGTCAACGGCCTGGCCCGATTCGTCTCCTCCGGCCTGTCCGCCGCCCTGCCTCATGTGGTGCCCCGCGAGCAGGTCGTCACGATGAACTCGATCGCGTCGGCGACCGGCTCGGTCGCCGCCTTCGTCGGCGCCAGCTTCATGCTGATACCCCGCACCCTTGTCGGTTCCGGCGACAACGGCGCCGCGTCGATCATCTTGCTGGTCACCATCCCGCTGCTGATTGCGCTGCTGCTGTCGCTGCGCTTTCGTGCCCACGTGCTGGGTCCCGACGACACCCGGCGGGCGATCCACGGATCGGTGGTCTACGCGGTGATCACCGGCTGGATGCACGGCATCCGCACGGTGCTGAACCGTCCCACCGTCGCCGCCACGCTTTCCGGGTTGGCGGCGCACCGGATGGTGTTCGGCATCAACACGCTGGTGGTGCTGCTGCTGGTGCGCAGCGGCGGTGCCGCATCCGTCGGCGCGTTGGGCGGTGCGATGTTGTTCCTGGCCGCCACCGGGACCGGATCCTTTCTGGCCAATGTGGTGACGCCGCCCGCGGTGCGCCGCTGGGGCCGCTACGCCACCGCCAACGGAGCATTGGCGATCGCCGCGACGATCCAGATCGCCGGGGCCGGTCTGCAGCTGGCGGTGATGGTGGCGTGCGGATTCTTTCTGGGCGCGGCGCGGGCCAGGTCGTCAAGCTGTGCGCTGACACCGCGATTCAGGTCGACGTGGACGACGCCCTGCGCGGACACGTGTTCGCCGTACAGGATTCGCTGTTCTGGGTCGCGTTCATCGGCGCGATCGCCGCGGCGGCGACCGTCATTCCGCTTGACGGCCACTCCCCCGCACTGGTGTTGGCCGGGACCGGCGCTCTACCTGTGCGGGCTCGCCGCCCACGGCATCGTCGGCCGCCGCGGTCAGCCGGCCGAGGATCGTTAAGGTACACAGATGGCCGCTCTGCAACAGATCGTGGCCGACCTGCGCGCCGAGAGCGACGAGCTCGATGCGCTGGTCGCGCCGCTTGCCGAGGATCGCTGGGCTGCGCCGACGCCCGCCGTGGGTTGGACCATTGCGCATCAGATCGGACACCTGCTGTGGACCGACCGCGCCTCGCTGACGGCGGTCACCGACGAGGCGGCGTTCGCCGGACTGCTGGAAACCGCTGCGGCCGACCCGATCGGCTTCGTCGAGGCGGGCGCCGACGAACTCGCCGCCACGGCGCCCGCCGAGTTACTCGCCGACTGGCGGCTCACCCGCGCGCGGCTGCACGACGCGCTGCTGACGGTCCCCGACGGTCGCAAACTGCCGTGGTTCGGGCCGCCGATGAGCGCCGCGTCGATGGCGACGGCGCGGCTGATGGAGACCTGGGCGCACGGACTCGACGTCGCCGACACCCTGGGCGTCACGCGGCCACCGACCGCACGGCTGCGTTCCGTCGCCCATATCGGGGTGCGCGCCCGCGACTACGCGTTCGCCGTCAACGGGCTGCCCGCGCCCACCGAGCCGTTTCTCGTCGAGCTACGTGCCCCCGACGGCAGCACCTGGTCGTGGGGTCCGCCGGATGCCGCGCAGCGAGTCACCGGCGACGCCGAGGACTTCTGCTTCCTGGTCACCCAGCGACGTGCGCTGCGCGATCTTGACGTGACGGCAGAGGGAGACGACGCGCGGCGGTGGCTGCAGATCGCTCAGGCCTTCGCCGGTCCGCCGGGTCCCGGGCGATGAGCGCGCGTAGCGCGCGAACAGAGACGGGACCCACTAACCGGAGCGCGGGGCGATAACGGAGGGCCCTTCGGCTCTGCTTACTCCGGTAGGCTCGCCGCTCGACATGACTGAAGCCGTCCCGATCCTGCCGCGGGAGCTGACCGAAGGGCTTTCCGACGAAGTCCGCAACGTCCCGCCGCCGCCCACGCCGATCCTGACCGAGCCGTACGCGCTGCGTCTCGTCGATCCGGACGCGGACGCCGACATGATCGCCGAGTGGATGAACTTGCCGCATCTGGTCCGAGGCGTGGGAATCGGCCTGGCCGGCGGCGCGCTGGCGCAAATACCTGCGCGCGCAGCTCGATGGCAACTACTCCCGGCCGTTCGTCGGCAGCATGCACGGCCAGGACGGCGGCTACGTCGAAGTGTACAGAGCGGCAAAGGATTCCATCGCCACCCGGTATCAGGCCGACGCCGTACGATATCGGGCTGCACGCGGCCATCGCCGAGTTGACGGTCGTCAACAAGGGTCTCGGTCCCTTCCTGTTGCCGCGCATCGTCGCCAGCATCTTCGAACTCGAACCGCGTTGTCGCCGCATCATGTTCGATCCGGATCATCGCAACAAGGGGGCGCGGCGGCTATGCGAATTCGCCGGCTGCACGTTTCTCGGTGAGCACGACATGAGCAACCGTCGAATGGCGCTCTACGCGTTGCCCCGTCCATCGATCAACTCGGCGTAGCCGTCGTAGTCGGGCTTCATCGCCGCGGCCACCAGTTCCCACAGCACCTCGTCGGTGCCGCCGCCGACCCTGGCCAGCTTCATGTCGCGCCACCATCGGCCCAGCGGCTCCCCACGAGATCGCGGCCAGACCGGTGCCGGGACGGGCGATGAGGGCATCCGCCGGCACCCAGGTGTCGATATGCACCGCCGCGGTGTCCAGCGGGCCCGCGCCGACTTTGCGGTACGGCTCCTGGACCTCGGTCTGCGACGTGGGAACCGCGATCACCAGTACGTTGCCAGGCCGGCTGTTCTCGTCCTGATCCACACCGCGCGCCACCACCATGATCTGATCGGCGATGGGCGACAGCGATACGAACTTCTTGACTCCGCGGACCTCGAATCCGTCTCGCGCCGAACGTACTTCGGTCTCGACGATCTGCAAGTCCGAACCGCCGGACTCCTCGGAGGCGCCGATGCACAACACTGCCTCGCCGCGGATCGCCTGCTCGCAGACGGCCTTCAGATAATCCGACCGGCCGAACCGGCGCAGGATCGCGATCGCGGAGTCGTGCAAGCTGACCCCGACCGATGCCCGCCGAACCCAACCGGCCCAAAGCGAAGGCCAGAGCGACCAGCTTGGCCACGTCGGGATGCTGCCCGTCGCCCCACTTGTGCGCGAATACCCCGCTTTGGCCGAGGTGTTCGATCAGCTTGCGCGGAAACCGTTCGCTGGCTTCGGCTTCCGCGGTCCACTCCGCGATCTGCCGGTCGAACACCTCGTCGAGCAGCGCGCGGTACTCGTCGATGCCCAGGCTCTGCGATTCGGTCACGTGGTCAGGGCCGCCAGGTTGCGCTTGACCTCGAGGCGCCGCAGCTTGCCCGACGAGGTGCGTGGTAGCGATCCCGGCTTGACGAACACCACGTCGGACGGCACGATGCCGCATTCGGACGCCACCTTGGCGACCAGCTCGCTGCGGGCACCGGGCTCGTCGGGACCGCGGAACTCGGCGGTGATGATCAGCCCCGGACGGATCGCGTCGTCGTTACCCACCGCCACCACCGCTCCCTCGCGCACACCGCGGATTTCGGCGGCCACGCGTTCGATCTCGGTGGGAAACACGTTGCGGCCCGCGATCGTGATGATCTCTTTGGCTCGGCCGCACACCACCAGCCCGTCGTCGGCGAAGTAGCCTAAATCCCCTGTGGGGAACCAGGTTCTGGGCTCCAGCGGCGCTTCGCCGACATATCCGGACATCATCGATGTGCCCCTGATCTCGATCTCGCCGACCTCGCGGTCGAGGGCCTCCGCGGACTGCTCCGACACCGGGCCGATGCGCACTTCCATACCGGGTATCGGCTGGCCGAGGATCGCGTGCCGGCGCGGCCCGGCGTTCACGGAATCGCTTGTTGCAGAACGTACCTCGTCGTAGAGCGCGCCGGTGCCAGGTGCCGGGACCGTGACCGCGCACGTGGCTTCGGCCAGGCCGTAGGACGGCGCCATCGCGCCGGCGTTGAATCCGAAGCCGCTCAGTGCGGTCCGCGAACCGGTCCATCGCCGCGCAGTCGACCGGTTCGCCGCCGTTGATCGTGACCCGCACCCGGCCGAGGTCGACGTCGGAGACCAGCCGCGCGTACTTGCCGATCATGCTGTAAGCCATGTTCGGCGCCGCGGTCATGGTCGCGCCGCTCTCGCTGAGCCACCTCAGCCACCGAAACGGTGACGCGGCGAAGGCCGCGGTGGGCGCGAGCCAGAACGGGCTACCGGACAGCGCGCCGCTGAGCAGGAACGTCAGACCCATGTCGTGGTACAGCGGTAGCCACGTGCAGCCGACATCATCGGCCGGGTTCACCGCGAACACGGTGAGCAGGCCGTTGACGTTGCTGAGCACCGCCTCGGGCGACAGCCGCGCGGTGCGTGGCGTGCCGGTAGATCCCGCGGTGCCCTGCAGCACCGCCGGCGTCCCGGGCGCACCCTCAGCCGGCGCGACGCTCGCCGAGCGCTTCGCCGCGGCGACGGCGCCGACGTCTATGACCGGCAGCGGCCCGCCCGCCGCGGCGAGCAGGTCCCGCTCCTCGCCGTGGCTGAACACTGTCCGCACACCGATCCCGCTGAACCGGGTCAGCGTGGACTGCGCCCAGCGCTGCGGGTCGGCACCGCGGACTGGTCCGGGCAGGATCGACACGCTTTGGCCGGCAAGCCAGATGCCTTGAACGGCTGCGACGAAATCGGCGGTCGGCTCGCCGACCAGTCCGACGGCGCCGGGTTGGTCCTCGGCGAGGATGCGCGCGGCGATGCTTTCGGCGCGGGCCTGCACCTGCGGCCACGGATGGCGCGTCCAGCTTTCGGTGTCGCGGTCGAAGACCACCAGGTCGTGGGCCGACGCGTTCATCGCCCGGGCCAGCGCGGCCGCCAGCACGGTCACTGGGCGACCGCGACCTTTGCCCGGATGACGCGCTCCAGGTCGCCGACGGTGTCGCAGGTCAGCAGCTCTTGCTCGTTGATCACCACCCCGAGCTTGTCCTCGATCGCGACCATGCCCACCGCAAAAGCCACCGAGTCCAGCCCGACGTCATCCACCAGCCGGGAATCCCGGGTCACCCGGCTGATATCGACGTTGAGGTCGTCGCGCAATATCTCTTCGAGCGCACCGCTCACCGAGTCAGGGAGTGAGTGCTCCACGTCCATGGGGCGTCACAGTACCGGCCGGCTGCACTGAAAGGGGCCCTACGGTTTGGGCTGTAGCGCGCTGGCCGCATCGGCGGTTCCGTCGCCGTCGGTGTCGGTCAGCTTGACGTCCCACCGTCCGTCGCCGTCGGTGTCGACGTAGCCCGTGACGCCGTTGTCGTCGGCGGAGATTGCGCGGTCGGCCAGCCCGTTGCCGTCGCTGTCGAACAGCCGGTCGTCGGCCTGCCCGTCGCCGTCGAAGTCGACCAGCGGCCCGCCGGTGTGCTCGACGCCGTCGAGCCCCAGCCAGCGCAGTTGCCCGACGGCAGCGCCTCCTGCCGCCGGCTGGCCCGGTCGCGGCGGACGCGTGGATGGGTCCGAAGCCACCGACCAGGTCCCCGAGCCGTCGTCGGTGAAGTAGCTTTCCGCGACGCCGTCGTTGTCCAGATCGAGCACGGCATGGTCGGCGATGCCGTCGCCGTCGAGATCGGCCAGTGCGTCGTCGGCCAGCCCGTCGCCGTCGAAATCCAAACCGACCGCGTCCAGCCGGCCGTCACCGTCCAGGTCGAGATCCGGGCCGCGATCCCAGATCGTCGCGGTGCCGTCGTCGGCGCCCAAGCAGTACTCCATGCCCAATGGGACGCCGTCGAGCCGCTACTGGTTCCCGCGGGAGCGCCACCAGGTCATCAGCTCGGCCGTCGCCTCCTCGCGGGTCAGCGGTCCACGGTCCAACCGCAATTCCTTGAGGTAGTTCCACGCCTCCCCCACCTGCGGTCCCGGCGGGATGCCGAGCAGTTCCATGATCTCGTTGCCGTCCAAATCGGGACGGACCCGCTGCAGGTCCTCCTTGGCGGCCAGCTCGGCGATGCGCGCCTCTAGGTTGTCGTAGTTGGCCTGCAGCCGGGCGGCCCGACGCCTGTTGCGGGTCGTGCAGTCGGCCCGCACCAACTTGTGCAGCCGGGGCAACAACGGCCCGGCGTCGGTGACGTAGCGGCGCACCGCCGAGTCGGTCCACCTGCCGTCGCCGTAACCGTGGAATCGCAGATGCAAGTACACCAGCTGCGAGATGTCGTCGACCATCTGTTTGGAATACTTCAACGCCCGCAACCGCTTTCGCGCCATCTTGGCCCCGACCACCTCATGGTGGTGGAAGCTGACTCCGCCGTCGGGCTCGTGCTTGCGGGTGGCGGGCTTGCCGATGTCGTGCAGCAGCGCCGCCCAGCGCAACACCAGGTCCGGGCCCTCGGGTGGAGGGTCTTCCAGGGCGATCGCCTGGCGCAGCACCGTCAGCGAATGCTGGTAGACGTCTTTGTGCTGGTGGTGTTCGTCGATCGCCATTTGCATGCCACCGACCTCGGGCAGCACCACCTCGCCCATCCCGGTCTGCACCATCAGCTCGATGCCGGCGGACGGGTCGTCGCCCACCAGCAGCTTGTCCAGCTCCGCCGCCACCCGCTCGGCGGTGATCCGGGCCAGCTCCGGCGCCATTTCCTCGATCGCGGAGCGCACCCGCGGGGCGACCGTGAAGCCCAGTTGCGAAACGAACCGCGCGGCGCGCAACATCCGCAGCGGGTCGTCGCCGAATGACTCCGACGGGGCTGCCGGAGTATCCAGCACACCGGCGCGCAGCGCGGCCAAACCGCCTAGCGGATCGACGAATTCGCCGGCCCCGGCGGCGGTGATGCGCACCGCCATCGCGTTCACGGTGAAATCCCGGCGCACCAGATCGTCGTCCAACGAGTCGCCGAAACGCACCTCCGGGTTGCGCGATACCCGGTCGTAGCGGTCGGCGCGAAACGTGGTGATCTCCAGCCGCTGCTCACCCTTGCCGGCGCCGATGGTCCCGAACTCGATACCGGTGTCCCACAACGCATCTGCCCACGGGCGCAGCAACTTCTGCACCTGCTCGGGCCGCGCGTCGGTGGCGAAGTCCAGATCGGGGCTCAGCCGGCCCATCAGCGCGTCGCGCACCGATCCGCCCACCAGGTACAACTCATGGCCCGCGGTGGCGAACAAACCGCCGAGCTCACGCAGCAGGTCGGCGTGCCGGTTCAACGCAACCGCGGCGGCGGTCAGCAGATCGGCGTCCTGGGTGGCTTCCGGCACGTTCGATGAGCCTAGTCCGGCGACGATGCGGCCGTGTCAGGCCGCTGAGGAGCCGGACAATCCACACCGTCGGCGACGATGCGGCCGCCCGCGGCCGCCGAGGAGCCGGACAATCGAGCAGGGTCACGCCATGGGCACAATCTCTGCTCGGCTAGCGCACGGCGGCGAGTGCGGCCAGGAGCGTCTTAGCACGCCAGCTACTATCGCTTGGGTGTCCGACGGCGAAAAAGCGCAACCACGTCGGCGCCGGGGGAGGCGCCGTGGCCGCCGCAGCGCCGGGTCCGGCCAGAGTCACACCGACAACGGGGCGATCGACGGCGCCACACCAGCCGGTGTGGACAAACCGAGCCGTTCCCGTTCTGCACGCCGCGGCCCCGAGCGGCTGCGCACTGTGCACGAAACGTCGGCCGGCGGATTGGTCATCGACGGTATCGATCGGCCCCGTGAAGAGCAGGTCGCCGCGCTGATCGGCCGCGTCGACCGGCGCGGCCGAATGCTGTGGTCGTTGCCCAAAGGCCACATCGAGCTCGGTGAGACGGCCGAGCAGACCGCGATCCGCGAGGTCGCCGAGGAGACCGGGATCCACGGCAGCGTGCTGGCGGCGTTGGGCCGGATCGACTACTGGTTCGTCACCGACGGGCGACGGGTGCACAAGACCGTGCACCATTATTTAATGCGCTGCTCGGGTGGAGAGCTGTCCGACGACGACGTCGAGGTCGCCGAGGTGGCGTGGGTGCCGATCCCCGAGCTGCCGTCCCGGCTGGCCTACGCCGACGAACGCCGGCTGGCCGAGGTGGCCGACGAACTGATCGACAAACTGCAGACCGACGGCCCGGCCGCGTTGCCGCCACTGCCGCCCACCTCGCCGCGGCGGCGGCCGCAGACGCATTCGCGCACCCGAAACCGTCGGCCCGACGAGTCGGTCCGGGGTCGGAAGAATGGTCGCGGACCCGGGCCATAAGGGCCGCTTAGCCGCCGACGACGATGCAGAACGAAGCAATGAGCTGGGCGGCACCACCCGCTTGCGGGGGCGAGCGGCGCCGTGGTCGCGCCGCAGCTCCGGTGGGCCGCCGTGTGGCGCCTCGCCGTCGTGGTCGGCATCCTGACGGCTTTCACCGGCGCATTCACGCTGCCCACCGCCGCGCCGCGCGCCGCCGCGGGCGAGCCCGGCGCCACGCCATTCGTCCAGGTCCGCATCGATCAGGTGACCCCGCAGACGGTCACCACGACCAGCGAGCCCGTCGTCACCGTCGCCGGAACCGTGACCAACGTCGGCGACCGTCCCGTCCGCGACGTCATGATCCGCCTCGAGCACGCCGCGGCGGTGAGCACATCGGCGGGGCTGCGCACCAACCTCGACGGCAGCACCGACCAATACGAGCCGGTTGCCGACTTCCTGACGGTCTCCCCTGAGCTGCAGCGCGGCCACAAAGTCGGCTTCTCGCTGTCCGCCCCGGTTCGCTCGCTGACCAAACCGTCGCTGGGGATCGGCAAGCCCGGCGTCTACCCGCTGCTGGTCAACGTCAACGGGACACCCGACTACGGCGAACCCGCACGCCTCGACAACGCCCGGTTCCTGCTGCCGGTGGTGGGTGTCCCACCGGATCCGCTCGACACCTCCGGCCAAGCATTAGGCGCCATGGGCGCTGTGATCGCGCCCGACACCTCTAAACCCGTGCCGATCACCATGCTGTGGCCGCTGGCCGACCGGCCCCGGCTGGCACCCGGAGTGCCGGGCGGCACGATCCCGGTGCGGTTGATGGACGACGAGCTGGCGACGTCGCTGGCCACCGGCGGCCGACTCGACGTCTTGCTCGCCGCCGCCGAGTTCGCGACCAGCCGCGACGTCGACCCCGACGGCGCCGTCGGCCGCTCGATGTGCCTGGCCGTCGACCCCGACCTGCTGGTCACCGTCAACGCGATGACCGGTGGATACGTCGTCTCCGACTCCCCCGACGGCTCCGCCCAGCAACCGGGTACGCCAACACACCCGGGGACCGGGCAGGCCGCGGCGGTGAGCTGGTTGGACCGGTTACGCGCGCTGGCTCACCGGATGTGCGTGGCCCCGCTGCCATACGCCCAGGCCGACCTCGACGCCGTGCAACGTGTCGGCGATCCCGGGCTCAGCGCGATCGCCACCAGCTCCGCCGGCGATATCGTCGACCACATCCTGGGTGTCACCGCGGTCCGCGGCGCCACCCTGATCCCCGATGGCTCGCTGACCCGCCGGTCCGTGGACCTGTTGAGCGCCAACGGCAATAGCGTGGTGATCGCTGCCGCCGACTCTTCCGCCGAAGACTCCGCCGCCGCCGCGCCGACGCCGCCGAGCACCGCGCCGCTGCGGCTGTCGCCGCAGGTGGTGGTCGCGCCGTTCGACCCCGCCGTCGGCGCTGCCTTCGCGGCGACCGGCTCCGATCCGGTCGCGCCGACCTATCTGAACGCCGCGCTCGCGGTTCGGCTACAGCACGACTCCGACACCGCTCGTCGTCAGGACGCGCTCGGCTCGATGCTGTGGCGCACCCTGCAACCGAGTGTCGCGCCGCGGGCCGAGATCTTGCTCCCGCCGACCAACTGGAAACTGCGCTCCGACGACGCGGGCGCCATCCTGACCACGCTGGCGACCGCGATCCGCTCGGGCCTGGCGGCGCCACGGCCGCTGCCGGCGCTGATCGCCGACGCCTCAGCCATCCCACCCGTCACCGGAACGCCGCAACTTCCCGGCGTCGACGCGGGCCAACGCGGCCGGTTCGATAACGACGTCGTCGCCACGATCGCGAACGAGGTCGGCCGGCTGTGGGGGCTGACCGCGGCGTTGACGACCGATGCCCGTACCGGGCTGACCGGTGTCAGCTACACCGCGCCGCTGCGCGAGGACATGCTGCGTGCCATCAGCCAGGCCGATCGGCCCGACACCCGCAACGGGCTGGCGCAACGGCGGCTGGAGATCGTCGGCACCGCGATCGACGACTTGTTCGGTGCGGTCATCATCGTCAACCCGACCGGGTCCTACACGCTGGCCACCGAGCACAGCCCGCTCCCCCTGGCATTGCACAACGGGCTGGCCGTGCCGATCCGGGTGCGACTGCACGTCGACGCCCCGCCCGGTATGCAGGTGACCGATCTCGGCGAAATCGAGCTGCCGCCGGGATACCTGCCGCTGCGGGTGCCGATCGAAGTGAACTTCACCCAACGGGTCGCCATCGACGTGACGTTGCGCACTCCGGCCGGTGTGCCGCTGGGCGAGCCGGTGCGGCTGTCGGTGCACTCCAACGCCTACGGCAAGGTGCTGTTCGCGATCACGCTGAGCGCGGCGGCGGTGCTGGTGACGCTCGCGGGACGACGGCTGTGGCACCGATTCCGTGGCCAGCCGGACCGCGCCGACCTTGACCGGCCGGATCCCGCCGAGACACCGTTCCGTGGTGAGGACCACCAGGTCGACGAAGAGCACCGGGTATGAGCTCCGCCGGCCGGCCCGTGCCGCCACCGGCGCAGCCATCGCCGGCCCCGGGTCGCCGCACCCGCGCCACCGCGACGTCCGGGACCGCCGACCGGGCCGCTGCCGCCGACCGGGTTGGTGTCGTCGCAGAGCGCACCCCCACCGGCCCGTCCCGAGCTGTCCGACGCCGCGCTGGTGTCGCGGTCGTGGGGAATGGCGTTCGCAACCCTGATCAGCCGACTCACCGGCTTTGCCCGGATCGTGATCCTGGCCGCGATCCTGGGTGCGGCGCTGTCCAGCGCGTTCTCGGTGGCCAACCAGCTGCCGAACCTGGTCGCCGCGCTGGTGCTGGAGGCGACGTTCACCGCGATCTTCGTGCCGGTGCTGGCGCGCGCCGAGCAGGACGACGCCGACCGCGGCGCGGCGTTCGTGCGGCGCCTGGTGACGCTGGCCACCACCTTGCTGCTGGTGACCACGCTGCTGTCGGTGGCCGCCGCCCCGCTGCTGGTGCAGCTGATGCTGGGCCGCAACCCCCAGGTCAACGAGCCGCTGACCACCGCGTTCGCCTACCTGCTGTTGCCGCAGGTGATCTTCTACGGCCTCTCCTCGGTGTTCATGGCGATCCTGAACACCCGCAACGTGTTCGGGCCGCCGGCGTGGGCGCCCGTCATCAACAACGTCGTCGCGATCGCCACCCTGGGCGCCTACCTGGCAACACCCGGGCAACTGTCGGTCGACCCGGTGCAGATGGGCAACGCCAAGCTGCTGGTGCTGGGCATCGGGACCACGTTGGGGGTGGTCGCGCAGACCGTCGTGCTGCTGGTCGCGATCCGGCGTCAGCGGATCAGCCTTCGCCCGCTGTGGGGGATCGACGACCGGCTCAAACGCTTCGGCGCGATGGCCGCCGCGATGGTGTTCTACGTGCTGATCAGCCAGATCGGCCTGATCGTCACCAACCAGATCGCCAGCACGGCAGCCGCTTCCGGCCCGGCGATCTACAACTACACCTGGCTGGTGCTGATGCTGCCGTTCGGCATGATCGGGGTGACGGTGCTCACCGTCGTGATGCCGCGGCTGAGCCGCAATGCGGCCGCCGACGACACCCCGGCGGTGCTGGCCGACCTCTCGCTGGCCAGCCGATTGACGATGATCACACTGATCCCGACGGTGGCGTTCATGACCGTCGGCGGACCGGCGATCGGCAGTGCGCTGTTCGCCTACGGCCATTTCGGTGACGTCGACGCCGGCTACCTGGGCGTGGCGATCGCGTTGTCGGCGTTCACGTTGATCCCGTACTCGATCGTGCTGCTGGAGTTGCGCGTCTTCTACGCCCGCGAGCAGCCGTGGATACCGATCGTGATCATCGTCGTCATCACGACCGTCAAGATCGCCGCCTCGCTGCTCGCGCCGCACATCACCGACAACCCCGACCTGGTCGCCGGATACCTCGGCTTGGCCAACGGCCTGGGATTTTTGGCCGGCGCGATCGTCGGCTACTACCTGCTGCGGAAGGCGCTGCGGCCGCCCGGCGGCCACCTGCTCGGCGTCGCGGAGGTGCGGACCATTCTGGTCACGATCACGGCGTCGTTGCTGGCCGGGCTGATCGCGCACGTGGTGGACGTGCTGATGGGGATGCAACGGCTCACCGCCTACGGCGGCGGCGCCGGCTCGCTGTTGCGGCTGTTCGTGCTCGCGGTGATCATGGCGCCGATCGTGGCCGTGGTGATGCTGCGCGCGCGGGTGCCAGAGGCGCAGGCGGCGCTGACGGCATTTCGCCGCTGGATCGGCGCTCGACCCGCCGGGGCGCCCAGCCGCAAGCGGGTGGCTGCCGTCCCCGGCCGGCCGATGCCCCCTCGCCGACCGGCTCCGCCCCCTCCGGGCGCCTCGATGAACGTCGCTGCCCGCGATTCCCGCCGCACCCGATCAGGTGTTGCGCCCCGGTCACGTCACGTACCCTGAGCAAAGGAATTCGACTACGCCGGGGGGATATCCGGTACGCCGGCCCGTCCGGCGCGGGCTTCCGGAGCAAGTAGCTGGGGAGGAGATGCGGAAAGGACCGGGGATGACCGACGGCCCATCGGACAGCACCTCATCCAAGGCTGTCTCCGAAACCGCCGCCCCGCCCGATCGACATCAGCGTCGATGATTTCCAGCCCGACGTGCCGCCCGATCTTCAGGTCGGCACCGTCTCGGCGCCGAGCCGCCGACGCGGTCCAACGGCGGACCATCCGCGGATCCCGACCTCGAAACAACGAACCTCGGCGCCGGCGGTGATCCGATGGAGTCGGCAGCCGGAACCATCGCCCCGTCAGGACGACCTGCACCTGGTTCCCGGCGCCAGCATCGCCCGCGGTCGCTACCGGCTGTTGGTCTTCCACGGCGGCGCGCCGCACCTGCAGTTCTGGCAGGCGCTGGACACTGCACTGGATCGGCAGGTGGCGCTGACCTTCGTCGATCCGGACGGGACGCTGTCCGACGAGCAAGTTCGCGAGATCCTGTCGCGCACCATGCGGCTGAGCCGCGTGGACAAACTCGGGATCGCGCGGGTCCTCGACGTCGTCCACACCGGCACCGGTGGCTTGGTCGTCACCGAATGGATCCGGGGTGGTTCACTGCAGGAGGTCGCCGACACCTCACCATCCGCGGTCGGCGCTGCCCGTGCGATGCAAACCCTCGCGGCTGCAGCCGCGGCCGCCCACCACGCCGGCGTCGCGCTGTCGGTCGACCATCCCAGCCGGGTGCGGGTCAGCATCGAAGGCGACGTGGTGCTGGCCTTCCCCGCGACCATGCCCGACGCCACCCCCGAAGACGACATTCGCGGCATCGGCGCCGCGCTGTACGCGCTGCTGGTCAACCGCTGGCCGCTGCCGCAGTCCGGGGTGCGCAGCGAAATGGCGCCGGCACCGCGGGATCCGGCCGGCCAGCCCGTCGAACCCAGTTCGATCGACCGGGACATCCCGTTCCAGATTTCCGCGGCGGCCACGCATTCGATTCAGGTTGATGGGATTCGCAGTGCCGCAACGCTTTTGAATCTCCTGCAGCAGGCGACGGCGGTGGCCGACCGCACCGAGCTGTTGAGTCCGCTGCCTGACCCGCCGCCGCCGCACCTGCGCGGCCGGGGCGGGCCCGGACGCCCGCGCTGGAAGAGGCGCAGGCACGCGTGCGTCGTCGCCGCGTCCTGACGATCTGGATCGGTGCCGGCGCCGCCGTCCTTGTGGTGGCACTACTGGTCATGGCGTCGGTGCTGAGCCGGATGTTCGGCGACGTCGGTGGGCTGGACAAGGACCGGCTGGGCCTCAATGCGCCCTCGGAGAGTTCGAGCCCCAGTGCCAGCTCAGCGGCGGGCAGCATGGTCAAACCGGTGAGCGCGACCATCTTCTCCCCCGGCGGCCAGGCCGATAACCCGGGCCAGGCCGGGCTGGCGATCGACGGCAACCCGGCGACCGCGTGGGAAACCGACACCTACCACGACGCCGTCCCGTTCCCGGCCTTCAAAAGCGGCGTCGGCTTGCTGCTGCAGCTGCCGAAACCCACCGTGGTGGGAGCCGTGACCGTCGACCTCGCCAGCACCGGAACGAAAATTCAGATCCGCTCGTCGGCGACGTCGACACCGGCCAAGCTCGGCGACACCACCGCGCTGACTCAGCCCGTGTCGATGCAGCCGGGCCACAACAGCATCCCGGTCAAGGCGTCGGCGCCCACGTCGTATCTGCTGGTGTGGATTTCGACCTTGGGTACCACCAACGGCGAGAGCCGCTCCGACATCGCCGAGGTCACGGTGCAAGCCGCGTCTTGACACATCGGCCCGCTCGGGTGAAGTGCCGGGTACCGACCGATTGGTTACTGTCCGGCCGTGGGCTTCGGGCGCGAGGTTCGGCAGGACCGTCTACCAGAACTCAGCGACGCCGAATTGCTGGCCGCGCACGTCGCAGGCGATCGCTATGCCTTCGAGCAACTCTTCTACCGACACCACCGGCAACTGCACCGGCTGGCCCGGCTGACCAGCCGTAGCCGCGAGGACGCCGAGGACGCGCTGCAGGACGCGATGGTCTCGGCGCACCGCGGCGCCGGCTCCTTTCGACACGACGCCGCGGTCAGCAGCTGGTTACATCGCATCGTGGTCAACGCCTGCCTGGACCGGTTGCGCCGCAACAAAACTCATCCCACCACCGCGCTGGACGACGTCTACCCGGTGGCCGACCGAACCGCGCAGGTGGACACCGCGATCGCGGTGCACCGAGCGCTGATGCGGCTGCCCGTCGAGCAGCGCGCCGCAGTGGTGGCCGTCGACATGCATGGCTATTCGGTGGCCGACACCGCGGCGATGCTCGGGGTGGCCGAAGGCACCGTCAAGAGTCGCTGCGCCCGCGCCCGGGCCCGACTTGCCGCCATCCTCGGCTACCTGGAAAGCGACACCGCGCCCCACCGCCCGGCCGGCTAGCCGGCCGACGCCGCGGCGTGGCATTCGGGTTGTCGATGACGGACACTGAGGCAAATGGACGGAAGTTGAGCCGGGCGAATGCGACGAGGCGGGCGCCGATCCACCGCTGACGGTGGAGGCCCTCGCCGACCTGCAGGCAGGCCTACTCGACGACGACACCGCTGCCCGGCTGCGTAAGAAAGTGCGCGCAGACCCCGACGCCCGGCAGACGATGGACGCGCTGAACCGGGTCCGCCGCGACATCGCGGCGCTGGGCACCGACGCGTCGTCGGCTCCAGAAGTTGCGCCGGAGGTCGTCGACAGCGTCGCCGCGGCGCTGCGCGCCGAGCGACCCGAACGTTCCCGGCGGCGCGCCGCCCACACCGTCCGCCCCGGCCGCCTCCCCCGCTCGGCGCGGGTGGCCGTCGCCGTCGCCGGTCTGGCCGCGGCCGCCGCGGCGGTCTGGCTGGGAACCGCGGCACTGATCACGGCGCCGCCGCCCACACCGAGCAGGCCGACCACCGCAGAACACATCACGGTGTCGCGCCCGCCGATGACCATTCCGTTGTCGGACCAACAGATCCTCGCCCTGCTCGACGGCCAACCGGACTTCGGCCCGTTGGCCGACCCACAGCGCCGCACGTCATGCCTGGCCGGCCTGGGCTATCCGGCCGACGCCCGAGTTTTGGGTGCCCGCCCGGTCGAGATCGCCGGACGCCCGGCCGTCCTGCTGGTGCTGCCCGGCGACACGCCCGGCACGGTGGCGGCGCTCGCGGTGGCGCCGACCTGTAGTTCGGTGGACACCGGCCTGTTGGCTGACAGGATCGTCAACCGGCCGTAGTGTTCGCGGGAACAGCGCCGCCTACCCTGGCGTTCGACTGCTTTAAGCGGCTCTTTGACGGTTAAGTATCCGAAAGGCAGGTATGAGCTCCTCATCGAACACTGTTCACAACGTGATCATCATCGGCTCCGGACCCGCCGGTTACACCGCGGCGCTGTACGCGGCGCGCGCGCAACTGGCGCCGGTGGTATTCGAGGGCACCTCGTTCGGCGGAGCGCTGATGACCACGACCGAAGTGGAGAACTATCCCGGTTTTCGGGACGGGATCATGGGTCCCGAATTGATGGACCAGATGCGCGAGCAGGCACTGCGGTTCGGTGCGGACCTGCGGATGGAAGACGTCGAATCGGTGTCGCTGGACGGCCCGGTCAAGTCGGTCACCACCGCCGACGGGGAGACCTTGCAGGCGCGGGCGGTCATCCTGGCGATGGGCGCCGCGGCGCGCTACCTGGGCGTGCCGGGCGAGCAGGAGCTGCTGGGCCGCGGAGTGAGTGCCTGCGCCACCTGCGACGGCTTCTTCTTCCGTGATCAGGACATCGCCGTGATCGGCGGCGGGGACTCGGCGATGGAGGAGGCCACCTTCCTGACGAAGTTCGCCCGCAGCGTGACGGTCGTGCATCGCCGCGACGAGTTCCGCGGCGTCGAAGATCATGCTCGACCGGGCCCGCGACAACGACAAGATCCGGTTCATCACCAACAGCATCGTGGTCGGCGTCGAGGGCGACACCACGGTGACCGGCCTGCGGCTGAAGGACACCGTCACCGGCAAGGAATCCACGCTGGCCGTGACCGGGGTCTTCGTCGCAATCGGCCACGATCCGCGGTCTGAATTGGTGCGCGGCGCCGTGGACCTGGACCCGGAAGGCTATGTGCTGGTGAAGGGCAACACCACCCACACCTCGCTCGACGGGGTGTTTGCGGCCGGCGACTTGGTCGATCACACCTACCGGCAGGCGGTCACCGCGGCCGGAACGGGTTGCAGCGCGGCGATTGACGCCGAACGCTGGTTGACCGAGCAAGCGGAGCTCGCGAGCGTCCGCACACCAAATCCGCCGAAACCCCAGCAGCAGCGACACTTTGATTGGAGCACCCCGATGACGAACACCGGCGCACCTGTGGAAGTCTCTGACGCATCGTTCGAAAGCGACGTGCTGGCCAGCAATACGCCTGTGCTGGTTGACTTTTGGGCTACCTGGTGCGGACCGTGCAGGATGGTGGCGCCGGTGCTGGCGGAGATCGCCGCCGAAACCACAAGGACAGCGACCGTCGCCAAACTCGATGTCAACGCAAACCCGGAGACCGCGCGCGACTTTTCGAGGTACTTCGATCCCGACGTTGATCCTGTTCAAGGA
>CAWBSW010000065.1:0-30751 GCA_963791535.1 uncultured Actinomycetota bacterium | reverse complement strand
ATTGTGCGTGTGCGAAATCCTTCTGCAGCGACTTCGGGTCATAGGTCAGCATCTCGGTGACGATCTTGGGTCCCTGCGCCAAAACGGCGGCACGGCTTTGGTCGGATGCCCGGTCAGGCAGGTAGACCGCCAGGACGCCCACTGCGGCGCCGCCGACACATAGCAGCGCCGCGGTCGACACGACGCGCGCGGCGAGGTGCTGGATGCCTGCCGGACGATGATCTGGGTCGACGCGGCGAGCTTCGGTGTGCAGCAGCAAGTCTGCGAAGGTGCGCCGGCGTGGATCCCACAGCGGCCACAGCCAGCCGACGAATACCGAGATGGTGTCGAGCAGGTGGGCGAGGTCTCTGCACAGCAGACGCCCCACCCCGACGGAGGTGCCATCGGCACGCACGACAACAATCCCGACCAGGGCACGTCCCAGGCTCCAACCGGCTGTCGCCGGCAACACCACCCGGTTGACCATGGTCAGCAGCGTCGCGACCGCCAGGACCGCAACGCTTAACCACCACCACGGGCTGCCCAGCGGTAGCGCCAACCAGACCAACGCCATCGTCGCCACCACGGCAACGCCGGGCAACACGTCGACGAGCAGAGCGGCCGCGCGGAAGTGCCAGGGCGCCAACTCATTCGGCGCTGCCCCTTCAACTGCCGGCGTAGTGTCGGTCTCGTCGACCAGCACCGTCACTTGGCCACCTGGTCGAGCTTCGCGATCCGGTACTGACCCTCGTCGGACACCATCGTCACCCGCAAGCGGTAGCCCGCTTCTTCGTTTTGCGATTCGCTGTTGGACACCTTGACCCGCAACGGCACCAGCACATCGACCGAACCGTCTGGGTTGTTGCGTTCAACGGCCGCACGCAGATCCGAGACCTGGACGTGAGCATTGGCAGCCTGATAGGCCTCAACGAGCAGACTGCTGTACAAGATCGCTTGAGAACGGTACGCACCGGTGCCACAGTCGATCATCTTCTCGGCGCTCACGGCCATCGCGGTGGTGTCAGGTGCCTGCGTGGCCGCGACACAGTTCTTCGCGGCTTCCATGGCCGCGGCGTCTTGGCGCGCGAGGGCCTGGCTGTCCAGGTGAGAGCGCAGCGCCAGGTAGCCGCCCGCCCCGACACCGCCCGCCAGCACCAGAAGCGCTGCCGCTATACCGATGAACCAGCCGCGACCCAGACGCGACGGGGTTAGGTCGTCCTGCTCCTCAGCATCCTCGGCGTCCGATTCCGTCCAATCCTCGGCGTCCGACTCCGTGATTTCATCGTCGGCTACGTCCTCGGCAGTGCTGGTCTGGTCGGTTCCGACCTCGGATTCTGCCGAATCCTCGGCCGTCACCTCGTTGGTTTTCTGGTCGGTTTCGACCTCGGATTCTGCCGAATCCTCGGCCGTCACCTGGGAGGACGGCGAATCGTCGCAGTCGTTCGGATTCAGCCGGCTGGCGCCAGCATCGCCTTCCATCCGTCATCTCCTGTATTGCTCGAGTTGTTGACGGAGTATTTAGAACCGTCAGGGCCCGTCACCTCGCCACTCATCGGACTATAGACGGCGGCCGGAGGCCCGCCCGGAGTGTAGATGCAGGGGTCGGGCTGCTGCCCGTTGCACTGGACGCTACCGGTGCCCGGTCGCTGCAGCGGGTCGCTTTTCGGCGGCGGTGTCTGCCCTGCCGGTGGCAGCCTGTCGGCGGGCAGCGGGTTCAACCCGTTGTTGACCGACGGTGCGGGTATCACGTGGCCGGGATCTACCGGCTGATCGCATCGGGCACCGGGCGCAGGGCAGTTCCGGATCTGGTTGGGGTCGCCGAACCACGGGTTGGTGCCCAGCGGCTCGTAGGGCTTGCCGCTGCGGCAATCTTGCGGCGTCGGCGCGCGTTTGCCCGGAACATCCATGCACGGGATGTTGCGCACTCCGCGCACCGCGTTCGCCTGAAAGTCCTGCGGGATACTGCAGTAGTTTCCTGCTCGCAGCGGCGCGATGCTGGTATCCGAGGGCGAGCGCCACTCCGGTGCCGGACGGAACCCGGTCAAGCAGGGCGGCGGGTAGTTGATCGCGAACGAGAGGTCCAGATTCGCCATCCGGTCCTTCTCGTACGGCGCGGAGATCGCCTGCACGATCGACCCGAGCTGCGGCAAGAACACCAGCACCTGCTCGACGCCGGGGTGGTAGCGCTTGAGCATGTCGATCACGATCTCGAGGTTGGCCAGGGTCTGCGGCAGAGAATCGCGGACGCCGCTGAAGACCGTGTTGATCTGATCGGCGGTCGGCGCCACCTGGTTGAGAACGCTTTTCAGGTGCGAGTCTTCCTGAGCGGACTCGGCACCCAAAATGTTCAGGTTGTGTGCCCAACGGTCGATCGCGCTAGCCGAGGTGGCCTGGCTGTCCAAGATCGGCGCGGAATTCTGAATGATGTCGTCGACTCTGGTCGATGTTGGTTTTGAAGTCACCGACGATCGCCTGGGTGGAGTCGACCAGCCGCTGCAGCGCCGGACCCAATCCGCCGACTGACTCCGCCGTCTCGTCCAGTAACTGGCCGATCTTCTCCTTCGGCAGCACCTCCAACCCGCGGTTGGCCGTGTCCAGCGCCGGGCCGATCTCGCTCGGCACCGTGCCTTTGGTCATGGTCGCTCCGGGCGAGAAGAAGCCACTCGCCTTGCCTTCCGACACCAGGTCCAGATACTGCTCACCGACCGCCGACACCGAATGCACATTCGCCGACGCATCGAGCGGGATCTCGTACCGGTTGGCGATGCTCATCGTCGCCTGCGCGCCACCCTCGGTCGGCTCGACGTCGGTCACCTTGCCGATGGCGATACCGCGATAGGTCACGTTGGCCGTCGGATACAAACCGCCAGACGCCGGCAGGTCGGCCTTCAGCTGGTACTGGCCGATGCCCACCAAACTCGGAATGCGCAGGTAGTACCAACCCAATATGACGATGGCAGCCACCGTCAGGATCGAGAACAGGACCAGCTGGCGCCTGATGAAACGAGTCAGCATTGCCGGTCCGCCCTCTCCACCAGTGGTCCGCCGGGGGCGTCGTTCGGGTTCGGCGTGTAGCGCACGTCGGGAATCATCGTCGCGGGGTCCCGACCAAACGACTGCTCCCATGCCCGCAACGCGCCGGAGAACCCGGTCCCGGTGAGGAACGCGTTGTCAATCGACGACAACGTCGTGTCGATCTCCAGCGACGAATTCATGAAGTCGCCGCGGATCAGCTTCGGAGCGCTGTCGAGGTCGAACGGTGCGGTGAAGATCAACTTCAGCGCGCCCAGCAGATCGGGCGAGGCGCGGCCCAGTTCCTTCAGCGGGCACTGGAGCAACTGCAGGTTCTGGTGCAGCGGACCCCGAGTCTCGCCCAGATACAGGTTCGCAGCCTGGCTGAGCTGGCCCACCGACTCGACCGCGTCGATCAAATGCTGTTGATAGTCCTTATTCGCGAAATACTTGATCAGCGGCGGGAATTCGGTCAGCGCGCGATCCAGCACATCCGACCGGGTGGCGACGTAGGCCAGCAGCCGGTTGGTGGAGTCGATGGCATGGGTGATGTCGTCGCGCTGTTCGTTGAGTTGCCGGGTAAAGGTATCCAGTTTGCCGAGGAACGCGCGGATCTGCGGGCCGCGCCCGGTCAGGATGTTGTTGATCTCGTTCTGCAGGACCTCCAGGTTCGGCAGGCCGCCGCCCCGCACAATCATCGCGAGGCTGGCCAGCGTCTGCTCGGTGCTGGGGTAGGCCGACGAGTTCTTCAGCGGGATGGTGTCGCCGTTGCGCAGCAGTTGCGAGGACGGGTCGGGCGGCGCGGCCAGCTCGATGTGCTGGGAGCCCAGCAGGCTGGTCTGCCCGATCTTGGCGGTGGCGTTCTTAGGCAGCTTGACGTTCTTGTCCATGCCGAGCGTCAGGGTCGCTACCCAGTTCTTGAGCTCGATGTTTTTGATCGTCCCGACGAAGACGTCGGCCACCATGACCTTGCTGTTGCCGTTGATCGCCAACGTGTCCGGCATCTGCACGTACACCGTGTACGAGCCGGCTCCGCTGCCCGGACCACCGGGCAGCTCCACGTTCGAGATACCGCGCCAGCCACACGAACTCAGCACCATTCCGGCCACCAGCAGAGCCAGTCCCTGCCAGGCACGATGGCGGATCATGCGCACTACCCCCTCCGCAGGCCGTCTGTTCGGCTTGCTCCTCGCGCGCATCGCGCTCGTCCCGTGCCTCATTGACCGCCTCCTGCCGGCGCCTCAGCGGGCAGCGGTGGTCCGGCCGGTGCCGGTCCCGAAAGCGGCGCCGGCGTCGGTGCGACGGGCCCGGGAATCACCTCGGGTCCCGGCGGTGGCGGCGGTATCGGCGCCGGGTGGCCCGGCTGACCGATGTACGGCAGCGGACCAGGCGCCTCGTTGTAGGCATTCGGGTAGCCCGGCGGGGTCTGCAGGTCCGATTGAACCGGCGCGATGTCCGGCCCGCCCATGAGTTCGGCAAGCGATTCCGGTGTCAACAAGCTCGCCGTGACCGGCCCCACCTTGACGCCCTGCATGCCCGGCGCGGTGATCCAGCCATGCTGGGTGTTGCGGTGCGACGTCGGTGTGTCCGGCACCCAGATCCCGGGCACCGTGGTGTCCTTGTAACCGGGTGGCGGCTGCAGCCGTGGCTCGGAGTAGCCGACCTCTTTGGGCAACGCCGCGGCGGTGCTGAACAAGTTCAGGCCGAACGGCGGATAGTTGAATTTGATCGCGTCGAGAATCGGCCCGAGGTACTGCGCACAGAGCTCGGCGGATTCCTGGTAGCCCAGCCGGCTGCCGGCCTGGATCGAGCTGCAGAGGAATTCCATCGGGTTCGCGAAACCCATGGTGCCGATGGGAGTGCCCGCCGGCTGGCCGACAATGGCGCCCTGCGCCGGGTGGTAAATCAGGTTGGCATTCGCCAGCGCCGTCGGCAGGGTGTGCAGGCCGGTTTCCAAACCGGCCAGCTGCTCGGGTTGGACCAGCGAGTTGGTCGTGTCGGCGAGGTTGTTGACGTCGTGCGTCAGCACCTCGGCGTTCTTGTCGAGAAATGGCCGAATGGTCGTCAGCAAGCCGTCGACCTGCTGTATTGCGTTCGCCAGGTCGCGATCGGAGCCGGTCAAACTGTTGGTGAACTGGGCCAAGTTCTTGTTCAGCGCGACGAACTTCTGGTCGTCGGCGTGCAGGGCGTTCACGAACAGCGCCAAACTACGCACCACCGCGAAAAAGTCGCCGCGACCTTGGTTGAGCGCGGTCAGCGCCCGCGACAGGTCGTTGAAGGTGGTGTTGATCTGCTTGCCCTTGCCGGCCAGCCCGTTGGCGTAGGCCTCGATGACGTCGCCGAACGGCCCCTTGGGCTGCTCCTTGGTGGGTCCCAATTTGGAGATGACGTTGGTGATGGTGTTACGCAGCTGGTCCCACTCGGTGGGTACCTGGGTGCGCTCTTCGGGGATCACCGCGTTGTCGGCCAGCACCGGACCACCCTTGTAGGGCGGCTCCAGCTGGATCAGCCGCGACGCCACCAGGGTCGGGTTGAGGATCACCGCCTGCGCGTCGGCGGGCACCTTGTAGCTGTTGGAGTAGTGGAAGGTGACCTTCATCTTGTCGCCGGCCGGCTCGATCTTGTCGACCGCACCGACCTTGACACCCATGATCTCGACCCTGTCCCCGGAATACAGGGCGTTCGCCGCCGGGAAGTAGGCCACCACAGTGTTATTGGTCAATTTCTTGTACAGCTGGAAACCGAGGAACGCCAGCACCAGCGCCAGCACAACCGCCAACGCACCAACGATCACCGACGCCCGTGACAGCTTCGGCAGACGCAGGTTGCGGAAATCAAAGACGGTGCTCAATTCTGGCTACCTCCCTGCGCTCCGCTACCGCCGGCTCCACCGGTGTTGGGGATGAACGGCGCCGGCAGGTTATTGCCGGGTCCCGGCGGTGCCGCGGGTCCAGGTGGCATTGGTCCTGGTGGTGGTGCCGCGGCGGGATTCGCCGGCGCGGGGCCCGGTAACGGTCCCAGCGGCTCGGTGCGCGCCCCGGGCGGTCCGGGCGCGAGAGGCACCGGCGTGCCCGGCACGTCCGGCGGTGCGAGGCCCGGCCGACCCGCGATCGGAATTCCGGGCGTCGGGGGCAGGCCGTTGGGATTCGGCGCCGAGGACGCGACGTCCGGCAACACCGGGTAGGGCCCGTTGGGCCCGAACGGACCTTGGTCTTGATTGACACCCGCGCATGGCATCGGATTCCACGGCCGCGGCAGCAATTCCGGCGACGGCGCATACGCGCACGGCGATCCGGGCGCCACGGCCGGACCCGGGTGATCCGGGGTGCCTTCCAGCGCCGGCGGCGCCGGCGGCGGCGCACCGTTGGGGAACCGGGTGCCGTTGGGGTCGGGGAACCTGAACGCCGGCAGCCCAGCGCTGCGCCAGAAGTCCTCGGGGTCGATCCCGCGCTTCTTGAACGCGGCGTCCACCCAGGGCTGCAGGATCCAAGGCGGCAGCAGGTTGGTCAGCTGCACCTTGAAATACGGTCCCGACGCGACGGTTTCGTTCAGCCCCGCGACGGTTTTGCCGATTATCTTGAGGGTTTGCGCCAGGTCGTCCTTGCGAGCGTCCAGTAGGTCGCTGACCGTACGTAGCTGCTCCAAGACGTGATTGAGGTTCGGGTTGTCGTTGATCAGGTTTTCCACCTGGACCGAAAACGCCGACACGTTGTTCAGCAGCGCGCTGATCGCCCGACTGCGCTCATTGAACGCAGCCAACAAATCGTTGGAGTTGACGAACAGCCGATCGACCTGTTGGCTGCGGTCGCCCAAGATGCTGGCGATCTGGTTAGCCTGCGCGAGCAGGTGGGTGATCTGCTCGTCGCGCTTGCCGATCGTGTCGGAGAACTTCGCCACCCCGTCCAGGGCCGCACTCAGATGCGGATAGGTCTGATCGATGGTCTGCGACAACACATTCAGCGACTGTTTGACGGTGTCGATGTTCCAGCCGGCGGCGGCCTTGGTGACGTCGAAGAACGCATCGTAAATCTGGTAGGGGGTGGTGCTTTGCCCCAACGGCAGCGTGCCGCCGGGCCGCAACGTCTGGGTGCCCCGCGGCTCGATCTCGAGAACCTTTTTACCCAGAATGGTGTCGGTCTTGATCGCCAGCCGGCTCTCGGTACCGATGGTGTTGCTTCCCGTGGAGAACTTCATCACGATGTGGTCGCCGTCGATCTTGATGCCCTCGACTTGGCCGACGTCCACGCCGGCGATGCGGACATGGTCGCCTTTGTTCAGCTGACCGGTGTCGGTGAACTGCCCGAAGTAGATGGGCGAAGCGAACAACATCGGGACACTGGTGAAGGTTTGGCCCACACCGACGGCCAGCACCGTCACGACCAGGCCCATCAGGCCGATCCGCAGCCGGTTGGCGGGTTCCAGGGTTCTCATTGCGGCGTGCACCTACCCGTCGGCTGCGACCAGAGCCTCACCTTGCGGACCGGGCCGCCGCCCTGCAGTCCATTGGTCTTCAGGGTCAGATCGCACAGGTAGAAGTTGACCCAGTCGCCGTAGTTGCCGACGGCGTTGCCCACGATGTTCATACCGATCGGCGTCCGCTTGAGCTGATCGTCGTACAAGTCTTTCTGATCGATGATCGATTGCTGGATGGGCTCGAGGTAATTCAGCGTCTTGTGCAGCAGGGTCCGGTTGTCGGCGAGCAGGTCGGCCACCGTGCCGGCCGCGTTGCTGATGTTCGCGGTGCCGGCCGCTAGTGCGTCGGAATGCTTGTCCAGTCCGCTGATCAGCTTCTCGAAATTATCGACGGTCTCGTCGAATTGCTGGCGATGTCTGACCGTGGTGTCCAGCACGATGTTGAGATTTTTGACCACCTCGCCGATCGCCTGGTCACGCTCGGCGATGTGGGAAGTCAGTTGTGCGGTCTGATCGAGGATGTCGTTGATGGTGCCGCCTTGCCCTTGGAAGACGGTGATGATCGCTGTCGCGATGTTGTTGACCTTCTCCGGGTCCAGCGCTCGGAACAGCGGCTTGAACCCACCGATCAGCGCGTCCAGATCCAGCGCCGGCGACGTGCGCGACAGCGGGATGAACCCGCCCGCCGGCAGCACCCGGTCGGCACCTTCGCCCTCGCCGCGCTTGAGCTCGAGGTAGCGGTCACCGATCAGGTTGAGATAGCGGATCTGCGCGGTTGTGGACTGGTACAGCGGGACCGAATGGTCAACGTTGAAGTCGACCCGTACCCGATGACCGCCCTCGACCAGCTTGATGTCTTTGACCTTGCCGATCTCCACCCCGGACGCGCGGACGAACTGACCGGCCCGCAGCCCGCTGACGTTGTTGAACTCGGCGGCATAGCTATTGGTCCGGTCGAATCGCATCTGGCCGAACACCACGATGATCAGACCAGTGAAGAACAGCAGCACCAGCGAGATGATGCCGAGCTTGACGAGGGTACCGGTGATTTTCATGGGTTGATCGTTTGGTCCCCCATTTGGCGGCCCCAGACGTACTCAGCTGCGTACGGGGAGCCGGTATCGATGTGGTTGTACGGCGCGAGGCTGTTGCCGGTGTCCATGATCAGCGTGGGTGCGGGCCACAGATCACGGGTGATGGGCTGCCAGCAACCCGGTGCGCCGCCCGGGCCGCCGTGCGCGTTGATCCGCGGCAGGTTCTCCGGGTAGACGTACGGGTTCGGCGCTCCACCGATCAGTCCGGCCGCCGCGAGGAGCCCACCCGAGGCGAGGGTGAGGCCGAGCCCCGGCAGACTCAGGGTCAGCCCCAGCCCGGAGAAGATCTCGCTCTCGGACCGCAGCGAATAACCGTTGCCGCCACCGGCAAACGCGGCGACCTTCGGTTCGCCATCGTGCAGGTTGCGGATGGCGCAGTACAACTCGGGACTGTAGGTGTCGAGCAGCTGAGCCGACGGCACCAGATCGGCGGCGCCGCGGGCCAGATACGGCCCGCCACGGTTGAAGATGTCGGCGCCGGTGTGGCCGAATCCGGCCGCGGCCAGCAATGCCTGATCGAGTTGTTTTTCCTGCTGGTGGATCGTGTGCGCCGTCGTCGCCGCGTTGTTGAGGAAGTCGAACAGATCAGGCGACGCATCGGCGTAGGTGTCACCCAGAGTCGCCAATTGCTGAATGTCGTGGCGGATTATCGGCATGCGCGGATTGACTTGGTCGAGCGCGGCGCTGCCGTTGATGATCGACTGCCCGAACTTGTCGCCCAGCCCGCTCAACGCCTCCGCGGCGGCGCTCAGGGTCAGATTGACCTTGACTGGATCCACCTTCTCGGCGATCGACGTGATCGTTTGGAACAGCGTATTGATCTCCGTAGTCACCGACCTGGCGTCGATCACATTCGCCGGCGTGATCCGTTGCGGCAGAGGGTTTTCCGGCGCAGTGAACGACACGTACTTTTCGCCGAACACCGTGGTGGCCACGATTCTCGCGTCCACGTTGGCCGGAATCAGCCGCAGGTACTTGGGATAGACGTCCAAGGTGAGCTTGGCCTCAGTCTTGCCATCACGGTCTTGCGCGATGATGTCGGAAACCCGGCCGATCTGCACCCCGTTGTAGGTGACTTTCGAGCCCGGATCCATCACCAAGCCCGCCCGATCGGACAGCATCGTCAGTTTGGTCTTCTCGGTGAAATCGCCCTTGTATTGCAGGAACACCAACCACAACACCAGCGCAGCGATCAGGAAAACCACCAGACCGGCCACCCGGTAGGGCTGCAGTGGCGGCTTGTTGATCTTCCCGCGTGGAGTCGTCATGGCCGCCTACACCGTGAAGTTGAAGTTCGGATTGACGCCGTAGAGCGCCATTTCGGCCAACAGGATGACGATGGGGTTCGCGACCAACGAGAAGCGCATCGACCGGCCGACCGCCTCGCCGACGCCCACCGGCCCGCCGCTGGCGTTGTACCCGTAATAGCAGTGGGACAGCATCACGATCGCGGCGATGATGATCACCTCCACGAATGACCAGAACACGTCGTTAGGGCGCAGGAACGTTCGGAAGTAGTGCTCGTAGGTGCCGGACGTCTGTCCGTACAAGGCCGTCGTGACGACCTGGGGAGACAAGAAGGACAGGATCAGGCCGACCGAATACAGCGGGATGATGACGACCAGCCCGGCCAGCATCCGGGTGGATACCAGGTAGGCCGCCGACTTGACGCCCATCACCTCCAGAGCGTCGATCTCCTCGCTGATCCGCATGGCGCCCAGTTCGGCGGTGGCGCCGGCGCCGACGGTGGCCGCCAGGGCGATGCCGGTGACGATCGGGGCAACGAGGCGCACGTTGATGAATGCGGAGAGGAACCCGAGCAAGGTCTCGAGTCCGATGTGGCCCAGCGACGCCAGGCCTTGAATGGCAACCAGCGAGCCGGCCGAGAGAGTCACAAAAGCGATGATGACCGCGGTGCCGCCGATGATGGCCATGGCGCCGGTGCCCATGCCGACCTCGGCGATCAGCCGCAGGATTTCCTTGCGGTACCGGGTCAGCGCCCACCACATGTCGCGCACGCCGATGAGCGCAAACCAGCCGATCTTTCCGGCTTCGTCGAGCGGCCGGGTCGCGGCGCTACCGTAGCGACGCAGGTTGGCCGATGCCTGCGGGAAACGGCCGCGCAACACCTGGACGGTCGACATGTCAGAACCCCGTTCCGAATCGCACGCCGATGGTGGTCAGCACCACGTTGACCGCGAACAGCGCGACCACGCACAGCACCACGGTTTCGTTGACGGCGGTGCCCAGACCCTTAGAACCGCCGCGCACGGTCAGCCCGCGGTAGCAGCCGACCAGGCCCGCGATCAGCCCGAAGGCCAGGGCCTTGACCGTCGCGATGACGACTTCGGGCAGCCCGGTGACCAGAGTCAGCGTGGCCAGATAGGCCCCGGCCGAAACGTTCTGCATGTACACGCCGAACAGGAACCCACCGACCAGGCCGACCATGCTCACCAAAGCGTTGAGCAGCATCCCGATCAGAGCACAAGCCAGTACCCGCGGCACCACCAGCCGGTGGATGGGGTCGATGCCGAGCACCTCCATCGCGTCGATCTCCTCGCGGATGGTGCGCGCACCCAGGTCTGCACAGATGGCCGTCGACACCGCGCCGGCGATCACCAGCACGGTGTTGATCGGGCCGATCTGGGTGATCACCGCGATCCCCGCACCCGCGCCAGAGATGTCGGCGGCGCCCACCTGGATCAGCAGGATGTTGAACGTGAAGATGAAAAGCGCCGTCACCGGCACCGACACCGCCATCGTCGGAAGAATTGCCACCCGCATGATGAACCAGCACTGCAGGATGAACTCTTTCCACTGGAATGGCAAGCGGAACAAGGCTTTTCCGGTCAGCACACACATCCGGAAGAAGCCGCCCACAAGGACCAGCGCCGGACTCACTTGGTCGCGAACGTAATCGGTGACTCGAGGCTGCGTGGTTGTCATTGGCACCCCCTCACGGGGCGACCGCGCGCCTCCCGGCGGAGCGGCTGATCGTGTCTCACGCCTCCTCCTTGCCCCATCCCTAGGTGTGTGACCTCCGTCTCACTACTCGCAGGTAGTAAGTCAGACCACAGGACTGTACCCGATGGCTTCGGGGGCGTG
The DNA here is from genome assembly GCA_963791535.1 of uncultured Actinomycetota bacterium. Taxonomy (GTDB): domain Bacteria; phylum Actinomycetota; class Actinomycetes; order Mycobacteriales; family Mycobacteriaceae; genus Mycobacterium. Next base: position 19,148 of record CAWBSW010000065.1, on the reverse strand, counting down.
CATAGCATCCGCGTTATTAGCCTTTCGTCAATTTGACCTGCGCGTTCTTCGTTATGTCAGCTTCGCCCATCCCTCTTTGGATCCGTTGATGCGTAAGCGCTTTGAGGGGTGTCCGAGGCACCGTAGCGCGCCCGCAATTCGGTCTTCAAGACCTTTCCCGCGGGGTTGCGCGGCAAGGCGTCGACGATTTCCAGGCCCTTGGGGTGCTTGTAGCGCGCCAGCCGCTCGTTGAGGAACTCGTCGAGATCCTCAAGGCGCAACGCGTTGTGCGGCGCCTCGGCCACGACGGCCGCAACCGCGACCGGCACCTCACCCCACTTCTCGTGTGACCGGCCGATGACAGCGACCTCGACGATCCCAGGGTGGCCGGCGAGGACGTTCTCCACCTCCGCGCAGTAGATGTTCTCCCCGCCGGAGATGATCATGTCCTTCTTTCGGTCGACGACCCAGACGTAGCCTTCCTCGTCCATCCGGACCAGATCGCCGGAGTGGAACCAACCGCCTTCAAACGCCTCGGCGGTCGCCTGCGCGTTGTTCCAATAGCCGCTCATCAATGTGGGTGCGCGGTAGACGATTTCACCGACCTCGCCGATCGGCACGTCGTTCATGTTGGCGTCGACCACGCGAGCAGCCACGGTGGGGATCACCTTGCCGACCGAGCCGCGCTTCCTGATCGCGTCGTCGCCGAGCAGCATGCAGGTGACCGGCGACATTTCGGTCTGGCCGAATGCGGCCAGGATCTGCGTCCCCGGAAAGGTCTCCGACATTTGTCGCAGCAGCGTGTCCGACGCCGGCGCTGCGCCCCACGACATCACCCGCAGTTTCACATCGCGCGGATTGGCCTGCTGCGCATTGCATACCGCCTGCCATTGCGCGGGCACCAAAAAGATTCCGGTGACCTTCTCCGCGGCCAGCACGTCGAGCAAGTGCCCGGGGTCGAACGCGCCCAGCGGATAAATCACCGTCGGGATCCCGAGCAGCATTCCGGTTAATAGGTTGCCCACCCCGGCAATATGGAAAAACGGGACGCCGATGAAGCCGACGTCGTTGACGTCGACGCCGTGGGTATAAAGGCCCGTCGTCGTCTGCCCGGTCAGGTTGGTGTGGGTCAACACCGCGCCCTTCGGCCGGCCGGTGGTGCCCGAGGTGTACATGATCAGCGCCGGCGAGTCGTTGGGAACGTCCACTGGTTCGGCCGGATCGCCGGGCTCGTTCACCAAGTCGTCGTAGTTCAGCAGCCCCTCATCGGAAGCGTCGCCGGCGACCACGACGGTATTGAGCACCGAGGTGATATTGCGGACACCGTTGCCCACCGCGGCCAGGACGGATTCGGTGATCATCAACCGGGCCTCGCAGTCGTCGACCAGGAAGGCGATCTCGGCCGGTGTCAGCCGGAAGTTGATCGGTACGGCGATGGCCCCGATCATGTTGGCCGCCAGCACCGACTCGACGAACTCGGTCCGGTTCAGCATCAGGACCATCACCCGGTCCCCAAAGCCGACGCCTCGGCGACTCAGAGCGCCGGCCAGCGCGGCGACGCGGCGGCGAAGCTCGGCCCAGGTGACGGTCTGGCCCAGAAATCGCAGCGCGGGAGCGCCCGGCTGCATCAAAGCGTGCCGTTCGAGTTGATTGACCCAGTTCTGCCGTCGCGCCAGATACGGCTGCTCGGTACTCATGGCGCCGGCATGAGGCTTGTGGCCAGTCAACTCAGCGGTCAAACTAGTCGCTTCCCTTCCCGTCGCTCACTCTTGCCTCGAGTTGATATTTGATAAAACTTGGTGTTGTCTGGATCACACTATGGTCTTGGTGGCGCGAAGACAACCCCGATGACTTCCCTGAGTGCACCCGTTCCTGCGCGGCTTTCCGCGCGACGGGAAACGCGGGTCCCGCTGCGCCGAGCGCAGCTGTCTGACGAGGTCGCGGGCCATCTGCGGGCCGCGATCATGTCGGGCGCGTTGCGGCCGGGGACGTTTATTCGGCTCGACGAAACCGCGGCCAAACTCGGGGTCAGCGTCACGCCGGTGCGCGAGGCGTTGCTGAAGTTGCGCGGCGAGGGCATGGTGCAACTCGAGCCGCATCGCGGCCACGTCGTGCTGCCGCTGACCCGCCAGGACGTCGACGACATCTTCTGGCTGCAGGCGACCATCGCCAAGGAACTTGCCGCCACGGCGGCACAGCACATCACCGAGGCGGAGATCGACGATCTCGAGCGGATCACCGACACGCTGTCCGTCGCCGTCGCCGCCGCGGACGTCGAAGCGATCGCCGCTACGGAGTTCGCGTTCCACCGCGCCTTCAACCACGCCACCGGGCGCATCAAGCTGGCGTGGTTTTTGCTGCACGTGGCTCGGTATATGCCGTTGACGGTGTACGCCGCAGATCCGGAATGGGGCGCCGTTGCAGTCGACAATCACCGGGAGTTGGTCGCAGCGCTACGCCGCCGCGACACCGCCGCGGTGGTCGAGCACACCAACTGGCAGTTCACCGACGGCGCGCGCCGGCTCACCGAAAGGCTGGCTGGCAGCGGGATCTGGGGCTAATCCCGCCGATAGCTCCTCGGCACGCTTCTTGAGGTTGTCGGCGAGGTAGTCCAAGACGTTGCCGACCAGCTGCTTGACCATCGGCGCGGGTATCGGCATCTCCGTCTCGACATCCAGGTCGACCGTCAGCAGCGACGGTCGCGCCCGTCTCCACGACGCTGAACAGCTGCTCCTGCTTTTTGAACAGATTGCCCTGCTGCATCACGGTCTGAATTTGGCTCGGGCTGGGGTAGTACACCGCCTGGATCAACGTGTCTTCGATAGCTTCGTAGGCAGCATCAAGGCGTAACTGGCTGGGGCGTCCGTCGTCGTAGCGGGCCAGCACCCACAGTCCTTTTATCTCTTTGTTCCACTGCGGGTAGGACTCGAAGTCCGCGACGATGGCCAGAATCTTGGCGGCGTCGGCGGCGACTTCAACGGTCTTGCTGACAAACGGCATTGGCCGAGCATAACGAGCGTGTGGTCGCGGCCCGACCTTTCATCAACCGATCTTGGGATCTCAACAGACTCAGCGGCCTCCCCAGTCGCTGGCAGAAGGATTAGTGCCTTCTGCAGTTTGATGACGCGGGTGATATCACCGCGCTGGTGTGGCCGGTGGTAACGGAGTGACCTAGCTCCTCACGCAGGCCGTCGACAGCAGCGAGCGGATCTCATCAGGGATCGGTACCGGCCGGCGGCCGGTGCGGTCGATGTAGACGTGCACCCAGTGCCCGAGCGCCGCGATCGTCTGCTCCTGTTCGGCGGCCAGTTCTTCGGCCGCCCGGAAGATGCCGAGCCGATAGGTGACGCTGCTGCGCCCCAATCTCGTGACCGCCAACCCGACGACCAGCCGCTCCGGAAAATGCAGTTCGGAGAAGTAGCGGCAGCCCGATTCGGCGACGATGCCCTGGGCCGCCATGGTGACCGGGTCGACGGCGACGTTCGTGTTGATCCAGCCGTTGATCGCGGTGTCGAAAAGCTGGTAGTAGACCGCGTTGTTGAGGTGCCCGAACATGTCGTTGTCGGCCCATCGGGTGAGCACCGGCCAGTGCACCGGAAAGTCGCGGCTGGTGAGCCCGTCCGAGTCGGGCGGACCCGCAGAAAACGGAGTCATGGCTGTATTCACTACCAGTAGCGCATGGCGCGCCGAAACAGGTCCGCCAGAACCGGTTTGCTCATCTCGCGCGGAGCGTTCTGTAAGAGGCGCTGCTGAGGGTGAGCGCCCTCGGTCAGGACGACCACGTCATCTTCGGTGTAGCCCACGCCACCGAGCCCATTCGGCATGCCCACCGCCCGCATGACGCGGATCAGTTCGTTGGCCAGCACCTCGCCCGCATCATTCGCGCCGGCTCCCTGCGCGTCAGCGCCGAGAAGGCGTGCGCCCTCCAAGTGGCGCTCCGGGCTCGCCTCCGCTGTGAACCGGAACGACGACGGTGCATTGAGGATGACGGCCATGCCATGCGGCACCAGCGGCTCATCGGCGGGGTAGCCCGACGGGCGGAAGTCTCGCACCAGCCCGGCGACCGCGTAGGCCATGCCGTGTGGTGCATGAACGCCGGCGTTGCCGAAGGCGATGCCGGCAAGCGTTGCGGCCCACATCATCTGCTCGCGGGCCTCGGTGTCGGCGGCGTCATTGACCGCTCGCTCCAAGTACCTGCCCAACAGGCGCAACGCCTCGCGGCAGCCCAAATCGCTCCACGGGTTGGCACCCTGACTCATGGGTCGCAGGCTGGGCCGTTCCGGAGCGCGTCGCTGGACGTAGGGCCGCGCGGTGTAGGACTCCAAAGCATGCGACAGCACGTCCAGCCCTGCGGCGGCGACGACCTCGGGGGGCAGACTCGCGGTGCAGTCGGGGTCGACGAGCGCTTCGGTGGGACGCAGCGCGTGAGACGCGATGCCCGTTTTCGCCTTCAGCGACAGCAGGTCGAAGATCGTGATGCCGGTGACCTCGCTGCCGGTGCCCGCCGTCGTGGGGCACGCGATGTGCGGCTTGAGCGGACCGGGCACGGGTTTGCCCTCGCCGATGGGCGCGTTGACGTAGGTCAGGAAGTCAGCGGGATAGGTGGTGTACAGATTGGCGGCTTTGCACGTGTCGATGACAGAGCCGCCGCCCAGCGACACGTAGCCATCGGGTTTGACTTCTTGAGCGAACCGCGCCCCGTCCTGAAAAGACGCATCGGTGGGCTCGACATGTACGTCGGTGTAGGCGACGACGTCCAGTCCGGCCGCGACAAGCGAGTCGCGCGTCTTCGCGAAGATAGGCAATTTGGCCACGCCGGCGTCGGAGAACAACGCCACCCGCCGCAGCCCGAGCGCGCCGGCTCTGTCACCCACCTCCGCCAGGCAGCCGCGCCCGAAAGTCACCCGCGACGCGTCGACGGTGAAAGCTCCGTCACAATCATCAGCAGCAATTGGGACTTCGCAGCACGCCATCCGTCCTCCTGAGCCGGTCGCGACGGCAATCTACCGCACGTCCCACACACGGCGGAGGGCATCGCCTTGAAGCTCGAACAACCGCTGCGACGCCGACCAGTCCGGCAGCAGCGAATCGAAGCCGTGGCAGGTGCGCGGGAACACGTGTAGCTCGGTGGAAACCCCGGCGCGAAGCAGCTGCAGCGCATAGTCGACCGCTTCGTCGCGAAACGGATCGATCTCCGCACACGTGATCAAAGCGGTTGGCAGACCATCCAATCGGTCTCGCCGGGCGGGCACGGCGGCCGCTGATCCGGTGTCGGAGCCCAGGTAATAGCGCCACATCAAATCGGCTGCCTCGCTGTCGAAAGCGGGGCTGGTGCAGAACTCGGCCTTCGACGCGGTTTCCCGATCGTCCAGCACCGGCTGGTGCAGAAGCTGGAAGGTGACCGCCGGAAGTGAGCCGTCGACGGCACCGTGCGCCAAACACGCCGCCAGGGTCGCACCGGCGCTGCTGCCACCCACCGCCAAGCGCGCAGCGTCGACGCCCAGTTCCGTCGCATTGGCCGCCACCCATCGCAGCACGGCACTCGCGTCGTCGAGCGCGGCCGGATATTGATGCTCGGGGGCCAGCCGGTAGTCGACCGACACCACGGTGCATCGACCGCGTCGGGCGAGCTCCACGCATTGCCGATGATCGGTGTCCAGGTTTCCCATTGCGAAGCCGCCGGCGTGGCAATAGACGATCGCCGGTGCCGGATCCGCTTCGGCGCCAGAGTAGATGCGCACTGCCACGTTGCCGGATTCGGACGCCACGGTGTCCTCGACGATCCGCACGCCTTGCGCGGCAGTGTGTTCGGCGGCCTCTCGGCGGCGTTGGTTGAACGGTTCGCGCATGAGCTGAATCGCGTCGAGCGAAAAGTCGGTGCGCGCCGTCGCAACCGCGCGCAGCGCGGGATCCAACCGCTCGACGCCGTCCAAGCCATCCGGTTCCGTCATCGACTGCCCTTGTCCAGCGCCATCCACGCGTCGGGTACACGCTCGGCAGGGGCCTGAAAGGTGAAGTCGGCGGACTTGAACCGGCGGGTCATTTCCCAGAACGCGCGGGCGCTGCGCGGCCATTGCGTCACCACGCGGCCGTTGGCGGCGCGGAAGTAGTTGCTGCACTGGGTGGTCCAGACGGTGCCCTGCATCCACTGGTCGATCTTGGCGAGGAAGTCCGCCATCGCCGACGGCCGCACCGCGACGTAGGACTTGCGCGTGCGCCGCAGGTGCTTCAGTGCCCGCACGATGTAGCGTGCCTGTGCTTCGAGCACGAAGATCACGCTGTTGGAGCCGACGTTGGTGTTGGGCCCGTAGAGCATGAAGAAGTTGGGGAACGCGGGCACCGCCATGCCCAGGTAGGCGTGGGCGCCGTCCCGCCAGACGTCGTGCAGCCTGAGCCCGCCCTCGCCTGTTACCTCGATCTCGCCGAGATAATCGGCCGCGGCGTAACCGGTTGCGCACACCACCACGTCGACGTCGCGCTCGGTGCCGTCTTGCATGACCAGCGATCGTGCGCGCAGATACCGCGCCGGGCTGCTCAGCACCTCGACGTGCGGTTGCGCAAACGCAGAAAGGTATTCCGACGAAAAGACCAGCCGCTTGCAACCCATCGGATAGTCCGGGGTCAGCTTCCGGCGCAGCTGCTCGTCGGAGACCGACTTCTCCAGCAGGCGCTTGGCGATCACAGTGAACTCCTGGGTCTTCTCGCTGCCGTGTTCGATCACCGAGATGTTCGCCTCGCTGCGCAGCCATAGCCGCGTTCGATAAAGCTTCTTCGCAAACGGAACATACGCGAATACCCAACGCTCCCTTCGGCTGTAGGGCCGGTCCGGTTTGGGCAGTATCCAGGTCGGCGAGCGCTGCACCGAGTAGACCTTGCCCGCGACCTTCGCCAATTCCGGTATCAGCTGTGAGGCGGTCGAGCCCGTCCCCAGCACGGCCACCCGCGCACCGGCGAGGTCGACCGAATGATCCCACCGCGACGAGTGCATCACCGTTCCGGTGAACGGCTCCTGTTCGATGAGCTCGGGCAACACCGGCTGGGTGAACAGCCCGACCGCCGAGACCACGACGTTGAATTCGTGACGTTCACCTGTGGCGGTCGTCAGCTGCCACCGCTGCGCGTGTTCATCCCATCGTGCGGAACGGATTTCAGTACCGAGCCGCAGATGTGGTCGCAAGCCCTGCTCGTCGACGCAACGCTCGAAGTACTTCAGGATCTCGGGCTGAGACGACCACAGCCGCAACCAGTGCGGGTTCAAATCGAACGAGTACGAATACAGGTGCGACTTGACGTCGCAAGCCAGGCCCGGATAGGTGTTGATGCGCCACGTTCCACCGACGCCGTCTTCCCGATCAAAGATGGTGAAGTCCCGAAAGCCCGCGCGCGCCAGCAATATCCCCAACGCGATGCCGCCGGGGCCGGCACCGATGATGCCGACCGAAAGCCCTGCGGTCATTGAATTTTCAGGCATTGACCACCGTCGATGACGAGTTCCGAACCGGTGATGAACGACGCTCGATCCGAGACCAGGAAGGCGACGGCATCGGCTACCTCGGACGGCTGGCCGATCCGCCCACCGACCGACGTCGCCACCAGCCGCGCCTGGGTCTCGTCGTCAAGCATCGGTGTCGCGATCGGTCCGGGAAACACCGCGTTGACGCGAATGCCCGCCGGCGCGAGTTCAGCGGCGGCGGCCTGGGTCAGGCCGCGCAGCGCCCATTTCGACGAGCCGTAGGCGATGTTTTTCGGGAACGGGCGAATAGCGCCGGTGCTGCAGGTGTTGACGATGGCCGCACCTTCGGCGGCGCGCAGCTGATCGAGCGTCGCCTTGATACCCAGGAAGGCTCCCAGACAGTTGACCCGCCAAGCCCTTTCGAATCCTTCGATCGACTCGTCGGCGATCGACGCGCGGTGCAGCACGCCGGCGTTGTTGACCAGGGTGCTCAACGATCCGAACTTCGCGACGGTGGCGGCAACCGCCTCCTGCCAGCCGGACGTCGACGTCACGTCGAGCGGAATCGCGATCACCCCGTCTGTCGCGCAAGCCGTCCACCGCGGTCTCGAGTTCGGCGCCGCTGACATCGCAGGCCGCGACGAAAAACCCGTCGGCGCGCAGCCGTTGGGTGATGGCCCAGCCCTGCCCGCGGGCGGCCCCGGTTACCAGTGCGACGCGTTGTTGGGTCGTCACGATGACGGGACCTCCGGGCGGTCACCGAGTCCGCCGCGGGTGATGAACCGGCACCGGCGCCGACGGAATCGCCACTGCCGGCCGTCGCGGCTGAGCTCGTCGTCGAACAGGGCGGGCCGCAGGTGCATCGTGCCGGCTTCGACGAGCAGCACCTGTGAGCGTGCCGTCGCGGCGTTCTCGGATAGGTCGATGTTCGATACCCCGGTCAGGTGCAGGCCGCGGGGTGCGGATTCGAACATGGCGCGGATTTCCTCGCGTCCATTGAATTCCCGCCCGAACACCACGAACTGGCCGTCGTCGGTGAAAAGCTCGAGGCATCGGTCGATGTCGTCGGCGTCGAGGGCCAACGCGTAGCAGGCCAGCAGGTCGCGGATCGCGCGGTCATCATCGGTCACTGGTAGCCACCCGCGGGTGAGTCGCCGCTTGTCGGGTCTTGCGCGGTTGCTTCCTGCAGGCCTGCCGCGGCGCCGCGCCGCAACGCCTGGGATTCCGACGCCAGGGTGATCAGCTGAAAACCGAGTTCTGCCATGGCGTGACCGACTTTGCCATCGCCCGCGTGAATGCCGGACACCAAACCCGCAGTGGACGCGGCACGCTCGATATTGGCGATCGCGTCGCGCACAGCGGGGTGACTCGTCGACTTGGTGACCTCGACGCCCATCGAGATGGCCAGATCGGCGGGCCCGACGTAGATGCCGGAAAGCCCCGGCACGGCGCATATTTCACTGACATCGGCGAGCGCCGCGGCGGTTTCGATCATTGCGAACACACTGACCCGGGATTCCAGCGCAGCCGTGTCGTAGCCCAGGCTGGCCCGCAGCGGGCCGAAGCTGCGCACGCCGGCGGGCGGGTATCGGGTCGCGGCCACCGCGGCGGCCGCCTGGTCGGCCGATTCGATCATCGCGACGATGATGGCGTCGGCGCCCGCGTCGAGCACCCGCCCGATCGGCGCCGGGTCGGCAGCGGGCAGCCGCACCGCCGTGCCGATCGGCACGTGTTCGAGGCGCCGCAGGATGTTGGCGATGTCGGCGTCGTCGAGGTAGCCGTGTTGGGCGTCGAAGCCGACGTAGTCGTATCCGGCCCGGGCGAATTCCTCCGGCCCGATCGACGTCGGCCCGGTGATCCAGCCGCCCCACACCGGTTTTCCACGGGCAAGCGCCTGCTGCAGGTGACTTGACGTCATGCCGCACCCGACTCGGTGATCGCGATTTTCACCCGTCCGGGCTCCGGTCGGCTTGCCAGCTCGAATGCGGCCTGAACGTCGTCGATGCTGAAAGTATGGGTCAGATACGTCGCCAGCAGCCCGGGATGCTCGGCGGCGAATTTGCCCGCAAGGTCCAGCATCCGTCGGCGATCAAGCGTCACACCGGATTTCAGCGTCAGATTGTTCCGCAGCATGGTACGCATGCTGATCGGATAGCTGTCGTCATCGGTGACGCCGAAGTAGAAGACGGTGCCACCGGGACCGGTGGCTTCGATCGCGTGGTTGAGGGTGGCGACCTGATGACCGACGGCTTCGATCACGATATCCGGCCGGTCTTCGCGAGCCAGCTGGCTGACCCACCGGTCGCTGGTGGCCCGCACCAAGGTGTCGACGCCGAACTTGTCGGCGATCGCGGCGCGGTCGATCGGGTCGACACCGGTGACGTGCCGCGCGCCTGCCGCTTTCACCGCACACGAGAACAGCAGCCCGATGGATCCTTGGCCGATGATGCCGACATGGCGACGGTCGAGGTCAGGCAGCTGCTCGACGGCGTAGAGCACGCAGGCCAAGGGTTGCAGGCCGATGGCCTGCGCGGCGGTGAGCGCCGGATCGTAAGGCGCCACTTGGTCTCCGTCGGTCACGACGCGCTCCATCAAGCCGTCGAACGCCGACGCCCAACCCACCACACGATCACCGGGCCGATGCTCGGGATGGCGGCTGGCGATGACTTCCCCGACAACCTCGTGGATCGGGAAGCCGTCCTTTTCGGGGCCGCTGCGTCCGTCGTCACCCGGAAGTGGGCCGCGCACACCGCGAAATGCCGGCATGTCGCTACCGCAGACCCCGGCGGCCAAGAACCGCAACAGCACCTGGCGGTCGCCGAGGCACGTCGGGTGTCTTCTCAGGGATCGACGTCTTCTCGAATTGATACGGCGCGACGATCCGGTAGGACCACACGTCACACCTCCACCGGCAGGCTGCTCCAGCCCCATTGAAAGCTCGACGGTGGCCGGAATGCGGACTCTTCGATGATCCGGTAGTCCGGCACGCGCCGCAGCCATTCTTCGATCATGATGGCTATCTCGAGACGAGCGACGTGGTAACCCAAACAGAAGTGCTGGCCCCGGCCGAAGGCCAGCGAGCGTCGGATGGGTCGGTTCCAGATGAATTCGTCCGGTTGGGGGTACTCGCGCTCATCGCGGTTGGCCGACGCGAGCAGGGAGATGATCCGCTGGCCCGGCTCGATCGTGCTGTCGTGAATGGTGAACGGCTTGCGCGCGGTACGGGCGAACCACTGGGCCGGGGCGCAGTAGCGGATCATCTCCTCACGCGCGACGGGCACGCTGGCTTTGGCGTCTGCGCGCACGGCGGCGAGTTGGTCGGGATGACGCAGCAGCTCCCACAGGCCGTGGGCCACGATCTTCGGCACGGTTTCGGTGCCGCCGATGAACACGCACAGCATCTGGGTGGCCACTTCGACGTCGTCGAGCGCACGGTCGTCGGGCAGCCGGTAGCCCACCAGCCCGTCCACCACCGGTAACGAGTCGTCCGACGTGTTGGCGCGCCGCTTTTTCACCGACGGGATCAGGTAGTCGAGGTAGTTGGGCCGCGACTGCGCGGTGTCGACGCCGCTACCGGGTTCGGCGAGGCTGCCTGCATTGACCGAGGCAAGCACCTCCGACGCCAAATCCACTGGTATTCCTAGGAATTCACATACCACGGACGCTGCGATGATTCCGCCGTACTCCTGAGTAAGGTCGAACGTTCCGCGGGGTAGCAGCTCGTCGAGCCGCTCGTTGACCAGCTCACGGATCCGGGTCTCCAGTTGCGCGGCCGCTTTCGGCCGGAAGGGCTTGCTGTGCGCCTGCCGGACGCCGTCGTAGATCGGCGCATCGAAGACCGCGTGAAAAGGCAGCGGCTGCAACGGCGGGTCGGCGACCGGCCCGTCGTTGTGGCGGGCCAGGATCGAGGCGGGCGGCAGCGTGCCCTCCGAGGCGACGAACGTTCCATCGACGACCGCCAGCACGTCCCAGATATCGTCGAACCGCGACAACGCGAATGTATCCCACTTGCCCAGGTAGTAGACCGGGTAGTGCTCGCGTAACACCCGGTAGTACGGCAACGGATCGGCCATCACCGCTGGGTCGAACGGATCGTACGAGAAATCTTGCAGTGCGGTCATTTTCATTGCAGCGGCGAGGGTGGTAAGGCCTGCAGGATCGAGTCTTCCCAGCCGTCCCGAAGCGCCGGGGCGACGCTCATCCAGGTGACGATCTCGGCCGGCGGGTTGTCCTTCCACGACGGATAGTGCTCGGCGAAGCATTCCCACCCACCGTCGAGCGCCCAGTAGTGGATGACCTCGTTGTATCGGAAGGTGGTGGTGAACGAACCGAGCCAGCGTTTTCCGGTGCGTTCCGACCACGGCACGTAGAGCCGCTCCAACTCGCGGATGTAGTCGTCTTGACGACCCGGTTTGGTCTGCATGATTTCTTGAATCACCACCGACGCACTGAAATTGGCCTCGCGCAGTTGGGCGAGCGTTTTGTTGCTCGGCCCGGGGTACATGATTCGTCCCTCCCCCGAGGCGCCAATGTCGGCGAGAAACGCCGACCATTTCCCGGCGGCGGCCTCATGGCTGCCGCCGCGTGCATGCGCGGCCCCGATGCGGGCATAGTCGGCGAACGCGTCGATCTCCCAGATGATCGTCACCTGCGGCCAGTGTCCGTTGTAGGGGGTGGTTTCCCACAGGCTGAACAACCGGGCGCCGAGTTCTTGCATCATCGGCTGGTAGGTGTCGGCGAATACCTCGGTGAACCGGTCGCTGGTTCCAGAGCCCAGCGCGATCGTCTCGTGCAGGTAAAGCAGCGTGTGGCTGTGGTACTTCCGCATCAGCCGACCGGGATCAGTTCGGAGTCGACCGGTAGGCACGCTTTCATGTCGCTGCGCAATGTCTCGGTGGGGCCGACCGCGTCCGGAATGCCGGCCGCGGTGAGGGCTTGCCGTTTGAATGCGCGTGCGGCGGCGCTGAGCACATGCTGCACCGTGGTCGTCCGGTGCCCGACGGCCAGCGGCCAATCGTCGTGCCAGAGCGTGACTTCCGTCATCCAGCGATCGAGCGCGTTGAGCACCTCCTGGCGGATACGGATATCCGATGCGAACATGTCGGCGCTGACCGCTAAGCCGCGGGCCGCGCATCCGGTGCTGGCGGGCGGGATCTGTGAATCGAGGTCGGCTGCGTGCATTCCCAGGATCTGCAATGGGCGGGTATCGCATTGCTGCGGTAACAGCACGTTGACCTCCCAACCGGCCCGCACCCGGTCGTAGAGCCACCCACCGACGGAGCACACCACGTCGGCGGGGCTGGAGGCGACGACGTCGAGACGATACTTGACCGCGTCACCGTCGCAGTACGGTGCGGTTGGCCGCAGTTTCTCGAAGTCCACCTCGAAGGTCCTCATCGCATCCTCAGCAGATCGAACGTCCCACCGGTCCGATAACCCGGCCGACCCAGCGTGACACTTTTACGTCAATCTGTAAAGCTTCGAGTTGGGTCAGGAGGTGCGCCGCGCCTCCAGCTCGGCCAGAATTTCGTCGGTGTGCGCGCCGAGATCCGGCGCAGGGGACCGCGGCGCCCACGGCGTGCCGTGGAAATCCGCCGGTGTCGCGACCATGGGCACAGCAGCCGGTCCATCCGGTACGTCGACCATGCCGCCCGCGGCGTGGAACTGCTCGTCGGCAACGACATCCTCGATGGTGTTGACCGGCGACCAGAAGAAGTCCGGTTCGCTCGCGAAGATCTCCGCCCATTCGTCAAGCGGCTTGGTGGCAAAGATCCGGTCCAGCTCGGCAATCAGTTCGACGCCGTTGACGGCGCGTGACCGCGCGGAGGAAAAGCGCGAATCGGTCAACCAGTCGGCGCGGCCGACGGCGCGGCACAACGGCGGCCAGTGCCGCTCGGCTTCCAGCCCGACGATCCAGAACCGCCGGCCGTCCCCTGCGGCGTAGTTGTTCATGCACGGGTTGCCCATCGTCTCGCGTTGTCCGACGGCGATGGGCTGACCCGCCATCAGGTAGGTGTTCAGGTCGAAGCTGACGATGTAGGCACCCTGCCGGTACAGCGAGGTGCTCACCAGCTGCCCGGACCCGGTCCGGTCGCGCGCCACCAACGCCGCGCAGATCGCCGCCGCCAGCGTCATGCCGGCGCTGTGATCGCCCATACCGCCGCGTTGAAAAGGCGGCGTGTCTCCGGGCCGGGTCAGCAGATGCGCCAGCCCGGCCCGCGCCCAGAAGGCCGCGATGTCGTAGGCCGCCCGGTCGGCGTCCGGCCCGGTTTCGCCGTAGCCGGTGATCAGCCCGTAAACCAGGCGGGGGTTATCCGGAGCGATCGACTCGAAGTCGAGTTTGAGACGCTGCAACGCGCCGGGGCGGACGTTCGTGACGAAGACGTCGGCGCCGCTGATCAATTCGAGGGCGATAGCCCGACCGTCGTCAGTGGTGAGGTCGAGGACGACGCTGCGCTTGGACCGGTTGTCCATCTCGAACGGTGGGCTTACATCGATGTCGAGCCCCAGCATCCGGCCGAACAGGCGCCCGGGGTCTCCGCTCGGCGGCTCGATCTTGACGACGTCGGCACCCCAGTCGGCGAGGATGCCTCCCGCCGCAGGCCCGGCCACCCACACTCCGAGCTCGACGACTTTGATGCCTTCCATGGGTCCGGCCATGCTCGGCATCCTAGATTCTTGCCGCCACCGATACGCTGACGCTTGTGAGTCTGGTCGCCGGACGCGGGCCGCTCAGCAATGAGCCCGCTGGGTGGTTTGTCGCCCGATGGCAATCTGGAATGGCCCGCCGAGGTTGTCTATGTCGAACCGCATCCGCGACGGGTTCAGGCTTTGCGCGACGGGCGCACGGTGATCGACACCGAGCGGGCACTGTTGGTGCATCGGCGAAATCGACCGCTCAGCTATGCATTTCGCGCCGACGAGGTGCACGGTCTGCCCAGTGAGCCGGTCGCGGAGGCGCCCGGATTCGTCCAGGTGCCGTGGGACGCGGTGGACACCTGGATCGAAGAGGGACGCACGCTGGTGCACTATCCGCCCAACCCGTACCACCGCGTCGACTGCCGACCCACGAAACGGCGTCTGCGCGTCAAGGTCGCCGGGACCACGCTGGTGGACACCGACGACACCGTCATCGTGTTCGAGACGGCGCTGGAACCGCGCTTGTATGTCGATCCGTCGCATGTGCACACCGAGCTGCTGCGGCAGACGGACACCTCGTCGTATTGCAATTACAAGGGCGTCGCGACCTATTGGTCGGCCGTGGTCGGCGACACCGAGGTCGAGGACGTGGCGTGGAGCTATCCGGACCCGCCACCAGAAAGCCTGCCCATCAAGGGATTTCTCAGCTTCCAATCTACCGGTGCCAGCCGCGTTGAGGTTGTTGCCGAACTACCCGCGGCGCCTCAGGACCTCGGCGGCGAGTAGTTCGGCCGCCCGAGGCCCAGCGCGTGCTGGGCGATCATGTTGCGGAACACCTCCAGGGTGCCGCCGTAGATACCGGTCGGCGAGGCCAGCCGGAAAATGTATTCGGCGCCACCGTCATCGGCGGCTCCGTCGATGTCGACCGGCAACGCCGACGCCGCACCCAGCAGGTCCATCAGCTCCGGTGCGACGTCACGCATGGTTTGCGCGTTCGCCACCCGTCCGAACATTCCCGGGGTGCTCAGCGCCGCCTCGGTGCGGGCGACACTACGGCCCAGCCGATATGCCACCGCGTTGTCGTCGAGCAGGCGGCGGCCGTCCGGGCCCGGTTGGGTAACCAACGAGGCGATCTTGTCGATCGCCTCGGCCATCAGCGTCAGCTGTTCGCTCATCACCGCGATTCTCTGCAGGCCCTTGTGGGCGCTGTCCTCGCCGTCAACGATGCCGTGCTCGACGTCGAGCGCCCCCCGCAGTACCGCCCAGCCGCCGTTGACCTCGCCGATTCGGTATTTGTCGTCCACCCGCACGTCGCTGTAGTAGACGACGTTGGTGCGGTCGCCGTCGACGGTGCGGATGGGCTGGATCTCGACGCCCGGCGTGTCCAGCGGCACCAGGAACATGGTCAGGTTCTTGTGTTTCGGCGCGTCCGGATCGGTGTTGGTAAGCAGGAACACGTATTTGGCGTTTTGAGCATTGGACGTGAACATCTTGGAGCCGTTGATAACCCAGCCTCCGCCGTCGCGAACCGCGCGCGTCTTGCACGTCGCCACATCGGAGCCGCCCTCGGGTTCGGTGTAACCCAGACACAGCCGGGTGTGGCCCGACAGCACCCCGGGCAGCACCTCATCGGCCAGCTCGGCGGATCCGAACTGCTGCACCTTCCGAGCCACTACGGCGGTGGTGCCCCAGTGGAACCACGGGGTGTGCGACCCGGCCGATCTCCAAGTCCCAGATCCGCCGGCGCAGCGCGCTGAAGCCGCCGTCGGACTCGTCTTTCCAATCGGCGGCCAAATAGCCCTCGGCACCCAGCGCCAGGTGCACGCCCTCGTCGAAGTTCTCCCCGGTTTCCCGGTCCCGTCGGCGCACTTCATCGGTGACGTGGACAGTCAGAAACGCCCGCAACCGATCGCGGAATTCCTTGTCCTCCGTGGAGAGTTCGACGCTCGCGAAGTCCATGACTGCTAGAGCCGCGCCTCGGTCTTGATTGCGGTGTCGGTGGTACGCAGCGGGCGAATCATCGCTTCCTGAGCGAACGAGGCGAGCAGCTCGCCCTCCTCGGTGTGCACGGCGCCGCGGACATACGACATGCCCGCGCCGACCTGGGTGCTCTCGTGCGTGTAAAGCAACCAGCCCGACCAGGACACCGGCTCGTGAAAGCTCACCGTCACCGTCAGCGGCGCGGTTGACACGGTCAAGTGCGACTGGCTGGTGCCGATGCCTTCGTGGGCGCGCATCGTCGTCGAGATCCCCAGGTGCCCGGTGAAATACGCGATCAGCGCCTTGGCCAAATCGTCGCGGGTCGGGATCGGGTCGTAATGCAACCAGGCGTACAGCTCGGGCGGACCGACTTCGTCGGGGCTGTTGACGTCGACCACGTCGACCAGGCGTAGCTCCCGCCCGGCCATCGGCATCGGCGAGAAGTTCGCGTCGGCGGGCGCGACCACGTCGGGGCGGGGCAGGTGGTGGCGGATCACATCGGCCGACGGCACGTCGACGAACGCGGTGACGGTGATGCAGCGTCGGCCGTTCTGATTGCACGCCGACAACCGCTGTCGCGGTGGAGCGGCCTTCGTGGACGACGTCGACGTCGAATTCGACTGGCGGACCGACCATTACGGCGCGGGAGAACACGGCGTGCGCCGACCGAACCGACTTGTCGTGAAACCGTTTCGCCACCGCGACGATCGCTTGCGCCAGCACCTGAGTGCCTTCCACCACCTGCCGTTCGTCCGCACCGGCGATCCCGGTATCGCCGGTGAAGTGGTCCGGCTGTTCGGGCCGCACGTCGAACAAGTCGAGAAGGCCGGAAACCGACCAATGCGTCTGCTCAGATTCCGTCGTCACCTAGCGAGCGTGACATTTTCACCGAATCTTGTAAAGGCTTATCGGCGGCTCGCTCGATCTCAGCTTGCGTCGATCACCAGGGTCCGGAACCGCTCGATCGTGTCGGTGGCGTGCGCCACGCTGTCGCCCGGCAACCCCACTTGCAGCCAGGTGACGCCCAGCGCGGCCAGCTTTTCCATCCCGCTCAGGTAGGCGTCCGCGTTGAAGTCGTCGTCGGCCGGGTTGCCGCCGTCGAAGTTGGTGAACACCACGTCGAACTTCGTCCAGTCCCGGCCTGCTTCGTCGACGCGGCGGCGCAGGTCGGCAATGCCGTCGGCCAGGCCTTGCACCGAATCGAGCGTCGCGGTGCGAGCAGTCTGGGCCAGCACCGCGGGCGCGGGGAACGGGCACCAGCCGTCGCCCTTCTGCGCAACGCGCCGACGCGCGGCACCGGTGTTCCCGCCGACCCAGATCGGCGGGTACGGATCACTGACCGGTCGGGGGTGGGCGGTGATCCCGTGCGCGGTGAAGTGCTTGCCCTCGAACGAGACGTCGTCGTTGGTCCAAATCGCCCGGATGACATCCAGGGCCTCATCGAAAAGGTCGGCCCGTTGCTCATAGTCAACGCCCAGGGCGGCGAACTCCCGCTTGAGATAACCGACCCCAACCGCCAGGGTGAATCGGCCACCGGAAAGCAGATCGAGCGATGCACCAGACTTGGCCACGACGAACGGGTTTCGATACGGCAACACCACAATGTTCGGGATCAGTCGCAATGTGGTGGTCCGAGCCGCGGCGAAAGCCATCGCCACGAACGGGTCCAGCGCATCATGCCCGCCGGCCTCCAGCCAGCGCTGCGTCGGCGCGGGGTGGTCGGTGAAACCGAAGCCGTGGAATCCGGCTACTTCAGCGGCCGCGGCGACCGCGGCAATACCGTCGCCGCTGACCAATTCCGGGTTGTAAGGGTGGCGGTGCATCGGGTGGGTGATGGTGAAATGCATCTGCCGCTTTCCTTTGCTCAGCGCCGAGAAGTATCCCTGCAAAAGTACTGCGTGACACTTATACGATAATCTGTAAAGCCAGCCGGGCGGCCGCCTGGTCGTTCGGATCGAGCGCCACAGGGAGGTGACGCAGTTGGGCATTGTGACCACGAGTTCGGAAACCGCCTTCGCTCGATCACCCGAAGTCATCTATGACTTCGTCACGAACCCGACGAACTGGACGAAGACATATCCGGGCAGCGCACACATCGCCAACCTGCCCGACGAACTGCCACTGAAGGTCGGCGACACCTGGCAAGAGTCCGGCCCGGACGGCGACCGAATTTTCACCTGGCATCTGGCGATCGCGATGCGACCGAAGCTGTGGATGTTCAATTCCGTTGGGCCGCTGGGTCATGACCCTGACGGCAACGGTGGTATGGAGGGCCGGATCACGGTGCAATACCAGTTCACCCGACCGGGCGAAGAGATCACCCTGTTCACCCGCACGATGACGATCGAGGCCTACAAGCACGCGCCGCTGCCCGACGCCCTGTTCCAGCAAGTCAACCCCGCCAAGATCGACGCCTACCACGCGGCGATCGCACGAGAATTGGATGCGCTCGATGACGGCGACCACTGATAGCACTGAGGGGCTGACACCGCTGGCCACCGGCTTCTGCTTCGGTGAAGGCCCGCGCTGGTTCGAGGGCATGCTGTGGTTCTCCGACATGCTGGGCGAGGCGGTGCACACCGTCGACCCGGATGGCTCGCTGACGACGTTGCCGCTGCCCGGGCATGCTCCCTCGGGCCTGGGATTTCGGCCGGACGGCTCCCTGCTGATCGTGTCGACCGAAAACCGGCAGCTGCTGCGCTACGACGGTGAAACCGTCGCGACGATCGCCGACCTGAGCGATGTCGCACCGGCCGACCTCGGCGACATGGTCGTCGACCACCTCGGCCGCGCCTACATCGGTTCGCAGGCCTTCCAGGGCGGCGTCATTTTGCGCGTCGATCCCGACGACAGCGTGAGCGTGGTCGCGCAAGATCTGGACTTCCCCAACGGGATGGCGATCACCGCCGACCACCAAACCCTGATCGTCGCGGAGTCGATCGGCCGGCGACTGAGCGCGTTCAGCATCGGCGACGGTGGCGAGCTTTCGGACCGACGAGTCTTCGCCGACGGTCTCGACGGCCCACCCGACGGCATCAGTCTCGACGCCGACGGCGGCGTGTGGACGTCGATGACGCTGGCGCACCAGTTCGAGCGC
>CAWBSW010000064.1:0-9447 GCA_963791535.1 uncultured Actinomycetota bacterium | reverse complement strand
CGGACTTGCGGATGAAGCCGTGATCCACGCCCATGTCGATCAGCGAGCCTTCCCTGCTGATGCCCTTACCGTAGAGGATGTCGAACTCGGCTTGCTTGAACGGCGGCGACACCTTGTTCTTGACGACCTTGACCCGGGTGCGGTTACCCACCGCATCGGTGCCGTCCTTGAGCGTTTCGATTCGCCGGACGTCCAGTCGGACGGAGGCGTAAAACTTCAAAGCCTTTCCGCCCGTTGTGGTTTCGGGCGAGTTGTGCACCATCACTCCGTCAGCGAAGTAATTGTGTGAACCTTCGACCTCGATATCGAAACGACTCATGATGGGGTAATCCGTTTTCGAGTCGATCTCGGTGACACGTGCCGGCATCAGCTGCATCGTGGGTGCAACAAACTGAGGTTCCACATTGAACTGACCACGGAAACGTGGCAAGAGCTTGTAGCCCATGGACGGGTGCACGTATGCCGCGATTAGCTCCTGGAATTTGGCGGTGGCATGCGTCGAGAAGACCATCACCGCCTTACCCGCCGCACCAGCCTTCCGCAGTCGTACGTCCAAGCCGTGGGTGTCGTGCAGATAGTCACGTAGGCGCGCCTGTGATCCCTCGCTCATCGCCTCAACACAGATCTCGATTCGCCCGCTTCCGCCCTGTGTGCGCTGCTGTAGTCCCTTGGAGCGGAGGCTGAACGATCCGTCGTCCATGTACCAGATAGCCAGCGCCAGTGGAGTGAGAGCCTTCAAGTACTCGTCAGAGAGAAACTTCTTTCCATCACCTAAGTACACCGCGCTTCGCAGTTCATGGAGTTCTGCGAGCGGGGCAAAGTCAGCAAACACTGCACCCTTGCCGTTACCCGTGCGACTGTGCGGGATGTTCTCTAGCAGAGAGACTTTCCAGTCGAGATATGCCGACTGCTTCGCCCCATGGCCTATGCGGAGCCGGGCACTCTCGGAATCCTGCCGAACTGGCGGGGATAGGCACCCATCGCCCATCAACGAACCCAGCACGACTTCCCACTGCTGATCGCTAAGCCGGCTTGGCTGTGCCAACATCACTCGATCGCCGATTTTGATGTCTTCAGCCTCACGCCAGCCACCAGGCGTCCGGATGAGATGGTTGCGAGTCATTGCCAAACTGGCGTGCCCGCGTCCGGTCCCGCCTCCTGCTCGATCGACCTTAAAGTGCAGGAACTCTTCAGTCTTCCCATTGTTGAACCAGTTGATTATCTTGCGCGGCACGATGCGCCCAGATTCAAAGTCATAGGACAAGACCTCGACGTCCATCTTCTGGTTCACAATCTTGCCGAGCTTTTCGGTCGACCCGTCGGCGAGGGTGACGTTGGTGTACCAAGACCCACACCCGAACATGACTCCGATCTTCTCGCGCAGCTGGTTGATGAAGATCGCCGTGGTGCCCGAATTACTCAGTGCCCCAGTTATTTTCCGCAGCGCCTGGCTCATCAGCCGGGCCTGCAGGCCGACGTGGCTGTCGCCCATCTCACCTTCGATTTCCGCCCGCGGCACCAGCGCGGCCACCGAGTCGATGACCAGAATGTCCAGCGCGCCGGAACGGATCAGCATGTCGGCGATCTCCAGTGCCTGCTCGCCGGTGTCGGGCTGGCTGACCAGCAGCGAATCGGTGTCGACGCCCAGATTCTTGGCGTACTCGGGGTCGAGCGCGTGCTCGGCGTCGATGAACGCCGCGATGCCGCCGGCGGCCTGGGCGTTGGCCACCGCGTGCAGGGCGACGGTGGTCTTACCCGAGGACTCCGGGCCGTAGATTTCCACGATCCGGCCGCGGGGCAGGCCGCCGATGCCCAGGGCCACGTCCAGTGCGATCGACCCGGTCGGGATGACCGAGATCGGTTGGCGCACCTCGTCGCCGAGGCGCATCACCGCACCTTTGCCGTGACTCTTCTCGATCTGGGCCATTGCCAGTTCTAGAGCCTTCTCGCGGTCAGGGGCTTGCGTCATAGTGCTACCTCTCGGTGTAGTCGTTGTTCGGTTGACCGGTATCGATCAGTTGGCCGCGACGCTAGAGGCAGGGTCTGACAAGCGCCCTGACCAGCATCTGACCGTCGAACACCAACCACATTAACGAACATGTGTTCGATGACAAGTAGGCGCGCCGTGTTGCCTAGGCGCGCCGTGTTGCCTAGGCGCGCCGTGTTGCCTGCGAGAAGCAGTGCCGGCTAGCCGCGGTACAGGTCCGGGAACGTCGACCTGAGCGCGTCCACCTTGGGCAAGTCGTTTTGGACGATGTACGGATTGTTCGGATTCAAGTCGAAGAAGTTCTGGTGGTAGGCCTCCGCGGGGAAGAACTGGCTTCCCGGCGACACAGCAGTGACGATCGGCGCGGGGAAGGCGCCCGCCTGGTTCAGCTGGGCGATGTAGGCATCCGCAATGTTCCGTTGGGTCTCGTTCTGGGCGAAGATCACCGAACGGTACGAAGGGCCCACGTCGGGTCCCTGACGGTTGAGTTCGGTCGGATCTTGCACGACGGCGAAGAAGATCTGCAACAGCCGGCCGTAGGTAACCTGGGTCGGGTCATAGGTGATGCGCACCGACTCGGCGTGCCCGGTGGTCTCGGTGCTGACAGTCTCGTAATTAGCTGTCGCCGCGTCTCCTCCCGCGTACCCGGACTCGGCCGAGTTCACCCCTTTGACGTGCTGGTAGACGCCCTGCACACCCCAGAAACAGCCGCCGGCCAGGACCGCGGTCTCAGCCTTGGGGCGTCCGGTCGCCGGTTCGTCGACCGCAGGTGCCGGAATTGCGCTCGACGCACTCGCGGACGGCATCACGGGATATCGGACGAGGAAGACCGCCGCGGCAAGCCCCACCACTGCCAGCCCGGCCGCCAGGATCGCTCGCCAACGAACAGTCGCCACATTCATGCCAGCCTCCACATTCGGTCGCCCACGATTGAGTACTTCGTACATGTAATACACGCATAAAGAGTTCGTCGCAGACGCAGCTTCGGGCCGGTGCCGACTCGATCGATGACAGCGCGGCAGGTCACCAACCGACGCTTATTTCACCACTGTTCGCGGGGAACGTCGAAGTCGACGCACAGCG
This sequence comes from uncultured Actinomycetota bacterium, assembly GCA_963791535.1. GTDB lineage: Bacteria > Actinomycetota > Actinomycetes > Mycobacteriales > Mycobacteriaceae > Mycobacterium. The sequence goes on along the minus strand of CAWBSW010000064.1, from coordinate 6,377 downwards.
CCCGCCACACGTCGCGCGGTTCTGCGCCTTCTTCGATCGCCTGTGCCGCCGTGCGCCCGTCGAACCCGGTCAGCACGTGATCGGACAGCACCGAGGCGCCGTAGGTGGCGCCGAAACGCAAGGTCACTCGGTCGTGAAACTCCGTCAGGCGCACGCCGACCAAGTTACCCAGCGGGCGCGAGCGCGTCGCGGCACACCCGTACCGGGTCGGCGACATCGGTGACGCCGGCCGCGGCACGCCGCGCAGCTTCGCGGTAACTCGGCGTGCCGAGCACCTCATCGACGGCCACGACCAGTGCCTCGGCCGTCAACGGCCGAACCAGCCGCCCGCTGCCCTGCCGCGCCACCCGGTTGGCGATCTCCCACTGATCCCCGCCGCCGGGAATCATCACCAGCGGCACAGCGGCCAGCAGAGTCTTGGCCACCATTCCGTGCCCGCCGCCGCAGATCACCAGGTCGGCATGCGCCAGCAGTTCGTCTTGTCGGCCCAGCCCGGCCACCGCCCACGACGGCACCGTCAGGTCCGGACCATTCAGCCGCGACACCACCACCCGTGCGCCCGCGGGCAACGCGGTGCCGGGCACCAGGGCACCCAGGGCGGTCTGGGCCATCCCCTGTGTCCCGGTCAACGCCGTCGACGGCGCGACGACCACGACCGGCCCGGAGCCGGGCGGGATCGGCAGCAGTTGCTCGGTCGGCTCGAAGTGCAGCGGACCCACCAGGACGGCTTCGGCAGGCCAGTCCGGGCGCGGCACTTCCAGGGCGGGCAGCGTGGCGATCAGCCGCCGCAGCGGCCCGGGATCGGTTGCGGGCAAACCAATCTCGACGCGAACCTCCGCACGCTGACGAATACCGGCGCGCCAGGATCGCGCCGTCAGCGCCCGCATCGCGGCGTCCCGCAACCGGCCCCTTACGCCGGCGCCGGGCGCGAGCCCGCTACCCAGCGGCGGCAGCCCTTTGGACGGCAGGTACAGCGGATGCGGGTTCAGTTCGATCCACGGGATTCCCAGCAGCTCGGCGGACATCCCGCCGCAGGCCGTGATCACGTCGGACACCACGAGGTCCGGCGCCAGCTCCCGTAGCTGCGGAAGGTTGAGCACGGCCATCCGCGCGGCGCGCTGGTGGATCTTGGCGCCGGCGTCACGGTCGTCGTCATCATCGGTGGGGTCGAGCCCCGCCAGCTCGATGGCGTCGACCCCCGCGGCACGGGCGGTCTCCAGCCATTCGGTGCCGGTGAGCAGCGTCGGCGTGTCGCCGGCTGCCGAGAAACGCCGGCACAGCGCGATGGCCGGAAACGAGTGCCCGGGGTCTGGTCCGGCCACCACGGCGACGCGCATCGCCCTACCCTGCCATAGTGACCGGCTGCCCGAATCGCCGTTAGGCTGATGTACATGACCGAGCAGACTCTCGAAAACACGCGCACCGTTGAGGTTTTCCTGCATGCGCTGCAGGACGCGGACCTCGAAACCGCAGGCGCCGCATTGGCCGAAGATCTGGTGTACCAGAACGTCGGTTTGCCAACAATCCACGGCCGCAACCGGGCGATGAAGCTCTTCAGCTCGTTGGGTGGCGCCAGCGGGTTCGAGGTGAAGATCCATCGCATCGCCGCCGACGGCGCCGCCGTGCTCACCGAACGCACCGACGCGCTGATCTTCGGGCCGCTGCGGCTGCAGTTCTGGGTCTGCGGCGTGTTCGAGGTCCAAGACGGCGAGATCACGCTGTGGCGAGACTATTTCGACTTCTTCGACATGTTCAAGGCGACGCTCCGGGGCCTGGCCGGGTTGCTGGTGCCGTCGCTGCGGGCGTCGTTCTAGTTCGATGAGTACCGACGCCGTCAGGACCCGGCCCAACCTCTTCCAACTGGTCCGGTACTGCCTGGGCGCGCGCCTGCCCGACTCGATGCGGGACTGGGTGCGCAACGACTTGGCCGGCAAGGGTGCCGCGCGCCGGATGATGGTTCGCGTCGCGGTTCCCGCGGTCTTGGTGCTCGCCCCGTTCTGGTTGATTCCGACGACGCTGGACGTCCACCTGAGTATGACGCTGCCGATCCTCATTCCGTTCGTGTACTTTTCGCATGCCCTCAACAAGGTGTGGCGGCGGCACATGTTGCAGGTGCACGGCCTCGACCCGAATCTCGTCGACGAAGTCGCCCGCAAGCGCGACGCCCACATCCACCAGTCCTACATCGAACGCTACGGGCCCCGGCCGAAGGACTAGCCGAACGATTGACGTCGCAGACCTGCGATGACGAGTTGCACCATGCGGCGTGCGTCGTAGTCGGGGTCCGCGTCAGCGCCGCTACAGAGGTTGCCTGTCGTCTACGACCAGCCCGGCGTCACCCGCGCCGAAATCGCCCGTGCGATCGAGGCCGGCTTCGAGCACATCATCCTTGGGCTGGCGGATCCCTACCCGGACGGCATCGCCCAGTGGGTTGTCGACGAGCTCATCGCCGGGAGCTGATGACTAACCGGTCTTCGGCAGTCCGCCGAGTTCGTCGAAGGCCTGCGCCCATCCGAGCAGGCGATCGGTGGCGCCCGCCAACTCCGTCCGGTAACGCTGCTGTGCGCTCGGCGGCGTCGCGACGCCGACCGAATCGCCGTTGGCCGACGATACTAATTGCGCTGCGGCAGTGACCATTTCGTTGTATTGACGCACGCCCGCGCCCAACTGTGCGGTGAAGGCGTTGATAGAGGGCACCAGGTATGAGCGTGATTGCGGCGTGTAGTTGGCCGCCCGCTCCATCGACACCACCTCGGCCGCGGTTGCAGCCATGGCGGCCGAACTCTTGTTGGCCGCGGCTGTCAGGTCGCGAATCTCGCTGGCGGGCAGAATGTTGCCCCGCTCCATGACCCCCAGCAACGAGAAGAAGCCCCGTTCGGATGCTCCCAGCGCCGACATCGCCGACCGCGCCGCCGAACTCGGCGGCGGCAAGCGTCGGCTGCTGGTGGGCCGCTGCACGGGCAGCGGCTCCGATCGCAGCCAGTGGTAGCGAATCAGTAGCAGCGTCGCGATCATCGCTTGCGCGACCGCGATCCCGCCGGTGATCTCCAGCAGCAACGCGAACCAGCCCCACGCCGCCAAGCCTGCCGTCACCACGCCCCAGAACACACACCCGGCGCTGAAGACCAGGCCCCACCGCAGCGCACGTCGGCGCTGCCGCAGCAACCGGGCCCGCGGATCGGTGACCGCGCTGATTTTCCGCGCCACCAAGGCGGAAAGCTCATCGGCAGTGTCCAAACCGCGTTGCAGCAATGCGCGCCACGGCGCGCTGCCACCGGATTCCGCCGCCATCTCGCTCCGTTCGCCTACTGCTGGCCGATTGGCTTCTCGGCGGGCGCAGCGTCCGGGGCCGCCGCCGGAGTGCCCGGGATAGCCGCACGGTCGGCGGCCGGCCCTCCGGCCGGCAACGCGTCGCCGCGCATGGACGCGCGGATCTGCTCCAACCGCGAGTGGCCGGCCATCTCCACACTGGCCTGCTGGACCTCGAGCATGCGGCCCTGCACCGAGTTCTGCGCCAACTCGGCCTCACCCATCGCGTTGGCGTAGCGGCGTTCGATCTTGTCGCGCACCTCGTCGAGGCTCGGGGTGGTTCCCGGAGCGGCGATCTCGCTCATCGACCGCAGCGACTTGCTGACCTGCTCCTGCATCTTGGCCTGCTCGAGCTGGCTGAGCAGCTTGGTGCGCTCGGCGATCTTCCGTTGGAGCACCATCGCGTTTTGCTCGACGGCCTTCTTGGCCTGCGCCGCGGCGGCAAGCGCCTGGTCGTGCAATCCCTTAAGGTCTTCCACGCTCTGCTCGGCGGTCACCAACTGAGCCGCGAAAGCCTCGGCGGCGTTGTTGTACTCGGTGGCCTTGGCGGTGTCTCCGGCCGCGGTGGCCTGGTCGGCCAGTGTGACGGCCTGGCGGACGTTGACCTGGAGCTTTTCAATGTCGGCCAGCTGCCGGTTGAGCCGCATCTCGAGTTGCCGCTGGTTGCCAATCACCTGCGCGGCTTGCTGGGTCAGCGCCTGGTGCTGACGCTGCGCTTCCTCGATGGCCTGCTGAATCTGAATTTTGGGGTCGGCGTGCTCGTCGATCTTCGAGCTGAACAGCGCCATGACGTACTTCCACGCTTTGACGAACGGATTGGCCATGGATTTAGCTCCGCCTTCGTGTCGAGTTGTCTGTCAGATGGACTACTGCGCTCACCCTGAAGCTCAATTTATCGGTTCCACGCGGATTGCCACACCCTTGCCGCGCATACGCCGTATCGGGCTAGGCGACGGCCATTGAGACAACCGGCGGGATGACGACCTTGGTGCTCACGTCGATATTGGCCGCGCTGGCCGGGGACACCGCGTGCTCCCGACGCGCCAGGTGCTCACCCGCCTCGACAAGCAGCTGCGACAACGGCACATCCAGCGCGTCGCAGATCGCGCTCAGCAGCTCGCTGGACGCCTCCTTGCGACCGCGCTCGACCTCGGACAGATACCCCAGGCTGACCCGGGCAGTGTCTGAGACTTCCCGCAACGTCCGGCCTTGTTTGGTTCGGGCCCGACGCAGCACGTCGCCGAGGACCTCGCGCAGCAATGACGGCATCCCGCTCTCCTTAATCCGTTCAGCGGAGACAGTTCATCAAGGTCAACGACCACCGCGCGGCCATTGGTTCCCGCGCGGCCGAGATTCACACCGCCGCGACCAGCGCACGCAGCCTGCTGATCGACTCGCGCACCGCCGAGACGCGGATATCCCAGCGTGTTCCGCTGAACTTCAGCTCGACCACCTCGGTATCGACCGGCCCGGCCAGGCCCATGAATACCGTGCCCACCTCGTGCCCACCATGCGGCTCGGGCCCGGCGACGCCGGTCAATCCGACGCCCCAGGTGGCGTCGCACCGTTGGCGGGCACCGACGGCCAGCGCCCGGGCGGTTGGGCCGGCCACCGGCCCGACCTCGTCGAGAATCTGCGGCGCAACCCCGGCCAGCACGACCTTGGTGTGCTCGGTGTAGGTGATCAGGCCGCCGCGCAGTACCTCGCTGGCGCCGGCCACCCCGGCGAGGGTGGCGGCGAGTAGCCCGGCGGTCAGCGACTCGGCGGTGGCGATGCTCTGCTTGCGGACCGTCAGATCCGCCACCAATCCGCGGGCGTCGTCAGTCAGTAGCGGGTCGTCCACGGACATCCCTTGCGGCGGACAACACGTAGTCCACGCCGGTGACCAGGGTCAGCACGATCGCGACCGCCATCACGACCCACGCCGCCACCAGCCACGGTCCCGACAGTGGCAGCACGAACAATCCGATCGCGACGGCCTGCACGAGGGTTTTGAGTTTGCCGCCGCGACTGGCGGGGATGACGCCGCGGCGCAGCATGGCGAACCGCAACACGGTGATCCCGACCTCGCGAGCAAGGATCACCACTGTCACCCACCACGGCAGATCGCCGAGCATCGACAGCCCGATCAACGCCGCGCCGATGAGCGTCTTGTCCGCGATCGGGTCGGCCATCGTGCCGAATTCGGTCACCATGCCGTAATTGCGCGCCAGCGCGCCGTCGATTTTATCGGTGACGACGGCGACGGCGAAAACCACGAAAGCGGCAATGCGGCTGACGGTTTCGTGACCATTTCCGGCGAACAGCACCAGCAGAAATACCGGCACCAGCACCAGCCGCAGCAGTGTGAGCACGTTGGCGAGATTGGTGACGCGAACACGCGGGACTACCGGACCGGTTTGAGGTTGCCCCGACACGGCATCAGAATATCGGTTCTCGACCTGCTGGACCCGATTGCCCGCTCCTCATCAGCGCGCCACCCGCTCTGCATCGTCGCGGGGCTAAGCCGAAGCCGATACTGTGCACCCGTGAGCGCATCGGGCGGTCTACCGGCCAACGAGCCGGTGATCCGGCGCGCGCGAACCTCTGACGTACCGGCGATCAAGCAGCTAGTTGACACCTACGCCGGCAAGATCCTGCTGGAAAAGAACCTGGTGACGCTGTACGAGGCTGTCCAGGAGTTCTGGGTGGCCGAACAGGAGGGCAAGGAAGGTAGGGAGGTGGTCGGCTGCGGCGCGTTGCATGTGCTGTGGGCCGATCTGGGCGAGGTGCGCACGGTGGCCGTCGCCCCCACGCTGACCGGCCAGGGCATCGGCCATGCGATCGTCGACAAGCTTCTCCGGGTCGCCCGGGAACTGCAACTGCAGCGGTTGTTCGTGTTGACCTTCGAAACCGAGTTCTTCGGCCGGCACGGCTTCACCGAGATCGAAGGCACGCCGGTGACCGCCGAGGTGTACGACGAGATGTGCCGCTCGTACGACATCGGTGTCGCTGAATTCCTCGACCTGAGCTACGTCAAGCCGAACATCCTGGGCAACTCGCGGATGCTGCTGATCCTCTAGGAGCGT
>CAWBSW010000063.1:0-106244 GCA_963791535.1 uncultured Actinomycetota bacterium | reverse complement strand
CCACGAACGCTGGGCGGTGCGAATTTCCAACAACGGTGAGTTCATCCACGCCAACCCGGCCAGTGCGGGCGCACAGGGCAACAGCAACGTCACCAACGGCTGCATCAATCTGTCGACGTCCGATGCCCAGCAGTACTTCGGCAGCGCGATCGACGGCGACCCGGTTGAGGTGACCGGCAGCTCGATCGAGCTGTCCTATTCCGACGGCGACATCTGGGACTGGGCGGTCGACTGGGACACCTGGGTGGGCATGTCGGCGCTGCCGCCGGCCAGCGGAGCCAAGCCGTCGCCGGTGTCGATACCGCGCAGCGCCCGGCCACTCCGGACGAAACGCCGACGTTGTCGGGCACCCCGACGACACCGCCTAGCGGCCGACCCGGCGGCTAGCGGTATGCCTGGTCGCGCGGCCGGATGACGATCTGGTCGAGGTTGACGTGCGCCGGCCGGGACGCCACGAACCCGATCACCTCGGCGATGTCGGCGGCCACCAACGGCGTCATGCCTTCATAGACGGCGTCGGCACGCTGCTGGTCGCCGCCGAAGCGGACGAGTGAGAATTCGGTTTCGACCGCTCCGGGAGCAATCTCGGTGAGCCGCACCGGTTTCCCCAACAGTTCGCCGCGTAGCGTGCGGTGCAGCGCGCCCTGCGCGTGCTTGGCAGGTAGGTGTAACCGGCGCCGCCGTCGTAGATCTCCATCGCCGCAACCGAAGTGATGGTGACGATGAGGCCGTCGCCGGAGTCGATCAATTTGGGCAGCAGCGCACGCGTGACGCGCAGGGTGCCCAGCACGTTCGTCTCCCACATCCAGCGCCAGTGCTCGAGGTCGGCGTCGGCGACCAGGTTCTAGGCCCTTGGCCCCGCCGGCGTTGTTGACCAGCACGTTTACCCGCTTCAGCTGAGCCGCCAACGCGTCAACCGCCGCGCCGTCGGTGACATCGGCCACAATGGCGGTTCCGCCTATCTCGGCGGCCAACGCGTTGATACGGTCGGCCCGACGTGCCACGACCACCACGTGAAAGCCTTGTGCGGCAAGGGTTCTCGCGTTGCCTCGCCGATCCCGGCGCTGGCGCCGGTGATTACCGCGATCCGTTGCTCAGAGTCCGTTCACCTGAACAACTCTAGTAAGCGTGCTAAGTTCCTCGTGTGTACTTCAGTGCCTTGTTCGGCGCCTGTCCGTTCGCGGACTGCGCCTGTTGTTGCAGCGCAGCTAGCCGCGCCTGAGCGAACCCCAAGCGCTCGCCACGGTGCGCGGCCTCGACCGCCATCGGAACTCGGACAAGGACACACCACGTGCGCTCAACCACATTCCACCTCTCACCCCCATAGCCACTCTGCGGCCGCGAGGCGACGGTCGCCCGGGCGCCACCGCGTGATCGCGCCGTTGCTGCAGCTGGCCGACGGTGCCGCATCGTCGGTCTTTCGGGCCGTGCGGCTACGCGGCCCGATTGGCCGCGACGTCATCGCCCAGATCACTTCGCTGTCCATTGCGACGGTAAACCGGCAGGTCACTGCCCTGTTGGACGCCGGCATCCTGCGGGAACGCGCCGACTTGGCGGTCTCCGGCGCCATCGGGCGTCCCCGCGTACCGGTCGAGGTCAACCACGAGCCGTTCCTGACGCTGGGCATCCACATCGGGGCGCGAACCACCAGCATCGTGGCCACCGACCTGTTCGGCCGCACCCTGGACGCCGTCGAAACCCCCACACCGCGCAGTGCCCAGGAGCCAGCGCTGGCCTCGTTGGCCGACGGCGCCCGGCGTTACTTGAGGCGGTGGCATCGGCGGCGTGCGCTGTGGGTCGGGGTGGCAATCGGCGGCATCGTCGACGGCGCCAGCGGCCACGTCGACCACGCCCGGCTGAGGTGGCGGGACGCGCCGGTCGGGCCGGCGTTCGCCAGGCGCTGGGCCTGCCGGTGTCGGTGGCATCCCACGTCGACGCGATGGCCGCGGCGGAGCTGCTGCTCGGCATGCGCCGGTTTGGGCCCAACGCGACCACCAGCCTGTACATCTATGCGCGCGAGACCGTGGGTTATGCGCTGTCGATCGGTGGGCGGGTGCACAGTCCTGCCAGCGGGCCGGGCACGATCGCCAACCTGCCCGTGCAATCGGAGTTGCTGGGCGGTTCTGGGCTGTTGGAGTCCACTGTCAGCGACGAGGCCGTGCTCGCCGCGGCGCGCCGGATGCGCATTCTGCCGGCCGGTAACCCCGGGTCCAGTGCCACCGTCACCGAGTTGCTGCGTGCGGCGCGCAATGGCAACCAGCAGGCCACAGACCTGCTTGCCGAGCGGGCCAGGGTGCTTGGTGAAGCGGTCGCGTTGCTGCGCGATCTGCTTAACCCCGACGACTTGGTGGTCGGCGGGCAAGCGTTCACCGAATATCCGGAGGGCATGGAGCACGTGGAGGCGGCGTTCGCCGCGCGCACGGTGCTGCCGCTGCGCGACATCCGGGTCACCGCCTTCGGCAACCGGGTGCAGGAGGCCGGGGCCGGCATCGTGTCGCTGGCCGGGCCGTACGCCAGCCGCCGGCGCCATGCGTCGCGCCCAACCGCCGGTAGCCGCGCTGCCAGATCGCCCACCGAGACACCCGCCTGACCTGCGCCTTCGGGCACGTCGGAACTGTCCTGCAAAGATGAGACCGTGGGCCACACTGATCTTTCTTGGCTGGACACCTCCGAGTTGACCGATCCGCGCCGCGTCGCGGTGCTGGCGGTGCACACGTCGCCGCTGGCCCAGCCGGGAATCGGGGACGCCGGTGGGATGAACGTGTACGTGCTGCAGAGCGCGCTTCATCTCGCTCGACGGGGCGTCGAGGTGGAGATCTTCACCCGGGCCACCGCGTCCACCGATCCGCCGATCGCGCGGGTGGCACCCGGTGTGCTGGTGCGCAACGTGGTGGCCGGGCCGTTCGAAGGCCTCGACAAATACGACCTGCCGACCCAGCTGTGCGCGTTCGCCGCCGGAGTGTTGCGGGCAGAAGCCGCCCACGAGCCCGGTTACTACGACATCGTGCACCGCACCATCGGCTGTCCGGTCAGGTCGGCTGGCTGGCCCGCGACCGCTGGTCGGTGCCGTTGGTGCACACCGCGCACACGCTGGCGGCGGTGAAGAACGCCGCGCTGGCCGACGGTGACACCCCCGAGCCGCCGCTGCGTACCGTCGGCGAGCAGCAGGTGGTCGACGAGCCGACCGGTCGATCGCCAACACCGAAGACGAAGCCGCACAACTGGTTTCGCTACACCACGCCGACCCCGCCCGGATCGACGTCGCCCACCCCGGCGTCGACCTGGACGAGTTCCGGCCCGGTGACCGCCGCGCCGCCAGGATCAAGCTGGGGCTACCGCCCGACGACGAGGTGGTGGCGTTCGTCGGGCGAATCCAACCGCTGAAGGGCCCCGACATCTTGCTGCGTGCGGCGGCCAAGCTGCCGCGGGTGCACGTCGTGGTCGCCGGCGGACCGTCGGGCAGCGGACGGGCCGCCCCGGACGGTCTTGTTCGGCTCGCCGACGAATTGGGTATCACTGCCCGCGTGAGGTTCCTGCCCCCGCAGACGCGAGAAGACCTGGCCACCCTGTTCCAGGCCGTCGACCTGGTGGCGGTGCCCAGCTATTCGGAGTCGTTCGGTCTGGTCGCCCTGGAGGCGCAGGCGTGCGGGACACCGGTGGTGGCGGCCGCGGTCGGCGGGTTACCGGTGGCGGTGCGCGACGGGGTGAGCGGCACGTTGGTGTCGGGTCACGACGTCGACCGGTGGGCGCCCGCGATCGACGAGCTGTTGCGGCTCGACGACGGACCGCGAGCCCGGGCGATGAGCCGCACGGCGGTCGAGCACGCGGCGACGTTCTCCTGGGACAACACCGTCGACGCGCTGCTGGCCAGCTACCGGCGTGCGATCGGCGATTTCACCGAGGCCGTCGCTCGGTGAGCGACCTGTCGTCGGCGCGGCGGGCCCGACCCGCTGGACGGAGGCCATCGCGGCGAAGGGAGGCCTGGGCATGACCCACTCCGGAGATCGCGGGGCGCCGCCGGTGACGCACGTCCAGCAGCTGATCGAGGACACGCTCGACGCCAGCGAGCTGACGTACTCACGGCACGCCGGTGCGCACGGCGGGTTGCCGGACTGATCGTGGAGTCGCCCGGTGAGCGCAAGCTCAAGACCAACACCATCCTGAGCATCGGCGAGCACTCGGTGCGCATCGAGGCGTTTGTCTGCCGCAAGCCCGACGAGAACCACGAGGGCGTCTACCGATTCCTGCTCAAGCGCAACCGCCGCCTGTACGGCGTCGCCTACACGTTGGACAACGTCGGCGACATCTACCTGGTGGGCCGAATGTCGTTGGCGTCGGTGGACGCCGCCGAAATCGACCGGGTGCTCGGGCAGGTGCTCGAAGCGGTGGATACCGACTTCAACACGTTGCTGGAGTTGGGTTTTCGGTCGTCAATCCAAAAGGAATGGGAGTGGCGGGTGTCGCGCGGTGAGTCGCTGAAGAACCTGGAGGCGTTCGCGCACCTGATCGACGACGACGACGACGGCTAAGTCGCGACCGCGCGCAGGAACGCTTCGGCGAACACCACGCACGCCTCATCCAACTCCGGCAGCTCGATCTCGGGGATGTTGTCGGCGGCCGGCCGAACCATGGTGTGCACGGCGATCGGCGCGAGCATCTGCTGAATGAGCAACGGCAGCGGTAGATCTCGGATGCGCCCGGCGGTGATTTCGCCCGCCAGCCACTGGCCCACGCCGGCCAGCATGCGCGGCACGTGGTACTGCAAAAGTGCTTGCGCCGCGGGCGAGGTCGGACGGGCCAGTCCTTCGGCGAGCATCGCCGGCGCCACTCGAGGTTCGCGGCTGAACGCCTCGGCAAGTACCCGGTAGACCCGGTGGACGGTCTCGCTGAGGTCGGCATCCGGGTCGGAGATCGCTTCGTCGAGGTCCAGGATCGGCCCGTAGCGGTCGAAGACCGTGCGCAGCAACTCGTCACGGCCGCCGAACACCGCATACAGGCTGTGTACCGAGCAATCTGCTTGCGCTGCAACCGCTTCCAACGTGACCGCGGCCAGCCCGCGATCGCTGATCAACGACGCCGCCGCTTGCACCGCGCGTTCGCGCACCGGCGGCCGGCCGCCGGGTTCCACCCCCGCGGCGCGCACCGCGTCGTCCAACGGCTGCCGGGAGCCGTTCAACCGTCGGACCAGCGTGCTACGCGACATGCCGGCCTCGCGGGCGATGGCGACCAGCGGAACGTCGGCCACGTCGCGGCCGAGGTGCTCGGCGGCACGCAGCGCGGCCTCGACCACGTTGGTAGGCACCTCGTTGACCGTTGACACTGCAGGGTCGCTAGTGCCGATCATCGATCAGGGCGGCGTCGAACTGGAGAAATGCCATGAGCGTCAATCCTTTTCGTTGAGGCTGGTTGAGACCGGTTGTGGTGCCCGGCGGGCGAACTTCGGAGCGTGTTCAGGCCGGACGCCGACGCCCATCAGGTAAGCGGGGATCGCGGACAGCTGCGGAAAGCGGGCCAGGACGCACATCGGCTTGTTGGGCGCCGGCGTCTTGCCGGAATCCATCGCGCGCAGCATCATCGCGTGCAAGAAGCGCTGAAACGTCTGGGTGACCGCCGTGCGGAACTCGCGGCGGCGCTGGACGGCGGCCAGGTCATCGGCGGTGACGCGGTGATCGCGAAGCGGTGCCGCGAGCAGCCTCGCCGCGGCCACGGCGTCCTGGACGGCCATGTTGATGCCGACGCCGCCGGCCGGGGACATGGCGTGTGCGGCATCGCCGATGCACAGCAGCCCGTTCGTGTACCAGCGCCGCAGCCGGTTGAGCCGAATGTCGAGCAGCTTGACGTCGTCCATCGACTCCAGGCCGTTAACGGCCTCGGACAGTTCGGGAATGGCGGTGACGATGTCATGGCGCAGCGCCTCGATCCCGCGGGCCCGCAGTTGGGCGTCGGCGCCCTTGCGAAGGAAGTAGCCGATTTGCAGGTAGTCCTTGCGCGGAATGACCCCGAGGAACAAGCCGTCCTTGAACCGTGGCAGCAACGTGTCGCCGACGCCCTCGGCCTTCGGCAGCCGGAACCACCACACGTCGGCGTCCACCGGGTACTCACGCGGGACGAGGCCGCCCTCGCGCCGGCACAGCGACCAGCGCCCGTCGCAGGCGATCGTCAGGTCGGCGCGCAGCTCACCCGGCCCGTCGGGGCCGTCGTACCGCACTCCGACGACTCGGCCCGACTCGTAGAGCAGCCCGGTGACGTCGGTGCTCATCCGCAAGGTGAACGTCGGCTCCTCTCGCCCGGCCTCGGCCAGCAGGTCGAGCAGGTCCCACTGGGGCACCATCGCCATGTAGCGATGCGGCAAGCGCAGCCGGGTGAAGTCGATGACGGGCGCTTTACGGCCATCGGGCAGGTCTAATCCCCATCCGGTGAGCTTGGTGTGCGGCAGCGCGTCGAACCGCTCAAAGAGGCCGAGCTCATCCAGCAGCCGCAGCGTCGAGGGGTGCACGGTGTCGCCCCGGAAATCTCTGAGGAAGTCGGCATGCTTCTCCAGCACGGTCACTTCCACGCCCCCGCGTGCCAGCAGTAAGGCCGCCACCATTCCGGCAGGACCGCCGCCGACGACTATGCACGTTGTCTTCTCGCTCATCGAATCCTCCTCGGTCGACCGTTGTGATACTCGATTACGGAGTAACTGTATACCTGTATCAACCGTTGTCGAGCCTCGTGTGACTCACCTCACCCCGCAAGGGGTGAGAGACTTGCCACCATGGGAAACGCGGTCGCCACGCTGGTGCTGCTCCGCCACGGCGAGAGCGAATGGAACGCGAGCAATCAGTTCACCGGCTGGGTCGACGTCGACCTAACCGACAAGGGCCGCGGCGAGGCGCTGCGTAGCGGTGAGCTGATCGCCGAGCACAACCTGCTGCCCGACGTGGTGTACACCTCGCTGCTGCGGCGGGCCATCACCACCGCGAACCTGGCGCTGGACACCGCCGACCGGCACTGGATTCCGGTGCGGCGCAGCTGGCGGCTGAACGAACGCCACTACGGCGCGCTGCAGGGCCTGGACAAGGCCGACATCAAGGAGCGCTACGGCGACGAGCAGTTCATGACCTGGCGGCGCAGCTATGACACCCCGCCACCGCCGATCGAAAAGGGCAGCCAGTTCAGCCAGGACACCGACCCCCGCTACGCCAACATCGGCGGCGGTCCGCTGACCGAATGCCTGGCCGACGTGGTGGCCCGGTTCTTGCCGTACTTCACCGACGTGATCGTGCCGGATCTGCGGGTCGGCAAGACGGTGCTGATCGCCGCGCACGGCAACTCGCTGCGCGCCCTGGTGAAGTATCTGGACGGGATGTCCGACGAGGATGTCGTGGGACTCAACATCCCTACCGGCATTCCGCTGCGCTACGACTTGGACGCCGATATGCGGCCCACGGTCGTCGGTGGCGGCTATCTCGATCCGGAAGCCGCTGCCGCGGGCGCGGCGGCGGTGGCCAGCCAAGGCGCGCGCTAGCCCGGTTTTCCTGGTAGGAGGGCAAACGTGGCATGAACAGCAGTGGAACACCTGTCTTGTCGCGTGTGACATGTCCGATTTTGGCCTTGCGCTGCTGGGTCGGCGTTCACCGGATTTGTAGGATTTTAATGTGACTGTGTTCTCGGCCCTGTCACTGGCCGGGGTGTTGTCCTCGTGGCACTGGCCGTCGGCGTCGCCATCGGCGCGCGGCTGGCACCGCGGGGTCGGGAGCGACGCCAGCGGGTGGCCGTCGAAGCCGCCGGGATCACCGTCGCGCAAATGTTGGAGCGCATTGTTGCGCTGATGCCGCTTGGTACCGCCGTCGTGGACCGTCACCGCGACGTGGTCTATCACAACAGCCGGGCCAAAGAGCTCGGCCTGGTGCGCGAGCGTCAGCTCGACGACGAGGCCTGGAAGGCGGCGCGCCAGACCCTGAGCGACGGCGCCGATGTCGAGTTCGACCTGCTGCCGGGCAAGCGGCTGGTTCCGGGACGATCGGGCCTGTCGGTGCACGGACAGGCCCGGCTGCTCAGCGAGGAGGATCGCCGGTTCGCGGTGGTCTTCGTCTACGACCACTCCGAATACGCACGGATGGAGGCCACCAGGCGCGACTTCGTGGCCAACGTCAGCCACGAGCTCAAGACGCCGGTCGGCGCGATGGCCGTGCTCGCAGAGGCCCTGCTGGCCTCCGCGGACGACCCCGAGACGGTGCGGCGGTTTGGCGAGAAGGTGCTCGTCGAGGCCAACCGGCTGGGGGACATGGTCAGCGAGCTGATCGAGCTGTCCCGGCTGCAGGGCGCCGAGCGGTTGCCGGACATGGACGCCGTCGACGTCGACATCGTTGTGTCCGAAGCGATTTCACGCCACAAGGTGCCGGCCGACAACGCCGACATCACGGTCCGCACCGACGAACCGAGTGGCCTGCGAATGCTGGGCGAACAGGCCCTGCTCGTCACCGCAGCTGGCCAACCTGGTGTCCAACGCGATCGCGTACTCGCCACGCGGCTCGCTGGTGTCCATCAGCCGCCGTCGCCGCGGCGACAACATCGAGATCGCCGTCACCGACCGGGGCATCGGGATCGCCCGCAAAGACCAGGAGCGGGTCTTTGAGCGGTTCTTCCGCGCCGACAAGGCGCGCTCGCGGGCCACCGGTGGCACCGGGCTCGGCCTTGCCATCGTCAAGCACGTCGCGGCCAACCACAACGGCACGATCGGGTTGTGGAGCCAGCTGGGAACGGGGTCGACGTTCACGTTGTCCATCCCGGCATACGACGGCGAGTGCGAACAGACCGACCAACCGCCCCAGCGTGAAATCCGGCCCAAGGTGCCCCAACGAGAGGAAGA
Source organism: uncultured Actinomycetota bacterium (assembly GCA_963791535.1). Classification (GTDB taxonomy): domain Bacteria; phylum Actinomycetota; class Actinomycetes; order Mycobacteriales; family Mycobacteriaceae; genus Mycobacterium. The sequence goes on along the minus strand of CAWBSW010000063.1, from coordinate 97,390 downwards.
ACTACACCGATGACCTGCGCATGCGACGATGCAGAGCGAAGCGATGAAGAGGAGTGGCGTTCGTGACCAGTGTCCTGATCGTGGAGGACGAAGAATCGCTGGCTGATCCGCTGGCGTTTCTGCTACGCAAAGAGGGTTTCGAGGCCACCGTGGTGACCGACGGCCCATCCGCGCTGGCCGAGTTCGACCGGGCCGGCGCCGACATCGTGCTGCTCGATCTGATGCTGCCGGGAATGTCCGGCACCGACGTGTGCAAGCAACTGCGATCGCGCTCCAGCGTGCCGGTGATCATGGTGACCGCGCGCGACAGCGAGATCGACAAGGTCGTCGGCCTGGAGCTGGGCGCCGATGACTATGTGACCAAGCCGTATTCGGCGCGTGAGCTGATTGCCCGGATCCGGGCGGTGCTGCGCCGCCGCGGCGACGACGACTCCGAGGTCACCGACGGCGTGCTGGAATCCGGGCCGGTGCGAATGGACGTCGAGCGCCACGTCGTCTCGGTCAACGGTGAGCCGATCACGTTGCCGCTCAAGGAATTTGACCTGCTCGAGTACCTGATGCGCAACAGCGGCCGGGTGCTGACTCGTGGGCAGCTGATCGATCGCGTGTGGGGCGCTGACTATGTCGGCGACACCAAGACGCTCGACGTACACGTCAAGCGCCTGCGGTCGAAAATCGAAGCGGACCCGGCCAATCCGATACACCTGGTGACGGTGCGCGGCCTGGGCTACAAACTGGAGAGCTGACCGGGCGCCGACGCGCCCCGCAAGCCGACCTCGGCGTGGCCGGTGCCGACTACCGACCACCGGCGGTCGTCGATCTCGACGTGAATGTCGGCCTGTTCGGTGTTGGTGCATACCGCGGTGGCGCCGTCAGGATCGGTATAGCCCAGCCTCACGCATCGCTCGGCGGGCTGGTCGACGCGGATCAGCACCCGGCTCCCGCCGATACGTCCCACCAGCTGCCAGTGTCGCAGGCCTAGCCTGGTCCGCATCCGCAACGACGGTAAACCGCTTGCGGGCCAATCCTTTCCGTCGATACGGAACCGTACGAAAGCCATCGGTGGGAGTGTGCGCAAGGCGGCTTTGCGCGACACCGCGGTGACCACTTCCAGCACGTCGCCGTCGCCGAGGTCGGCGTGGATCCACCCCCAGCGCCTCGCGTTGCCGTGCCCGTAGATGTGCGCCACTCCGCCGCGCCACCGGTCGATGCGGTGGGCAGTGTCGCCGGTACGGAGTGAGCCGGTGAACTCTGCGGTCGGGGCGAGCACCACCTGCGCGCCGGGGAGCAGTTCGCGTTCCCACGCCGACCGCGGGAAGGTCCACAGCGGCCCACCGGTGTCCGTCCAGGTCAGGTCCCACGCCAGTGACCCGGCTCGTCCGGCCAGTTCTGCTAAGGCGATTCGAGCCTCGGCAACCTTGAGCCAAATCGGCCCCGTGGCCGGCGCAGCCGGCTCGGGACCGAAACGCTCGGTGTGCGGTGGGCCGTCGGCGGGGAACCAGCTCGCCCAACCGTGCGCATAGGGACCCTGTGCACTGCCCGACGTCGGCGACACCGTCTCGTAGTGGACCCAGAGCGCGGCCCGCGTTGCCGGATCCGACAGGGTCGCATACCAGACCTCCAGGCGCCCGCGCTGGCCGCGCCAACGTGGTGCGGCGGCCGAGTACAGCTCCTCGTTTGCCGGCTTCACCGGTTCGAGTGCCGAGCCGCAAGCGCCGGCGACGCTATTCAGCCGCCGCGTTGCCGGGTGGACGGCGATGAGCCCTAATGCGCTGCGCCGCTTGCACATTGCCGCCAGCTCGGCGTAGGCCTTCTCGCCGAGCAGTTCGGTGAGTTCGGCCCCCAGGCTCACCCACACCTGCTCGGTGCCGACGTGGGCGGCCGGATCGCCGGTGCAGTACCAGTGCAGGTCGGCGCCGCCGGCGCCCCAGCCGCGGCGGTCGTACTCGGTGACGGTGGTCTTCAGGATTTCCGTGCCGTCCGGGCGGGTCACCCATTCCTGGCTGCGGCGGATGGGCAACTGCCAGCAGACGTCGGGTTTCATCGTCAGCGGTGCCACGCCGAGCCGCAGCGCTTTGCTGTGCAGCGCACAGCCCGCGCCGCCGTGAAACCCCGGCCGGTTCAGGAAGATGCACGCGCCCTTGTGCTTGCGCGTGCGGAACTGCTCTTCGCCCTCATGCTCGTCGAGTTCGAGATAGCCCTTGCGGCTCAAGCCCTTTTCGCGAAACTGCCAATCCTCATCGGTGAGCTTGGACACAGCGTCGTCCAGCCGGGCCCGGTCGTCCTTGTCGGACAAAAACGCCCCGTGCGAGCAACATCCGTCGTCGGGACGGCCTTCGACGGTGCCCTGGCAGGCCGGAGTGCCGAACACGCAGGTCCAGCGGGAGAGCAGCCAGGTCAGGTCGGCGGCGATCAGATGCTCGGGATTGTCCGGGTCGTAGAACTCCACCCATTCGCGCGCGAAGTCCAATTCGACTTCACCGGGATGATTGGGCTGCGAATCTGCCACAGTTTTCACGGTAGTCGAATCCAACGCTGCGGCGCCTCAGCCGTAAGGTTGTGTTTCGTGCGATTAGGAGTGCTGGACGTCGGCAGCAACACGGTCAATCTGCTAGTGGTGGACGCCCGCCGCGGCGGACATCCAACGCCGATGAGTTCGACCAAGGCCACCCTGCGGTTGGCCGAGTCGATCGACAGTTCCGGCAAAATCACCCGGCGCGGCGCCGACAAGCTGATCGAGACGATCGACGAGTTCGAAAAAATCGCGGACAGCTCGGGCTGCGCCGAACTGATGGCGTTCGCCACGTCGGCGGTCCGCGACGCCAAGAACTCCGAGGACGTGCTGGCCCGGGTCCGCAAAGAGACCGGGGTCGAGCTGCAAGTGCTGCGGGGTGTCGACGAGTCGCGGCTGACCTTCCTGGCGGTGCGTCGCTGGTATGGCTGGAGCGCGGGCCGGATCATCAACCTCGACATCGGCGGCGGCTCGCTGGAGTTGTCCAACGGCGTCGACGAGGAACCCGAAGTCGCGTTGTCGCTGCCGCTGGGCGCCGGGCGGCTGACCCGCGAATGGCTCAACGACGATCCCCCCGGCCGGCGCCGGGTGGCGATGCTGCGTGACTGGCTGGACTCCGAACTGGCCGACGCCAGCGCCAAAATGCTCGATGCCGGCACCCCCGACCTTGCGGTGGCGACGTCGAAGACGTTCCGTTCGCTAGCCCGGCTCACCGGTGCCGCGCCGTCGGCCGCGGGACCGCGCGCGAAAAGGACACTCACCGCTAACGGCCTCAGACAACTCATATCTTTCATCTCTAGGATGACGACCGCTGACCGTGCGGAATTGGAAGGAGTTAGCGCCGAGCGAGCGCCGCAAATCGTGGCAGGAGCTTTGGTCGCAGAGGCGAGTATGCGAGCGCTGTCGATAGAAACGGTGGACATTTGCCCGTGGGCGCTTCGAGAAGGTCTCATTCTGCGCAAACTCGATAGCGAAGCTGACGGAACCGCCCTCGTCGAGACGTCTGTGCGGGATGCTGGTAGCCAGCGAGTTGATCGGAATGCGGTTGACCGATCGAGAGGCAACACACGATGACCGAACCACACGAAAGCGCGAATACCAGACCCATCTCGGTTGCCGAGTTGCTGGCCAAGAACGGCACGATCGGCGCCCCGGTTCCCAACCGCCGTCGCCGACGTCGCGGCAACTCCGATGCGGTGACCGTCGCCGAATTGACCGGTGAAATACCCATCATCGATGACGACATCGAACCCGAAGCGACCGGTGAGTCGACTCCCGAACCGCATGCGCAGCGCGCCAACGGGTCTGCTCGGCTCGACGAGTTGGTCTCCGACGAGGCGGACGAAAAGCCGCGCTTTTGGTCCGAACCCGAGCCGCGTTGGCCGCAATCGCCGCCACCTCGTCCGCGTGAATCACGGCCGGAGTCGCGGGAATCGCGTCCCGAGCGCAGTCCCTACCCGCTGCCGTCGCGCAACAACGTCCGCGTCGACGCCAGCCGTTCCGGTGGCGCCGAAGACCAGTCGGCGGACCGATCCGGCGCCGAGGGGATGAACCCGGACCCGATGGAGGACTACGCGGGGATGTCGGTGGACGTGATGGACACCGACGTGCGGGACGCCGAACTCGCGAACGAAGACTCCGCCTACGTGCGGTCGTACCTGCGTTCCGCTGCTGGTCGCGTCACGCGGCAAGGACGCCGCTGATGACGTCGAACCGCATGGCGCGGACTACCGGGACATCGCCCGCGTCGGCGACGAGGAGGACTACCCCGAAGACGATGTCGCCGACGATCTTCACGCGGATTCCGCCGCGTGGTCCCGGAGCGAGACCATGCGGGCCGGCGGAATGGTTGTCCTGCAGTCGATTCTGGCCGTTGGATTCGGTGCCGGGCTGTTCATCGCGTTCGACCAGCTGTGGCGGTGGAACAACATCGTGGCGCTGGTGCTTTCGGTGCTCGTCATTCTTGGCCTGGTGGTCGGCGTCCGGGTGGTCCGCAAAACCGAGGACATCGCCAGTACGTTGATCGCGGTGGCGGTGGGGGCGCTGGTCACGCTGGGGCCGTTAGCGTTGCTGCAATCCGGCTAGGCGCGCAGCAGAACCCGCGTGCGCCCAGCAATCAAGGTCGGTCTGTCGACGGCCTCGGTCTATCCGATGAGGACCGAGGCCGCTTTCGAGTATGCGGCCAATCTCGGCTACGACGGTGTCGAGCTGATGGTGTGGGGCGAGTCGGTCAGCCAGGACATCGACGCGGTGGAGAAACTGTCGCGGCGCTACCGGATGCCGGTGCTGTCGGTGCACGCGCCGTGTCTGCTGATCTCGCAGCGGGTGTGGGGCGCCAACCCGATTCCCAAGCTTGAGCGCAGCGTGCGGGCCGCCGAACAGCTCGGCGCGCAAACCGTCGTCGTGCATCCGCCGTTTCGCTGGCAACGGCGCTACGTCGAGGGGTTTACCGAGCAAGTCGCCAACTTGGAGGCATCCAGCGACGTGCTGGTGGCCGTGGAGAACATGTTCCCGTTCCGGGCGGACCGGTTCTTCCGGGCCGAGCAGTTGAAGGAACGGATGCGCAGGCGCGGCGGCGGCCCCGGGCCGGGGATCTCGGCGTTCGCGCCGTCCCACGACCCGCTGGACGGCAACCACGCGCACTACACGCTGGACCTGTCGCACACCGCGACGGCGGGCACCGATGCGCTGGACATGGCGCGCCGGATGGGCTCGGGTCTGGTGCACTTGCACCTGTGCGACGGCAGCGGGCTACCGGCCGACGAGCATCTGGCGCCGGGCCGGGGCACACAGCCGGTGGTCGAGGTGTGTGAGATGTTGGCGGGTGGCGACTTCGCCGGCCATGTCGTGCTCGAGGTGTCGACGTCCGGAGCGCGTTCGGCCCACGAGCGCGAGGCGGTATTGGCCGAGTCGCTGCAATTCGCCCGCACGCACCTGCTGCGCTGACGCCCGAAGGAAGTCCCACAAGTTCATGACCGCGTTATTCAGCTCTGCGATGGCGCTGCGTGAGGTCGACCCCGGCGTCTTTGCCGGCGAGTTGAACAAGCACTGGACCATCGGGCCCAAGGTGCACGGCGGGGCGATGCTGGCGTTGTGCGCCAACGCCGCCCCGCGACTGCCCACGGCGGGCCCGTCGAAGCCCGTCGCGGTTCCGGCAGCTTCCTGTCGGCGCCCGACCCCGGCCCGATGCGGTTGGTGACGTCGATCCGCAAGCGCGGGCGGCGGATCAGCGTCGTCGACGTGGAGCTCATCCAGGGCGACCGCGCCGCCGTGCACGCCGTGATCACACTCGGCGAGCCCGAGCACCTGGCGCCGCCGCTGCTGTCGGCCAATCCGGTGGTGGGCCTGATGGACCCCGAGCCGCCCGACGACGTCGCGCCGATCGGTCCCGGCCACCCGCTGGCCGGGCTGGTGCACCTGGCCGAGGGCTGCGATGTGCGGCCGCTGGTCTCGACGCTGGGCCCCACCGACGGCCGCCCGCCGGTGATCCAGATGTGGGTGCGGCCGCGTGGCCTGGCGCCCGACGTGCTGTTCGCGCTGATGTGCGGAGATGTGTCGGCGCCGGTGACTTTCGCGGTGAACCGCACCGGCTGGGCGCCGACCGTGCAGCTCACCGCATACCTGCGCGCATTGCCGGCGGACGGCTGGTTGCGGGTGGTGTGCACCTGCATGCAGATCGGACAGGACTGGTTCGACGAGGACCACACAGTCGTCGATTGCGAGGGCCGCATTGTGGTGCAGGCCCGCCAGTTGGCGATGGTCCCCGCGGCGCGGTAATCGCCGGGCGCCCGTGCGCCCGAAACCCGTCGCCGTCTGCCATGCTGTGCGACATGGCGAGAATCGCGATCGTCGGTGGGGGCAGCATCGGCGAAGCCCTGCTGTCGGGCCTGCTGCGCGCCGGGCGCCAAGTCAAGGACCTCGTGGTGGCCGAGCGGATGCCCGACCGCGCGCGATACCTCGCCGAGACGTATTCGGTGCTGGTGACGTCGGTGCATGATGCGGTGGAAAACGCGACGTTCGTCATCATCGCGGTGAAACCCTCCGACGTCACTTCGGTGGTCGCCGAGATCACCGCGCTGGCCGCCGAATCCAGCGACGACGTCCCCGAGCAGGTACTGATCACCGTCGCGGCGGGGGTCACCACGGCCTACCTGGAATCCAAACTGACGGCCGGGACGCCGGTGGTCCGGGTGATGCCGAACGCGCCGGCCCTGGTCGGCGCCGGGATCAGCGCCATGGCCAAGGGCCGGTTCGCGACCAATGAGCAGCTCAAAGAGGTCGCTGCGCTGTTCGACTCGGTGGGCGCCGTGCTGACCGTGCCCGAGGAACACCTGGACGCGGTGACGGCGGTATCTGGTTCGGGTCCGGCGTATTTCTTCCTGATGGTCGAGGCGTTGGTGGATGCCGCCGTCGGAGTCGGGTTGAGCCGCTCGGTGGCCACCGAGTTGGTCGCCCAGACGATGGCCGGGTCGGCGGCGATGTTGCTGGACCGAATGGAGCAGGACCGCGGAGCACCCGGTGAGAAGGCGTCGGACCTATCCCTGGACACCACCGCGACGCGGCTGCGCGCGATTGTTACCTCGCCCGGCGGTACTACCGCCGCTGCGCTGCGGGAACTGGAGGGCCGCGGTTTGCGGGCGGCCGTCGACGAGGCCGTGCGGGCCGCAAAAACCCGCTCTGAGCAGCTAAGAATTACATCAGAGTAATTTATAGAATTTTATTTATTTGCCCCCACCCGTCGCAGTAACCCCACTAGTCCCGCTATTCTCCTGTTGGTATGCACCTGTTGGTGCCAGCGGAGGGGAAGCCGCTGGAACTGCAGATGCCTGACTGATTGGGTTGCGATGACGTCTATGAACGGGCCATCGGCACGGGATTCGTCTGGCGGTAAATCGGGACGTGATACTGGTTCCGTAGACGGCCAGCCGCCCCGGACGCAATTCCTGACTGTGGCCGAAGTGGCAGCGCTGATGCGGGTCAGCAAAATGACGGTCTACCGGCTGGTTCACAACGGTGAGCTGCCTGCAGTCCGAGTGGGGCGATCCTTCCGGGTGCACGCGAAGGCCGTGCACGACATGCTGGAGAGCTCCTACTTCGACGCCGGCTAACGCCGGGCCGTTCGACCGCGACACTTAAACCTTCGCGAGGACACGCCGATAGGCGTCGCAGTGGCTTAAGTCTCGCGGCCATCGTTGATGCCACCGGTGTGAGCCGTATCGGCCCACCGGTGCATTTTGGTGTTCGACGCGCCCTCCCGGGTAGAGTGTGCGGGTTGTTGCACATGGTCGACCATGGCGGACTCGTGCCGTCACACAGATAGCGGAGTTATGGGTTCAGTAATCAAGAAGCGGCGCAAACGGATGTCGAAGAAGAAGCACCGCAAGCTGCTTCGCCGTACCCGGGTGCAGCGCAGAAAACTCGGAAAGTAACTTCCGCCAACGGCTGCGCGCAGGTCGCAGGAAACGCCGCGGCAGCTGAGAGGTCGCTAGGCTAGCAAGGTGGATTTGTCGGGCGGTGAACCAGGCACCGGAACGGGCACCCGGACAAGTGGCACTGGCGGTAGTGCGAGTGATTCCGTGCATTACCCGAAGGTCGTGCTGGTCACCGGCGCCTGCCGGTTCTTGGGCGGTTACCTGACCGCGCGGCTGGCGCAGAACCCGTTGATAAACCGGGTCATCGCGGTCGACGCGATTGCGCCCAGCAAGGACATGCTTCGCCGGATGGGCCGTGCCGAGTTCGTCCGCGCCGATATCCGCAACCCCTTTGTCGCCAAGGTGATTCGAAATGGCGACGTCGACACCGTGGTGCACGCCGCGGCGGCATCGTTTGCGCCGCGCTCCGGTGGCGGCGCGGCGTTGAAGGAAATCAACGTGCTGGGCGCGATGCAGCTGTTCGCGGCCTGCCAGAAGGCGCCGTCGGTGCGTCGAGTGGTGCTGAAGTCGACGTCTGAGGTCTACGGGTCCAGTCCGCATGATCCGGTGATGTTCACCGAGGACAGCAGTAGCCGTCGTCCGTTCCGGGAGGGGTTTCCCAAAGACAGCCTGGACATCGAGGGTTACACCCGCGGGCTGGGCCGGCGTCGGCCCGATATCGCGGTAACGATTCTGCGGCTGGCCAACATGATCGGCCCGGCGATGGAAACCACGTTGTCGCGATATCTGGCCGGGCCACTGGTCCCGACGGTACTCGGCCGCGACGCACGGCTGCAGTTGCTGCACGAGCAGGACGCGCTGGGCGCCCTGGAGCGCGCCGTGATGGCCGGCAAGGCGGGCACCTTCAACATCGGCGCCAGCGGGGTCATCATGCTGTCGCAGGCGATCCGCCGGGCCGGCCGAGTCCCGTTGCCGGTGCCGGGATTCGGGCTGTGGGCGCTGGATTCAATACGGCGAGCCAACCACTACACCGAGATCAACCGTGAGCAATTGGACTACCTGAGTTACGGCCGGGTGATGGACACGACCAGGATGCGAACCGACCTCGGATACCATCCCAAGTGGTCGACTGCGGAGGCTTTTGACGATTATGTTCGCGGGCGAGGTTTAACTCCCATTATCGATCCAGAGTGGGTACGCTCGATCGAAGGTCGGGCCGTAGCAGCAGCGCAGCGCTTTGGTGGTCGAACCAAAATCAACTAAGGGGTGGGGGCAGGGTTAGCTTAATGGCGGGCGATTCAAAAGCGAAAGTCATTCCGCTGCACTCGAATTCGAGCCGTGCAGCGGCGCAGCGACGCGCCGACCAACGTACCCAGGCGTCTCGTCAACATCCCTCGCTGCTCTCCGAATCTGGTACAAGGGCTTCGTCCGATCAGATCGCCGCCGTCGTTCGCGAGATCGACGAGCACCGTCGCGCTGCCGGCGGCAAATCCGAAACCCGCGAGCCCGGCAACGAGTTGGCGCACAAGGTCAGTGCCGTCGCCGAGTTTCTGCGGCAGCGCCTTACCGGCGATTACCGCGTCGACGAGTTCGGGTTCGATCCGCATTTCAACGACGCGATCGTGCGACCGCTGCTGAGGTTCTTCTTCAGGTCCTGGTTCCGGGTCGAGGTCAGCGGAGTCGAGAACCTACCCGAGACCGGCGCGGCGTTGGTGGTGGCCAACCACGCCGGCGTGCTGCCGTTCGACGGACTGATGGCCTCGGTGGCTGTTCACGACGAGCATCCGGCCCATCGCGACCTGCGGCTGCTGGCCGCCGACATGGTGTTCGACCTGCCGATGGTCGGTGAGGCTGCCCGCAAGGCGGGTCACACCATGGCGTGCACCGCCGACGCACACCGGCTGCTGGCTTCCGGGGAACTGACCGCGGTGTTCCCCGAGGGATACAAAGGGCTGGGCAAGCGCTTCAAGGACCGCTACAAGCTGCAGCGGTTCGGCCGCGGCGGCTTCGTGGCGGCGGCGCTGCGCACCAAGGCCCCGATCGTGCCGTGCTCGATCGTCGGCTCCGAGGAGATCTACCCGATGCTGGCCGACGTCAGGCTGCTGGCGCGCCTGTTCGGTCTGCCCTACTTCCCGATCACGCCGCTGTTCCCGCTGGCCGGTCCGGCCGGGCTGGTGCCGCTGCCGTCGAAGTGGCACATCGCCTTCGGCGAGCCAATCCCGACCGAGCACTACGCGGCCGCCGACGCCGACGATCCGATGGTCACCTTCGAGCTGACCGATCAGGTGCGTGAGACTATCCAGCAGACGCTCTACCAGCTGCTGGCAGGGCGACGCAATATGTTCTTCGGCTGAGCGCCGCTACGCGGCTGGTTTGACCAACGTGAACTGGCAGACGTCGGTGTTGCCCTTGCTGAATAGGTCGGCGCAGCCGGTCAGAGTACCTCATGTAGCGCTCGTAGACCTCTTCGGACTGGATCGCGATGGCCTCGTCCTTGCGCGCCTCCAGCGCCGCCGCCCAGATGGACAGGGTGCGTGCGTAGTGCAGGCGCAGCGACTGCACGCGGGCCACCTCGAACCCGGCCTGTTCCGCGTGCTTTTCGACAAGCGCCACGTTGGGCAGCCGGCCGCCGGGGAAGATCTCGTCCATCATGAATTTGACGAAGCGTGCCAGCGTCATCGTGATCTTGATCTGACGCTGCTCGATTTCCTCGACGGTGGGGACCACGATCGTGTGCAGCATCATCGTGCCGCCGGCCGGCAGCGAGGTGAACGCCATCTTGAAGAAGTCGTCGTAGCGGTCGAAGCCGAAGTGCTCGAATGCGCCGATGGAGACGATTCGGTCCACCGGTTCGTGGAACTGCTCCCAACCTTCCAGCAGCACCTGCTTGCGAACGTGGGCTGTCCAGCTCGTCCAACGATTTCTGCGCATGTGCGGCCTGGTTCTTGCTCAACGTCAGGCCGATCACGTCGACGTCGTAGCGCTCGATGGCACGGCGCAACGTGGCGCCCCAGCCGCAGCCGACGTCGAGCAGCGTCATCCCGGGCTGCAGGCCCAGCTTGCCCAGCGACAGGTCGATCTTGGCCAGCTGGGCTTCTTCCAGCGTCATGTCGTCGCGCTCGAAGTACGCGCAGCTGTAGGTCTGGCTGGGGTCCAGGAAGAGCCGGTAGAAGTCGTCGGAAAGGTCGTAGTGCGACTGAACGTCGTCGAAGTGCGGCGTGAGATGGGTGCTCATCGGTTTCTGCTCTCCCCCTAACAGGTCCCGGCCGACACTATGCGCCGCCGCGGATGGATGCAATTGCGGCAATCGTCGCAGCTGCGTCAGCATCCGGGTTGGACGACTCGCCGAGCATGGTGACGATGCTCGTGATCACCGGGTTGTCGTCGGCGTCGGTAACCTCGCTGCGGATCTCGGCGATTACGGTGCCGTGGGATTCGATCACGTTGTCTAGATAGGTGTCGAAATACAGCCGGTCACCGGCCATGATCGGCCGGTGGTAGACGAATTTCTGGTCCCGGTGCAGCACTCGCGCGAGGTTGATCGGGATGTCGAACTTGGTGAAGACGTCCAGTTGAACACGCCGTCCAGCGACTGCCAGGAACGTGAGCGACGCCACAGTGCTGTCGTAGCCGGCCTCGGCTGCCGACTCCTCGGAGTAGTGCGACGGATGGTCGTCCTTGACGGCCTGCGCGAACTCGCGGACCTTTTCACGACCTACGTCGAAGTAGTCCGGGGACCGGTAGTGCGTTCCGATGAGTCCTTGGGCGCCTTCGGGAAGTGACATGCGCTGATCTCCACTCTTAGGGGTGCTCAGCGGCGCAGCCTATCAGCGTGATTGCCGCCGAGAGGCGACTGCGGCCAGTGCACCGCCCGCTGCGCCAAGGGCCAAGGCCGACGGCACGCCGATCCTTGCGGCCTTGCGTGCAGTCCGAAAGTCACGGATTTCCCAGCCGCGTTTGCGGGCAAAGTCACGCAGATGGCTATCGGGATTGATGGCGACAGCCGTCCCGACCAGGGAGAGCAGCGGCACGTCGTTGTAGCTGTCGGAGTAAGCGGTGCAGCGCTTCAGGTTGAGGCCCTCCCGGATGGCCAGTGAGCGCACCGCATGCGCCTTGCCGGGGCCGTGCAGAATCTCGCCAACCAGCCTGCCGGTGAACACGCCGTCGACCGATTCCGCGACCGTGCCCAGCGCGCCGGTGAGGCCGAGGCGACGGGCGATGGTGATGGCGAGTTCATACGGCGTGGCGGTGACAAGCCAGACTTGTTGACCGGCGTCGAGGTGCATCTGCGCCAGATCGCGCGTGCCCGTCCAGATCTTCTCGGCGATGATCTCGTCGTAGACCTCTTCGCCGAGCCTCTCCAATTCTTCGGTGCGGCGGCCCTCGATGAACGCCAGGGCCTTGCGCCGACCCGCGGCGACGTCGTCGCTGTTCTCCCGTCCCATGAGCTGAAACTTGGCTTGCGCGTAGACAAATCCGAACACGTCGCGATAGGTGAAGTATTTGCGCGCGGCCAGGCCACGACCGAAATGGATCAGCGACGAGCCCTGCACCAGCGTGTTGTCCACGTCGAAAAACGCCGCCGCGGTCAGGTCGACCGGCGGTTGCTCCGGGCCGGCGTCATCGGTCTGGATGTCCAGCAGCGCGCGGTCGGCGCTGGCATTGGCCGCCAGCGTCTCCAGTTCCAGTTGAGCCGGGTCGAGTCCTGCATTGGGGCCGGGTTCTACGGTGCCCGAGCCGCCGGGAGCGCTCACCCTTCAACAGTATCCGGCCGAGACGCCGCAGGGCGCTCAGCGGAGGCGTTGTCGGGGGACGAGGGGCGAATTCGGCCAATACATGCAGGTCACCACCTCAAGGTCGGGTCGATCTCGGGCTTCGCTCTTCGGCATCACAAAGGATGTTCCATCCCGTTGGGCGATCCCATATTTCTCGTAATTACTCTCTGGCATGAACCGACTTGCGCCTCCTGGTGTTGGTAGGCGACACCAATGACACTGACCGCCTTGGCCAACATCGCCAGGCCCCGTTGCACCTCGCCGGCGCCCTGATGCCACTGGTCCCACGCTTTGCCGTAGGCGCTACCGGCTCCGCCATGCCAGCCGGCGAGCATCTCGCGGACCTCGCCGTCGAGCGCATTGAGTCGGCCCTCGAGATCGGTTGCCACGCCTGACAATGCCTGCGAGACGCCCTGCATGGCCTGCGGGTCGGCCCGCAAGTTTCTGGGATCAGCCAGAGCGGTAAAAGTAATCACCTGTCACGCCCGGCACAATTCACTCCGGCGTCAGAAAGGCGCCACTGCGGACCCCTGCCACACTGGGGGCCATGAGCCGCCCACAGGTGCAGCTGTTGACCCGCGCCGGCTGCACAATCTGCGATCGGGCGCACACGCAGCTAAAGCAACTGGCCGCCGAACTCGACTTCGACCTGTCGAGCACCGACGTCGACGCTGCCGCGGCGGCGGGCGACAGCAGCCTGCGCGCCGAGTTCGGTGACCGGCTGCCGGTGGTTCTGCTCGACGGCCGCGAGCACAGCTACTGGGAGGTCGACGAGCCCCGGCTCCGCAAAGACCTCGCCTAACCCGAATGCGGACCCGGTGACGACCGCGCAAATTTGGTGGCCCACCTGTAAAACGTCTACCGTGGACCCCAGTTCGATCACTGGTGATAGCAAGGGAGCAGGCCAGGTGATGCAGCCGTGAGCGTCCTGCTCTTTGGGGTGTCGCACCGCAGCGCCCCGGTCTCCGTTCTGGAACAGCTGAGCACCGACGAATCCGACCAGATCAAGATCGTCGACGAGATGATGCAGTCGCCGCTGGTCACCGAGGCCATGGTGCTGTCCACCTGCAACCGGGTCGAGGTCTACGCGGTGGTCGACGCCTTCCACGGCGGCCTGTCGGTCATCGGGCAGGTGCTCTCTGAGCATTCCGGGATGTCGCTGGGCGATCTGACCAAATACGCCTACGTCCGCTATAGCGAAGCCGCCGTCGAGCACCTGTTCGCCGTGACCAGTGGCCTGGACTCCGCCGTAATCGGCGAGCAGCAGGTGCTCGGCCAGGTGCGCCGCGCCTACGCGGCCGCCGAGGCCAACCGCACCGTCGGCCGGGTGCTGCATGAGCTGGCCCAGCGCGCACTAGCCGTCGGCAAACGGGTGCACAGCGAAACCGCGATCGACGCCGCGGGCGCCTCCGTGGTCTCGGTCGCGCTCGCCATGGCCGAAACCAAGCTCGGCGGCCTGAAAGGCAAGACCGCGGTCGTGATCGGCGCGGGCGCGATGGGTGCCCTGTCGGCGGCTCACCTGACCCGGGCCGGCGTACGGGACATCCACGTCGTCAACCGGTCGCTGCCTCGGGCGCAGCGGCTGGCCCGCAGGATCCGCGAATCGGGTGCCGGAGCCGAAGCGCTCGGCCTTGACCGGCTGCCCTCCGCGCTGGCCGATGCCGACGTGGTCGTCAGCTGCACCGGCGCGGTGCGCCCGGTGGTGTCGCTGGCCGACGTGCACCACGCGCTGGCCGCCACCCGCCGCGACGAAACCGACCAGCCGCTGGTGATCTGCGACCTGGGTATGCCGCGCGACGTCGACCCGGCGGTCGCCGGGCTGCCGGGTGTCTGGGTCGTCGACATGGACCGGGTGCAGCGCGAACCGTCGGCTCGTGCCGCGACCGCCGACACCGAGGCCGCCCGCCACATCGTCGCCACCGAAGTCGCCACCTACCTGGCCGGACAGCGGATGGCCGAGGTCACTCCGACGGTGACCGCGCTGCGTCAGCGCGCCGCCGATGTCGTCGAAGCGGAATTGCTGCGCCTGGACCACCGGCTGCCCGAGCTCGACGCCGCCCACCGCGACGAGGTGGCCCGCACCGTGCGGCGGGTGGTGGACAAGCTGCTGCACGCGCCGACCGTGCGGATCAAGCAGCTGGCCAGCGCGCCCGGCGGCGACAGCTATGCCGAGGCGCTGCGTGAGTTGTTCGAGCTCGACCAGACCTCCGTCGACGCCGTCGCGACCGCGGGCGAATTGCCTTCTGTCCCAACCGATTCCGCAGAGTAGCCGCTTGTCAGACGTGATCCGGATAGGCACTCGGGGCAGCCTGCTGGCCAGCACCCAAGCCGGTGGCATTCGCGACGCACTGATCGCCAACGGTCATCCCGCCGAGTTGGTGACCATCAGCACCGAGGGTGACCGCTCGTCGGAGCCGATCGCCAGCATCGGTGTCGGGGTGTTCACCGCCGCACTCCGCGAAGCCATCGACGACGGCCGCGTGGACGCGGCGGTGCATTCGCACAAGGACTTGCCGACCGCCGATGATCCACGGTTCGTGATCGCCGCGATTCCGCCCCGAGAGGATCCCCGCGACGCGGTCGTGGCCCGCGACGGGTTAGTGCTGGCACAGCTGCCGACCGGCGCGGTGGTGGGCACCTCGTCGCCCCGGCGGGCCGCGCAGCTTAGAGCACTGGGTCTCGGTTTGGAAATCCGCCCCCTACGAGGCAACCTTGATACCAGGTTGAACAGGGTAAGCAGCGGTGATTTGGACGCAATCGTGGTAGCCCGGGCGGGTCTGGCCCGACTGGGACGTCTCGACGACGTTACCGAGACGCTGGAGCCGGTGCAGGTGTTGCCGGCGCCGGCTCAAGGAGCGCTCGCCGTCGAGTGCCGCGCCGGGGACACTCGCCTCGCGGCACTGCTGGCCGAGCTCGACGACGCCGACACCCGCGCGGCCGTCACCGCCGAGCGTGCCCTGCTCGCCGAACTGGAGGCGGGTTGCTCCGCGCCAGTGGGGGCGATCGCCGAGGTGGTCGAGTCCATTGACGAGGACGGCCGAGTCTTCGAGGAGCTGTCGCTGCGCAGCTGCGTGGCGGCGCTGGACGGATCCGACGTGATCCGTGCGTCCGGTGTCGGCAGTCCGGATCGGGCACGAGAGCTCGGGCTCTCGGTGGCCGCCGAGCTGTTCGAGCTGGGGGCACGAGAACTCATGTCGGCGGCGCGGTAATAAACCCGCACGAGGAAGTTGAATGAGAGTGACTTGGGAGCGACTCAGATGACGACGCGAGGGCGTAAGCCGAGGCCCGGCCGCATCATGTTCGTGGGTTCGGGTCCGGGCGACCCGGCTCTGCTGACGACACGGGCCGCGACGGTACTTGCGAATGCCCCCCTGGTGTTCATTGACCCTGACGTGCCCAGGCCGGTGCTGGCGCTGATCGGCAAGGATTTGCCGCCGGTGTCCGGGCCTGCTCCGGCCGAGCCGGTGCCGTCGGAGGGCGGAGCCGCCGAGGGTACCGACGACCAGCCCGCTGCGGTGGTGTCGGTCGGACCCGACGTCCGGCCGGCGCTGGGCGATCCCGCCGACGTGGCGAAAACGCTGGTCGCCGAGGCCCGTACTGGAACCGACGTGGTGCGATTGGTCGCCGGTGACCCGCTGTCGGTCAACGCGGTGATCACCGAGGTGAACGCTGTCGCTCGCAGCCACCTGCACTTCGAGGTGGTGCCCGGCCTGGCCGCCAGCTGCGCGGTGCCGACCTATGCGGGGTTGCCGCTGGGCTCGTCGCACACCGTCGCCGACGTCCGCGACCCACATGTGGATTGGGCGGCTTTGGCCGCGGCTCCGGGCCCGCTGATTCTGCACGCCACCTCGTCGCACGTGGCCGACGCGGCGCGCACCCTGATCGAGTACGGCCTCGCCGACGCCACGCCGTGCGTGGTGACGTCCTCGGGCACCACCTGCGCGCAGCGCTCGGTGGAGTCCACGCTGGGCGGGCTGACCGATTCATCCGTGGTCATTGGCGCCGACCCCGCGACGCCGTCGCCGGTCGTGGTGACGATCGGCAAGACGGTGCAAAACCGGGCCAAGCTGAACTGGTGGGAGAGCCGGGCACTCTACGGCTGGACCGTGCTGGTGCCGCGGACCAAGGACCAGGCCGGCGAGATGAGCGAGCGGCTGACCGCGCACGGCGCGTTGCCGATCGAGGTGCCGACCATCGCCGTCGAGCCGCCGCGCAGCCCCGCGCAGATGGAGCGCGCGGTCAAGGGTCTGGTCGACGGCCGCTACCAGTGGGTGGTGTTCACCTCCACCAATGCGGTGCGCGCGGTGTGGGAGAAGTTCGGCGAGTTCGGTCTGGACGCCCGCGCGTTCTCCGGGGTGAAGATCGCCTGCGTGGGCGAATCGACTGCCGATCGGGTCCGCGCGTTCGGTATCAGCCCGGAGCTGGTGCCCTCCGGTGAGCAGTCGTCGCTGGGCCTGCTGGACGAATTCCCGGACTACGACAGCATTTTCGATCCGGTGAACCGGGTGCTGCTGCCGCGCGCCGACATCGCCACCGAGACACTGGCCGAAGGCCTGCGCGAACGTGGTTGGGAGATCGAGGACGTCACCGCCTACCGGACGGTTCGGGCGGCTCCGCCGCCGGCCGCCACCCGGGAAATGATCAAGACCGGTGGTTTCGACGCGGTGTGCTTTACCTCCAGCTCGACGGTGCGCAACCTGGTCGGCATCGCCGGCAAGCCGCACGCGCGCACCATCGTCGCCTGTATCGGCCCCAAAACCGCTGAAACCGCAGCCGAATTCGGTTTGCGGGTCGACGTGCAACCCGAGACCGCCGCGGTGGGTCCGCTGATCGAGGCGCTGGCCGAGCACGCCGCCCGGCTGCGCGCCGAGGGCGCGTTGCCGCCGCCGCGTAAGAAGAGCCGCAGGCGGTAGCCGTGGCGATCGCCAGCGCGGCGAAGCCGGGCGCAGCGGGTCGCCACGCATGAGCGGCTACCCGCGGCAACGCCCGCGTCGGCTTCGCTCGACTCCGGCGATGCGCCGGTTGGTCGCGCAAACGTCGCTGGAGCCAAGGCATCTGGTGTTGCCGATGTTCGTCGCCGACGGTATCGACGAGGCGCGGCCGATCGCGTCGATGCCCGGTGTGGTGCAACACACCCGCGACTCGTTGCGCGCCGCCGCCGCCGAGGCGGTGAGCGCCGGGGTGGGCGGGCTGATGCTGTTCGGCGTGCCCCGCGACGAGGACAAGGACGCAGTCGGCTCGGCGGGCTCGGATCCCGACGGCATCCTCAACGTCGCGTTGCGCGATCTGGCCAAGGACCTGGGCGATGCCACCGTGCTGATGGCCGACACCTGCCTGGACGAATTCACCGACCACGGGCACTGCGGCGTGCTGGACGCGCGCGGCCGGGTCGACAATGACGCTACGCTTAAGCGATATGTGGATTTGGCAGTGGCACAGGCGGATTCGGGTAGCCACGTGGTTGGTCCCAGCGGCATGATGGACGGCCAAGTGGGGGCGATCCGCGACGGCCTGGACGCCGCAGGCCACACCGATGTGGTGATCCTGGCGTACGCCGCCAAGTTCGCCTCGGCGTTTTACGGCCCATTCCGCGAAGCCGTGAGCTCTAGCCTGTCCGGGCGACCGGCGCACCTACCAGCAGGAGCCGGGCAACGCCCGCGAGGCGCTGCGCGAGGTGCGGCTGGACCTCGACGAGGGCGCCGACATCGTCATGGTCAAACCCGCATTGGGCTACCTGGACGTTGTGTCTGCGGCGGCCTCGATCTCGCCGGTGCCGGTGGCCGCCTACCAGGTGTCGGGGGAGTACGCGATGATCCGGGCCGCGGCCGCTAACGGCTGGGTCGACGAGCGCGCCGCCGCGCTGGAATCCCTGACCGGGATCCGGCGGGCCGGCGCCGACATCGTGCTGACGTATTGGGCCGCCGAGGCGGCGGCCTGGCTGTCGTGACGGGTCCCGTCCCGCCGCGGCCGCTGGGGCCTCGGAGCCGCAGACCCGGCCCGTCGACGTCGACACCGGTTTTTGGCTGTGGGTGGTGGCCTTGCCGCTGATGGTGATCGGCTACGTCGCCGACATGGTCGGATCATCGGCCGGTCACGGATCGGCGGTGATCTACGTCGCGTCAGGACTTTTCACCGCGGTGCTGTGCGCGATCGTGGTGACCTTCCTGATCCTGATGCGGGCCGGTTATCGCTGGGCCCGGACTGTGTTGACCGGCGGCGGCGTAGCCACCGTCGTCTACATCGGGACCAGGCTGTTCACTGTGAGCTGGCCGCCGATGTTCGCGGTGATCTGTGGCGTCGCCGGTATCGTCGGGTCGGTGCTGATCGCCGGGGGGATGTTCCTGCTGCACCGCAGCGACGCCCACGCGTACTTCACCAGGTAGGGACCCCCAGGTAGTTTGACGTCGGGCGCGGCAGGGGATGATGTTTCGATGACCGCGGGCACGGAGACCAAGTCCGCTCCGCTCTTTCGCGAGGCCGGGGCCAGCTGGTACTGGGTGCTGGTCGGTCCGGTGTCGGCCGCGGCCATGCTGTGGCTCGAGAAAACCAACGGTTACGGCTGGCAGGTCAGTGTCCCGCTGCTCTTTCTCGTGCTGGTGACCAGTTTCATTGCGCTGCAGGTCAAGGCGGCGCGCATCCACACGTCGGTGGAACTGACCAGTCAGACGCTGCGCCAGGGCACCGAAACCATCAAGGTGGCCGAGATCGTCAAGGTCTACCCGCCAGCCGACCATCCGCTGACATCCGAAAAGGATCTGGAGCGTTGGCAATCGGCACGGGCGCTCGGTGAACTGGTCGGGGTGCCGAAGGGGCGCACCGGCGTCGGCCTGCGACTCACCGGCGGGCGCACCGCCCAAGCGTGGGCGCGTCGACACCGGCACCTGCGCGCCGCGCTGACCCCACTGGTCGAGGAGCGGCTCGGACCGGACGGCCCGCCGCCTGATCCGCACGACGACGGTGACGACGCCGGATCACGCTGGTGATGGCCCGATTTCCGGCTTTCATCGCGCTCGCCCTGGCCTGCGCGGCGGTGGTCGGCTGCGCTGTCAGCTGGTCGGCGGTGCGCTCCACCGTGGCCGTCGCACCCGTGGTCGATGGCCAGCCGGTCACCACGTCGGTGGTCTATGACCCGCAGCTGCTGCTGTTGACACTGCTGCTGGCGACGGTGGCCGGCATTCTGGCGGTGGTCGGTGTGGCGCGGCTGCGGCGTGCCGCCTGAACTCAGGACGCCAACCAGGCCAGCTCGTCGGGAAGCTGCGCACGCCAGTAATCCGCGTCGTGGCCGCCCGGCTCGAACCCGCCGGCTGGCTGCCTGGGCAGCCGGTTGACGAATTCCCGGGTGGCGATATAGAAGCCGTCACCGGTCCCGCAGTCCACTCGCAGCGGAATCGACGTCAGCTCCGCGGCATTCACCGTGGAGTTCTTCCGGAAGTCATCGAGGCCGTCGAAGGCATCGCGCGGCGCGCCCCAATACGTCAGGTACAGCGCAGGGCTGATCGCGCAGATCGCGAAGGTCCGGCCCGCGCCGACCCGAGTGGCCAGCCGCATCGCCCCGTATCCACCCATCGACCAGCCCATGAACGCAACCTGCGACGTGTCGAGACCCTTGCCGGCAAGCATCGGGATCAGCTCGTTGAGCACCATCGCGCCGGAGTCTTCGCCCGAGGCCCGCGGCCGCCAGTAGCCATTGCCGCCGTCGACGCTGACCACCGCGATCGACGGTTTGCCCGTGACGGCCAGTTTGGCCAGCGCGTCCTCGACACCGAGGCTCATCACCCCGGCGGCATCGCTGTCCAACCCGTGCAGCGCGATCACCGTGCGCAACGGCCCGGTCTGGCCCGGCGGCCGCGCGATGATCCACCTGGTGTTCTTTCCGCCGCGCGCCGCGGAGATGAATGAGCCCTCCTCGCGGGTGGGCAGCGGACTGCTCAATGGAGCGGGCGCGGCCCGGGTCGCATCCGGCAGCGCGCCCAGCGCCCACAGACCCGCGGCACCGGCACCGGTGACGCCCAGGCGCAGCACGGTCCGACGGTTCGTCCGATGGGCCATGGCATGCACCAGCGAATCGTGCCAAGCCAACGGGCGCTGAGCGGCAACGGTCCGACAACAGTCCGGCAACAACGCCTCGCGGTAATGCTGGCAACCAGCGAGTCACCCCGCGGTTGGTACAAAGTGCAAAATATGTAACACTGTCCCACATGTCCGAGCTGACTGAGTCATCCGCGCCCCCGACGACTGGTGACGCCCTGCCGCTGGGGCCGCAGTCGTTGGTGTGGCGGTACTTCGGCGACAACCGGATGTTCCTGATCGGCCCGCGGCCTGCGGTGCTGCAGAACATGCTCGCCGAACTCGGGCAGGGCGTGCTGGACCACTCGGTGTTCTTCAGCGACACCGCGGCGCGGGTCAAACGCTCGCTGCCGCCCATCTTCATGACCGTCTACGGTGCCGACGACGACCATCCCGGGCAGCAGGTGCGTGATTTTCATCACGGCATCAAAGGGCTAATGCCCCCCGGGCGAGGAAAAGCCGCGCGGTATCACGCGTTGGATCCGGATACCTATTTCTGGGCGCACGCCACCTTCGTCGAGCAGGTGCTGTACTTCGCCGACACCTTCGTCAAACGCCTCACCGACGAGGAGAAGGAGCAGATCTACCTCGAGTCGAAGACGTGGTATCGCCGTTACGGCGTCAGCGACCGGCCGATGCCGGCCGACTACGACGAGTTCCAGCGGTACTGGGACCACATGCTTGACCACGTCATGGTTGCCCATCCGACCGCCAAATACGGCGTCGGATACGTGACTAAGGGGTTCCCGTGTCCTAAGGGTGTGCCGCCGCTGGTCTGGCGCGTGGTTTCGCCGGCGTTAAATCCGGTCGCGGCGTTTCTGACGACCGGCGGCCTCCCGCCGCGGGCACGCACCCTGCTCGGTCTGCCCTGGAGCGACCGGCAGGAGCGTCGCTACCAGCGTTTCGCCGCAATGTGGCGATCGCGGCCGGTCAACTGGCTGTGGGATCATCTTCCGATGCGGCTGCGCTACAACGGGTTTGCCCAGGCGGGCTATGCCCGCTAACGACCCCGCGGACCCCGCCACTACCGCCATCCTCGATGCCGCCGTCGTCGAGTTCGAACAGCACGGCTTCCGCCGGGTGGCCCTCGACGACGTAGCCCGCCGCGCGCGGGTCAGCCGCACCACTATCTACCGGCGGTTCGCCGGACGTGACGAACTGGTCGCCGCCGTCATCGACCGGGAAAACGCGGTGCTGTTC
Source organism: uncultured Actinomycetota bacterium (assembly GCA_963791535.1). Taxonomy (GTDB): domain Bacteria; phylum Actinomycetota; class Actinomycetes; order Mycobacteriales; family Mycobacteriaceae; genus Mycobacterium. The sequence continues at coordinate 75,464 of CAWBSW010000063.1, read as the reverse complement.
GCCGACATCGCCGACGAATTGAAAAGCCGTCGGCCGCAATCGAATTACTATGTCGAGGCGTTCACGCTGTCCATCATGCGATTCCGCCAACACCGCGTGCTGACCCGGATGCTCGCTGACGAGCCCGGCCTGATGCTCGAGTTGGCCAACCAGCACTGGGACGCCGCGGTCGAGCGGATGGCGGCCGCATTGCGGATCATTTTCCCGGACGGTTTTGCCGAACGGATCGGGCGCCAGGCAATCGACGAGCTGGCCGAAACCATCCTGCGCTATGCGGCGATCGTGTTGCTGTTGCCCAGCCGCAAACCCCTGACCAATGCCGACGACATTCGCGCCTTTGCCACGGAGCATTTCCTGCCCGGCCTGCCCGCCGTGTTGCGCGCCGTGCCCGTGTAGACCATAGGTATGGGTGCCGCGCCGCAGCTTAGCCAGGGACTGTCGCAGCGGCAGTTGACCATGATCGCCATCGGCGGTGTTATCGGCGCGGGGTTTTTCGTCGGGTCGGGTGTGGTGATCCGAACCGCCGGCCCCGCCGCCGTTCTGACGTATGTGCTCTGCGGCGTGCTCGTCGTTCTCGTCATGCGGATGCTCGGCGAAATGGCTACCGCAAACCCCTCGACGGGTTCGTTCGCTGACTACGCCCGTGACGCGCTGGGCGGTTGGGCGGGTTTCTCCGTGGGCTGGCTGTATTGGTACTACTGGGTGATCGTCGTTGGCTTCGAGGCCGTCGCCGGCGCGAAAGTCGTCAACTATTGGGTTCATGCGCCGTTGTGGCTGGTCTCGCTGATCCTGATGCTGACGATGACCGCGACCAATCTGTACTCGGTGTCATCCTTCGGGGAATTCGAATTCTGGTTCGCCGGAATCAAAGTCGCGACCATCGTGATATTCCTTGGCCTCGGTACGACATTCGTTCTGGGGATCTGGCCGGGTCGCCACCGGGATTTCTCAAATCTGAGCTCGCATCACGGATTTTGCCCGAACGGTGTTGGCGCCGTCTTCGCTGCAATCGTTGTGGTGATCTTCTCGATGGTCGGTGCGGAGGTTGCGACCATCGCCGCCAGCGAAACGCCCGATCCCGAGCGGGCAATTCGGCGAGCCACCAACGCGGTGGCCGCTCGCATCGCGATCTTCTTTGTGGGCTCGGTTTTTCTGCTGGTCGTGATCCAGCCGTGGGACTCCGTAGAGTCCGGTGCGTCACCATTCGTCGCGGCGTTCAGGCACATGGGACTTCGCGGCGCGGATGACATCATGAACGCGATCGTGCTGACCGCCGTGCTTTCTTGCTTGAATTCCGGCCTGTACACCTCATCTCGCATGTTGTTCATGCTGGCCGGCCGGGGCGAGGGGCCGGCTCGGTTGATGAACGTCAGCCGACGTGGCGTGCCGTACGTCGCGATTCTGTGCTCATCGGTGGTGGGGTTCCTGTGCGTCATCATGTCGGGCATTGCTCCGGGAACGGTGTTTATCTTCCTGCTCAACTCGTCAGGCGCAGTCGTGCTGTTCGTCTACTTGCTGATTGCGCTGTCGCAGATCGTTTTACGAGTGAAGACGCCGCCGGAAAAACTGCGCGTCAAAATGTGGTTCTTCCCGGTGCTGTCGATCCTGACACTGGTCGCGATCGTCGCCGTGCTGGTACAAATGGCGTTCGACCGCACTGCGCGTGTCCAGTTTTGGCTCGGCCTGCTCTCCTGGGCCGTGGTCGTCGCGCTGTACTTCCTTGGCAAGTGGCGGCGCGGACCGGTCGGGCCCGAAGCTGCTACCTCCGCTACCCTCCGCGGCACGTCTTGAGTTGCGCCTCAAGGCTTATCAGCTCTGCACGAAGAGCGGCCATCTCTTTCTCGGCGCCCGCCCGGGCCTGTGGGGAAGATCTGACAGATTGCCCATCGCAATGCTGAGGTTGTTTTCCACCACCGCGATTTGCTGCTCGATGGGGTAACACTTGTCGGTCGTGTATGCCTCGACGGTGCCAAATGTGTTGCTGGAGCCGTCGGCGCCGCCGATCGCGTAGATGAGGCCGTCGGGACCAGTGGTGGCGGCCAGGGCCGCGCGTGCACTCAACTCCTCGCTGCTGCGCGGTCCCGTGCTGGACCGTCCTGCAAATATCAAAGCGGTCCCGTCGTCTCGACGGGACCGCTTTGACAACCGGGCGCTCAACCGGTCTTGGTCAGCAGAACCGCCTGCTCGAACGGCAACCTGGCGAAGAGCCGCCGCGATGCGCCACTGACGTGCGGCGCCGCCTCTTCCTTGGTGACGGTCCGTGGGTCGCTGACGCCGAAGGTCTTGCCGTGCCGTCGCATCTGGCCGCCGCCGGCGGCGTTGAGGTTCTTCAACCAGTCACGGTCCGGGCCGTAGGTCAGCAGGATCGCGACGCCCGGCTTGCCGTCGACTTCGGCGTTGAACACCGTCAACGGGGTGCGGTAGGGCTTGCCGGAGCGCCGCCCGACGTGCTCGAGAATGCCGAAGGATGGGGCCCAACCGGCCCACATCCGCTGAATGGGGTTGGTGACGTGTCGATTGAATCGCGCGAGTCGTTGCGGTAGTTGCATACTTGCAGCCTATGGCCTACCTCAAGCCCCCGTGGTTCACCGTCAAGGTCTTCAATCGGATCGCGATGGCGACCGGCGTCAGCAACAGCGAAACGCTCACAGTGACCAGGCGGGGAAGTGGCGAGCCGCAGCACATCCCCGTCGTCACGGTCGACGTCAACGGCACTCGGTATCTGGTCTCCACCCGAGGTGAATCGCAGTGGGTCAAAAACGTCCGCGCGAATCCCACCGTCACACTGACCAACAAGTCCGGCGCCCTGACCTACGCTGCGCGCGAAACCCCTACTCCACAACGCCCGCCCATCCTGACCGCCTACCAGAAAAAGGCGGGTAGGGCGGTCGACGGTTACTTCCGCAAATTGCCCGACCCGGCCGACCATCCCGTGTTCGCGCTCACCGAGGCGAAGGCGTGACCGGCAAAAGCTTTCGTGACAGCCGGGCCAGCCGCGACGGGGCCGGGTTCCACGGTTGCCGATCAATTGCGGGCCAGGCGTAGCACGGGGTTTGACCGGAGAGCAGCTGTCGTAGGCCCGGAGCGCTCAGCTCACCCGCCGACCACGCGTAGAGGCTTTCCACCCGGGGTGTGATGACGCCGACGTCGAGCAGATGCCCGAGTCCATGTTCGAGCCGCGCGTACGGCGCGATGTCGTCGCCGAGGGGATAGCGGTCGGGTAGCACTCGCGAAAGCGAGAGGAACATGCCGGTCATGCCCAACCGTGGATCGCCGAGCAGCCGGCCGGCGGGGGCCAGCCAGGCCAGTGCCAGCCGCGGCGCCGCCACCATCGCATGCGTGTAGAGAACCCGAGCCAGCACCACGTTGATGAAGAACCGTTCGATTCGACCCTCGCGCGCCGCCAGGTGTTCGTGTTCCAGATACCCGCCGACGACGCTCATGTTGTGCGCCCGATACCAGCGCGCGGCACTGGGACGTCGAATGAATTCCAGCCAGGCGGCGACCGTGGGCGAACTCGGCGGCCCGGGATGGCCGAAGGCCAGCGCGCGTGCTTCGCCGACGTCGCAGAGCAGGCGTTCGTTGATCGCCCGCCACCACGGGCTTCCCGGTGTCGCCGAGTCGATCGGGTTGAGAAGTCCTCGCCGCAGCTGCCATCGCATGAAGGCCGACGCCGCTTGCCGGTAGGGAAGATAGCCACGGTCGACGTCCGGCGGGACCCGATATTGGCTGCGCATCAGGGCCAGCCGTCCACTCGGGTCGTCGCGGATGGCTGCGACGCTGGCGAGTGCGACCTCGCGGGCCGATTGCCGACACACCCCGATCAGCCGCTCTTGGTGAGCAGCACCGCTTGTTCGAACGGCACCCTGGCGATGATTGGCCGCCATCCCTTGCTGACGTGCTGTGCCGCTTCGGCCCTGGCGACCACCCGCGGGTCGGCGACGCCGATTGTCTTGCCGTAGCGGCGCATCCGCGCGTTGCCGGCCGCCGTCAGGTTCTTCAGCCAGTCGCGGTCGGGGCCGTAGGTCAGCAAGATCGTCAACCCCGGGTGCCCATTGACGTCGGCCGTGAACACCATCAACGGCGTGCGGTACGGCTTGCCGGAACGCCTGCCGACGTGCTCGAGGATGCCGTGCGCCGGAATCCAACCGGCGCACAACAACCAGAAGCGATTGGTGACGTGCCGGTTGAACCGGGCCAGCCACTGCGGTAGTTGCATACCGCCATCCAACCCCTAGGCATCCGACGGCGTGTCATTCCTTTTCCGCACAAAGCCAGGACGACGTCCACTCCGAATACCCCGTGAGGAGGAACACAATGACCCATCCCCGCGTCGACGATCTGCCGGAACAGGCCACCTCAACGCTGCTCAGCGTCTTTGAGCAGCTGTCGCAGTCGCGGCAAGCAGGCCTGGCGCGGTGGGCCGCGTCGGTGTCCGACGCCCTGCTAGTCCGGCTGGTGACAGTGATCGCCGGCGAACGCGTCGATGTCACCGACATCGAACCCTGCGGGCCGCTGGCACAGCTCAACGGCGCCGAACTGGAAGGGCTGCATTCGGTCCTGCTCGCGGGGACCGACGCCAGCGACGACGAGTCAGTCGTCGAGTGGTGCACCCGCATGTGCCAGCTTATTGCCGCCGAGTTCTTCCGCCGCCAATACGAGCAGGCAGCGATCGATGCCAAGGCCGCCGTCATCGAAGCCGAAGAACGGCGGCTTGGGTGCGAGGCGCGACGAGCGCCCGACCTTCGCAGAGTTTCGCCGCGGTCGGGGGTCTGGCTGCCGCCTGGGCGACGTTGATGCTCGACAACTACGTCCTCGGGATCTTGAGCAACCGCAGCTTTACGAACGAGATCCTGAACAATCTCCCAACCGGTGGGAATCCCCGCACTCCGAGATACACCAGATCCAAGCAACAGTGCCTATACCCCCGGCTGTGCGTGGATCGCCGCCGCCAGCATCACCCTCGGCGACAATGCATTACTCGGCGACACAGATTGCATGCCGCCGAGTTTTGCATGATCCCCTGACGACACTTGGCCCGCCACGAGGAGAGAGCGTGGCGGGCCGATACAGGTCAGGCGACTAGCGCAGCGAACCAGGCCGGGTACATGGCTCCGATGACGGTGTAGATCAGCCTCAGAAGTTCACGCCCTCCCGGAGTGCCCTAATGATGCGGCCTACTTCCGCGCGTTGGTCGATCGGAATGGGACCGGCTGGAATGCTAACTGCGCCATCACTAAAGATGACCTTGATGGGTTCGGCCGGATAAAACACAGTCGGTTTGCCTTCGGCCGCGTAGAAGGCCCCGTATCGAATCCCGATGATGTCAGCAAGCGGCCGGACCCATACGGACGAGCTTGACGGGGTGAGCTCGTTCTGGCGCTCCTCACGTTCGTCATAGTCAGCCTTCTTGTACTTGATTAAGACATGGCCGACAGCGCGCTCGGTGACAACCCAGCTTGTCCACGCCGTTGTAGATGCCGTGGTGTCCATCCACGACCAGGCCGCTGCGCTGACCGATTTGTCGATGATGGAATTCAATGCGACGACGACCGCCCTCGGCGCCGATGTGCCCGGGAAGGACGCAAGCCCTTGGATTTCGCGCCAACGCGTTTCGTCAATTTCCATGACTAGAAGCCTGCCAGATTCCTCCGATAGAACTGACGTACCTGCTGTGCATGGATCGGGCCGCCCCCAGGAGAGCAGGGGCGGCCCGATCAACAACGGTTGTCGTCTTCCCACATGGAGACTGGGCGGCCCATGACATCGCCGCACTACTGGACTGAGCGGACATCGTCGAGGGCTGTGGTGGCGTTCATGGTGGCGTGCCTTTCTCGGTTGAGAGGACGTAGCCGACTGTCGGATAATTAGGGGCATAGCGCTGGCAAACGCCGTGGTTGTTTGGCTCGCCTCACAGCCTTGGCGCTTCTCCTACACCCTGTAGTGAAGCCACTCCCAGCGGCTGGGACACTGGTGGACGTGCATACCGACGTCTCGGCGAAGCTGTTCGACGACGCCTGCGCGGTCATTCCCGGCGGAGTGAACTCACCGGTGCGGGCCTTCAAGGCGGTCGGCGGCACGCCACGCTTCATCACCGAAGCCCACGGCTGCTGGCTCACCGACGCCGACGGCAACCGCTACGTCGACCTGGTCTGCTCGTGGGGACCGATGATCCTGGGTCACGCGTACCCGTCGGTGGTGGACGCCGTCGCCAAGGCCGCCACCACCGGGCTGTCGTTCGGGGCGCCGACGCCCGCCGAAACCGAACTGGCCGCCGAAATCATCGACCGGATGCGCCCGGTGGAACGGATACGGCTGGTCAACTCCGGCACCGAGGCCACCATGAGCGCGGTGCGACTGGCCCGCGGGTTCACCGGCCGCGCCAGGGTCGTCAAGTTCGCCGGCTGCTACCACGGCCATGTCGACGCGTTACTGGCCGACGCGGGCTCCGGGGTTGCGACGCTGGGCCTGCCGTCATCGCCCGGCGTCACCGGCGCCACCGCTGCCGACACGATTGTGTTGCCGTACAACGACATTGACGCCCTGCAGCAGACCTTCGCCCAGTTCGGCGACCAGATCGCCGCGGTGATCACCGAAGCCAGCCCCGGCAACATGGGCGTTGTCCCGCCGGCGCCGGGTTACAACGCGACGTTGCGCGAGACCACCGCCGAGCACGGCGCGCTGCTGATCGTCGACGAGGTGATGACGGGCTTTCGGGTCAGCCGAAGCGGTTGGTACGGAATCGATCCTGTCGACGCCGACCTGTTCACCTTCGGCAAGGTGATGAGCGGCGGACTGCCCGCTGCGGCATTCGGCGGGCGCGCCGACGTGATGGAACGGCTGGCGCCGCTGGGCCCCGTGTATCAGGCCGGCACGCTGTCCGGCAATCCGGTGGCGATGGCGGCCGGGCTGGCGACGCTGCGGGCTGCCGACGACTCGGTGTATGCGGCGCTGGATGCCAATGCGGATCGGCTGGCCGGCCTGCTGTCCCAGGCGCTGACGGATGTCGCTGTGCCGCACCAGATTCCGCGGGCCGGCAACATGCTGAGCGTGTTCTTCGGCGATGCACCGGTCACCGATTTCGCGTCGGCGCGGGCCAGTCAGACGTGGCGCTTCCCGTCCTTCTTTCATGCCCTGCTGGACGCCGGTGTCTACCCGCCGTGCAGCGCCTTTGAAGCATGGTTCGTCTCGGCCGCGCTCGACGACGCCGCATTCGCCCGGATCGCCGACGCGCTACCCGCGGCAGCCGCGGCAGCCGCGGCTGCCAAGGAGAGCACACCCTGATGGCCGAACAGACCCGAATCCACCTGGTGCGCCACGGCGAGGTGTACAACCCCGAGGGCGTGCTTTACGGCAGGCTGCCCGGATACCGGCTGTCCGACAAAGGAATTCGGCAAGCCCAGGCCGTGGCTGACGCGTTGGCTGACCGCGACATCGTCGCGGTCATCGCCTCTCCGCTACAGCGGGCGCAGGAGACCGCCGCGCCCATCGTCGGCCGACACGACCTGACACTCGTCACCGACCCCGATCTGATCGAGTCGGCAAACTTCTTCGAGGGCAAGCGGATTGGGCCCGGAGACGGCGCCTGGCGGGACCCGCGGTTTTGGTGGCAGCTGCGCAACCCGTTCACCCCGTCGTGGGGTGAACCATACAAGCAGGTCGCGGCGCGGATGACGACCGCGGTGGACAAGGCCCGCGCACGGGCCGCCGGCCACGAAGCGGTGTGCGTGAGCCACCAGCTGCCGGTGTGGACTGTGCGGCTCTCGCTGACCGGCAAGCGGCTATGGCATGACCCGCGGCGCCGCCAGTGCGCGGTGGGGTCGGTGACGTCGCTGGTGTACGACGGCGACCGGCTGGTCGACGTGGTCTACAGCGAGCCGGCGGGCAGTTGACCATGCGGCGGCTGGCGTTCGTCGCTACCGCGGTGGCCGGCTTACTGGTCGGCTGCTCCAGCGGCGACGACGCGGTCGCTCAAGGCGGCACTTTCGAATTCGTCGCTCCTGGCGGCAAAACCGACATCTACTACGACCCGCCCGACCACCGCGGCCGCCCCGGACCGGTCGCCGGCCCCGACCTGATGGACCCATCACGCACCGTGTCGGTCGAGGAGTTCGCCGGCAAGGTCGTTGTCATCAATGTCTGGGGCCAGTGGTGCGGGCCGTGCCGGGCCGAGGCCACCCAGTTGCAGCAGGTGTACAACGCCACCCGTGCCGACGGCGTCACGCTGCTCGGCATCGACGTCCGCGACAACAACCGCCAGGCGGCCCAGGACTTCGTCAAGGACCGCAACGTGACCTTCCCGTCGATCTACGACCCGGCGATGCGCACCATGATCGCGTTCGGCGGCAAGTACCCCACCACCGTTATCCCGTCCACCCTGGTGCTTGACCGCCAGCATCGGGTCGCGGCGGTTTTCCTGCGTGAGCTGCTCGCCGAGGACCTGCAGCCGGTGGTGCAACGAATCGCGTCCGAACCCACTGGGCAGCAGGCAGCACCGAGACCGCAATGACCGGCTTCACCGAAATCGCTGCTGCGGGGCCAATTTTCGTGGCGCTGGGCGTGTGCCTGCTGGCCGGCCTGGTGTCGTTCGCGTCGCCGTGCGTGGTGCCGCTGGTGCCGGGGTATCTGTCGTATCTGGCCGCGGTGGTCGGTGTCGACGAGCAGCCGCAACCCGGTGCGCTCAAGGCACCGCCGGCTGCACGGTGGCGGGTCGCCGGGTCGGCGGCGTTGTTCGTGGCCGGTTTCACCGTGGTGTTCCTGCTCGGCACGGTCGCCGTGCTGGGCATGACCACCATGTTGATCACCGATCAGCTTGTGCTGCAACGGGTAGGCGGCGCGCTGACCATCCTGATGGGGCTGGTGTTCGTGGGATACGTTCCGGCGCTGCAGCGTTCGGTCCGGTTCGCGCCGGGGCAGTTGTCGACGGTGGCCGGCGCGCCACTCCTGGGCGCGGTGTTCGCGTTGGGCTGGACGCCGTGTCTGGGGCCGACGTTGACCGGGGTGATCACCGTCGCTTCGGCCACCGACGGCGCGAGCGTGGCCCGCGGAATCGTGTTGACCATCGCCTACTGCCTGGGCCTGGGCATCCCGTTCGTGCTGCTGGCGTTCGGGTCGGCGGCGGCGGTCACCGGTCTCGACTGGCTGCGCCGGCACACCCGGGCGCTGCAGATCTTCGGCGGCGTGCTGCTGATCGCGGTCGGCGTCTCGCTGGTCAGCGGCGTGTGGAACGACTTCACATCCTGGCTGCGCGACGCGTTCGTCTCCGACGTGAGGTTGCCGATTTGACCCGGCTACTTGCCCTGACCCGCAACACCTGGCGCGCGCTGACCTCGATGGGCACCGCGCTGGTGCTGTTGTTCCTGCTGGCTCTGGGGGCGGTGCCCGGCGCGCTGCTACCCCAACGCAGCCTCAACGCCGGCAAGGTCGCCGACTACCTGGCCGCCCACCCGCTGATCGGGCCGTGGCTGGATCGACTGCAGGCGTTCAACGTGTTCGGCAGCTTCTGGTTCACCGCCATCTACACGCTGCTCTTCGTCTCGCTGGTGGGCTGCCTGACGCCGCGGATGATCGAGCATGCCCGCAGCATGCGGGCAACACCGGTGCCGGCTCCGCGCAACCTGGCTCGGCTGCCCAAGCACGCCGGCGCCACGCTCGTCGGCGAACCCGACACGCTGGCGGCGACCATGGCCGACCGGCTGCGGGGTTGGCGCAAGGTCATCCGCACGAGCGGTGACGACATCGAAATCTCCGCCGAGAAGGGCTATCTACGCGAATTCGGCAACCTGGTGTTCCACTTCTCGCTGGTGGGCCTGCTGGTTGCGGTGGCCGCCGGGAAGCTGTTCGGCTACGAGGGCAATGTCGTCGTGATCGCCGACGGCGGTCCCGGTTTCTGCTCGGCATCGCCGGCCGCATTCGATTCGTTCCGGGCCGGCAACACCGTCGACGGCACGTCGCTGTACCCGATCTGCTTGCGCGTCAAGGACTTTGACGCGCACTACCTTTCGAACGGGCAGGCCACGTCGTTCGCCGCCGACGTCGACTACCAGGCCGGGCATGACCTCGCGAACGATAGTTGGCGGCGCTACCGGCTGGAGGTCAACCACCCGCTGCGGGTCGGCGGCAATCGGGTCTACTTGCAGGGCCACGGCTATGCGCCGACGTTCAGCGTGACCTTCCCCGACGGGCAGACCCGCACCTCGACGGTGCAGTGGCGACCCGACAACGCCCGCACGCTGCTGTCGTCGGGCGTCGCGCGTATCGACCCGCCGGCCGGCGCGTATCAGGACGCCGCCGAACGTCGCAAGCACCAGATCGCCATCCAGGGATTGCTCGCGCCGACCGAGCAGCTCGAGGGCACCCTGCTGTCGTCGAGCTTCCCCGCGCTGAACGCCCCGGCAGTCGCCGTCGACATCTACTCCGGCGACACCGGCCTGGACACCGGCCGGCCGCAGTCGCTGTACACCCTGGATCCGCGTCTGATCGACCAGCACCGGCTTAACCGGGTCAAACGGATCAACCTGCGCGTCGGCGACAGCGTGCGGGTCGATCAGGGCCCCGCCGCGGGCACTGTCGTGCGTTTCGACGGCGCCGTTCCGTTCGTCAACCTGCAGGTTTCGCACGATCCGGGGCAGATCTGGGTGCTGGTGTTCGCCATCGCGATGATGGCCGGGCTGGTGGTGTCGCTGCTGGTGCGCCGACGGCGAGTCTGGGTCCGGCTGATACCGGCTGCGGCCGGTACGGTGAACGTCGAGCTAGGCGGCCTGGCGCGGACGGACAACTCCGGCTGGGGCGACGAATTCGAGCGGCTCGTCGACCGGTTGCAGGACGGATTGGAATCGCCGGCCGTCACCGCTGTCGAGCCCGTCGGGACCGCTGGAAGGAGCCTCGAATGAACCGCGCCGACGACGATAAAGCCGGCGTAGCCGGCGGTGTGGGGGTACCGCCCGCTTGCGGGGGAGAGTGGCGCCGATGAACACGTCGCACGTCGACCTCGGCTTGGCGCGCAATTCAGACTGGGCGTTCACTTCCTCGGTGGTGGTGCTGGTGGTCGCCTTGTTGCTGCTGGCCGTCGAACTCGCCTATGCCCGCAGTCGGCGAGCCGACCGCGAGTTGGTCAGCGCCGGCGTGGTGGCCGCCGACAGCGCGACGCCCGGCGTCGTGCTGGACGCCCCCCGGCGCCCGTTCGACGAGCGCGTCGGTCGGGCCGGGCTGATCCTGGTCTACGCCGGAATCGGCCTGTTGCTGGCGTGCATCGTGCTGCGCGGTCTGGCCACCGTGCGGGTGCCCTGGGGCAACATGTACGAGTTCATCAACCTGACCTGCTTTTGCGGCCTGGTCGCGGGTGCGATTGTGTTGCGCCGCCCGCAGTACCGTCCGCTGTGGGTTTTTCTGCTGCTGCCGGTGCTGATTTTGCTGACGGTGTCCGGGCGCTGGCTCTACACCAACGCCGCTCCGGTGATGCCGGCGCTGCAGTCCTACTGGCTGCCCATCCATGTGTCGGTGGTCAGCCTGGGTTCGGGGGTGTTCCTCGTCGCCGGGGTAGCCAGCATCCTGTTCCTGCTGCGGACCTCTCGGCTGGGTGAGCCGGAGACGTCGGGTGCGTTTGCCCGGATGGTGCAGCGCTTGCCCGACGCGCAGACGCTGGATCGGATCGCCTACCGAACCACGATCTTCGCGTTCCCGGTGTTCGGTTTCGGGGTGATCTTCGGCGCAATCTGGGCCGAGCAAGCCTGGGGCCGGTATTGGGGCTGGGATCCCAAGGAGACGGTCGCGTTCATCGCTTGGGTGGTCTACGCCGCCTACCTGCATGCTCGCTCGACGGCGGGCTGGCGGGACAGGAAAGCGGCCTGGATCAACGTGGTCGGTTTCGTGGCCATGGTGTTCAACCTGTTCTTTGTCAACCTGGTGACGGTTGGCCTGCACTCCTATGCTGGAGTGGGCTAGGCCGATCAGGGGGGTGCCGATCGGCACTGCGATATGTTCGGTAACAGGACCGTTCGTCAACAAGCAACCCGAGTGTTGCAACAAGGGGAATGTGCACGTGTCTGACCATCCGACGCAAAATGCGAACTCGGGCGGATTGCATGGTCGCGAAGACCATCCGACCACCGAGTTGCCGCCACCGCCGCCGCCGGTGACCGAGGCGCCGACCCAGGCCTTTGCCGGGTTCCGCACCGAGCGGCGCTTCAGCGAGGCCGCCACCCGGGGCGTGCCGCCCCCGGAGACTCGCGTCGAACCACGCGCATGGGCGGCCACGCCGCACAAAGGCCTTCCACAGGTCGTCGACTCGCCGCCGCAAACCGGGAGCGGCTACTACCGGGGACAGCCGCCCGGCGCGCCCGCCAACACCGGGCAACGGCCGACCGTGCACCCCTCGCCGTATCCGGAGCTGTCCACCAGCACCTTGCTGCGCCAGGTCAAGCCGCCGCCGTCGGAGGGCTGGCGTCGGTTGCTGTATGTCTTGTCGGGACAGCTGATCAACGTGGGCGAAAGTCCACGGATCCTGCGGTACAACGACCTGGTTGTGCAGGTCAACAGGCCGCTGCGGGGTTGCTACCGGATCGCGATGCTGTCACTGAAGGGCGGCGTCGGCAAAACCACCATCACCGCCACGCTCGGGGCGACCTTCGCGTCGATTCGCGGAGACCGAGTGGTGGCCGTGGACGCCAACCCCGATCGCGGCACGCTGAGCCAGAAGGTGCCGTTGGAGACCCCGGCCACCGTGCGTCACCTGTTGCGCGACGCCGAGGGCATCGAGCGCTACAGCGATGTGCGCAGCTACACCTCACAGGGCCCGAGCCGGCTGGAGGTGCTGGCCTCCGAAAGCGACCCGGCGATGTCCGATGCGTTCAGCGCGGAGGACTACGCGCAGACGCTGGAAATCCTGGAGCGCTTCTACGGCCTGGTGCTCACCGACTGTGGGACCGGTCTTTTGCATTCGGCGATGACGTCGGTGCTGGAGAAGGCCGACGCCTTGATCGTGGTCAGTTCGGGATCGATCGACGGCGCGCGCAGCGCGTCGGCGACGCTGGACTGGCTCGACGCGCACGGGCACGAGGATCTGGTCCGCAATTCGATCGCAGTGATCAACGCGGTGCGGCCCCGCTCGGGCAAGGTCGACATGCAAAAGGTGGTCGATCACTTCTCGCGGCGCTGCCGCGCCGTGCGCCTGGTGCCGTTCGATCCTCATCTCGAGGAGGGCGCGGAGATCAACCTGGATCGGCTGAAGCGGGAAACACGGGAAGCGCTGATCGAACTGGCAGCCGTTGTCGCGGATGGTTTTCCGAGCGATCAGCGCCGCTCAAATGAGCACTTCATCTAGCGCGAGCTAACGCGGGTTGTTATCGCCGTGGCCTAGCCGCCACAGGAAGTCCGGATCGTCGTCGGGTCCGATGACGCGAGTCTTCTGCCGGTTCACCTGTGAACGGACCGCGCGCCAGCCGACGTAGACCAGCGTCCCGAAAATGAGGACGAGGAGCAGGTACAGCACTCAACACCTCCTTGGTGGCGAATATACGCGGCGTCTTAGGCTCGCATTGTGCCAAACGCTCAGAGCTCGGCCGGCCGGGCCGCCGTCAGCGTCCTGTTTTACGTCGCGGCCCGGCTGGTCTTGGTGGCGGCGCTGACCGCGGCGATCTACGCAGCGGGCCGACTGCTCGGCGTGCACGAGTTCCCGATCGCCGTCGCCCTGTTGTTTGCCCTCGTCATTGCGATGCCGCTGGGCATCTGGCTGTTCGGTCCGCTGCGTCGGCGGGCCACCGAGGATCTCGAGGTGGCCGGCGAGCGCCGGCGCCGCGACCGCGAGCAGTTGCGGGCCAGACTGCGCGGCGAGGCACCGCCGGACACCACTTCTGAGACATTCGACTGAAAACGCTTCCCGCACACGGCTTGCGACGAGCGTGTCAACGTTCCTTGACAGGCTGAAGGTTGTCAAGTTATCTTGACACCGTGAGCGAATTGTCCGATCTGTCGCTGGGGCCCGCCGCGGATGCCGCGGGCAGCGCCGAGGATGCCGCGGGCAGCGCCGATCCCGCGGTCGGGCTGCGCGCGGTGCGTGCGCTGCAGCGCCTGCAAGAGCGGTTGGAGGCGATCCACGTTGCCAACGCGCGCGAGCAGGGCTGGAGTTGGCAGGCGATCGCCAACGCGCTCGGCGTGAGTCGGCAGGCGGTGCACCAGAAATACAACCGGAGGAGATGACCGATGAGACCGTTTCAGCGGTTCGCCCGCAATGCCCGGGTCGCGGTCATGCTGGCCCAGGAGGAGGCCCGCGAACTGTGCGACCGCGAAACCGGTTCGCAGCACCTGCTTCTCGGAATCCTGCAGACCGCAGGCGACGACCTCTCGGCAGTGCTGACCGGCTACGGGCTGACCGCCGAGGTTGTACGGGCCCGGCTGGCCGAAACCTCGACCGGCGATAAGTCGTTCGACGACGACGCCGACGCGCTCAGCGCCATCGGTATCGATCTGCGGGCCGTTCGCGATAGCGTGGCGCGGACGTTTGGGGCCGACGCTTTCGACAGCGCATTGTCCCGTTCGGGTCGCCGTCGCCGCCCACGAGGGCATATTTCGTTCAGCCATGGCGCCAAGAAGGTTTTGGAGCTGGCACTGCGAGAAGCATTGACCCACAAGGACAACGAGATCGGTTGCGAGCACCTCTTGTTGGGCATCCTGCGAAGCGGCGACAAAGCGTCCATCGGCTTGATCACCGAGCACGTCTACACCGGGCAGTTGCGTGCGGCGGTCATCAAACTGATGGAGAAGGCCGCGTAGTTCAGGCCGCCAGCGTCAACGCGGCTGCCACCGCGATCGACCACACCAGCAGCGCCAGGCCGGTGTCGCGCAGCACCGGAATCAGCTCGGCTCCCACCCGACCGGTTCGCACCGGTGCCGCCGCTCGCAGCGCGAATGGCGTGGCCACCAGCCCGGCCACACACCATGGCGTGGCTACCGTAAGCGTCAGGGTCGACACCGCGGCGACAGCTAGCAGCGCCTGGTAGAGCCTGCGAGTCCCGGTGTCGCCCAACCGCACCGCCAACGTGATCTTGCCGGACTGTGCGTCGGTGGGGATATCCCGCAGGTTGTTGGCCACCAATACCGCCGACGACAGCGCACCCGTCGTCACCGCCAACACCAGACCGACCCAGTCCACCCGCAACGCCTGGGTGTACTGCGTGCCGAGCACGGCGACCAGCCCGAAGAACACGAAAACCGCGAGCTCGCCAAAACCCGCGTAGCCGTACGGCTTTGAGCCGCCGGTGTATAGCCAGGCTCCGGCGATGCAGAGCGCGCCGACTCCGATCAGCCACGGCGCGCTGGTCAGTGCCAGCGCCAACCCGGCCGCCGCAGCAATGCTCAGGCTGGCCACGGCCACCGTCAGCACCGACCGCGGCGTCGCCAGCCGCGAGCCGACCAGGCGCAACGGGCCGGCGCGGTCGTCGTCGGTGCCGCGGATGCCGTCGGAGTAGTCGTTGGCGAAGTTCACCCCGATGATCAATGCGACCGCGACGGCCAGCGCGAGCAGCGCCTTCCACCAGCTGGCGGCGTGCAGCCAGGCGGCGCCGCCCGTGCCCGCGATCACCGGGGCGATGGCGTTGGGTAGTGTCCGCGGTCGCGCGCCCGCGATCCATTGCGCAATACTGGCCACCCTGCAATCGTTCCATGACGCGGTGCATGCCGCCTGAAAGATAATGCGTACATGATCGGAGTGGTCGGCGGCAGCGGGTTCTATACGTTCTTCGACTCGGACGCCCGCACCATCAACCTGGACACCCCGTTCGGCGAGCCCAGCGCCCCGGTCACGGTGGGCACCGTCGGCCAGCACGAGGTCGCGTTCCTGCCCCGCCACGGCGTCAACCACCAGTATCCGGCGCACAAGGTGCCGTATCGGGCCAACATGTGGGCGCTGCGCGCCTTGGGGGTGCGGCAAGTCTTCGCCCCGTGCGCGGTCGGCAGCCTGACGCCGGAACTCGAGCCTGGCGCCGTGGTGGTGCCTGATCAGCTGGTGGACCGCACCCGTCACCGCGCCGACACCTACTTCGACTCCGGCGCTGCGCACGCATCCTTCGCTGATCCGTACTGCCCGACGTTGCGCTCGGCGGTCACCGGGCTGCCCGGCGTGGTCGACGGCGGCACCATGGTGGTGATCGAGGGTCCGCGTTTTTCCACCCGCGCGGAAAGTCAGTGGTTTGCCGCGGCGGGCTTCACCCTGATCAACATGACCGGTTATCCGGAGGCGGTGCTCGCTCGCGAGCTCGAAATATGTTATGCAACAATCGCTTTGGTGACAGACTTGGATGCCGGCATCGACGTCGGCGCCGGGGTGAGGCTCGACGACGTCATCGGCGAATTCGAGAAGAACATCGAGCCGTTCAAGAAGCTTGTGCAGGAAGCCGTTGGCCAGGTCCCTGCCGAACGCACCTGTGCAGAGTGCTTGTCGCACACCGGCATCGAGCTGCCGTTCGACCAGCCGTGAGAGTGCTGCTGACCGGCGCGGCCGGTTTCATCGGCTCGCGAGTCGACGCGGCGCTGCGGGCCGCGGGTCACGACGTCGTCGCCGTCGATGCCATGCTGCCCGCCGCGCACGGCGACGGTGCGGCGCTGCCGCGCGATTGTCGGCGTGTTGACATCCGCGATGCCGGCGCGCTGGCCCCGCTCCTGGACGGGGTCGACCTGGTCTGCCACCAGGCCGCGGTGGTCGGTGCAGGCGTGAACGCCGCCGACGCGCCGGACTACGGCAGCCATAACGATTTCGGCACCACGGTGCTGCTGGCGCAGATGTTTCACGCCGGGGTGACGCATCTGGTGCTGGCGTCGTCGATGGTCGTCTACGGGCAGGGCCGGTACCGCTGCGACGAGCACGGTCTGGTCGACCCGCTGCCGCGGCGGCGGGCCGACCTCGACGCCGGTGTCTTCGAGCACCGCTGTCCGGCCGGCGGGGAGGAGCTGACCTGGCAGCTGGTCGGCGAGGACGCGCCGCTGCGGCCGCGCAGCCTCTATGCGGCCAGCAAGGCCGCCCAGGAGCATTACGCGCTGGCCTGGTCGGAGTCGACGGGCGGATCGGTGGTGGCGTTGCGCTATCACAACGTCTACGGTCCCGAGATGCCGCGCGACACGCCGTATTCGGGGGTCGCCGCGATCTTCCGTTCTGCCATCGAAAAGGGCCATCCGCCAACGATTTTCGAAGATGGCGGCCAGATGCGGGACTTCGTTCACGTCGACGACGTCGCGGCGGCCAACGTGGCGGCGGTGGCCGCCGACCGCAGCGGGTTCACCGCGGCGAATGTCTGCTCCGGACAGCCGATTTCCATCATGGACGTGGCGACGCAGCTGTGCGAAGCGCGAGATTCCGCAGTGTTGCCGGTTGTCACCGGCCAGTACCGCAGCGGCGACGTGCGCCATATCGTCGCCGATCCGGCCCGCGCCGCCGACGTGCTGGGTTTCCGGGCGGTGGTCAAGCCGCGGGAAGGATTGCGTGACTTCGCGTTCGCCCCGCTGCGCGGTTAGCGAAAGCTACAGCGGGAGCTGAGCTTGCGGATAGGTCTTCGCTAATCGGCTGTCAGTTGTTGTCATTAGGGGCGCCCGGAGCTGTTCTGCGAGTTCCACATACAGTGCATCCACCAGACGATAGCTATTACGCCGCGACCACGCCCCTTCGAGCAAGCTCTCCAGCAGATGGCGTGAAAATGGGGCTCGTCGGAGTGTGCCGACGAGTTCAGACGCGTCCCCGTCGGTCAGTTCTCCGGCGCGACAGAGGCGGCCGACCGCGGAAAGTACCTCGGCGTCGAAATGTGCGGGCACGTGAATCGCAGAGCTCTGTAACCGAAGCCGAATCAGCTCGGCAGCTCGCTGGCCGGTAAGCAAATCGACCATCGCCGATGCATCGAGCACGACAACCTCCGGTGAGGGCGTCCTGCTCACCGGCCAAACTCGTCGCGCGCCTCATCGAGCGCCGCTTTAACCGCATCAGGGTCTACCGAGCGACTCAGGGTAGGCAGGCTGTCCAACCACGCTGACAGAGACGTGCGCTCGAGCTCCTCGACGATAGCGGCTTGGGTCAGCGCAGATACGTTCAATCCTCGCGAACGGGCTTGTTCAGCCAGTTCATCTGGCACATAGACATTCAGTCTTGCCATACACACTAATATACACACTCCCGATCGGTAGTAAGCCAGTGTGGTAGCGCCACCCATCCGGGTCAGGCAGATCCAGCACGCGCACCCAGCACGGGCTGTCCGCCTCGACCGTCATTGAAGTCCGAAGCCCACGGCCATCGACCACATCGATCGGACCAGACAAGTTGCCGCGCCGTGATGTCGCCATCAAAAATTGCCATCGCCATGAACATGTGCGCATCGGGATGCTCCACCTCGACCACCTCGAGCGGAGGGGCGACCGGCAACGTGATCCGCGAACCCGGCACTGGCGGCCCATCCCGCAGGGTTTTGCGCGCAACGCCGTTGAAGATCCGAACCGCCTGCCGTGGCGAGACACCCGTCACCAACAGCTCGGGCAAGTCGTGCCGGGTCAAACCGATGGTGTAGGCAAACGGCATTCGATCGTTTTCGACGTACTGCACGGTCCAACCGCGTCTAAGCATCTTTCCGCGCAACAGCTCGAGGTATTCGTCTATCGTGCTGCCGGGGTGATCACATATCCAGCACATCGCAAACGTCCCCTTTCATCGTGCTTACGGCTACCCTGCACCCGCGGTCTGACAAGTTCGGGCGCCGCAGCACTGATGACACCGCCGCGTTGTTGGGTTTCCATGCGGCGGTCAGGCCGCGGGAAGGATTGCGCGACTTCGCGTTCGCCCCGCTGCGCGGCTAAACAGCGGCGTACCATTCAAAGATGACTGACTCAGCCCCGCCGCGGCCCATCGTGACACGTCGCCAGTTGCTGCTCGGCGGCTCGTTGCTCAGCGCTGGCCTGCTCGCCTGGGGCATTTCATCACACAGTCCGCGAGCCCACAGCTCACCGGACGCCACCTTTCCAGTCACCCACACCGACGCCGAGTGGCGGCAGCTCCTGAGCCCGCAGCAGTATGAGATCCTGCGCAACGCCGGCACCGAGCAGCCGTACAGCAGCCCGCTCAATGACGAACACCGCCCCGGTGTGTTCAGTTGCGCGGGTTGTGGACTGGATCTGTTCGCGTCTTCCACCAAGTTCGAGAGCGGCACCGGCTGGCCGAGCTTCTACAAGTCGCTGGGCAACGCCGTCATCACGCGTGAAGACGACTCGCTGGGGATGACGCGCACCGAGGTCCTGTGCAGTCGCTGCGGCGGGCACCTCGGCCATGTCTTTGATGACGGCCCCGCGCCGACCGGCCTCCGTTACTGCATGAACGGCGTCGCCATGAACTTCCGGCCGCAATAGTTTGACGCCGGCATGGCCGACGATTTGGTGACGGTGGTGCTGCCGTGTCTGAACGAGGCCGAGTCGCTGCCGTTCGTGCTGGCGGCCATGCCCGCGGGCTACCGGCCGCTGGTGGTGGACAACAACAGCACCGATGACACCGCCGACGTGGCCCGCCGCCTCGGCGCCACGGTGGTCGCCGAGCCGAAGCCGGGCTACGGCTCGGCCGTACATGCCGGGGTGGTGGCGGCGATGACGCCGATCGTGGCGGTGATCGACGCGGACGGGTCGCTGGACCCCGCCGATCTGCCCCGGCTGGTCGCCGAGCTGGAGCACGGCGCCGACCTGGCGATCGGCAGGCGCCGCCCAGTGCCCGGACTGCGCTGGCCGTGGGTGGCGCGGCTGGGCACGGTGATGATGAGCTGGCGGTTGCGCACCCGACACGGCCTTCCGGTGCACGACATCGCGCCGATGCGGGTCTTCCGTCGGGACGCCCTGCTGGGCCTGGGTGTCAGTGACCGCCGCTCGGGATATCCGCTGGAGCTGCTGGTGCGCGCGGCGGCGGCCGGCTGGTGGGTGGTCGAGCACGACGTCGCATACGGGCCTCGCGTCGGGGGTAAGTCCAAGGTGAGCGGTTCGCTGCGCGGCAGCGTGACCGCGATCCTGGACTTCTGGAAGGTGATTTCTTGAGCCGCGACGGCGACGATGCGGAGCGAGGCGACGGGGAGGAGCGGCGCACATGAGCCGCGACGGCGACGATGCGGAGCGAGGCGACGGGGAGGAGCGGCGCGCATGAGCCGCGACGGCGACGATGCGGAGCGAGGCGACGGGGAGGAGCGGCGCGCATGAGCCGCGACGGCGACGATGCGGAGCGAGGCGACGGGGAGGAGCGGCGCACATGACCGTCGTGCCGGTGACGCTGCTAGTGGTGGCCAAAGCCCCGGTGCCCGGCAGAGCGAAGACCCGGCTGGCCGCGACGGTCGGCGACCAGGTGGCCGCCGAGATCGCCGCCGCCGCGCTGCTGGACACCCTCGATGCGGTAGCGGCCACCCCGGTCGCCGGCCGGGTCGTGGCGTTAACCGGTGAGCTTGGCGCAGCCGTCGATGCCGCCGAAATCCGGCGGCGGCTGGCGTCGTTCGCGGTGATCGGCCAGCGTGGCAACGACTTCGGCGACCGGCTGGCCAATGCGCACACCGACGCCGCGGCCGTCGATGGGCACCCGGTGCTTCAGATCGGGATGGACACCCCGCAGGTGACCGCCGAGCTGCTCGGCTGACTGTGCGCGCCGCCTGGCCGAATCTTCGGCCGTTCTCGGGTTGGCCCGCGACGGAGGCTGGTGGGCGCTCGGCGTGCAGAGCCCAGCACTCGCGGAGTGTCTGCGCGACGTTCCGATGTCGCAGCCGGACACCGGAGTGCTCACGCTGAAAGCATTGCGCGGCAACGGTGTTGATGTAGTTCATCTCGACGAGCTGGCCGACTTCGACGTCGCCGACGACGTGGTCGCGGTACGTGAGGTCTGTCCGGGCAGCCGGTTCGCCCAAGTCACCCGGGCCGCGGGTCTGTGAACGATCGCCGCGCGATCGCGCGTCCGGTCAGGCCGATCGCGAAGACCCCAAGCCCGACCACCACCGACAGCCACGGCAAGGTGGCCACCAGCAGCAGGCAGCCGACGACACCGCACACGTTCAGCACGCGCGGCCAGCGTCTCTGCGTGGCTGGCTGCGTGTAGGCGGACGCGTTGGCGATCGCGTAGTAGATCAGCACTCCGAACGACGAGAAGCCGATCACGCCGCGCAGATCGACGGTGGCCGCAAGGATGCACACCACAACCGCGAGGGCGACCTCGGCGTGATGCGGGACCTGGTGGCGTGGATGGACGGCGGCCAGCCAGCCGGGCAGATCCCCGTGACGGGCCATCGCGAGAGTCGTGCGCCCGATTCCGGCGATCAGCGCCAGCAGCGCACCGAGGCTGGCCAGCGTCGCGCCGACCGCCACCACCGGCAGCAGCGGTGTGGCCCCGGCCGCGCGCAGCGCCTCTGCCAGCGGAGCGGCAGACCGCGCCAGCCGATCGGGTCCCGCGGCCAGCAGCACCGAGACTCCGACGATCAGATAGACCACCACCGTGATCCCAAATGCGACGATGATCGCTCGCGGTATGGCGCGGGCCGGGTCGCGGACCTCTTCGCCCATCGTCGCGATCCGCGCATAACCCGCGAACGCGAAAAACAACAGCCCGGCCGATTGCAGAACCCCGTAAACGGTGACCGACGACCAAGCGCCCGCGGCGGTCAGATTCGACGGCTGTACGCCGGCGACCGCGATCGCAATGACCACGACGGCAAGGGCAACAAGCGTGCACGCCACCAAGATTCGAGCCAACGCCGCGGTCTTGGTGACACCGCGGTAATTCAGCGCGGTCAGCCCGATCACTGCGGCGAAGGCGACCAGGCGCTGCGCCCACCACGGGCCCGGCAGCGCATACGTGCCGATGGTCAGCGCCATCGCCGCGCACGACGCGGTCTTGCCGACGACAAATCCCCACCCCGCGGCGAAGCCCCACCACGGGCCGAGCTGTTCGCGCCCGTAGATGTAGGTACCGCCCGACGTCGGGTAAACCGCGGCCAGCTGGGCCGAGGCGGTGGCGTTGCAGTACGCGACCGCCGCGGCGATCGCCAACCCGACCAACAGCCCCACCCCGGCGGCGCGAGCGGCGGGGCCGAACGCGGCGAACACCCCGGCGCCCATCATCGATCCCAACCCGATCACCACCGCGTCGCCGGTGCCGAGTCGGCGGGACAGTTCCGGCTGCCCCGAGTGATGTTCTTGGCCGTCCATATCCGCTACCAGTGCGTGAAGATCAGACTGTTCAACAATAGGGCCCCGACGACGTTGACGCTCAGCCACATTCGCTGAGATCGCGGCGGCAGCAGCGCGGGCGCGGCGGTCAGCCAGACGGTGAACGGCAGCCAGATCCGTTCGGTCTCGGCCTTGCTCAGCATGCTCAAGTCCGCGCACGCGATGGCAACCACCATCGACAGCATCAGCAGGTGCAGGCCCGACCGGCGCCGGATCGCGGCGCGGTCGAAGAGCCGGCCGATCCCGGCGACGCTGCCCAGCCCGATCGCGCACACCACCGCCGCCAGGTTGGCCCAACTCCAGTACTGGAACGGCCGATCATGGGCAATGCCCTGCCAATAGCGCTGCTGCACAAGGGTATAGCCGTCGAACCAGCAGAAGCCGGTCGCGGCGAACGCCACCGCCACCGCGGCTGCCGTCAGAACCGCCGGACCCAGTGCCCGCAGCGCCGATCGCCAGTCGGTCGCGCACACCAGCACCGCCAACGCCGGAAACGCCAGCAACGTCAGCCCGTAGCTGAGGAACACCGCCCAGCCGAGTAGCAATCCTGCCCCGGACGCGACCAGAGCAGGGAACCGAACCCCGCCGCGCACCGCCAGTGCCAGCAGTGCGATGCCCCAGGCGGCGACCCCGGCGAAGTACCCGTCGGCGGAGACCGCGATCCAGATCGCCGTGGGTGCGACCGCCACGAACGGCGCGGCGCGGCGTGCGGTCTGCTCGTCGGCCAGCACCCGCAGCGTGATCAGGATTGCGGCGGCCGCGCTCGACCCGACCAGCAAGCACAGCAGCCCGGCCCACGCACCGCCGCCCAGCCCGATGCGATCCAGCCACACGAACGTCAGCAGCGCCCCCGGCGGGTGGCCGGAGACGTGGGTGATCCACGAGTTCGGCTGAAAATCCAAGATCCGGCCGGAGAACGTCCGCAGCGTCTGCGGGATGTCGGTGATGCCCGGCACCTGCGGCAGATACTCATCCTTGTCGGTCAACCGGCCGGCGAAGCCGCGTTGCCAGCCGTCGATCATCGCCAGTGAGAACGCCCACACGCAGGACGTGGCCCACGCGACCAGCGGCAGTACTCGCCACGAAAGCCGCTGTGCCGCAACGGGTCCCCACACCACCGCGGCCAGTCCGAGCAGAATCGCCGGTCCGGTGCCCCAGCCGACGTGGGCGTCGAACCAGCCGAAGATCGGCGCAGCGCCGGCGTGCCAGCCGAACCGGTCCGGCGCGCCATGCAGACGCGACCTGATGCCCCAGCGCAGGCGAGGCAATACGAACGCGGCGGCAACCAGGATCAGCCCGATCGCAGCCGCGATTGCGTCCCGGCGAGCGATCCTCACGACCGCCTAGCCTTGCTGGGCAGCTGTGTCGGCCGGGGGTTGCTGGGGTGGACGTCCCTTGCGCAGCGTGTCGAGCAGTTCGCGGTAGGGCCCGACGAGGTAGACGGTGTCGTCGGCGTGCAGTCGGGCGTCGCGGCGCGGGTGCAGCTTGACCAGTGAGTTGGGCCGGGTGATGGCGATGACCCGGGTTTGGGTGGACAGTTCGAACATGCGCAGGCCGTCGAGTTCGCTGCCGCGCGCCACCTGCATTCCGCCGACCACAAATGAGCGTTGCCCTACCGAGAAGGTGCCCAGCACCTGCAGACCGACCGCGGCGCCGATGAACCACGGCACGGCCAACTCGACGGTGGAACGCACGTTCTCAAAGCCGAACCGCTGCGCCACCGCGAAGCCCAGCGTGCGGTCATAGACGCGCAGCACCAGCGGGACATCGGTCCAGTTGAGCCCGGGCCGGACCTCGGTTCCCAGCATTTCCGTCAGCACGATCCCGGTCTCGATGTTGATCATATCGTCGCGCGTCAGCACCGCGACCGCGCGAGCGCGATCCACCCGCGCTGATCGCAGCGTCTGGCCCAAGGT
Organism: uncultured Actinomycetota bacterium; assembly: GCA_963791535.1. Taxonomy (GTDB): domain Bacteria; phylum Actinomycetota; class Actinomycetes; order Mycobacteriales; family Mycobacteriaceae; genus Mycobacterium. The sequence continues at coordinate 51,342 of CAWBSW010000063.1, read as the reverse complement.
GGCGTCGCCGAAGATCACCGGCACGTCGAGGTCCCGTGCGACCGACAAGAAACTGTTCTCCTCGTCTCGTTCGATCACCGCCACCTCGTAGCCGGCGGCAGTCAGATCGCTGACCACGCGCATGCCGAGTGCGCTCAACCCGACGACGACAATGTGGTTGTTCAGATGGCGCACCCGCGGGCGGGCAACTCCCATGACGAAGCGGCGCGACAGCAGCACGTCGGCGACGAACGAGACCAGCAAAGCGGTGGTGGTCACCCCGCTGAACATCAACAAGGTTGCGAACACTCGCAGCCAGGTGGGTTGGTGAACAAAGCTGAAGTCGCCGTAGCCGGTCGTGGTCATCGTCTCGATGGTGAAGTAGATCGCGTCGACCCAACCCATCCGCGGCGGGGCTTCGTAGCCGAAACGCAACAACACTGTGGAGCACGCCAGCAGCAGCAGCGTGCCCGCCACGACGGGATAAAACGCCGGGTTGAAATCGGCGACCAGGGCGCGGACGGAGTCGATCGCCTTCCGCAGTCGTGGCTGGCGCAATCGCGTGCGCGTCAGGCGTCGGACCCTGATGTTCTGGGCGGCTAATTCGTCGGCGGTGCCGACCATCATCGTCCAATCACCGGCGTGCACTTGCTGATCGCGGCTCGGGCAGATATCCATCTCGCCGGGGGTGGGGGAGTTGTCGCCGTGAATCACCGCCACCGGCGCCAAATCGCCGTACAGTTCGCGCAACGTGGCGTCGCGATACGCGTCGCGGCCCGCGACGACGAATTTGATGCCCGCGGCCTCGAACTCGTGTGTGGTGTGTTCCAGACATGCCTCGACCACCGACGGCGCCGCGAGTTCGGCGACGTTGAAGATCGCGCCGGGCCCGTTGTCGTCGGCTATCGCTTCGCGCAGCACGTCGTTGGCGATCCGCGCTACGACCCGCGCGGTCGGGTTGGCTCTCCTTGCCAACAGCGCGATTTCGAGATTTGTCGCGTCGTCATCCCCGGCGCACACGACAGCCAGCGCATGGCCGACGTCGGCGAGGGCGAGCTCGCGAGCAACCCCGGCCTCGGAGACGTCGATGTTGGCCAGCCGGGCAACGGTCACGCCGGCGTTTTTCAGCTCCTCGATGATCGTCATTGCCAGCGCATCGTCACCGCTGACGATGATGTGGCGGTGCATTCACGCATTATGTCATCTGGTAGTAACACATACTTGAGTTGACACGGGCGTCCAGTTACGGCGAGCTGAAAGTCTGCTAGGCCAAACGCCTTCCGGCGACACGTGCCAGTTCCTGCCGGTCCACCTTGCCGATGCCGCGCATCGGCAGCGTATCGACGATATGCAGCTCGCGGGGTGCGGCCGTGCGGTCCAGCGTGTGCATGACGTGTGCCCGCAGCGCCTCGAGCGAGGGCGGGGAATGACCATCGGCCACCACGACGGCAGCGACCACCCGCTGCCCCAGCCGCTCGTCGCCGAGCCCGAACACCGCGCAGTCGGCCACCGCGGGGTGCGTCTGCAGCGCGGCCTCCACGGGCCCGGGTAGCACCGTCAACCCGCCGGTGCTGATCGCCTCGTCGGCCCGGCCCAACATACTGAGTACGCCCGAATCGTCAACAGCGCCAATATCATCGGTGCGAAACCAGCCCGGCTCGGCGAACGGGTCGGGATCGGGCGGGTTGCGATAGCCCTGGGCCAGTGTCCGGCCGCCGATCACTATCCGGCCGTCCGACTCCACGCGCAGCCGCACCCCGTCGAGCGGCACACCGTCGTACACGCAGCCGCCGGCGGTTTCGCTCATCCCATAGGTGCGGACCACCGTGATGCCGGCGCTCGCGGCGGCGTCGAGGATCGGCCGTGGGGCCGGCCCGCCGCCAATCAGCACGGCATCCAACTCGGCCAGCGCCGCGGCAGCCGCCGGATCGGCCAGCGCCTTGGCCAGCTGCGTGGCTACCAGCGCCGTGTAGCGGCGACCGCATCCGAGTTGCTTTATGGCAGAAGGCAATTCGCCGATATCGAAACCGGTCGAGACATCCAGCTCGACCGGAACGGTGTCGGCCAGAAGGCTGCGCACCAGCACCTGGACACCGGCGATGTGATACGGCGGCAAGGCCAGCAGCCATCGGCCCGGACCGCCCAGACGGTCATGGGTGGCTGCGGCGCTGGCGGACAGGGCTGCGGCGGTGAGCAGCGCACCTTTGGGCGGGCCGGTGGTCCCCGACGTCGTCACCACCAGAGCGATGTCGTCGTCGATTTCTTCGCCCACCCGCAGCGCCGACATCGTGGAGCCGTGATCGGCGCCGGCGGGCACCGGGAGCATTGCGGACGCGCGGCCGTTGAGAACCTGTTCGAGGGCCGCGAGCAGCGGACGCGCCGAGGAGCCCTGCGCCACGGCGAATGCGCGCAGGACTGCTATCCGGTCTCCTCGTCGTCACGGGCATCGTCCAACGGCCAACCCTTCGTGGCCAGCCGGGCCCGCACCCGCTCGATGTCTGCCGGGGACGGCAGCTGGTCGGTGATCTGGGTGATCAGCACACCGATGTCGACGTCATCGATGCCGTCGTTCTGCATCACCTCGCGGGCCACCACCTTGACATCGTCGTTGGACAGCCGACGCGTCAGCAGGGCGAGCACCGGAAAGTAGTCAGTGGGTGGGATGCCCTCGGGATATCCCGCACGGAGCCAATCGATTACTGAGGTCAAGAATCGGTTCACACTGCCTCAACTTCCCCCGCACAGGCCTGGTTAAGCCTGAACCGTGAATGATTTAAGCTTTTATGCGGGCTTGGCTCCAAGGATATACATGCCAGTGTGCGCCCCGATGAAATCGCGGGCGATGTACAACACGCCGATCACGACCGCGACCAGCGCCAACGCGTATATGAGCCAGCTGAGCGCGGTCAGCGCCGGATTCTTGTGCCCCACGGCAGTCGCCATCGGTGCCCGCGACGCCGGCGCCCACGGCGCCCGCCCGCACCGCGAGTGCGAACAGCGCAGGCAGCCCGCTACCGAGCAGCAAACCGAAGATCAGGATCTTCAACGAAGCCTCGTAGTTGAACCACGTGCTCATGACATGCCTGCTTTCTTTGCCGGGGCGGTGCCGGGAGCGGCGTCGGTAGCCTCTCCGTTCCCGCCGGGGACTCCCACGCCGCCGGCGGCCGTCGGTTGGCCGTCCTCGTCGAGCCCGGTGGTCAGGTCACCCTTCCACTCGGCGTTGACGTTGCTGTGGTCGACCTTCGTCTCTGCGCGACCGCAGGTAGATGGCAGCGGCCGTCGCCACCAGCAGAGCGAAGCCGACGATCGAGCCGGCGAAGCCACCGATCGAGTGGACCACCCAGTAGGTGATGGCACCGACGGCACCGGCGGCGGGCAGCGTGATCAGCCAGGCGACGGCCATCCGGCCGGCGACCCCCCAGCGCACCTCTGCTCCAGGTTTGCCAACGCCACTGCCGAGCACGGATCCGGTTACCACCTGAGTGGTCGACAGCGCGTACCCGAAGTGAGCGGACAGCAGAATGATGACTGCCGAAGACGATTCGGCGGCCATGCCTTGCGGCGAGCTGATCTCGACGAGTCCCTTGCCCATGGTGCGGATGATCCGCCAGCCGCCGGTGTAGGTGCCCAGTGCCATCGCGCAGGCGCAGGCCACGATGACCCAGAAGGGGGGCAGGGCGGCTGTCCGGCTGACCGCGCCGTAAGAGATCAGCGCCAGGAAGATCACGCCCATCGTCTTCTGCGCGTCGTTGGTACCGTGCGCCAGCGAGACCAGCGACGCCGAGAAGATCTGGCCGCGGCGGAAAGCGGCCTCGCTGCGCTCCTCCGGGACGCCGCGGTCGAGCCGGTAGACCAGCCAGGTGCCGACCGCACCGACCAGCCCGGCCAACACCACCGACACCAGGGCCGGGATCAGTACGCGCGACACCACACCGGTCCAGATCACCCCGTGCCCGCCGACCGCGGCGATCATCGCACCGACGATGCCGCCGACCAGGGCATGCGAGGAGCTCGACGGGATACCCAGCAGCCAGGTCATCAGGTTCCAGACGATCCCGCCGACCAGACCGGCGAAGACCAGTTGCAAGGTCACCAGGTGACCGTTCACCAAATCCTTGGCGATTGTCCCGGCGACAGCGGTGGACAGGAACGCTCCGGCGAGGTTCAGCACTGCCGACAGCGATACCGCAGCTTTCGGCTTGAGTGCGCCGCTAGCGATGGAGGTGGCCATGGCATTTGCGGTGTCGTGAAACCCGTTCGTGTAATCGAATGCGAGGGCGGTGATCACGACGATGATCAAGAGGAACAGCTGAAGGTTCACGGCGCTAATTCTGCGGGCATCTGGGCGCGGTTGTCGAAAGAACGGGGATGTGAATCCCAGGTATATTTCACTCGCCGTCGGATGTTCGCCTTAAGTTAACCTTCGGATCGGCGGCTTTCGCCCCGCGTGTCGCGGCGCAGTGGGTGCTCGGGCGGAATCTGGACGAAGATCAGGATTACGCCGTCGGGATCGATGACATGCATTTCGTGCAGACCCCAAGGTTCGCGGCGCGCCTCGCGGGCGATGGACACGCCTCTGCTCTCCAGCTCCGCCTGTGTCGCTGCGAGGTCGCGTACTTGCAGCCACAGCGCGCCGGGGAATGGCCCGGCGGGGTGGTCCGGCGCGCCGTGGCCGGCCAGCTCTATCAGCGACTGGCCGGCGTAGAACACCGTGCCTGCGCCGTAGTCGCGGAAGATCGCCAAACCGATCTGGTCGCGGTAAAAGCCCAGCGATCGCTGGTAGTCCGCCGGCCGGAACAGCATCCGGCTGGCCAGAATTTCCATGCCTTCGTGTCTATCACGGCCGGGTCAGCCGTTGGGCTGAAGCCGCTGGCGCCTGATCATCTTGGTCGCAAAGCCGGGACCCACGATGTCCATCGCCCGAGCGAAGACGGCCATCCGCGGCGCGATCCGGACTGGCCGGGTGCGCGCGGCGGTGATCATCCAGCCGGCCGCCTCCTGTGATGTCAACGCCGGCAACCCCTGGTATTCCTTCGTCGGAGCGATCATCGGGGTGGCCACCAGCGGGTAATACAGCGTGGTCGAGTGCACACCCTTTGCGCCCCATTCGGTTTCGATGACCCGGCTGACCGCGGACAGCGCGGCCTTCGTCGCGTTGTACACCGCGAACAGCGGTGAGGCCTCGCTGAAGACTCCCCAGGTCGCGACGTTGATGATGTGCCCGTCGCCGCGCTGCAGCATTCCGGGCGCGACCGCGCGGATCAGGCGCAGCGGCGAGTAGTAGTTGAGCGTCATCGTCCGCTCGACGTCGTGCCAGCGTTCCAGCGACTCGACCAACGGCCGGCGGATCGAGCGACCGGCGTTGTTGATCAAAATGTCCACCCCGCCAAGACGCCCCTCGACCTCGGCGGCCAGCGCGTCGACGGCGTCCATGTCGGACAGATCGCAGGGGATCGCGATCGCGGTGCCGCCGCGGTCTTCGATCCGGCCCACCAGTGCGTCCAGCAGGTCCTTGCGACGGGCAACGACCACCACGGTGGCGCCGCGGCGGGCGAACTCCTCGGCGGCGCTCTCGCCGATCCCCGACGACGCGCCGGTGAGCAGGATCCGCTTGCCGTCCAGGTCGACGGATTTGGCGGCCGGGCGGTACGGAGCGAGTCGCGCCGTGAAGGGTGGGCGCATGGTGGCCAGGACGAAATGGTCGGTCAACCATTGCAGCGGGTTTTTGCTCACAGGTCGCGAGTCTAGGGGGCGCCGCTGCAGCTAGAAGTAGCGCGGGAACCTGCTCCAGTCGGGCGGCCGCTTCTCCAGGAAAGCGTCGCGGCCCTCGACGGCCTCGTCGGTCATGTAGGCCAGCCGGGTGGCCTCACCGGCGAACAGCTGCTGGCCCACCAGCCCGTCGTCGAGCAGGTTGAACGCGTACTTCAGCATCCGTTGTGCCTGAGGCGATTTCGCGTTGATCTCGGCCGCCCACTGCACACCCACCGTCTCCAGTTCGGCGTGGTCGACGACGGCGTTGACCGCGCCCATCGCGTGCATCTGCTCGGCGGTGTAGTCGCGGCCGAGGAAGAAGATCTCGCGGGCGAACTTCTGGCCGACCTGCCGGGCCAGGTATGCGCTGCCGTAGCCGCCGTCGAAGCTGCCGACGTCGGCGTCGGTCTGCTTGAACCGGGCGTGCTCGCGGCTGGCCAGGGTGAGGTCGCAGGTCACGTGCAGGCTGTGCCCGCCGCCCGCCGCCCAGCCGTTGACCAGGCAGATCACCACCTTGGGCATGAACCGGATCAGCCGCTGCACCTCGAGGATGTGCAGCCTTCCGGCGCGCGCGGTGTCAACGGTGTCTGCGGTCTCTCCGGCGGCGTACTGGTAGCCGCTGCGCCCGCGGATGCGCTGATCCCCGCCGGAGCAGAACGCCCAACCCCCGTCCTTGGGCGACGGCCCGTTTCCGGTCAACAGCACCACCCCGACGTCGGGTGACATCCGGGCGTGATCGAGCACCCGGTAGAGCTCGTCGACGGTGTGCGGCCGAAACGCGTTGCGCACCTCCGGCCGATTGAACGCCACCCGTACGGTGGCGTCGGTGACGTGGCGGTGATACGTGATATCGGTCAGCTCGCCGAACCCGTCGACCGGTTTCCAGTCTTCGGCGTGAAAGGGGTTGTCACTCATCGGATTACAGCGAGTCCAGCCGGAACACCGCGCAACGGCCGGCCAGCGCCTCGAATTCCTCGGGCCGGCCTTCGGTGACGAGTCCGGATCGCTTCATGAAGCCGACGCCGGTGGGCACCTCGGTGGGGAACGCCCGCAACAACGGCCGTGCATCGTCGGCGGACAACTCGACCATGGTCACCCGTCGTACGTTTCGGCCGCGGGCCAGTGTGGCCTGTCCGGCGGCGCGCACGTTGGCCACCCAGTCGGCGCCGGGAAATCCGGCGACGACGTACTCCCGACCGTCGACGGTCATCGGGGTGACCGGCGTCGACCGCTCACGGCCGGACTTGCGTCCGGGCACCGTCAACACGACCGGGCTCTCACCACCGAAACTCATACCCAAGCGCGACATCTGGATGAAGACCTTGTTCGCCGGTTTCAGCCACCACGGCGGCCGGACTGGTCTGTTGCTGGGCATATCAGGCGACGGTACTCGTCAGCTTCGGCAACGCTTTGGCAAGGCTATGTTTCCTGGCGACGGCGGTTTGGGTTGTTTAATGTGTGAATTCGTGCCCGCCAACGCGCATCCGCATGAGCCGCACCTGGGTTCGGTTTCGGCCAGATTGAACTGGTTACGCGCCGGGGTGCTCGGCGCCAACGACGGGATTGTGTCGACGGCAGGCATCGTCGTCGGTGTCGCCGCGGCGACCGTGGCACGGGGTCCGATCATGACTGCCGGGATCGCCGGGTTAGCCGCCGGCGCGGTGTCGATGGCGTTAGGTGAATACGTGTCGGTCAGCGCGCAGCGCGATACCGAACAGGCGCTGCTGCAGCAGGAACACCAAGAGCTTCGCGCGGACCCCACCGCCGAGTTAGCAGAACTCGCGGCGCTGTATGAGGCCAAAGGGTTATCGGCGGCCACCGCATGGACCGTCGCCGAGGAACTGACCGACCATGACCCGATCGTCGCGCACGCCGAGGTTGAGCTCGGGTTCGATCCCGCGGAGCTGACCAGCCCTTGGCAGGCCGCACTGTCGTCAGCATTGTCGTTCAGCATCGGCGCGCTGCTGCCACTGGTCGCGATCCTGGCCGCACCGATCGCGCTGCGGATCCCGGTCACCGTCGCGGCGGTGTTACTGGCTCTGGTGATCACCGGTGCGGTGTCGGCCCGGCTGGGTGGAGCACCGACGCATCGCGCGGTACTGCGCAATTTCATCGGCGGGGGCCTGGCTCTGGCGGTCACCTACCTGATCGGTCACCTGGTCGGCGCCGCGATCACCTGAGCATGCCGAGCAGACGCAAAAGCCTCCGCACACACGCGTGTCGGGGGCTTTTGCTGGGGGCGCCTCCCGCTTGCGGGGGACTGCTCGCGCAACCGAACTCAGCGCTGTGCGATGAACCCCTCGATGCCGTGCGGCTGCGGGTTGGCCCCCGGGCCGGCGCCGACGACGGCAGCCTGCGCTCCGACGTGAGTGCCGATGATGTGGTGTCCAGCCTGCTGGGCATCTTCCTGGCCAGCGATTCGCCGGAGCAGACCGGCCGACTGCTTGACTTGCTCGTGGCCGGCGTGGCTACAACCGCCGTCGGGGAATGAATCGCCACATGCGGTCGTAGAAGTCTGCATGAAACTCAACGAAGCAGCCCGTGAACTCATCGGCGACGGCGCCGACGCCACCCTGGTCACCCTGAATCCCGACGGCAGTCCTCAAGTGACGGTGGTCTGGGTGGGGCTGCGATCCACGCCCGACGGCGACGAACTGGTGAGCGCACATCTGGGCGAGCACAAGAAGGTCCGCAACATCCGCCGCGATCCGCGCGTCGGCGTGACGATCGTGTCGACGCAGGATCCCGGCAAAGCCATGCGGCCGTATCTGGCGATCGAGGGGACCGCGTGGATCGAGGAGGGCGGCGCGCCGGAGCTGCTCAAGACGCTGGCGCAGGCGCTGGCCGACCCGACCACGTTCCCGCCCGAGGGCGCGCCGCCCGGGTTCGTCACGCACATCCGCATCGACAAGATCGGCGGCATCGGCCCCTGGCAGTAAGGCCGAGTGTGCGGCCAGCCGCACACTCGACCGCGAGTGTGAAGCCAGCCGCACAGTCGCGAGCTACTACCCGACGGCGCGGCCGGCGCCTTCCCAGAACTGCGCGCGGACGGCCTTCTTGTCCGGCTTGCCCAGCCCGGTCAGCGGCAACGCGTCGACGACCACCACCCGCTTGGGTGACTGCACCGAGCCCTTGCGATCCTTTACCGCCGCCTGGATTTCGGCGGTCATCGCCTCGATCGCGGCGTCGTCGGTCGCCGCGTCGGCACGCAGCACCACCACGGCGGTGACGGCCTCGCCCCACTTCTCGTCCGGTGCACCGACCACGCACACCTGCGCGATCGCCGGATGCTCGGCGATGACGTCCTCGACCTCGCGGGGGAACACGTTGAAGCCGCCGGTGACGATCATGTCCTTGACCCGGTCGACGATGTAGTAGAAGCCGTCCTCGTCCTCGCGGGCCATGTCGCCGGTGTGCAGCCAGCCGTCCTTGAACGTCTCGGCCGTCGCCTCCGGCAGATTCCAGTAGCCGCCGGCCAAAAGCGGTCCACTGACACAGATTTCGCCCGGCTCGCCCTGCGGCACGGGCTTGCCATCCTCACCGAGCAGCGCCACCCGGGCGAACAGTGTCGGTCGCCCGCAGGAGGTCAGCCGCTTCTCGTCGTGGTCGGCCTTGGCCAGGTAGGTGATCGCCATCGGCGCCTCGGATTGCCCGTAGTACTGGGCGAAGATCGGGCCGAACCGCCGAATCGCCTCGGCCAGTCGCACCGGGTTCATGGCCGATGCGCCGTAGTAGACGGTCTCCAGCGACGACAGGTCGCGGGTGTGCGAATCGGGGTGATCCATCAGCGCGTATAGCATCGACGGCACCAGCATGGTAGCCGTAATACGTTGCTCTTCAATGGTTTTCAGAACCTCGGCCGGATCGAACTTGCCGAGTACGACCATCGATCCGCCCTTGACCACGGTGGGGGTGAAGAACGCCGCACCGGCGTGCGACAGCGGCGTGCACATCAAGAACCGCGGGTTCTCCGGCCACTCCCATTCGGCGAGCTGGATCTGTCGTCATGGTGGCGATGTTCCCGCTGGTGCCGATCACGCCCTTGGGCTTACCGGTCGTACCGCCGGTGTAGGTCAGGCCGCCGATGTGGTCCGGCGGCAGATCCGCCACCACCAGTGGCTTCGGGGAGTACTTGGCCGCCTCGGCGGACAGGTCAACCACTTGCCCTTTCAGATCCTTGAGTCCTTCGGGCACCGGGCCGATCGTCAGGATCTGCTTGAGCGAGTCCACCTTTTCCAGCAGGCCCAGCGCCCGCTCGACGAACATCGGATTGGGGTCGATGATCAGCGAGCTGGCACCGGCGTCGGAGAGCACGTAGGCGTGGTCGTCCAACGAGCCGAGCGGGTGCAGGGCAGTGCGGCGATAGCCCTGGGTCTGGCTGGCGCCGAGGATCATCAGGACCTCGGGGCGGTTGAGCGACAGCAGGCCGACCGTGACGCCGGTGCCGGCGCCCAGCGCCTCGAACGCCTGAATGTACTGGCTGACACGTTCGGCAAGCTGACCGCCGGTCAGCGTGGTGTCGCCGAGGAACAGCACCGGCCTGTTCTTGTGGCGCTTGAGCGCGCCCACGAACAAGTGTCCGTTATGGGTCGGGTTGCGCAGCAGCTCGTCACTCATGTTGCCAGACTAGAACGTGTTGCAATTCGGGTCTTTCGCACCCTGTCGGCGCCCGGCGGCTCACTAGGATTTCTGCTCATGGCCGATGCAGATGTCGTCATCACCGGAACCGTGCTGACCGTCGACGACGCCCGGCCCACCGCCGAGGCGCTCGCGGTTGCAGACGGGCGGATCGTTGCCGTCGGCGATCGGTCGGACGTCGCCGGTTTCATCGGACCCAACACCCAAACCGTCGACGTCGGCGGCGGGTGCGTCATGCCGGGATTCGTTGAGGCGCACGGCCATCCGTTGATGGAGGCGATCGCGCTATCGGATCGCCTCGTCGACATCCGGCCGGTTACGCTGGGCGACGCCGACGACGTCGTGGCCGCCGTTCGCCGCGAGGTGGCTCGGCGCGGATCCGACGGCGCCTACCTCATCGGCTGGGACCCGCTGCTGCAGCCCGGCCTGCCGGAGCCCACGCTGACCTGGCTGGACGAGACCGCACCCGACAGTCCGCTGGTGATCATTCACAACTCCGGGCATAAGGCTTTCTTCAACTCCTGTGCCGCCCAGCACGCCGGCCTCAACCGGGACGCCGTCGACCCCAAGGGCGCCAAGTTCGGCCGTGACGCGCACGGCGACCTCGACGGCACCGCCGAGGAAGCCGGTGCGGTGTTTCCGCTGCTACGGGGTGCGATTAATCCCTCCGACTACCCGGCGATGCTGCTCGCCGAGTGCGCCCGGCTCAACCGGGCCGGGCTGACCACCTGCTCGGAGATGGCGTTCGATCCGCGCTTCGGCCGCTGATCGACGGCCTGCGCGGGCAACTCACGGTCCGATTGCGGACCTACGAGATGTCCAACCCGCAGATGTCGACCACCGCCACACCCGGGCAGGGCGACGACATGGTGCGCCAGGTCGGCATCAAGATCTGGGTCGACGGCTCACCGTGGATCGGGAACATCGCGCTGTCCTTTCCGTATTTGGACACCGCCGCTACCCGCACCATCGGCGTGACGCCCGGTTCCTGCGGCCATGCCAACTACACCGCCGAACAGCTGACCGAGATCGTCGGGGCCTACTTCCCGCTGGGCTGGCCGATGGCCTGCCACGCGCAGGGTGACGCCGGCATCGACACCATCCTCGACGTGTACCAAGAGGCGTTGCGCCGCAATCCGCGCGACGACCACCGGTTGCGGCTCGAGCACGTTGGCGCTATCCGGGACGACCAACTCCGCCGCGCCGCCGCCCTCGGCGTCACCTGCAGCATCTTCGTCGACCAAATCCACTACTGGGGTGACATCATCGTCGACGGTCTGTTCGGGCCGGAGCGCGGATCCCGTTGGATGCCAGCCGGATCCGCGGTGGCAACCGGCATGCGCATCTCGCTGCACAACGATCCGCCGGTGACGCCGGAGGAACCGCTGCGCAACATCAGCGTGGCCGTGACCCGCACCGCGCCGAGCGGGCGGGTGCTCGCACCCGAAGAGCGGCTGACGGTCGAGCAGGCGATCCGGGCGCAGACCATCGACGCGGCCTGGCAGCTGTTTACCGACGACATCATCGGCTCGCTGGAGGTCGGCAAGTACGCCGACATGGTGGTGCTGTCGGCCGATCCCCGGACCGTGCCGCCCGAGCAGATCGCCGACCTGGATGTGCGCGCGACGTATCTGGCGGGCCGCCAGGTCCACGCGCAGTGACTCCTACGCTTGACGACGTTCTGGACCGCCTGCATGTGGTGGCGCTGCCGATGCGGGTCCGCTTCCGCGGCATCACCACCCGGGAGCTGGCGCTGGTCGACGGTCCCGCCGGCTGGGGCGAATTCGGCGCCTTCACCGAATACGACCACCCCGAGGCGGCGCACTGGCTGGCCGCCGCCCTCGACTCGGCCTACCGGCCGGCGCCGTCGCCGCGACGCGACCGCATCGCCATCAACGCCACCGTCCCGGCCGTCCCCGCCGCGCAGGTGCCCGAAATCCTCGCCCGCTTTCCCGGCGCGGGCACCGCGAAGGTGAAGGTCGCTGAACCCGGTCAGACGCTGGCCGACGACGTCGCCCGCGTCGACGCCGTCCGCGCCCTGGTTCCCATCGTGCGGGTCGACGCCAACGGCGCCTGGACCGTCGCGCAGGCCGTCGAGGCCGCCTCCGCACTGACCGCGAGCGGTCCGCTCGAATATCTCGAGCAGCCCTGCGGCACCGTCGACGAGCTCGCCGAACTGCGCCGCCACCCGGACATGCCAGACGTCCCGATCGCCGCCGACGAGAGCATTCGTAAGGCCGGCGATCCGCTGGCCGTGGTCCGCGCCGGCGCCGCCGACATTGCCGTGCTGAAAGTGGCACCGCTGGGCGGTATTTCGGCCCTCCTGAAGATCGCCGAGCAGATCGACATCCCGGTCGTGATCTCCAGCGCGCTGGATTCGGCGGTCGGGATCGGCGTTGGCCTGGCCGCCGCCGCGGCCCTGCCGGACACTGCATCATGCCTGCGGGCTGGGCACCGGCAGGCTGTTCGTCGAGGACGTCGCCGAGCCCGTCGCGCCCGTCGACGGCTATCTGCCGGTCGAGCCCGCGAGTCCGGAGCCGGCGCGGCTGCAGGCGCTGGCCGCGGAGCCGCGGCGCCGGCAGTGGTGGATCGACCGGGTTAAGGCCTGCTACCCGCTGATGTCCTGATTTGTGGGGTGCATGGCGTAGACGACATGGCGTCTTGTCGCCAACACTTAGCCCTATGGCACGAAAAGTCCTGATAGTCGGCTTCCCGGGCGTGCAGGCGCTGGACCTGGTCGGGCCGTTCGAGGTGTTCACCTCCGCATCATTGGTGCTGGCAGCTCAGGGCAAGCAGGCCTACCAGCCGGTGGTGGCGTCGCTTGACGCGCAGCCGGTGACCACCGCGACCGGGTTGACCTTCGGCGCCGTCGAACTGCCCGACCCGAGTGAACCCACTGAACCCGTCGACACCCTGGTGCTGCCTGGCGGCTACGGCGTGCACGCGGCCCGGCAGGATCCGCGGATCATCGACTGGATCGTCGCAGCGGCGCCGCAGGCCCGCCGGGTCGTCACCGTGTGCACCGGAGCTTTCCTGGCCGCGCAGGCCGGCCTGCTGGACGGCTGCCGGGCGACCACGCACTGGGCGTTCGCCGACGAGTTGGCGCGGGAATTCCCGTCGGTCGACGTCGATCCCGACCCGATCTTCGTGCGCAGCTCCCCGACGGTGTGGACGGCCGCCGGCGTCAGCGCGGGCATCGACCTGGCGTTGGCACTGGTCGAAGAGGACTACGGCACCGACGTGGCGCAAACGGTGGCCCGTTGGCTGGTGCTGCATCTGCGCCGGCCCGGCGGGCAGACGCAGTTCGCCGCGCCGGTGTGGGTGGCGCGGGCCAAACGCGAACCGATCCGCGCGGTCCAGGATGCCGTCGAGTCCGAACCCGGTGGCGCGCACAGCATTGCCGAGCTGGCGCGCCGCGCCGCGATGAGCCCGCGGCATTTCACCCGGGTGTTCACCGGCGAGGTCGGCGAGGCGCCCGGCGCTTACGTCGAACGGGTCCGCACCGAGGCGGCCCGCCGCCAACTCGAGCAGACCGACGACACCGTGGTGGCGATCGCGGCACGCTGCGGCTTCGGCACCGCGGAAACCATGCGCCGCAACTTCATTCGACGGATCGGCGTGTCGCCCGACCATTACCGCAAAACCTTCGCCTGAACTCGAGGAGCACCGTATGACACAGATCGCGATCGTCACATATCCAGGTTTCACCGCGCTGGACTTCATCGGCCCCTACGAGGTGCTGCGCTGGCTACCCGACGCCGAGGTCCGCTTCGTGTGGCACGAGCCGGGACCGATCACCGCCGACTCCGGAGTGCTCGTCATCGGCGCCACCCATTCGCTTGCCGAAACCCCTTCGCCGGACGTGGTTTTGATCCCGGGCGGGATGAGCACCATCGAACACGCCCGAGACGAGGCGCTGCTGGACTGGGTGCGTCAGGCGCATCAAAGCGCCACCTGGACGGCGTCGGTCTGCTCGGGTTCGATCATCCTGGCGGCGGCCGGCTTGCTCAACGGGAAGCGTGCCGCCTCGCATTGGATGGCCCTTCCTGCCCTGAAAACATTGGGCGCCATCCCGGTTGGCGATGAACGTGTCGTGCACGAAGGCGACATCATCACCAGTGCCGGGGTGTCGGCGGGTATCGATCTGGCGTTGTGGCTGGCCGGCCAGATCGGTGGCGATGAGCGCGCGAAGGTCATCCAGCTGTCGATGGAATATGACCCGCAGCCGCCATTCGACTCCGGCCACATGTCCAAGGCATCCGCGAAAACCAAAGCCGGCGCCACCGCGCTGATGGCCAGGGATATCGCCAAACCGGCTCAGCTCAAGGCCGCGACGCTGCTGCTGTGGGACCGGGCGCTCTCCGCCGCACGAGCCAAGGCGGCGCGCCGCTGAATTGCTGCGGCCCAGCGGCTGCTACCGGCCATATGCTTGGCAGATGCGGCGTCTCGGCGTCATCGCGGTTTTGGCGTGGGCCCTGGTCGGTTGTGCCTCGACCATCGGCGGTACCGCCGTTGTCGGCTCCGGTGGGGCGACGACGGCGGCGGTGCGAGAGCACGGCTTGCCGGGCCTACTGCTCAGCCTCGACGAGATGACGCAGCTGCTGAAGTTCGAAGACATGGACATCAAGGACACCTTGACCCGGCCCGACGCCCGGGGAATCTACGAGCCCGCGAGCTGTGTGGGTGCGGTGTTCAGCAGTATGGCGGGCTCCTATGACGGCAGCGGGTATCGCGACTTCTACGAACTCAGGGAGTCGGACGTGACCGGGGGAGGCTTGCCGCACTGGGTCGATCAGAGCGTGGCCACATTCGACAATGGCGCGGCCGCAAGGGATTTTGTGGCCAACCAGGCTGCACAGTGGCGCCGGTGCGCCGGCCGCCAGCTCAGGTATGCCTATCCCTGGCCGACCGACTGGCAAGACTCGTACCGCATCGGCGACACGATCGATTCCGGCTGCGTGACGATGATCTCCAACGTGACTGTGAGCGACAGGCGCTACACCGACATCCGCGCCCTGGCGGCGAAGTCCAACGTCGTGGTCGACCTGCAGTTCACCGGGTTCGACCTGACCGACGAGCCCGCACTCGCGATCAACCGGATCCTGGACCGGATCGCATCCCACGGGCACGAGTGCGCGTTTTGGGCGTAGCTGCCTAACCCGCTATTGCGTCGATCACCGCATCCGGGTTATCCAGGGAAACAAAGGTTTTGGCGTCCGGCACCTCGATCAGCTTCGCGTTGCCGAACACCCCGGCCAGCCGGCGGCCCAAGTTCGGTGAGAAACAGCGGTCCAGCTGGCCCCAGACCAGCGTGACCGGCTTGGTGAACCGGGGTAGGCGGGTGGCCACGTCGGTCAGGTCGGTCTTCGCTACCTGACGCAGCAGCGCCGCCAGATCACGGCAGATGCGGGAGTCGTTGAGGCACGGTTGCAGCCAGGCGGCCGTGAGGCGCGGATCCGGCCGGTTGATGAGCAGGCCGTAGCCGAGTGAGGAGTGACGCAGCGCCCGCAACCGCAGTGGGCCCATCAGCGCCTTGATCGTGATGGGCCCGCGAAGCACGGCGAACGCGACGTCGAATGGGTAGGGCGGGCATTCTTCGAACGCATCGCAGTTGGTCAGCACCAGCCGGCCGATCCGGTCCGGATGGCCGTCGACGACCAATTGGCACAGCCCTCCGCCGGTGTCACTGCCCACCAGCGTCACGTCGGAAAGGCCCAGGGCGACGATCGCGTCGTTGATGATCTGCGCGACACCGGGCAGCGACAACGCGGCGGCGTCCTTGACCGGGATGGTGTGCGAGCCCAACGGCAACGTCGGCACGATGCAGCGGTATCCGCGGCGGCCCAGGTTCTCGGCGACATCGCGCCACAGTTGCCCGTCCACCAAGATGCCGTGGACGAACAGCACCGGCGGGTGCGCCGAATCCTTCGGTCCGAACTCCTGGTATTCGATGGTGGCCTGGTTGAGTTCCAGCTCTGCCATGTCGGTGGTTCCTCCTTGAACTCCTCGATTCCGGTCAGGAGAAATTGGAGCTCAGCGGCCGCTGCCAGGTCGACGCAGTGAACTGCCAGATGCTGCCACCGCGCGACCGTCGCGTAGGTTCGTCGTCGTGATCAACCTGGCTTACGACGACCAGGGGACCGGAGAGCCCGTCCTGTTCATCGCCGGCCGTGGCGGCGTCGGACGCACCTGGCACCTGTATCAGGTGCAGGCTTTCCTGGCGGCGGGCTATCGCGTCATCACCTTCGACAACCGCGGGGTGGGCGCGACGGCGGACGCCGATGGTTTCACCACGCAGACGATGGTCGCCGACACCGCGGCGCTGATCGAATCCCTGGGCGTTGGGCCGGTGCGCATCGTCTCGGTGTCGATGGGTGCGTTTATCGCTCAGGAGCTGATGGTGGCCCGGCCCGATCTGGTCCGCCAGGCGGTGTTGATGGCCACCCGCGGCCGTCTGGACCGCGCCCGCGAGTTCTTCCGCACCGCCGAAGAAGATTTCGCCGCCTCCGGCGTCCAACTGCCGGTCTCCTATGATGCGAAAATCCGTCTGTTGGAGAGCTTTTCGCCCAAGACGCTAAGCAACGACGAGGCCGTCGCCGAGTGGATCGGCATGTTCACCGTCTGGCCCATCAAGCTCACCCCGGGAGTGATCCGCCAAGGAGCCATCTCGCCGCAGGGCAACCACTTGCCCGCCTACCGCAACATCACCACGCCGGTGCTGGTGCTCGGTTTCGCCGACGACGTGGTGACCCCGCCGAATCTGGGCCGGGAGGTCGCCGACGCGATACCCAACGGGCAGTACCTGCAATTAGCCGACACCGGGCATCTCGGTTTCCTCGAGCGGCCGGAGGCGGTCAACGCCGCGGTGCTGCAATTCTTCGGCAGCATGGGGGCCTGACGCGCACCAGGGCGAGCAGACGCAAAAGCCCCTCACACCTCGGCGTGTCGGGAGCTTTTGCGTCTGCTCGCCCCCGGAAGCGGGAGGTACCCCCACCTCAGGCCGTCCCGGCCTGCATCGTCGCCCGACTAGGCTGGTCTGGTGAATCCCTCGACGACACAGGCCCGCGTCGTCGTCGACGAACTGATCCGCGGCGGCGTCCGCGATGTGGTGCTGTGTCCGGGCTCACGCAACGCGCCGCTGGCGTTCGCGCTGCAGGACGCCGACCGGGCCGGCCGGGTCCGGTTGCACGTGCGCATCGACGAGCGGACCGCCGGGTATCTGGCGATCGGGCTGGCGATCGCCGCGGGCGCGCCGGTGTGCGTGGCGATGACGTCGGGCACCGCGGTGGCCAACCTGGGGCCGGCGGTGGTGGAGGCCAACTACGCGCGGGTGCCGCTGATCGTGCTGTCAGCCAACCGGCCCTACGAGCTGCTCGGCACCGGCGCCAACCAGACCATGGAGCAGCTGGGCTACTTCGGCACCCAGGTCCGCGCCACGATCAGCCTCGGGCTGGCCGAGGACGCGCCGGAGCGCATGGACGCGCTCAACGCGACCTGGCGGTCGGCCACCTGCCGGGTGCTCGCGGCCGCGACCGGTGCACGCAGCGCCAACGCCGGACCGGTGCAATTCGACATCCCGCTGCGTGAGCCGCTGGTGCCTGACACCGAACCCGGTCCCACCCCGCCGGGACGCCCGAGCGGCAAACCATGGACGTTCTCCCCGCAGGTCAGCTTCGACCAGCCGCTGGACATCGACCTGAGCCTGGACACCGTCGTCATCGCCGGTCACGGCGCCGGCGAGCAGCCCGAGTTGGCCGCGTTGCCGACCGTCGCCGAGCCGACCGCCCCGCCGGCGGCTAATCCGCTGCACCCGCTGGCGCTGCCGCTGCTGCGCCCGCGGCAGGTGATCATGCTGGGCCGTCCCACACTCCATCGACCGGTGTCGGCGCTGCTGGCCGACCCGTCGGTGCCGGTTTATGCGCTGACCACCGGCCCGCGCTGGCCCGACGTGTCGGGTAATTCCCAGGCCACCGGCACCCGGGCGGCCACCACCGGTGAGCCGAACTCCGCCTGGCTGAGCCGCTGCGCCGAACTCCACCGTCAC
Source organism: uncultured Actinomycetota bacterium (assembly GCA_963791535.1). Taxonomy (GTDB): domain Bacteria; phylum Actinomycetota; class Actinomycetes; order Mycobacteriales; family Mycobacteriaceae; genus Mycobacterium. The sequence goes on along the minus strand of CAWBSW010000063.1, from coordinate 32,930 downwards.
GCGATCGCCGCGGTGCGCGGACAGCTCAAGGCGCACCCGCTGACCACCGGCCTGCACGTGGCCGCCGCCGTCGCCGACGCGCTGCGACCCGGTGACCAGCTGGTGCTGGGCGCGTCCAACCCGGTGCGCGACGCCGCCCTGGTGGGCCTCGATTCGCACGGCATCAAGGTGCGCTCCAACCGCGGGGTGGCCGGCATCGACGGCACGGTGTCCACCGCGATCGGGGCGGCGCTGGCGCACGAGCAGGCGAGTAGCCGGAGCCGCGCAGGCGGCGACATCGTGCCTCGCACCATCGCGTTGATCGGCGATCTCACCTTCGTCCACGACAGCTCCGGACTGCTGATCGGCCCGACCGAACCGGTACCGGCGGATCTGACCATCGTGGTGTCCAATGACAACGGCGGCGGCATCTTCGAACTGCTCGAGCAGGGCGACCCGCGGTTCTCCGACGTGTCATCCCGAGTGTTCGGCACCCCGCACGATGTGGACGTCGGCGCGCTGTGTCGCGCCTACCACGTCGACAGCCGGCAGATCGAGGTCGACGAACTCGGCCCCGCCCTCGACGAGCCGGGCGCCGGCATGCGAGTGCTCGAGGTCAAGGCCGACCGATCCTCGCTGCGGCAGCTGCATGCCGCCATCAAGGCCGCATTGTGAAAGTCCCTGCCGGGGCCGTGACGGCCCTTGCATCGCTGAAAGCCGTGCTGCGCATCTTGATTCACGGTCGCAGCGGAGACATTCCCGACACTCGGGGGCATCGCGTGGTGCGCTGGGCGCGCATCGGCGTGCTGATCCTCATCGGGTTGGTCACGCTGCAGTCGTTGCTGCTGGTGGCCGGCGCCTGGCGCAATGACATTGCCATCCAACGCAATATGGGGGTGGCGGAGGCCGAGGTGCTCAGCGCGGGACCGCGGCGCTCCACCATCGAATTCGTCACTCCCGACCGGGTCACCTACCGTCCGGAGCTCGGTGTGCTGTATCCGTCCGAATTAGCCACGGGGATGCGGATTTACGTCGAATACGACAAACTGAACCCCAACCTGGTGCGCGTGCAGCACCGCACCGCCAAGCTGGCCATCATCCCGGCCGGATCCATCGCGGTGGTCGGCTGGCTGGTTGCCGCGGCCGCTCTGGCGGGTCTGGCGTTGGTGGACAAGCGGCTGGACCGTCAGCTGGACATGTCGTCCAGCCAGCCGGGGTCCTGAATCTCGACCACTTTGTTCGCCTTGAGGTCGTAAACCGTTGGAGTGCCCGGATTTTGCGGGTTGACCTGGTCGAGACGTGCGCTGTTGGCGTCGTTGAGCGCGGCGGTATCGACCACATGGTCGCCGGCCGCGATCCGGTCGGCCACCGCCTCGGCTATCCCGCTTTCGCGGGCCATCGCCGCGATGTCGCCGTTGGTGGGGCCGTCCGGGCTTTGGTGGCGGTAAAGGTCTTGCACGAAAGCCTGATACGCCGTCGGCGAGGTTGTCGGGTCGGCCGCCAGAAACAGCGCATTGCTGACCCGCGCGGAAACGTCGTTGTGACGTTTGTCACCGAGGAAGGTCAGCCAGCGGTACGTGACGGCGAGCCGACCGCCGGCGACATCGCCGGCGAGCCGGTCGCCGTACGTCGACTCCAGCTCCGCGCAATGCGGACATTGCGGTTCGCAGAAGACCTCCAACTGCACTGGGGCAGCGTCAGACCCGACCATCACCCCGTTGCCGTCTGTGGTGCGTGGCACGTCGGCGTGCGCGCTGGCGGTGCTGAACATCACTAACCACAGCGTCGCGACCAATACCCGCAGGCAGAACCGCATTGTCCAACCCCCTTTGCATCAGAGTTCGTGTCGCGTATGCCCGTCGGTAACCATATCGACAGGCGGCGCTGACACCGTGACAGTGTGCGAGTAGCGATTGTCGCGGAGTCCTTTCTCCCGCACGTCAACGGCGTCAGCAACTCAGTAGTCCGGGTACTCGAGCACCTGCGCCGCACCGGTCATGAAGCCATTGTCATTGCGCCCGACACGCCGCCGGGGGAGCCGCCTGCCGATCGTATCCACGACGGTATCCGGGTGTACCGGGCGCCGTCGCGGATGTTCCCGAAGATCACCTCGCTACCGCTCGGAGTGCCCATCCCCCGGATGACGAGGGTGCTGCGCGGATTCGATCCCGACGTAGTGCATTTGGCGTCGCCGGCGCTGCTCGGCTGGGGCGGTGTGCGGGCGGCGCGTCGTCTCGGGGTGCCGACAGTCGCGGTATACCAAACCGACGTACCGGGTTTCGCGGCTAGCTACGGGATCGGAATTACCGAGCGGGCGGCCTGGGCGTGGTTCCGCCACCTGCACCGCCTCGCCGACCGCACCCTGGCGCCATCCAGCGCGACGATGGAATCCCTTGTTGCTCACGATATTCCGCGGGTGCATAAGTGGGCACGCGGGGTCGACATGATTGGCTACGCGCCGTCGGCACGCAATGAGGCCCTCAGGCAGCACTGGTCGCCGGACGGCAAGCCGATCGTCGGGTTTGTCGGCCGGCTGGCGCCGGAGAAGCATGTCGAGCGACTGACCACGCTGGCTGCCGGCGGCACGGTGCAGGTCGTCATCGTCGGCGACGGGGTCGATCGCGCCAAGCTGCAATCGGCAATGCCGACAGCTGTTTTCACCGGAGCCTTGTACGGCGAGGAGCTCGCCGAAGCGTATGCCAGCATGGATGTCTTCGTGCATGCCGGTGAGCACGAAACGTTCTGCCAAGTCGTGCAGGAAGCACTCGCGTCGGGCTTACCAGTGATCGCCCCCGACGCCGGCGGACCGCGCGACCTGGTTACCCCGTGCCACACCGGATTGCTATTGGGAGTCAAAGAGTTCGAGGCGCAGCTGCCCGAAGCCGTCGCGCATCTGCTGTCCGAACGACAGCGCTACGCGCTGGCGGCACGGCGCAGCGTGCTCGAGCGCAGCTGGCCGGCGATCTGCGACGAGCTGCTAGGCCATTACGAGGCGGTACTTTCGCCCATCGCTCGCGCGCACATCGCGCGCAGGCGATACGCACAGGGTGAGTGAGCTACCCCTGGGCCAACTCGGCGACCGGCTGCCACTGTTCCCAAGTGCGTAACCGGTTTTCGTAGTCTGCCTTCGCCAGCCCCAGCGGCGCCTCGCCGAAGAACACCCGCAACGGCGGCTCCTCGGCGTCCACCACTTTCAGCAGCGCTGCCGCAGAAGCTTTCGGGTTGCCCGGCGCTGACCACCGTTGTTGGCGTACCGCCTCGGTCGCCGCATGCACGTCGGCGTATGCGGGTAGCGGATCGGCGCGCCGGGATGACGAACCGGCCCAGTCGGTGGAGTAACCGGCCGGCTCGATCAGCGTGACATGGATGCCGAACGAAGCGACCTCTTGGGCCAGCGCTTGGGAGAAGCCCTCCAGCGCCCACTTTGACGCGTGGTAGATACCGACATCCGGAAACGCTGTGATGCCGCCGATCGAGGAGACCTGGATGATGTGGCCGCTGTGCTGCTCGCGCAGGTAGGGCAACGCGGCCTGGGTGATCCACAGCGCGCCGAACACGTTGGTTTCCAGCTGGTCGCGTGCGTCTTGTTCGGATACTTCCTCGACGAAGCCGAACTGGCCGTAGCCGGCGTTGTTGACAACGATGTCCAGGCGCCCGAAGTGATCGTGCGCCTGCTTGACCGCGGCGAAGTCCGCGACCCGATCGGTGACGTCCAACTGGATCGGCAGCACCGCGTCGCCGTACTTGTCCACCAGGTCGGCCAGCGTCGCGGTGTTCCGCGCCGTGGCCGCGACCTTGTCGCCCCGCTCCAACGCGGCGATCGCCCATTCCCGTCCGAAGCCACGCGATGTACCCGTAATGAACCAGACTTTTTCACTCACGCCGTTGTGCAACGCTTCCGTCGGCCGCGCATTCCCGGATTGCCGATAGTGTCGACGTCATGAGCCGTGCGACCCTGGACAAAGATCCCCGCGAGGTGGCGTCGATGTTCGACGGCGTGGCCCGGCGCTACGACCTGACCAACACGGTGCTGTCGCTGGGCCAGGACCGGTACTGGCGTCGCGCCACCCGGTTGGCGCTGGACATCGGGCCGGGCGAGAAGGTGCTGGATCTGGCCGCGGGTACCGCGGTGTCGACGGTCGAGCTGGCCAGCTCCGGCGCATGGTGCGTGGCGACGGACTTCTCGGTCGGCATGCTCGCGGCCGGCCATGGCCGCATCGTGCCGAAGGTTGCCGGTGATGCCACCCGATTGCCGTTCGGCGACAACGTGTTCGACGCGGTCACCATCAGTTTCGGTTTGCGCAATGTCGCCGAGCGCGATACGGCGCTGCGCGAGATGGCTCGGGTCACCCGGCCAGGCGGGCGGCTCGTGGTGTGCGAATTCTCGACGCCCGCCAACCGGCTCTTCGCGACGGCCTACAAGGAGTACTTGATGCAGGCGTTGCCGCGGGTGGCGCGGGCCGTGTCGAGCAACCCGGACGCCTATGTCTATCTGGCCGAGTCGATTCGGGCCTGGCCGGACCAGCCCGCGCTGGCGCACCAGATTTCCCGCGCCGGATGGTCGGCGGTCCGATGGCGCAACCTGACCGGCGGCATCGTCGCGCTGCACGCCGCCTACAAAGCCTGACAGTCATCTGCCGAGCAGACGTAAAGGCCCCCGACACGCCGTACAAATTGGTGCTTTTGTGTCTGCTCGCCGATGAAAGCCGGTCAGCTGAACGGTTTTCGGCGATCGATCAGCCGTGAGGCCAGCCCGCCGCCACGCCACACCCGCGCCACCCAGTCGGCGTCGTCCTCGGTGACCAGGTTGCCCATCACCCGCACCGCGATGTTCATCAGCGCCGGCGAGCGCATCGCGATCGGCCCGGTCGCGGGCAAGAACCGCGGGAACGTCAGCAACAAGCCGAGCCGACGCGCCACCGAAAACGCACGGCCGTAATGGGTTTGCAGCTCATGCGGCCACCTCTTGGACAGGTCGCCCGAGCCGAGCATTTCGACCGCCAACCTTCCGGTTTCGAGGCCGTAGTCGATGCCCTCGCCGTTCAGCGGGTTGACGCACGCGGCGGCGTCGCCGATCAGCATCCAGTTCCGCCCGGCCACCCCCGACACCGCGCCGCCCATCGGCAGCAGCGCCGAGGACACCGCACGCGGTTGGCCGGTGAACCCCCACTCGTCGCGGCGCAGGTCGGTGTAATACGACATCAGCGGCCGCAGCGCCAGCTCGGCCGGTCGCTTGGAGGTCGACAGCGCGCCCACGCCGATGTTCACTTCGCCATTGCCCAGCGGGAAGATCCAGCCGTAGCCGGGCAGCACCGCGCCGTCGGGCGAGCGCAGTTCCAGGTGTGAGGTCAGCCAGGGCTCGTCGCTGCGCGGCGTCGTCAGGTAGCCGCGGGCGGCGATGCCGTACACCGTCTCCTGATGCCATCGCCGGCCCAGAACGCGGCCCAATGTCGAGCGTGCTCCGTCGGCGACAATCAGCTCGCGGCAACCGACTTCCGTCCCGTCGGCCAGCGCCACCGACACCACCCGGGCCGACGAATCATGATGGACGCCAACTGCTTTGACTCCCAGTCGCATCTGCGCGCCGGCGTCCTCGGCGACCTTGCGGATCCGGTCGTCCAGCTCGACGCGGGCCACCGCGCTGCCGGTCGACGGGAAGGACGGGCCGGGCCACGCCACTTCCACCTCGCCGCCGAATCCGCTCATCCGCAGCCCGCGATGCCGGATGCGGGCATCCAGCCAGTCGCCCAGCCCCAGAAGTTCCAGCTCGGCGACCGCGCGCGGCGTCAACCCGTCGCCGCAGGCCTTGTCGCGGGGAAAGTTCGCCGCGTCGATGACGAGCACGTCGCGGCCCGCCCGGGCGGCCCAGGCCGCCGCCGCCGACCCGGCCGGTCCGGCGCCCACCACCACCACGTCGGCATGGGAGTGCATGCCCACCAGTATGTTGGGTTCGTGAGGACTCCGACGACGGTGGTGGCGGGTGTCGACTTCGGCGACGCCGCCTTCGCCACCAATGTGCGCGACGGGGTGGCTCGCATCGAGCAACTTATGGAAACCGAGCTGCGCGGCTCCGACGACCTGATGACGGAGGCCGTGCTGCATCTGTTCGAGGCCGGCGGCAAACGTTTCCGCCCGCTCTTCACGGTGTTATCCGCGCAGCTGGGGCCGCAGCCGGATGCCGTCGAGGTGACGATCGCCGGCGCGGTCATCGAGCTGGTGCATCTGGCCACGCTCTACCACGACGACGTGATGGACGAGGCCCAGGTGCGCCGCGGCGCGCCCAGCGCCAACGTGCGATGGGGCAACAACGTCGCGATCCTGGCCGGCGACTACCTGTTCGCGACGGCCTCGCGGCTGGTGTCGCGGCTGGGCCCCGACGCGGTGCGAATCATCGCGGAGACGTTTGCGCAGCTGGTGACCGGTCAGATGCGTGAAGGCCAAGGAGCGGCCAACGGCAGCCGATCCGATCCAGCACTACCTGAAGGTGGTGCATGAGAAGACGGCCTGCCTGATCGGCGCGGCCGGCCGGTTCGGCGCGATGTTCTCCGGCGCCGACGAGAAGCAAGTCGAGCGGCTCAGCCGCCTGGGCGACATCGTCGGCACGGCGTTCCAGATCTCCGACGACATCATCGATATCGACAGCGACCCCGACGAGTCCGGCAAGCTGCCGGGCACTGACCTGCGCGAAGGTGTCCACACGTTGCCGGTGCTCTACGCGTTGCACGACAGCGGGCCGGAGGCTGACCGGCTGCGCGAACTGCTGGTCGGGCCGATCGACGACGACGCGCGGCTGGCCGAGGCGTTGGCGCTGCTGCGAGCCTCGGCGGGGATGGCCAAGGCCAAGGACACCGTGGCGCGATACGCGGCGCAGGCGCGCGAGGAGTTGGCCGCGCTGCCCGAGGGCCCTGGTCGGCAGGCGCTGGCCACGCTGGTCGATTTCACCATCAGCCGACACGGTTAGGTTTCGGGGAACTCGGCGGCCCGTCATCGGCGTTTAATGGACGTGTCCATAGGAGGAAGTCGATGACCTGGCATCCGCATCACAACACGGCGAAGACGTTCGTGTTGCTGGTAGGCATGTCGGCGCTGATCGTGTTTGTCGGCGCGCTGTTCGGCAGGACGGCGTTGTTCATCGCTGTGCTGTTCGCCGTCGGCATGAACATCTACACGTACTTCAACAGCGACAAGCTGGCGCTGCGGGCGATGCACGCCCAGCCGGTGTCGGAGGTACAGGAGCCGGTGATCTACCGGATCGTGCGCGAGCTGGCCACCACCGCGCACCAGCCGATGCCGCGGCTGTACATCAGCGACACCGCCGCGCCCAACGCGTTCGCCACCGGTCGCAACCCGCGTAACGCCGCCGTGTGCTGCACCACCGGGATCCTCAACATCCTCAACGAGCGTGAGCTGCGCGCGGTCTTGGGTCACGAGCTTTCGCACGTCTACAACCGCGACATCCTGATCTCGTGTGTGGCCGGCGCGCTGGCGTCGGTGATCACCGCGCTGGCCAACATGGCGATGTTCGCCGGCATGTTCGGCGGTAACAACCGAGAAGGTGCCAATCCCTTTGCGCTGCTGTTTGTTTCGATGCTGGGTCCGATCGCGGCGACGGTGGTGCGGATGGCCGTGTCGCGTTCGCGGGAGTATCAGGCCGACGAGTCGGGTGCGCTGCTGACCGGCGACCCGTTGGCGTTGGCCTCGGCGTTGCGCAAGATCTCCGGTGGTGTGCAGGCCGCGCCGTTGCCCCCGGAGCCGCAGCTGGCCGCCCAGGCCCATCTGATGATCGCGAACCCGTTCCGCAACGGCGAGCGGATCGGTTCGCTGTTCTCCACGCACCCGCCGATTGCCGACCGGATCCGGCGGCTCGAGGAAATGGCTGGGCGGTAGTCTCCCCAAGCCGACCGGGCTGTGACTTTCGATTCGACGGCGCATGCGATATCACGCCAGTGTGAATCGCTACACGTACCGCGCGGAATGGTCTGCTGAGCACGGCGAATACGTGGGCCGGTGCATTGAATTGTCTTGGCTGTCGCGGTGGGCGCCGACCATGCAGCAAGCGATCGCGAGCGTCGAGCAGGCCGTCGACGAATACCTCGCTGAATGTGAGGCAAGACGTGCCGCGGCCGCTGACCGAGCGGAAGTTCAGCGGCAAGTTTCTCGTTAGGACATCGCCCGCGCTGCACGCACGGCTGACTGTCGAGGCCGCCGAACAGAATGTGTCGATGAATCAGTGGGAGGGTGCAGACGGCTCTTTGGCAGCTCAGCTTGGCCGCCGATCGGTCTGTTCGACCTCTGATATCGCATACGGTCTCGTTTGCAAAACCGGTCGGGCCAGAGGTCTTGGGATCCCTGTGACTGGTGAGCTCAGAACCCCGATCCGTGGACCTCGTGTCCGGGAGTCTCGACCATCAGCCCGCGGTAGGCCTCCTCCACGTTAGAGCCGTGGTTGATCACCGCGTCGACTTCACGCGCGATCGGCATGTTCAGCCCGTACTTGTCGGCGAACTCCATGATCACGCTGGCGGCCTTGACGCCCTCGGCGACCTGGTTCATCGACGAGATGATCTCGTCGATGGGCTTGCCCGCGCCGAGTTGCTCGCCGACGTGGCGGTTGCGGCTGCGCTGGCTGGTGCAGGTGACGATCAGATCGCCCATGCCGGCCAGGCCGGCGAAGGTGTCGCGCTGCCCACCCATCGCCTCGCCCAGCTTCGACATCTCGCGTACCGAGCGGGCGATCACCATGGCCCGAGTGTTCTCACCGATACCCAGCGAATAGCCCATTCCGACCGCGATCGCATAGACGTTCTTCAAAGCCCCGGCGATCTCGACACCGAGTACGTCGTCGACGGTGTAGACGCGAAAACGCTTAGTGTGGAACAGCTGTGCCAGCCGCGCGGCCTGGTGTTGGTCGGGCATCGCCAGCACCGCCGCGGCCGCGTAGCCTTCGCCAACCTCGCGGGCGATGTTGGGCCCGGCCAGGATGCCGGCGGGGTGGCCGGGCAGCACTTCGTCGACGATCTGCGACATCCGCATGTTGGTGCCCTGTTCGAGCCCCTTGACCAAAGACACCACCGGCACCCACGGCCGCAACTCGCTCGCCAGCTCGGTAAGCACGCCGCGGAACCCGTGCGACGGCACCCCCATCACAATGACGTCGGCGCATCTGGCGGCCTCGGCGAAGTCGGTGGTGGCGCGCAGGGTTTCGCTGAGGACGACGTCCTTGCCCAGATACCGCGTGTTGCGGTGGTTCTCGTTGATGTCCTTAGCGGTCTCTTCCGATCGCACCCATTGCAGCGTCGGTCCGCGGCGCGCGCAGATGGACGCGACAGTGGTGCCCCAGGAACCGCCACCCAAAACGACGACGTTCGGTTCACGCATAGCAGCTGCCATGGCGACCAGCGTATTGCCGTCGCCCAATCTTTACCGGCGGTTGGTTAGAAGTGACCCCAGCCGCGCTGGCCGTCCCAGCCGCCGCACACTCCGTTGGAGCATGCGTTGACAGTGCCACCCTGGAAGGGGTTCCAGCCGCCGCAGCCGTTCCAGCCGGGACCGCTGCCGCAGCCCCCTCCGCCGCCTTGACCGTCGGGACCGCCGTCACCACTCGAGGGGTCGGCGAGAATGACGTAACTAGTCGCGGCGGTCGGCGCGGTCGTGCTCACGACGGCGACCGATGCGGCGGCAATCGCCCCAGCAGCCGCTCCCGCCACGACCACCGAGGTGACGAAATTCCGTGTGATTAGCATTGCTCAATAATGCTCCGGTGAGTGCGCCGCCGCCACTCCTGTTGTCGGCGTGTCACTTCGCCTATCCGGCCAGCGCCGCCGTTTCGTCGGCCCGGCCGAACACCATGGCCTCTTCGACCCGGTCGAACCGGTAATCGATGGCGTCGGCGAAGTAGTTCTGCCGAACGTTCCACGGCCGCTTGGTGCCGGACTTGGGCAGCGCGTGCGGCGAGCGCAGCACGTAACCGGCCTGGATGTCCCACGAAGGCTTTTCAGGCATCGGTTCACCGTCGAGATGCGGGTAGGCGTGGGTGTAGCCGTGAGATTTCATGTGGGCCAGCAACTTTGCCGTCGCGCGGGCGGTGATGTCGGCGCGTAGCGTCCACGAGGCATTCGTATACCCGACGCACCAGAACAGGTTCGGCACGTCCTCCAACATGTGGGCCTTGTAGACGAAACGGTCCTGCGGCTTGATCTCGGCACCGCCGACGGACACCGTCACACCGCCGAGTGCCTGCAGTTGCAGGCCGGTGGCGGTGACGATGATGTCGGCATCGAGATGCCCGCCGGACCTCAAAACGACACCGGTGGAATCGAAATGGTCGATGTGGTCGGTGACCACCTCGGCTCGGCCCTCACCGATCGCGACGTACAAGTCGGCATCGGGGATCAGGCACAGCCGCTGGTCCCACGGGTTGTAGCGCGGCTTGAAATGGGTGTCGACGTCGTAGCCCTCGGGCAAGTTGCTGATCGCGATGCGGCGGATCAACCATTTGATGAAGCCCGGCGTCTTGCGTGCCAAGAACCAGATCACGCCCTCGAGCAGCGCATTGCGTTGCCGGATGATCAAGTGAGCAACCCTGCGCGGCAACACTTTCCGCAACAAGTCCGCCGCAGCGCTGTATTTCGACGCCGAGAACAGGTAGGTCGGCGAACGCTGCAGCATGGTGACCTTCGACGCCTTCTCCGCCAGCGACGGGATCAGCGACATCGCGGTGGCGCCGCTGCCGATAACCACCATCTTCTTGCCGGTGTAGTCGAGATCTTCGGGCCAATACTGCGGATGAACGACGGTGCCGCTGAACTCTTCGATGCCGGGGAAGTCCGGCGTGTAGCCCTCGTCGTAGTTGTAGTAGCCCGACCCGAAGAACACGAACCGGCCGCGGTAGATCGCGCTCGGCCCCCTTTTCGTCTTCGGCGGTGACCGTCCAGGTGTCGGTCGACGAATCCCAGTCCGCCGAGCGAACGTAGTTGTTGAATCGGATGTTTCGGTCGATGCCGTACTTGTGCGCGGTGGCGGTCAGGTACTCGCGGATGTGCTCCCCGTCGGCCACCCCTTCCTTCCGGGTCCACGGCTCCCACGGGAAGCACAAGGTGAAGATGCTGCTGTCGGAGCGCACACCCGGGTAGCGGAACAGGTCCCAGGTGCCACCGATCTGGTCGCGCCGCTCCAAGATGACGTAACGGGTCCCCGGGTTGCGCTCGCTGATGCGATAGGCCGCGCCCAGGCCCGAGAAGCCGGCGCCGATGATGACGACGTCGAAATCTTCGGAGCCTCCAGCGGCCTGTGGCGTCGCTGTCATCGGTGCACCCCACTTCGTGCGCGCTGTAACTTACGCCACCAGATTAGGCACCCACCGGTTGATTGGGCCAGAGCGGTCCGGATCATGACGGCTGAAGCAGGACGTCGATATGCAGCGGTGCGCAGAAGTCGATCAGCCACATCTGGTCGGCCGGGCTGGCGAAAATGCGCGCGTGCGACGGGTCCTGAGCGAACGCATCGTCGCACCGGTCGCCGAAAAACACGTACGCATCGGTGTTATTGCACAGTCGCGACATCCACACCATGCCGTCCAGTCCGATGCCGTGCGCGGCCTCGGCCCATTGCACTGTGGTCGGGTAGGTGGACGCGGGACTCGACGTGACATCCTCGGGGCTGACCTTGAGGCGCCGTAAATCGATGCCGTGTAGTACTACGAGGCGCAGGTCGCGGGTGACCTTCAGGCGGGCGAGTGCTTTGCGGCTGTATTGGTCATAGGGCAGGACGCCCCCTTCCACCGGGATGTCGTGTAGCAGGCTCTCGGCGACGGCGGCTTCCTCGGTGTCGGCGACGTACATGATCGGAACCACGGGCTTGCCGAAGAAACCGAACCGGGTCGGGGCGCCCACGCCGGGGTTGAACTCAGTCGATGTGCGAGTCGACGTGAGGACGCGGTACAGCAGGTGCCCCACGGACAGGGTGTCGGTGGCCGGCTTGAACGGGGTCGGCGGCCCTTTCACCACGAGACGGCCAGGGCATCCGCCGCCATATCGACAACTCGGTCCGGATCCTCGGTGAGGTGGTCGACGGGTCGATCGCCGTCGAAGTAGGTCGTCGGCGAGCACAGCCACTGCACGAGACCGGCTTCCGACCATTCGTTGGCGTCCGCGGTCTCGCGCAGGCGGCCGATCACCTCGAGGGGCTGCCCGTCCGGCCCGAACTGAAACCCGGGGTAGGCGAGGCTGTTGCCCCGTCGCACGGCGAGCAGCGTGTTGTCGCGGTGTGCGGTGGCCGCGAGGTTCCGCGGAGCACGTGATCGCGACCCCATCCGGGTGCCGGCCTCGGTGCTGGTCAACATCCCGAACTCATTCTCGATTCGGGTGTAGAGGTTCTGCTCGGCCTGGACGGCCCGGGTAATGGCAGGCTCGGTGTACACCGCGACCGATGCCAGGGCAGCGCCGACGGCTTGCGCGCTCTCCCGAACGCGCTGCGTTGCGACAACCAGGTCCTCGGCAGTGGTCATGACAACCATGCTACATGCGATTCATGCACCTAGACAGGGTGCACGAACCGCACGGCCTATCGGTAGTTGACGAACTGTAAGGCCACGTCGAGGTCGGCCTTCTTGAGCATCGCGATGACGGCCTGCAGGTCGTCGCGCTTTTTGCTGGTGACGCGGACCTCTTCGCCCTGAATCTGGGTCTTGACGGTCTTTGGCCCCTCGTCGCGGATGAGCTTGGTGATCTTCTTGGCGTTTTCGCTGCTGATGCCCTGTTTGAGGGTGCCGGTGACCTTGTAGGTCTTGCCGGAGGCCTGCGGCTCGCCGGCGTCGAAGGCCTTGAGGCTGATGTCGCGGCGGATCAGCTTCTCCTTGAAAACGTCGACGGCGGCCTTGACGCGCTCCTCGGTCGAGCTGGTCAGTTCGATCGCCTCCTCGCCTTTCCAGGCGATCTTGGTGTCGGTGCCGCGGAAGTCGAACCGGGTGGCCAATTCCTTTGCCGCTTGGTTCAGGGCGTTGTCGACCTCCTGGTGATCGATCTTGCTGACGACGTCGAACGATGAATCCGCCATTGGATCCGTTCCCTTCCTTTCGGTGTTGGCCGTTTGCGCCCCCAGTACATCCTCGTTGTACTCTTGCTACCCGTACCACACCGGCAGATTGCCCGAGCGGCCAATGGGAGCGGACTGTAAATCCGTCGGCTTACGCCTACCCAGGTTCGAATCCTGGATCTGCCACCAAGGTCAGAGACATGTCGGGCTCTGACGACGCGTTCGAGTCACCCTGAATTGTCACGGTTTGTCACAACCCGCGCGAAACTCTGCGCCGCAGTGTTCAACGCCTCAGGCTGCGAATGCACATAGGTGGCCATCGTGAACGCCTTCGACGCATGCGTAGACGATGTCAATATGAGACGGTGGTTTTGAGCCAACTTCTGAGACATGCCGATCTGGGGATTTCTGACACTCAACCGATCTAGCCGATGCTGTCTCAAATCTAACGTTGTGGATTTCTCGAAAACCGCAGCGAAAGTATCGCGCCACGGCACGCCATCGGTGACCGTGGTAGCCCGCCGTACCACCGGGCTTATCCTCTAGGACGTCGGCGATGCCGCCAATGATGTTGGCCGCATCTCCGGTCGGCGAGCGGGCTATGACGTCCAGTGCCGCGCTGCCCTCAACGATCGGGACAAATCCCTGCTCTTGGCGTGCAAGCTGCGCCGCCTGAAGAAGGGCACGGATCCTGTCCGCCTGCCCATGCGTCGCGTTGAACACCCGAGATCGCCTCGTTCTTCAACGGCGGGTTTCCTCGCACCTCGAAGCAGACCTCATTCGCGGCTCCATCCTCCGAATCTTGACTCGACTGCTCGTCAGGCATCGCCACCTCCTCTTTCAAGCCGAGGATAGGTCCACAGCGGAGCGACCGAACTCTGGTCTGGCGCTGACCTCAGTCTCACATCCAAAGATTCCAGAGTGATCAATTCCTGTCTCGCAGCGAGGATTCTTCGGTCGTTTCTCGCGGCTCGCGCAGTGGTGCGGCCAGCCTCTAGCCAGTGTGGGGATGCCGTCGAATAGTGCACCGAGGTCGACGGCAACGTCGGATGCGCTGGCGTCTTTACGCAGGGTGTGTTTTACGCGGCGGCCAGCACATCCAAGATGTTGGTCAGGTATTGGTCCACGATGATGCCGTCTAACAGGTTGGACGTCAGCTCGAACGCCGTGTTGTTGCCGATCCCGAGATCGGTTACCAGCCCACTCAGCGTCGTATCGTCGAGCCCCCCGAACGTGTTCAGCAGCTGGCTGATTGTGGATTGGTCGCTGAGTCCGAAGGTGTCCAGCAGCCCACCGATTGTCGTGTTGTCGAATCCGGGGATGTTGGTATACAGATCGCTGACCGTGCTGTCGGAGTTGAGCCCGAAGCCGCTCAGGAACCCAGAGAGTGACAGGTCGTCGAACGAGAGGGTCTTCAGCGTGTCGTCCACCGTGCCAGCGCCGCCATTGAGCCCAATCGTGGTCGCCGCATCGCTCAGCGTCGCGTCGCCTGTGCCCGGGATGGACAGCAGCTGCGTCACATTGTCGTCGCCGAGACCAGCGGTGTCGGCAAACTGTTCCACGGTCGTGCCAGCCGTAAAGGCATCCGTACTCGGGTCCCAAAGTGGGCCCAACGCGCTGGGCTGGATGCCAAGAATGCTGAGCAGTTCGCCCGGGGTCACGTCCAGGCCCTGGAGAAAGCTGTTGATATTCATCGCCCCGACACCCCAGTCACCGAGCAGCGTGTCTACCTCCGTGTTGTTGATCCCCAGGGCATCCGCCGTTTGGCTCAGTGTGCTGTTGGCGTTGAGTCCGATCAGGTCCCACAGGTTCGAGATTGGTTGGTTACCGACCCCCAGGATGTCCGCCGTCTGGCTCAGCGTGTCGTTCGCGCTGAGCCCGAACAGGTTCTCAAGGTCCGACAGCGGTAGGTCATCGATCCCCAGGTTGTCTACCGCCTGGGTCAATGTCGTGGCATCACTTAACCCCGTCACGGCCAAAAGCACCGACACCGGATTTGCGCCCAGGTAGAAGAAACCCGCCAGTTCGTTCAGTGTCGCGCTGCCAAGCCCCGTGAAGGACAGCAACTCGTTCGGCGTCAGGCTGCCGAGCCCAAAGTCATTGAGCGCCTGCGGCACAGTCAGCTCGTTCAAACCCGTGAGACGCGCACCTTCGCGCAGGACGTCGACGAAGACTATTTCTAACGATGTGATGAACGCCGTGGGATCGAAGCTGCTGGCCAATGCAACGTCTTGCACCTGCACAACAGGAACGACATCAGGAAGCGATGGTTGGTGTACCGGAGTGGCGCCGATGAGGGGAGCGCTAGCGACCATGGCACCGGTGGCGAACAGGCGCGCCGGCTTCGTCGAGCGACGATGTTGGCGAGAACTGGGTGATCGGCGGTACAACCCGCTGGACCGATGAGACATTGGAAGCCCTCCCCAAATCCTGAATGCAAGCTGAGGCTTTCCTAAGTATTCAGAATCTAGAGTGATCTAAGTCACATGTCAAATTGCGGCGGTTTTCGAAGTTGACCTGCCTTGTGATGACTATGGACCCGGGTGCTGTCCCCATTACGGCAGGTCAGTGGACTCCACGACATCTGTCGAAATCTCGTGAACACCCGTCGTGCGGCTGTAAATCCGTCGGCTTACGCCTACCCAGGTTCGAATCCTGGATCTGCCACCACAGGTCAGCGGCTATTTCAGGATGGCTGCTGCCCAATTGGCCGTCACGATGTAGTCGTGGCGTAGTCGTAGCTGGGCGCCCACGCCGCCTCGAACTTCGCGATGGAAACCCGCTCGTCGCGGCCGTTGCCGCTGTCGTTGAGGTGCACCACGCCGGTTCGCGTGTCGATCCCGATGACCTCTACGTTGTGGTTGGAGGTTCTGTGCTAGCGGACGTTTTGCCGTTTAGTTCTTAAGACTATGCGCCGCATCGTTGCTGATCGCTTTGGCTGATGCCGGCACCGCACCAATAGGGATTGCCGCCCTGCAATCCGGGAAAGCCGTTGAGCACCGCGCGCTTGAGCAAGCCGGGCGCCTGCCATACCAGCTCGATCGAGTCCCCCACGGCAGTCGACGGACCCGCGGCGGCATTACTCGAGGTTGTCTGCCCGCTGTGTAGCACGTAGCTGACGGCGGTGACGCGCAGCGTCAGCTCTGTGTCGTTGCCGGACACGACCGCCAGCGTGTCGGTCTCCGAGCAGGCGACCTGAGCGTCTTGCGTGCACGGGCCTGCGCCTAGGCTCGCGGTGCGGGTGGCCGTGGTCGGGGTGATGTTGAGGGTCTCGCCGTGAACGTGCCAGTCGCCCACGAAGCGGGCACTGGCAGTCGCTGACGGCACGGTCGAACTGCTTGCGCTGGAGGATGTTCCGGGACCGGGGCTTGGGGGAGCGCCCGTAGTCGAGGACCCGCCGCCGCCGGAGGTGTTCTTCGAGCACCCCGCCGCAACTACCGTGACGATCGTCGCCGCGGCGATGGCCACCACCGCGGCCGACCTGGTCATAGGCCGACAGTACGACACTGCACGCGCCCCGGCGGGTCATTCAGCCGCAAGAAATCCTTGAGGATCCTTCAAGACGGCTCCGCCAGCCTCCGCTGGCACAACTAGCCTGCCGAGCGGCATGGGTGGTGGCTCACAATAACCGCCACCCATGTCGCGTCAATTGCGTTCGGGCCCTTTACATGCCACGAGCCATCGTGGAATTAGGCGCTGCCCAGTCGGTCGACACCTTGCGATGCTTGATCAGCCATGTGCTGGTGTCGGGCACCAAGGTGTCGCGGTAGCGGCCGATGTGGTCGAGCCCGATATGCGTCACGACCGTGAAGTAGCACGAGACTTGGGCCTGGTCGCGAGTCATCTCGGCGAACAGCACGTTGGCGACGTTGTGCCGGACGATCGGCTTGACGTCGGCGCTGACCGTGATGTTCCCGGTGACACCGCCGAGGAATGCCACGATCTCGGATCGCCCGCGCAGCGGCTGCAAGCCGCGTACCTCCAATACACCGTCGACACAGAAGGTTTCGGCGAGTTCGTCGAGACGGCCGGCGTCACCGGCCCAGTTGTAGCGCGCGAGCGTGTCGCGGATGTGCTCACGGGCGACCAGTTCCCACATCTCCACGTCATCGACTCCTCATCTGACCGCAGGATTGCAACGCTACAGTCCAATACTCATGAGCGACCGAGTAGATGCGCAGCGCCGCGATGTTGGGTTCAGCGTCCTGGGCGGCCCGACAACAGTTGTCGACCTCGGTGGCAGAAGGATCGTGATGGACCCGACCTTCGATGAGCCAGGTCCGCACGACTACCTGACCAAGACGGTCGGGCCCGCAGTGCCGGCCGCCGCGCTTGGATCAATCGATGTCGTCTTGGTCAGTCATGACGAGCATCCGGACAACTTCGACCGGGAAGGACGGCAGATGGCCCTTGCCGCTCCGCTTGTGCTGACTCATCCAGGTGCCGCGGGCCGGCTCGGGCGGCCGGCTGTGGGGCTCAAACCATTTGAGTCTTTCGAGCTGCCCGGCGAGGACGATGTCAAAGCTCTTACGGTGCAAGCGGTTCCGGCAGTGCACGGGCCGGCTGATGGCCAACGCGACGCCAGTGGCCATGTCAACTGCGAGGTGACCGGCTTTGTGCTGTCGGGTCCGGGCCTGCCGACGGTGTATCTCAGCGGAGACAACGCGTCGATCGGCGCGGTCAAGGCCGTGGCCGAGCGGGTGGGCACCGTCGATGTGGCGGTGCTTTTCGCCGGCGCGGCGCGGGTGCCGACGAAGGAGCGCGGGCGGCCGCTGACGTTGACGGCCCAACGGGTCGCGGCGGCCGCCGAACTGCTCGGCGCCAGGCTCGTCATCCCCGCTCATGTCGACGGGTGGGCGCACTTCAGCGAAGGAGTCGACGAATTCGGCGTCGCCTTCGACGAGTCCGGCATCCTCGACATCCTCGCCGCCGCCCCGCACGGCGAGTGGATCGTGCCCAGCTGGCTGTAACAGGGTACGCAAGAACCAGGATGCACTTCAGCCTCACTAGTCCCGTACCGGAGGCACCACTACCTGTTTCGACGTGATATCGCATGTGACATCGCTTCCGAACCGCCTGTCATGGTCACCTCTTGGTTCAGACGTGGCTGCTGTGACTCGCCTCGTGATGCACAATCCTTGTGTGACGACAGCGCCGAAGAAGCCGACGGTGGCAATCGTCGGCGCGGGTCTCGGCGGGATCGCGATGGGCATCCAACTAGCTCACGGCGGATACGACTTCACGATCTTCGATGGCGGCGACGACTTCGGCGGAACCTGGCGCAAGAACACCTACCCCGGTGCGGCCTGCGACGTGCCCTCGCACTTCTACTCTTACTCGTTCGCGCTGAACCCGCGGTGGAGCAAGACGTTCGCCAATCAGCCGGAGATCCTCGCGTATATCGAGAAGGTCGCCGCCGACCACGGGCTCCAGGAGCATCTGGTCCCGCACACCCGCGTCACGACGCTGCGATGGTCGGATGCCGATCAGCGGTGGACGCTGACCACCGAAGACGGCCAGACCCGCGAATTCGACATCGTGGTCAGCGCCGTGGGAATGCTGGACGTTCCGCAGCATTCCTGACATCCCCGGCGCCAACCGATTCCGCGGCCGCGCCTTTCACTCGTCGAATTGGGATCACTCCAAATCGACTGCGGGCGAACGTGTTGCATCGATCGGCACCGGGGCAAGCGCCGTCCAGTACGTGCCGGAGATCGCCGCGGAGACCGCGCATCTGACGGTATTTCAGCGCACGCCGATCTGGGTGTCGCCGCGTTACGACGAGCCGTTCACCCCGGAGCAGCAGGAGCTCTTCGAACGCGATCCGGCCGAAGCACTAAAGGTGCGCGATGCGGCTTACCAAGACTACGAGTCGGCGAACTTCGCCGTCGATTCCACGATGACCCAAGAGCTGACCGGCATGGCGCACAGCTATCTGCTTCGTAAAGTCAAGGATCCGGACCTGCGCGCCAAGCTGACCCCGACCTATCCCGTCGGTTGCAAGCGACCACTGCAATCCCGCACCTGGTTCCCGACGTTCGCCCTACCCAACGTGACGCTGGAGACCTCGCCCATCGTCGAGTTCACCGAACGGGGTCTGCGCACCGCCGACGGCAGAGAGCACGAGGTCGACACCGTCATCTACGGAACGGGCTTTCGCGCAGTGGATTTCCTCGGCAGCCTCGACGTGTACGGCCGCGGCGGGCGCCGACTTCACGACGATTGGACCGACGGCGCCGAGGCCTACCTCGGCACGGTGGTTCCGGGATATCCGAACCTGTTCACGCTGTACGGGCCCAACACAAATGGCGTTACCTCGATCATCTACATCCTGGAAGCGCAATCCGAGTTCGTCCGTCGCGTTCTGGACGACATGGGCCGCCGACGGCTCCGGTCGGTGGAGATCAAACAGCAGATCCATGACGCGTACAACGCCGAAATCCAGAGCGCGCTGGCCGGAACCGTGTGGGTTGCCAACTGCAACAACTACTTCCGTCACCCCAACGGCAAGGTCGTCACCCAGTTTCCCTACAACGGACAGACGTTCGTTGAGCGGCTGTCGCGAGTCGAACTCGACGCCTTCCACCAGCTCTAGTCGCGCATCCGCTCTAAGTCCGGGTATACCCGTCAAAAGGGCAACCCGCACGGGAGTCATTGGACGGGCTTCTAACCCCTTGCCAGTTCCAGTAATTCGTCGACTGACCACTGGTCATAGGCGTGTGCACCGTATTTGACGGCCGCGACACGACCGTCGCCCGCGATCAGCAGGTCAGCGGGTAGGCCGAGGTTGCCATTGGTGGGAGCCAGCGGCAGCGGGGCACGCCGATGCGCAGCGGCGTTGGCGATGGCGTGCCGCCATCCGCCAGGAAGCGCCCGCCATGCGTGCGGGTTGAGCACGGCCTTAGCCGACGCCTCGACGCCGAACCGCCGGTAGAGGGTCTTGTCCGGATCGCCGATGACCAGAAAGGGCATATCGCCCTGATATTTGCGCAATTCGTCTGCGGTGGAATGGAAGACGACGACCTCGCGAATGCCCGCCGCACCGATCTCCTCGATTCGGGCGCTGACCGAACGTAGGTGCAGGTTGCAGATCGGGCAGCCGGCGAAGCGACGGAATTGCAGATGGGTCAAAGCGCCTGCGGCGTCGGGGATCGCGACGGTCTCGCCGGTGATCGCCGTCAGCCGCAGCTCCGGGAATCGGTCGTCGACACTGACGCGGGCGGATGAGGTTTGGGTTTTGCGGACCATGAGGCTTCCTTTCGGGTGCGGGTTTGACATCATCGCACGGCGTTGACGAGTTCTTCGAGGGTGTCCCACGAGGTGCCGGGGGTGGCGTTGACGGTGAAATAGCTGATGCCCAAATCGTTGTGCAGGCGGTGGATCCGCTCGGCCGCCTCGTCGACCGTTCCGTCGAGCAACGTTGCCCACCGCCGCATTTCGGACTCGTGGGCGTCGGGCGCGAGTAGCTTCAATAGCGACAGATCGCCGGGATCGTCCATCGAGACCTGGAAGAACGAGAAAGCCAGCTCGATGTCGTCGCTGCGGCCGCCGGCCTGGGCTTTGACGAAGGCGACGCGTTCGGCCACGTCGGCCTCCGTCCCCATTGACGCGATCGCAACGATATCGGCCTGCTGGGCAGCCATCGTCAGCAGCTTGTTGCCCATACCGGCGACCATGATCGGCGGTGGTGTCTGCACCGACGGCGGGATGTGACCGGGGTCGGACAACAACCGACGGATCTCGGTGACGTGTTCGGTGAGCAGTTTGACCCGTTCCCCGGGGCTGGGGAACGGCAGCCCGGCGGCAACGAATTCATCTTCAACATAGCCTGTGCCCAACCCGATGATCAACCGTCCGCCGGTCGCCGAGTCCACGCTCGCCAGATCGCGTGCCAACAGCGCGGGCCGGTAGAACGCAGCGTTGAGCACCAGGTTGCTGACCTGCACCGTGGGTGCGGCTCGGGCGATGGCGACTAATGGCGCCAGCGGCGCGGTGAAGCCCAGATGGTCGGGCAGCAGTATCACCTCGAACCCGATGGACTCGGCTCGCCGGGCCTGTTCGACCATTTCGGAGACATGGCCCTGGCCGAGCAGAGCCAGGCCCAGTTTGATGGGGCGAGTCGTCATGACAGTGTCCTTTCACTAGCGGAGAAGCCAAGTTCGTCGTACTATTAGTACGATCAATGTCACAGGAGTCCGATGAATTCCCGTCCGGCGAAAAAAAGTCCTTATCGGTCACAGCTGCGCAACGAGCAGGCCGCGGCCACCCGGGCGCTCGTGCTGGACGCGGCGACCCGGCTGTTCGTCGAGCGGGGATATGCGGCGACGTCGATCGATGCGATCGCCGAAGCCGCGGGTGTCGGCCGCTCGACGGTGTTCGCCGCGGCCGGCGGCAAGTCGTGGTTGATCAAAACTGCCTACGACCGCGCGATCGTCGGTGACGACGAGCCGGTGCCATTCCTGCAGCGTCCAGCGGCGCGCTTGCTATTCGAGATGAGCGACCCGCGCGAGATCGTCGTCGGCTATGCGCGCATCATCGCCGATGCCGCCGAACGGGTCTCAGCCATCTGCGAAGTGATCCACTCCGCGGCAGGATGCGACCCGGAGGTCGCGGAACTGTGGACGGAGATCGGTGAGCAACGTCTTAATGGCGCCGCGGCTTTCGCCAAGCTGATCAGTCAGAAGGGCGGCCTACGCGACGGTCTGACCCGCGCCCGGGCCCGCGACATCATCTCGATTTTCAACGACCCCACGCTGCATCATGTCCTCGTTAGCCTTCGCGGATGGAGCCAGAGCCGGTATCGCGACTGGCTCGCCGAGAGTCTGCAGCGCCAGCTGTTGGGGTAACGGCGGCTCGGCGTCCCCGCCCAGCGTTGCCACGGTCGCGGCTATTAACCGCCCCGGGCGCTAGTCATGCAGCGCTAAACATGCAGTAGCCCGTCGATCGTCGACGCGTTTTCCGGCGCCGCCGCAGCCATCAAGATGTCATGTGCGTGCTGTGGGTCGCTGCGAGCAGGCACCACCAGCAGGACGACCTTGTTGCGATTGAGTCCGATTACTTCGACGGTGTTGACCGGCTGCCTGTGATACCCGCCGAGTCGTACCACTCTGCCGCCCGTCGGCAGTTTGGCCGGGGCCTTCGCCCATTCGGCGAAGTTGTATATCACGCGATCAATCGGGCCGAGCCGCACCGACAGCACCGCCAGCAGATCTGGCAGCTCAATCGAAAGGTCATCACTGTGCGGCCACCACGCCCCATCGACATATCCGCTAGTGGGAGCCTTGGGCTTTAAGCGCAGTCGCGGTGTCTTCTCGGGTGGTGTGCGCTTCGAATCGGTCGTGCGTCGGCCTTGTTGCAGCGTCATGCGACGCCCCTGTCTTGGCCGCGAATCGGCCAAATCACTCGAATCGGCGACGACACAATCTGAAACGGTCGCGTGCGACATACCGCCGATACCTCGACACTACTCGCAGTCGGCAGGTGGGGCGCAATCGCCGAGCCGGCGCGCTCAGGCCCCCGCATACGCCTCGAGGGTTCATGCGTCCCAAAACAATGGGGGCTGGCAGGACAATGCCCGCCAGCCCACCTGTGACAAAGATGTCGCTAAACCGGTGTAACTCCTGTTGCCTGAGGGCCTTTGGTCCCTTGGCCGACTTCGAATTGAACCCGCTGGTTCTCCTCGAGCGACTTGAAACCGCTGCCTTGGATCTCTGAGTAGTGGACGAACACATCCTCTGCGCCGCCATCAGGAGCGATAAAACCGAAGCCCTTGTCGCTGTTAAACCACTTCACAGTTCCCTGTGTCATACTTTTCAACTTCTCTCATTCAGAACGGATGTACGAAAAACATCCTGATTCAAGGTAGCACGCGCAATCAGGCATAGCCGCTTCCCGTCCTCCGCGCTGTGCAAACGTATCCGTGCAACGGGCGGGGTGTAGCGTCGATGTTGAACGTACAGTCGGCCGGACATACCAATTGCAATCAGATTCGTTCGTCGATCCCGCACTCGTATGCCGGGAGAACCTCGAAGTGAAGGAATCGTCTATGGATCGCCGGGACTCATGCACTCATCGCCCAGCAGTGACAGCGATTTTGTTGACTACGGCCTGCTCAACCCCATGAACCGCGGGGCGTGTGATCGGCGCTTGGCCAGCCCGGTCCGGCTTACCCTGGCCGTCGAACTCGGCAACGGCCTCGATGGGGCGTGGTGGCCGCACACGGCCTCGGTAGCGCGCGAGCTTCCCGACCTGATTGGCGCCCTGTCCGCGCGATTGGGTGAGATCTTCGATATCAGCGTCAACTGGTCATCGTTGGAGGGCCACCCAGATCTCGACGCGGTGAAGCGCGCGAGCATGGCGAACCCCGTCCGGGTCATCAGCCACCAACGCCTGATGATGGTCACTGGCAGTCAGTGTTCGGCGAATCTCCTCGTGGTCCCGTGCCGGACCTCCAGCGCTCTGGCCGTAATGGTGTTGCGGCAAGCTGCCACGCTTGACATCGCGCACGCAGAACGGGACACCGAAGCATTCTGGATCGCCGACGACGTTGTGCGCGCCGCGCGTGCTGAAAGCGCACTGTGCGCGCAACGCCTCCGGGGAACTCGACTCACGCACGTCGATACCGCAGATTCAGCCACGACAGTTTGATGCTCGGCGGCAACGCTCCGATGCGCCAATGTTGTTGCTGGGCACGATATTAACCGGATCTTAACCGCGCGAACCACGTTGCGCGCCAACGATGTTGACATCGCCATTGCCGGCGCGTTTACTAGAAGGCCTAGCCCGGAAAATTGCCGTCTGCTGTGGCCATATGGATTCGCCTTTGAAATCGGTGTGCGTTTATCCCCGGATTCGGGGGCCAGGCCACCGCACGACGGCGACGCGGGTCGGGACAATCCGGACGCATGGGTGCCCGCCACTCAACTGAAGGGCCATAATGAGCAAGTCTGATAAGAAGCAACGAAATATTGTTCACGAGAACGTGATCCGGATAGGTGCGGGTTTCGCGGCGAAGGAGCACCCACATGTGGTGGAGACGTTGTCGATGCTCGGGCCGCATCTAGGTAGGTGGGGTTCGCGCGATGTGAAAGTAGACGTCTCTCTCCAGGACCGCGGCGGCAAGGAGCAGCGCGTCACATTACGGACGAGCCTACCCGGCCTGACGCCGCTCATAGCCGTCGCCGAGAACCCGGACATCACCCACGCGCTGGGCGACGCGAAGCGTGAGCTGATTCGGCAGCTCGACCACCAGAAGTCGGAGCGCGAACCCATGAACAACCGCCGGTCCAGCGCGACGATCCGGCACCCGGGTACCTCTGTACGCCCAGAGATCATCAAGCTCGCAACGTAGACGTAGCTTGCGAATCCAACCGACAGCTCGCCTCCGTGGGCAGATAGAGAGATAAGCATGACGAACATCACTAGGTCGCGTGTCGTCGGCAACATGCCGTCATGGACGGGCCCGCCGCAGCGGCTGCCCGCATCCCATTGACGGTCAGAGACATATTCGGCGCGGGTGTACGCAGGAGGGCCAGACGCAGGGAAATGCTTGCGGCACAGTCGACGTGGGAT
This sequence comes from uncultured Actinomycetota bacterium, assembly GCA_963791535.1. Classification (GTDB taxonomy): domain Bacteria; phylum Actinomycetota; class Actinomycetes; order Mycobacteriales; family Mycobacteriaceae; genus Mycobacterium. The sequence continues at coordinate 8,348 of CAWBSW010000063.1, read as the reverse complement.
TCTGAGGGCGGGGCAACGGGAGAAAATGAGTCGCTGGCCAACGGGGCAGAGTGCCGCGCACCTCGGGGCCTTGGTGGCTGATGCACGTCCGGTCGGCATCGGTGCTATGAAGCGAGAGGTGGGCGCAGAGCTCGAAGTCGAGATTACCGAGGCGTCGACGTTGGAATTCCAGATTGCTGTCGCGCCGCACCCGAATGCCGAAGTTTCAGAGCGGTTGTCGTTCGTGCTGGACGGCAATCCCGTTGAACCCTCAGAGATCAGCGGTATGCACGGCAGCCGCATCCACAAGTTGGAGGTCCCGGCGGGCTACTTGACCGTCGACTATGCCGCGACGATCGTCGGCCGGACCGATCCGGCGCCGGTGACTGAATCCGACCTGTCGATGTATCTGCGTCCCAGCCGGTACGCGGAGGCTGACAAGTTCTACGGTTTTGCCGCAACTGAATTCGGCAGCTACGTCGACTCGACGACTCTGCTGGAGAGAGTCTCCCTCTGGGTGGGTACCCGGCTGAACTACGTGCCGGGCTCGAGCGACCCCATCGACGGGGCGGTGGAGACCTTGCTGGCCGGTGCCGGAGTATGCCGTGACTTCGTGCACCTGGTGGTAGCGCTGCTGCGTGCGGTCAAGGTACCCGCCCGCGCGGTTTCGGTATACGCGCCGGGTCTGTATCCGATGGACTTCCATGCAGTCGCCGAGGCATTCGTCGACGGGCAATGGCGGGTAGTCGACGGGACCTTGCTGGCGCCACGGCAGGCGCTGGTGCGCATTGCCACCGGGCGCGACGCCGCCGACATCGCCTTCCTGGACAACCACGGGGGTGCGATCACCCTGAACAAGTTGGCGGTGACGGCGATCGTGGACGGCGATCTTCCCATCGACTCGATCGACCAAACGGTGTCGATCGGCTAACGGGCCCATTGCGCCCAGGCTCGCAAATCGGCTCCAACTAGTGGATGGTGGAGGTATGACCTCGCCACCTCGACATTCGGGCAACGCCATCGATGCCCGACTCCCGCTCGGCTAAATGTGGCAATCCACGAAAAGCTCCGCGCGGCCGTCGACGGCCGGCGAGGCCTAGCCGCCGCTGACTCACTTTGCGAGGCCTGCGTGACGTTGTTCGGCATCGACGCGGCGGCCATCTCACTGGTCTTCGCGGGGGTCACCAGCGGAACATTGGGCTCCAGCGGCGCGGCCGCGCGCGTGTATGACGAACTCCAGTTCACCCTCGGCGAGGGCCCGTGCTTGGACTCCGTCGCGCAGCGCGCCCCCGTCCTCGTCGCCGACCTCGCCGACGCGAACGACGTTCGGTGGCCTGCGTACGGCCCCGCCATGCTCGACCACAAGATCCGGGGCATATTCGCGATTCCGGTCGTGCTGGCCGGCGAATTCGTCGGCGCCCTAGACCTTTTCCGCGCGCAACCCGGCGAGCTACCCGTTGAGCACCTGGCCGGCGCTGTCGTCGCCGCCGAGCTGGCCGGCATGCCCCTGCTTGACCTCATGGACTCCGACCTGCAGGCCGCCGTCAACGACCCGGGCAGCAGCGCCTGGGCCGAATTCAACGCACTGAGCCGCACGGAGGTCAGCCAGGCCACCGGCATGCTCGTCGCGCAACTCGGGGTCGAACCCGCCGAGGCGCTGGTGCGCCTGCGCGCCCACGCCTACGCAACCAACCGCAGCGCCACCGACGTCGCCCGCGACATTCTCGACCGGCGACTGCAGCTCGAGGCCGACTAATGCAGTCCGAAAAGGAGGGCAACGTGACCGATACCCCTCGTGAAACTCGTGTACTGGACGCGGTCGTATCGCTCGTCGACAACCTGCTCGACGACTTCGACGTCGTCGACCTACTCACCGAGCTCACCGAGCGCTGCGCCGACCTGTTGGATATCGCGGCGGCGGGATTTCTGCTCGCCGACCCGCTGGGGCAACTCCGCTTGCTGGCCGCGACCTCCGACGCAGACCCGCGAACTGGAACTCTTCCAATTGCAAGCCGACGAGGGGCCCTGCGTGGAGTGCTATGCCACCGGCCAACCGGTCTCGGTCGCAGATCTGCGCGCCGCAACCTCGCGGTGGCCGCGGTTCGTTCCGGCCGCGCTCGAGGCAGGCGTCGCTTCCGTGCACGCGGTGCCGATGCGCGCCGCCGGCATTGTCTTGGGCTCCCTGGGTCTGTTCGGTAGCCGACCCGGCGAACTCACTGAGGCCGATCTGCTGGTCGGGCAGACACTGGCGCATATCGCGTGCGTGGCGATTCTGCAGGAACACCCGCCGACGCCCTCGACGGTGATACCGCAGCTGCGCTCTGCGCTGACCCACCGCATCGTCGTCGAGCAGGCCAAGGGCTTCCTGCGCGAACACTTCGATGTTTCCGATAGACGAGGCATTTTCGCTGCTGCGCAGGTACGCGCGTACCCACGGCGAGCACCTGACCGACGTTGCACGGCAGTTGATGGGGGAACCGAGTTCCCGTCCGGCGCTACTGGAAAGGATGACCGAACTGGCTCACGGCTGACGTCTCCGAGCGTGGGCGCGCCGCACGGCCTCGGCCGACTAGTCGCTCCGCGATCACAGACAGCTTGGTGTTCTCGGTTTGACTCATCCGGACGAGCCGCCCGAAGGCCCACTCCGCGCTCGCGCCGGTCCGACTCCGGATGATGCCGATCGCCTGATCGATCACCGCGCGGCTTTCCAACGCCTGCTGCAGTTGTTCCGCGCGCTCGCGAGCTCCGGCCAGCAGTTGCGCGTTGTAGATCGACACCGCCGCGGGCCCGGCGAATTGCGAACCCAACTGCACGGCGTGCTCCCCGAAAGCGTCGTGGCTCGTCGCATAGCAGTTGATCGCGCCGATCACGTGTTCGCCGACCATCAGCGGCAGCGACAGCGCGGAATGCACGTCCATCCTCGCCACCCGGCCACCGAAGCGCGGCCAACGGCTGTCGCTCCCCAGCGATCCACTGACGGTGGCCCGCCGCGACTGCATACACGTGATGCATGGCCCCTCATGCAACTCGTCGTACTGGACAACGTCGATCTCGTGGACGAATTCCGCTGTGGCGGCAGCCTCTGGAGTGTCGGTCTGCCTTGATCCGCGTCGATCAACCCAACTCCGGCACCGTCGACCCCGGGAATGGCATGGGCAGCGAACTCGGCAACCTCGCCCAACAGCTCGAACACGCCGCGGGCGCCGGCCACGATCCCGGCCAGCCCGCGCAGCCCTGCACGCAAATCGACTTCGTCCGCTTCCCGTTGGGCGGTGGACAATTCCGGCCGCTCTGGCGGTTCGCGACCAGGCTGAGCGTCGTAGTCGGTCATGGTCAGCAACAAATGTACCGCCGATCTAGGTGACCAGCGCCAACGCGTGGGCGCGCCGCAGCTTTCCCGACGGCGTCTTCGGGATCATTCCCGGCTCGAGCACGACCACGTTGCGGGGCCGGACATCGACCTCGGCGACGACCTCATGGGCCACCTGGCGCTCGACTCGGCGCACCTCGGCGGGGTCTTCCCAAGCATTGGATTCCACGGCGACCGCGAACGTTTCGCGTGGGTGCCCGGCGTGCAGGCGCACTGCAACGGCACAGCCGGGCCGGACCCCTTGCACTCGGGAGGCGGCACGTTCGATGTCCGTCGGATAGATGTTGCGCCCGGCCATGATGATCACGTCCTTCACCCGGCCGCACACCACCACGTTGCCGGTTTCGGTGACATAGCCCAAATCGCCGGTGTCGTACCAACCCTCCTGATCCTGTGCGGCGATGAAACCGGCAGTCGTCGTGTATCCCAGCGTGACAGGTTCGCCGCGCACCTGGATGACGCCGACACCGCGAGCCGGCAGCACGTCGCCGTCCTGGTCGACTATCCGGGCCTCCAGCCCCTTAAGCGGACGACCGACCGAGGCCAGTCGCCGGGTTTTACCCCTGGATGCCGGGATGGCTCGGTGCAACAGCGCGAGCAGGTCGGCGTCGACCTCGTCGACCGTCAACCCGCGGCCGCACTCGGTAAACGACACTGCCACCGTCGTCTCGGCCATGCCGTACGCGGGCACGATCGCTTCCGGGCGCAACCCGAACGGCGCGCCGGCCTCGCACAGGTCCTCGACATCGGCCGGCTCGACTTGCTCGGCGCCCGAGAGCGCCCACCGCAGCGTGGACAGGTCGAACTGGCCGGGCTCAGCCTGCCTGCGCAGGCGTTTGGCGAACATCGTGTAGGCGAAGTTGGGCGCCGCCGTCATGGTGCCTCGGTACTTGTCGATGAGCTTCGCCCACAGCAGGGTGTCGCGGAGGAAGTCCATCGGCGTGACCTTGACCAACTCGACGCCGAAATACATTGGGACGGTTAAGTAGCCGGTCATGCCCATGTCGTGGAAGCACGGCAACCAGCTCACGATCACGTCGGATTCCCGGTCCACGTTTGCGCCGACGAACATCGCCTCGGCATTCGAGACCACGTTGCGATGACTGATCCGGACGGCCTTGGGGAATCCCGTTGAGCCGGACGTCAATTGCAGTAGCGCCACGTCGTCGTCGTCGGTCTCGACCGGGTCGATCGCAGCGACTGTCGAGCAACTGCTCGATCGTCAGCACTTGCATTCCCAGCTGGACCAGCAGCGGTGCCGCGGCCATGAATGGATCGGACACCACCACCGCCTTGGCGTCGATCATGTTGATGACGGCCGTGGTCTCTTCGGCCCAGCGTTGCAGGTCGGTGCGCGGCGTGGGCTGGTGCAGCATCGTAAGGCTGGCGCCCCGCATCCAGATGCCCTGCGCGGTCGGGGCGATCTCGACGGGCTCCCCGGCCAGCACTGCGACCGCATCGCCGTGGCCCACACCGGCGGCGGCCAGACCGCCCGCAACCCGGCGGGCCCGCTCATGCACCTGACCGCCAGGTATGCCGGACCGGCGCGTTTGGCTCGCCGGTGATCATGCCCTTGAGACTGCTTTGGGCGCTTTCGTACATGGTCTCGGTGAATCGGCTCACCGCAATCCCCCTGGCTCCGGCGCGACGGCACGGCGTGTGTTAGTCGAATCGGTGTTGTATCGGTTTCGACGGAGCCGCTGAGGCACGACCGCGGAAGAGCGTGACCCCCTCTTGTACACCCCAGATGGTGTCAGACGTGCCGACTGTACCGACTCGGCCACCGCCGAGCCGTGCGGCACGCCAATAACCGCTGCACCTGCAGCCAATGGGGGGACCTCCGGCGCCCGAAAGCACAACCCGAACTGTCGGCTTACGTCGGAGCTAGAGCCCCTTCCGGCGGGGAAATCGGATCGCCGCCGTGACGTTTCCGGGAGGCTGGAGTGTCAACCGTGAATGAGGCTACCTCCCCGACTGCCGGCTCTGCGGCAATTCACGCGCTGCGTTGTCGTTGGGCGGCCCGCAGGATCGAACCAGCGGTCAAAAATGCGGGTTTGTCGCGGTCGGCGTCGTCGATGGGCAGATTGGCTGCGCAGCGCAGCACCATCAAAGCGAGCCCGCTGTAGGTCGCGTACGGGATGATCAGCAGGTTGGCACAAGCATCGGTGCCGTTGACCGTCATCACGTGCTGGTGCTTGTGTTCCCATCCCGGCCAGTTGAAGTCGGGTGGTCGTTGCAGCGGCGGCCAGTTGACGTTGATGGCGGTGATGTCGCCGAGCAGGGGGGTCAGGGTCGCAATAAGGCCGGGCAATTCGACGGTCATGCGATCTACGCGTGGCCACCACGCGCCGTCGATATCACGGCCGAGCTTGCCGGCCACCGACAGCCGTACCGGATTGGCTCGGCGTAGAGCCGCCGAGCGGATACGTCATCGGAGATCGCGCAGCGCGGGCCATGGCTGCGGGCGGCACATTCCACAGGCGGATCCTTCATTCGGCATCGACCCCTCGCGGATGCGGGGCGTCGGAGGAATCGCATTGCCGGTGGCGCGGGCGCTGACAACGAAACTGCTCACCCTTCAGATTACGCCACCAGCGGTTTCTCGGCCCCGGCCAGCCCAGCCTGAGTCAGGCGCTGACAGTTGGTGGTTCGTTGTCGTCAACCGCCGCAATGACTTTCGCGATCAGCCATTGCACGGCGCTGACCGCCTCACCGTTGTCGAGGTTCCACGCACCGATCAGCCGCTCATAGGTCGGTGGGCTCCACAGCACGTCGAGCAGGCCGGCCAGCGCCCTGCGCTGCGCATCCGGCAGCTCTGGTGCGCGGGCGGTCACCGCGCGGTTCAAGGCGTCGTGCCGTCGGGCGTCGGCGCCGGCGAAAGCCGGGCCGCGCGGTGTGCCGACGGTGTCCTTGATCGCGAACCGTCGCAGCGATGCGAAGACCCGAGCCGTCACGTCCGCAAGATTGTCCAGCTCGACATCCTCGTAGCTGATACCCGCCTCGTCCTCCAGCCGGGCCATGATCGCGTCGTGCAGGTGCCGTTCGGACGGGAAGTTGCGGTAGACGGTGCGCTCGCTGACGCCAGCGCGTTCGGCGACGGCGCGAAAGGTCAGCTCGTCCCAGTCCCAGGTGGTGAAGCCGCGAACCAGTCGAGCGCCCGCGTCGATGATGCGCTCGCGGGTCGCGGCGGCCCGTTCGCGGCGCGCCGGGCTGTGATACCGGCGCCGCGGTGACTGGTCCTCCAGCGACGTTGACAACTCGCTCATAATGGTGTCAGTGTACTGTCACGGATTCTCCGGAAGGGCTAACTGTGGCCGAATTCGACGATGTCGTCGGCCGCGCTGTCGCGCAGACCGGCCTGCAGGATTTCGGTGACGACTCCTTTCGGGAAGGGCTTGAGGTGCTGCTCGCCTCGCTGCGCGACGAGGCCCGGCTCAACGCCCGGGGCGAGGCCTACATCTATCCGCGCATCGTCACCGCGCTATCGCAGCGACTGCAGGTCGAGGACTGGTATCGCCGCCACCCGGAGATCGACGACGTCGACATCCTGCCGCCGTTGATCGGGCTGGGGCTGCCCCGCACCGGTTCGACAGCATTGTCGCTGCTGCTGTCGCAGGACCCCGGCATCCGCTACCTGCGTCGGTGGGAGTCGTCGCAGCCGTGTCCGCCGCCGTCGACGGTGCAGGGTCCCGATCCGCGGATCCCCGCAGACGAGGGCAACAAAGTCGGCTCGCGGGCGCACGTGCCGACCGGCACCCATGCTCCGATGGAATGTCTGGAATTGATGGTCGCTGGACTTCAAATCCCATATCTTCCAAGCCTTTGCGCAGATCCCGTCGTACTCGGCCTGGCTGGTGGAAAAGGCCGACCTCGACGTCGACGTACGCCTACCAACGGCGGGTGATGAAGCTGCTGGCTGGGGTGAGCCGACGCGGCCGTGGCGGCTGAAGTCGCCGTCGCATGTGCTGTGGCTCGACGATCTCAACCGCGTCTTCCCGGACGCCCGTTTCGTGATGACCCACCGCGACCCGACCGACGTGATTTTGTCGGTGGCAGATCTCTACGCCGACATCATCGGCGGCTTCACCGACCACATCGACCGCGAATACATCGGCCAACTCAACGTCGAGCACTGGTCGCTGGGCATGCAACGAGCGCTGCGTTTCCGCGACGGCGGTGCCGATCATCGCTTCTACGACATCGACTTTCGTGCGATGCAGGCCGACCCGATCAACGAGGTCCGCGGACTCTACGGTGGCTGCGGCGAGCCGGTCACCGACGAATTCGAATCGCGGATGCGCGGCTGGTGGGCCGAGGCCGCGGCGGAACGGGAACCGAGCAGCGCACGCCGATCCGGTGGCCTTCGGCCTCGACCTCGACAAGGTACGGCCGTTGTTCGCCGACTACGCGAAATCGAGGAGTTTGCATGGCAATTGACCTGACCGGCGGTATCGACCCGGCGCGTGAGCAGGTGTTCGCACGCCGGCCCGACGACCCGGAGATGCGGGACTCGGTGAGTTTCTGGGTCATCGACGACCGCGGCGAAGTGGGCCTGCCCCGCATCGGGATTGAGGCCGTCGCCGCGAACTGGGATGCGCACGACGTCCAAGTCAACGTGGCCTTCCCGGACGGGCGGGTCTTCCGGTTACGCGAAAACGGCCAAAGCTGGCCCGCTGAAGGGCCCGACGGCCGTCCGACCGTGCTCGGCGCCGGCGGGCTGGGGTTTCGCTGCGTCGAGCCGTTCGACACCTGGACCATGACCTACGACGGCAAGGCGGTGCAGACCTCGTCGAGGGATCTGATCGACGCCAAGTTGGACGGGCCGCTGGTCGACGTCAGCTTCCACGTCGAGGCCAAGATGGCGGTTCCGCCGTGGGTGCAGGGCGCGCTGTCCGCCGAGGCGGGGTCGCGGCTGAAGACCTCGATCGAGGGCAACCTGATGGGCGGCCCGCGCTACGAACAGCTGTTCCACGCGACGGGAGCGGTGAAGGTCGGCGAC
>CAWBSW010000062.1:0-15581 GCA_963791535.1 uncultured Actinomycetota bacterium | reverse complement strand
CCGCGGCGATGCCGTCGCCGCTGACCAGTTCCGGGTTGTACGGGTGGCGGTGCATCGGGTGGGTGATGGTGAAATGCATCTGCCGCTTTCCTTAGCTGAGCGCCGAGAAGTATCCCTGCAAAAGTACTGCGTGACACTTATACGATAATCTGTAAAGTCAGCCGGGCGGCCGCCTGGTCGTTCGGATCGACGCCAAGGGAGGTGACGCAGTTGGGCATTGTGACCACGAGTTCGGAAACCGCCTTCGCTCGATCGCCCGAAGTCATCTACGACTTCGTCACGAACCCGACGAACTGGACGAAGACATATCCGGGCAGCGCGCACATCGCCAACCTGCCCGACGAACTGCCACTGAAGGTCGGCGACACCTGGCAAGAGTCCGGCCCGGACGGCGACCGAATTTTCACCTGGCATCTGGCGATCGCGATGCGGCCGAAGTTGTGGATGTTCAATTCCGTTGGGCCGCTTGGTCATGACCGTGACGGCAACGGTGGTATGGAGGGCCGGATCACGGTGCAATACCAGTTCACCCGACCGGGCGAAGAGATCACCCTGTTCACCCGCACGATGACGATCGAGGCCTACAAGCACGCGCCGCTGCCCGACGCCTTGTTCCAGCAAGTCAACCCCGCCAAGATCGACGCCTACCACGCGGCGATCGCACGAGAATTGGATGCGCTCGATGACGGCGACCACTGTAGCACTGAGGGGCTGACACCGCTGGCCACCGGCTTCTGCTTCGGTGAAGGCCCGCGCTGGTTCGAGGGCATGCTGTGGTTCTCCGACATGCTGGGCGAGGCGGTGCACACCGTCGACCCGGATGGCTCGCTGACGACGTTGCCGCTGCCCGGGCATGCTCCCTCGGGCCTGGGATTTCGGCCGGACGGCTCCCTGCTGATCGTGTCGACCGAAAACCGGCAGCTGCTGCGCTACGACGGTGAAACCGTCGTGACGATCGCCGACCTGAGCGATGTCGCACCGGCCGACCTCGGCGACATGGTCGTCGACCACCTCGGCCGCGCCTACATCGGTTCGCAGGCCTTCCAGGGCGGCGTCATCTTGCGCGTCGATCCCGACGACAGCGTGAGCGTGGTCGCGCAAGATCTGGACTTCCCCAACGGGATGGCGATCACCGCCGACCACCAAACCCTGATCGTCGCGGAGTCGATCGGCCGGCGACTGAGCGCGTTCAGCATCGGCGACGACGGCGAGCTGTCGGACCGACGAGTCTTCGCCGACGGTCTCGACGGCCCACCCGACGGCATCAGTCTCGACGCCGACGGCGGCGTGTGGACGTCGATGACGCTGGCGCACCAGTTCGAGCGCATCGTCGAGGGCGGCGAAGTAAGCCATCGCATCGACATCGGCGACCGCGCCGCGATCGCCTGCATGCTCGGCGGCTCCGCGCGGCGCACGTTGTTCATGTTGTCGAGCACCGACGCCTATCCCAAACGGCTGATCGGTACCCGGCTGTCTCGGCTCGACACGGTGATCGTGGATACTCCTGGCGCCGGCCTGCCCTGAAAGGTGAACGATGACCGATTCCTATTACGAGGTGATCGCATTCAGACGCCGACCCGTTGGGCGAAAAGTTCCGTGCCACAGACTTGGTCAGAAGCACATGGACGGCGGCGATTCAGCATGCCGCACCGGTGTCGGCGCTGCTGGTCCGCGCGCTCGAACGCTGCGCTGCCCGCGACGACACCCGGCTCAGCCGAGTCGCCATCGACCTGTTGGGACCCGTTCCGGCGGACGGCGACTTGTGGGTCCGCTCGCAAGTCGAGCGCCCCGGCAAGCAGATCGAGCTGATCAGCGCCGAGATGCTGGCGCTGGGTCCCGACGGTCAGCCTCGGCCGACGGCCCGGGCCAGCGGATGGCGACTCCAGCAGCTCGACACCGCCGAGCTGGTGCATGCGGCCGCGCCGCTGCCGCGTCCGCTCAGCGAGGCCCGCAGCCGCGATCTCGAAAAGAATTTCGACCGCAACTATGTGCACAGCCTGGACTGGCGCTGGCTGACCAAACCCCTCAACGAGGGTCCGGGCGAATCCTGGATCACGCCGACGGCAAGCCTAGTCAACGGCGAGGAGATGACGCCGTTGGAGCGGCTGTTCGCGGTCGCCGACTGCGCCAACGGCATCGGCTCCAAGCTCGACATCACCAAGTGGACATTCCTGAACAACGACCTCGTCGTCCATGTGCACCGGATTCCCGACGGCGACTGGATCGGCATCCGTGCCGAAACCAACTACGGACCAGACGGCATCGGCACCACGGTGGGCACCCTGTTCGACGAAACCGGAGCCGTGGGCAGCATTCAGCAATCGGTGTTGGTGCGTCGACGCCCGTAGCCGTCTCGAGTTTTACCGCGCCGGCGTCGATCTCGACACCGCGGGAACCGGTGCGATCACGTCGACGACACGCAGGTGCATCCGGTCAGGCGAGCTGATCGCGGCGCGATCAGACACCCAACGTCGTCCGGCGGCACCGCCCGGCCGACCGGACGATCGAGGCTCGCACGCCGGTGCCGACGAATTCGGCGTCCAGGCCGGCCGCCCAGGCATCGAGCATCCGTTGCGCACCAGCCGGCGACGGCCCGACCAGACCCGGGCTGATCAGCACCACGTCACCGCGTCCGTTGTCGATCATCGGCGGGATGACATGTGCCGCAAGGTGTTGTGCGCCGACCCACGAACCGTCGGCAAGGCCTGCGGCACTGACCAGCACGTCGACGGACCCGATCAGGTAGTCGGCGGACGCGACGAACCGATCGATGGACGGCGGATCGGCGAGATCCAGATAAGCGGCGAATACCGCCGCGCCGTCGGACCGAAGTTGGACTGCGAAGCGCTCACAGATGTCGGTCCGGCGGGTTCCCATCAACACCAGATCCCCGTCGGCGGCCAACCGCGCCGCGGTCGCAAGTGCGACGGGCGATGAGGCTTCGGTGATGACTATGGCCCTAGGGGCCCTAGGGGCCCTAGGGGCCCTGGGGGCGCTGGCTGGCCTCACGACGAGCGCCGATCTGCGGCGATGTGCTGGGCCCCGGCTAAGATTTGGTGGTCAGCTACCAGTGACACGAAAACAGCGTGACACTTCGGGCTATTTTTGTAAAGTTGGGGTATGGATCAGACGTCGACCCTCGAAGGCGACACCTCGACGCGGCAGCGGATCCTCGCGGCCACCGCTGAGGTCCTCAGCCGCAACGGCAAGCGCAAGCTCAGCCTGTCCGACGTCGCGGCCCAGGCCGGGGTGTCGAGGCCGACGCTCTACCGGTGGTTCGCCTCGAAGGAGGAGTTGCTCTCGGCGTTCTCCCGCTACGAACGGCAAGGCTTCGAAAACGGATTGAGCGGGGCGACGGCCGGCCTCAAAGGGGTTGACAAGCTCGACGCCGCATTGCGGTTCATCGTCGAGTACCAGCATTCCTACTCGGGCGTGCGCATGGTCGATATCGAGCCCGAGCACGTCATCAGCCAGTTCTCACACGTCATCCCGCAGATGCGGGATGGTCTGCAGCGGCTGATGCCCGGTCCCAACGCCGCGGTGAAAGCGGCGACCGCGATCCGAGTGGCGATTTCGCACTACATGATCCGCGGCGACGACGCCGATCAATTCCTGGCCCAACTGCGCCACGCGGTGGGAATCAAGGCGCCGGACTGATTGCCATGCTCCTCCTCGCGTCGCTGCGCGACGCGCATCGTCGCAAGGCGCCGGACTGATTGCCAATGCTCCTCCTCGCGTCGCTGCGCGACGCGCATCGTCGCAAGGCGCTGACTAATCGAACAGCACCGCGGCATTGAGGTAGCCGGTCGGGTCGAAGGCCGTCTTGAGCGTGCGCATCGCCGCGATGTCAGCGGGCTCGCGGGACATGCCGACGTACTTGCGTTTGCGGCTGCCGACCCCGTGTTCGGAGCTGACGTTGCCGCCGCTTCCGGCGATCAGGTCCATCATCGGCGCGTACAGATCGTGTTCCTGCTCCTCGCTGCAGCGCAGCACGTTGAGGTGCAGGTTGCCCTCGCCGATGTGCCCGAACAGCACGCCGATGGCGTCGGGCGCGTCCCGGCGCAGGAGCGCGTCCGCGTCGTGGGCGAACGCGGCGACGGCCTGCAGCGGCAGCGACACATCGAATTTCACCGGCGGCCCGTACACGCCGAGCACCTCGGCTATAGATTCCCGTAGCCGCCAGAGCCGTTGTTGCGCAACAAGATCGACGCCCACCGCTGGCTCACCGCAGGTCCGCACTTCATCCAGCGCGTCTGCGAGGCGCTCGGTCTGATCGTGATCGGATGCCAGTTCCACCAACAACAGCCAGTCGCCGCGCACCGGCGCCGCAACACCGAGATGCTCGTGGGTCAGCGCACTGACCCGGCCGTCGATCAATTCGAGGGCGGCGATGCCGTCCAAGTCGCGAAACAGCCGGGCCGCGTCGACCAACGCGTCGAGGTCCTCGAAGCCGCACACGGCGGTCACTCGATGCGCCGGATCCGGGTGCAGCCGCAGATCAAGCGCGGTGATCACGCCCAGCGTTCCTTCGGCGCCAACGAAGAGCGCCGGCAGGTCATAGCCGGTGTTGTCGGCCCGCACACGGGAGTGCCGCCGTACCACCGACCCGTCGGGCAACGCGACGTCCAGCCCGATGACTTGTTCGCCCATGTTGCCGTACCGCACGGTGCGCAACCCGCCGGCGTTGGTCGAGGCCATCCCCCCGACGGTGGCGGTGTCGCGCGCCGCCAGATCCACACCGAACACCAGCCCGGCCGCCGTCGCGGCGCGCTGCACCGCGGCCAGGGTGGCACCTGCCCCGACTTCGACGCGGCGTTCGGTTGTGTCGACATCGCTTACGTCACAAAGCCGCTCGGTCGACAACAGCACATCGTCGTGCTCGGGGACGGTTCCGGCCACCAAGGAGGTGCGACCGCCCTGGACGGTGACGTGCGCCCCGGCGTCCCGACACACCCGCAGCACCTCGGCGACCTCGTCGGCCGAGCCCGGACGCACCAGGGCGCTGGCCCGTCCGCGATAGCGTCCGGTGTGGTCGACGCTACGACCGGCCAGCACGTCGGGGTCGGTGCTGACATGACTCGGTCCGACCACCGACGACACGGCTCGCAGCACACTCGGGGCCATGCGGCCCTTTTACCACACCGCCCCACCAGCGCCGCGAGTGATGCAGGATAGGGAGCCGTGAGCATGCAACGTGAGGATGTCTGGTTCAACTCGGGCCGCGATCGCATCAGCGCGTGGCTGTATCGACCGGCGGGCGACGGCGATGCACCGCTGCTGGTGATGGCCCACGGGCTGGGTGCGGTTCGCACCATGCGGCTGGACGCCTACGCCGAACGCTTCTGTGCGGCCGGTTACGCCTGCCTGGTGTTCGACTATCGAAACTTCGGCGACAGCGAGGGCGCGCCGCGTCAACTAATCGATATCAGGATGCAATTGCAGGACTGGACGGTCGCCGTGGCCTACGCCCGCACGCTGGCCGGTATCGATCCCAATCGGATTGGCCTGTGGGGCACATCTTTTTCCGGTGGCCATGTCATCGCCACGGCAGCGCGGCTGCCCGGCATCGCGGCGGTCGTCTCGCAGTGCCCGTTCACCGACGGCCTCGCCTCGCTGGGGGCGATGAGCCCGTTGATCAGCGCACGCATCACCGCGTTAGCGGTACGCGATCTGATCGGCGCCCGGCTCGGCGGGTCGCCGGTGATGGTCCAGACCGCCGGCAGGCCGGGCGAAGTGGCGCTGATGCACGCGCCCGACGCCTATCCCGGCTTTTTGAAGCTGGTGCCTGACGGCATGACGCTGCGCAACGAGGTCGCCGCCCGGATCGGAGTCAAGATCCCGCCCTACCGTCCGGGACGGCTCGCGGCGAAGATCCCCTGTCCAATCCTGTTCTGCGTCTGCGAAACCGACTCGGTCGCACCGTCGGGTCCGACCCTTCGCTACGCGGCGATGGCGCCGCGTGGTCAGATCAAGCTTTATCCCGAGGGCCATTTCGAGATCTATGTCGACGACGCATTCGAGCGCGTCGTCGCCGACCAGCTCGAATTCCTCGACAAGAACCTGAAAACGGCCGAGCAGACGTAAAAGCTCCACGACGCGCCGATAGCAAGGTGCTTTCGCGTCTGCTCGCGCGAGCTAGCGGATGACGCTGATGCCGCCGTCCACCGGGATCACCGCGCCGGTGATGTAGCTGCTGGCGCGGCTGGCGAGAAAGACAGCGATGCCGGCGATGTCGTCGGGTTGGCCGATGCGGCCCAGCGGCAAATGGGCGCCGATTGCGTCCGGCCCCGGTCGCAGCAGCTCCTTGGTCATCCGGGATTGGAAGAGCCCGGGCGCGATCGCGTTGACCAGAATCCTCGGCGCGAGCTCGCCCGCCAGATGCTGGGTCAGCATATGCACGGCGGCCTTGCTCGCGCTGTAGGAGAAGTTGTCCCGGCCGCGTCCCGGCGGAACGATTCCGTCGACGCTGCCGGTGTTGATGACGCGCGCCGGGTCGTCATCGGTCGCGGCCGCCGTCAGCATCGGCACCAGGGCGCGGGTCAGCAGGAAGACGCCTTTGACGTTGACGTCGAGCACCTTGTCGAAGCCGGATTCGGGAAACTCGCCGAACGGCGCCCCCCACGCCGCGCCGGCGTTGTTGAACAGCGCGTGGACGGCGTCCTCCCGCTCGGCGAGATCGCCGGCCAGCGCCTGAACTCCGTCGATGGTGCCGAGATCGGCGGGGATCGCCTGCACCGACCCGTGCGCTGACAACTCCGCGACGGCGGCGTCCAGCTCGGCTTTCTTGCGGCTGGACAGATACACCGTCGCTCCCGCCTGCAGCAGTCCGCGCGCCATCATCACGCCGATGCCGCGGCCGCCGCCGGTGACCACGGCGACCTTCCCGTCGAGGCGAAACATGTCAGTCATGGCCATCAGTCTGGATGCTCGTCGAGCCGCGGCGTCCAGCGGGACCGCCGCTCCGCCTTTTATGAGGAACTACGACCGGCCGTGCGGATTTCGGTTCTGACCCCGAGAGGTGACTGGTTGCGGATCGATTCGTCGCGGATCAGGCCGCGCAGCAGTGCGGTGCTGAACTCCGCGGCGATTTCCTTGGCGCTGCGGCGTCCGCTCGGGCGCAGCCACCGGTAGGCGCCGAGCGTCATCCCGATGTAGCCGAGCGCCAAGACGTGGGAGTCGCATTGATAGAACTCGCCGCTGGCGATACCCCGGTCGATCAGTCCGTGCACGTGCTCGTAGACCTGGGTTTCCTTTTCGCGGACCGCGGCGACCTGCTCTTCGGTGAACCATTCGGTGATGTAGGGCTGCTCCTGGAAGTACACCGCCGCGCCTTCCGGGTTGCCGGCGATCCCGGTGAGTAGCCGCACGGTGTACTGGTAAAGCGCCTCACGCGCCGACATCGACGGGTCGTCGTGCACGGCGGTCAGCGTGCGTTCGGCGGCCTGCTGATAGATGTCGTAGAGGATGAGTGACTTGCTGGCGTAGTAGTGGTAGACGGTGGCCTTGTTCAGCCCGACTACGTCGGCGACGTCGTCCATCCGGGTGCCGTGGTAGCCGCGTGCGGCGAACAGCTTGGTGGCAACGGTCAGCAGCTCCTCGCGGCGGGAGAGCCCGTTCTCGGATGGCATGTCTACTCGCTATTCGGCAGGCCGGGTGGTGCCCGGTGTCAATCAACTAGTTGGATAGTCTAGGCAGGCCGGTTGTTCACTGTTGCGCATTGTCCTGTTGGACTAGACTCCCGAATGAGTAAAGTCGCGCGTCGCTGGACGCTCGAGCCAGGTCGAAAGGGTGGTCAGATGGATCCGGATCCGAGCTACGACTTCTCCGACGAGCTCGAGTTCTACTTCAAGTACCTGACGTGGGGTCTGCGCGGTGTTACCGACGGTCAGGGCTATCCCCCACCGGCGTATCCACCCGTTTAGTAGCGCGAGCAGCCACAAAAGCCCCTCACGCCGCGGCGTGTCGGGGGCTTTTGTGTCTGCTCGGCAGCGCTCAGCAGCAGCGCTATAGCGCCTTCAGTTCCTCGGCAACGGCGGTCACCGATTTCTTGGCGTCCCCGAACAGCATCGTGGTGCCCTCGCCGTAGAACAGCGGGTTGTCGATACCGGCGAATCCGGAGTTCATCGACCGCTTGAGCACGATCACCGACTTGGCCTTGTCCACGTTGAGGATCGGCATGCCGTAGATGGGGCTGGAGGCATCGTTGCGGGCCGCGGGGTTGGTGACGTCGTTGGCGCCGATGACGATCGCGACGTCGGTGCGGCCGAACTCGTCGTTGATGTCGTCCATGTCCTTCATCGCGTCGTAGTCGACTTCGGCCTCGGCCAGCAGCACGTTCATGTGCCCCGGCATCCGCCCGGCGACCGGGTGGATCGCGTATTTCACCGGCACCCCACGGTCTTCCAGCAGTTTGGCCATGTCCTTGACGGCGTGCTGGGCCTGCGCGACGGCCATGCCGTAGCCCGGGACCACGATCACCTGGTTGGCATAGGCCATCTGAATCGCGGCGTCGGCCGCAGATGTCGCCCTGACTGGCTTGTCGCCGCCGCCGTCGGCGCTGGGGGCCACGCCGCCGCCGCCAAAGCCGCCCGCGACGATCGCGGGAATGGAGCGGTTCATCGCCTTGGCCATCAGGTTGGTCAGGATCGAACCGGACGCGCCGACGATCATGCCGGCCACGATCATCGCGGTGTTGTTCAACGCCAGCCCCGCGGCCGCGGCCGACACCCCGGTCATCGCGTTGAGCAGCGAGATCACCACCGGCATGTCGGCACCGCCGATGGGCAGCACCACCGCCAGGCCCAGTGCTCCGGCGGCGGCGAGCAGACCGATCATCCACCACAGCGACACTCCGCCGCTGCCCGGACGTGCGCCCAGGCCAATGACGACAGCGGCGGCGACGGCCGCGCCCAGCAGCAGCAGGTTGATCGGCTGCTGAGCCTTGCCCAAGCCGATCGGCGATCCGGAGATGATCTCCTGCAACTTGCCGAACGCGATGATCGATCCCCAGAACGAGATCGACCCGATGATCGCTGCGAACAACGACGCCACCACGATGTGCACGGTCGGCGACTCGTGGTGCTCGAAGGCCGAAAAACCTTTCGTTTCCATGAATTCCGCGAGCGCGATGAGCGCGACCGTGCCGCCGCCGACGCCGTTGAAGAACGCCACCAGCTGCGGCATGGCGGTCATCTTGGTGTAGCGCGCTGGCGGGACGCCGAGCACGACGCCCACCACCAGGCCTGCGATGATCAGCGGCCACTGGTCGGTGTGCCGGATCTTGATCAGCGTCGCCGTCACGGCCAGCGCCATGCCGACCGCGGCGATCAGGTTGCCGCGCACCGCCGTCTTGGGCCCGGTCAGGCCCATCAAGCCGTAAATGAATAGCGCGAACGAGATGACGTAGAGGCCGATCACCAAGTAGTTCATTTGGCGGCCGGCTCCTCGGTCTTAGCGGGCACCGGCTTCTTCTTGCCCTTGAACATGCCGAGCATCCGGTCGGTGACGATGAAGCCGCCGACGACGTTCAGCGTGCCGAACACCACCGCGACGAACAGGATGATCTGCACGGCAAGCGATGGGTGCTCAACCTCGCCGAAAACCACCAGGGCGCCGACCACCACGATGCCGTGGATCGCGTTGGTCCCTGACATCAGCGGGGTGTGCAGCGTGTTGGGCACTTTGGAGATCACCGCAAACCCGACGAACCCGGACAGCACCAGGATCGCCAGGTTGGACAGCAGTTCGTCATACATCCCGTGCATTTAGGAATCCTTTCCGGCCTGGGCCATCAGCGCCGCTCCTCCGCATCGCTTCGCTCTGCATCGTCGTCGGCGCGGCGCGTCACACACGATTCGGCGACCACTTCGTCGTCAAAGTCCGGAGCCAGCTTGCCGTCCGTGAGCAGCAGGTCCAGCAGCGCGGTGATGTTTTTGCTATACAGCTCGCTGGCGTGCTCGGGCATGGTCGCGGGCAGGTTCAGCGGCGAAGCGATGGTGACGTCATGTTTGACCACCGTCTGTCCGGGTTCGGTGAGCTCGCAGTTGCCGCCGGTCTCGCCGGCGAGATCCACCACGACGCTGCCGGGCTTCATCGCTTCCACGGCCGCGGCGGTCACCAGGCGCGGCGCCGGGCGACCCGGGACCAGCGCGGTAGTGATCACGACGTCGAATCCGCTGATTGCGTCTTCCAGCGCCTTCTGCTGCTGCGCGCGTTCGTCTTCGGTGAGCTCACGGGCATACCCGCCCTCTCCGGACGCCTCGATTCCGACATCCAGCCACCGCGCACCGACTGACCGCACCTGGTCGGCCACCTCGGGCCGCACGTCGTAGCCGGTGGTCCGAGCACCGAGACGCTTGGCCGTCGCCAGTGCCTGCAGCCCGGCCACACCGACGCCGAGCACCAGCAGGGTGGCCGGCTTCACGGTCCCGGCCGCCGTCGTCAGCATCGGGAAAAACCGGGTCGACTCCGAGGCCGCCAGCAGCACCGCCTTGTATCCGGCGACATTGGCCTGCGACGACAAGGCGTCCATCACCTGGGCCCGCGAGATCCGCGGGATGGCCTCGAGCGCGAACGCCTGCACACCGGCCTGCTTCAAGGCGCCGATCGAGTTGTCCGCGTTGCGCGGCGCCAGGAAGCCGATCAGCGTCTGCCCGCTGTGCAGCTTGCCGACCTCCTCGGCGGTCGGCGGCGCGACCTTGACGACGACGTCGGCAGCCCAGGCGTCACCGATCGTCGCACCGGCCTCGCTGTAGAGCTCGTCGGGAAGCAGCGCCCCCTCACCGGCGCCCGACTCCACCACGACCGCGACCCCGCTTTTGACCAGCGGCCCGACCGCCTTCGGCACCAGCGCGACCCGTCGCTCGTCGGTCCCGGACTCGGCGACCACCCCCACCGTCGTCTGCGTATCTGTCATGACGCGTATATCTACTTTCCTGTACTCCCCTACCCCGGAAGATCGGCACCAACCCTAACCTGACTGTCCGGCTCCTCCTCGGGCCGCTCCACGGCCCGCATCGTCACCGGACGGCCTGACGGGCCCGGTCACCGGCCGGCCCGCTACCACAGGGTGAAGTCTTGGCCGTGCTCCGCCTCCGATCGCGGCGCGAAGTAGCGGCGCTGCGATTCGTCGATCGCCACATCGTTGATGCTGGCCTCGCGACGGGCGGTAAGCCCGGCGTCGGAGAACTCCCACAACTCGTTGCCGTAGCTGCGCCACCACTGTCCGGCGTCGTCGCGGCATTCGTACTGGAACCGGACGGCGATGCGGTTGTCGTGATAACTCCACAGGCCCTTGCGCAACACGTAGTCGTGCTCGCGCTGCCATTTCCGGGCCAAGAAGGCCACGATCGCGTCGTGGCCGACGACGTGTTCGTCGCGGTTTCGCCACTCCGAGTCGACGGTGTAGGCGAGGCTCACGCGCTCGGGGTCGCAGGTGTTCCACAGGTCCTCGGCGGCCTGCACTTTCTGGATCGCTGTTTCGCGGGTGAAGGGCGGAAGTGGGGGACGTGGCTCGGTCATGGGCTCTATCGTGCTCCGGTCCGCGGTGTCATATCGTGACGGGCATGGACTTCGCGATGTCGGCCAAAGCCAGCGACTACCACAAACGGCTCTCCGAATTCATCACCGAGTACGTCTTTCCGGCCGAGGCCGAATATGACCGCTACCGGCACGAGGTCGGCCCGAACGATCACACCGTTCCGCCGATCATCGAGGAGCTGAAGACCAAGGCCAAAGCGGCCGGCCTGTGGAATCTGTTCCTGCCGGCCGAGTCGGGCCTGACCAACCTCGACTACGCCGGGCTGGCCGAGTTGACGGGATGGAGTCTGGAGATCGCACCCGAGGCGACCAACTGCGCTGCGCCGGACACCGGCAACATGGAGACCCTGCACCTGTTCGCCACCGAGGAGCAGCGCAAGCAGTGGCTGGAGCCATTGCTGAACGGCGAGATCCGCAGCGGCTTTTCGATGACCGAGCCGGCCGTCGCCAGCAGCGACGCCCGCAACATCGAAACCTCGATCGTGCGCGACGGTGCCGACTACGTGATCAACGGCCGCAAATGGTGGACCTCCGGTGCGTCGGATCCGCGCTGCAAGATCCTGATCGTGATGGGCCGCACGAACCCGGAGGCGGCCAGCCACCAGCAGCAGTCGATGGTCCTGGTGCCGATAGACACGCCGGGCGTGACCGTGGTCCGCTCAACGTCGGTCTTCGGTTACCAAGACCAGCCCGGGCACTGCGAAATCGTTTACGACAACGTCCGGGTGCCGGTTACCAATCTGCTCGGTGAAGAAGGCTCCGGCTTCGCGATCGCGCAGGCCCGGCTGGGGCCGGGCCGCATCCACCACTGCATGCGCGCCCTCGGCGGAGCCGAACGTGCGCTGGCCCTGATGGTGCACCGGGCCAACACCCGGATTGCGTTCGGCCGGCCGCTGGCCGACGAAGGCCTAGTACAGCAGGCAATTGCTAAGTCGCGCAACGAAATTGACCAGGCCAGGATGTTGTGCGAGAAGGCGGCCTGGACCATCGACCAGCATGGCAACAGAGCCGCTCATCTGCTGGTGTCGCAGATCAAGGCGGTGGCCCCGCAGGTGGCCTGCGACGTCATCGACCGTGCCATCCAAGTGCACGGGGCGGCCGGCGTCAGCGAGGACACGACGCTGGCTCGCCAGTACGCCTGGCATCGCGCGATGCGCATTTTCGACGGGCCCGACGAGGTGCATATGCGAACCATCGCGCGCGCCGAGATCGGCCGGGAGCAAAGCGCTTTCGCCGCGGCGGTCACCTAGATGGCCTTGAGCGTGCGGGATTTGCAGGGGGCCTGGAACTTTCGTGATGTTGCCGATAGCACCGGCGTGCTCCGGCCGGGGCGGTTGTTTCGTTCCGGCGAGCTGAGTGATCTCGGTGACGGCGGCCGCGACGAGTTGAGTCGTTTGGGCATAACCGATGTCGCTGATCTGCGCTCACGCCGTGAGGTCGAACGCCACGGCCCGGGTCTGGTGCCGGACGGCGTGGCGATCTCATCTACTGCCCATCCCGGATCTCGGCCCGACGAGCTCAACCCGGACGGGGACGCGCCCCACGAGCACGCGTTCCGGCGCCTGCTGGAAGACAAGGCCGACGACGAACCGGTCAGCGAAGCGTCCACCCGCTACATGACCGAAGAATACAGCCGGTTTCCCACCTACAACGGCGCACAGCAGGCACTGCATCGCGTGGTGAGATTGCTGGCCGACGGACGCCCGGTGCTCACCCACTGTTTCGCCGGCAAGGACCGCACCGGCTTCATGGTGGCACTGGTACTGGAAGCCGCGGGCGTTCAGCGCGACGCGATCATGGCGGACTTTCTGAGCAGCAACCGGGCGGTTCCCCAACTGCGGGAACGGATCCTAGACGCGGTTCGGGAGCGATCCGACGTCGAAGTGACGCCGGAGCTGATGGCATTCACCGAGGCGCGGCTCTCCGACGAGGTTCTGGGTGTCCGCGAGGAGTACCTGGACACCGCGCGACGGACCATCGACGAGAACTTCGGATCGCTCGATGGCTACCTGCGCAGTGCGGGGATCACCGAAGACGACGTGAACCGGCTGCGCAGCGCGTTGCTGGCCTAGTTCACACCAGACACATCAGCACCTGGCACCGGTCACCACACGGTGTTTTGAATCGACGGCGTATGTGATATCACCGCGGGTCGCGATATCACCCGTGCCGTCAAACTGCGGAACACAGTCACCCTTCCAGCCAGTGATTGCTGAGGCTGCTGATTCTCGTGAGGTTAAAGACAGCTGTGTGCGCCGACAGCAAGCACTTAATTTACTTAGAGGAAAACCTGTGGATTTCTTAGACATCGGGCGGAAGGGGAGTAGAACATACGTTGAATACCCGCGCCGCTGGGGCAGTCTCCTGCCCTTGACGATCCGCCCAAATTCCGGGAGGTCCCAATGTCAGACCGCAAGCTTCGTTGGTTGGGTGCAGGGCTGGTGACAACCGCCGGTGCCGGATTCCTGGGGCTGACGGCGATGATGAATCCGGCGTTCGCGCACGCAGACGACATCGGGTTGGTCATCGGCGGCACCACGGTCCCCATCCCCGGCCCGCAGTACGTGGAGGCCGCTGACCTGCTCTACCTCAACAACCAAGCCGACATGACGCTGCTCTACCCCGACCTGACCTTCTACCAGGCCACCTCAACCGACCCCGACGACCCAGGGTTCTTTGGGAACGGCTTGTTCACTCCCGAGGGTGCCTATCCGCTGTTCGGCCAAGGCGTCCAGCAGTTGTATTACAACTACCCACTCGATTCCGATGGCCTTGCGGGCCCCAGCACCTCGGTGGGCCAGGGCGCCGCCATCCTGGAAAGCACGATCCTCGCCAATCAGGCGGCCGGAGACGGCTCAACGGTGTTGGGCTACCCGCACAGTTCCACGCATCCGGTGTCGCGATGCAGTTGCTCGATCCGTCCCCGGCAAGCCGGAAACGGAACCGCTTGACCCCCAATTCCTGCTGCTCGCCGACCCAACAATCCCAACGGCGGGCTGTTCGAGCGCTTCAATGGCTTCGAAACGATGTCGGCCAGCCCACCGTCGACCAGCTAAATCTGGCGAGTCTGGGTATCGCGTTCAACGGCGCGACGCCGTCCGATGACTACCTGACCAACATCTACTCACTCGAATACGACGGCTTCACGGACTTCCCGCGATACCCGATCAATCTGCTGTCCGACCTCAACGCCTTTTTGGGCATCGAAGACCTCCACGGCACGTATCTCAACGGGGGCGTCGACGGGAGCGGTCCCACGGCCGAACAGATCGCCAACGCGATTCTGCTGCCGGGCTCGATGGACTCCGGCACCGCCGACAGCCTGACCAACTACTACATGATCGACGAGACTGCGCCACTGGTGTCGGTGCTGCCGACACAGCTCCAAGAATTGCTGGGGCCCGACCTGACGTATCTGATCAACCTGGGCTACGGCGACGGCAGCCTCGGTTACGCCGTGACGGCTGATTCACCGGCGAACGTGCCTACCCCGTTCGGGCTGTTCCCCGACGTCAGTCTCTCAACAGTGTTCAGCACACTGGTCACCGACACCGAGCAAGGCATCCAGAACTTGACGAGCAGCACAGACCCCTACTCGGCGGCGGTGGATTCGGCGGCCTCGGGGGCGACCTCGTCGGCGACGAGCTTCACGGATCTGCTGTCGGCATTGTCAGCTGACGCCGCAAATCCGGCAGCGTCGTTCACCGACTTCGTCAACGCACTCTCGAGTGCGGCCTCGACACTGTATTCCACCTTGCTGCCAACCGCGGACATCATCAACTCACTGGTGACCAGCCTGCCCGCGTGGGAAACCTCAATTTTCATAGACAACCTGTCGACCGGTGACTTCCTTGACGCTCTCGGTTTACCGATCGCGGGGACCACGGCGATCGGCACGCTGGCGGCCGGATTCGAGGTCTCCATCCTGAGCGATGCCTTCTCACAGGTCGCTGCTGACTTCTCAGGTCTGTTCTAGTAACGGGAGATACGGAACGCGCCGCCACCGGTCTGCGGTAGCGGCAGCCTCATCCCGTAACTCGTCG
>CAWBSW010000061.1:0-5494 GCA_963791535.1 uncultured Actinomycetota bacterium | reverse complement strand
GGAGGCCACCGAGTCGGTCACGCTCTTCCCCGGCTGCTGGGTGATACCCAACACCGCGGCTACCGCGTCGGGCACCGCCGCCGGATCGGCGACCGCGGCCAGCTCGAAAAACCACACCCCGTCGGGGAACTCATCGGCCCGCCGCGCCGCGACTTCCAGCGCCAGGCGGGTCTTGCCGACCCCACCTACCCCGGTCAGCGTGACCAGCCGATGAGCCTTCACCGCGGCGTGCAGCTCGGCGATCTCTGCCTCGCGCCCGATGAAGCTCGTCGTCGCAGCCCGCAGGTTCCCCGGACTCGCATCCAGCGCCCGCAACGCAGGAAAGTCTGCCTGCAGGCCCGCCGCTCGGACCTGGAACACCTGAACCGGAGCCGGCAGATCCCGCAACCGGCGCGGTCCCAGATCGATGAGATCAACGCCGGTCAGCAGCCCCGCCGTCGAGTCGGCCAGCAGGATCTGACCGCCATGACCGGCTGTCATCACGCGTGCGGCCCGATTCAAAACCACTCCGAAATAGTCCCCTTCCCGCACCTCGGCTTCCCCGGTCGCCAGCCCCATCCGCACCGGCAACTCCAGCCCCCGCTGCGCGGCCACCGCCGCATCCACCGCCGAGCGCGGCGAGGCGAACACGGCGCACACGCCGTCACCGGTGTGCTTGAACAACCAGCCACCGTGCGCCTCGATCGTGTTACGTAGCACCTCGTCATGGGCGGCCAGCGCCGCCCGCATCGCATCCGCGTCGGCTTCCCACCGACGGGTCGAACCCTCAACGTCGGTGAACAGAAACGTCACGACACCCGAAGGAGCGGGCATCTCTGCAGAATGTCACAACCAACCCCTGTTTCTACTTTGAACATCACAGGACGCCCCAGACAAAAGATCATGACGCTGGGCCGGGACGACCCCGATGCCTCCGATACCGGCGGAGAGCAAGTTACCGATAGGCATTTAGGGCGGCAGTCCGTACGCGCACTAGCGCCTTCTGCGCCGACGCTTCGGCTGGCGCACCTCCACCGTTGAAGGCTCGTCCACCGTTGAAGGCTCGATTTTGACAGTCCGGGGATCGTAGGAGTACAGCAGGGTTTCGGGGTTCACGACCCACTGCCGACCCGTTTTCAGCCCGCGCACGAGGAGGCGACGGCCGATTCGGCCGCGGACGGTTCGGAGGATCTGCACCGAGGTTTCGTGTTCCCCGCGTCGCCTGTCCCAGATGGCGCCCTCGGTGAGGGCGCCCACGCGTTCCGGGTCGAGCCTGCGTGCCTTCATCGCCTCGTTCCCAACGAGAAAATGTACCCGTCCCGGGTAATCTCGACCCTCTCCTTGTACCCAGCCAGCCGGCTAGCTAATCCGATTAATCGGACTAATCGGTTTGGATCCCGGACTGCATACCGAATTTGCGGAGCGCTGACCAGTTCTATGAGGACGAGCCGTCAGCCGACCTGCAGCGCAACTAAGTTAAGGCTGAGGTGGGGTGCGGTCAAGGTTTTATCTGACCGTCCCGTTCTAGCTCTCGGCGGTCATGGCAGGTAGACGCTCCCAGTTCCCGATCGTGGGGACGTCCTCGCCCTGGACATCTATATAGGACGCCTCCGTCAGAACCGGCGCCGAGAAGCTCCGGCCGCCGGCTTGATTTTCAGTCACGGTGACGCCGTAGGGCGCGCGCTCGACCTTCACGCTCGGGTCATCAAGCTGCAAGCGCCACCGTGGTTGGCTCTTGATCGGGGCCAAGAACTCAAGCGCCTCTTCCTCTCCCGGGAATGACTTGGCGAAGACGGGAACGGGCTCGTCCCACCGATAGATCAGGTAGCTGATCTTCCCGTACCAGTTTCGATACACCACCCAGTAGCCAAGGTGCGAGGCCAGCTCGCCTAGTTCCGTCACCCCGCGCTTCCTTCCGCCTCGATCATCGCCCAGGCCCCGACGCATTTCCTCCTGGCGCGAAGGCTTTAGCGGAAGCTGTTGTCCTGCAGGCGATTAACTACGCATGCGGTATGCGTACGGTGGCGTCGCGTTCGTCCAACAGCGCGTCGATCAGGTGGTGGACGGGGCTTTCCCGCCCAGCTCCCGGCCTAGCTGGAATTTCGACGCTACAGGACTGGGGTGATCGACGGGCAATTCATCCTACTTCCCTGGCTGGCCGGAGGAATTTCAGCGTGTAGGTTTCCTCGTACCGCCCCGGGTCCGCGGCCAGCTCCTTCAACTTCGCGCCTAGCTTGTCCAGGGTCTCCGCGACTTCATATTCGCAGCCACCGGGACACACCGGCAGGCTGAAAAAGCCGTAGCGAAACCGGTCTGTCCAGGGATGGAGCACTCCGCCGGGGTCGACGTAGCCGATGGTCGCGCGGGGTGGACGGGTGATCAGTCTTCCGAGGAAATGATTGTTCTTGCAGTTCAGGGTCAGCAGGGCGGAAATTTTTGGCCCGGATTCGATGCTCATGCTTGACTATCGGCGAAGGGGCCGACGGCGTTTCTAGTCGCGCTGACCCACCATCCCCAGTCGATAAATACGGGTCGCATTGTCACGAGCGATGAGGTCGACCACCCGCGTAGCATCGGCTTCGCTCCAGTCGCCGTCGTCGACGAATCCGCTGAGCACCCGATGAATGCCGTTGCGCCACAGCCTCGTACCCAGGTAATGCAGCTCGACCGGGCCGAACCCGTCCGACGAGTACAGGATCTTGCGGAACGGCGCCAATTCCAGCAGCCGGGCGATGAATGCTGGCGACCGGGCGCCCAGGTGGTTGATACTGAGTCCGCCGTCCAGATAGACGTTGTTGAACGCCTGCGCGAGATAGCCGGCCTCCCGCTCATAGGGGTAGCAGTGCAGGAGCACGATCGGCGTATCGCCCGACTGGCGCAAAAAGTCGAGCAGATACAGCGGATTGGCTTTGTGCAGATCGCACTCCCGATCGCCGAAGCCAACGTGGCATTGCAATGGTTTACCCAACCGCAGGGCCTGATGCAGCCCGAAGCGCAGCAGCACCCGATCCTCGAGTCGGAAGCCGCCGCTGTCGCGCCATCGCGCGGCGGCCTCGGCGACCTCGGTCGCGGACGGCTCGGTCAGATCGCCGACGAACCCGCCGCGGTAGGCGAGGATGGATTTGGTGCCGACCGCAGTCGCCGCGCGCCGGTGCAGGATCTCCTTGAACGCCGAGGCGTAGTCCCCCGGGGCGTGCGCGGCCTGCTCGGCCACCTGTTCGAGGCGAACCACTTCGTGGGCGCGGCCGCCCGACCACTCGGCAAGCTGCGCAACGTCCGCTACGCCGTCGGCGTAGCCGGTGTCCACCAGCCAGTCGCTGACGCCGGCAGCGTGCAGAAAGGTTCGGGCGAGCTCGGCCTCGGTGAGCTGGCTGCGCCGTTGCCAATATGCTTGTGGGTCAGCGTGTTTGGATAGGCCGAGTATCGGGGCACAGTGGGTCCGTACTGCGAAGCCCAGTTGTGAATCGAATCCGGAGTCGAAGTCGGCGAGTGGTTCGGTGTTGGCCTCGTTGAGGCCGTTCTCAAATCGCTGCCGGTCCCCCGCGGTCAGCCAGCAGCCGTGCATGTGCTGGTCGATCAGTGGCACGCCGGCGATGTGGTCCGCCAGGGACGCCACGCTCAGACGCTCCAGGCCATACGGAATTTGTCGGCCAGTTGCTCACGGTTGAGATGGGCGTACTGCTCGTGCTCAAAGCGGCGGACCGCGACCACGACGTCGACGGCAGGATCACCGAGAATCGCACGCAATCGGTTCGAATTATCCAGTTCAGCAATAGTTTTAGCTTGGGATTCAGACAACGCCACGATGCCGGCGCGGCTACGGTCCGAGTCGGTCAGCGATGCCGGGTCCACCTTGATCTCCGGCGGCAGCGCCGCTTTGTCGTTGATTCCGTCCAGTGCCAAGCCGAGGATTGCCGCCGTGGCGAAATACGGGTTGGCCGACGGATCGACGACCTTGACTTCGATGTTGCCCCCGTGCGGGTTACTGGGGCCACCAACAACAAAGCGCAGCGCCGCCTCTCGATTCTCGGTTCCCCAGCAGGCGTACGCGCCGGCCCAGTTACCGGGATGCAGTCGCAACCCCGACACGATCGAACCGCACAACATGCCCTGCGCCTCCGGCAGGCCGCGCAGCAACCCCGCCACCGCGTTTTCACCCTTGCTCGTCATACCCCGGGTGCCCGCTCCGTCGGAAAACAGCGGCCCCGCCGAGTTGCTCAGCGAGACATGCTGGTGCGCACCGCATCCGACATCGCCGACGAACGGCGCCGGTGACAGGCTGACACGCAACCCGTAGCGGCGGGCAACGCGGCCGATGATCAACCGGGTCAACACCAATTGGTCGGCCGCGGCAACCGGCGATTGTGGTGCCAGTGAAATCTCAAACTGGTTGGCGCCGTACTCGGGGTGTAACTGCTCGGTCACGACACCCGACACGGTGGCTGCCGCAGTGACGTCGCGAACGAACGCCTCGTATTCGAGCACGCCCGCCAGCCCGTACTGCGCCCACAGCGTCGACGGCAACCGGCGGCCGTCGGGATTGACCAGCAGGAATTCGATCTCGTGACCGATCAACGCCTCGATACCGGCTTCGGCGAGCGCCGCCTCAATGCGGCCGAGCGTTCCGCGGCTGCAGGCGGGCACCGGCGTGCCGTCCTGCTCGAAGAATGAGCCAGGCGCCCAAGCCAATCCATCACCGACGATGCGCAACGCGGACAGGTCAATCCGGACGCGCTGATCACCGACGACACCGATGTGTTCGCTGAACGCGATGCCGGTCTGGTCGATGGCGAAGCCATGCCAGCTCCGGCTGGCGCCCAGGCCCGGATCGGCGAATGCGTTGCTCCGGCGTATCGGTACGGTCTTGGCCTGAGTGAGCCCGGCCGGATTGACCACCGTGCCAATGACCGCGTCGACCCCTTCGGCCTCGAGTTGAGCGATCGCGGCGGCGGCGAGCGGTGTGGTGGTCATCTGCCGGGCGGGCCCGGGTGGGTCAGACCCGACTCGGCAGCGTCAGCTTGCAGGTCTGGCCGATATCCAGCGTCCGCAGCACACGGCCCATGCCGATCCACAGCGCGCACGACAACGCCAGGTCGGCGAGCAACTCGTCGGAAAAGTGTTCGCCACAGCGGGTCCAGAAGTCTTCGTCATCGCGCAGCTTGGTGTGCTCGGTGGCGAATCGGTGGGCGAACTCGGCGGCCAACCGCTCCTGGTCGCTGTATCCGGGCCAGGTCCGCCACTCGCGCGCATGGTCGTACAGCTCTTCATCGACACCGGCGGCGGGTCCGTCGGCGTCGCGGGTGTTGACGCAAACTTCGCATTCGTTGTCGTGGGCGATGACCGTGCGTGCGAGTTCGCGGGTACGCATCGGCAGCCGGTTCTTGTTGTAGACCGAGTTGGCGAACGCGCCGATCGCGCTGCCCAAGTCCGGAGACTTCAGGACCCAGCCGGCCAGGTCGTCGTCAGGGAATATTCCGATGCGACTCATGGCGAGATGGTACGCCTCCGGCTGTCG
>CAWBSW010000060.1:0-95914 GCA_963791535.1 uncultured Actinomycetota bacterium | reverse complement strand
TACTCGGCTTGCGATTCGCGCACATGATCATGGACTCGTCGACGTACGGAGTTCCGGTCAACTCGCCCAACGGTTATCGCACCGAGGTAGATTTCGCCACGCAGATGTCTTACAGCGGCGTCTTCGTGCATTCGGCGCCCTGGTCAGTGGGCGCTCAGGGCCACACCAACACGAGCCACCAGGCGCCTGAATGTCAGTCCCAGCAATGCGCAATGGTTCTTCGAGCACACCAAGCGCGGCGATCTCGTGCAAGTGGTCAACACCATCGGTGCACCGCTGCTGGGGACGGACGGCCTTGGCGACTGGAACATTCCGTGGGATCAGTGGCACGCCGGCAACGCCAAGGCGTGACGCTGCCGAGGAGCGGTCGGCGTCGCTAGATCCCTATCCAGACCCACTGGTTATGACCCCCATCCCATACCGGGCGGAGTTGGAGCTGCTGCGCCCACGGCGGCGGTGGAGGGGGCGGCGGGATGTCCGCCGGTGCGAATTCCGGCACATATGCCGGCTTGGGTGCATACCACGCTGGCGGCGGCGGTGGCGGCTTGCATTCGTTGGTCCACACATTGCGTGACCAGTTCGGGTCGCACTGCGCCGAACTGGTCACGCAATGTGTGGTCACGTTCGGGTCGCACTGCGCGGAGCTAACTCCCGGCGCCGCGACCGCCATGGCCGCCATCGGAACGAACGTGAGCGCGCCGAGATAAGCGACCAGAC
Source organism: uncultured Actinomycetota bacterium (assembly GCA_963791535.1). Taxonomy (GTDB): domain Bacteria; phylum Actinomycetota; class Actinomycetes; order Mycobacteriales; family Mycobacteriaceae; genus Mycobacterium. Next base: position 95,197 of record CAWBSW010000060.1, on the reverse strand, counting down.
GGCGAGCGAAACGTGTCATCGTAGGCCTCCAGAGGGACCTGTCCTGGACCTTTGGTTACTTCAGCTTATGCGCTACGCCAAAAGTCGGTAGGCGAAAACACCCTGCCGAACGCAGGCGTAATTTCGGCTCCCAACTCCTCGTTTAACGACTCCGTGGCAGGACTTCACCGAGGGCCCTAGAAAAGAAGAAAGTCAAACACCCTCTGATATTTGGGGTGAGTGACGGGACTCGAACCCGCGACGTTCAGGATCTACAACCCGCACCTCCAGCGTTGGTCGTGGAGCGTCATGCGTCTAATAAAACGGCCTCTCCGGTGGTATAGCGGCGAGCGCTGTTATCGCGTCTCTGCGGCTTTCAGGGCCTCGAATCGCCGACGGGCGATGTCAATCCCTACGCGTCGGCGAGAATAAAGGGGAGGAGAGGCAGGTACAGCAGAGCGATCACGATGTCCTCGGGGATCTGCACGATGTCGGTCAGGCCTGAGCCCACTTCCGTCAGGTCGCTGGCCCACAACGTGTAGTCCAGGCCCACCGCGAGGTCGGTGAAGGCGTTGTCTGGTAACCCACCGGCGGCGGGGTCGATGCCGGTAAAGCCGCCTTGGGTGAAGCCGCTCGGGTCGAACTCGAACGCCAGTTGGCTCAGCGGGTCGATCTGATATGCCGTTTCGACATCGTTGTTGAAGGTGTCGATGCTGGCGTCTAGGTTGGCGGCCTCTGTTGGATTGCTGCTGAGCAGCTCGGCGTCGGCCGTAGGCGTCCAGGTGTTGGCTCCGGCTGTGCCCAACAGGTCCTCGAACGGGTCAGGTTCGGTGTCGGCTCTGGCTGCGGGAGCCAGTCCGATCAGCGCCGCGGAAGCGACGCCGACAGCCGTGCCGAGGGTGAGCGGGATTCGGCGAGGGTTCTCATCATTGGCTCCCATCTCACGTTGTGGCCGGGCAACACGAGTCTGAAGATTTGTCAAGATTTTCACATATTACACTCAGGTTCGCAAGACCTCAATCACATTTGCGCAGGTCAGAGGCTTAGCGCGGTGACCAACTTCCGAGCCTATTTGTCGCCAGCCGCCCATCGCAGCATCAACTGGTAGAACTCGGCCGGGGTCACCCCAAGATTGCGCTCGGCGCCTTCGGGATTCCGACCCACCCCTCCACTCCTGTTGCAGCACAACGGGTTTCGTAACCATGTGTTGCGCACTCCCACTTGAGGTGCATTGTTGGCACGACTACTGTCGCGGTTCATGGCACACCAATACAGATGCGCTTCGGTTGACGGTGACGAGAATATTAACCCGACCCTTACGAATGGGCCGCCAAAGGGTGGGAGCTGGTTACCGCAACGGTCATCGTACAACCTCGGGAAATCCACTACCTCTATTTTCGAATCGAGACGAGTCAGTAGAACCATTCTGCGGCGTCGGCGAACTCTTTGGCGTCAACCGACGTCGACCGTCAGGCCGGCTTGGGCGACGACCACGCCCGGCCTCTCCCCTACCGGCACGCCGAGACCGATTTCGACGATCTCGGCTACAAGGTTGGCGTTGCTCGCGAGCGTTCCAATAGCGTTGCAAGGCCCCCGGAAAGAAGAAAGTCAGAGGGCTAAAAACACCCTCTGACCGTTGGGGTGAGTGACGGGACTCGAACCCGCGACATTCAGGATCACAACCTGACGCTCTACCAGCTGAACTACACCCACCATCGCCGCCAGCTGTTACCCGTAAAGGCGACAAGCGGCGACGTCGATACTAGCCGTTCGGACCCTCGGCGGCCGAATCGATTGCCTCGGCGTGGTCGCTTCACCGCCGAGCTCGACGGCTATTGCGGCAATGTCGCTGGTGGCAGGCCCCGGCGGCGGGACGAACGCGGTGCGCCGGTAGTACTGCAGCTCGCGAATGGATTCGTGGATATCGGCCAATGCGCGGTGCGCCAACCCTTGGCCGGCTGGCCGGTAGTAGATGCACGGGTCACCAGCGGCGGCAGAGTTCCTGATCGAGCTCACATCGATCATCCGGTAGTGCAGAAACGAGTCGAGGGCAGGCATGTCGCGGGCGATGAATCCACGGTCGGTGGCGATCGAGTTACCGGCCAGTGGTGCGGTTTTGGCTTGTTTGACGTGCTCACGGATGTAGTCGAACACCATCGTCTCGGCCGCCGCCACGTCAACGGTGGAAGCGCAGGACCTCCTCGATTAGGCCGGACCGGGTGTGCATTTCGGTGACCACGTCGATCATCGATGACAACGCCGCGTCGTCGGCGTGGATCACCACGTCGACGCCATCGCCCAAGACGTTCAGGTCAGCGTCGGTCACCAGGACGGCGATCTTCGATCAGACTTGTCCGAGTGCAGATCCAGCCCGGTCATCTCGCAGTCGATCCACACCAGTTCGTCCCGCACAGCTTTCACAGTAATGAACGTGGTGCGGACGCCTGCTCTTTAACGCGCTTAGGAAACGTGTCTGGAGCGCGGTAGGCGTCGCCCGGTGTTGCGTTGCGGCGCTTTGTCAGAGGTGGCGATTAGCGTGCTGGGTGTCGGAGGGTCAGGATGCTGGGTCTGCTCGGTGCTCACCTACCGGCTGCGCATGTCGGCGTCGGCCCAAGAGGCTCTGCTTGCCGAGTGGGGCCGCTGCCGGTGGGTCTGGAATGAGTGCGTCGCGCAATCTCGTGATGCTTACCATGCCCACCGTGAGTGCGGCCCGGCGATGCTCGATGTGATGCTCACCGGCTGGCGCGCTAAACACGAATGGCTGCGGGCGGGTGCCTCGGTGCCGCAGCAGCAGATAATCCGGGACTTCGGGCGGTCGCGAGCCAAGGCGCTCAAAGACATTGTCACCCGCCTGCCGATGTGCAAACGGACGGGTATGCCCAGGTTCAAGAAGAAGATCCAGGCGGCGCCCACGCTCAACTACACCCGCCGCGGATTCCGCCTCGACCGCGGGACTCTGTGTCTGGCGAAGGGTATAACCGTACGGCCAGTCTGGTCCCGGCAGCTCCCTAGTCACCCGTCAAGCGTGAGGATCTTCCGCGATAGCCTCGACCACTGGTACGCGTCGTTTGTGGTGGATGCCACGCCACAGTCGCTGCCGTGCACCGGCAAAGCGGTTGGTATCGACTGGGGAGTTATCGAACTGGCTACGACTACCAGCGACGTTCATGACCTCTCCCATCCCGAATATGGCAGGAGGGAAGCGGCGAAGCTCGCGCGGTACCAGCGAATGATGGCCCGTCGGCGGCGCGGACAGGGGGTGTCCCCGTCTAGCGGCTACTGCGAGGCACGCCGCATGGCAGCCCGTCAGTACAAGAAGGTTGCGCGCCAGCGCCGCGACACAGCCCGCAAGTGGGCGAAAGCAATTGTGCGCGACTTCGACCGGGTTGCAGTCGAGGATTTCCGCCCGAAATTTCTGGCGAAAACGACCATGGCGCGAAAAGCTGCTGACGCCGCGATAGGAGTTACTAAGGCGGCCCTGGTCGAGGCAGGCCGCAAGCACGACCGCCAGGTCGTGCTGGTCGATGCGAAGTACACGACGATGGATTGCGGGTACTGCGGGGTAAGAACCAAGCACCGCTTGCCGCTGTCCGAGCGCACCTACGCATGCAACGTGTGCGGGACCGTCTCTGGACGGGATAAAAACTCCGCGCGCGTTATGCTTGTCTGGGCTGGTTTCCTCCCGGCTGGCGCCGATCGCACAAGCCCAGGTCTCTCGCTGAGCGACACTGGCAGCGTGAGCCAGGAATCCTGTGCCTTCCCGCGCAGGAGGATTCAAAGTAGGCAAAGTTAGCTGCGAGACCTGCAGCCACCCCTCGGAGCGGGACAACAAGTAAGGTCATGCGTTGTCGGTACTACGACTAGTAGGGGAGGCAGAGGTCGCAATGAGCTCCGACTCGACACCGAGTAGCGCATCGGCGGGAACTCCAGCGGCTCCGGCGAAGCAGATCGCAGCCGGTTACGCCGTCGAGGGCAGGGCACTGGAGTTGGGAACGGTCGTCGTCGACGGCACGACAGACCCGGCCGCGCAAATCCGCATTCCGCTGGCCACCGTCAACCGGCACGGTCTGGTGGCCGGAGCGACCGGTACTGGCAAGACCAAGACGCTGCAGGTGATCGCTGAGCAGCTGTCCGCGGCGGGCGTGCCGGTGTTGATGGCTGACGTCAAGGGGGACCTCTCCGGTCTGTCGCGCCCCGGTGAGAGCAACGACAAGATCACCGCCCGCGCCAAGGAGACCGGCGACACGTGGGAGGCGACCGCCTTTCCCGTCGACTTTCTGTCGCTGGGCACCAAGGGTATTGGTGTTCCGGTGCGCGCGACGATTGCCAGTTTCGGCCCGATTCTGTTGTCAAAGGTGTTGGGCCTAAACTCTACTCAGGAATCGACGCTGGGCCTGATCTTCCACTGGGCCGCGCAGCAAGGCTACGAGCTGCTGGATCTCAAAGACCTGCGGGCCGTAATCAGCTACCTCACCAGCGACCAAGGCAAGTCCGAGCTGAAGTCGCTGGGCGGCGTATCGGCGCAAACGGCCGGGGTGATTCTGCGCGCCCTGGTCAATCTGGAAGCCGAAGGCGCCGACACCTTCTTCGGCGAGCCTGAGCTAAAACCCAAGGACCTCCTGCGTTTTGACGACAAAGGCCGCGGGGTCATCTCGTTGCTGGAGTTGGGCGACCAGGCCGCACGCCCGGTGATGTTTTCCACCTTCTTGATGTGGGTGCTGTCCGATCTTTTCAAGTCTCTGCCCGAGATCGGCGACGTCGACAAACCCAAGCTGGTGTTCTTCTTCGACGAGGCCCACCTGTTGTTCACCGAAGCGTCGAAGGCATTCCTGGAACAGGTCGAGCAGACCGTCAAGCTGATCCGCTCCCGCGGCGTTGGCGTGTTCTTCTGCACCCAGTTGCCGACCGATGTGCCCAACGAGGTCCTTTCACAATTGGGGGCGCGCATCCAGCACGCGCTGCGTGCGTTCACGCCCGATGACCAGCAAGCGTTGACGAAAACCGTTCGCACGTACCCAAAAACCGATGTCTACGATCTGGCATCGGCGTTGACCTCGCTGGGTATCGGCGAAGCCGTGGTCACCGTGTTGTCGGAGCGGGGCGCCCCGACCCCGGTCGCGTGGACCCGGCTGCGCTCGCCGCGGTCGCTGATGGCAGCCATCGGTGACGACGCGATCAGCGCAGCGGCCAAGGGCAGCCCGCTGCAGGCCACCTACGGCGAGACCAAAGACCGGGAATCGGCATACGAGAAGATTCAAGCCAAGATTGCGCAGGCTGCCGCCGATCAACCGGCGGCGGGATCGAAATCCGCGCCAGCGGCCGAGAAGCCGGGCTGGTGGAAGCGATTCGTCAACAGCCGGGGCTTCCAGACCTTTCTTAAGGCGCTTGGCACCGAGCTCATCCGCGGCATGCTCGGCGGTGGCAATCGCCGCCGTCGATAGGTCAGCCGCCGAGCTTCTTGTAGAAGCTTCCGACGATCGGCGCGACGATCGCGCGCGGCGCGTACCCGCTCGCCACCGACATCGCCTTGGACGTCAAACCCGGCACGACGCGCATTTTGTTGCGCGCCAATGCATTTAGCGATGCGCGGGCGGTGTGCTCGGTGGAGATCCACAGGAAGTCCGGCACCAGCTTCTCGACGATCGACGCTTCGGCCGGGTCGGGCAGGTCGGTGCGCACCGGGCCGGGAGCCAGCAGTGTGACGTGCACACCGGACTTTCGCAGTTCCCCGCGCAACGATTCGCTGAACGTGTTCACGAAGGCTTTGCTGGCCGCATACGTTGCGTTGTAGGGGATCGGTGAATTTCCCGCGGCCGAACCGGAAATCAAGATGCCGCCTGCCTTCCGCTCGATCATCCCCGGTAGCACCGCCAGCACGAGATCGTGCACGGCGATCGCATTCAGCTGGACCTGTGCCCTTTCCACCGCTGGGTCGAGTGTCGAGACCCGACCGAAGGTCGCAGTGCCGGCGTTGGCGCACAGGATCGAAATGTTGCGGGTGGCCAACTCGTCGACCAGCTTTGCGCGTTCGGCCGAGTCGGCGAGGTCAGCCGGGCGTACCTCGACAGCTACCCCATATTTGTCGGTCAGACGGTCGGCCAGGTCGGTGAGAACGTCTTCGCGCCGCGCGGTGATGATCAGGCTGTGGCCGCGGGCGGCCAGCTCGGTGGTCAGCGCCTTGCCGATGTTTTGGGAGGCTCCGGTGACAACGGCACGAGCATCGGGACTGGGCGCTGGTACTGGCATGCGCCAATCGTAGACATGCCCTGGGAGCCGATCGGAAGCGCGGCGAAGCCGGGCGCACCGGGTCGGCGACCCGATAGCCGGGAGCCGTTAGAGTCGCAGCATGAGCAACCCGGGATCGGGTTCGCGCACATCCGAGCGATCCCGGGTGCTGAGGTGGGCACTGTGGGACACCGGTGCTGCCGGCTTGAGCGCGATCGTGGTGACCTTCGTGTTCTCGGTTTATCTGACCGGCAGTGTCGGTCACGGGTTGCCCGGCGGTGTGCCACCGGCGAGTTGGCTGGGTCGCGCGTTGGCTGTCGCCGGGTTGACCATCGCGGTTCTGGCCCCGCTGATCGGCGTGTGGGTGGAGGATCCGCACCGGCGGCGCGTGGCCCTGACCGCGCTGACCGGCCTGGCGGTGACGCTGACGTGCACGATGAGCCTGATCCGTGAGCGTCCGGAATATTTGTTTCCGGGATTGGCACTACTCGCGGCGACCGCGGCGTGCGGCGATTTGGCCAGCGTCCCGTACAACGCGATGCTGCGGCAGCTTTCGACGCCGGAAACCTCCGGCCGGATCTCCGGTTATGGCTTGGCAGCGGGATTTAGCGGCAGCGTCATGTTGCTGCTGGTGGTCTACTTCGGTTTCGTCTCCGGCAAGGGCGCTACCCGCGGGTTGTTGCACCTGCCCGCCGGCGACGGCATGAACGTCCGGATGGCGATGCTGTTTGCCGCGGGGTGGTTGGTGGTATTCGCTCTGCCGCTGCTGCTGACCGCGCATCGGCTGCCTTCCGTTGGCGAGGTCGCCCGACCCCAGGGGGGTCTGCTGGGCGGTTACCGCAAGCTGTGGACGGAGCTGGTTGCCGAATGGCGCCGGGATCGCAACTTGGTGTACTTTCTGCTGGCCGCCGCGGTGTTTCGGGATGGGCTGGCCGGCCTGTTCACCTTCGGCGGCGTGCTGGGTGTCAACGTGTATGGGATCTCATCGGCCGATGTGTTGATTTTCGGGGTGGCCGCGAGCACGGTGGCGGCGTTCGGGGCTGTGGTCGGCGGGCTAGTCGACGACCGGATCGGGTCCAAGCCGGTGATCGTCGTATCGCTGGTGAGCATCATCGCTTTCGGTCTCACCATGATGGTCTTGTCCGGTCCCCGCGCGTTCTGGGTTACCGGACTGCTGTTGTGCCTGTTCATCGGGCCGGCGCAGGCATCGGCGCGCACGCTGCTGCTCAGGATGTCCAGAGACGGCAAGGAAGGTGTGGCCTTCGGCCTCTACACGATGACCGGGCGTGCGGTGTCGTTCCTGGCGCCGTGGCTCTTCTCGGTCTTCGTCGATGTCTTCGGCGCGGTTCGTGCCGGCATGGGTGGCCTGTGTCTGGTCATGGGCGTGGGGCTGCTGGGCATGCTGATGGTGCGTGCACCGCGCAGAAGCCTTGCGGCCGGCGTTAGTTGAAACGCGGTCAGCCCGACCCGTTGCAGACCGTCAGGCCGACACCGCTGCGCTCGTTGACCTCCACACCGTCCACAGTCACCGAGCAGGTGACGTCGTGGCCGATATTGATGATCGTGATGTTGGCCGCCCGGCCACCCGACGCCGGCAGACTGACTTCCTTGCTCCACGGCAACGGGACGTTGAATTCGGTCTGCATCATTCCGTCGTCGTCGACGTAGGTGATGCTGATCGCCCGGCCTTCGCCGGTGACGTTGTACTCCACGGTCTGCATCGCGCTCGCGTTGGGCGGCGGGTTGGATTCTATGCTGGTCGGCTCGGAGGTGGTGGCGGACGGCGAGGGCGGCGTCGGTGTGGTTGACGCCGGGACTGACGTCCTCGGCATCGACGGCAGCGGTGAGACCGCGGTTTGCTTCCCGGCCGTGCCGTTGGCGATCACCAAGGCGATGACCAAAGCGGCGACCAGCAGCACCGCCGCGGCAGCGGCGATCCACAACCACCGCGGTGCCTTCGGTCGCCCAGGTGGACGTTCTTCTGTTGGCTGATCCGGCGGAGGTTGACCGTGCAGCCAGTACTGAGGAATCTTGTCGGTCGGGTGGTTTGCGTTCGCGTTGGGTGATGAACCGGGATAATACGGGGGCGGATAGAACGACTGCCCGCTGTAGGCCGGGTCGACGTACTGCGGATAAGGCTGACGTATTCGTCGGGTTTCCTCGGTCCCATCTTGAGCTGAGCGGGTGTGCTCGGACCGACGTGCATCGTTCATGCCCACCTCATGCGTGCAGGGTACCTGCAGCACGACGCCCGGTGCCGAGACATCCGCTGAGCAGCCAGAATCCGCCCAGGCTGTGTCAGATTGCCGACAGGCGAAGCGCCGCCGGTGCGCTTTCGGGAACGATCGGATTGCGCGGCCGGACTGGCGAAATCCGCTGGTATGTGGAGCCGAGTGGAGGCCGTAGGTCGGGTTCGCCCTTGTTGGGCCAGAGCGCCACCGCCCGTTCCGATAGCGCGGTGATCGTCAGGGCGGGGTTGACGCCCAGGTTGGCCGCGATCGTCGACCCATCGATGATGTGCAGACCGGGATATCCGTATAGCCGCTGATACGGGTCGACGACACCGGTGGTCGGCGAATCTCCGATGGAGCAACCGCCGATGAAGTGCGCGGTGGTCGGGCGGTTGACGACGTCGAAGTACCAGCCGTGAGGGTCGCCGTCGAGCTTTGCGGCCGCACGGCGGGCGATGTCATTGGCGACCGGAATCCAGTTCGGATTGGGCGCGCCCACTCCTTGTCGGGAGGTCATCTTCGTTCCGAAAAGGCCGCGTTTGGGGTAGGTGGTCAGCGAATTGTTTAAATCCTGCATCACAAGCAGGGATATTGATCTGTCGGAGGCTCGCCGAACGTTGAACGAACGGGCGAATGCGGTCGGATGGCGCAGATTTGTCAGCACCCATTTGGCGAGGCGGTGTCGGTCGCCGTCGACCAGGGTGGTGGTCAGTAGGTATCCCCAGTTGCTGCCCTTGCCGACGCGGAAGGCTTCGATGTGGGTGTTCGCATCGGGGTGGATCGATGACGTCCCGGCCACACCCTGAGCCAGATCCGTGCGGGTTCGCGACGTCGCGATCAGGGTGACCTCCGAGTTAGTCCGCGTAAGCTCACCCAACCGCGCCGATATCCGGGGTAAGGAACCGTTGGCCCGCAAGCGATGGAGCAGATTTTGCGTGCCGAGCGCGGCGGCCGAGAACACGACCTGATCGGCGCGCCAGGTTTGACGTTGTTTGCGAACCCACCGCCCGGTGTGGACGGTTTCAACCTGGTAGCCGCCGGCAGGCGATTCGCGAACATGGACGACGGTCGTCATCGGGTGGACCTGCGCGCCCGCCTTTTCCGCGAGGTACAGGTAGTTTCGTTCGAGGATGTTCTTGGCATTGTGCGGGCATCCATTGATGCAGCGCCCGCAGAAGACGCAGCCGGCGCGATCTGGTCCGATACCACCGAAGTACGGGTCGGGAACCGTCTTGCCGGGCTCGCCGAAGAACGAACCCACCTGGGTCGGGTGAAACGTGTCGGCAACACCCAAATCGTCCGCGATCGATTTGAAGACGTCGTCTGCAGGGGTCAACCTCGGATTGGTCGCGACGCCGAGCATCCGCTTGGCCTGGTCATAAAACGGCGCTAATTCGGCCTTCCAGTCCGCGATCGACGACCATTGGGGATCGTTGTAGAACTGGTCCGAGGGTTCGTAGAGGACGTTGCCGTAGATCAGCGAACCGCCACCCACGCCCGCAGCAGACTGAATAACGACATTCTTCAAAACGGTGAGCTGCAGCGGGCCAAAGAGGCCGAAACGGGGCTGCCACATGGTCTCCCGCAAAGGCAAACTCTCGGGAGGGTAGTCCTGCGGCCGCCAGCGCGCTCCCTGCTCGAGCACACCGACGCGATATCCCTTCTCGCTCAAGCGAAGAGCGGTAACCGAACCGCCGAAACCCGATCCGATCACGATAACGTCATACTCGGGACTCATCGAAGTCCTCTCGGAAGCTGCGTGAAGGCCATCGATCGACGGCGATCGAGCGTTAGCAGGTTGACGCTGACAATATGCCTCCGAACAAGCTGCGCACGCGAAAATCGCCCGCGTGACTAGTCAGGAAGCGCCAACGGTCAGCGCAGCAACCGTCATCGCCCGCATCACCGACCGAGACCGTCCCGCCCTGCCGCCGGCGGGCTTGAGGCTGTGTGGAGTCGAGTTGAGCAGCCCGAACACCGCGTGCGCCATCAACCGCGCGTCGGCCTCGGCAAGTCCGGGCTCGCGCTCGCGCAGCACGCCTACCCAGACCTCCACATATTGGCGCTGCGCCCGGCGCACCTGGCGTTCGGCAGCGGTCGGTAGATGGGCGAGGTCGCGGTCCTGAATGCGGATGAGATCTGGTTCGCCCAGCACGAAATCGAGGTGGAAGTCGATCAACCCGTTGAGCGCCGCGTCGGCGTCGGCCTCGCGGGAACGGACTTCTCGCGCGCCGGCCAGCAGGCGAGTGCTGATGCCGACCAGCAACTCGACCAGCAGCGATTCCTTGTTGGGGAAGTGCCGGTAGATCGCCGGGCCGCTGACCCCCGCCGCGGCGCCGATGTCTTCCAGCCGCACAGCCAGAAATCCGCGTTCGGCGAACAGCCGCTCCGCCGCCGACAGCAGCTGCAGGCGCCGGTCTGATTTGCGTCGAGTGCGGCGATTGGGTGCCTCGGCGCGGCCGTCGCGATTGCTGCGGTCAGCCAGTGCGGACATTGCCGTGACGGCCTCCCTCGGCAACTCGTGCTGGACACTTCGGTTAATCGCCACTAACATATCACGAGTTAGTGATCATTAACCGAAATTGGCGTGCACTCGATGACCTCTCCGGCGGAAAACCGCGACGCGCACCGCGCCCTTGTCGCGCAGCTGCGCGAGAAGCTGGCCGCGGCCGCGCTGGGTGGCCCGGAACGAGCCCGCACCCGCCACGTCGACCGCGGCAAACTGTTGCCCCGTGACCGGGTCGACGGCCTGCTCGATCCCGGCAGTCCGCTGCTCGAGATCGCACCGCTTGCCGCCGACGGGATGTACGACGGCGAATGCCCGGGGGCCAGCATCATCACCGGTATCGGCCGGATCTCTGGTCGTGAATGCATGATCGTGGCCAACGACGCCACGGTCAAAGGCGGTACCTACTACCCGATTACGGTCAAAAAGCACCTGCGGGCTCAGGAGATCGCCGGGCAGAATCGGCTGCCCTGCATCTACCTCGTCGACTCCGGCGGCGCCTTCCTGCCCCGTCAAGACGAGGTGTTTCCGGACCGGGATCATTTCGGCCGGATCTTCTACAACCAGGCCAAGCTCAGCTCTGAGGGCATCCCGCAGATCGCGGCGGTGCTGGGATCCTGCACAGCGGGCGGCGCGTACGTGCCGGCGATGAGTGACGAGGCGGTGATCGTCCGCAACCAGGGCACCATCTTCCTGGGCGGTCCGCCGCTGGTGAAGGCGGCCACCGGAGAAGTGGTCTCCGCGGAAGACCTCGGCGGTGGCGACCTGCACTCGAAGATCTCCGGCGTCACCGATCATCTCGCGCACGACGACCGCGACGCGCTGAGCATCATCCGGCGGATCGTCTCGACGCTGGGCCCGTGCGAACCGCGCACCTGGGATGTGCGGCCCACCGTGGATCCGATAGGCGACCAGACCGAGATCTACGACGTGGTCCCGGTCGATCCGCGGATTCCCTACGACGTACACAACGTCATCACTCGGCTCGTCGACGGCGGCGAATTTGCGGAATTCAAAGCCGAATACGGCAGCACGCTGGTCACCGGATTCGCGCACATCCACGGCCACCCGGTCGGCATCGTCGCCAACAACGGCGTGCTGTTTTCCGAATCCGCACTCAAGGGTGCGCATTTCATCGAGCTGTGCGACAAGCGGTTGGTGCCGTTGTTGTTCTTGCAGAACATTTCCGGGTTCATGGTTGGCCGCGACTACGAGGCCGGCGGCATCGCCAAAAACGGCGCCAAGATGGTGACCGCGGTGGCCTGCGCACGAGTGCCCAAGCTCACCGTGGTGATCGGCGGATCCTACGGGGCGGGCAACTACTCGATGTGTGGGCGGGCGTATTCGCCGCGCTTCCTGTGGATGTGGCCCAACGCCCGAATCTCGGTCATGGGTGGCGAGCAGGCGGCGTCGGTACTGGCGACGGTACGTGGGGAGATGACGGCCGACGAGGAAGAAGAGTTCAAGGCCCCGATCCGCGCACAGTACGAGCACCAGGGCAACCCGTACTATTCGACCGCCCGGCTCTGGGACGACGGCGTGATCGATCCAGCCGACACCAGAACGGTTGTGGGTCTCGCGCTTTCAGTTGTGGCGAATGCGCCTGTTGAGCCGGTCTCCTACGGCGTCTTCAGAATGTAGAGGCGGATGGGCATGGGAGAGCTGCGATACTGTTCTGGTCGCCAACCGGGGTGAGATCGCCGTCCGGGTGATTCGGACGCTGAAGGCGATGGGCATCCGGTCCGTGGCCGTCTACAGCGACGCCGACGCCAGCGCCCGCCATGTCGCCGCGGCGGATCTGGCGGTCGCGATCGGTCCGGCGCCCGCGCGTGACAGCTACCTCAACATCCCCGCGGTCGTCGACGCGGCCGTGCGCACCGGAGCCCAGGCCGTCCACCCGGGCTACGGATTCCTCTCGGAGAACGCCGATTTCGCGGCTGCGCTGGCATCGGCGGGAGTGACGTTCATCGGTCCGCCAGTCGGTGCCATTCAAACCATGGGCGACAAGATCGCCGCCAAGGGCACCGTGTCGGCGTTCGGCGTACCCGTGGTTCCCGGTATCGCACGGCCGGGGCTCACCGACGATGAGCTGATCGCGGCCGCCGAGCAGATCGGCTACCCGGTGCTGGTCAAACCGTCCGCCGGTGGCGGCGGCAAGGGCATGCGCATGGTCGAGCGGCCGGCTGATCTGCCCGCCGCGCTGGTCAGTGCCCGCCGAGAATCGGCGGCTGCGTTTGGCGACGATACGCTCTTCCTCGAGCGATTCGTGTTGCGCCCCAGGCACATCGAAGTGCAGGTGCTGGCCGACGCCTACGGCAATGTGGTGCACCTCGGTGAGCGCGAGTGCAGCCTGCAGCGGCGACACCAGAAGGTCATCGAAGAGGCACCGTCACCGCTGCTGGATCCCCGCGACGCGGGCCCGGATCGGCGCCGCCGCATGCGATACCGCCCGAAGCGTGGATTACACCGGTGCCGGCACGGTGGAGTTCATCGTGTCGGCTGACCGGCCCGACGAGTTCTTCTTCATGGAGATGAACACCCGGCTACAGGTCGAGCACCCGGTCACCGAGATGGTGACGGGCTGGGATCTGGTCGAATGGCAAGTCCGGATCGCCGCGGGGGAGAAGCTGACCGTAAGCCAGGCGGATATTGCCTTGCACGGCCACGCGATTGAAGCGCGTGTCTACGCCGAGGACCCTGCGAGCGGCTTCCTGCCCACCGGCGGCGATGTGCTGGCGGTGGTGGAGCCGGACGGGGCGGGTGTGCGAGTCGATTCGGGCCTGTCCGCTGGGATGGTCGTCGGCAGCGACTACGACCCGATGCTGGCGAAAGTGGTTGCGCATGGCGCGGATCGGGCGGCCGCGCTGCGTGCCCTCGATCGGGCCCTGGCAGACACCGCGGTGCTCGGCGTGGTCACGAACGTCGAGTTCGCCCGGTTCCTGCTGGCCGATCCCGACGTCGCCGCGGGTCGGCTCGACACCGGGCTGTTGGACCGGCGGGCCGGGGATTTCGTCGCGGCGGCGCCTACCGACGAACAGTTCATCGCTGCGGCGGCCTTCCAGTGGTTGCGGCTTTTCCCCGCGCCGGGCGCCGACCTGTGGGAAGTGCCCTCCGGGTGGCGCGTCGGGGCTAGAGCGCCGGTAAGCATCCGGCTGCGCGCCGGACAACGCACCGATCACGTCCACATCACGGGCACGCCGGGATCTGCCGACGTCCGCATCGAGGATGGCGAATCCCGCTCGCTGCAGGCCGATTTGACCGGCGGCAGCCTCACGGTGACGCTGGACGGCCTGCGTAGCCAGTACACCGTCGCCACGGCTGACAGCAAGATCTGGCTGGCCGGCGGCGGCGCCACGGCGGTGCTCGAGGAGGTTCGGGAAGCACCGGTGCGTCCGGACGAAGAGCACAGCGGCGACGCCGAATTGACCAGCCCGATGCCCGGGGCGGTCGTCGCGGTCAGCGTGCGACGACGGGGCGGAGGTCGAAGCCGGAACCGTGATCGTTACGGTCGAGGCGATGAAGATGGAGCACGCGCTGACGGCACCCGTCGACGGTGTGGTCGAACTTCTCGTCGCCGCTGGCGACCAGGTCAAAGTGGGCCAGCCGCTGGCCCGGATTACCGCGAACGGCAACGCATTACAAGCAACAGAGGATAGCGCCAATGACTGATTTCCTGTCTACCGGGACGCTCCCGGACGAGTACCAACAGCTGGCCAAGACGGTCCGTGACTTCGCCCAGAGTGTCGTCGCGCCGGTCGCCGCGCAGCACGACGCCGAGCACTCCTTCCCGTACGAGGTGGTCGCCGGGATGGCCGACATGGGCCTGTTCGGTCTGCCCTTCCCGGAAGAGTTCGGCGGAATGGGCGGCGACTACTTCGCGCTGTGCCTGGCGCTGGAGGAGCTGGGCAAGGTCGACCAAAGCGTGGCCATCACACTGGAGGCCGGCGTCTCGCTGGGCGCCATGCCCGTGTACCGGTTCGGCACCGACGCGCAGAAGCAGGAATGGTTGCCGCAGTTGGCAAGTGGTCGGGCCCTCGGTGCCTTCGGCCTGACCGAGCCCGGCGGCGGCACCGATGCCGGCGCAACCAAGACCACCGCGCATCTCGACGACGGCCATTGGGTGATCAACGGGTCCAAGCAGTTCATCACCAACTCCGGCACAGACATCACCAAGCTGGTGACCGTCACCGCGTTGACCGGCGGGCAGGACAGCAAGAAGGAGATCTCGTCGATCCTGGTGCCGGTGCCCACACCGGGGTTCACCGTGGAGCCCGCCTACAACAAGGTGGGTTGGAACGCCTCGGACACCCATCCGCTGAGCTTCGACGACGTGCGCGTGCCTGAGGAGAATCTGCTCGGCGAACGCGGTCGCGGATATGCCAATTTCCTACGCATTCTCGACGAGGGCCGCATCGCGATCGCCGCACTGTCCACGGGCGCCGCGCAGGGTTGCGTCGACGAGAGCGTCAAGTACGCAAAGGAACGCGAAGCATTCGGCCAACCGATCGGCCGGTATCAGTCCATCGCATTCACGATCGCCCGGATGGAGGCTCGCGCCCACACGGCTCGTACCGCCTATTACGACGCCGCGGCGCTGATGCTGGCCGGCAAGCCGTTCAAGAAGCAGGCGGCGATCGCCAAGTTGGTGGCCAGCGAGGCGGCGATGGACAACGCGCGCGATGCCACCCAAATCCATGGTGGCTACGGCTTCATGAACGAATTCACCGTCGCTCGCCATTACCGGGACAGCAAGATCCTGGAGATCGGGGAGGGCACCAGCGAAGTGCAGTTGATGCTGATCGCGCGAGAGGCGGGCCTGTGACTTCAGAGAACGGCGAGCAGCCTGTCAAGACGGTCATCCAGCGTGGGTTGTGGTTCGAAGAATTCGAAACCGGCGTGCGGTACCTGCACCGCCCGGGGCGGACCATCACCGAGGCCGACAACGTGTTGTTCACGACGTTGACCATGAATACCCAAGCGCTGCATCTGGATGCCGCGTTCTCCGACGCGCTGCCGCCGTTCAATCAGCGGTTGGTCAACTCGATGTTCACTCTTTCGACGCTGGTCGGGTTGTCGGTGGCGCAGCTGACCCAGGGCACCATCGTCGGCAATCTTGGTTTCTCCGAGATCGCCTTCCCCAAACCGCTGTTCCACGGCGACACGCTTTACGCCGAGACCGTCATCACCGAGAAGCGGGCATCGAAGAGCCGTCCCGGAGAGGGCATCGTGACGTTTGCGCATACCGGCCGAAATCAGCACGGTGACGTGGTGGCCACGGCGAGCCGCAAGACCCTGGTGCGCATGCGTCCTGCCGAGGCGACTGACGGGTTGGCCTGATGGGCCTGCAGAATCCCGGGCCGGCATGGCTTTTCTGCCCGGCCGACCGTCCGGAGCGTTACGAAAAGGCCGCTACCGCAGCCGATATCGTGATCCTCGACCTCGAGGACGGCTGTACTGCCGCCGAGCGGCCCGCCGCGCGCGAAGCGCTGGTCGACGGCCAGCTCGATGCGACCCGGACCGTAGTGCGAGTCAACCAGTTCGACACGGCCGACCAAGAGCTCGACCTGGCGGCCCTTGAACGCACGGGCTACGACACCGTCATGTTGCCCAAATGTGAGTCGCCCGAACAGGTTAGCGCGCTGGCGCCGTTGAACGTCATCGTCCTGGTCGAATCGCCGATGGGTGCGCTCGCCGTCACCGAGACGGCGTCCGTCGACAATGCCGTGGCGGTGATGTGGGGCGCCGAGGATTTGTTTGCGGTGCTCGGCGGCACCGCCAACCGCTACCCGGACGGGACATACCGCGAAGTGGCCCGTCACGTCCGTTCACAATCCCTGCTGGCCGCCAAGGCGCACGGTCGCCTTGCGCTGGATTCGGTCTACCTCGACATCAAGGACCTCGACGGGCTGCGCGCCGAAGTCGACGACGCGGTCGCGGTGGGCTTCGACGCGAAGGTTGCTATCCACCCCAGCCAGCTGCCCGTGATCCGGGCCGGTTATGCGCCGTCCGCGGACCAGCTGCAGTGGGCGCGACACGTTCTTGCCGCAGCCGTCGATGAGCGCGGTGTCTTCGCATTTGAAGGCATAATGGTGGATGCGCCTGTATTGCGGCGAGCCGAACGGATTGTCCAGCTCGGCGGCTGAAACCGGCTCGTAGCGGCTCCGGTCTTCGGGTTTGCTCTGACCCGCCGCACACCTGCGCCGGCCGTTGGTTGGAGGCGGTATGACTGAAGCTGCTCTCACACCGCTGACGGTCGACCTCGAGCCGGTGCAACTCGTGGCCCCGGATGGGATGCCAACAGCGGAAGTCCGTTACAGCCGCGAGCTTCCCGCCGAGACACTGTGCTGGCTTTACGAGATGATGGTGGTCACCCGCGATGTGGACGCCGAATTCGTCAACCTGCAGCGGCAGGGTGAATTAGCCCTGTTCGCGTCGTGCTGCGGTCAGGAGGCGGCACAGGTCGGCGCGGCGGCCTGCCTGCGCAAGACCGACTGGTTGTTTCCCCAGTACCGCGAATTGGGCGTCTATCTCGTGCGCGGCATCCCGCCCGGCCATGTCGGTGCCGCCTGGCGCGGAACATGGCATGGCGGACTGGATTTCACCAAGAAGTGCTGCGCCCCGATATCGGTTCCGATCGGCACCCAGACCCTGCATGCCGTCGGTGCGGCCATGGCCGCCCAGCGGCTCGGCGAGGACTCGATGACGGTGGCCTTTCTCGGCGACGGCGCCACCAGCGAGGGCGACGTGCACGAGGCGCTGAACTTCGCGGCGGTGTTCAAAGCGCCGTGTGTGTTTTACGTGCAGAACAACCAGTGGGCGATCTCGGTGCCGCTGCGCGGCCAGACTGCTGCCCCGTCGATCGCGCACAAGGCGATCGGGTATGGGATGCCCGGTGTCCGGGTGGACGGCAACGATGTGCTGGCGTGTTACGCGGTGATGGCCGAAGCCGCCGCCCGGGCCAGAGCCGGCGGCGGCCCGACGCTGATCGAGGCGATCACCTACCGGCTCGGCCCGCACACCACGTCGGACGATCCGACGCGATACCGCTGCCAGGAAGAACTGGACCGGTGGCAGCTGCTGGACCCCATTCCGCGCTACCGGAACTACCTGGAGAACCAGGGCCTGTGGTCGCAGCGGCTGGAAGACCGGGTCGCCGCGCGGTGCAAGCGGCTGCGGGCCGACCTGCGCGATGCGGTGTTCGCGGCGCCCGACATCGACATCGACGAGGTCTTCACCGCGGTCTACGCCGAAATGACGCCCGGGCTCGAGGCGCAACGCCAACAGTTGCGTGCCGAAATCCGCCGGGAGGTGTGATGACCCAGATCGCCGAACCGCCAACCCAACCAACCGCAGAACTGTTCACCGCTACGCCGATGACGATGGTCCAGGCGCTCAACCGGGCGCTGCACGATGCGATGGCCGCCGACGAGCGGGTGCTGGTCTTCGGCGAGGACGTGGCGACGCTGGGCGGCGTTTTCCGGGTCACCGAGGGACTCACCGCGACGTTCGGCGCGGACCGCTGCTTTGATACCCCGCTGGCCGAGTCGGCGGTGATCGGCATCGCCGTCGGCTTGGCGCTGCGCGGCTTCGTGCCGGTGCCCGAGATCCAGTTCGACGGGTTCTCCTATCCCGCCTTCGATCAGGTGGTCAGCCACCTGGCGAAGTACCGAACCCGCACCCGCGGCGAAGTCAACATGGCGGTCACCGTGCGGATACCGTCGTTCGGCGGTATCGGTGCGGTCGAGCATCATTCGGAATCCACCGAGTCCTACTGGGCGCACACCGCAGGCCTGAAGGTCGTGGTCCCGTCCACCCCGTCCGACGCCTACTGGCTGCTGCGCCACGCCATCGCCTGTCCGGACCCGGTGATGTTCCTCGAGCCCAAGCGACGCTACTGGGGTCGCGAGGTCGTCGACACGGCCCGGCCCGGGCTTCCGATCGGACGGGCGGCGGTGCGCCGTGCCGGTACCGACGTCACCGTGCTGACCTATGGCGGCCTGGTGGGGACGGCATTGTCCGCCGCTGAAATAGCTGCCCGCCAGCATGATTGGAGCCTCGAGGTCGTCGACCTGCGATCGCTAGTCCCGCTGGACTTCGACACCGTGGCCGCGTCGATCCGCCGCACCGGGCGGTGCGTGGTGTTGCACGAGGGGCCGCGCAGCCTGGGCTACGGCGCAGGCCTGGCCGCTCGCATCCAAGAAGAGCTGTTCTACGAACTCGAAGCGCCGGTGTTGCGCGCCTGCGGGTTTGACACCCCTTACCCGCCGGCGCGGCTGGAGAAGTTGTGGCTGCCCGGTCCCGATCGGCTGCTGGATTGCGTTGAGCGCGTGCTGGAGCAGCCGTGAACGCCGACGATCGCGACCGCGTCAAGGGATTCGTTGTACCCGACCTTGGCGAAGGCCTCGAAGAGGTGACGCTGTCCTGCTGGCGCGTCGCGGTCGGCGACGACGTCGAACTCAACCAACCGTTGTGCTCGGTGGAGACCGCCAAAGCCGAGGTCGAGATCCCCAGCCCGTATGCGGGCCGGATCGTGGAACTGCGCGGGGCCGAAGGCGATGTGCTGGCGGTCGGCTCGCTGCTGGTCCGGATCGACACCATGCCCGGCGTGGCCACCGCATCCAACGGTTCGTCGTCCAACCGGAAGCCTGTCCTCGTCGGATATGGCGCCGATGACGCGCTGGACACCAGTCGGCGACGTCCGAAAGCCAAACCGTCCGTGCGGAAACTGGCCGCCGAGTTGTTGGTGGATCTGGGCACCGTATCGCCGGGCCCGGACGGCTTGGTCAGTCGGGAGGCCGTGCTGGCAGCCGCGGGAGTCGGCGCCGAGCGGCCCGGCGTGTCATACGACGTGTTGCCGGTGCGCGGGGTGCACGCTCACATGGCAGAGCGGATGATGCTGTCGCACAGCAACATTCCTGATGCCAATGCCAGCGTGCAGGTCGACTGCACGGCCTTGATGCGACTTCGCGACGAAGTCATCACACCGTTCGTGCTCACGCTACGGTTGCTGGTAATCGCACTGACGCACAACAAGATTCTCAATTCCACGTGGGTTGACGGCCCGGACGGCCCGCAGGTGCACTCCCATCACGCGATCCACCTGGGTTTCGCCGTCGCCGCGCCCCGCGGTCTGCTGGTCCCGGTGGTCACTGACGCTCAGGACAAGACCACGCGAGAACTCGCCGAATGCGTCGCGCGGCTGATTCGCGAAGCCCGTGCGGGCACCCTGAAACCGGCCGAGCTTGCGGGATCGACATTCACCGTGTCGAACTTCGGGGCGCTCGGACTCGATGACGGGGTGCCGGTGATCAATCACCCGGAGGCCGCGATCCTCGGCATGGGGTCTCTCAAACCGCGACCCATGGTCCTCGACGACGCGGTCGTGATACGTCCGCAGATGACCCTGACCTGTGCGTTCGACCACCGGGTCGCCGACGGCGCCAACGTTGGGCAGTTTTTGGACGAGCTGCGCCGGCTGATCGAATCGCCGGAGACGGCGCTGCTCGATCTGTAGCGGTCGGCGCTGCTCGACCTGTAGCGGTCGGCGCGGTTAACTCCAAGTCTCCCGGTGCGCATCGCCGCACCTGATCTGTTGCCAGCGAACGCTAAACGATGCGAAACCTCGGTGCGCGGGCCTACCCGGTCGTCCGCCGGCAAGCCAACCCGCCGAACACACCGACGGGTGGTCTTGCGATGAGCCCTTCGTTGTTTTCGTCGTGTCTGTACTGTGCGGGCGGCAAATTCACCGACGCGGACTAGGACGCTGCGACGACTTTGCCGGAAGCCGTTGCGCGAACCGGTGGCGCCACCGTCGCGATCACGGGCCCGTTCGGGTGCAGCGTGACATCACCGCGTGGTTTCAGCGGCGCCGTCGCCACTAGATCCACGCTGGCGGACTGGGTTAGCACGGCCAGCGCGAGGGTCGCCTCCAGCTGGGCAAGACCCGCGCCGACGCAGATCCGCCGGCCGCCGCCGAACGGCATGAACGCATACTTCGGACGGCTTGACACGTTTTTGGGAAGGAAACGCCGCGGGTCGAATCCCTCTGGGTTGGGCCAGAAGTCGGGATTGCGGTGAAGGAGATAGGGCGAGATCGCGACGGTGTTGCCGGCCGCGACCCGAATGCCGGCGATATCGTCGTCTTCGGCGGCGTCGCGTTCGACGGTCCACGCTGGCGGGTAGAGCCGCATCGTTTCGTTGATCACCGCCTGGGTCCACTGAAGGCTGTCGACGTCGGTTGGTTGCGGGTCGCGATCGCCAAGGACTTCGTCGACCTCCGTGGCCAGGCGTTCGCGCGCCGCCGGGTACCGCGACAGCAGCGTAAGCGCCCACGTCAATGCGTTAGCCGTGGTCTCGTGACCGGCGAGCACGAGTGTCATCACCTCGTTCTGGATCTCTTCGCGCGTCAGTGGTTGCTCGCCTTGTCCGACCGCCAGCAGCAGGTCAAGCAGGTCGCCAGGCTCAGCGTGCGGTGCGGCGATACGCTCGTCGATGATCCTGGTGACCAGCGACTCCAGTGTGTCCGACGCCCAGCCGATCCCAGGAACGGCGCGAGCCACGGCGCGGACGCGTTCGGGAGGCAACGGGGGCAGCAACATCGTCACGACCATCGAACCCTGCAGGCGCGACACCGCATGCCCGACTCGTTCGGCCTTGCTACCGAGCTCGGTGCCGAACAACACGCGGCCGATCACATCCATTGTCAGCGTGCGCATTTCGGCGCCAAGGTCGATGGAGGCGCCAGGGATCCAGTCAGCCGCGCGCCGTCGGGAGGCCGCGACAATCGCGGGAGCGAAGGACTGCACGTGGCGGTGACTGAACACGGGCTGTACCAGACGACGGTGCCGCTGCCATGTCGCGCCTTCGCTTGTGAGCAGCCCGTCCCCGAGGAAGGCCTTCAGCGGCCGGTACGTGAACGCCTTCACATAGCGATCCTGATGCTGGACGAGGACGTGTTCGGCGTACTCAGGACGACTGAGCACAAAAAACGTGCGCTTGCGGGTCAGCGGTACCCGGACTGCATCTCCGTACCTGCGACTGAGCTGCCCATATGTCGCGAGCGGGTCACGGAACATCTGCGCCCAATAGCGTACGGCCTGGACCCCCGACGGGCCGGGTGGGATTGCTGGTGACGTTGTTCCCGCGCTCGCAGTCATGACCTACGATAACTCCAAATTTAGACAAATGTGCAAGGGGTGTTGGTGGGCAATCGAGAGGCGCTGCTGGAAGCGGCGATCGTGTGCCTGCGCGAGCGCGGGTTCGGTGGCACCCGCGCGCGTGATTTGGCATCGACGGCAGGCGTAAGCCTCGGCGCGATTCGCTATCACTTCGGTTCGACGGAGGGCTTGTTGAACGAGGCCGTCGCGGAATGCGCCCGACGTTGGGTCAGCGGCTTTCAGTCCTCGATGGCGGCAGCTACGGACAGGACTGCTCAGTTGGACAGCATGACCGCGGACGCGTATCGAGCCTTCGCCGTCAACCGAACATTGCTCGTCGGGTTCATGGAGGCATTCGCGCACGCACAGCGGTCCGCCGCGGCGCGCGAACAGCTGGGAGGCATGTACGACGAACTGCGACAGGGAGTCGTGGCGGTATTAGGCGACAAGGGCCGCAACGCGGAATCTGTCGCATCGCTACTGATTGCGCTCATCGACGGGCTTATGCTGCAGTGGCTCCTGGCGCCGGATCGTTGCCCTTCACCGGAGATGTTGCCCCGAGCGGTAGCCGCGCTCGCGGGATTGCTCTAGTTGTCGCAAGTACACGTAACATGCTGGCGGACAACATAATTGGGTTTGGTTTCGCCTCGATGTGCCGTAGCCGCCGTGGGCTGTCCATCGCTCGATTTTCACATTTCCCAGGATTCCGCCCCCGAGTCGGGCAGCACTCAATATTTCCAGGTGGGACAGTAGATTCGGCGGTCGCGCTTACTTTCGTCGCGCCGCGGCCAACCGGGCGGCAAACTCCGGCGACAGGATCGAGGTGGCCTGCGGCCCGAGTTCGATGTCCTTGGCGAGTTCGTGCTGCTCGGCGTCGACCGATCCGGGGCTGGCCGTGGCGCGCATGGTGGCCTTCGTGGCGAGCACGACCTCGCGGGGGGCAGCCGCGGGCCCGGCCGCCAATTCCAACGCCGCCGCGACCGGGTCGTCGGCGATGCTCAGCGCCAGCCCATGCCGCACAGCGGATTCGGCATCGAAGCGCATACCGAACAGCAGGGCCGCACGGGCCACCTGTGGTCCGACCGCGCGCTGCAGCATCCACGTCGCGCCGCCGCCCGGATGCAGACCCAACTTCTGAAACCGCGCGTCGAACAATGCGTTCGGCCCGGCGATGCGCACATCGGCGGCCAGTGCCAGGTTCAGACCTGCCCCGACCGCCGGGCCGTTGACGGCGGCGATCGTCGGCAGCGTGCACTTGCCGACCGCCATGAACCCGTCGTAGATCCGCTGCAGTCCCTGCTCGGCCGCACTGCCCAACGCACTCAGGTCGGCGCCCGCGCAGAACGCTTTGCCGGCGCCGGTGACGACGACGGCGTGCACGTCGGGATCGGCCTCGGCCCGTTCCACTGCCGCGCGCAGCTGCCCCGATATCTCCACGGTGACGGCGTTGCGCCGGTCGGGGTCGTTGACGGTGATCAGTGCGACATGGTTGTCGACGCTGAACAAAACCAGATCTGGCATCGGGCACCTCCGCTGATTCGCCGCCGACGCAGTTTATGCCGGACGCGATTCGGGCCCGACCGGGAGCTGCACCAGACGTCAGGGGTCGCATCGCATCGATGTCGGCGGTGGTCGAGTCGGCGCCAGTCTTGTCCTTGAGCGTGCTGTCTTTGAGCATCTTTGCTGAAACGATCCAGATCCGCAGACAGACCCCGATCTGCGCCCCCGGCAGGACTCGAACCTGCGACCACAAGATTAGAAGTCATGTGCTCTGTCCAGCTGAGCTACGGGGGCCGGAGACTCCTAAGCCCAGGTCAGTGTAGCCAACGACGCACGGGGTGGACTGCCGGCGCGCAACGCCGAAAGAAATGTCCTTGGGAGGAACAGTGATTCGGCTAGTGTGAGGCCCGCCACACACGTACGCTACCGGCTGCGTGTGCTCAACGACGAGGAGTGGCAGGGCATGACGGTAGCCATAGGGGGCCGATACTCGCGGGCCAGCGCCGAGATGCTGCGACACGGACTGCAGCTGGCGGCCGCGCCGGTCGATGCATACCGCACCGGCTCGCTGCTTCTCCGCGGTTCGCCGACGGTCGTGCGCTTTGTGGCCGAATGGCTGTCGGCTGAATTTCCCCCGCACGTGGTCACCGGGCATGCCCTGTCCGGGGTGACGCCGCTGTCGGTCGGCCGTGTTGCGACGGGCTGGGCGGCCCAGCGGGCCGACCGGATCCTCACCGCCGCGCTGGCGGACGCCCTTGGGCCGCAATATGGCAAAAAGGTCCGTCATCCGATCACCGAGGACCCCGCGTGCGCGCGCCGCGGCGGGCCTGCTGCAGGCAACCGGGCATCGCCGCCGTTACGCCGCGCAGACGTCGGATATCCGGTATGGCCCAGACGGTCGCGACCACCTGCTGGACATCTGGCGTCATCCCGCCATGAAGGCGGGTGACCGGGCGCCGGTGCTGTTGCAGATCCCGGGCGGAGCGTGGGTCGTCAACGGTAAACGGCCTCAGGCATATCCGCTGATGGGCCGGATGGCCGAACTGGGCTGGATCTGCGTGTCCATCGACTACTGCAAGAGCCCGCGCAACGCGTGGCCTTCGCACATCATCGACGTCAAACGGGCTCTGGCCTGGGTCCGTGACAACATCAGCGACTACGGCGGCGACCCTGACTTCATCGCGGTCACGGGTGGCTCCGCGGGCGGGCACCTGGCCTCGCTGGCCGCGCTCACCGCTAACGACGAGCGGCTGCAGCCCGGTTTCGAGGATGCCGACACCACCGTTCAGGCGGCGGTGCCGTATTACGGCGTCTACGACCTGACAGACGTCAAGAAAATGCACGAAATGATGCTGCCCTTTCTCGAGCATTTCGTTATGCAAGCGCGCTACGCCGACCAGCCTGAACTGTTCGAATCGGCGTCACCGATTTCGCACGTGCATCGCAAGGCGCCGCCGTTCTTTGTGTTGCACGGCGAGAACGATTCGGTGATTCCCAGTGTGCAGGCGCAGGCCTTTTGCGCCGCGCTCCGCGAGGCTGGGGCCCCCACCGTGTGCCACGCCGAGCTTCCCAATGCCCACCACGCCTTCGACATGTTCGCCACGATCCGATCCCGACTGGCCGCGGATGCGGTCGCCGACTTTCTTGGTGTCGTTTACGGACGATATCTCCGCTCGCGATCGGCGATTTTACGCAGACGCGCCAAACCGGCCAGCTGAATTGTTCGGTGCGCAACCGGCTACGTATTTCCAATTCGGCAGCCCGCCAGGGTAATTCGTAGGCTATCGGGAACACGTTTAAGCTGGTGTTCTGATCCGCACATTCGGCTACCGTCACCGCGCCAACCGGGCTAGCGTTGGAGTGGCCCGCGGCGCAACGCTGCGCTGTGGCAAAGCGCATCGGCGCGTCGAATAACGGGCGCGGTGACAGGACGGAGGAGTGCCGGTGGCCGAGACGGTCGACGCGGCCGGAATGCCCGCGGCGCTGGGGCCGGTCGATTATCTGTTGCACCGCGGGGAGGCCAACCCGCGTACCCGCTCGGGCATCATGGCGCTGGAAATCCTCGACACCACGCCGGATTGGGATCGCTTCCGGACCCGGTTTGAGAATGCGTCCCGACGAGTGTTGCGGCTGCGGCAGAAGGTGGTCGTGCCGACCTTGCCGACGGCCGCACCACGCTGGGTCGTCGATCCCGACTTCAACCTGGACTTCCACGTGCGCAGGATGCGCGTCGCGGAACCGGGCTCGCTGCGGCAGGTATTCGACCTGGCCGAGGTGATGCTGCAGTCGCCGCTGGACATCGCGCGACCGTTGTGGACGGCCACCCTGATCGAGGGCCTCGCTGACGGGAAGGCGGCGACGTTGCTGCACCTGTCCCACGCCGTCACCGACGGTGTCGGCAGCGTGGAGATGTTCGCCCAGATCTACGACCTCGAGCGCGATCCGCCGCCCCAGCCGACGCCCGCCGCAACCCATTCCGCAAGATCTCTCGGCCAACGACTTGATGCGCGAAGGGTTCAACCACCTGCCCGCCAATGTCGTCGGTGGGGTCCTGGGTGCGCTATCGGGAGCCGTATCGATGGTCGGCCGGGCGGTGCTCAACCCCGGCGCCGCGGTGGCGGGTGCGGTCGACTACGCGCGCTCGGGGGTGCGGGTCATGAGCCGGGCCGCCGAGCCGTCGCCGCTGCTTCGTCGCCGCAGCCTGGCCACCCGCAGCGAAGCACTCGACATCCCGCTCGCCGACTTGCATAAGGCGGCAAAAGCAGGCGGAGGCTCGATCAACGACGCCTACCTGGCCGGTTTGTGCGGTGCACTCGGGCGCTATCACCAGGCACTCGGGGTGCCGATGGCCACGCTGCCGATGGCGGTACCGGTCAGCCTGCGCGCCGAATCCGACGCCGCCGGCGGCAACCGGTTCACCGGCGTCAACCTGGCGGCTCCGATAGGTACTGCCGATCCGATCGCTCGGATGCAGAAGATCCGCGCGCAGATGACCCAGCGCCGCGACGAGCCCGCCATGGACATCATCGGATCCATCGCGCCGGTGTTGAGCGTCTTGCCGACGCCGTTGTTGGAGTCGGTGACCGGTTCGGTGGTCGGCTCGGACGTGCAGGCCAGCAACGTTCCGGTCTACCCGGGTGACACCTACCTCGTCGGCGCAAAGATCCTGCGGCAGTACGGTATTGGCCCGTTGCCCGGTGTGGCGATGATGGTCGTGCTGATATCCAGGGGCGGCTACTGCACCATCACCACGCGCTACGACCGCGCCGCGGTGCGCGACGAGGCGCTGTGGGCCCGTTGCCTGCTCGAGGGTTTCGACGAGATCCTCGCGCTGGCCGGTGATCCCGCCATCCACGCGGTGCCCGCGTCCTTCGCCGCCGAGCCGTCGAGCCGGCCTAATCGATCGGTGTCCGGATCATGACCGACTTCTGAAGAGCGCAAGTCGCGGAAATCG
Organism: uncultured Actinomycetota bacterium; assembly: GCA_963791535.1. Lineage (GTDB taxonomy): Bacteria > Actinomycetota > Actinomycetes > Mycobacteriales > Mycobacteriaceae > Mycobacterium. Next base: position 68,146 of record CAWBSW010000060.1, on the reverse strand, counting down.
ACGCGTGATCTTCGATTGCCGGGGTCGGTCGCCGAAATCATGGCCAGCCCGCCCGGACCCAAGATCGGCGCCTTCTTCGACCTGGACGGCACCCTGGTGGCCGGCTTCACCGCGGTCATCCTCACGCAGGAGCGGCTGCGCCGACGCGACATGGGTGTCGGCGAGCTGTTCAGCATGGTTACCGCGGGCCTCAACCACCAGCTTGGGCGCATCGAGTTCGAAGAACTGATCGGCAAGGCCGCCGGTGCGCTGGCCGGACGCGCGTTGAGCGATCTGGAAGAGATCGGCGAGCGACTGTTCAACCAGAAGATCGAGTCACGGATCTACCCGGAGATGCGCGAGTTGGTCCGCGCCCACCTGGCTCGCGGCCACACCGTGGTGCTGAGTTCGTCGGCGCTGACCATTCAGGTCGGTCCGGTGGCCCGCTTCCTCGGCATCCTCAACACGCTCACCAACAAGTTCGAGACCAACGACGGACGGGATTCTCACCGGTGATGTGCTCAGGCCGATCCTGTGGGGACCGGGCAAGGCCGCCGCGGTGCAGAAGTTCGCCGCCGAGAACGACATCGACCTCAAGGACAGCTACTTCTACGCCGACGGCGACGAAGACGTCGCGTTGATGTACCTGGTCGGCAATCCGCGGCCGACCAACCCGGAAGGCAAGATGGCCGCCGTCGCCCGGCGGCGCGGCTGGCCGATCCTGCGGTTCACCAGCCGCGGCGGCGGTGGTATCGGCTCGCAGCTGCGGACGCTGGCCGGCTTCGGCTCGGTCGTCCCGGTGGCCGCCGGCGCGGTTGGTATCGGACTGCTGACCCGCAGCCGCCGCCGCGGCGTGAACTTCTTCACCTCCACCTGGTCACAGCTGTTGTTGGCCGCCAGCGGCGTGCATCTCAATGTCATCGGCGCCGAGAATCTGACCGCCGAACGCCCGGCGGTGTTCATCTTCAACCACCGCAACCAGGCCGACCCGGTCATCAGCGGTGCGCTGGTGCGCGACAACTGGGTTGGCGTGGGCAAGAAGGAATTGGCCAGCGACCCGGTGATGGGCACGCTCGGCAAGCTGTTGGACACCGCGTTCATCGACCGCGACGATGCGGCCGCCGCGGTGGAGACACTGCATCAGGTCGAAGAGCGCGCCGCGAAGGGGCTGTCGATCGTGATGGCACCCGAGGGCACCCGGCTGGACACCACCAGCGTCGGGCCATTCAAGAAGGGCGCCTTCCGGATCGCGATGACGGTCGGCATCCCGATCGTTCCGATCGTCATCCGCAACGCGGAGATCCGTCGCCGCGCGGGACTCGATGACGATGAATCCGGGCACGGTGGATGTCGCTGTGTTCCCGCCGATCTCGGTCAAAGATTGGACACTGGACACGCTGCCGGATCGGATCGCCGAGGTCCGCCAACTGTATGTGGACACGTTGGCCGACTGGCCGGTCGACGAGCTGCCCGAAATCGGCCCGTATCGCCGAGAAAAGAAGGCGGCGCCGAAGAAGGCACCGCGGAAAGCCGCCAGCAAGCCGGTCAAGGCCGCGCCGGCGAAGGCCGCGGCAGCCAAGGCCGCGAGCAGGCGACAGCCAAGGCCACAGCCGCCGAAGAAGGCCGCTCCGGCGACAGGCCGCAAAAAGGCCCAGCCCAAAACCTCGGCGAGCAAGGTCACCAAGGCCCAGCCGGGTACGCCGCGGCCGAGGGGACGATCGTGACCAGATCGGCCGCCGATACCGGCAGCTTCACCACGACCGACGACACGCTTGGTGTTGGCGTCGGCGTCCTCGCCGGTGGAATCGGAACTGCTCGCGAAATGGTTGGACCAGCAACGTGCCCGGCACCCGGAGACCAGGCTCGAGGTGCTGCCGTTGCCGGCCCGCAACTCTCCGCCGGCGGCGCTCGCACAGCTGGTCGAACAGCTCGAGTCGGACGAGGACCGGTCGATCGTGCCGGTGCGGGTCTTCTGGATGCCGCAGGCCGACGCGTCGGCATTGAGCCGGGTGGCGGCGCTGCTGCCCGGACGAAATCCGTACCAGCCCAGTGAGCGTCAGCAGCGCCACATCCTGCGCCACGGATCCCTCACGCGCTCAGGTGGTGGCCGGCGAATCGGCCAAGGTATCCGAACTTCGTCAGCAATGGCGAGACATCACGGTTGGCGAAAACCCCCGTGACTTCGCGCATTTCGTCACCCGCCGAGCGCTGCTGGCGATGGAACGCGCCGAATACCGAATCCTCGGACCGCAATACAAGTCTCCGCGGCTGGTGCGACCGGAGATCCTGGCGTCCGCACGATTTCGGGCCGGCTTGGAAAAGATTCCGGGGGCCACCGTCGAGCAAGCCGGCGAGATGCTCGACGAACTCGCCACCGGGTGGAGCCGAGTTTCCGTCGACCTCGTCTCCGTCCTGGGCAGGATGCTCAGCCGGGGATTCGACCGGGAAATCGACTACGACGAGTATCAGGTGGCGGCGCTGCGCACCGCGCTGGAAGCCCACCCGGCGGTGTTGTTGTTCTCGCACCGGTCCTACATCGACGGCGCGGTGATGCCGGTGGCGATGCAGGAGAACCGACTGCCGCCGGTGCATGTCTTCGCCGGCATCAACCTGGCATTCGGGGTGATGGGACCGCTGATGCGTCGCGCCGGCACCATCTTCATCCGGCGCAATATCGGCGACGACCCGCTGTACAAGTACGTACTCAAGGAGTACGTGGGCTACGTGGTGGAGAAGCGCTTCAACCTGAGCTGGTCCATCGAGGGCACCCGCTCGCGCACCGGGAAGATGCTGCCGCCCAAGCTCGGACTGATGAGTTACGTGGCCGACGCCTATCTCGACGGCCGCAGCGACGACATTCTGCTGCAAGGAGTTTCGATCAGTTTCGACCAGTTGCACGAAACCGCCGAGTACGCCGCCTACGCTCGCGGCGGCGAAAAGCGCCCGGAGGGTTTCGGCTGGCTGTACAGCTTCATCAAGGCTCAGGGCGAACGCAACTACGGCAAGATCTACGTTCGTTTCCCCGAAGCCGTCTCGATGCGGGAGCATCTCGGCCCGCCGCACGGCCCGATCGCTGAGGATCAAGCCGCCAAAAGGCTTGCCCTGCAGAAAATGTCGTTCGAAGTCGCCTGGCGGATCCTGCAAGCGACCCCGGTGAACGCCACCGGTCTGGTGTCGGCGCTGCTGCTGACCACCCACGGGGTGGCGTTGACGCTCGGGCAGCTGCACCACACCCTGCAGGACTCGCTGGACTATCTCGAACGCAAGCACACCCCGGTGTCCACCAGTGCGCTGCGGCTGCGCACACCCGAAGGCGTCCGCGCGGCGGTGGACTCGCTGTCCAACGGCCATCCGATCACCCGCGTCGACAGCGGCCGAGAACCGGTGTGGCGCATCGCCCCCGAGGACGAGCACACCGCGGCGTTCTACCGCAACTCGGTGATACACGCGTTTCTGGAGACCGCGATCGTCGAACTGGCGCTGGCGCATGCCGGTCACGCCGAGGGTAATCGGCTGGAGGCATTCTGGAATCAGGCCATGCGGCTGCGTGATCTGCTGAAATTTGATTTCTACTTTGCCGATTCGGCTGCATTCCGGGAAAACATCGCCGAAGAGATGGCATGGCACGAGGATTGGGAAGCGCACGTCGCCGGGGGACGGGCCGAGATCGACGCAATGCTGTACGCGAAGCGACCGCTGATGTCGGACGCGATGCTGCGGGTGTTCTTCGAGGCCTACGAGATCGTGGCGGATGTGCTGCGCGACGCGCCGACGGATATCGGTGAGAAGGAACTCACCAAGTTGGCGCTGGGCGTTGGCCGCCAATACGTCGCGCAGGGCCGGGTGCGCAGCAGCGAGCCGGTATCCACGCTGCTGTTCGCGACCGCACGCCAGGTTGTCGCCGACCAAGGCCTGCTGAAGCCCGCGCCGGATTTGGTCGAGCGCCGGATCGCGTTTCGCCGCGAGTTGCGGGCCATTCTTCGGGATTTCGACCACGTCGCACAGATCGCGCGCAACCAGTTCGTCGCCCGCGAAGTGGAGTCGCGGGGCGACAGCGAGACGATCGATAGCTGTCCGGACGTCGGCAGGCGGCGTGCCCATACTCTTGATGCATGACAGGTGCTCCGGCCACCAGGCGCGGCGCGGCGGTGTGGCCGCTGCTCGCCGGCGTGGCGGTGCTGGCCGGCTGCACGGCGGCCGGGATCGGGGCGCTGTCGGTGGCTGCGGCGCTGACCGCAACCGGGTTGCCCGATCCGGGTCCGGTGACCACGCTGGGCTTGCCGTTCGTCCGGGCAGCCGGCGAGGTCGCGGCCGTGGTGGCCGTGGGGGCGTTTCTGCTGGCCGCATTCCTGGTTCCGCCGCAGAAGAGCGGTGTCCTCGACGTCGACGGCTACCGCGCGGTCCGGATCGGCACGGTAGCGACCGGGGCATGGGCGGTATGCGCCGCGCTGCTGGTCCCACTGACGATTTCCGACGTCTCCGGTCAGCCGATTACCGCCCACCTCAACCCGGCGACGATATGGTCGCTGGCCAGTCTGATCAACATCGCGACGGCGTGGCGGTTGACCGCGTTGCTGGCCGCGGTCGTGATGTTGGCAAGTCTGCCGGTGCTGCGCTGGTCATGGACGCCGCTGCTGCTGGCCGCGTCGCTGGTGACCCTGATACCGCTCGGGCTGACCGGCCACTCGTCAGCGGGCGGTTCGCATGACCTGGCCACCAACAGCCTGCTGATCCACCTGGTGGCGGCGAGCCTGTGGGCCGGTGGCCTGCTGGCGCTGATGGCCCACGTCATCCGCGGCGGGCAGCACGCCGACCTGGCCGCCCGGCGATTCTCCAGCATCGCCTTGTGGTGCTTTGTCGCGATGGCGGTCAGCGGCGTCGTCAACGCGTTGGTGCGGGTCCTGCCGTCGGACCTGCTCACCACCGACTACGGGCGGCTGGTGCTCGCCAAATTCGTCGCGCTGTGCCTGCTCGGCGTCGCCGGCTGGCGTCAACGGCGCAGCGGAGTCGCTGCGCTGCAAGCAGATCCGAGTTCGCGTGCCGCTCTGATCAGGCTGACGCTGGTCGAGGCGCTGATCTTCGGCGTCACGTTCGGCATCGCCGTCGGTCTGGGCCGCACGCCGCCTCCGCCCCTGCCGATCGGCATCCCCTCGATTCCCGACGTGAAAATCGGCTACGACTTCGCCGGCCCGCCCACCCCGGCGCGGGTGCTCTTCGACTGGCGCTTCGACCTGATTTTCGGCACCGCCGCCATCGTGCTCGCCGCGCTCTACCTGGCCGGAGTGCGGCGGCTACGGCGCCGCGGCGACGACTGGCCACCGGGCCGGACCGTGGCCTGGCTGCTGGGCTGCCTGGCGTTGCTGTTCGTCACGTCGTCGGGTTTGGGCCGGTACATGCCGGCGATGTTCAGCATGCACATGGCCGATCACATGATGCTGTCGATGCTGGTCCCGATCCTGCTGGTGTTGGGCGGCCCGGTCAGCCTGGCGTTGCGGGCGCTGCCCACCGCCGGGCGCGACGACCCGCCGGGCATGCGGGAATGGCTGCTGGCCGCGCTGCACAGCAGGCTCTCACGGTTCCTCACCAATCCCGTCGTCGCCACGGCGTTGTTCGTCGCCGGGTTCTACGGGCTTTATCTGGGCGGCCTTTTCGACGCCGCGGTCGGCAGCCACATGGGCCATGTCGCGATGAACGTGCATTTTCTGCTGAGCGGCTACCTCTTCTATTGGGTGGTGATCGGGGTCGACCCGACGCCGCGGCCGATCCCGCCGCTGGCCAAGCTGGCCGTCGTCTTCGCGTCGTTGCCGCTGCACGCATTCTTCGGGGTATTGCTGATGGGCACGCAGAACGTGCTCGGCGAGAGCTTCTACCGATCGCTGCACCTGAGCTGGCACACCGACCTGCTGGGCGATCAGCGGCTCGGCGGTGGAATCGCTTGGGCGGCAGGCGAAATACCGCTTGTCCTGGTCATGATCGCGTTGCTTGTGCAGTGGACGCGTAGCGACCAGCGCACCGCCAGGCGACTGGATCGCGCCGCGGACCGCGACGACGACGCCGAGCTGGCGGCCTACAACGCGATGCTGGCCGAGCTGGCCCGCCGCGACACATCGCGGCATTAGCCGCCGCTCGCTCGCAGGCCACTGCACTAGCAAGAGCCACACCAGCACCACTGTCGGACCATGACGTGCTGCTGCAAAGCGATAGCGCATGCGATACCACCTGCCAAGAGACGGCGCGTGGTGGCGGCAACTCGCGCTGATATCGCGTGCGCAATCAATGCGGAGAAGGCACTAATCCCTCAGTCGGCGACTCAAGGCACTGCTGGGACTGGTGAGGTCGCTTAAGCCGTTCGCTGTCTATCCACAGTCGCGGCTTTATCCACGGGTCCGTTCCTCGCCGAGTCGGCACAGCCGAGGTTGTCGGTCTGGCCGCGCTGACTGGAGCCAGCACCGGCGGTGATTTGCCGTCGCATCGAAGAAAGGAATGAGCAATGTTCGAAACGCAGGTGACCGTGGTCGGAAACATCGTGAACGACCCGAAACGCCGACAGGCGGGCGCACAGGAAGTGATGAAGTTCCGGGTGGCCAGCAATTCACGTCGCCGCGGCGCTGACGGCAATTGGGAGGCCGGCAATTCGCTGTTCGTCACCGTCAACTGCTGGGGCCGGCTGGTCTCGGGTGTGGGCGCATCGCTGGGCAAGGGCTCGCCGGTGATCGTCGTGGGCCACATCTACACCAGCGAATACGAGGACCGCGACGGCATTCGTCGCTCGACGTTAGAGATGCGCGCCACCTCGGTCGGCCCCGACCTGTCCCGCTGCCACGCCCGGATCGAGAAGACGGTCTCATCCGGAACGGACGCCGCGGCCGGCCCGGCGCCGGAGCCCGGCCCAGCGGCCGATGCAACCGGCGCCGACGACGCGGACCGGGCTGACAGCGCAGATGCCGCAGCTGCCTAGGATGGGTCGCGGGCAATCACGCGACACCAGAAAGGCAACACCGCGGCATGGCTGAGTTCATCTACACGATGAAAAAGGTCCGCAAGGCGCACGGCGACAAAGTCATCCTCGACGACGTCACGCTGAGCTTCTATCCGGGCGCCAAGATCGGTGTCGTCGGCCCCAACGGGGCGGGTAAGTCGAGCGTCTTGCGGATCATGGCCGGGCTGGACAAGCCGAACAACGGTGAAGCCTTCCTGGCCACCGATGCCACCGTCGGCATCCTGCTACAGGAGCCGCCGCTGAACGAGGAGAAGACCGTTCGCGGCAACGTCGAAGAAGGGCTTGGCGACATCAAGGTCAAGCTCGACCGCTTCAACGAAGTCGCCGAACTGATGGCCACCGACTATTCCGACGAGCTGATGGAAGAGATGGGCCGGCTGCAAGAGGAACTCGACCACGCCAATGCGTGGGACCTCGACTCGCAGCTCGAGCAGGCCATGGATGCGTTGCGCTGCCCGCCGCCCGACGAGCCGGTGACGCACCTTTCCGGCGGTGAGCGCCGCCGCGTGGCGCTGTGCAAGCTGCTGCTGTCCAAGCCGGACCTGTTGCTTCTCGACGAGCCGACCAACCACCTGGACGCCGAGAGCGTGCAGTGGCTCGAACAGCACTTGGCCGCCTACGAGGGAGCGGTTCTGGCGGTGACCCACGACCGGTACTTCCTGGACAACGTCGCGCAATGGATCTTGGAGCTCGACCGCGGCCGCGCCTACCCCTACGAGGGCAACTACTCCACCTACCTGGAGAAGAAGGCCGAACGGCTGGCGGTGCAGGGCCGCAAGGACGCCAAGCTGCAGAAGCGGTTGCAGGAGGAGCTGGCGTGGGTGCGCTCGGGCGCCAAGGCCCGCCAGGCCAAGGGCAAGGCCCGACTGCAGCGTTATGAGGAGATGGCCGCCGAGGCGGAGAAGACGCGCAAGCTGGACTTCGAGGAGATCCAGATCCCCACCGGTCCGCGGCTAGGCAACCTGGTGGTCGAGGTCGAGCACTTGGACAAGGGGTTCGAGGGACGCACGCTGATCAAGGACCTGTCGTTCACGCTGCCCCGCAACGGCATCGTCGGGGTCATCGGCCCCAACGGCGTCGGCAAGACCACACTGTTCAAGACCATCGTCGGGCTCGAGCAGCCCGACAGCGGCACCGTCAAGGTGGGCGAGACGGTCAAGGTGAGCTACGTAGACCAGTCTCGGGCCGGTATCGACCCGAAGAAAACGGTGTGGGAAGTCGTCTCCGACGGGCTGGACCACATCCAGGTCGGGCAGAACGAGATCCCATCGCGGGCCTATGTCTCGGCGTTCGGCTTCAAGGGCCCCGACCAGCAGAAGCCGGCCGGCGTTTTGTCCGGTGGTGAACGCAACAGGCTCAATCTGGCGCTCACTCTCAAAGAGGGCGGGAACCTGATCCTGCTCGACGAGCCGACCAACGACCTCGACGTCGAAACGCTCGGCTCATTGGAGAATGCACTGGAGAAATTCCCCGGCTGCGCGGTGGTGATCTCCCACGACCGCTGGTTCCTCGACCGCACGTGCACCCACATCTTGGCGTGGGAGGGAGACGACGACAACGAGGCCAAGTGGTTCTGGTTCGAAGGCAACTTCGGTGGCTACGAGGAGAACAAAGTCGAACGGCTCGGTGCCGAGGCGGCCCGTCCCCACAGGGTGACTCACCGAAGGCTGACGCGGGACTAGTGTCAGGCCTACCAGCGCTGGTGTGCGTGCTGAGGCAGGAGCGGTCGGCATGACGGGTCATCGCGGATCCACCGGCCTGCAAGGCGCTGTGGACTGGACGAAGTTCGCTCAGCCTCAGGACGTTCCCGACTGGATCTCCAAGGCATACGCAGACACCTATCAAGGCCCGCACGACGACGAGCCCGCCCACGACCGCGGGTCGGGCGATGGCCGCCCTGCTGCCGCGGCGGTGACGCCGGCACTGCTTGCCGCGCACTACCGCCTTGGTCTGCACCGGCCGACCGGAGAAAGCCGAGTCGCCGTCTATTCGCCCGACGATCCGGGTGGGTTCGGCCCCGCGCTGCAGGTGGTCACCGATAACGGCGCGATGCTGATGGATTCGGTGACGGTGCTGCTGCACCGGCTTGGTCTGGCGTACGCGGCGATCATGAACCCGGTGTTCCAGGTGCGCCGCAACGCCGACGGAGATCTGCTGAGCGTCGAGCCGAAGACCGCAGAGAGCTCAACGGGCGGCGGTATCGCCGAGACCTGGGTCCACGTACAGCTTTCGCCCTCGGTTGAGCGCGAGACGCTGCAGGAAGCCGAACGCCTGCTGCCGGGCGTGCTCGCCGATGTGCGTCGGGTCGCAGCGGACTCGACCGCGATGACGGCCGTCCTCTACGACCTGGCCAACGACGTGGAGACCAACGCGAACGGTTGCTACCCGGGGACGGACCGAGGCGACGTAGCCGCGCTGTTGCGCTGGCTGGCCGACGGGCATTTCACGCTGCTCGGCTATCAACGTTGTCCAGTCCGCGACGGACGCGTGTCGGGCGAGGAAGCGACCACCAGCCTCGGTGTGCTGCGCCGGCGCAAGGGTTCTCGTCCTCGCCTGACCGACGACACCGAACTGCTGGCGCTGGCGCAGACAGACGTGGCCAGCTACCTGCGCTTCGGTGCTTACCCGTATGTCGTCGCGGTTCGGGAGAACGCCGACGACGGCGTCTTTGAGCACCGGCTCATCGGACTCTTCACGGTCGCCGCGATGAACGCCGACGTCCTGGAGATCCCGATAATTTCGCGCAGCGTCCGCGAGGCGCTCGGTTTGGCCGACCTCGACGCTGGGCATCCGGGGCAGCTGCTGCTCGACGTCATCCAAACCGTGCCGCGCTCAGAGCTTTTCGCGCTCAGCGCCGAGCAGCTGTTGGCGATGGCCAAAGCCGTGGTGGATCTCGGATCCGGACGCCGAGCACTGCTGTTCTTGCGCGCTGACCGACTCGAGTACTTCGTGTCGTGCTTGGTCTACCTGCCCCGCGACCGCTACACCACGGCCGTGCGCTTGCAGATCGAGGACATCCTGGTCCGTGAGTTCGGTGGCACCAGCCTCGAGTTCACCGCTCGCGTCACCGAATCGCCCTGGGCACTATTGCATTTCATGGTTCGGCTGCGTCCCGACGGCGCTAAGCAGATCGACACCTCCGAAGCCAACCGAGTCCGTATCCAGGCGTTGCTGACCGAAGCCACGCGCACCTGGTCCGACCGGCTGACCAGCGACGCGGCGGGCGGCGCCGTCGGACTCGTCGAGGCCGAGCACTATGCGGCAGCGTTCTCCGAGGCCTACAAACAGGCCGTCACCCCGACCGAAGCGATCAACGACATCGCCATCGTCGAAGGGCTGACCGACAATTCGGTCAAGCTGGTGCTCTCCGACCGCAACTATGACGACACCGCCCGGCTGACTTGGTATTTGGGCGGGCGAACGGCCTCTCTGAGTCAACTGCTGCCGATGCTGCAATCCATGGGTGTGGTGGTGCTCGAGGAGCGACCGTTCACCGTCACTCGGCCCGACGGATTGCCGGTGTGGATCTACCAGTTCAAGATCACGCCGCAACCGACCATCACGCTGGCCTCGGAGGGTCCCGAGCGGGAAGCGGCCGCGAAACGTTTCGCCGACGCGGTCACTGCGATCTGGGAAGGCCGCGTCGAGATCGACCGGTTCAACGAGCTGGTGATGCGCGCCGACCTGACCTGGCAACAGGTCGTGGTGCTGCGTAGCTACGCGAAATATCTACGGCAGGCGTCTTTTCCGTACAGTCAGTCCCACATCGAATCGGTGTTGAACGAAAACCCAAATACCGCACGATCGTTGGTCAGGCTGTTCGAGGCGTTGTTCGATCCGATCCCATCCGGTTCGTCGAAGAACCGTGACGCTCAAGCTGCCGCTGCGGCAGTTGCCGCGGATATCGACGCGTTGGTGAGCCTGGACACCGATCGTGTCCTGCGGGCATTTGCCTCACTGATCCAGGCCACCATACGCACCAATTACTTTGTGACGCGCGAGGGTTCGGCTCGCAGCCAGAATGTGCTGTCGGTGAAGCTGGATGCGCAGCTGGTTGAGGAGCTTCCGCTGCCGCGGCCTAAGTTCGAGATCTTCGTGTACTCGCCGCGGGTCGAAGGGGTGCATCTGCGATTCGGCTATGTGGCGCGCGGCGGCTTGCGTTGGTCGGACCGTCGCGACGATTTCCGCACCGAGATCCTCGGTCTGGTCAAGGCCCAGGCGGTGAAGAACGCCGTCATCGTGCCGGTCGGCGCCAAGGGCGGCTTCGTCGTCAAACAGCCGCCACTGCCCACCGGCGACCCCGGCGCTGACCGCGACGCCACCCGAAACGAAGGCATCGCCTGCTACAAGCTGTTCATCTCTGGACTGCTCGACATCACCGACAACGTCGATCACACCACCGGCAAGGTCGGCACGCCCGCGGAGGTGTCGCGGCGCGACGACGACGACGCCTACCTGGTGGTGGCCGCGGACAAAGGCACCGCGACGTTTTCCGACATCGCCAACGACGTCGCCAAGTCCTACGGGTTCTGGCTGGGCGACGCCTTCGCGTCCGGCGGATCGGTCGGCTATGACCACAAGGCGATGGGTATCACCGCCAAGGGCACCTGGGAAGCGGTCAAACGGCACTTCCGCGAGATGGGGGTCGACACCCAGACCGAGGACTTCACCGTGATCGGCATCGGCGACATGAGCGGCGACGTCTTCGGCAACGGCATGTTGCTGTCCAAGCACATTCGACTGCTGGCCGCCTTCGACCACCGCCACATCTTCCTGGACCCCGATCCCGATCCGGCCGCCTCGTGGGAAGAACGACGGCGGATGTTCGATCTGCCCCGCTCCAGCTGGGACGACTACGACAAGTCACTGATCAGCGAGGGCGGCGGGGTGTACAGCCGCGAACACAAAACGATTCCGATCAGCGACCAGGTTCGCGCAGCCCTGGGAATCCAGGACGACGTGACCGAGATGGCACCACCCAATCTGATCCGCGCGATCCTGCAGGCGCCGGTGGATCTGCTGTTCAACGGCGGAATCGGCACCTACATCAAGGCCGAGGCGGAATCCGACGCCGACGTGGGCGACCGTGCCAACGACCCGGTGCGGGTCAACGCGAACCAGTTGCGCGCCAAGGTCATTGGCGAGGGCGGCAACCTCGGCGTGACGGCGCGTGGCCGGGTCGAGTTCGACCTGTGCTGGCGGCCGGATCAACACCGATGCGATGGACAATTCCGCCGGCGTGGACTGCTCTGACCACGAGGTCAACATCAAGATCCTGATCGACGCCCTGATCACCGCGGGCAAGGTCGACCCGGGCGAACGTACCCAACTGCTCGAGTCGATGACCGACGAGGTCGCCGAATTGGTGCTCGCCGACAACGCCGACCAGAACGACCTGATCGGCACCAGCCGCGCCAATGCGCCGAGCCTGCTGCCCGTGCATGCCGACCAGATCAGATACCTGGCGAGCGAGCGGGGGCTGAACCGCGAACTCGAGGCGCTGCCCTCGGACAAGGAGATAGCGCGGCGACTCGAGGCCGGCCTTGGGCTCACATCACCGGAACTGGCGACGTTGATGGCGCACGTCAAGCTGACGCTCAAAGACGAACTGCTGAACACCGATCTGCCGGATCAAGAAGTATTCGCCAGCAGATTGCCGCGATATTTCCCGTCGCCGCTGCGCGACCGTTTCGGTCCGGCGATCCGCTCGCACCAGCTCAGGCGGGAGATCGTGACCACGATGCTGGTCAACGATCTGGTGGACACCGCCGGCATCAGCTACGACTACCGGATCGCCCAGGACGTCGGTGTCAGTCCGGTGGATGCGGTACGCACCTACGTGGCGACCGACGCCATCTTCGGGGTGGACCAACTGTGGCACAGTATCCGCGCGGCTGACGTGCCGATCGCGGTTTCCGATCGGATGACATTGGATACCCGTCGGCTGATCGACCGCGCCGGACGGTGGTTGCTCAACTACCGTCCGCAGCCGTTGGCGGTCGGTGCCGAAATCAACCGATTCGCCAAGAAGGTGGAAACGCTGACCCCGCGCATGTCGGAGTGGCTGCGCGGTGACGACAAGGCGATCGTGGAAAAGGAAGCCGCGGAATTTGTCGTGCAGGGCGCATCCGAAGACCTCGGCCTACATGGTGGCCGTCGGGTTGTACCGGTTCAGCCTGCTCGACATCATCGATATCGCCGACATCGACGACCACGACCCCGCCGAGGTCGCCGACACGTACTTCGCCCTGATGGATCGGCTCGGCACTGACGGTCTGCTGACCGCGGTGTCCGCGCTGCCACGCAGCGACCGCTGGCACTCGTTGGCGCGCTTGGCGATTCGTGACGACATTTATGCGTCACTGCGATCGTTGTGTTTCGACGTGCTCGCCGCCGGTGAACCGGACGAAAGCGCTGACGAGAAGATCGCCGAATGGGAGCACATCAGCGCCTCGCGGGTGGAGCGCGCGCGGCGAACGCTGACCGAGATCTACGAGAGTGGCCAGACGGATCTGGCCACACTGTCGGTGGCGGCACGGCAGATTCGCCGGATGACGCGCACCAGCGGGCGGGGATCGTCGGGGTGAGCACGGGGCTTCGTCGCGCCTGTCCCGGTCCGATGGTCGGACATCGACATGTACCAGCACGTCAACCACGCGACCATGGTGACGATTCTCGAAGAGGCCCGCGTCCCGTTTCTTTCGCATGCGTTCGGTGCCGATATCACCAGCGTCGGTCTGCTGATCGCCGACGTACGCGTGACGTACAAAGGTCAGCTGCGGCTGGCGGATTCGCCACTGCAGGTCACCATGTGGGTGAAGCGCTTGCGAGCGGTCGATTTCACGCTCGGCTACGAGGTGCGGTCGGTCAACGCCGACCCGGAGTCGAAGCCCGCGGTGATCGCCGAGTCGCAACTGGCCGCATTCCACATCGACGAGCAGCGGCTGGTGCGTCTTTCGCCACACCATCGGGAATACCTGCAGCGGTGGCTCCGGTAGCCGAGCGGGGACTGTGGCTGGGTCCAGAATCCACGGCCGCCCACCGCGCGGACTTGACCGCGTTCGTCGAGCGGGCGGCGCGGCTCGACCCCGCCGCGGTGATCAGGCTGCGCGCTCGTTCGGGTGGACTAGTCACGCGCTTGGGCGGCCACCGGCTTCGACGTGCTGGCCAGCCGGGTGGTGGCCGGCACCCTGCGGCCCGACGACTTATCCGTCGGCGCAGACGAATTGGCGCGCGGACTCGCCGCGGCAGATAGCTCCGGCTACGTCAATCCCGGCTTCCCGATGGATTCCGCGTGGCGGGGCGGGTTGCCGCCGGATTCAGGGTTCACCCACCTCGACGACGTACCGGCACGCCTGATGCTGGACTTGGCGCAGCGCGGCGCCCAGCTGGCCAAAGAGCACGGCAGCGCCCAGGGACCGCCGGTGTCGCTGCTCGACCAGGAGGTGATCCGGGTCAGCTCAGCCGATGTCAGCGTGGGTGTACCGATGCGATGTGTATTCGCTTTGACTGCAATGGGTTTCCTGCCGCAGTCAGCCGAGGCTGTCGACGCCGACGAGATCGTGCGCGTCCGCACATTGCCGGCCTGGTTGCGCATCGATGCGCGGTTCGGTTCGGTATACCGTCGTCGCGGCGACCCGGCGCTGGTGCTGCGCTGATCCGTCCCCTTGTTCGCCGGATAGGAATTTCCGCTACGCGCGTAACGCAGCCACAACGGCAGAACAGCGTCGAGGTGATCCATGAATTTCTTCAAGCCCACTCGATACTTCCACGTAGCCGTAGCGGTCTATCCCGCGCGCGGGAAAAGCAATGCCGAGACCGAACAGTCCGGGAGCGAGAATGCCGTTATTGGGGTTGTAATCCAGCTGGCCCCACTGTGGCGTCTCAGGCACCGTCCTCGGCTCGAAGCCGACCGTGTAAACGACGCGGTCGCACGCTGCAAGCTTCTCGTCAAAGTCCGGGCTAGAGACCCAGCACCTCTCGAGTCGTTCCGGGTACACGCCGTCGATGTTCTCTCGAGCCCAGTCGGCCGCGCGTCCTTTGAGCCCAGAATCATCGAACAGGATCCAGTCATCAAGGTAGACAGCGTATCTGAGCGGGCTGCGGTAGAAGTTGATCACTTTCTTGACGGGATGACGCAACAGATGCGGCAACGCGATCATCGAGGAGTGCGAAGAACCAAACACGGCAACCGTGGCGTTCTCCAGGGGTTCGTCCGCGAGCTTTTCGGGATCGAGTGCGACTTCTAGCGGGATCTCCTTCAGCTGGGGATAGCCGAGCTTCTTGGGAACTGCTCCGACGGCCAGGATCACGTTCTTGGAGGTAATCTCCTGCTGCTCTGTCTCAATTCTCCACTGCCGTCTTTCCAAGAACAGAGCGGTCGCCGTCGTTTCGAACGCTTCCACCCGCTCACGCAGGTGTTCGGTGACCCACACCAAAGGGTCAGCGACCAAGGCGAGGGCGCAGGTCTCGTCGGGGTCCACTTCCGCGCAGCGGCATCGGAGGTGCCGCTGAGAACCGAAATGCGGAAGAGCCATTCAAATAGCTCAGGAAGAAGCCAACCTGCGTGTTACTCGACACCGATCGCCACTTCGCGCCGAGGTCGCCTGCCGCGAAGGCAGGATCGAGCCAGGCGATCTCCTCGGGTGCTATCCCGTGATCGAGGAGTTGTCCTACCGCGGCAATCCCCGCAGGTCCTGCTCCGATGACTGTCCACGCGTAGGCCATGGCTTATGTATAGAGACGCGGGTGGCAGATGCGCCACCGGTTGGCGACTACACCAGCCACGCGGCGGCGTTCGGCGGCAACTTCCCGTCGAACCAACGGCGCGCTGGTCAGAATCGGCTCGCCGTCCGGCAGCGGAACCGGCCGCTTGCCGGTGTTCAGCGCGCAGCGCAGCCCGTGGTCACCGCGTTCGAACACCAACGCGCCGCGCGGTGCGGACAGCCACTCGACTCGGCTTCCGGTGAATTCCGCACGGCTACGGCGTAATTCGAGTGCTCGCAGGAAGAAGGACAACGTCGAGTCGGTGTCGCTGAGCTGCTTTTCGACCGTCAAAGCGGCCCATTCCGGCGGCATCGGCAGCCAGGAGTCGGGCGACGTCGAGAACCCGAACGGGGGAGTGTCGCCGCGCCACGGAACAGGAATGCGGCAGCCGTCGCGGCCGCGCACGGTGTGTCCCGAGCGTTCCCACGTCGGATCCCGCAGCGCTTCGTCGGGCAATTCGACATTGGGCAGCCCCAACTCCTGCCCGTTGTAGAGGAACACCGCGCCGGGCAGGGCGAGCGTCACCATCGCCATCGCGCGCGCGCGGTCCAGTCCGACGGCGCCGCCACCGTAGCGGCTGGGTCCCCGCTCGACATCGTGATTTTCCAACGTCCAGGTGGGAGTGGCGTTTTCAATCGCCGCAGCGGCCAGAGTGTTCTCGATCGCATCATGGATGTCGGGCGATGTCGAATTCGGCTCGCACCATGCGGAAGTTGAAACCCAGGTGCAGCTCGTCGGCGCGCAAGTACTCCGCCCAGCTGGCGTTGTCGAAGACCCAGACCTCGCCGATGGTCAGTGCCTCCGGATAGTCATCCATCACCCGGCGGATGTTGCGGTGAATCGCATGCACGTCTGCGTGGTTGAACCGCGGATCACCGTCGCTGAGCATCCGCGGCCGCATTTCCACATCAGTGTCCGGAAGGCCCGGCGGCTTGGCCATCCCATGTGCGACGTCGATCCGGAAGCCGTCGACGCCGCGCTCCAGCCAGAACCGCAACGTCTTCTCGAGATCGTCGAAGACCTCCGGGTTGTCCCAGTTGAGGTCCGGCTGTTCGACGTCGAAGAGATGCAGGTACCACTGGCCCGGATTACCCTCCGGCTCGACGACCCGGGTCCAGGACGGCCCGCCGAATACCGACTGCCAGTTGTTCGGCGGCTCCACGCCGCCGGGTCCGCGACCGTCGCGGAAGATGTAACGGTCCCGCGCGGCGCTGCCGGGTTTTGCGGCCAGCGCCTCCTGAAACCAGGGATGCTGCGAGCTGGTGTGATTGGGCACCAAATCCATGGTGATCTTGATATCGCGCTCATGCGCCGCCTCGATCAGTCGTTCAAAAGCGGCGAGGCCGCCAAACAACGGATCGATGTCGCGCGGGTCCGCCACGTCATAGCCATGGTCGGCCATCGGCGACACCATGATCGGGCTGAGCCACAGCGCGTCGACGCCGAGTCGGTCCAGATAGTCCACCCGGGACGCGACCCCGTCGAGGTCGCCGACGCCGTCACCGTCGCTGTCGGTGAAGGACCGCGGATACACCTGATAGAACACCGCGCGCGCCCACCACGGTTCGCGTTGTGATGTGCTCATCAGACTTCCTTTGGCTTGAAACCTCGGCATTTACGCCGGGAAGGTTCGCTGATCCGGACCTGCGCGAGCGTGCGATGCCCGTTGGTGTCGGTGGCGGTGGTTACGTTTCGCATATGTCTCGCTTCCGGTTGTTGCCGACGCCCGCTCAGCAGGTCATGTTGTTGGACCATTGCCGGCATGCGCGGTTCGTGTGGAATCTGGCGGTGGAGCAGCATCAGTTTTGGCAGTCGGGGCGGCACGCCCCGGGGTACAACGAGCAGTCGTCGCAGCTGACCGACGCGCGTGCCGAATACGACTGGCTGGCGGCCGGGTCGCACACAGTGCAGCAACAAGCGCTGCGGGACTTCGCCCAAGCTATGCGGAACTTCTTCGGGGGCACACATCGGCGTCCATCGTGGCGCAAAGCCGGCATACATGAAGGCTTCCGCCAGGTTGGGGTGAAGCCGAGCCATATCGAAAAGCTCAACAAGCACTACGGGCGGGTATGGGTGCCCAAGGTCGGCTGGGTCAGATTCCGATGGACGCGGGCGGTGCCGGCCGGTGTGAAGTCTTATCGCATCACTCTTGATCGAGCCGGGCGCTGGCATGTTGCGTTCGCCCACATCCCCGACCCGATCCCGGGACCGGGGGATGCCAGCGTGGTTGGTGTCGATCGCGGTGTGGCGGTGTCGGCGGCACTCTCCACCGGGGAACTGCTGCACACTCCTAGCCTGACAACAGGTGAGCGGATGCGGCTGCGCCGCCTGCAGCAGCGCCTCGCGCGCGCCGGACGCGGCTCCAACCGCCGACAACGCACCAGGCTGGCGATCGCCAGACTCAGATCGCGCGAAGCCGACCGCCGCCGCGACTGGGTCGAGAAGATCACAACCGATCTGGCGCGCCGGTTCGACACCATTCGAGTCGAGGACCTTGACGTGCGGGCGATGACACGCTCCGCTCGCGGCACGCTCGACCAACCCGGTGTTCGGGTTGCCCAGAAACGTGGCCTGAATCGCGCAATCAGGAGTCGGGGCTGGGGTCGGCTGGTTGCCCGGCTCGACCATAAAGCCGCGGGCCGACTTGAACGGGTCCCGGCCGCCTTCACGTCGCAACGATGCTGTGCCTGTGGGCATGTCGCGCCCGAAAACCGCAAGAGCCAAGCGGTCTTCGCGTGCGTCGCCTGCAAAGCCGGGCGGTGCAACGCCGACGTGAACGCGGCCCGCAACATCGCCGCCGGACGGGCGGTGCCAGCACAGGGAGACCTCGCCGGTGGGCGGTCTGTGAACTGTGAACCTCAACTCAGCTCCTCCTGCTGCCTGAGTAGGTAGGACTAGTTGGAATCCCCGGCTTCAGTCCGCGGAGGACGTCAACAGAACGCGGAATTCACCAGAGAGTGCGCGGCCATCTCCAGGTATTCGAGCAGCTCCTTACGATGCGCGTCGTCGAGAGTGTCAGAGTCGATCGACCCGACAGCGGTGTGCATGCACCGCAGCCAGGCGTCGCGCTCGAACGGGCCGATCTGAAACGGAGCGTGCCGCATCCGCAACCGGGGATGGCCACGCTGCTCGGAGTAGGTTCGCGGGCCACCCCAGTACTGCTCGAGGAACATCCGCAGCCGTTCCTCGGCGCCCGCCAGGTCGTCTTCGGGGTAGACCCGACGCAGAATTTCGTCCTCGGCGACCAGCTCGTAAAACCGCGACACGATCGCGTGGAAGGTCTCCGCGCCACCCACAGCGTCGTAAAAGGATTGCTCTACGTGTTCCATCGCCATCCATTGTGGGGCATCGGGCTCGACCGCCGGGCGCATGTCACCCCTCGTCGCGGAACTTGCTACCGGGTGTTCATCGGATTGACCAGCCAACACCGGCCAATTTGGCGTGCGATCGCTGGCGAATCGTGGTGGACTGTTCGGCGGAGGATGTATGGCGCAGCGCAAAGGACGCCGCCACCGCAGTTCAGGTGCCGCGGCAGGCCTAACCGGGCCGGCGACCGGCGCATGTCTGCACAGTGTTTCCAGCATCTCCAGCGTCGACTCGCACTCGCCCGCCTCGCATGACACCGGATCGATCTGGAATCGCCGGCGGGTGCTGCTGCTGAACTCCACCTACGAACCCCTGACCGCCTTGCCCGTCCGGCGCGCGATCATCATGTTGATCTGCAACAAAGCCGACGTCGTGCACGACGACCCCACCGGACCCGTCATTCATTCGGCGACCAGGTCGATCGCGTTGCCGTCGGTGATCCGGCTGCGGACTTACGTCCGGGTGCCCTACCGGGCCCGCGTTCCGATGACCAGGGCGGCGCTGATGCACCGTGACCGCTTCTGTTGCGCATACTGCGGCGCCAAGGCCGACACCGTCGACCACGTGGTGCCCCGCAGCCGCGGCGGCGATCACTCCTGGGAGAACTGCGTGGCGTGCTGCTCGACCTGCAACCACCGAAAAGGCGACAAATTGCTCGCCGAGCTCGGCTGGTCGCTGCGGTCGGCGCCGACCCCGCCGAAGGGCCAGCACTGGCGGCTACTGTCGACGGTCAAAGAACTCGACCCGGCGTGGGCGCGATACCTCGGCGAAGGCGCGGCCTAACCCGGTGTAGCGGCCGCGGGTGGGATACGGTTTGCGTCGTGAGCATGATGGAAATCCACCTTTACTTCCTGGGAATCCCGTTGTTGTTGGTGATCGTGCTGGTGGCGCTGATCTGGTCGCAAAAGGGGCCGCACCCGGCCACCTACAAGATGTCGGAGCCATGGACGCATCCCCCGATCCTGTGGGCCGCAACCGACGAGGTTTTCGGTCACGGCGGGCATTCCGGCCATGGCGCATCGGAAATCAGCGTGGGAGGTGGCGCTAGTGGCAAGTGGTGAGGTCGCAACCGTCAGGCCCCCCGAGCTGCCCCACGGCTCGGTCATCACTACCAGCGGGCGGATCTCCGGGGTCACCGAACCCGGAGAGGTTTCGGTGCACTACCCGTTTCCGATCGACGACCTGGTCATCCTTGACGACGCGCTGACCTACGGGTCGCGGGCCGCGGGCGCACGGTTCGCGGTGTACATCGGTGACCTGGGCAGCGACACGGCGGCCCGAGCCCGCGAGATCCTGGGTAAGGTGCCGACGCCGAACAACGCGGTGCTGATCGCCGTCTCACCCGACCAGCACGCGATCGAGGTGGCCTACGGTTCGGAGGTCCGCGGCCGGGGCGTCGAGTCCTCTGCACCGCTCGGCGTCGCCGCCGCGGCGTCGGCGTTTAAGGACGGCCAGCTGATCGACGGCCTGGTCAGCGCGGTTCGGGTGACCAGCGCCGGCATCTCGCCGGCCTAGCGCCGTTCCCCGTCGTCAGGCCGCCCCGCCGGTGTCGAAGCGACGGGCCCGCAGAGAGCGCTCGATACCCGCGCGGCCCTCGAGTACGAGCCGGCGCAGCGCCGGAGGCAGCCCGGGATCGGCAAGAAACCGGTCGGCGGCCGCGATGCCGTCGTCGCTGATGTCCCACGACGGATACAGACCGATCACCACCGTCTGCGCGACCTCACTCGAGCGGCGTTCCCACACACCGGCGTATCGCCGCAAAGTAGCGCTCGGTGAACGGCTTCAGCAACTCGGCCTGGCCGGGCTCGACGAAGCCGCCGATGATCGAACGAGCGGTGATGTTGGGCAGCGTGTCGTCCTCGATGACCTGGCTCCACGCCTGCTCCTTGACGGCCAACTGCGGTCGCGCCGCCGCGGCTTGGGCGCCGTGCCGCTGGCCGGCAGCTGTCGGGTCGCGCTGGACCTCGGCATCAATGAACGGCGTTTCCAGACCATCGGCGTCGATATTTCCGGCAGCGGCCAGCGCGGTGACGATGCGCCAACGCAGATCCGTGTCGATCGACAGGCCGGCCAGTCCCAAGTCTGCGGGGTGGTGGTCGAGCAGGTCGGCCAGCACCACGACATGGCGGGTCGACAGCACCGATGAGCACAGCGCGTTGACGAAGGCCAGCTGATGGTCCGAGCCCGCCTGCGCGCCGCGGGCCAACTCCAGCAGCCGGTCGGCGAACGCCGGCCAGCCGTCTGAATGGGCCCAGTCCGGGTCGGCGTACGAACCCAGCCCGGTCTGCGCCTGCAACAGCAGCCGCTGTGCCACCCCGACTTCGGTCTCGGCATGGACCCCTCCCGAGACCAGTGCCACGAAGTCGCGGGCGCGCAGCTCGGCGTCGCGGGTCATCTCCCAGGCCGCCGACCACACCAGCGTGCGCGGCAGCGGTTCGGCGATGTCGGCGATGCGTTGCAGTGCGGTCTGCAGAGATTCAGGATCCAGCCGAAGTGAGCAGTAGGTCAGGTCGTCGTCGTTCGCCAGTATCAACCGACCGCGCGAAACACCGCTCAGCGCAGGCACTTCCGTGCTTTCGCCGCTGATGTCGAGTTCTTCGCGGTGGGTCCGCACCAGCTTGCCGCTGCCGTCGTCGTCGTAAATCCCGACCGCGAGCCGGTGTACCCGTGTTTCGCCGGCGCCGGGTTCGGCGCCGCTCTGCGCGACGGCGAACCGGGTGAACCGCCCGTCGGCGTCGACGTCGAAATCCGCCCGGAGCGTGTTGAGGCCGGTCGTCTTCAGCCACTGCCGACCCCAGTCGGAAAGGTCACGGCCGGAGGCCTTTTCGAGCGCGGTCAGCAGATCGTCGAACGTGGCGTTGTCGAACGCGTGAGCGCGGAAGTAGTCGCGCAGCCCGGCCAGGAAGTGTTCCAAGCCGACATAGGCCACCAGTTGTTTGAGCACGCTGGCGCCTTTGGCGTAGGTGATGCCGTCGAAGTTGACCTCGACCGCGGCCAGATCCGGGATGTCGGCGGCCACCGGATGCGTCGACGGCAGTTGGTCTTGGCGGTAGGCCCACGACTTTTCGGTGTTGGCGAACGTCGTCCATGCCTGTGTGAATTCAGTTGCCTCGCTTTGGCACAGCACGGAGGCGAAGGTGGCGAACGACTCGTTGAGCCACAGGTCGTCCCACCACCGCATGGTGACCAGATCGCCGAACCACATATGAGCCATCTCGTGCAGCACGGTTTCGGCGCGACGCTCATAGGACGCGCGGGTGACCTTGCTGCGGAAGACGTAATCCTCCAGGAACGTCACCGCGCCGGCGTTCTCCATCGCGCCTGCGTTGAACTCCGGGACGAACAGCTGGTCGTACTTGCCGAACGCGTAGGGCACGCCAAAGTTCTTGTGATAGTAGCCAAATCCCTGCTTGGTCTGGGTGAACAGCCGCTCGGCGTCCATGAACTCCGCGAGCGTGGCTCGGCAGAAGATGCCCAGCGGAATCTCGCCGTGCTCGTCGCTGTAGGTGTCGCGCCAGAGCGCATACGGGCCGGCGATCAGCGCCACCAGGTAGGTGCTCATCCGCGGTGTGGTGGCAAACGTGCGCAGACCGCCCTCCACGCCTACCACGGCACCGTTGGAGACAACCTGCCAGTGCTGCGGTGCGGTCACCGACAGAGTGGAACACGGCTTTGAGGTCGGGCTGGTCGAAGCAGGCGAACATCCGTTTGGCGTCGGCGGTTTCGAACTGCGAATACAAATACACCTCGCTGTCGACCGGGTCGACGAATCGGTGCAGGCCCTCGCCGGTGTGGGAGTAGCGGCAGTCCGCGTCGACCACCACGACGTTTCGCTCGGCCAGACCGGTCAGCGCAATACCGATCGACTCGTCGTAGCCGGACACGTCGAGCTCCCGGCCGTTGAGGGTGGCGCGGTGAATCTTGTCGGCCGCGATGTCGATGACGGTGTCGGCGCCCGGGAGCGCAGCGAACTCCACGGTGGTGATCGACCGGAAGGTCCGGTCGCCCGGTCCGCCGTTGCCGTCGGTGAGATCCAGCTCGATCCGGTAGCTGTCGACGGTGATCAGCACGGCGCGTTCGGCGGCTTGGTCACGGGTGAGGTTCGGTAATGCCACGTGTCCAACTTAGGCCGTGTTGACCGCACAGGTTGCGGGAGGGGAATTGGGCGGCCGCGGCTAGGGTTGTGCTTGTCGGCTAGCCAACCGTCGATGAGAGGACCCCGATGTCTGAGAAGTCAGTTGCCGATTTTTGGTTCGATCCACTGTGCCCGTGGGCCTGGATCACCTCGCGCTGGATCCTGGAGGTGGAGAAGGTCCGCGAGATCGAGGTCAATTTCCGGGTGATGAGCCTGGCGGTGCTCAACGAGAACCGCGAGGGTCTGCCCACGGAATACAAGGAGCGGTTGGCGAAGGCCTTCGGGCCGGTGCGGGTGGCGATTGCCGCCGAGCAGGCCCACGGCGCCGAGGTGCTGGCGCCCCTGTACACGGCGATGGGCACCCGTATTCACAACGAGGACAACAAAGACCTCGACGACGTCATCAAGCAGTCCCTCGCCGAGGTCGGTTTGCCGCCCGAGTTGGCTGACGCGGCTAACACGGACGCTTATGACGACGCGCTGCGCAAGAGCCACCACGCCGGGATGGACGCCGTCGGCGACGACGTCGGCACACCGACGATTCACGTCAACGGGGTGGCGTTCTTCGGCCCGGTGCTGTCGAAGATTCCGCGCGGTGAGGAGGCCGGCAAGTTGTGGGACGCCTCGGTGACGTTCGCGGCCTACCCGCACTTCTGGGAGCTCAAGCGGAGCCGGACTGAAAAGCCCGAATTCGACTGATCGCATTGCGCCGTTCAGTTCGGCCAGGTAAGGATTGCGGGCATGCGCGTCTACCTCGGCTCTGACCACGCCGGATTCGAGCTCAAGCAGCAGATCATCGACCACCTGAAGAAAACCGGACACGAGCCGATCGACTGCGGGGCTTTCAGCTATGACCCCGAGGACGATTACCCGGCGTTTTGCATCGCCGCGGCCACTCGCACGGTGGCCGACCCCGACAGCCTGGGCATCGTGCTCGGCGGGTCGGGCAATGGTGAGCAGATCGCGGCAAACAAGGTGCCGGGGGTCCGCTGCGCGCTGGCCTGGAGCGTCGAGACGGCGACGCTGGCCCGGCAGCACAACAACGCCCAGCTGATCGGCATCGGCGGCCGCATGCACACGGTGGAGGAGGCGCTGTCCTTCGTCGATGCTTTCCTGACCACGCCGTGGTCGAAAGCTGAACGCCACCAACGGCGTATCGACATACTCGCCGAATACGAACGCACTCACGAGGCCCCGCCGGTTCCCGGCGCGGTGGGTTAAGAACAGGCGTGCCCGAAGGGCATACCCTGCACCGGCTGGCCCGGCTGCACCAACGCCGCTATGCCGGTGCGGCGGTGGCGGTCTCGAGTCCGCAGGGTCGATTCGCCGATGCGGCATCCGCTGTCGATGGCCGGGTGCTGCGGCGCGCCAGCGCGTGGGGTAAGCATCTGTTTCACCATTACGTTGGCGGCTCGACCGTGCACGTGCACCTCGGTCTGTACGGGACTTTCACCGAATGGGCAGCGCCCGCCCGATGTTGCGATGCCGGCTCCGGTCGGGCAGGTGCGGATGCGGATGGTCGGTGCCGAATACGGCACCGATTTGCGCGGCCCCACCGTGTGCGAGCTGATCGACGACGCGCAGGTCGCCGATGTGGTGGCTCGGCTCGGGCCTGACCCGCTTCGCCGCGACGCCGACCCGGCGTGGCCGTGGGCGCGGATCACCAAGTCGCGCAGGCCAATCGGAGCGCTGTTGATGGATCAAACGGTCATCGCCGGCGTCGGCAACGTCTACCGGAACGAGCTGCTGTTCCGCCATGGCATCGACCCGCATCGAGCCGGCCGGGCGATCGGGGAAGCCGAGTTCGACGCCGCATGGACCGACTTGGTGGACCTTATGAAGATTGGCTTGCGGCGCGGCAAGATCATCGTGGTATGCCCCGAACACGACCACGGTGCACCGTCTTACCGCCCCGGTCGGCCGCGGACTTATGTGTACCGTCGCGCGGGGGAGCCGTGCCGCGTGTGCGGGACGACGATCCGCACTGCCGAACTGGAGGGCCGAAACGTGTTTTGGTGCCAAACCTGCCAGACGTAACGCGGCTTGCTGCAGCTGTCGGGATGAACAACACCGGCGTTGTCTGCAATTGCTCATCTGAGCGCAAGGGTCTGCTGGGCGAGCGCATAGGTTGTGCCCGTATCGATATCCGCATGAACAAGTTCGCAAGCAGTATTGCCGCGGCAGCGGTGATGGCCGCCGGTTTGGGGTGGGCCGGTTTGGCCGCCGCCACCGAGGCCGATGCGCAACCCGGGCCCCCCATACCTTGGTGCCCGGGCCAATCTTGGGATCCGACGTGGGGGAATAACTGGGACTGGAACTCATGCCACGGTAGCTGGCAAGCGCCCCCCAACATCGTCAACGGACCTACCATCGTCCAACGTCCACCGAACGTTGTTAACCCGGGTGGGCCGGGACCGGCCCGACCTGGTGGGCCCGGTGGACCCGGCGGACCTGGAGGCCCGGGGCCCGGCGGTCCGGGCGGGTCGGGACCGGGTGGCCCCGGCCAACCTGGCGGACCGGGTGGCCCCGGCCAACCTGGCGGACCGGGTGGCCCGGGTGGACCGGGCGGGCCCGGGGGACACGAACCGGGCGGTCCGGGAGGTCATGGCGGACATGAACCCGGCGGACCGGGCGGCCCAGGTGGACCTGGCGGACCCGGCGGACATGAGCCTGGGGGCCCGGGCGGACCGGGCACTGAGGGACAGGGTCCTGGAGGACCGGGCGGCCCGGGAACTGAGCCAGGACCGGGTGCTGGGCCTGAGCCGGGCGCACCTGGGCCGAACGGCTCCGAGCCGGGCGCGCCTGCGCCGAGCGGCTCTGAGCCGGGTGCACCGGCACCGGATGCCGGCGGACCTGCACCGGATGCGGGCGGGCCTGCACCTGATGCCGGCGGACCCGCACCGGATTCCGGACCATCTGCTGGCACCGACTCCTCCGGGGGTGGCGACTCGTCTGCCGGTGCCGACTCGTCTGGCGGAGGCGATTCATCCAGCGGAGGAGACTCATCCAGCGACTCGTGAAGCTGATAGCGAGGGCGTGAAACCGTGCTACTGCGAATTCAGTTTGCAATCAAGCGGTTTCGGGCGTGCGACAGGGAATTTCTCTCGTGCACAGGTATATCCGAATTACTCATTGCTCGCTTTGCTAAGAAGGGCAGCATGAAACTCGTCGCACGCTTTGCCGCAGCAGCCGCCGCGATGATTGCCGGTCTGGGACTGGCGGGCTTGGACGCTGCAACACACGCTGAAGCTCAGCCAGGCCCGTTCCCGCAGTGGTGTCCAGGTGACTTCTGGGACCCGGGTTGGGGCCCTAACTGGGACTGGGCAGGCTGTCACGACAACTGGCAAGGACCCGGGCCTGACCCTCACCCCGATCCGCACTGGGGACCGGGATATGGTCCCGGGGGCCTCCTCCGGGTGGGCCGGGGTAGCACCTACTAGAACCGGTGGACTCGGGCGCCACTAGAGCCACTATCGATGCAGGTGACGGTCGCGGGCAAGCCGCGACCGTCACTTTTTGCGCGGTCACAGTTCAGCGTCAGATCGAAAATGCTTGGGTGCCAGCGAGTTTCAGCGCACACCTTCATGGGTAGGCTCCCGGGGTGAAGCAAACCCCACGCATCTCCGTAGCAACAGCCGTATTGGCCGCCGGTCTAGGACTGGCCGGTCTGAGTGTCGCCACGGAGGCTCAAGCTCAGCCAGGCCCGTTCCCGCAGTGGTGTCCAGGTGACTTCTGGGACCCGGGTTGGGGGGATAACTGGGACGGGGGAGGTTGTCACGATAACTGGCGGGGACCTGGACCTAACCCCCATCCTGACGCGCATTGGGGGCCGGGTTGGGGGCGTGGGGGACCACCTGGCGGTTTCGGTGACCACGGCGGTTTCGGTGACCACGGTGGTCCCGGTGACCACGGCGGTCCCGGTGACCACGGTGGTCCCGGTGACCACGGTGGTCCTGGTGGCGGCGGTGACCACGGTGGCGGCGGTGACCACGGCGGTCCCGGTGGGGGCGGCGGCGGCCGTCGCTAAAACCACTATCAGCGCAGGGTGACGGTCACGGCGGCCTCCGCAGCCGTCACTTTGTGCGTCGTGCCCCGAGCGGAACTCAGCTCGTCAGCTGCCGGTCGACATCAACAGCTTGAGCAATCGGTGGCTCGGGCGAGCCGTCGGCTCAGTTCTTCTTGACCCCGAGCGCCGCATAGATCTCATCGCTGAGCGCCACGCTGCGGGGGTCCGCGTTGGCCTTGGTGGCGTCATAGCGATTCATCACGTAGGCGTAACCGATCCGGTGCTCGAGGTCGACGAAACCGAACGAGCCGCCCAGGCCACCGTGGCCGAAGATCCACGGGTTGGGGCCGTTGACGCAGCGCTGATTCAGCATGTAGCCAAGACCCCACCCGTGGTCGGCAACGCGAGGGCCGAGGACCAGATCTGTGTCGAAGCCACCCTGCGACACCCGTACCAGGTCCATGTGTCTGCGGGTGAGCAGTTGCTCTTGGGCGAGCGCGTTGTAGAAGGTCGCCAGTCCCAGCGCTGAGACCTGCCCGTTAGTGCCCGGGAACTCGATTTCCCGCCACAACTCAAGGTCGTTGGAGCCGACTTCGTCGTCGGGTGCGAATCCCATCGAGACGGCCAGGCCGGCCTTGGGATGTTCAGCCAGCGTGGTGGGGTAGCCAGGCGCGTCGACGTCGGCCAGCATCTTGCGGATGTGGGGCTTTTCCACCAAATCGGCGCAGCGCCGTTGCTCGGCGCGCGACAAGCCGATGTGGACCTCGGCGCCGAGCGGCTCCGCGATCTCGGTGCGCAGATAGTGACCGACCGTGTTACCGGTCACGCGCCGGAACACCTCGCCGAGGATGAAGCCGTATGTCGTCATGTGGTAGCCCTGCGCGGTTCCGGGCTCCCACCACGGTTCGGCGGCGGCCAGCCGTTCGCAGACCAAATCCCAGTCGATGACCTGCTGCCAGGGCAGTCGCTTGCGCGGCCCGATCACTCCCGACCGATGGCTCATCACCATCTTGATGGTGATGGCCTCCTTGCCGGCCTGCCCGAACTCGGGCCAATAGCGGGATACCGGCGCATCCAGATCGAGCTCACCGCGTTCGACGAGCTGATGTACGCATGTGCTGGTCAGGCCCTTGGTTCCGGACAGCACGGTGGCCACGGTGTCCACCTGCCACGGACGGGTACCGGCAGCATCGGCAGTACCGGCCCACAGGTTGACGACCAACTCGCCGTCCACCCAGGCAGCTACCGCTGCACCAACCTCTTTGCCCTTTACAAAGTTCTGCTCGAACGCGTCGCGTACCCGCTCGAAGCGCGGCGCGCATGAGCCGTGGATTGCTGCGTGGGCCGTGGCGCCTGTCTGCTGAATCGTCGGCCTCCTCAGCCTCGCCGGGCTCAGTAGTCCTCGGACTGCGCGGCCTCCACAGCTTAATCGGCCCGCATGTCGATTGTCCGACTCGAGCGGGCGACGGGAATCGAACCCGCGTAGCTAGTTTGGAAGACTAGGGCTCTACCATTGAGCTACGCCCGCGTGTACTAGTCGAGCGCGACAATACGTCGCGCCAGACATCAAATCCAAATGATGCCATCCCGCGACTTCGTTGTGAGGCCAGCTACGGGCACGACGGGGCTTGGCCGTAGGATCGTCGAGGTCACCGCGGGGTGTAGCGCAGCTTGGTAGCGCATCCGCTTTGGGAGCGGAAGGCCGCAGGTTCAAATCCTGTCACCCCGACCGGCCGCCACGGCCAACGGGCTCGCCATGAGAAGACCAGTAGAAGATCCGCCAGTACAACCGAGGAGCAAACCCGTGAAGAGCACGGTCGAGCAGTTGAGCCCCACCCGGGTTCGCATCAACGTGGAGGTGCCTTTCACCGAGCTGCAGCCCGACTTCGACCGGGCCTACAAAGAGCTGGCCAAGCAGGTCCGGCTGCCGGGGTTCCGCCCCGGCAAGGCGCCGGCCAAGCTCCTGGAGGCGCGCGTCGGCCGCGAAGCGATGCTCGACCAGGTCATCAACGAGGCGCTGCCCAGCCGCTACGGCCAAGCCGTCACCGAAACCGATGTTCGTCCGCTGGGCCAGCCCGACATCCAGGTCACCAAGAAGGAATACGGGCAGGAGCTCGTTTTCACCGCCGAGGTCGACGTCCGACCTGAGTTCACGCTGCCCGACCTGAGCGCGCTGAAGATCACGGTGGATCCGATCCACGTCAGCGACGAGGACGTCGACGCCGAACTGCAGTCCCTGCGTGCCCGGTTCGGCACACTGACCGGAGTCGAACGGCCGGCTGCGTCCGGTGACTTCGTCTCGATCGACCTGTCGGCCAACATCGACGGCCAAGACGTACCCGAGGCATCGACCAAGGGACTCTCACACGAGGTCGGCTCGGGGCAGCTCGTCGAGGGTCTCGACGACGCGATCGTCGGCCTGTCCGCCGGGGAAAGCAAAACCTTCACCACCACGATGGCAGGCGGCCCACACGCCGGGAAAGAGGCCGAGGTCACCGTGACCGTGGGCTCGGTCAAGGAACGCGAGCTGCCCGAACCCGATGACGAATTCGCGCAGCTGGCAAGCGAATTCGACACCATCGACGAGTTGCGCGCCAATCTCGCCGATCAGGTGGGCCGGGTCAAGCGCGTCCACCAGGCAGAGGAGATCCGCACCGCCACGCTGGATGCCTTGCTCGAGCAGGTCGACATGCCGCTGCCGGAAGCGATCGTGCAGACCCAGGTGGACAACACCCTGCACAACGCGCTGCATGGCCTCGACCATGACGAAGCCAAGTTCGCCGAAGCGTTGGAAAAGCAAGGCAAGTCGCGAGAAGAGTTCGATGCCGACACCCGCTCGAACGCCGAGAAGGCCATCAAGACCCAGTTGCTGCTGGACGCACTGGCCGACGACCTCGATATCCAGGTCAGCCAGCAAGACATCACCGAACGTCTGGTGCTGACGTCGCAGCAGTACGGCATTGAACCCCAACAGTTGCTCGGCTACATGCAGCAGAACAATCAGCTGCCGGCGATGTTCGCCGACGTGCGCCGCGGGCTGACCATCGCTGAGGTGGTCGAGGCTGCGACGGTCACCGACACCGACGGCAACACCGTCGACACTGAGGAGTTCTTCGGCACGCGCTCCGAATCGGAGGCCGGGGATGATGGGGAGACTGCGGCGGTCGACGACGCCGGCAAGGACGCCCAAGCCGCCGACGCCGGGGACGAAGCGGCTTCGTCCGAGGAACCGTCGGGTGACACGAAGTGACGCTGTGAGCGAACGCGGAGATTTCGGGGAGTGCGCGACGGCCCCGGTTGGTTAGTGTCGGTGAGTATGGAACTCGAGAAAGCAGGTAACCGACTGTGAGTCGTGGGACTGAAATGCGCGCGAGCGCGCAGGGTATGAACCTCGTCGACTCGGTCTATGAGCGTTTGCTGTCCGAGCGCATCATCTTCCTGGGGTCGCAGGTGGACGACGACATCGCTAACCGGCTCTGCGCGCAGATTCTGCTGCTCGCGGCCGAGGATTCCTCCAAGGACATATCGCTGTACATCAATTCGCCGGGCGGATCGATCAGCGCCGGGATGGCGATCTACGACACGATGGTGCTGGCGCCGTGCGACATCGCCACCTACGGGATGGGGATGGCCGCGTCGATGGGCCAGTTCCTGCTGGCCGCCGGCACCAAGGGCAAGCGTTACGCGTTGCCGCATTGCCGCATTCTGATGCACCAGCCGCTGGGCGGGGTGACCGGGAGCGCCGCCGACATCGCGATCCAGGCCGAGCAGTTCGCCGTCATCAAGCAGGAGATGTTCCGGCTCAACGCCGAATTCACCGGCCAGCCGATCGAGCGCATCGTTGCGGATTCGGATCGCGACCGCTGGTTCACCGCGCCGGAGGGCCTGGAATACGGGTTCGTCGACCACATCATCACCCGCGCCGAGACCAACGGAGCCCCATCAATATGAACCCCGAACTCCAGCCCCAAGGGCGTTACATCCTGCCGTCGTTCATCGAGCATTCGAGCTTCGGCATCAAGGAGTCCAACCCGTACAACAAGCTGTTCGAGGAACGCATCATCTTCCTCGGCGTCCAGGTCGACGACGCGTCGGCCAACGACATCATGGCGCAGCTGCTGGTGCTTGGAATCCCTCGATCCCGACCGCGACATCACCATGTACATCAATTCGCCGGGTGGCGGCTTCACCTCGCTGATGGCGATCTACGACACGATGCAGTACGTGCGGGCCGACATCCAGACGGTGTGCCTGGGTCAGGCCGCCTCGGCCGCGGCGGTGCTGTTGGCCGCCGGAACGCCGGGTAAGCGGATGGCGCTGCCCAACGCGCGGGTGCTGATCCACCAGCCGTCGCTGTCGGGGGTGATCCAGGGCCAGTTCTCCGACCTGGAGATCCAGGCCGCCGAGATCGAGCGGATGCGCACGCTGATGGAGACCACCTTGGCCCATCACACCGGCAAGGACGCCGCGGTGATCCGCAAGGACACCGACCGGGACAAGATCCTGACCGCCGAAGAGGCCAAGGACTACGGGATCATCGACACCGTGCTGGAGTACCGGAAGCTTTCCGCGCAGACCGCCTAGGTGAGCGCAGCTGCCAGCTCGGCGATGTCGGCCGGTCGGACCCGGCAGCATCCGCCGATCACCCGCGCACCCGCTGCCACCCACTGCGCGGCCAACCGCGGCGAAAAACGCGATGGGCCGACCCAGGCGCGCCGAGCGCTATCCCAGCGCTCGCCGCTGTTGGGATAAACGATCACCGGTTTGCCGGTTTCTCGGGCCGGCCCGATCGCCGGCAGCACGTCGTCGGGTGCGCAGCAATTGACGCCGACCGCGACGATTTCCGGTACCCCGGCCACCACCGCGAAAGCGTCGGCCAGCGGCTGACCGGCGCGGGTGCGCGTGCCGTCGATGGTGTAGCTGAGCCAGGCCGGCACACCGAGCGAGCGCACCAGGTTCACCAGCGCCTCGGCCTCGTCGACGTCGGGGATGGTCTCCAGGGCCAGCACGTCGGCGCCGGCGTCCGCCAGCACCTCCAGCCGCGGCCGGTGCCAGTCCTGCAGCTGCGCAACGCTCAGCCCGTAGCGTCCGCGGTATTCCGAACCGTCGGCGAGCGCGGCGCCGTACGGGCCGACCGAGGCGGCCACCCGACCCGCAACGCCAACTTCGTCGCGCGCGTTCTTGGCGAGCTCGACGCTGCGCCGAAGCAACCGGACCGTGTCGTCGCGGCTGATTCCGCTGGCGGCGAACCCGTCGAAGGACGCCTGGTAGCTGGCGGTGGTCGCGATCATCGCCCCGGCGCGAAAGAAGGCGGTATGCACCGCGGTGATCTCCTGCGGGGCGTCGACCAGCAGCCGCGCCGACCACAACGCGTCGGAAAGATCGTGACCGCGCGCCTCGAGTTCGGTCGCCAGGCCGCCATCGGCGATTAACGCGGTATTCTCGGGCACAGCGAGTCCCACAGGCCTAATGTAGGGCCGCCGGGCACGTCCGCCTCTCAGTCGCATAACGGCAGCGACACGCCAGGGACACGGTGGCGCGTTCCGGCAAGCGCGGAGCCGGCTCAGGCGATATGTTCAGGCGCACAAGCATGAATATCACCGACGCTATTCGGCTCTAACGGTCGCATCGCTGTGGAGCAAGCGGGTAGCGTCGGGAAAATACACGCGGCATAGCACGATCGAGAACGGTTAACAGGAAGTAGGCCCCCAGCACCATGGCGCGTATCGGAGACGGCGGTGACCTCCTGAAGTGCTCGTTCTGCGGAAAGAGCCAGAAGCAGGTCAAGAAGCTAATTGCGGGCCCCGGCGTATACATCTGCGATGAGTGCATCGATCTGTGTAACGAGATCATCGAAGAGGAACTCGCCGACGCCGACGACGTAAAACTGGACGAGCTGCCCAAGCCCGCCGAGATTCGCGACTTCCTGGAGGGCTACGTCATCGGCCAGGACACCGCCAAGCGGACGTTGGCTGTCGCGGTCTACAACCATTACAAGCGCATTCAGGCCGGCGAGAAGGGCCGCGATTCCCGGTCAGGGGAACCCGTCGAGCTGACCAAGTCCAACATCTTGATGCTGGGCCCCACCGGTTGCGGCAAGACCTACCTGGCCCAGACGTTGGCCAAGATGCTCAACGTGCCGTTCGCCATCGCCGACGCCACCGCTCTGACCGAAGCCGGTTACGTCGGTGAGGACGTGGAAAACATTCTGCTCAAACTGATCCAGGCCGCCGACTACGACGTCAAGCGCGCCGAGACGGGCATCATCTACATCGACGAGGTCGACAAGATCGCCCGCAAGAGCGAGAACCCGTCGATCACCCGCGACGTGTCCGGGGAAGGCGTGCAGCAGGCGCTGCTGAAGATCTTGGAGGGCACCCAGGCGTCGGTGCCCCCGCAAGGCGGCCGCAAGCACCCGCACCAGGAGTTCATTCAGATCGACACCACCAACGTGTTGTTCATCGTGGCGGGTGCGTTCGCCGGGCTGGAGAAGATTGTCTCCGACCGGGTCGGTAAGCGTGGTTTGGGTTTCGGGGCCGAGGTGCGTTCCAAGGCCGAGATCGACACCACCGACCACTTCGCCGAGGTAATGCCGGAAGACCTGATCAAATTCGGGCTGATTCCCGAATTCATCGGCCGGCTGCCGGTGGTCGCGTCGGTGACGAACTTGGACATGGAATCTCTGGTCAAAATCCTGTCTCAGCCCAAGAACGCCCTGGTCAAGCAGTACACTCGCCTTTTCGAGATGGACAGCGTGGAGCTGGAATTCACCGACGACGCGCTGGAAGCGATCGCCGACCAAGCGATTCACCGCGGCACCGGGGCCCGCGGCTTGCGCGCGATCATGGAAGAAGTTCTGCTGCCGGTGATGTACGACATCCCCAGCCGCGACGACGTCGCCAAGGTCGTGGTGACCAAGGAGACGGTGCAGGACAACGTGCTGCCGACGATCGTGCCGCGCAAGCCGGCCCGCACCGAGCGCCGCGACAAGAGCGCCTAGCAGCACCTGCGCGCTCGGTAACCGTTGAGTGCCGACGCCGCTGGGACGGTTTCCCGGCGGATCTCGCACGCGCTGGATTTACTGAACTTCTTTTTGGCTGATGTTCGCGACGGGCTCGGCCCGTACCTCTCGATTTATCTCCTGCTGACCCACCACTGGGACCAGGCCTCGATCGGCTTTGTGATGGGGGTTGGCGGCATCGCGGCGATCATCGCGCAGACACCCATGGGCGCGTTCGTCGATCGGACGACCGCCAAGCGGGCGCTGGTAGTCGCCGGAGCAATCACGGTCACCGCCGGGGCGCTGGCCATGCCGCTGTTTCCCCGCTTCTTCGCGATCTCGGTGTTGCAAGCCCTCACCGGAGTGGCCGGCTCGGTGTTCGCTCCCGCATTGGCGGCGATCACGCTGGGCCTCGTCGGCACGAAATTTTTTGCCCGACGGATCGGGCGCAACGAATCGTTCAACCACGCCGGCAATGCGACGGCCGGTGCGATCACCGGTGGACTGGCTTACTTTTTCGGCCCGACGGTGGTGTTCTGGGTGCTGGCCGCCATGGCCGCACTGAGCGTGGTGGCGGCGATGCGGATCCCTGGCGACGCGATCGACCACGACGTGGCCCGCGGCATGGACCACGTACCCGGACAGGCCCACCCGCAGCCGTCCGGGTTCGCGGTGTTGCTTCGCGATCGCCGATTGCTGATCTTCACTGTGGCCATGGTGACCTTCCATCTCGCGAACGCGGCGATGCTGCCGCTGGTCGGGCAGGTGCTTGCGCTGCAGAACAAGGACGTGGGCACCGCACTGATGGCGACGTGCATTGTCGCCGCCCAGGTGGTGATGGTGCCGACGGCGTACCTTGCCGGGGCCAAGGCGGACAGCTGGGGGCGAAAGCCGATCTTTCTGGTCGCTTTCGCCGTCTTGATGGCTCGCGGCTTCCTCTACACGCTGTCCGACAACCCGTACTGGCTGGTCGGCGTGCAGGTCCTCGACGGGGTCGGCGCCGGGATTTTCGGCGCCTTGTTCCCGCTCGTCGTGCAGGACCTGACGCACGGGACCGGGCGGTTCAACGTCAGCCTGGGCGCAGTGACCACAGCGTGGGGTGTCGGCGCGGCGCTTTCCAACATCGTCGCCGGGTGGATCGTGGTGGTCGCCAGCTACGACGTCGCGTTCGGCTCGCTCGGCGCGATTGCTGGTGCGGGCTTGGCGATCTACCTGACTGACATGCCCGAAACCGGGCCAAACGCAGCAATCCGTGCGAAAAATCCGTCAGCGGAGCCTCCCCCAAATGGGGGAGGCGTGGGTGAGAGAAGCCGCTAGCAAATGTTACCGGCGCGTAACTTTGATTCTTAGACTTCGCACGCCGACAAAAGTGACGAACACCACACTTTGTCCTGAGATCTGCCGATGCCGTGTGTCTGACCTCGCATTTTGGCCAAGTCGCGGTAGCGTGGCGGAGTGTATCGGCGTAAATGAATCCCTAAGAACAGTGCAATAATCGGTACTGCCAGTGACATAAAACCCGGCCGGGGATTCACTCCGACGATACGCACCGGTAGCTGCAACGTGCCCGTGCGGTGAATTGCGATGGAAGGCGGCGACGTGGGTCCGAACGACAACGGAGCCAGGTCAGAATCTCACCCAGATTCACACCGACCCGACGCGGCGCTGCCCGAACCGAAAAAGCGGGAGAAGCTGGAACAAATTGTCATCCGTTTCGCCGGGGACTCCGGCGACGGTATGCAGCTCACCGGCGACCGGTTTACTTCCGAGGCAGCGCTCTTCGGTAATGACCTCGCGACCCAACCGAACTATCCGGCCGAGATCCGCGCGCCGCAGGGGACGCTGCCGGGCGTCTCGTCGTTCCAGATCCAAATCGCTGACTATGACATCCTGACCGCCGGTGACCGGCCCGACGTCTTGGTCGCGATGAACCCGGCGGCGCTGAAAGCCAACATCACCGACCTGCCCATCGGCGGGCTGGTGATCGCCAACTCCGACGAGTTCAGCAAGCGCAACCTGGCCAAAGTCGGCTACCAGGACAACCCGCTGGAATCCGGAGAACTGTCCGACTACAAGGTCGAGGCCGTCCCGATGACCACGCTCACGCTCGGCGCGGTCGAGGTCATCGGCGCGTCGAAGAAAGACGGCCAGCGCGCCAAAAACATGTTCGCGCTGGGCCTGCTGTCGTGGATGTATGGCCGGCCTATCGAAACCAGTGAACGGTTCATCAGGGAGAAGTTCGGCCGCAAGCCGGACGTCGCACGGGCCAACGTGCTGGCCCTGAAGGCGGGATGGAACTACGGGGAAACCACCGAGGCCTTCGCCGTCACCTATGAGATCTCGCCCGCGAAGCTGCCCGCCGGTGAATACCGGCAGATCTCCGGCAACACCGCGTTGGCCTACGGCATTGTCGCCGCCGGTCAGCTGGCCGACATTCCGGTTGTCCTCGGCAGCTATCCGATCACGCCGGCGTCGGACATCTTGCACGAGCTCTCGAAACACAAGAACTTCAACGTGACCACCTTCCAGGCTGAAGACGAGATCGGCGGGATCTGCGCGGCGCTGGGCGCCTCGTACGGCGGGGCGCTCGGGGTGACCAGCACATCGGGACCCGGCCTGTCGCTGAAGGCTGAGGCGCTCGGGCTGGCGGTGATGACCGAGCTGCCGTTGCTCGTCATCGACGTACAGCGGGGCGGGCCGTCGACCGGCCTGCCGACCAAGACCGAGCAAGCCGACTTGCTGCAGGCGCTCTACGGCCGCAATGGGGAATCACCGGTGGCGGTGCTCGCGCCACGGTCGCCATCGGACTGCTTTGACGTCGCCGTGGAGGCGGCACGCATCGCGGTGACGTACCACACGCCGGTAATCATTTTGTCGGACGGAGCAATTGCCAATGGCTCGGAGCCGTGGCGAATCCCGGACGTCGACACTCTGGAGCCCATCGAGCACACCTTCGCCAAGCCGGACGAGCCGTTCCAGCCGTATGCCCGTGACCCGGAAACCCTGGCCCGGCAATTCGCCGTACCGGGTACTCCCGGTCTGGAACACCGCATCGGCGGATTGGAAGCCGCCAACGGCTCGGGCGACATTTCCTACGAGCCCGCCAATCACGACCTCATGGTGCGCTTGCGTCAGGCGAAGATCGACGGCATCTCTGTTCCCGATCTGGAAGTAGACGATCCGACCGGAGACGCCGAACTGCTGCTGATCGGGTGGGGCAGTTCCTACGGTCCGATCGGAGAAGCGTGCCGACGGGCGCGGCGCAACGGCGTCAAGGTCGCGCATGCCCATCTGCGGCATCTGCGACCATTTCCGGCCAACCTGGGTGAGGTGCTGCGGCGCTACCCGCAGGTGGTGGCGCCGGAGATGAACCTGGGCCAGCTGGCGCTGCTGCTGCGCGGCAAGTACTTGGTAGACGTGCAGTCGGTTACCAAGGTCCAGGGCGTCGCTTTCCTGGCCGACGAGGTGGGGCGCCTCATCCGCGCCGCGATGGGCGGGACACTGGCCGAAATCGAGCAAGACAAGACGATGGTCGCGAGATTGGCCGCGGCCACGGTTGGAGCGGGAGCGAACTCATGACTGACCTGATCGGCGTCGATCTCGGGCTGCCGGACGTGCTGACCAGGCACCACGGTGTCCCCACCACCGACCAACCGCAGAAGGCCAAGGACTTCACCAGCGACCAAGAGGTCCGGTGGTGCCCCGGCTGCGGTGACTACGTCATCCTCAACACGATCCGCAACTTCCTGCCCGAGCTGGGACTGCGCCGCGAGAACATCGTCTTCGTCAGCGGCATCGGCTGCTCGAGCCGATTCCCGTATTACCTGGAAACCTATGGCCTGCACTCGATCCACGGCCGCGCGCCGGCGATCGCGACCGGTCTGGCCCTGGCCCGTGAGGACCTGTCGGTCTGGGTGGTTACCGGCGACGGGGACGCATTGTCGATCGGCGGCAACCATCTGATCCACGCGTTGCGCCGCAACGTCAACCTGACCATCCTGCTTTTCAACAACCGGATCTACGGCCTGACCAAGGGTCAGTACTCACCGACGTCCGAAGTCGGCAAGGTCACCAAGTCGACGCCGATGGGATCACTTGACCAGCCGTTCAACCCGGTATCGCTGGCACTCGGCGCCGAGGCGAGCTTTGTCGGCCGTGCCCTGGACTCTGACCGCGCCGGCCTGTCCGAGGTTCTGCGTGCCGCGGCGCAGCACCGCGGGTCCGCGATGGTCGAAATCTTGCAGGACTGCCCGATTTTCAACGACGGCTCGTTCGACGCGCTGCGCAAAGAGGGCGCCGAGGAGCGGGTGATCAACGTTCGCCATGGTGAGCCGATCATCTTCGGCGCCAACCGCGAATACTGCGTGGTGCGGTCCGGCTACGGACTCGAGGTGGCCAAGACCGCCGACGTCAGCGTCGACGAGATCGTGGTGCACGACGCACACAACGCCGATTCGGCCTACGCGTTCGCGCTCTCGCGGCTATCCGAGCAGAACCTCGAGCACACGGTGATGGGGATCTTCCGACAGGTCAGCCGGCCAACCTACGACGACGCGGCCCGAGCACAGGTCCGCGCCGCGCAGGAGTCCAAGCCCGGCGACCGCGCCGCATTGCAATCGCTGCTGCACGGGCGCGACACCTGGACCGTGAACTGAGATGACGCCCGCGGCTAAGCCGGCCTCGTTAGCCGGTGTGGTGTTGGCTGGGGGAGCGTCGCTACGGATGGGCCGGGACAAGGCCACCATGCCGGTTCCCGCTGGTCTCGTCGGCGCCAAGGACGGCTCCGAGGCGCCCACCACGATGGTCGAGCAGGTGGTCAACGTTGTCGGGCAGCGGTGCCAGCCGGTTTTCGTCGTCGCCGCGCCGGGACAATCCCTGCCCGAACTGCAGGCCCGCGTGGTGCGCGACGAGGCGCGTGGACTGGGTCCGCTGCTGGCCACCGGACGAGGGTTACGCGCCGCGGCAGAGGCGGGCGCGAAGCGGGCGTTCCTGTGCGCGGCCGATATGCCGTTGCTGAACGCCGACTTGATCGATCTGCTCGAAGCCCGGGCGGTCGAACTGGACGCCGACGTCGTGTTGCCGTGGGACGGCCGCGATCATTACCTGGCCGCGGTATACCGGACCGAGCTGGCCGCGCAGATCGATGCGTTGATCGCCGCCGGTGCGCGGAGCATGCATGCGTTGGTCGACCGGGTCGACGCCCAACGAATCGTGATACCCGAGTCGCGGTCGCTCGCCAACGTCAACTCGGAGGCCG
The DNA here is from genome assembly GCA_963791535.1 of uncultured Actinomycetota bacterium. Taxonomy (GTDB): domain Bacteria; phylum Actinomycetota; class Actinomycetes; order Mycobacteriales; family Mycobacteriaceae; genus Mycobacterium. The sequence continues at coordinate 28,637 of CAWBSW010000060.1, read as the reverse complement.
ATCTGCGCATCCTGTTGCGGGCCGGGAGCTGACGAATCAAACCCTCATTTACGTGGGTTCGATTTACTCCATTAATGCTTTTATCGACAATTATCCGGTAAATTCACACGTCCAAATTTATGCACAATTCGATCTTGATTAATCGATGTGTGATTAGTCTGCAGTGAATTCCACCGTTTATTGCGTTAATTGGTCAGCATTGATCCGGCGTTCAAATCCGGAATTGCGTTCGTATCGCGTTGCCCCAGTGGGCATTTCGGGTATCCAGCGATCGGGCCCGGGCGTTCTGTACGGCTAGCCATGCCGTCGAAAAGCCGAATCGTCGACCGGTTTCCGGCAAATAACTCTGGGTGTTGCCGGCGAGTCGCGCGCAGCCCCGATCGGGATGCGCTCGCAGCCCCCGCCGAACGGTGGCCATAGGTGGGGTGCGTTAGCGAAATCTGTTCGTGGATACTCATTTTGATGGTCAACACGTTCTCTTGAGTCGGCCAGCCGCGCCTCTCGCGCCGATCTCGGGGCCGATTCTCGGGCCGTCGGCTCGCATGAAGCGCCATCACTAAAAGTGGTTGTTCTACTTGGTATTTGGAGTCTCTGGCGGTCGTGGCGGACCACCGGCCACCGCAGCTCGGCCAAGATCGCGCGCGACCGGCATGGCTAACACATTGAGCTCGGTGTCGGTCCGCAGGACACGCCGATGGTCGCGCGGCGCTGGCAACAGAGCAGCAAATACGTGTCGCAGTTCACAAAAAGTGCGTGATTTGGCTCACCATTACACCTGCCCGGCAAGTTATTGACGCGAGCGAAAAATACCCGTGTGACCAGGGCAGACAATTAACTGAATCGGTCGTGACCGGCCCGTTATTGGTTCGAAATAGCGGCGTGTCGTGAGATGACGAATGCAACCCGGTCTCGTACGGTCCATTTCGGCCCTAAAAGGCAAAGAAAAATCGAATCCACGGACCCGCGTGTGAGCGGGGGCTGCGGACGGCGACGACGCCTCCGCGTCGTCGCCGGGCAGGCGCCCGGTCGGCGGCTCACGCCTCTGCTGTCGTGCCCGAACGAGACGGCGCGATTCGAAGTATCAAACGCCTGGAAACAGGCACCCGCCCATATCGCTGGGCTTATTTCGACGCGCGCACCCGCGAAAGGAACGCTGTTGAAGAACGTCCGCCAGACGCTCACCATGGCTGCGATCACCGGGGTGCTCGCTACGGCCCCGCTCACCCTGTCCAACGCCACCGCATTCGCGGCGGATGACATGCGGTGGGACCCGAACACGATCGGCGCGCCCTTCGAGGCTGCCGACTTCGTGCCGGCTCCGGACGCTGCGCCGGCCCCTGCGCCCACTCCGGACGCTCCGCCGGCCCCTGACGCGCCCGCTCCGGACGCTCCGCCGGCGCCTGACGCTGGGCCCGCTCCGGACGCTCCGCCGGCCGACCTTCCGCCGGCCCCCGACGCGCCGCCGCCCCCGGCCCCGGACGCACCCGCACCCCCGGCTCCTGACGCGCCGCCGGCTCCGGATGCGCCGCCGCCTCCGGCCCCCCCGGCCGATGATGCGCCCGCGCCGGAGCCGGCCAAGCCGCCCGTCAAGGCGTACAGCGTGAACTGGGACGCGATCGCTTCGTGCGAGTCAGGTGGCAACTGGGGGATCAGCACCGGTAACGGCTACTCCGGCGGCCTGCAGTTCACCCCGAGCACCTGGCGGGCCAACGGTGGCTCGGGATCGCCGAACGGCGCGAGTCGTGAGGAGCAGATCCGGGTGGCCGAGAACGTCCTGCACACCCAGGGCATCGGCGCCTGGCCGGTCTGCGGCCGACGCGGCTGACCAACGCAAACAAACTGACGGCGGTGGCCGGGCTGTAGCCCGCCACCGCCGTCAGGCGTCTCACGGGGGCTAGAGGTCGAATATCAGCAGGGTGCTGGTAGCGGTCGCCACCAGCGCACCTGACGCGTCGGTAACGACGCCCTCGGTAAAGCCCACCCGCGACCCGGATTTGACGACCGTCCCGGTCGCGGTTAACGGGCCGGTGTCGAGCCGCACCGCCTTGAGGTAATTCACCTTGATTTCGATCGACGTGTACCCCTTGCCGGCCGGAAGCGTGCTGTGGACGGCCAGACCGGCGACGGAATCCAGCAGCGTGCAAACCAGGCCGCCGTGGACGCCGCCGTTCGGGTTGAACACCGACCCGTCCGGTCGGCAGGTGAACACGACCTTGCCGGGCTCCGCGTCGACAAGATCGAATTGCATGAGCGCGGCCATCGGGGGCGGCGGGAGCTCGCCGGCGATCATCGCCTTGAGATAGTCGATTCCGGCCATGGTCAGGCCGCGCGCAATACCGGGGCCGGGTTCGTGCCACGTCACCGTGCGTGAGCGTTGCGGCCCCCAGAGCTCGTTGTCCGTCTCGTTGTCGGCGATCGTCATCGTGTCCTCCCTCCTCGCTGGTTGGATTTTGCCCAGCGGCAGCGGTCGCGGTCCGGGTCGTTGTCGCCGACCGCGTGGTCGAGGCCCCAGGCCAGCAATGCATCCAACACCGGCAGTAGCGCGCGGCCCGAATCCGTGAGCTGGTAATCGAACCGTGGTGGTGCTGCCTGATACGCGTGTCGTTGGATTACCCCGGCGTCTTCCAGCGCCTTGAGCCGGGCCGCCACCCGATCCCGGGGCGCGCCGGTCCCGCGAACGATGTCCTCGAAGCGGCTGTTACCCAGCCCTAGCTCGCGGACGATCAGCAACGCCCATCGTTCGCCGACCAATTCCAGGGCGGCGGCGATAGGACACGGCCGGCCGGGCAGGTCGGCCAGCCTGACGGCCGGCATACAGAACAGCATCTCAACTGCAAGTTTGAAAATCAAACTTATGACACGTTAGCTAGCGCACACCGCGCGAAGCGCCGCCCTGTGTTAGCAACGAAACGTGACCGCACCGGCGTTCGACAACCTCGACAACTATTTAGAGCTGCCACGTGTCTCGGGCCTGGCAGTGTCGGCGGACGGGTCGCGGGTGGTGACGACGGTGGCCGAACTCAACGACAAACGCACCGAGTACGTCAGCGCCGTCTGGGAAGTCGATCCGACCGGCGACAGGCCCGCACGCCGACTCACCCGTGGCTCGAACGGGGACTCCTCGCCGGCGTTCACCCTCGACGGCGACCTGCTGTTCGTCTCGTCCCAATCGACCGGCGATGCCGACAAACCACCCGCCTCGCTGTGGCGGCTGCCCGCAGAGGGCGGCGAGGCCGTCGAAGTGCTGAGCATGCCCGGTGGGGTGACCGCGGTGCGTACCGCCCGCGGCGCCGCCGCCACGGTAATCGGCGCCCCGATGTTGCCGTCGGCGCACGATGTCGACGACGACCGGCGGCTGCGCGAGCTGCGCAAGGCCAACAACGTCAGCGCGATCCTGCACTCCGGGTATCCGGTGCGCTTCTGGGACAAGGACATTGGCCCGGATGAACCCCATCTGTTCGACGCGGCGGATCTGCGTGATCTGACTCCACAGCCCGGCGGAGCGCTGCGTGAAGCCGGATTCGATGACGCCGTATTTGATATCAGCGCCGACGGCCGATTCCTGGTGACGACCTGGCGGATCCCCGGGCCCGAAGCCACCGAGCGCTCGGTGCTGGTGCGGGTCGACCTGGCTTCCGGCGAACGGCGCGTGATCGCTGACGATCCGGACGCCGACCTTCAACAACCCGCGCTCTCGCCGGACGGGTCGGCGATCGCGTTCGCCCGGGAAACCATCACCACTCCAGACCATGCTCCGCGAATGACGCTGCAATACTTGCGATTTGGCGACGAACCGGTATCGGTGGCGCAAGCATGGGATCGGCGGCCGACGTCGATAACCTGGTCGAGCGATGGCGCCTCGCTGGTCGTCACGGCCGATCAGGGCGGCCGGGCCCCGGTGTTCCTCATCGAGCTGTCGACAGCCGGATCGTCAGCGGTCACGCAGCTCACCGACGACGACTTCGCCTACACGGACGTCGTCGCCGCGCCGGGCGGTGTGCTGTACGCGTTACGCAGCTCGTATGCGGCACCGCCGCACCCGGTGCGGATTTCTCCCGATGGCGCTATCACCGTCCTGCCCTGCGTCGACTTGCCAACGCTGCCGGGAACTTTGACCGAAGTCACCGCGGCCGCCGCAGATGGGACACCGGTGCGATCCTGGTTGGTGCTGCCGGAGGACGCGGAAGATACAGCGCCGGTTCCATTGGTGTTGTGGATCCACGGCGGGCCGCTGGGCAGTTGGAACGCCTGGTCATGGCGATGGAACCCGTGGCTGCTGGCCGTTCAGGGCTACGCGGTGCTGTTGCCGGATCCGGCGCTGTCGACCGGGTACGGACAGGAATTCATCCAGCGTGGTTGGGGAGCGTGGGGTGGACCGCCGTTCGACGATTTGATGGCCGCCACCGACGGGGCGTGTGCCCACCCGCGCATCGATGCGACCCGCGTCGCCGCGATGGGCGGCTCGTTCGGCGGCTACATGGCCAACTGGATGGCCGGCCACACGAACCGGTTTGCCGCGATCGTGACCCATGCCAGCCTGTGGGCGCTGGACCAATTCAGCCCGACAACCGATCACGCCTACTACTGGCGGCGTGAGATGACACCGGAGGTGACCGTTGCCAACTCACCGCACCAGTTCGTCGAGCGGATCGGCACGCCGATGCTGGTCATCCACGGCGACAAGGACTATCGCGTGCCGATCGGCGAGGGCCTGCGGCTGTGGTACGAGCTGCTGGCCAAGTCGGCGCTGCCGGCCGGCGAGGACGGCAGCAGCCCGCACCGGTTCCTGTACTTCCCGTCGGAGAACCACTGGGTGGCCGCGCCGCAGCACACAAAGATCTGGTACCAGGTGGTGATCGCCTTTCTGGCCGAGCATGTGCTGGGGCAGAGCACCGAGTTGCCAGAGACGCTCGGAGTACCGTCGCGCCTGTGACCGAGACGCGCGAATACGACATCATCTTGTACGGGGCAACCGGCTTCGTGGGCAAGCTGACCGCCGAATACCTGGCCCGCGCCGGCGGAGGCGCGCGGATCGCGCTGGCCGGCCGGTCGACCGAACGCCTGCTCGCGATCCGCGAAACCCTAGGAGAATCAGCGCAGTCCTGGCCGGTGCTGGTGGCGGACGCGTCCTCGCCGTCGACGCTGGACGCGATGGCCGCGCAGACGAGGGTGGTCGTCACCACCGTCGGGCCTTACACCCGGTACGGTCTGCCGCTGGTCGGCGCGTGCGCCGCGGCGGGCACCGATTACGCCGACCTGACCGGCGAGCCGCCGTTTGTTCGCGACAGCATCGACCTCTACCACAAGCAGGCGCTCGACACCGGCGCACGCATCGTGCACGCGTGTGGATTCGACTCGATCCCTTCGGATCTCACCGTTTACGCGCTCTTCCGGAGGGCACGTGAAGACGGCGCAGGCGAGCTGGTCGACACCGACTTCGTGGTTCGCTCCATGGCCGGTGGGCTATCCGGGGGCACGATCGCCTCGGGCGTGGAAGTGCTGCGCACCGTGTCCAGTGATCCAGAGGCGCGTCGTCAGTTCGCCGACCCCTACACGCTGAGCCCCGACCGCGGCGCCGAACCCGAACTCGGCGCCCAGCCCGACCTGCCGTGGCGCCGTGGCCGCCAGATCGCCCCGGAGCTCACCGGTTTGTGGACGGCGGGATTCGCGATGGCACCCACCAACACCCGAATTGTCCGACGTAGCAATGCTTTACAGGAGTGGGCGTACGGCAGGCGGTTCCGCTACAGCGAGCACATGAGTCTGGGGTCGTCGGCAGCGGCGCCGGTGGCGTCGGTCGTCGTCAACGGGATCGGCAACGCCGTATCGGGGTTGGGCAGCCGCTATTTCCGGCTGCTGCCGCGCCGACTGGTGGAGCGGGTGCTGCCCAAGCCGGGCACCGGGCCCAGCGCAGCGGCCCGCCAGCGCGGCTACTACAAGATCGAGACCTACACCAGTCACGACCACCGGCGCCCGATATGTCGCCACCATCGCCCAGCAGGGCGACCCCGGCTACCAGGCCACCTCGGTGCTGTTGGGGGAAAGCGGCCTGGCGTTGGCTACGGATCGCGATGAGCTCTCGGAGTTGCGTGGCGTGCTGACACCCGCGGCCGCGATGGGTGACGCGTTACTGGCACGGCTCCCGGCCGCAGGAGTGTCGCTGCAAACGGCCAAGCTGGCGCCCCGCTAATTGAATCTGCTCCAACGAACCGCTGTCGGACGGCTGCGGCTCCGACTAGTGTCAAGATCGAGTTACCACACCATCCCAGTGACGTTAGGTGGACGGGTTCATGTCTGGCCTTGATGATCTTCTCGCTCAGATCCCAACGAGTGACATCGCAAGCAAAATCGGCGTCGATGAAGGCGAAGTCAACAAAGCAGTTCAGCTGTTGGTTCCGGTGCTGGTCGGCGGATTGAGCGAAAACGCGCAGGACCCCGAGCACGCCAGCAAAATCGAGTCCGCCGCCGACAGCCATGCCGCCAGCGGCCTGCTCGACGGCGGCGTGAGCGTCGACCAGGTCGATGAGAAGGACGGTCAGCAGGCGATCGCGAGGATCTTCGGCGGCAATGACGCCGCCCAGGTCGCCAGCGCGCTGGCCGGCGGCGGCGGGGGCAACAGCGATCTGCTCAAGCAGCTGCTGCCGATCTTGGCGCCGATCGTGCTGGCCTATGTCGGAAAGCAGCTCACCGGAAAGAGCGGAGCTCCCGCCCAGGAGGCGGCCGGCGGAGGCGCGCTCAACGACGTGTTGGGCAGCATCCTCGGCGGGATGGGCGGCAACAAGTCGCTGGGCACCGTGCTGGGCAATGTGCTGGGTTCCAAGGCCGGCGACATCCTCGGCGGACTGCTGGGCGGCAAGAAGTAGCGCCGCACGCGGGCGGTGTGCGGAGCGCTCCGCGTCGCTTTCTAGAATTGACGGGTGAACGCTAGCCCCGGATCCACCGCCAACGAGCGGGCTGAAGCCCTGCCCAAGGCGTGGGATCCAGGCGCGGCCGAAAGTGCGATCTACCAACGTTGGCTCGACGCGGGCTACTTCGCCGCGGACCCGACCAGCGCAAAACCCGGATACTCGATCGTGCTGCCGCCGCCGAACGTGACCGGCAGCCTGCACATGGGTCACGCGCTGGAGCACACCATGATGGACGCGCTGACCCGTCGCAAGCGCATGCAGGGCTATGAGGTGCTGTGGCAGCCGGGCATGGACCACGCTGGCATCGCAACGCAGAGCGTCGTGGAAACGCAGCTCGCCGTCGACGGGAAGACAAAGGAGGACTTCGGCCGCGAGCTGTTCGTCGACAAGGTGTGGGATTGGAAGCGGGAGTCCGGCGGCGCCATCGGTGGCCAGATGCGGCGGCTGGGCGACGGGGTGGACTGGAGCCGCGACCGGTTCACCATGGACGGGGGCCTGTCGCGAGCGGTCCGGACGATCTTCAAGCGGCTCTACGACGCCGGTCTGATCTATCAAGCCGAGCGGCTGGTGAACTGGTCGCCGGTGTTGGAAACGGCGATCTCCGACCTCGAGGTCAAGTATGAGGACGTCGAAGGCGAACTGGTGTCGTTCCGGTACGGCTCGCTCGACGACACCGAGCCGCACATCGTGGTGGCCACCACCCGGCTGGAGACGATGCTGGGCGACACCGCGGTCGCGGTTCATCCCGATGACGACCGCTACCGGAAGCTGGTCGGCACCACACTGCCGCACCCGTTCCTGGACCGGCAGCTCATCGTCGTCGCCGACGATCACGTCGACCCCGAGTTCGGTACCGGCGCAGTCAAAGTCACGCCCGCCCACGACCCGAACGACTTCGAGATCGGGCTGCGGCATCAGCTGCCGATGCCGTCGATCATGGACACCAAGGGCCGGATCGCCGACACCGGAACACAATTCGACGGGTTGGACCGCTTCGACGCCCGCGTCGCGGTGCGCGAAGCGCTCGCGACGCAAGGCAGGATCGTCGAGGAGAAACGACCCTACCTGCACAGCGTCGGACATTCCGAGCGCAGCGGCGAGCCGATTGAACCGCGGCTGTCCCTGCAGTGGTGGGTGCGGGTGGAATCGCTGGCCAAGGCTGCCGGCGACGCGGTGCGCAACGGCGACACCGTAATTCACCCTGCCAGCCTCGAGCCGCGCTGGTTCGCCTGGGTCGACGATATGCACGATTGGTGCATCTCGCGACAGCTCTGGTGGGGCCATCGCATCCCGATCTGGTACGGCCCCGACGGCGAGCAGGTCTGCGTGGGCCCGGACGAGACGCCGCCTGACGGCTGGGAGCAGGACCCAGACGTCCTGGACACCTGGTTCTCGTCGGCGCTGTGGCCGTTCTCTACTCTGGGCTGGCCCTCGAAGACGCCGGAACTGGAAAAGTTCTATCCGACAAGCGTTCTGGTGACCGGTTACGACATTTTGTTCTTCTGGGTGGCCAGGATGATGATGTTCGGCACCTTCGTGGGTTCAGACGACGCCATCACCCAGGACGGCAAGCGGGGCCCGCAGGTGCCGTTCACCGATGTCTTCCTGCATGGCCTGATCCGTGACGAGGCCGGCCGAAAGATGAGCAAGTCCAAGGGCAACGTCGTCGATCCGCTGGACTGGCTGGATATCTACGGCGCCGACGCGTTGCGGTTCACGCTGGCCCGCGGCGCGAGTCCCGGCGGCGATCTCGCGGTCGGCGAGGATCACGTGCGGGCGTCGCGCAATTTCGGCACCAAGCTGTTCAACGCCACCCGGTTTGCGTTGCTCAACGGTGCCAGCCTTGCACCGTTGCCTGACCTCACTGAGCTGACCGACGCTGACCGCTGGATCCTGGGACGGTTGGAAGAAGTTCGCGCCGAAGTTGATTCGACCTTCGACGGATATGAATTCAGCCGGGCCTGTGAGGCTCTCTACCACTTCACCTGGGATGAATTCTGCGACTGGTATGTCGAACTGGCCAAGACACAGCTCGCCGACGGTCTCACCAACACCACCGCGGTGCTGGCCGCCGTGCTGGACACCCTGCTGCGGTTGCTGCATCCGGTGATTCCGTTCATCACCGAGGCGCTGTGGCAGGCATTGACGGGGCGGGAGTCGCTGGTGATAGCCGACTGGCCCACGTCGTCCGGTATCAACCTGGATGCGGCTGCCGCGCAACAGATCACGGACATGCAGAAGCTGGTGACCGAGGTCCGCCGCTTCCGCAGTGACCAGGGTTTGGCGGACCGACAGAAAGTGCCCGCCCGATTGTCGGGCATCGACACCGCAGACCTGAGCAGCCAGGTCGGTTCGGTCAGCTCGCTGGCGTGGCTGACCGAGCCGGGCCAGGAATTCAGTCCGTCGGCCTCTGTTGAGGTCGGCCTGGCCGGAGGCATCGTCACTGTCGAACTCGACACCTCGAGCACCATCGATGTGCAGGCCGAACGTCGTCGCCTCGAAAAAGACTTGGCCGCCGCGCAAAAGGAACTGGCTTCCACCACAGCCAAATTGGGCAATGCCGACTTCATGGCCAAGGCGCCGGCCGCCGTCGTCGACAAGCAACGAGAGCGTCAACGAGTCGCCCGCGAGGAAACCGACCGGATAACGGCCAGGTTGGCCGGGCTGCGGTGACCCTGGAGCCGCTCGACCCCGATGCCACCGGCGTGGTTCCGACCCCAGACGAGATCGCGGCGTTACTGCAGGTCGAGCATCTGCTCGACCAGCGCTGGCCGGAAACCAAGATCGAGCCCAGCCTGACCCGCATCACGGCGTTGATGGACCTGCTCGGCTCGCCGCAACGCGGTTACCCCTCGATTCATATCGCCGGCACCAACGGCAAGACCTCGGTGGCGCGGATGGTGGACGCGCTGCTGACCGCTTTGCAGCGGCGCACCGGACGGACCACCAGCCCGCACCTGCAGTCGGCGGTCGAGCGCATCTCGATCGACGGACACCCGATCAGCCCGGCACAGTACGTGGCCACCTACGCCGAGATCGAGCCGTTCGTGCAGATGATCGACCGGCAGTCGCAGGACGGTGTTTTCGGGGAGGCTGGGCCGCGACTGAGCAAGTTCGAGGTCCTCACCGCGATGGCGTTTGCGGCGTTCGCCGATGCGCCGATCGAGGTAGCGGTCGTCGAAGTGGGTCTGGGCGGCCGCTGGGACGCCACCAACGTGGTCGACGCGCCGGTTGCCGTCATCACCCCGATCAGCGTCGACCACGTCGAATACCTCGGCGAAGACATCGCCGGGATCGCCGGGGAGAAAGCCGGCATCATCCACAAGGCCGACGACGGTGCGCCCGACACCGTGGCGGTGATCGGTCGGCAGGTACCCGAGGCGATGCAGGTGCTGCTGGCGCAGACCGTGCGCGCCGACGCCGCGGTCGCCCGCGAAGATTCGGAATTCGCGGTTTTGGACCGTCAGATCGCGATAGGCGGGCAAATGCTGCAGCTGCAGGGGCTCGGTGGGGTGTACTCCGACGTGTATCTGCCGCTGCATGGGGAACATCAGGCCCACAACGCGGTGGTGGCGCTGGCGGCGGTCGAAGCGTTTTTCGGTGCCGGCGCGCAGCGTCAGCTCGATGTCGAGGCCGTTCGGGCCGGATTCGCCGCGGCCACCAGCCCCGGCCGGTTGGAGCGCATGCGCAGCGCCCCGACGGTATTCATCGACGCCGCGCACAACCCGGCGGGCGCCGCGGCGCTGGCGCAGACGCTGGCCGAGGAGTTCGATTTCCGATTCCTGGTCGGGGTGGTCAGTGTGCTGGCCGACAAGGACGTCGGCGGCATCCTCGCCGCGCTGGAACCGGTATTTGATCGGATCGTGGTGACCCACAACGGATCACCGCGCGCCCTGGATGTCGAGTCGCTGGCGCTGGCCGCGCAGCAGTGGTTCGGACCCGACCGGGTGATCACCGCCGAAAATCTGCCTGCCGCAATCGAAACCGCGACCGCGCTGGTCGACGACGCCGTCGCAGATGCGGACGTCGACGGCGACGCCTTCTCCGGGACCGGCATTGTGATCACCGGCTCCGTGGTCACCGCCGGTGCCGCACGTACGTTGTTCGGTCGGGATCCGGCTTGACGCGCCCAACTGATGGCCCGATGCCGGACCCGTGGAAAAGCTTCCGCGGGGTGACGGCCGGGACGCTGATCCTCGAGACGATCGTGGTGCTGCTGGCGTTGCCGGTGGTCAGCGCGGTCGGCGGCGGCCTGACGCCGGGCGCACTGGGATACCTGCTGGGTTTGGCGGCGGTGCTGGTCGTGCTCGCCGGGCTGCAGGGCCGGTCATGGGCCATCTGGGCCGACCTTGGCGTGCAGCTGATACCGATCGCCGGCTTCCTGGTCTACCCGGGGGTGGGTTTCATCGGGATCCTGTTCGCCGCGGTCTGGGCGCTGATCATTTATTACCGGTCCGAGGTCCTCCGCAGGCAGCGACGCGGGCTCCTCCCGGGCCAGGACGGCCCACCGGGCTAATCGCCGTCGTTGGCGCGCCCGGTCGGTTAGGTACGCTGTCGGCCGTGACTCAGCGGACGCTCCTGTTGATCAAGCCCGACGGGGTCGAGCGACGCCTGGTGGGCGAGATCATCGGCCGTATCGAGCGCAAGGGCCTGACCGTCGCGGCGTTGGAACTGCGCGTTGTCAGCGACGAGCTGGCCCGCCAGCACTACGCCGAACACGACGGCAAACCGTTCTTTGGGTCCCTGCTGGAGTTCATCACGTCGGGACCGCTGGTGGCCGCGATTGTGGAGGGACCGCGGGCGGTCGCCGCGGTGCGGCAACTGGCTGGAGCAACCGACCCGGTCGAGGGTGCTGCACCAGGCACCATCCGGGGCGATTTCGGCCTTGAGGTGCAGTTCAACCTGGTGCACGGCTCCGATTCGCCGGACTCGGCTGAGCGCGAGATCGGGCTGTGGTTTCCCAACTCCTGACCGCGGGTCGGCGCACTTGGTCCGAGGCGCCTCGACGGTATGGGATACTAAGTAGCGGGTGAACGTCGCCGGACCGGCGTCCGACGCCCGAATGAAGACTTCGACAAGCGCGACCACCGCGATCCGCGATGCGGCGCCGACTGTCCAGCCATCATTCAAACCAGCGCCGAGCGCGTTCGAACTGAGCCGCTCGGGGCGAGACCATCACAAGTTCGGGAGAAGTGGCCCGGACCCATAGCGAAGCCCTCGCGTGGCCGCGTCGCAAGGACGCGCCCGGGGGCTAGAGGAGAATACGTGACTGACGGTGGCCATTCCTCAGAACTTCCAGAAGACTCGGCCCAGCACGAGGACCTGCCTGAACGGCTAAGGGTCCATTCGCTGGCCAGAGCGCTCGGGACGACCAGCAAGCGGGTGCTCGACGCCCTGGCCGAACTCGACGGCCGGGTCCGTAGCGCGCATTCCACCGTGGAGCGCGTCGACGCAGTCCGCGTCCGCGACCTGCTGGCCAGCGCGCCCGCGACCCTCGCCGCGCCGGTCGTCGCGACCGAGACCGAGGCGGCCGATGAGCCCGAATCCCGGCTGATGCTGGAAACGGCGATCGACCGTCCCGAGTACATGCCGCTTTTCGTCGCGCCACAGCCGCTCAAGGTAGACGACCACTCAGACGACGCCGACGACTCCGCGGATTCCGACGATGACGACCTCGACACCGACGACGACGAGCAGGGCGAACGTCCCGCCAACCGCCGTCGCCGCCGCGGGCGTCGCGGACGGGGCCGCGGGCGAGGCGAGCAGAACGGTTCCGACAAGGGCGACGAGGCCGACGGTGACGGCGGCAAATCGGATAAGCCGGACGCTGCGTCGGCCGACAACGCCGGCGACGACTCCGACGACGACGACTCCGACGACAGCGATGACGACAACGGCTCCGGCGAGGGCGGCAGCAAGCGTCGCCGGCGCCGTCGTCGCCGCAAGTCCGGTTCCGGCGACGACAGCGATGACAGCCCTTCACCGGACGATCCACCCAACACCGTGGTGCACGAGCGATCACCCCGGGCCGCTGACAAACGCACCAAGTCCGACTCCAGCAACACCGAGATTCAGGGCATCGACGGCTCGACCCGGCTGGAGGCCAAACGGCAGCGCCGGCGCGACGGGCGCGACGCCGGACGCCGCCGCCCGCCCGTCCTGACCGAAGCCGAGTTCCTGGCCCGCCGCGAAGCGGTGGAGCGGGTGATGGTGGTGCGCGACAAGGTCCGCACCGAGCCGCCGCACCCGGGCGCCAGGTACACGCAGATCGCCGTCCTCGAAGACGGGATCGTCGTCGAGCACTTCGTCACCAGCGCGGCCTCGGCATCCCTGGTGGGCAATATCTACCTGGGCATCGTGCAGAACGTGCTGCCGTCGATGGAGGCGGCCTTCGTCGACATCGGCCGCGGCCGCAACGGCGTGCTCTACGCCGGCGAGGTGAACTGGGAAGCCGCCGGCCTGGGCGGGTCCAACCGCAAAATCGAACAGGCTCTCAAGCCGGGCGACTACGTCGTCGTGCAAGTCAGCAAGGACCCGGTCGGGCACAAGGGCGCCCGGCTGACCACCCAGGTGTCGCTGGCCGGTCGTTACCTGGTGTACGTGCCGGGTGCGTCGTCGACCGGCATCAGCCGAAAGCTGCCCGACACCGAACGCCAACGCCTGAAAGAGATCCTGCGTGAGGTGGTGCCGCCGGACGCCGGCGTGATCATCCGTACCGCCTCCGAGGGCGTCAAGGAGGACGACATCCGCGCCGACGTGACCCGGCTGCAGGATCGGTGGGCGCAAATCGCCGCGCAGGCCGAGGAGACCAAGGAGAAGGCGGCCGGCGCCGCCGTGGCGCTGTACGAAGAGCCCGACGTCTTGGTCAAGGTGATTCGTGACTTGTTCAATGAGGACTTCGCTCAGCTCATCGTGTCCGGCGAGGAAGCCTGGACCACCATCAACGAGTACGTGAATTCGGTTGCCCCCGAGCTTGTTTCGAAGCTGACTCAATACCAGGCCGCACAGCTTTCCGAGGGGCAGTCGGGCCCTGACGTCTTCGCGGTGCACCGCATCGACGAGCAACTGGCCAAGGCGATGGACCGCAAGGTCTGGCTGCCGTCGGGCGGCACGCTGGTGATCGACCGAACCGAGGCGATGACAGTGGTCGACGTCAACACCGGGAAGTTCACCGGGTCCGGCGGCAACCTCGAACAGACCGTTACCAAGAACAACCTCGAAGCCGCCGAGGAAATCGTGCGCCAGCTGCGGCTGCGCGACATCGGCGGCATCGTCGTCATCGACTTCATCGACATGGTGCTCGAGTCCAACCGTGACCTGGTGCTGCGCCGGCTGACCGAGGCGCTGGCTCGTGACCGCACTCGTCATCAGGTTTCCGAGGTGACCTCGTTGGGGCTGGTCCAGCTCACCCGCAAGCGGCTGGGAACCGGGCTGATCGAGGCGTTCTCCACGACCTGCCCGCACTGCGGCGGCCGCGGCATAACGCTGCACGCTGATCCCGTCGACTCCGCGTCGGCGACCAGCCGTAAATCCGAGTCGGGCGGCAAGCGGGGCCGGCGGTCCAAGAAGGGCAAGTCCGACGAACCTGCGGTGGCCAAGGTGCCGGTGCACACTCCGGGCGAACATCCGATGTTCAAGGCGATGGCCGCGGCCAATGGTCGCCATGACGACGAGACCGACGACGCTGACGAGTCGGTGCGAATCGAGGGTGTCGATGAAGCAGTCGGCGAGCACGATCGGGACGACGCGGAAACCGATGCTCGGCTGCAGGAGCAGGTCGCACGCGAGGCCGCGGAAGAAGACCTGGACGACGGCGACTTCGACGACAGCGAGGAAGACGACAGCGACGAAGACGACAGCGAGGAAGACGACAGCGACGAAGACGACGTGGTCGACCTCGATGACGATGAGGATCTCGACGACGAGGACCTCGAGGACGAAGAGGACGAGGACGACGACGAGGACGAGGATCTGGACCTCGACGACGATCTGGACCTCGAAGATTCCGACGACTCCGACGACCGCGATCACTCCGACGGCGAAGCGGCTATCGCCGCCTTCACCGCGCCCGCTGCGCAACCCCGCCGGCGTCGGGCCGCGGTCCGGCCGGCCGGCCCGCCGATCCATGAGGACTGACCTGACCGGTTTGACCCTTTAGCCGCTGGTCACGTACCCTGGACCAGTTGTCGCCAGGCCCGCTGACCGGGTTTTGGCCGGCACTCCCAAGACCAGCCCGCGCACCTTCGGTAGCGCGCGGCGCCCGAAGGACCCGAAGAAGAAGAGGTAGACGTAACCATGGCGACCTACGCAATCGTCAAGACCGGCGGCAAGCAGTACAAAGTCGCGGTCGGAGACGTCGTCAAGGTCGAGAAGCTCGACTCCGAGCCCGGTGCGAAGGTGTCGCTGCCGGTCGCCCTGGTCGTCGACGGCGCCACCGTCACCACCGACGCTGCGGCGCTGGCCAAGGTCGCGGTGACCGGTGAGGTGCTCGAGCACACCAAGGGTCCCAAGATCCGTATCCACAAGTTCAAGAACAAGACCGGCTACCACAAGCGTCAGGGTCACCGTCAGCAACTGACGGTCCTGAAGGTCACCGGCATCAAGTAGCGAAGGCGACGAGACATGGCACACAAGAAGGGCGCTTCCAGCTCACGCAACGGTCGCGATTCCAACGCTCAGCGGCTGGGCGTCAAGCGCTTCGGCGGTCAGATCGTCAAGGCCGGCGAGATCATCGTCCGTCAGCGCGGCACCCACTTCCACCCGGGCAGCAACGTCGGCCGTGGCGGCGACGACACGCTGTTCGCCAAGGCGGCCGGGGCCGTCCAGTTCGGCGTTAAGCGCGGCCGCAAAACGATCAGCATCGTCACGGCCTCGACGACGACCGACTGAGCGTCGCGAGTGCGAGGTCTCACCGGCTTCACACTCGACTAGTAAGAGGAATCCGATGCCTCGGTTTGTGGACCGTGTCGTCATCCACACGCGGGCAGGCTCCGGCGGCAACGGGTGCGCCTCGGTCCACCGCGAAAAATTCAAGCCGCTCGGCGGTCCCGACGGCGGCAACGGCGGCCGCGGCGGCAGCGTCGTGCTGGTCGTCGACCCGCAGGTGCACACCTTGCTCGATTTCCACTTCCGGCCGCATATCGTCGCGGCTTCGGGCAAGCAGGGAATGGGCGCCAACCGCGATGGGGCCGCGGGTGTTGACTTAGAAGTCAAAGTCCCCGACGGGACTGTCGTGGTCGACGAGAACGGCCGGTTGCTTGCCGACCTGGTCGGTGCCGGCACCCGCTTCGAAGCCGCGGCCGGCGGTCGCGGCGGGCTGGGCAACGCCGCGCTGGCCTCGCGGGCCCGCAAGGCACCGGGTTTCGCACTGCTCGGCGAAAAGGGGGAATCCCGCGATCTCACCCTCGAACTCAAGACCGTCGCCGACGTCGGGTTGATCGGGTTCCCGTCGGCCGGCAAATCGTCCCTGGTATCGACGATCTCGGCGGCCAAGCCGAAGATCGCCGACTACCCCTTCACCACCCTTGCTCCCAACCTGGGCGTGGTCTCGGCGGGGGAGCGCACCTTCACCGTCGCCGACGTGCCGGGCCTGATCCCGGGTGCCTCGCAGGGCCGCGGTCTGGGCCTGGACTTCCTGCGCCACATCGAGCGGTGTGCCGTGCTGGTGCACGTCGTCGACTGCGCCACCGCAGAACCGGGCCGCGACCCGGTGTCCGACATCGACGCGCTGGAAGCCGAGCTGGCCGCGTACACGCCCACGCTGCAAGGGGATTCGGCGCTGGGTGATCTCGTAGAGCGACCGCGGGCGGTGGTGCTCAACAAGATTGACGTCCCGGAGGCCCGTGAGCTGGCCGAGTTCGTTCGCGACGATATCGCCGCGCGCGGCTGGCCGGTCTTCCTGGTGTCTGCGGTTTCCCGAGAAGGACTGCAGCCGTTGATATTCGGCCTCGCCGACATGGTCTCGCAGTATCACGCCGCGCAGCCGGTGCTGGTGCCGAGACGGCCGGTGATTCGTCCGGTACCGGTCGACGAGTCCGGTTTCACGGTGGAATCCGACGGCCAGGGTGGATTCGTAGTCCGCGGCCACCGACCCGAACGTTGGATCGCCCAGACCAACTTCGACAACGACGAGGCGGTCGGCTACCTCGGTGACCGGTTGGCCCGGCTGGGCGTCGAGGACGAACTGGTGCGGCTGGGCGCGCGGCCGGGATGCGCGGTCACCATCGGCGAGGTCACCTTCGACTGGGAGCCGCAGACACCGTCCGGCATCGACACCGTGATGACGAGGCGAGGTACCGACGCGCGCCTGGAAGGCAATGATCGCGTCGGCGCTGACGAACGCAAAGCGGCCCGTCGCCAGCGCCGCGAGCGCGGCGACCGGTCATGACCGCGCGTGAGGCCATCCGCGCCGCGCGAAGCGTCGTGGTCAAGGTCGGCACCACCGCGTTGACCACGCCGACCGGCGTGTTCGACGCAGGCAGGCTAGCGGGGCTCGTCGACGCGATCGAGGCCCGGATGAAAGCGGGCTCCGACGTCGTCATCGTCTCCTCCGGGGCCATCGCTGCCGGCATCGAGCCGCTCGGGCTGACCAAGCGGCCCACCGACCTGGCCACCAAGCAGGCGGCGGCCAGCGTCGGGCAGGTCGCGCTGGTGAATGCCTGGAGCGCGGCATTCGCTCGCTACCAGCGCAGCGTCGGCCAGGTCTTGCTGACCGCGCACGACATTTCGATGCGGGTGCAGCACACCAACGCCCAGCGCACCCTGGACCGGCTGCGGGCGCTGCACGCGGTGGCGATCGTCAACGAGAACGACACGGTTGCCACCAACGAAATCCGGTTCGGCGATAACGACCGGCTCTCGGCGTTGGTGGCGCACCTGGTGGGGGCCGACGCGCTGGTGCTGCTGAGCGACATCGACGGGCTGTACAACGCCGATCCGCGCAAGTCCAGCGAATCACGTTTCATCCCTGAGATTTCCGGGCCGGCCGACCTCGACGGTGTGGTCGCAGGACAAAGCAGCCACCTGGGCACCGGCGGGATGGCGTCCAAGGTTTCGTCGGCACTGCTTGCCGCCGACGCCGGGGTGCCGGTGCTGCTGGCAGCCGCCGCGGATGCCGCGACCGCGTTGGCGGACGCCTCGGCCGGCACGGTGTTCGCCGCGCGGCCCAACCGGATGTCGGCACGCCGGTTTTGGGTCCGCTACGCCGCGGAGTCCGCCGGTGCGCTGACCCTGGACGATGGTGCGGTGCGTGCGGTGCTGGGCCAACGCCGTTCACTGCTGCCCGCCGGTATCACCGGGCTGTCCGGCCGTTTTCACGGCGGTGACGTAGTCGACCTGAATGGGCCCGACGCGGCCCTGGTGGCCCGCGGCGTGGTGGCCTACGACGCCGGCGAGCTGGCCACCATGATCGGGCGGTCGACCTCAGACCTGCCCGCCGAGCTGCGCCGGCCCGCAGTGCATGCCGACGATCTGGTGGCCGTTTAGTTCTTCGCTATCGGTGCGAGATACAGTGCACCCCAGACGATTTCGGTCAGGGTATTGGCCAGTTCGGCGTCGTATGTGGCCGGTTCGGTCGGCAGGTTCTGTTGACAGGATCGCTCGACCATCCAGGTGAGCACACTGGCGGCGGTCGCCGCGGGCAACTCGAGGCGGATTGAGCCGTCGGCCTGGCCCTCTTCGATGACGCGCGTCAATCGCCCGGTGATGGCAGTCAGCAGATTGCGGTAGGTCGCCCCGACCAGGGAGTCATAGGCGGCCATTTCGTTGAGCGCGACGAGTACCGGTTGATGTCGCCGGTAGCTGGCGATGATGCTGGCCATCCCGGCGCGGACGTCGTCGGGATCATGCCGCCACGCCACGCTCCACCAGCGCTCGGCGCTGGCGGCGAGATCGGCGAACACCTGGCCGGCCAGGCGGCGCAGCAGGTGGCCCTTGTCCTCGAAGTAGATGTAGAAGCTGGCCCGCGACATCCCGGCCTCGCCGGACAGTCGATCCACGCTGAGTTCGGTGAAGCTAGCGCCGTCGCGCATCAAACGTTCGGTGGCGTCGAGCAGCCGGCGCTCGATCTGCTCGCGCCGCTCCTGCCGCTTGGTTTGCGGCTTGCGGGTGACCGACGGCATGGCTCCTCCTATCGCACCCCTGGTCAGAGGGTAACCGACTGCCCGACATCTTGACTAGACACTATGTCTAGTTTTATTGTCGGCATTGTTCAGCTTTGTGACCGACGTCATAACCGATGGAGGACCCACCAATGACAGCGACGGCCGCAACCCCTCGCGCCTACGACCCCATCGACCTCTCGTCGCGCGCGTTCTGGTCCACGACCGCGCAAGAGCGGGAAAGTTCGTTTGCGGAGCTGAGGGCCGAACGCCCGGTGAGCTGGCACCCCCCGGTCGAAGACGCCCTGATGACGGACCCCGACGACCCCGGCTACTGGGCCCTGACCAGGCGCGATGACATCGTTGCGGTCAGCCGCAACAACGAGGTCTTCTTGTCCGGTAAGGGGGTGATCTTCGAGAACGTTCCCGAGGAGTTGCTCGAAGCGTCGCAGTCCTTCCTGGCGATGGACCCGCCGCGGCACACCTTCCTGCGCAAACTCGTCAGCGCCGCGTTCACCCCTCGGCAGGTCAGGCGCATCGAGGACTCGATCCAGGCGAACGCGAAAAATATCGTCGAGGAGCTCAAAGCCGTCGGTAGCGGTGCCGACTTCGTCGAGCACTGTGCCAAGGAACTGCCCATTCGCACGCTGTCGGACATGGTGGGCATTCCGGAGGCGGACCGTCAGCGCGTGGAACACGCCGCCGATGCCATGGTCTCGTGGGCCGACCCGGTCTACCTCAACGGCCGCCATCCGATGGAAGTGCTGTTCGAGGCCCAAACAACTGTCCACCAGGTGGCCTTCGCGCTCGCCGCCGAACGTCGCGAGCATCCGGGCGACGACCTGTTCACCAGCCTGGTGACTGCCGAGGTGGACGGCGACCGGCTCGCCGACGCCGACATCGCCGCGTTCTTCGTGCTGCTGTCTGTCGCCGCCAACGACACCACGCGGCAAACCACCAGTCACGCGCTGAAGGCGCTCACCGACTTTCCCGATCAGCGTGCCTGGCTGCTGGAGGATTTCGACAACCGCATCGGCGGGGCGATCGAGGAGTTCATCCGGTGGGCCAGCCCGGTGATGACCTTCCGCCGCACGGCCGCAACGGATTTCGAAATCGGCGGCCAAACCATCCGGGCGGGGGAGAAGGTGGTGATGTTCTACCCGTCGGGCAACTGGGACACCGAAGTCTTCGAGCACCCGGAGCGCTTGGATCTGAGCCGAAGCCCCAACCCGCACGTCGGTTTCGGCGGTGGCGGAGTGCACTTCTGCCTGGGCGCGCATGTGGCCAGAGCTCAACTGCGGGCGATCTTCGGCGAGCTCTTGCGTCAGCTGCCACACATCCAGGCAGGCGAACCAGTATATGTCCCTGGCAACTTCATCCACGGGATTCGCAGCGTGCCGTGT
The DNA here is from genome assembly GCA_963791535.1 of uncultured Actinomycetota bacterium. Taxonomy (GTDB): domain Bacteria; phylum Actinomycetota; class Actinomycetes; order Mycobacteriales; family Mycobacteriaceae; genus Mycobacterium. The sequence continues at coordinate 8,228 of CAWBSW010000060.1, read as the reverse complement.
ACGTTTTAGACGCCTAGCGAACCGACGCCGCGGCGAGCTCCTCGGCCAGTAGCGTCAACAACTCCGAGCAGCCGCCGTCGACCTTGACCGTGGCCAGGTTGTCGCCGCGGGTGGGGCCGCGGTTGACGATGGCGACCGGGATACCGAGTGTTGCCGCGTGGCGCACGAAGCGGTAGCCCGAGAACACGGTCAACGACGATCCGGCCACCAGCAGCGCATCGGCAGCGTCGATGAGCGAAAATGCTTGTTCGACAATCGCTTTGGGTACGCTTTCGCCGAAATAGACGATATCGGGTTTGAGCATGCCGCCGCACGATGGACAGTCCAGGTAGCGGAAGCTATCAGTTTCGGTGACGACGGCATCAGCGTCCGGAGCAACCGCCAGCCCACCGATTGCCTCGGCGCGCTCGACGAATCCCGGGTTGAGCGCGTCGAGCTTTTCGCCGAGTGCCGCGCGGCTCATCGAGTCGCCACACTGCAGGCAGATCACCTGCGCGTAGGTGCCGTGCAGATTGATCACATTGTGGCTGCCGGCCTTGGTGTGCAACAGGTCGACGTTCTGGGTGATGACGCCGGTCACCACCCCGTCGCGCTCCAAACCAGCCAGCGCCCGGTGTCCGGCGTTGGGCAGGGTTTCGTCCATGTGCCGCCAGCCGACTTGGTTGCGCGCCCAGTACCGTTGCCGGAACACCGGATCCGAGGTGAACTGCCGAATCGTCATCGGATTGCTCGGAGGCGAATCGGGGCCTCGGTAATCGGGGATACCGGAGTCGGTGGAAATCCCCGCTCCGGTCAACACGGCGATGCGGCGACCGGCCAACAGAGCGATCAGCTCCGGAGATTCAGCGCAGGCCGTCACCCATTCGAGAGTACGTGCCGGTCGGAGCCGACACGGCGCGGTTACTGCGGGTGGCTTGCCACGTAGTCTGCGGCCGGGATCGGTGACGTCGCGGCGAAGCCGATGGGTAGCAACACGTCGCCCGCGGTCGTGCGGCAATAGACGTCCCACCGGTAGTAGCCGGCGAATGTAGCGGGATCGGCGGCGAGCAGCGCCGCGTATTGGTTGACCGCACGCACATATTGGTTGGCGTGGTTATACCGGTAGATGGCGTGATCACGATCGGTGGCAAAGCCGTTGGCGGCGAGGTAGCGGCCCGCCGCCATGATGCTGTCGTGGGGTGAGTTGATATCGCCGCCTTGGCCGTAGCCGGCGAACGTTGGCGGCAAGAACTGCATGGGTCCTTGCGCGCCGGCGGTGCTGGCGCCGACGATGCTGCCGAAGCGGGTCTCGACCAGGTTGATCGCGGCCAGGTAGTTCCAGCCGACGCCGGTTTCCGATTCCGCCTGGTGGTAGTAGCCGAGTAGTTCGTCGGCCGGAGCGGGGGGGTCGATGCGCCACGCCGGCAGCGTGTTTCTCACGGGTGTCATCGCGCTGAGCTGGCGACGCGCGTCGACATTGCGGTCGTAGACGTCGAGTAGGGCCGGCGGGATGCGCGGTCGTGTGGTCGCATCCCACTCGGGATGCGACCCGATGGCGCGGTAGGCGGCCTGCTCGCGGTGCGCCGCAGCCACCAGCGCGGGCTCCGCCGTCCCCGGATTACGTAGCGCTTGCTCGTCTGCGACAAGATCGTCGGCCAGCTGCGCGGGGTCTGACGCCAGCTGGGGCTGCGCACCCCTGGGCAGGCTCGGCGCGGCGGGCATCGTTCTCGTCGAGAGCGGTGTGGCGGTCACTGTCTGTGCGGTTGAGGCGGTCACCGCGCTTTTGGTTGGTGGACTCGTCGATTGTGTGCAGCCGGCGAGCGCCAACACCATCGCGCCGAGAATGCCGACAGCCGGACGCAGCGCAGCCGCGACCACTCGATTACCGCTCACGGTGTTCACTTCCCTCGATGGCCTAAATTTCCGCGATTTCCGCTTTCCTATCGGACCGTATGACATCAATACGAGGACGGCTACCAATTCGGTCGCGCATGCTGTGCCGATACCCGATGGTCGGGTGTGAACACCGGCCGGGCGACAATGGAAGGGCGATGGACTTTTATAACGCCTACAGCCAGGGGTTTGTCCGTGTCGCCGCGTGCACTCACCATGCCGCGATCGGCGACCCGGCGGCCAATGCCGCCTCGGTCCTGCGGCTGGCCCGCCAGTGCCACGACGACAGCGTCGCCCTGGCCGTCTTTCCGGAGTTGACGCTGTCCGGGTACTCCATCGAGGACATCCTGCTGCAAGACGTGTTGCTCGACGCCGTCGAGGACGCCGTGCTTGACGTCGTCACGGCTTCGTCCGATCTGCTGCCGGTGCTGGCGGTCGGCGCCCCGCTGCGTTACGGGCACCGCATTTACAACACCGCGGTGGTCATCCATCGCGGTGTTGTTCTTGGGGTGGCGCCGAAGTCGTACCTGCCCACCTACCGCGAGTTCTACGAACGCCGCCAGATCGCGCCCGGTGACGACGAGCGCGGCACCATCCGAATCGCCGGCATGCAAGCTCCGTTCGGCCCGGACCTGCTGTTCGCCGCATCCGACCTGCCCGGCTTCGTGCTGCACGTCGAAATCTGCGAGGACATGTTCGTGCCGGTTCCGCCCAGCGCCGAAGCGGCGATGGCGGGCGCTACCGTGCTGGCCAACATGTCCGGCAGCCCGATCACGATCGGGCGCGCCGAAGATCGCGGCCTGCTTGCCCGTTCGGCGTCGTTGCGCTGCCTGGCGGCCTATGTCTACGCCGCCGCGGGTGAGGGCGAGTCGACGACCGACCTGGCCTGGGACGGTCAGACGATGATCTGGGAGAACGGCGCATTGCTCGCCGAATCCGAGCGCTTTCCCAAGGGCGAACGACGCGCCATCGCCGACGTCGACACCGGGCTGCTTCGCGCGGAACGGCTGCGGATGGGGACGTTCGACGATAACCGCCGCCACCACCGGGCGCTGGCGGAGTCGTTCCGGCGCATCGAGTTTCGCCTGGAGCCGCCCTCGGGCGACATCGGACTGCGGCGCGCGCTGGAACGGTTTCCGTTCGTGCCGGCCGATCCCAACCGGCTGCAGCAAGACTGCTACGAGGCTTACAACATTCAGGTCGCGGGGCTCGAACAGCGGTTGCGGGCATTGAAATACCCGAAGGTTGTCATCGGGGTTTCCGGCGGGCTGGATTCCACGCACGCGCTGATCGTCGCTGCGCGGGCGATGGACCGGGAAGGCCGGCCGCGCAGCGACATTCTGGCGTTCACACTGCCCGGCTTCGCAACTGGCGAGCGCACCAAACGCAATGCGGTGGAGCTCTGCCGGGCGCTGGGCGTCACCTTCTCTGAGATCGACATCACCGAAACCGCAAAGCTGATGCTCAAGGAGATCGATCATCCGTTTTCGCGTGGCGACAAGCTCTACGACGTCACCTTCGAGAACGTCCAGGCCGGCCTGCGCACCGACTATCTTTTCCGGCTGGCCAACCAGCGTGGCGGTATCGTGCTGGGCACCGGCGACCTGTCCGAGCTGGGGCTGGGCTGGTCGACGTACGGTGTCGGCGATCAGATGTCGCACTACAACGTCAACGCCGGTGTGCCCAAAACACTGATCCAGCACCTGATCCGCTGGGTCATCTCCTCCGGCCAGTTCGAGCCGGCGGTGGATGAGGTGCTGCAGTCGGTGCTGGACACCGAGATCACCCCGGAGCTCATCCCCAGTGGTGCGGAAGAAGAGCTGCAGAGCAGCGAGGCCAAGGTCGGACCATTTGCGCTGCAAGACTTTTCACTGTTCCAGGTGCTGCGTTACGGTTCCCGGCCGTCGAAGATCGCGTTTTTGGCGTGGCATGCCTGGAGCGATGCCGAGCGGGGCAACTGGCCGCCGGGATTTCCGGATAGCAAGCGACCGGCCTATTCGCTCAAGGAGATCCGGCATTGGCTGCAGGTCTTCGTGCAGCGGTTCTACTCGTTCAGCCAGTTCAAGCGCTCGGCGCTGCCCAACGGGCCCAAGGTGTCCTATGGCGGCGCGCTCTCGCCGCGCGGCGACTGGCGCGCCCCGTCGGATATGTCGGCGCAGGCCTGGCTCGACGAGATCGAGCATGACATTCCCGACGAGTAGTTGCCGACCCGCTTAGCGGGCAGGATCGTCGGCGACTTCGATGTCCCCGGCAGCGGCCGCCGCCCGCAGCTGGTGAAAGTCGTCGAGCGACTTATAGGCGTATTCGTACGACCACTCCGCGACCGCGTCGTGCACGGTGTCGTTGGTGCCAACGTATCCCCGCAGTATTGAGGCATTCGCGCTTTGCGAGTGTGCCCGCGCGAGCAGCACCGCACAGGCAGTGACGTATTTGCCGAACGTGGAGGCCGACATGCCCTCGGTGTCGATGGTGCCCTTCATGTCGTGGAACTGACGGACGTAGTAGTCGCGGCCGTCCTTGCGTGTCGTCCCGAGGAATACATCCGACATCGCCTGCAGAATTCGCTGGCCGTCAATGACGCGCACGCCCTGGCCCTTAGCCTCAACGGCCGCGGTCAGCGTGTCCGGCTGGCGCCAGCCGCCGTACTCTTCGAGCACTGATCGAGTGGCCTCCTTGATCTGCAGGATCATCGGTGTGTCGTTGGGGCCGACCAAGATGACCAAGTAGCACCGGGTACCGACGCTGCCGACCCCAACTACTCGCAGCGCGACATCGGTGACGCGGAAGTGCGACAGCAGCAGCGCGATGTCAGCCGGGACTGCGGCCAGATACTCCTCAATCGACTCGACCAGGGGGGCTTCGATCTCCTCGTCGACGTGCTGGAGAACCGGCGGTGATTCCCGCAGGCGCGGCGTTCCCTCGGGCCCGATCTCCGTGATCTGTTTGAAGACACGCGCCGACGTTCGCGTGCGCGCCCGGGATATCGTTTTCTGAATCAGAGCCTGCGATGCCTTGGATACCTTCCCGGTGTAGTGCTCTGGTTCCAGCCGCAGGTAGTAGCGGTCCAGAACGCTCATCTCCTCGAGCATCGCCTGCAGACTGGTTTGGTAGCCCACCAATGCCTCTTCGACGCAACGGCGGATGGCCTTGCCCGGGTAACCGGCATGGCGGCCCCCGATGATCGCGCTGGTGATCAGGCGTTTGACGTCCCACTCCGCGGGTGCGACACCGGCCTCGTCAAAATCATTCAGGTCGAAGACTATTGAGCGGTGCGGAGCAGCGTACATGCCGAAATTCGACACGTGAGCGTCACCGCAGCACATGACTTCGATCCCAGTCGACGGGCTTGCAGCGAGGTCGGCGGCCATCACTGCTGCCGAACCTCGGTAGAACGAGAACGGGTCGGCGAGCATCCGAGCAAAACGCAGCGGCACGAGTTCGGGTAGTCGGCTGGCGTTTTGAGCGACGAGAATCTCAGTGGCCGTTCGCGCAGAGGGAGTCAGCTGTGCGAGAGCGCGCCGTGGGGCGGTCTTTCGCAACGCCCGACCGCGTGCCACATCCTCGCCTGGGACTTCCAGATCGATCAGGCGTTCACGCAACACCCGTTGCGGCATGTGATCAGCGTACTCAGTCCGCGTCGATGGATACGGCGCTTCCCCGCAACGCATACCCAGAGAGCTAGTCTCGGGTCAGTCGGGTGGATTGCGCGCACATCGAGGGCGGTCGCGGGCGTTTGGACACCGGCGACTACCGCCTCGGCCCGGTCGGCGCCGAGATGCGGTCCGACGTCAAGCCGGTCATGGGCGTTCGTAGGTTCCGGTCAGCACCCCGCGGGCGAGCACGTGTCCGGCCATCTGCTTCAGCAGCGTCTTCGCGTTGGAAACGTGGTCGGGAACCGGCCCGTCAAGTGCCAACACATGGAACCGGTAGTGGTGCGGGCCGTGACCGGGAATCGGGCGTGGGCCCGCGTATCCCCGGTGCCCCAAACCGCCCGGGATGAACCGTATTCCGGCGGTACCCGGCTGCAACGCGCCCGTGTCGACACCCTGCACGCCAGCCTCGATCACCGCGACGGTGTGCAGCAGTGGGCGCGGCAGCGGAACGTCGACGTCGTCGATGATCAGCACCAGCTGTTTTGCTGCCGGCGGCAGCCCGGTCCAGCGCAGCTGCGGTGACGCATTGTCACCAACACCCTTTCCGCCGCTCGACGCCGGCATCGCGCCGCCATCGCTGAATGCGGTGCTGGTGACCGTGATGTCATAGGGCGCGGTGAAACCCGAACCGGCGAGAGGGCTTCGATGCTCGCCGGCTCGGACATTGCGGAGCAGTTTGCCGAGGGCACCCATCATGCTTCGCTTCCCGCGCCGCGGATCGCCACCGTGCTGGACCGCAGCAGGTCGCCCAATTCGGCGGGCAGATAGCCCTGCGCCGCCAGCCGCGGCAATACCCCTCCGCTGGCAATGATCTCGAGAATGAGGTCGGGCAGCTTGGGTACCGACCCGGACGCCTCGGTTGTCTCGTTGCGCCACTCGCCGGTGCCGATGTCGAAGGTTCCGGTGTCGCCTTCGCTGAACAGGCTGGTGGCGTCGGGAATCGTCATTGCGGGCAGGCCGGCATTGACGGCATTGCGGAAGAACAGGGAATTGAACTCCTCGGCGATGAGTCCTGCGACGCCAAGTTCGGTGAACAACGCCGCGACCGGCCGCGACGATCCCAGCCCGAAGTTCTTGCCCGCCACCACGATGTCGCCGGCGGAAACCTGGTCGGTCCAGCCGGGTCGTACCTCGTAGAAGATGTGCTTGGCCGCCTCCGGGGGATCCATCTTCATCGCGAAGGCCGGATACATGGCGTCGGTGTTCAGGTCGTCCCCGAACACCCAGACTTTGCCGGTGATGCTGAGCGTCATCGGTTCACACTCCTCGCGTCGGTGATGTAGCCGGTGATCGCCGATGCGGCGACGGTTGCCGGTGAGGCCATGAAGATCTGCGCCTCCGGGCTGCCCATGCGCCCGGTGAAGTTCCGGGTGCTCGACGTCAGGCACACTTCGCCGGGGCCCACCACGCCCATGTGATACCCGAAGCAGGCGCCGCAGGTGGAGTTGGTGATCACCGCCCCGGCGTCGGCGATGTCCTGCAGGTAGCCGAGCCGCATCGCCTCGCGATAGACAGCTTGTGACGCCGGCGTCACAAGCAGCCGAACGCCCGCGGCAACCGTCTTGCCGCGCAACACATCCGCCGCGATTTCGAGGTCCTCGAGTTGACCGTTGGCACATGACCCGATGAATGCCTGATCGATTTTCTGCTTGCCCAATTGGGAGACCGGCAGGCCGTTGCGGCTCACCGTGCCCGGCCGGGCCACGTAGGGTTCCAGTGCGGCCAGGTCCACCTGCCGCACCTCGCGATACGTCGCATCGGGATCCGGGGCCGCAGGGTCGTATCCGGTGACGCCGCGCTCGTCGAGGAACGATGTCAGCACCCCGTCGGGCTCAAACGTGCTGAAATCGGCCGACACCTCGGCACCCTGAGTGGCGATGGTGCGACGGTCGTGCATCGGGATGCTCGTCAGCCCGGGCCCGCCGAACTCCAGGTTCAGGTTCGCGGCGTCGCCGTACTCGTTGGCGATGTGCAAGAAGATGTCCTTGCCGCTGACCGTATCGGGTTTGAGGCCCTCGAGCTGGTAGCGGATCGTCGGCGCGACCTGAAACCAGGTGCTGCCCGTACACATGATCGAGTACACCTCGGCGGGGCCCAGCCCGCGGGCGGCGGTGTTGTAGGCGCCAGCCGCGCAGGTGTGAGAGTCGGTGCAGGCCAGTACTTCTCCGGGCCGGGCCAGCCCGTTCTCGGCGACCACCTGGTGGCAGATGCCGTGCCTGCCGACGTCGTAGAAGCGCTCAATGCCGAACTGGGCGGCGAACTTTCGGGCACGCGGGCCGCCGGCGGCGTCTTTGATGGTCGGCGCGGGTACGGCGTGGTCCATGACGATCGCCAGCTTGTCCGGGTCGTGAATGCGCAGCGGCTCGATCCACATCGTGGCGAACTGCAAATCGATCAGCACCGTCATGTCGACGTCGACGACGACGGTCTCGCCCGCGGACACGCTGTCCACGCCGGCCTTGCGGGCGAAGATCTTCTCGATGATGGTCATGCTCATGGGTGGTCCTCCATGCGTGCGTATTTGGCGTCGAGCTGCAGCCACTCCGCCATCCCGACCAGGTTGAAGAAGTCGGCGGGCCGGGTGGGCATGTAGTCGGCGACGTTGCCGCCGTTGAGCTCGCACAGGCCCTCCAGCATGCCGAGCACCGCGCGGGCGAGCGGGTTGCTCGGATGAATGGCGATGGCGTAACCCAGCTCTTGCAA
>CAWBSW010000059.1:0-35410 GCA_963791535.1 uncultured Actinomycetota bacterium | reverse complement strand
TCATGTAGTAATCTTGTGGCGCTTTGCTGATCCAGAATCGTGATGTATCGATTGGGGGCTCGATGACCTTCGCTTCCACCCCAAACGCATCCTTCGATCGGTTGGCCACGATATGTGAATTAGCAATGTAGTAATCGGGCCTCGTGGCTGCGCGCATTTCCATTGCTTTAACCGTTCCACCATTAAACGCAAGGCAGCCTTCATCGGACGGCAAAAGGTTTCCCGCTGCATATATTCAGAAAATCGCCACACCCAACGCATGGGATTGTGGCAATAGCAGACATGAACCCCATTTTCACCGCGCCTCACACCCTTTGCGTAACCACAGCAACTGCTCACGATGAGGTCATAGTTCTCCAGGTGCGTCGATTCCACTGCCAAAGGATACAAAAGAAAATAATGCCTATAGAGCTTTGCTTTTGCAGGAAGTGCCTGCATCCAGGTAGTTGTTGCTTCCAGATTTCTCAGATACGGAGAAATTCGATCCGGTACCGCCATCGTTGTGTAGAGCTCCGCTTCCGGAAGCGTTCGATGAATCGCTTCCGTCACGCGTTCCGCACCCCCGTTCTGTGCGAGATAGTCCTGAAACAATGCAATTCTGGGCATGGGAAAGTTCCTGTTCTCCAGTCAAGATTGGCTTTGGCTGATGGATTCCGCACGGCCGATGAATTGCCTCGGGCTCGGCAGTAGTTCTGAGTAAAACCGATGCAGCTCGCTATGAAATCTTTCAAGTGAAAATTGCAGACAAGTCACGCTTTGTGCGTAGCGGGCAACCCGCTCTAGCAGGTCCTTCTTCTGCGACAACTCCAGCAGCATTGCCGCGAGGCCCGCGGTATCTGCCTTTTCTATCAACCAGCCGTTTTCTTTATCCTTCACAATTTCCGGAATGCCGCCGACCCTTGTCGCCAGCACTGGCGTGCCGCTCGACATGGCTTCAACCAAAACGAGACCAAACGGCTCCTCGCGCGAATTCAGCACGAGCAGATCCGCGGCCTGCATCAACCCGGAAACATCCGCCACATGACCGATGATGTGAATCCTCTCGGAGATGTGAGACGCCGATGATGCGATGCGGAGAAGATTGAAATAACTTCGCTCGTGCTCGAAGACGACTTCCCCAGCAATGACCAGGTGCATTTGCGGCGCCTGCGCGCTGGCCTGCTCGAACGCCGAAACCAATTCGACCAAGCCTTTACGAGCACATATTTGCCCAACCGCGCATATCAGAAAAGTGTCTTCGGGAACTCCGAATGACAGACGCAATGCTCGGCTGCCAGCCCCCTTCGGCGGAAACCGGCTCAAGTCGATCCCATTGTGAATAGTGAATACGCGCCCAGGAAAAGAAAATGGCCCGCGAAACGCTTTTGCAGCAGAATCTGAGACAGCCACGATGCGCGACGGGCGAAGCAAAAGCGCTGCGATCCGAATGACCATGCTGAACGCATGCCGCGGCAACTTGTCGTGGATGTGCCACACCACCTTACGACCTGTCCCGATAGATGCGATTGAAACCGCAATTCCGGCTCGTAATGTGTTGGCATGGATAATGTCTGGATCAATCTTTGCGAGCGTCTTATGGAGCGAGACAATGGCCGGGTAAGTGACGTGAAAGCCTTCCACAGCAGGTCGGGGCGCCGGCAAATCGGCATCACTGCTGGCAATGGAATACAAAGTACCCCTCGTCGCGGAGCATCCGCCCCAAGTCGCCCTCGTCAGGACAGATCGCGATCAACTCATACGCAGGTCGCTCGAGCCCCTTCACCATATTGATGAGCACCTGCTCTGCACCACTAACAGCGCCTGTATGGTTTACGAACACCACGCGTGCTGGGAGAGCCAAATTCACGCCGCACCCGTACCTTTCAAAACTGCTGGAATTGTTCGCGCAAGTATCTGCAGGTCCATCTTCAGTGACCAGTTGTCGATATAGTGAAGATCCAGCTCTATCCATCGATCGAAGTTCACGTTGCTGCGCCCGCAGATTTGCCAGAGACAGGTCAGCCCGGGCTTCACGCTGAATCGGCGCATCAGCCAGCCCTCTGAAAATCTGCCTACATCGCGGAGGCACAGCGGCCGCGGACCAACCAGGGACATCTCCCCCTTACCACATTGAATAGTTGTGGCAATTCATCAATCGAGGTTCGCCTCAGAATCGCGCCGACCTTCGTAATGCGCGGATCCTTGAAGATCTTGAAAACAGGCCCGCTGGTCTCATTCATATGCTCCAGCGATCCCTGCGCTGCCTCGGCGTCGACAACCATCGTGCGAAATTTATGAATGCGGAATGTCCGCTTGCCCAGACCGTAGCGGTCTTGCGTAAAAAATACCGGTCCATTGCTTGTCGCCTTAATGAGTATTGCCACAATAAGGAAAAGAGGCGCGCAAAGATCTCATCCGAAAGTCGCTCCAGCAAGGTCAACTGCCCGTTTAATGCGGTGGCGATAATCGTCTTTCACCATTTTCAGCACGACGCGTTGATTGTCGATCTGCTCACGGTAACAGTGACTCGACCTTGGCGTATCGAAGAGGTCTTCGCAGTACTGCACCTGCACTCCCGCTCGTTCGCAGATCGAGATTGTCCGGTCGATCGCCGCATACTGCGTCTTCACCGGCAAGGCGACCACAACTTCATCAACGACCTGTCTCATGAGAATTTCTTCGAGATCGCCAATCCTACCCAGCAGCGGCCAGCTTTGCCCGGGAATTTCCATTGCCGTGCTATCCACATAGCCGATGAATTGGTAGTTCCATCTGGATGTAACTTCAGCTCTTCAAGGAACCGCGCGGCGCGCGGCCTCCGCCGACAATTACCGCATGCCTTCTTCGCCTGAAATGAGGCCGGACATCAGGTTGGAAAAGACAAACCGCAACTCGCGTCAAAAGTGCCGCACTCATCGTGGCGATCCAGAAGTAAACCGCCAGGTGGACGAATCGCCCGTGGTGCCACATCGCACCGACCGCGTCGCATGCCACCAACGCCGAGATGCCCGTTGCAAGCGCAACGCGGCCTGGAACACCCCTTGCCGACTGAACATGCTGCCACGTGTAGAGGCCGCAGTAGTAAAAAATCGTCCGCCACACGATCCAACAAAGCGCGATCACCAGAAAATGGCCTACAGACAAGCGGACGGAGAGCAATGCCACCAGGTTCCCTGAAATCGTCGCTCCACTCGCCCAGAGAGCGAGATAAATGAGCATGATGCTCAGGCACACAAGATCCGCAGTACCAATTAGCGGACCTGAAATAGCCCGCGCCACCGCAGGCCGCAGGTGCAATCCGGCCTTTGATGTTCCTTCGAGTACAAAAGGTGATCCCACTGCATCGAGGCGTGCCGTTGAATCTTGATCTATACGTATATTTTGCTGCATCGATAAACTCCGTGAAAAAATTGGGCGCACTTCCCGGCCATTTCGAGCGCAGCCTAATGACGAATGAGATGCAGGCTACGGAACAACTGGGAATGGATTAAAGTAAACCCCCAGGTTGCTGGCTTTCATGAAGCGCGAGATGCTCCATCTTATTGCGAGTAACGAGCAGCATATCTCCGGGCTCAAGCTTCGTGTCCCGTTCTAGATCCGAACTCTTCTTTACGTTATGTAAGTCGAGCTTGTGAACTTCTGCCTGATCTGCATTGATTCGCCTGAATAGAATCACTTGCGTGTCGCGCGCCGAATCCTTGAATCCGCCGGCGAGCATGATGGCCTGAAGTGCGGTTGTGTTATCCCGCAAGTCAAATTTTCCAGGATGATCTACTTCGCCAGCCACAACAAAATATGGCTGCTCAAAATGCTGCAAAGTGATTGTTAACTCTGGATGATTCAGTCGAACCGACGCGAAACTTAGAACGCGTGCGCGGGCCTCGTCCACAGAAAGCCCCGCCACCCTCACATCTCCGACAATATTCAGGTTGACACTTCCGTCCGGCTGCACCGTTACTGTCTGGTTGAACTCAGGGGTATAGCGATAATTCAAAACGATCACGTCGCCGGTATGAAGCGTATCGACAGGGCGATTATGCAATTGCTCGTCGGCTCGAATCGAAGTCGGAATTAAGTGCGGAGGAGGATATCCGCTTCGGCGCGTGGTCCGCGATTCTTTCCGGCGCGGCAGGCCACACCTACGGAGGCGGACACATCTGGTGGGCGGACGTGCCGGAAGCGCCCTCTGATCAGCGCCCCTGGCCGCTCGAGCCCGGCTTCCAGTCCGATACGCTTGACTACCCCGGCGCGGTTTCCATCAGCTTCCTAGCGCATTTCATGCGGAGCATCCGCTGGTGGACACTCGAACCGCATCCGGAACTGCTGTCAGGCTACACACCTAAGTTCTGCTCCGCTGTCCCCGGACAGGAATATGTGATTTACTTGAGGTGGGGCGGCACGGTGGATGTAGATCTGCGGCCCTCTGCGGAAAGCGACACATTTCGTTATACCTGGATCGATCTCGCCGAGGGGAAGGAACGGGACAAGTGGAACGGTTCAGGGCGGCGCCATTCGGGAGTTAAGCACAGCCGAAGATTTTCCAAAAGATCCTCATTACAGAGACTGGCTGTTGCACATCTATCGGGCGAATCCCGTGGCGCAGGCTAGGGAATGACTCGCCCATGCCGCGATAGGGTTACTTCCCACACTGCGCTAACCAACTCCTGCCCAAATCGTCAATAGAGACAGCACAAGTGTGTGATACCTGACCGTCAGACGGTGGTCAGGACGTGTCGTATTTTCGGGAACCCGCGGCGCTGCCTTGCCGTAATAAGCTCATGGAGAACCCGGAGTGCCGCTCTGCGGCCCGGAAGCTCGTACTTGCTAGGGAATGTCCGCGACATGTTGCGGAGTTTCGGGAAGGGCGGGGCTTCAGCCCCGCCGTAGACAACGGCTTACCAATCGGGCTTTAGCCCCTGAGGCAACGCGGCTTCAGGGCCTAAAGGCCCAATCTGCTGGGCTTCCGGAGGCGGCGGGGCTGAAGCCCCGCCCTTCCCAGTTGGCACGAGCGCTGCCGCAGAGCGAAGCTCTGCGTTTTGGCTGGTACCCCATTCCCTATAACCGCAGGGCTTCGCTCTGCGCCAGCCGAAAACGGGTGAAATCAGGAGGTCCGTAATGCAAAAGCTGCTCGCCAATCTTCGCTACGCCCTGCGACAGTTCCGGCAATCGCCTGTATTCACATCAACACCGCAAAGCGCGGTTTGATGACTTCGTCGATGATCGCGAGCCGCTCGTCGAAGGGGATGAACGCCGACTTCATCGCATTGATGGTGAAGCGCGCCAGGTCAGTCCAGCCATAGCCGAATGCGTCGACGAGAGCCAGCATCTCATGGCTCATCGTCGTGTCGCTCATCAACCGGTTGTCGGTGTTGACGGTGACCCGGAAACGGCTTCGGGCCAACAGATCAAAGGGATGCTCGGCGATGCTGTTGACTGCGCCGGTCTGAACGTTGGAGCTGGGGCACAGCTCCAACGGAATCCGCTTGTCCCGCAGTATCGATGCCAAACGGCCCAGTCGCACAGTACCGTCGTCGGCGACGTCGATGTCATCGACGATCCGCACCCCGTGACCCAGCCGGTCGGCACCGCAGAACGCGATCGCCTCATGAATGGATGGCAACCCGAACGCCTCGCCAGCGTGAATCGTGAAGCGGGCGTTGTTGTTTCGCATGTACTCGAAAGCGTCCAGGTGCCGGGTGGGCGGGTAGCCGGCCTCCGCACCGGCGATATCGAATCCGACCACGCCCTTGTCGCGGAATCGGATCGCCAGCTCGGCGATTTCGCGGGACAGCGCGGCGTGGCGCATCGCGGTGACCAGACAGCGCACGACGATGGGTCGCCCCGCCGCCGCGGCCGCCTTCTCCCCGTCGGCGAAACCGGCCAGCACGGCATCGACGACGGCGTCGAATGACAGCCCGCGGTTGATGTGCAGTTCGGGAGCGAACCGCACCTCGGCGTACACCACCGAGTCGCTGGACAGGTCCTCCACGCATTCGTAGGCCACCCGGTGCAGCGACTCGGGCGTCTGCATTACCGCGACGGTGTGCGAGAACGGCTCCAGGTAGCGCTCCAGCGATCCGCTGTGCGACTGGGTGTGAAACCACCGTGTCAGCTCGTCGACCTCGGTGGCGGGCAGGTCGTCATAGCCGGTCTGACCGGCGATGTCGATCACGGTCGCCGGGCGCAGCCCGCCGTCGAGGTGATCGTGCAACAGCGCCTTCGGCGCTTGCTTGATTGCCTCCAGCCGCAGTGGCGTCGTCATCAGGTGATCCGATCGATGATCAGCGGTCGATGGAGAGGTGGCGCGTCGGCGACGCTCCAGCCGGCGTCCAACTCGGCCGTCGCGGGCTCGAAGCGTTCCGGGGTGTCGGTGTACAACGTGAACAGCGGCTCGCCCGCGGCCACCGGCTCCCCGGGACGCCGGTGGATCCGGATCCCGGCGCCGGGCTGCACCAACTCGCCCGGCCGAGACCTGCCCGCGCCGAGCCGCCACACCGCCAGCCCCACTGCCATCGCGTCGATACCGCCCATTGTGCCGCTCCGATCGGCGATCACGGTTTCGGAGTACTTACCAACCGGCAACGGTACGGACAAGTCACCGCCCTGCGCGGCGACCAGTGCGCGGAATCGGTCCATCGCGGTGCCGTCACGCAGCGTCTGCGCTGGATCTCGCCCGTCGACGCCGGCGATCTGCACCATCTCGCCGGCCAGCCGAAGCGTCAGTTCCACCACATCGGGCGGTCCCCCGCCGGCCAGCACCTCCAGCGCTTCGGCGACTTCAAGCGCGTTGCCGGCGGTCGCGCCCAGCGGACTGTTCATGTCGGTCAATAGCGCGCACGCCGGCAGCCCATGCTCTGCGCCCAGCGCCACCATGGTTTCAGCGAGCTCACGACACTGCGATTCCGACCGCAGCAACGCGCCGGAACCGACCTTGACGTCGAGCACCAGTGCGCCCGCCCCTTCGGCGATCTTCTTGCTCATCACCGAGCTCGCGATCAGCGGCAGCGACTCGACGGTGGCGGTGATGTCGCGCAGCGCATAGAGCTTCGCGTCGGCGGGCGCCAACCGGCCGGCCGCGAAGATGGCCGCGCCGATCTCGCAAAGCTGTTGGCGCACTTGCTCGTTAGACAGCTTCGCGGTGAACCCGGCGATGGATTCCAACTTGTCCAACGTGCCACCGGTATGGCCGAGTCCGCGGCCGGACGCCTGTGGCACCGCGCCACCGCACGCCGCAACCACCGATACCAGCGGCAACGTGATCTTGTCTCCGACTCCGCCGGTGGAGTGTTTATCCACGGTCGGAAGGGGATTGCCGTCGCGCCGCAAATCGGTGAAATTCATCCGCTCACCGGAAGCCACCATCGCTGCCGTCCATCGGGCGGTCTCGCCGTAGTCCATGCTGCGCAGGAAGATCGCCATCAACAGCGCTGACATCTGTTCGTCGGCGACCTGCCCGTTGGTATAGGCATCGATGACCCAGTCGATCGCTGCATCCGGCAGCCGACCGCCGTCGCGTTTGGTCGCAATGATGGTCGGCGCATCGAGTCTCACGCGGGGCCCTGTTCCCGCCGGGCGAGATCCCCAGGACCGAAGGCCTCGGGCAGCAATGCGCCGAGCCGCCGGGGTGCGTCGGGGTGATCGATGAGCAGTTCCGGGCCGCCGTGTTCGAGCAACACCTGACGACACCGGCCGCACGGCATCAGCGGCGAGCCGGCCCCGTCGACGCACGCCAGTGCGAGCAGCCGGCCGCCGCCGGTCGAATACAGCGCGCACACCACGGCGCACTCGGCGCAGAGACCCAGGCCATATGAGACATTCTCCACATTGCAGCCGGTGACTATCCGCCCGTCGTCGACCAACGCCGCCGCACCCACCGGAAACCGCGAGTAAGGTGCGTACGCCCCATGTGCTGCTTGGATAGCCTTGTCCCGCAGCAGCTTCCAGTCAATTGTGTCGGTCACGGTCGCGATACCGCGGGTTGGGAACGCATCGGGCCACCTCGTCCACTGTCGGCTAATTCACAAGGTCACCCTAGATTCTTCACACCGAAAAGCGTTGGCGGACACGAACCGGACCGTCCAGCAGTAAAAATGGGTTTAGAGTCGCTCCCGACGGTCTCACGAGAGTGCGTGCCGATCGCAAGCGCGACGATAGCCGGGCGCAGCGGGTCGGCACAGATACGAGAGGCGCTGATGACGACGACGACATCTGCCGCTCCGGCTACGCCGACACCGGGGGACGGGTCGTCGCGCGCACGCCGCCTGCGACGAACCCTCTACCGCGGCGACCCGGGTATGTGGTCATGGGTGCTGCACCGCATCACCGGGGCGACGATCTTCTTCTTCCTGTTCGTGCACGTGCTGGACACCGCACTGGTTCGGGTAAGCCCGCAAACCTACGACGAAGTCATCTCGACCTACAAGACACCGATCGTGGGCTTGATGGAACTCGGGCTGGTGGCCGCGGTGCTCTACCACGCGCTCAATGGCATCCGCGTGATCCTGATCGACTTCTGGGCGAAGGGCACCCGCTACCAGCGGCTGATGCTGTGGGCGATCGCCATCGTGTGGCTGTTGGTGATGGTGCCCGCGACCGTCGTCGTGGCCATCCACATGATCGGGCGGTTCGGATGAGCTCCCCCGACCTTCAACTGGGGCGCGGCCAGGTCGCGCCGATTCGGCAGCGCAGCCACGACCGCCCGGCCAGCCTGGACAATCCACGGGCCCCTCGCCGGCGCGCCGGGATGCCCAACTTCGAGAAATTCGCCTGGCTGTTCATGCGGTTTTCCGGCATCGTGCTGGTGTTCTTGGCGCTCGGGCACTTGTTCGTGATGCTGATGTGGGACGACGGTGTTTACCGAATCGACTTCAACTACGTGGCGCAGCGCTGGCACTCGCCGTTCTGGCAAACCTGGGACCTGCTGCTGCTGTGGCTGGCGCAGTTGCACGGCGGCAACGGTCTGCGCACCATCATCGACGACTACAGCCGCAAGGATTCCACCCGCTTCTGGCTGAATGCCCTGCTCGTGTTGTCAATGGTGTTCACGCTCGTGCTGGGGACCTACGTGCTGCTGACGTTTAACCCGAACATTTCCTGAAAGGCGAGCCGTGATCTCCCAACACCGATACGACGTGGTGATCGTCGGCGCGGGCGGTGCGGGAATGCGGGCGGCGGTAGAAGCGGGTCCACGCGTCCGTACCGCAGTGTTGACCAAGCTGTACCCGACCCGCAGCCACACCGGTGCTGCCCAGGGCGGCATGTGCGCCGCGCTGGCCAACGTCGAAGACGACAACTGGGAATGGCACACCTTCGACACCGTCAAAGGCGGCGACTATCTCGCCGACCAGGACGCGGTGGAGATCATGTGCAAGGAAGCCATCGACGCGGTGCTGGATCTGGAGAAAATGGGGATGCCGTTCAACCGCACCCCCGAGGGCCGCATCGACCAGCGCCGCTTCGGTGGGCACACCCGCGATCACGGCAAGGCCCCGGTACGCCGGGCCTGCTACGCCGCCGACCGCACCGGCCACATGATCCTGCAGACGCTGTACCAGAACTGCGTCAAGCACGACGTCGAGTTCTTCAACGAGTTCTATGTGCTCGACCTGGTGCTGACCCAGACCCCCAGCGGCCCGGTGGCTACCGGCGTGGTCGCCTACGAGCTGGCCACCGGCGAGATCCACGTCTTCCACGCCAAGGCCGTCGTGATCGCCACCGGCGGGTCGGGCCGGATGTACAAGACGACCTCCAACGCCCACACCCTGACCGGCGACGGCATCGGAATCGTCTTTCGCAAGGGACTTCCGTTGGAAGACATGGAGTTTCACCAATTCCACCCGACCGGGCTGGCCGGGCTGGGCATCTTGATCTCCGAAGCCGTGCGCGGCGAGGGTGGCCGGCTGCTCAACGGCGAGGGCGAGCGGTTCATGGAGCGCTATGCGCCGACGATCGTCGACCTGGCGCCGCGCGACATCGTGGCCCGCTCGATGGTGCTCGAAGTGCTGGAGGGCCGCGGCGCGGGTCCGCACAAGGACTACGTCTACATCGACGTCCGCCACCTCGGCGCGGATGTCCTGGAGGCGAAGCTGCCCGACATCACCGAGTTCGCTCGCACTTACCTGGGCGTGGACCCGGTGAAGGAGCTGGTCCCGGTCTACCCCACCTGCCATTACGTGATGGGCGGCATCCCGACGACCATCACCGGACAAGTGTTGCGGGACAACACATCGACCGTGCCGGGTCTTTACGCCGCCGGCGAGTGTGCGTGCGTCTCGGTGCATGGCGCCAACCGGCTGGGCACGAACTCGCTGCTGGATATCAATGTCTTCGGGCGGCGCGCCGGAATCGCCGCGGCCAATTACGCCCTGGGTCACGACTTCGTCGAGCTGCCACCGGACCCGTCGGCGATGGTGGTCGGCTGGGTGGCCGACATTTTGTCGGAGCACGGCAACGAGCGCGTCGCCGACATCCGCGGGGCGTTGCAGCAGTCGATGGACAACAACGCCGCAGTGTTCCGCACCGAGGAGACCCTCAAGCAGGCACTCACCGACATTCACGCCCTTAAAGAACGTTACTCCCGAATCTCCTTGCACGACAAAGGGAAACGCTTCAACAGCGACTTGCTGGAAGCCATCGAGCTGGGCTTCCTGCTCGAGCTGGCCGAAGTCACTGTGGTCGGCGCTTTGAACCGCAAGGAATCCCGCGGCGGGCACGCCCGCGAGGACTATCCCAACCGCGACGACGTCAACTACATGCGCCACACCATGGCGTGCAAACAGGGCACCGACCTGCTTAGCGATATTCGGCTGGACTTCAAACCTGTGGTGCAGACCCGTTACGAGCCAATGGAACGGAAGTACTGATGAGTTCGGTTGTCGAGACCGCGCCGGGCGAAGATCCGCTGAGCCCTCCATTGCCCCCCGCCCCTGAGGGTGCGGTTATGGTGACGCTGAGGATCGCCCGATTCAATCCGGAAAATCCCGACCAGTACAACGATTCCGGCGGCTGGCAGAGCTTTCGGGTGCCATGCCTGCCCAGCGACCGGATGCTCAATCTGCTGATCTATATCAAGAGTTACCTCGACGGCACGCTGACCTTTCGGCGGTCCTGCGCTCACGGGGTCTGCGGCTCCGACGCCATGCGGATCAACGGTGTCAACCGGCTGGCCTGCAAAGTGTTGATGCGCGACCTGCTTCCCAGCAAGCCGCGCAAACAGCTGACCATCACGGTCGAGCCGATCCGTGGGCTGCCGGTGGAGAAGGACCTGGTCGTCGACATGGAGCCGTTCTTCGACGCCTACCGCGCGGTGAAGCCGTACCTGATCACCAGCGGTAACCCGCCGACGCGAGAGCGCATTCAAAGCCAAACGGATCGCGCGCGCTACGACGACACCACCAAGTGCATCCTGTGCGCCTGTTGCACGACCAGCTGCCCGGTGTTCTGGAACGAAGGCAGCTACTTCGGCCCGGCGGCCATCGTCAACGCGCATCGCTTCATCTTCGACAGCCGTGACGAAGCAGCCGCCGAGCGCCTCGACATCCTCAACGAGGTTGACGGGGTGTGGCGCTGCCGCACCACGTTCAACTGCACCGAGTCCTGCCCGCGGGGCATCGAGGTGACCAAGGCGATTCAGGAGGTCAAGCGCGCGTTGATGTTCACGCGGTAAGCGCCGCTCGGAGCTTCCGGTCGACACCCCGCCGGGTACTAGTCTTCACGCATGCCGTTGGTTCGGATAGACGTATTGCAAGGTTTTTCGCGCGAGGAGCGCAAGGCGATCGGCGATTGCGTGCAACGCGCGATGATGGAGACCCTGGGCGTTCCCGAACGGGACGCTTTCAGGTGATCACCGAACACCTGCCGGAAACCTTCGACTTCAACCGGTCGTATCTCGACATCAGCCGTTCGGACCGTTTCGTGTTCGTCGAGGTCACCTTGTCGGCGGGACGCACTGAAACCAGCAAACAGGCGTTCTACGCCCGCCTGGCCGAGCTGCTGATCGACGCGGTGGCACTGCGTGCCGAGGATCTGGCCGTTGTCATGGTCGAAAATGAGCGTCACGACTGGTCGTTCGGCCGAGGAGAGGCGAGTTATGTCGTGCTGCCGCGCGAGCGCTGGCGTTGAGGCAGCGGGTCCCGGCACAGTGCGTCTCAGAGGTTCTGCACAGGTGGGAATAAGCTAATAGACAGCAGCGTTCCCTACGCTATGCTATTCGGCCAGCAACATGCGGGAGCGGAGACGATCGAGCCCCGCCGATACCAGACCAATGCAAGCCTGAGCCAGCCACCGGCAAAAGATTCGCAGCGACCAGTGCGCGAGTACGTGACCAACGTCAGCCGGCGGGCGAATCAGATCTCGCCGGCTGCCTGACCGGTCCGCTCAGCGGACCGCAGAGTTGCCAGAACACACCCGAACGGTGCCGAATTGGAGCAGCCGGTCGATCAACTGATGGGGTAATGGCGAAGCGCGCCGTGTCTCCGGTCCTGCCCGCGCCCCACGTTTTGGTTCGCGCGGCGCGCCCGGACGATCACGTGGCCGGCGTGGTGTTCGAGGCCGCGCCGCAGGCGTATACCGCGGTGGCCCAGCGGCCGAGAAATGCTGATCGAAGCCCAGGAGGAGCCCCTGTCGCCAATTATCGACGGCGAACGGTTCACCGGCATCGTGCGGCTCGCGGTCCGCGCCGGACCACCCATCCGCATCGCCCAGCCTCGAGGCTAGGGATCACGCACCGAGGGTGTAGGTGTTGCTCCACAGCCGGCCGCAGGCTCCGTCCGGATCGGGCCGATGGTCGGTGGCGGTGATCTGCAGCATCCCCGTCAGCGCGGTGGCGGGCAGATCAGCGTAGAGGTGGCCGTTGCGGTCGGCGCTGTAAGTCAGGTAGTCGCTGATGTCGTCCCCGGGGGGAGTGATCCTGACCGTCACTTCGTGGTTGGGCAAAAAGCCGGTGCCGATAACAACGCCGACCCGCGTGACGGTGATGGCCGGTGTGGGGGGCGATTCACCCCTGACCGGGTTGTCAGCTGCAGTCGCAACCATGGTTCCTCCGCGCACGTTCGTCGCACCGACGAGATGCCGGACATCACCCCGTAGATCACCGGCGCACGAAATGCTCTTCGCATCGCATACCCTGCTGCGTTACGTGGCAAGGGGTCGGTCCGGCCAACGGACCGCGGCGCTAGATCATGGCTGCCGCAATGCGGCGCCTATGCGGCGGGCGGTGTGCGACACCAAATCGGGCAACTGGGGCGGCAGCGTCGGCGAAAGCATCAGGACCGTGAGCGCCCCGGCGCAGGTGGCATTACGCCACCACACCGGGGCCGACACACAACAGATTCCCGGAAAGGCGTCCTGGCGATCGGTCACGGTCGCGCCGAGCTCGCGAACTGATTCGCGCAGCCGACTCCATTCCCGCGGCGTCCAGCAGTCGGGCAGCCCACTATCGCCGCTGGGCTGCGTGGCGTACAAGACCCGCCCGGTAGCGGTCCGGGCGATCGATTCGGGGTCCGCCGGGTCAGAAATGTGGACCTGGCCGCGCGCTGCCGTGGCACAAATCAAACGGAGTCGCTCCTCGTGCAGGATCCGCAGCGACGCCATCGCGCCAGCCTGCACGGCCAGGTTATGCACCGGCCCCTGAGCAGCCCGCCGCAATAGCGGATCCGGTTGCCACCGCTGCCCGAGGCGACCGACCAGCGCCCCGACGTAATAGCGATGCTCGACACACTGCACCGCCCCGATGGCCACCAATTGTTCGGCAAGCCGATGAGTCGACGTCTTCGCCAACCCGGTCGCGCGGGCCAGCGCCGTCAAGCCCAGCCCGTCGTCCACATGGGCGAGCGCGTCCAGCACAGCGAAGGCGCCGTCAAGCACTCCCCGGCCTCGGCACCCGTCCGGTGCGGCGTCATCACTGGCGACGACAGAGCGCGCCGTGAGTGACGCAGAGGCAGGTGGGACATTCATGTCGCCTCGCAGACAAGCCCCCGATGGCTGGGCCCCTATGAGCGTCTTCTTCGCTCGCGTAAATTTTATACGCCAGCGGAGCCGGAAATGTGGCGTATTTCAACACAAAACAAGTCGCGATTCGGCGCCGCGCGTCACACTTTCGGCCGCTGTGCCGTCTGATTGATATGACAGAGAAAACCCGCATCGAACCCCTCCCTCCGAAACGGGCCAACTGGCTGATCCGCGTCATGTACCGGTACGCGAAGCGGCGCTTCGGGGAAGTCCCCGAGCCGTTCGCCGTCGCCGCGCACCATCCACGGCTGCTGGTCGCCAACGCCGTCCACGAGACAATGTTGCAATCGGCGTCACGCACGCTCCCCACCAACGTGCGCGAGCTGGCGGTGTTTTGGACCGCGCGCACCGTCGGCTGCTCGTGGTGCGTCGACTTCGGCTCGATGCTGCAGCGCCTCGACGGGCTGGACGTGGAGCGGCTCGCAGACATCGACAATTACCCAACGTCACAACATTTCACCGACGATGAGCGGGCCGCCATCGCCTATGCCGACGCGATGACCACCGACCCGCACAGCGTCACCGACGAGCAGGTGGCCGACCTGCGGGCCCGCTTTGGTGAAAACGGCGTGATCGAGCTGACCTACCAGATCGGCGTCGAGAACATGCGGGCGCGGATGAACACCGCGCTGGGCATCACCGAGCAGGGCTTCAATTCCGGTGACGCGTGCCGGGTTCCCTGGCTGACCGAGCCCAGCGAGGCCGGCGAAACCCCTGGGCAGCGCTAGAGTGGCGGCATGCAGGTCTGGGAGCGGAGCCCGGGCCGGCTCATGGTTGCCGGCGGGTTCTCCGACCTTGCCCTGCACCACCACCCCGCGGTTCAGGTCACCGTCGGCGGGCGTGGTCCATTAACGGTTACCCAGGACGGCGTCACACACGAGATGTGCCGGCTGGTCGTGATCGCCAGCGGAGCTCGCCATGCGGTTCGGTCGGATTCCGAATCCGGGGCGTTGACGCTCTACCTCGGGCTGCAGACACCACAAGGCGTTGCGCTGAACACCAAAGCGCACCATGGTGTCTGGGTTGTCGACGGTGGACAGAACCTGGCGGAGACGACGGCCGCCTTGCTAGACGCCGACGGTCCGGACGCCGCTGCGGATTTTCTCGTCGATCGGCTTTGCGGTGCGCAGCCGCCGGGATCCGTTCACCCGCAGCTGCGGCAGGCGATCGAAGTGGTGTCCAGCCGCGTGCCCGACCGCGTTGATGTGGCTTCGGTCGCCGGCGCCGTAGCGCTGTCACCGGACTATCTCGGGCGGTTGTGCAAGCAGCAGACCGGCGTCTCGTTGTCGGCCACGATCCGCTGGGAGCGGCTGGTTGCCGCGGTGAGCTACCTGCTCGATGGCCACTCGGTCACCGACGCTGCGCACCTGGCGGGGTTTGCCGACGGCTCACACGCCAACAAGGTGTGCTGGGAGATGACCGGGGCGACCCCGCGCGAACTCGCTGACGCGGTCCGCGAAACCCTGACCTGACGGATCCATACAAGCGTTCTCGTCGTGGCGGACCCACGCTTGGGATATGCCTGCGATGTCCTCATTCGAACGTGCCTACTGCTGCAGCACCGTGTGGCGCTCCAGCAGCTCGACCGTCGCGCGCGAACTCTGCGCCCAGCGACTGGGCCACGACGTGCTGGAAATC
Organism: uncultured Actinomycetota bacterium; assembly: GCA_963791535.1. GTDB lineage: Bacteria > Actinomycetota > Actinomycetes > Mycobacteriales > Mycobacteriaceae > Mycobacterium. The sequence goes on along the minus strand of CAWBSW010000059.1, from coordinate 19,786 downwards.
GGCGCCGGGGGTGGATCCGTTGCCCAGCAGGTTCTTTCGGATGCGCACGAACTTGCTTGGACGGCAATAGATATCGATCCGCACATGACGCAAACCGCTGCCACGCGGTTGCGTGGATTCGCGGGCGCGTCGGTGAAAACGGCTGACGCGACCGCGATGCCGTTCCCCGATGATTCCTTCGACTCCGTCGTCAGCTGCCTGATGCTGCATCACATCATCGATTGGGAGCGCGCTGTCGCCGAGGCCGCACGGGTGTTGCGACCGGGAGGAATCTTCGTCGGCTACGACCTGACCCGTACTCGGCTGGCGAGTCTGTTTCACCGTTTGGACGGCTCACCGTATCGGCTGATCGCGCCTGACGACTTCCGGGCCGAGTGCACACGGCATGGGCTGACGGCGACCCTGCAGTCCCGCCTTCTCGGCCATGTCATGCAATTCGTCGCCCGCAAAGACATCGTCGAAACCTAACGATTGGAGTAATTGTCATGGCAGCGTCACGCATTGGCGTCAAGGCCGCAGTGGTCCGCGGCGTCTTCGGGTTGCCAAAGGGGGTCCGCCGATTGCTGGCGGGCCCGCCGGTGCGAATCGACGGGCAGGAGCTAGACCTCGACGCACAGCTCGTCATCCGTCTCAAAAACGCCTCTGGCTCCGACGTTTTCGCGGGCCCCGTCGAGCAGGCCCGGGCACGATACGACGGGCTGCCGAGTCTCTTCGGCTGCGAACCTCCGCTACCCGTCGCGACGCGGGAGATCATCATCGCCGCCGCGCACGCCGACATCCCGACCACCCTCTACACCCCTGCAGACCTGCCCGAGCCGTCCGGGCTGCTGGTGTATACCCACGGCGGCGGCTTCTCGGTCGGCTCACGGGTAAGCCACGACCCCGTCGCCCGTTATTTGGCTAGCCACGCCGGTGTTCGAGTGCTGTCGGTGGAATATCGACGCGCGCCCGAGCACCCGTTCCCCGTCGCCGTGGACGACGCGATCGCGGCGTTTGAATTTGCGCACGGCCACGCCGCCGTGCTGGGTGCGGACTGCAACCGCATCGCGGTCGGGGGCGACAGCGCCGGCGGCAATCTCGCCGCGGTGACTGCACAGCAGGCGGTGCGACGAGGAGGTGCTGTCCCGGCTTTTCAGCTGCTGATGTATCCCCCAACGGATCTCAGCACGCGGCGGCCGTCACACGACCTGTTCGCGAACGGCTCGACCTTCACGGACCAAAACCTGCAATGGGCCATGGCCAACTACATACCGCCGGGAACCGATCTGGGCGATCCGCGACTGTCGCCGCTGCACGGCGACGTCACCGGGCTGCCGCCCGCCTACATCGCCAGCGCCGGTTTCGATCCCATCCGCGACGACGGCGAGGCATACGCAGACAAGCTTCGAGACGGCGGAATCCCGGTGGCACTGAGCCGGCAGGCCGACCTGCCCCACGGGTACCTGAACTTTGTCGGCCTGGGCGGCCGGTTCGCCGAAGCCGCGAGCGAAGCGGCGGGTGCGCTGCGACTCGGCCTCGCCGCGTGTTCAGGTTCGCCGCGCCAAGGGAGAGCCGGTGAACTTGTCGGGATTGGCGATATCCCATAGGGCGCAGACCTTTCCGTCCCGCACCGTCATCGCGGTGACCCGCGGCGTCATCGCCTGATACCCGTCGCGACCCGACGATCCCGAGGTGTACGCGCCCAGCTCGCCGTTGATGAGCGCCAGCTGGCTCGCGGTGACGAAGGCGGGCCCGTAGCGCTGCGCGAGCCCGAACAGGAACCGTGCCACCTTGTCCGGTCCGCGAATAACGCGGGCCGCGGTCGGCGCCTTGCGGTTGGAATCGCCGGTGAACGTCACATCCGGGTGCAGCAGAGCAACCGTGGCGGCCAGGTCACCCGAGGCGATGGCCGCCATCAGCTTGCCGACCACCTCGCTGTGCGTGGGGTCCGGCTTCGGCGGCGGCTCGGCGGCAACCGCCCGGCGGGCTCGCGACGCCAACCGGCGGGCGGCCGCCTCGGTGGTCCCCAGCACATCGGCGACGTCGGCGAACGGCACCGCAAACCCGTCGTGCAGCACGAACGCAACTCGCTGATCTGGTGAAAGCCGCTCGAGCACCACCATCGCCGCGAACCGGGCATCCTCGTGGGCCACCACCACCGACAGCGGATCGTTGCCATCGAACCCGGTCACCACCGGTTCCGGTAACCATTGGCCCACATAGCTTTCCCGCCGGTAGGCCGCTGAGCGCAGCCGGTCCAACCCGAGACGGCTGACCACCGTGGTCAGCCAGGCCCGCAAGTCGACGACGTCGTCGCGGCTTTCGGCCGCGTGCCAGCGCAGCCACGCGTCCTGGACGATGTCCTCAGCGTCGGCCACCGTGCCGGTCAGTCGGTAGGCGACCGACAGCAGATGCGGCCGCAACGCCTCGAATTCGCTGACCTGCCCCGTCGAGGTCATGGCCCGAGCGTAACGTTCACGAACACGATGCTCGACAATCTCTGGCTGCACTTCGCCCGGCACGGCCCGGACATCACGCCGCCGATCATCACGCGGGGCGAAGGTGTGACGATCTTCGACGACCGCGGCAAGAGCTATCTCGACGGGCTGTCCGGTCTGTTCACCGTGCAGGTCGGCCACGGCCGCACCGAACTCGCCGAGGTGGCCGCCCGCCAGGCGAGCACTCTCGCATTCTTTCCACTCTGGGGATACGCCACCCCGACCGCGATCGAGCTCGCCGGGCGTCTGGCGCATTACGCCCCCGGCGACCTGAATCGGGTGTTCTTCACCACCGGCGGCACCGAGGCCGTCGAAACCGCGTGGAAGGTGGCCAAGCAGTACTTCAAGCTGACCGGCAAACCCGGTAAGCACAAAGTGATTTCGCGATCGATCGCCTACCACGGCACCACCCAGGGCGCCCTGGCGATCACCGGGCTGCCGCGCTACAAGGCGCCGTTCGAGCCGGTCACGCCCGGAGGCTTCCGGGTGCCCAACACGAACTTCTACCGCGCGCCCGAACCGTTCCACACCGACGTCAAAGCCTTCGGGCAGTGGGCCGCCGACCGGATCGCCGAGGCGATCGAGTTCGAAGGACCCGACACCGTGGCCGCGGTGTTCCTGGAACCGGTGCAGAATGCCGGCGGCAGCATCCCGCCTCCCCCAGGCTATTTCGAACGAGTGCGGCAGATCTGCGATTCCTACGACGTGCTGCTGGTCTCCGACGAGGTGATCTGTGCGTTCGGGCGGATCGGGTCCATGTTCGCCTGTGACGACTTCGGCTACGTGCCCGACATGATCACCTGCGCCAAGGGGATGACGTCGGGCTACTCGCCGATCGGCGCGATGATCGCCAGCGAGCGGTTGTTCGAGCCGTTCAACGACGGCAACACGATGTTCCCGCACGGCTACACCTTCGGCGGCCACCCGGTGTCGGCCGCCGTCGGGCTGGCCAACCTCGACATCTTCGAGCGTGAGGGCCTCAACGACCACGTCAAAAACCACGCGCCCAGCTTCCGCGCCACGCTGGAAAAGCTGTACGACTTGCCCCTCGTCGGCGATGTGCGCGGCGAGGGATTCTTCTATGGCGTGGAATTGGTCAAGGACAAGGCGACCAAGCAAACCTTCACCGATGCCGAACGCCGCCCACTCCTTGGCCAGGTGTCGTCGGCCCTGTTCGAAGCCGGGCTGTATTGCCGCACGGACGATCGCGGTGATTCCGTCATCCAGTTGGCGCCACCGCTGATCAGCGGTCAGACCGAATTCGACACCATCGAAGCGATCCTGCGCAGTGTGCTGACAGATGTTGGGAGTCGGCTATGACGAAACCGCGCATTGACCCGATCCGGTGGCAGCCACCGCCGTCACGGCCGTTACCCGAACCCGACCTCGCGGCAACGCTGCATGTGGTCGAGCTACCCGGCACCGCCCCCGAAGACGTCGTCGCCGATGCCGAGGGCAACATCTGGACCGGTGTCGAGGACGGACGCATCATCCGGATCACCCCCGACGGCAGCTCAACTCAGGTGCTGGCCAACACCGGCGGGCGACCGCTTGGCATGGCGGTCGCTCGCGACGGCCGTCTGCTGATCTGCGACAGCCACCGCGGCCTGCTGCGGTACGACCCGGCCACCGGGACAATGGAGACGTTGGTCGCCGAGGTGGCCTGCCGAGCGCTGACGTTCTGCTCCAACGTCGTCGAATCATCGAATGGCACAATCTTTTTCACTGAATCGACGAGCCGCTTCCACTACGAATATTACAAGGGCTCGGTGGTCGAGGGACGCCCGAGCGGCTCACTGTTCCGCCGCGATCCCGACGGCACGGTCAGCGTGCTGGCCGCAAATCTCTACTTCGCCAACGGTGTCACGCTGACCGCCGACGAGTCGGCGTTGGTGTTCGCCGAGACGACCGCCTGCCGGCTGTCCAAATACTGGCTCACCGGGGAGCAGGCCGGCACGATCACTGCACTGGTTACCGAACTGCCCGGCTATCCCGACAACATCTCGACCGGTATCGACGGCCGGATCTGGGTGGCGCTGGTCTCAGACCGCAACCGGCTCAGCGAGTGGCTGAGCCCGCGCGCGCCGATCATCCGCACGCTGATGTGGCGACTGCTGCCCTACCGCTGGCTGCCGAACCCGAAGCCGACGGTCTGGGTGGCCGCGTTCGACCCCGACGACGGCCATGTCGTGACCCAGCTTCGCGCCCAACATGCGGCCTTCGGTCTGGCCACCGGGGTGGTGGAAACCCCCGGACGGCTGTGGCTGGGCCGCATCGGCGGGCCCGGCGTCTGTTATCTAGATTTGTAACTTCTGTAACACCAGTCACAGCGCGGCTCTTGGAATTCGGGCCGCTGATCGCCTACTCTGCACAGACGATGCCTCATTTGCGGCCTTTCTTACGCTATGCGTCATGCCTGGTAGCGGCGGCTTTCATGGTCACCGCACCCGCCGTGCTCGGCATGCCGGTTGCGATCGCCGAGCCCAACGCCGGAGCTGGCCCAGCGCACGACACCTGCCCGTACAAGGTGGCCACCCCGCCGGCGGTCGACTCGTCCGAAGTCCCGCAGGCCGGCGATCCGCCGCTGCCGCTGCCCGTGCCCGCGTCGCCGATCGGCGGCAACGCGCTGGGCGGCTGCGGTGTGGTGACGGCCGCCGACACCCCGCCGGTGCCGGGCGACATCTCCGCCGAGGCCTGGGTGGTAGCCGACTTGGACAGCGGCGCGATCATCGCCGCGCGTGACCCGCACGGCCGTCACCGCCCGGCCAGCGTCATCAAGGTGCTCGTCGCGATGGCATCGCTGAATGAGCTCAACCTCAACAAGACCGTCGACGGCACGCCTGACGATGCCGCCGCGGAGGGCACCCAGGTCGGCGTTGCCCCGGGTGGCACCTACACCGTCAACCAGCTGCTGCACGGGCTGCTGATGCACTCCGGCAACGACGCCGCGCACGCGCTGGCCATGCAACTGGGCGGCATGCCGGTCGCGGTGGAGAAGATCAACGCGCTGGCGGGCAAGCTCGGCGGCCGCGACACCCGCGCCGCAACGCCGTCCGGGCTGGACGGCCCCGGCATGAGCACATCGGCCTACGACATCGGGCTCTTCTACCGATACGCTTGGGAAAACCCAACTTTCGCCCACATCGTCGATACGAAGACGTTCGATTTCCCCGGACATGCCGATCACCCCGGCTATCAACTGGAAAACGACAACCAGCTGCTCTACCACTACCCGGGCGCGCTGGGCGGCAAGACCGGCTACACCGACGACGCGGGCCAGACATTCGTGGGCGCAGCCAACCGCGACGGGCGCCGGCTGATGGCGGTGCTGCTGCACGGCACCCGGCAGCCGATCGCGCCGTGGCAGCAGGCGGCTCATCTGCTGGACTACGGCTTTGCGACCGCGCCGGGAACCCGGGTGGGAACACTGATCGAACCCGACCCGTCGCTGCTCGCCGCGCTCAAGACATCGGCCGGCGGGGCCGCCGTTCCGGGTGCGGCCGCGAGCGCTGCCGAGATCGTGCCGCCCGCCGACGCGCTGCCGGTCCGAGTCGGTGTGGCGGTGATCGGCACCATCATCGTGTTCGGGTTGATCATGGCTGCTCGCTCGATGAATCGCCGGCCGCAGAACTAAGCTCGCCAAGTGAGCGGCGCCCGGCGGCATGGACTCCTGCTGGGCCTCACCGCAGCAAGCCTGGGCGTGGTCTATGGCTACGACCTTTCCAATATCGCGGGTGCGCTGCTGTTCATCACCGACGAATTCGGTTTGACGACGCGGCAACAGGAGCTGGTGACGACCGCGGTGGTACTCGGCGAAATTGCCGGAGCGTTAGGCGCGGGTGTGCTCGCCAATCTGATCGGGCGGCGCTGGTCGATGGTGCTGGTGGCGGTCGGCTATGCGGTGTTCGCGCTGCTGGGCGCGACCTCGGAGTCGGTGCCCATGCTGCTGGCGGCTCGACTGTTGCTGGGTCTGACGATTGGGGTGTCCGTCGTCGTGGTCCCGGTGTTCGTGGCCGAATCCGCGCCGGCGAACGTGCGCGGTTCGCTGCTGGTCGGCTACCAGGTCGCAACGGTTTTCGGCATCATCGTCGGCTACCTGGCCTGCTACCTGCTGGCGGATTCGCGCGACTGGCGCTGGATGCTGGGGCTGGCCGCCGTGCCGGCAACGTTGGTCGCGCTGCTGTTGCTGCGGATGCCCGATACCGCGCGGTGGTACGTGCTCAAAGGCCGGGTTGCCGAGGCGCGGCGGGCGCTGCAACAGGTGGAGCCCGATAGTGACGTGGAACGTGAACTCGCCGAGATCGGCGCTGCGTTGCGGGAAGAAAGCGGCGGTAGCTTCTTGGAGATGCTGCGCCGGCCGTACCTGCGCGCCACGGTCTTCGTCGTCGCGCTGGGTTTTTTCATCCAGATCACCGGCGTCAACGCGATCGTCTACTACAGCCCCCGACTGTTCGGCGCGATGGGGTTCCGCGGCAACTTCGCGCTGCTTGTGCTTCCGGCGCTGGTTCAGGCCGCTGCGCTGGCCGCCGTGCTGGTCTCGGTGGTTCTGGTGGACCGGCTGGGCCGGCGCCCGGTTCTGCTGTCCGGGATCGGTGCGATGATCGCCGCCGACGTGGTGCTTGTCGTCGTGTTCGCCGCGCATTCGCCCGCGATGTTCGGTTTCGTAGGCGTGCTGCTGTTCACGATGGGGTTCACCTTCGGCTTCGGCGCGCTGGTATGGGTCTATGCCGGTGAGAGTTTCCCGTCCCGGTTACGGTCGATGGGGTCGAGTGCGATGCTGACCGCCAATCTTGCGGCCAACGCCATTGTTGCCGGCGTATTTCTGACCGTGCTGCATTCGCTGGGTGGCGCAGGCACTTTCGCCGTGTTCGGCGTTTTCGCGGTGGCCGGATTCGCGTTCGTGTACCGGTTCGCTCCCGAGACCAAAGGCAGGCAACTCGAAGAGATCCGGCACTTCTGGGAGAATGACGGTCATTGGCCTGAGGGATTAGCAAGCGCTGCAACGGATGTGCAGGCATGTCAGTGATCTCCGCCGGCACTGTCGTGCTGGAGCAAGGCCTCTGCCGACCCGGTTGGGTGCAAACCTCGGCCGGACGGATCGTGGGCTGCGGGTCCGGCCTGCCGCCCCGGCAGCCCGATGTCGACATGGCTGATGCGCTGGTCGTGCCCGGCTTCGTCGACATCCATGTGCACGGTGGCGGCGGCGCGTCATACACCGACGGCAACGACGCAGATATTCTGCACGCGGCGATGTTTCACCGCAGGCATGGCACGACCACCAGCCTGGCCAGCCTGGTCACGGCGTCGCCCGTCGAGCTTCTCACGGCGGTACGCGCGCTCGCCGATTCGACCCGCGCGGGCACCGTCGCCGGTGTCCACCTCGAGGGCCCCTGGCTGAGCGCGGCGTACTGCGGGGCACACGATCCTCGGCAGCTGCGCGACCCGGAACCCGCCGAGATCGACGCCCTGCTGGCCGCTGGCGGCGGCGCGATCCGGATGGTCACGCTGGCACCCGAACGCGCCGGCAGCAGCGATGCGATTTCCCGCTTCATCGACGCCGGAGTGGTTGTCGCCGTTGGGCATACCAACGCCACTTACGAGCAGACCCGCCGTGCCGTCGAGCTCGGCGCGACGGTCGGCACCCATTTATTCAACGCAATGAGGCCAGTGCACCACCGTGAGCCCGGACCCGCGTTGGCCTTGCTGGAGGATGCTCGGGTGACCGTCGAGTTGATCGCCGACGGCGTGCACGTCCACCCCGCAATGCAACGAGCGGCGATCGAGGCGGCGGGAGCCGACCGGGTGTCGTTGGTCACCGATGCCACCGCGGCGGCGGGACTGGGCGACGGCGAATTTCGGCTCGGGGCAGTGCAAATCGATGTCGTCGAGCAGGTGGCGCGCGTGCGTGGGACTTCGACGATCGCCGGGAGCACCGCGACGATGGATCAGCTCTTCCGCGCCGCGGTCGGCCTCGGCTCAGACCGGGACGCGGCGCTGGCCGCCGCGGTGCAGATGACCGCGACGACGCCGGCCCGGACGCTCGGCCTCGACAACGTCGGCAGCTTGCGCGCCGGCGCTGACGCCAATCTTGTTGTCCTGGACCGAGATCTACAGGTCACCGGTGTCATGGTCGAGGGGGAATGGGCGTCCACGCCGAAACCCGGGGAATCCAGGCCGGGACGTTTTGCCGGTAGTTGACGTAGTCGCTGCCATAGCGCGCAGCGAGGTGGGGTTCTTCCCAGAACCGGATGAAAGTCGCAAGGCACGCGAAGAAGACCGCAAACCACAGCAGCAGCCAACCCGACGCCGCAACAGCCGCCTCCCCGAGCAGGATGGCGAGCACGCCGCTGATCATCGGGTTACGCACATGCCGGTATGGCCCCTGTACGACGAGGTGGGTCGGCTCTCCGAGAACCTTGCCCACGCCGAGCGTCCCCTTGCCCTCTCGATCGAACAGCAGCACCGTCCAGACCAGCAGGCCCAGCCCGACGGCGATCAGCACGCTGCCGATCGCCACCAGCCCCGCGATCGGCGGCGAACCGTAATTCGGCAGGTGCACGTGAGGCCAATCCAGGATCAGCGCCGGTATCAGCAGCGTCATGGTGACCGGGGCGATCAGGACCGAGATCAGGTGCCGCCACCACAGCCGCCGTTCATGCGTTTCCGCAACCATCTCGAGCTCCCTTCTGACTAATACTTCAATCCTCGTTGAAGAACCACGCTACGCCGCCGACAGACCTAACGTCAACGTGCGCTGAAGTATGCTTTCGTGCATGTCAGAGGTCCGGCGTCCGGGCCGGTGGCGCACCGGCCAGCAGAACCGGCAGCGGATCATCGATGTCGCACGCGAACGTTTCATGCGCGACGGCTACGAACGAGCCACCGTCCGGGCGATCGCCACGGAGGCCGGCGTGGATGTCGCGATGGTCTATTACTTCTTCGGCAGCAAGGAGGGCTTGTTCAGCGCGTCGACGCTGACCGGTCCCGAGCATCCGCTACATCAGTTGGCCACGCTGCTCGACGAGGGTCCCGACGACGTCGGCCCGCGGCTGGTGCGCCGTTTTCTCGAGCACTGGGACCATGGCGGCGTCTTCGAGCCGTTCCTGACGCTGTGGCGGTCGGCGGCTATCCAGCCCCAGGCGCGAGAGGTGCTGCACGACTCGCTCGCCGGACCCGTCGCCCAGCGAATCTCCGCGGAGTTCGGGGTCACCGATGCGGAGTTACGGGTCGAACTGGTGGCCAGCCACTTAGCCGGGTTGGCTTTCGCCCGTTACCAACTCAAGCTCGAGCCGATCGCGTCAACCCCTGCCGATGACCTGGTCGCGTGGATGGGGCCAACGTTGCAGCGCTACCTGACCGGCGACTAGACAACGCCGTCAGGTAGCGCTGTAACAGCGTCACGCCGATGCCGGATGGTCTGCGGTCTCCTCGGCCCGCCCGAACAGGAATGGATAAGCGATACCGGCGATCGCTCCGCCGATCAGCGGCGCCAGCCAGAACACCCACAGCTGTTGCGGTGCGCCGTCGCCGTTGAAGAACGCGACAGCGGTGGACCGGGCCGGGTTGACCGAGGTGTTGGAGATCGGAATGGCGACCAGGTGGATGCCCGTCAGGGTCAGCCCGATAGCCAAGCCGGCGAAGCCTTTTGGCGCCCGAGCATCGGTCGACCCGAGGATGACGAACAGGAACATCGCCGTCAGGACGATCTCGGCGAGGATGACTGCACCCAGTGAGTAACCACCGGGTGAGTGTTCGCCGTAGCCGTTGGCCGCCAGGTGCCCGGTAGCGATAAAACCGGGCCGACCGAAGGCGATGTAGTAAATCACCACCGCCGCGAGCAGGCCTCCGACCACCTGAACAATCCAGTACGCTGGCAGGACTTTCCATTCCACCCGGCGAGCCAACGCCGCACCCAGCGTGACGGCGGGGTTGAAATGCCCGCCGGAGATCGTCCCGAAAGCGTACACACCAACCAGTACGGTCAGACCGAATGCGAACGCCACGCCAAGATAGCCGATACCCAGCGGGTATAGATCGGCGGCGTGAGCCTTCGCCGAGAAAATCGCACTACCGCAGCCGCCGAGCACCAACCAGAAGGTGCCGATGGTTTCCGCTGCGAGTTTGTGGAACAGGTTTGGTTCCGACATCGCCTACCGCCTTTGCGTAGAGCAACCATTCGTGCTCATGAGGGTGACACGGCTGCACGCAGAAGCGCCCTGTCGTGGCCAAATCGTTTCGGGATAGAGACAACTGTGACGTTGAGTGCGTGACCTACCCTTTATTTCGTCGAACGATTCGGGAAAGACCCAGTGCCCCAATCGCACCCACTGCCGCGGCGGTCAACGCCTGCCGTGCGTTGAGATCCTCGCGAAGATGCACCCTGGTCGTGATCACCGCTGGCTCAGGTGGTTCGACGGGCGCCGCCAGCAGGTTCTCCGTCGTCGTCGCCGCCCACGCGGTCGCGTACAGCAGCAGCCGCGCACTGATGTACGCAAACACCATCAGACCGAGCACCGGCCCGAAGGTGGCACCCGCCGGGCTACGCAACACGGACTTCAGGTAGATCGATGCGACCAACTTGAACAATTCAAAGCCGATTGCCGCGATCAGTGCAGCCTGCATCGAGCTGGCGAAGCTGACCGGCTGTCTGGGCAATCGGGCGATCATCCAGGTGAACACCAGCCACGACAAAAGCAATGACACCAGCATCGACCCCCCGCGAAGGATCGCGTCCAGCACCGGCGCATTGTGAATACCCAGCCACCCCAACATCTTGCCCATCGGCGCCGCGGCGGCCAGCGCGCTGAGCGCGAGGGTGGCGAGGATCGCCACGCTCGACGTAACCATCGTCACCAGATCGGAGAACTTGGTCCGGATGTATCCGCGCGACCCGGCGCCCTGTCGCCACATTTCGCTCAGCGCCAACCGAAGATTGCTCATCCAGTTCAGGCCGACCCATGCTGCGACGGCCAAGCCGATGACCCCGACCGACGCCCGCGAAGCGATCGCCGAGTTCATCAGCTCGACCACTTGCTGACCGAGTGCGCCCGGCACCGCGACCCTGACTTTCTTGTCGATCCCCGTCAGCACATCGGGCCGACGCGCCAGCAGGAATCCGCCGACGCTGAAACCAACCATCAGCAAAGGGAATAACGCGAAGATCGTGTAGTAGGTCAGCCCGGCCGCGAAGAAACTGCCCTTGGATTCTTCGTATCGGTCGTTGGCCCGCATCGCATGGTCGAACCATCCGAACCGCGCCCGCAGCCTATCCAGGATGCCTGGTTTGGCCGGTTCACTCATTACCACCCACTACGGACGTTTTGGCAAGAACCCTAGCCGGTCATAGACCCGGTCGACCGTTTTTGCGGCCACGTCCTCGGCCCGTGCCGCCCCGGCTGCCAGGATAGCCTCCAATTCGGCTGGATCCGTGAATAACTCGTCGACCCGGGCCTTGATCGGTGTCACGAACTCGACGACGGCCTCGGCGGTGTCCTTCTTCAGATCGCCGTAGCCGCGCCCGGCATACTGTCGCACCAACGCATCGATTTCGACACCGGTAACCGCGGACTGGATGCTCAGCAAGTTCGACACGCCAGCTTTGGCATCCGGGTCGTATCGGATCTCGCGTTCGCTGTCGGTTACAGCGGAGCGAATCTTCTTGGCGGACACCGACGGAGCGTCGAGGAGACTGATCAGACCGGCATCGGTGGCTGCCGACTTGCTCATCTTCGACGATGGGTCTTGCAGGTCGTAGATCTTCGCGGTGACCTCGGGAATGAGTAGCTCGGGAACCACGAACGTGTCCGGGAACCGGCTGTTGAACCGCTGCGCGACGTCACGGGCCAGCTCCAGATGCTGACGCTGGTCTTCACCGACCGGCACCAGTTCGGCGTCGTAGGCCAGCACGTCGGCGGCCTGCAGCACCGGGTAGGTGAACAGGCCGACCGTCGTCGCGTCGCTACCCTGGCGCGTCGATTTGTCTTTGAACTGCGTCATGCGCGAAGCCTGGCCGAAACCGGTGAAACAACCCAGCACCCATGCCAGCTGGGTGTGCGCAGCCACGTGGCTCTGCACGAAGATGGTGCTGCGGCCGGGGTCGATCCCCAGCGCCAGATACTGCGCGGCGGTCGCCAGGGTCCGGCGCCGCAGCACGTCGGGATCCTGCGGGACGGTGATGGCGTGCAGGTCGACGACACAGAAGAACGCGTCGTAGTCGTCCTGCAGCTGGGCCCACTGCGTGACGGCGCCCAGCGCATTTCCGAGGTGCAGTGAGTCGGAGGTGGGCTGCACGCCGGAGAAGACCCGGCGAGATCCGGCGTTACTCATTGCCGCCGCTCCTCTGCCCCGCAAGCGGGAGGTGCCCCCACATCGCTCTCCTGCTCTGCATCGTCGCTGGCGTGGTGCTCATGATGACTCAATCTTTTCACGCCGACACCGCGCCATAGGACACGGTCACCGTCTTCCCACACATCTCGCGATGCAAAGCGCCATGGCAGCGGCGTCTTCAAATCGGCTGGATGCCTGAGTACATCAACCCGCCCGGGTCGTACTGTTGACGAACGGCGTTGAGCTGCGACAGATTTCCGCCGAAATACCGCGACGCCGTACTGCCCAGCTCGACGTAGTTGACGTAGCCGCCAACGGAATTGGCCCCCATCGCCTGGTGCGCCGCTACCAGCCACGCATCCCCGACGTCAACCGTGTTCGGCGGCGACGGCTCTGAGTACCACTGAATAGACGCCGCCTGCCGCCGCCACGGGAACGCGGTGCCCCCGGGGTCTACGTCATTCACCGCTCCAGACAGCGACTCGATCACCGCCGCCGCCGGGCCCGCATCCTGAGGCCACGCTGTTGCCGCGGCTACGATGGCTTGCGCTGCGGATGGCGTCATCTCCCCGACAATGTCCGAGCCCGCAACGAAAACGCGCGGATGCCATGCCTGGTCGCCACCTTCGAAGTAATGGACGAAGTCCATACGGCTCAACGTTTGGTTTGTGTTGCTGGTGGGCTGCACACCGATAGCGGCGATGATGTCGCCTGCTCGACCCAGCCCGTCGCCCGGGGGTGTCGCCAACGTAACGCTGCACCCCGGCGAAGCCTGGCCCGCCGTTACGTTGACCATGCCCCAGATTGCCCGGTCGGCGCTGCTCAGCCACTGATTCCAACCGAGGATGACTTGCTCAGCCGAACCCGCAGGGAATACCAGGTAAACGACATCACGGTCGGTGGTGGGGAATGTGCGCAACGTAAACGAGGTAACCACACCGAAATTGCCGCCTCCGCCGCCCCGCAACGCCCAATACAGATCGGCATTGTCGGTTGCTGTTGCGGTGATCGCGTCGCCGCTGGGCAAGACGACGGACGCTGACACCAGCGCGTCACACGTCAGACCCCACTGTCGGGCATCAGAACCAAGCCCGCCACCCAGGGTCAAACCGGCGATCCCGACCGTCGGACAGCTGCCGCTCGGGATCAATTGTCCTTGTGCGGCCAGTGTGGTCTGCACCGAATCCAGATCTGCCGCAGCCGGAATCGTCACGAGACCGCTCTTGTCGTCGTAGGTGCTCCCGCCCGGCAGCTGACGCAAGTCGACGACCATGACGCCATTTGCCGCCGAGGCACCGATATAGGAATGTCCGCCGCTACGCGCGGCAATTTGGAGGCCGTTCTGCGCAGCGAACGCAACAGCCTGCTGCACGTCGCCGGTGGATTGCACCGTGACGACGGCAGCCGGTGTCGAGTTGTCGAAGCGGGAGTTGAAGAGGCTCTTCGCGCCGGCGTAGTCAGCGCTTGACGGCAGCGTGACTTGGCCCTGGATGCTCTCGCCGAGGGCACCCCAGTCTGGTGCGTCTGCCAATGCCTGCGGCTCGGGCGAGTCCGTTTCTCCGCATGATCCCAAGAGCAAACCGGCAACTGCCCCGAGCCCGCCACGCAAAAAGACCTGGCGTGAGATGTCCGGCGTCATGGCCGGATCCTAAGTCTGGATGCTGCGACACTGGCGTCGGTCCGCGAACGGCGCTTCTTGCGGTACCGGTGGTATCGCCTTTAGTGTCGGCTGCATGACGACGCGCGCGCCCATTCATCTCGGGTCCGGCGAACCGGTGCTGCTGCTGCACCCGTTCCTGATGTCGCAGCTGGTCTGGAAAGACGTGGCCCCGCAGCTGGCCGGCACCGGCCGCTATGAAGTGTTCGCCCCGACGATGGCCGGCCACAACGGCGGCCCGCGCGCCGGCACCTGGTTTCTGAGCTCGGCGGTGCTGGCCGACCACGTCGAACGGCAACTCGACCAGCTGGGCTGGAGCACCTGCCACATCGTGGGCAACTCACTGGGCGGCTGGGTGGCCTTCGAGCTGGAACGCCGCGGGCGGGCGCGCACCGTCACCGGCATCGCGCCGGCTGGTGGCTGGCATCGCTGGAGCCCGACAAAGTTCGAGGTGATCGCCAAGTTCGTCGGTGGTATGCCGGTCTGGGTGCTAGCCCATTTGCTCGGGCAGCGCCTGTTGCGGCTACCGCTCAGCCGCCGGATCGGCACCCTGCCAATTAGCGCATCTCCGGAGGGCATCAGCGAGCCCGAACTCATCGGCGTGATCGACGACCTGAAGCATTGCCCGGCGTACTTCCAGCTGCTGGTCAAGTCGCTGCTACTGCCCGGCCTGGTGGAGTTGACCCACACCGGCGTTCCCACCCACCTTGTGCTCTGCGAGAAAGACCGGGTCGTGCCCCCGCGCAAGTTCAGCGGGCACTTCACCGACCATCTGCCCGCCGAGACCAAGATGACCATACTCAACGGCGTCGGTCACATCCCGATGTTCGAGGCACCGGGACGGGTGACCGAAGTCATCACCAGTTCCTCGACCAGTACACCCCGCCGGTCCGGGCGGTCGACCCGCCGGCGAGCTAATCGCGAGCGCCTTATCCAGGTTGTCCGCGATCGCGTTCAGGAACTCCTCGCTGGTCTGCCAGCTCTGATCCGGGCCGATGAGCAGGGCCAGGTCTTTGGTCATCTGACCGTCTTCGACCGTGGCGACGACGACGCTCTTCCAGCTTCTCCGGCGAAGTCGCTCACCTCGGGCGTGTTGTCCAGCTTGCCGCGATGCTCGAGCCCGCGCGTCCAGGCGAAGATCGAGGCGATCGGATTGGTGGAGGTGGGCTTGCCCTCCTGGTACTGCCGGAAATGCCGGGTGACCGTGCCGTGGGCGGCTTCGGCCTCCACCGTCTTGCCGTCCGCGGTCATCAACACCGACGTCATCAGGCCCAATGAGCCGTACCCCTGTGCGATCGCGTCGGACTGAACGTCGCCGTCGTAGTTCTTGCACGCCCACACGTAGCCGCCTTCCCACTTGAGGCACGCGGCGACCATGTCGTCGATCAGCCGGTGCTCGTAGGTCAGCCCGGCCGCCTCGAACTTGTCCTTGAACTCCTCGTCGTAGATCCGCTGAAACTCGTCCTTGAACATCCCGTCGTAGGCCTTGAGGATGGTGTTCTTCGTCGACAGATACACCGGGTAGTTCTCTTTGCAGGCCGTAGGCGAACGACGCGCGGGCGAAATCCTGAATCGAATCCTTGAAGTTGTACATCCCCATCACGACGCCGCCGTCTTCGGGGATGGACACCATCTTCGTGCACGATCGGCTCGCTGCCGTCGTCCGGGGTGAAGGTCAGTGTCACGGTCCCGGGCCGGTCGACCTTGAAGTTCGTCGCACGGTACTGGTCGCCAAAAGCGTGGCGGCCGATGATAATCGGCTTCTTCCATCCCGGAACCAGCCGCGGCACGTTCGAGATGATGATCGGCTCGCGGAAAATTGTGCCGCCCAGAATGTTTCGGATCGTTCCGTTGGGCGACGACCACATGGTCTTGAGGTTGAACTCCTTGACCCGGGCCTCGTCGGGGGTGATCGTGGCGCACTTGACGCCGACGCCGTGCTTCTTGATGGCATACGCCGAGTCGATCGTCACCTGGTCGTCGGTGGCGTCGCGGTGCTCGATGCCCAGGTCGTAATAGTCCAGTTTGATGTCGAGGTGCGGAAGGATCAGCAGGTCCTTGATCCACTTCCAGATGACCCGCGTCATCTCGTCGCCGTCGAGCTCGACGACCGTGCCTTTGACTTTGATCTTTCGTCCGCTGGACATGCGCCCAGACTACAAGGCCGGTCCAGCGGGCAAGTACCTCAAGCCATTCGGACCGGTTGGCCGAGTCGCCGGCCCAGGCGATGTAGCCGTCGGGCCGCACCAGCACCGCCGGCCCGGGATCGGCCCGCTCCGCTTGGTGCAGGTCGGTCACGTCGACCGGAGACCTGCCGTTCTCACGAATCAGCACGAAGCCGGGCTCGCGCTGCAACTCGGTGAGACGGTCTTGCATCAGCGGAATCTGCGTCGCCCGGGTGCCCACCAACGCGCTCTCGCCTGCCCGGTGGGCATAGCGCAGCGTCGTGCCCGCGAAGCTCCCTGCCACCTCGTCACGCACCCGGGGGACACGAAGAAGCCTGGGCACCAGCAGGTTTCGCAAACCCCGCGCGATCCGCGGGTGAAGGGTGACGCCGCGCGCCATCAGGCCGGACTGCAGCAAGACCCGCTTGCCGATCGGATGGCGCTCGTCCTGGTAGCTGTCCAGCACGGCGTCGTCCGCACCATCGAGCACCGCGTCGATCTTCCACGCGAGGTTCGCCGCGTCCTGGATGCCGGTGTTCATGCCCTGACCGCCCATCGGCGAGTGGACGTGTGCCGCGTCTCCGGCCAGGAACACCCGACCATGCCGATATTGCTCGACTTGTCGTTCGTCGCAATGGAATCGGGACTTCCATCCGACTTCGAGCACCCCGAGGTCGGCCTTCATCGCCCGCGTGAGAACCCCGACGATCTCGTCGGGGTCCACCGGCTGGGTGTCGGGAACCTGATTGTTGCGGTCCCACACCATCGCGCGGTACCACGAACCGTCTGGTCGTGGCGGTCGTAGGGGGCCAAGAACGCGAACTCGTCGCGGGTGCTACCCAGCGTCAGGCCGCCGTCGGTAGGCCCGTGCGCCAGCTTGACATCGGCGAGCACGATCGACGACAAGATCGTCTTACCCGGAAAGTCGGCACCTATCAACGCGCGGACCGTGCTGTGCGCCCCGTCGGCACCGATCAAATACTTTGCCCGCCAGTAGGTTCGACGATCTACGTGGTCGCCTTGCGGCTGCGCGGTGACGGTCACGCCGTCGGCGTCTTGATCGAGCGCGACGACCTCGATGCCGCGCAGGATCTGGGCCCCTTGCGCGACGGCGTAGCCGCCCAGCGCCCGGTCGACATTGGTCTGGGGGGTGATCATCGCGAACTGGTAGGGCGAGTCGAGGTGCGTGAGGTCGATGCGGGCGCCGCCGAAAATCGTGACGCCCGGCGCCTTGTGCGCGTGCGCGAGCAGATCGTCGGCGATTCCGCGGGCGTCGAAGACCTCCAGCGTGCGCGCCATGGTGGCGAACGCACGACTGGACGGGTTGATCGCGGGCCAGCGCTCGAGCACGGCGACCGAGCGGCCCGCTCGCGCGAGGTCACCGGCGGCGGTCAGCCCGGTCGGGCCGGCGCCGACGACGAGGACGTCAACCTCGTGAACGGGCATCACGCCACCGCCTCCGGGTTCGGGTACCAACGACGAATGTCGTCGGGGGTGGCGACGGCGCCTGATTGAACACGAAGCGGCAACCGGGCTGG
This sequence comes from uncultured Actinomycetota bacterium, assembly GCA_963791535.1. Taxonomy (GTDB): domain Bacteria; phylum Actinomycetota; class Actinomycetes; order Mycobacteriales; family Mycobacteriaceae; genus Mycobacterium. Next base: position 1,623 of record CAWBSW010000059.1, on the reverse strand, counting down.
GCCGCATGCGCGGCGTTGACGATCGACTCGAACAGCAGCGTGTTGACGGCGACCAGTCGCACGCCGGCGCCGATGAGCACCGCGTCGTAGCGTTTGGCCTCCAGCCACCGGCGGGCTTTGTCGGCGCCCGCATCGCCGAAGTCGATGAGGCAGTTGTCGACGCGATAGCCGGCGGCGCGCAGCCCGGCCACGTTCTCCTCATTGGCGGCGCGCAGCCTCTCCTTCGACAGGCCCGGAAATTGGGCGAAGTCGGGCGACGAGTAGTCGATCACGTCCGGGTCGAGTCCGATCTGAATGGCGGTAACGGTCATGATGACGACCTCTCGTCATGAGTTCAACAACTGTTGAACTCGACGGTAGGCTGTTGCCCCAGCTGTGTCAACAGTTGTTGAATACACTATTGGCATGCCATCGAAGGCGCGTGAGGGACGCGATGGACAGGCCACCCGGGCAGCGATCCTGGACACCGCACGATCGCAGTTCGGGAGCCACGGTTTTGAACGCACGACCATCCGTTCGGTCGCATCGCAGGCCGGCGTCGATCCGGCGCTCGTCATGCACTACTTCGGCAGCAAGGCAGAACTGTTCGCCGCGGCCTCCCGATTCGACATCACGTTTCCCGATCTCTCGGATGTCGCGCCTGACCGTATTGCCGACGTCCTGCTGCCGCTGTTCATCACCGTTTGGGGACCGCAGGGACCGTTTCTCCCGCTGCTGCGCGCGCGGCCGCGACGAATCGCGTTGCCGCAGATGCCCTGCTCCAAGTTTTCGTCGACCAAGTGGCCCCGGCACTATCCGCGGTCGCGCCCGATCATGCTGCCGAGCGGGCCGCCCTGGTGGGATCCGCAACTGCTGGGCCTCGCCGTCGCTCGCTACATCCTGGGTGTCCCGCCACTCGCCGGTATGGACGACGCCCACCTCATCGAATGGCTGCGCCCGGTGCTCGCCCACTACCTGGCAGACCCCGCGCCCTGACGCTGCTCGAGGACCGTCCAGCACCCGCTCACCCCATCGATGTTCTCTTCTCGAACGAGATCCCCCGCATCAGGGTCAGGTAGGGGCCTACCCGCTGTGCCGTGGCCAGGTATTCCGTCTTCGTCGAGGCCGTCGAGCATGTCGAGTGACGCAGCCGCTCATACCGTTGCAGTTTGGCCGTCGGCCCATTGCCATCGTTCGGCGTGAAGTCGCGGACGGCCGCCGCGTCACCGACATCGACGGCCTGGCACCTTCACCATCAGCTCGTCGCGGATCACCGAGGGCTTCGGAGACGCCCGGGAGTGAACTCGCGGATCGCGTCGCAGCCCGCCTCGGTCAGCGAGAACATCCGCTTGTTGGGTCGACGTTGCTGGGCACCACTCGTGCCTGGATCAGGCCTTGCTCGGCAAGACGTTCGAGTTCGCGGTACAACTGCTGCGGGGTGGCCATCCAGAAGTTCGCGACCGAGGCGTCGAAGCCCTGGCCAGGTCGTAGCCAGAAGACTCGCCCTCGAGGAGGGCGGCTAACACCGCATCACGCACCGACATAGGACGCATGGTAAGAGCATCTGACTAATCAACAAAGTGATTAATCGCACTCTAGACTTCCGCGGCTCCAGGCCCTCTAGCGTCAACCACACCTACTCAA
>CAWBSW010000058.1:0-18156 GCA_963791535.1 uncultured Actinomycetota bacterium | reverse complement strand
AAAAGGTTGTAGGTGCCGCCGTAGAGCCGCGGGCTGGACACGATGTGGTCGCCGGAGGCGGCCAGGTTCAAAATCGCGAACGTCTCGGCGGCTTGCCCGGAGGACAGGAACAGCGCGGCCACGCCGCCTTCCAGCGCGGCGATGCGCTGTTCGACGACGTCGGTGGTCGGGTTGCCGATCCGGGTGTAGATGTTGCCCGGGACTTCCAGCCCGAACAGCGCCGCGGCGTGCGCGGTGTCGTCGAACACGTAGGACGTGGTCTGGTAGATGGGCAGGGCGCGGGCGTTGGTGGTCGGGTCCGGCTGCTGACCTGCGTGGATCTGCTTGGTCTCGAACGACCAGTGCGCGGTCGGATCAGTGTCGCTTTCAGGGTTGGTTTCGGAACTCACCGTGGGTTGCTTTCTGGGAAGGAAGTCGGGTGGGTCGAGTGCTCGCAGGTGCGCGGGACGCCGTCTGGAGGTCCTAGACGTCGACCGGCACGATGCGGTCAGCAACTGCGACGCACGATGGGCCAGCCCCAATAGGTGCGCATCAGGTTTCCCTGTCTACTCGGGGGGCCCGTCACCACGGACCCGCGCTTGCCGACGTAGCCGGTTTTGGCTACTCAACCTGGTCATCACCCGGGGCACCCCACCGCGGTTGGAGGGTTGCCGGCCAGCAAGCCGGGGCTTGACGCTGGCGCTCATGACCTGCCGGAAGCCTATCGCACGTTGCCGACTTTGTGCCACTGCCCCGCGGCCGAGCGGGGATTTGCCGGCGTACCCCTTGATGGCCGCCGATTCCCTGGTACGGGATACTGGCGGTCAGGGTTACAACGCGAGGCACGTGAAGAAATCCGACCGAACAGTGACGCCGGGAGAAGAACTGTGTGCGCCGAACAGCCGACCATCATCTACACGCTGACCGACGAGGCGCCGCTGCTGGCGACTTGTGCCTTCCTGCCGATCGTGCGCGCCTTCGCCGAGCCCGCGGGCATCCAGATCAAGACCAGCGACATCTCGGTGGCCGCACGGATCCTGGCCGAGTTCCCCGACTACCTGACCGACGAGCAGAAAGTCCCGGACAACCTCGGCGAACTTGGCCGGCTGGCGAAGCTGCCCGACACCAACATCATCAAGCTGCCGAATATCAGTGCGTCGGTGCCCCAGCTGGTCGCCGCCGTCAAGGAACTGCAAGGCAAAGGATTCAAAATTCCGGACTATCCGCAGAGTCCGAAAACCTACGAGGACAAGGAAATCCGCGACCGCTATGCCAAATGTCTTGGCAGTGCCGTGAATCCAGTTCTGCGGCAGGGTAATTCGGATCGCCGCGCGCCCCATGCGGTCAAGGAGTATGCGCGCAAGCATCCGCACAGCATGGGGGATTGGTCGCAGGCGTCGCGCACACATGTCGCGACCATGCGCGGCGGCGACTTTTATCACGGTGAGAAGTCGATGACGCTGGACCGCGCGCGCAACGTGAAGATGGAGTTGGAGACCAAGAGCGGCAAGACGATCGTGCTCAAACCCATGGTGTCGCTGCGGAATGGCGACGTCATCGACAGCATGTTCATGAGCCGCAAGGCTTTGTGCGAGTTCTACGAGGCGCAGATGGAGGACGCCTACAAGACCGGCGTGATGTTCTCGCTGCATGTCAAGGCCACCATGATGAAGGTCTCGCACCCGATCGTGTTCGGCCACGCCGTGAAGATCTTCTACAAGGAGGCATTCGCCAAGCACCAGGCGCTCTTCGACGAACTCGGCGTCAACGTCAACAACGGATTGGTCGACCTCTACAACAAGATTGAGTCGCTGCCCGCATCGCAACACGACGAGATCATCCGCGACCTGCACGCCTGCCACGAACACCGGCCCGAGCTGGCTATGGTCGACTCGGCCAAGGGAATTACCAATTTTCATTCGCCCAGTGACGTGATCGTGGATGCGTCGATGCCGGCGATGATCCGTGCGGGCGGCAAGATGTACGGCGCCGACGGGCGGCAGAAGGACACCAAGGCCGTTAACCCCGAGTCCACGTTTTCCCGTATCTACCAGGAAATCATCAATTTCTGTAAGACGCACGGCCAGTTTGATCCGGCGACGATGGGAACGGTCCCCAACGTCGGGCTGATGGCGCAGCAGGCCGAGGAGTATGGCTCGCACGACAAGACGTTCGAGATCCCCGAGGACGGCGTCGCCAACATCGTCGACCTCGACACCGGGGAAGTCCTGCTGACGCAACACGTAGAAGACGGCGATATCTGGCGCATGCCGATCGTCCGGGACGAGCCGATCCGCGACTGGGTCAAGCTGGCGGTCGACCGGGCGAGAAACTCGGGCATGCCGGTGGTGTTCTGGCTGGACCAGGAGCGTCCGCACGAGAGCGAACTGCGCAAGAAGGTCAACACGTACCTGGCCGACTACGACACCGAGGGCCTCGACATCTCGACCATGTCGCAGGAACGAGCGATGCGGCACACGATCGAGCGTGCGATGCGCGGGCAGGACACCATCGCCGCCACCGGAAACATCCTGCGCGACTACCTCACCGACCTGTTTCCGATCCTGGAGCTGGGCACCAGCGCCAAGATGCTGTCCATCGTGCCGCTGATGGCCGGCGGCGGAATGTACGAGACGGGGGCCGGTGGCTCAGCGCCTAAGCACGTCCACCAACTCGTCGAGGAGAACCACCTACGGTGGGATTCACTTGGTGAATTCCTTGCGCTGGGAGCGTGTTTCGAAGACATCGGGATCAAGACCGGTAACGAGCGGGCCAAGATTCTGGGCAAGACGCTCGACAACGCGATCGGCAAGCTGCTGGACAACAACAAGAGCCCGTCGCGCAAGACCGGTGAACTCGACAACCGCGGCAGCCAGTTCTACCTGGCCATGTACTGGGCGCAGGAACTGGCCGCGCAGACCGATGATGACGAGTTGCGCAAACACTTTGCCCCGCTGGCCGATGCGTTGACCAAGAACGAGGACGCCATTGTCGCCGAACTCGCCGAAGTGCAGGGTCGGGCGGTAGATATCGGCGGTTACTACGCGCCAGACACCGCCTGCACCACCGCGGTAATGCGGCCGAGCAAAACCCTCAACGCTGCGCTGGAGGATGCACAGCGGGCCTAGTCGAGCAGGTTGCGAAGCGTCTCGATGAGCTTGACCCGGTCGGCGGGCGTTTCGGCGATCGGTACCACGTTCAACGTGGTCACCCCGGCCTCGCGGAACGCCGCCACACGTTCCTTGACGAATCCGGGTGTGCCGATCAGCGAGATGTCTCGCACGAGTTCGTCGGGCACCACCTTGGCGGCGCCATCCTTGTCGCCGGCCAGGTAAAGCTCTTGGATGCGGTCCGCCTGCGCACCGTAGCCATATCGGGTGGCCAGCGTGTGATAGAAGTTCTTGCCCTTGGCGCCCATGCCTCCGATGTAGAGCGCCAGGTGTGGTTTGACGAAGTCCCTTAGCGGCTCGACGTTTTCGCCGATGGCCAATGCCGGGCCGGCGTAGATGTCCAGCTCACCCAGGGCCGGGTCGCGGCCGGCCCGGCCGGCGGCCAGCGCCTTGCCCCAGACGTCCTGCGCCTTCTCCGGCAGATAGAAGATCGGTTGCCAGCCCTCGGCGATCTCGGCGGCCAGCTCGACATTCTTGGGCCCCAATGCGGCCAGCAATATCGGGATACGTTCCCGCACAGGCTTATTGATGAGCTTGAGTGGTTTGCCAAGTCCGGTGCCCTGGTCGGCGGGCAGCGGGATCGTGTAGTACTTGCCCTGGTGTTGCAGGGTCTCGCGACGCCACACCTGGCGGCAGATGTCGACCACTTCGCGCGTGCGCGCTATCGGGGCGTCGTAGGGCACCCCGTGGAAGCCCTCGATGACCTGGGGACCCGATGCACCTAGACCCAGGATGAACCGGCCGTCGGAGACGTAGTCCAGGCCCGCCGCGGTCATCGCGGTCAGAGTGGGTGTTCGGGTGTACAGCTGCAAAATGCCCGAGGCCAGCTGGATGCGTTCCGTGCTGGCCGCCAGGTAGCCCAACCCGCTGACCGCGTCGAACGAATACGCCTCGGGGACAAAGACAATGTCGCACCCCGCGCGTTCGAGGTCGGCGACCTCGGCGGCCACCTCCTTGAAGCCGCCCGCGTAGTTGATGCCTAATCCGATCCGCATGTTCGGCACTCCTACACGCTACTGAACTGCTCGGCGAGTTCCAGCGCCTCCTGCTGGATCCGACCGAATTGTGCGCCCATCGCCTCGGACAGGGCCGTCGCACCCGAGAGCGGCCGGACCATCACCATGAAGTGGTCGATCAGACCCTGCTCGTTGAAGTGCAGGAAGTCGCAGCCGGTGATCTTCTTGCCCGATACGGTCGTCTCGAACACCAGCGCATGGTCGCGGCTGTTGCTGTCATGGATCTCGCGGACGTAATGGAAGTCCTCGAAGACCCGCAACACGCCGCGGAGGATGGCCGCGGTGAGCGGCTTGCCGACATAGGGCTTGAACGCCACCGGGCTGGTGAACACCACGTCGTCGGCCAGCATCGCTGCGATGCTGGCCTCGTCGCGCTCCTCGACCGCCTTGCGGAACGGATGCTTAGAACTCACCGGACACCTCGCATAGTCACTTTGTTGAGTAGGTGTGACCGACGCTAAAGCTTGGAGCCGCGGAAGTCCAGAGTGCGATTAATCACTTTGTTGATTAGTCCGATGCTTTACCATCGTCCTATGTCGGTGCGTGATGCGGTGTTGGCGGCCCTCCTCGAGGGCGAATCTTCGGGCTACGACCTGGCCAAGAGCTTCGACGCCTCGGTCGCGAACTTCTGGATGGCCACCCCGCAGCAGTTGTACCGCGAACTCGAACGCCTGGCCGAGCAAGGCCTGATCCAGGCCCGAGTCGTCCAGCAAGAACGCCGGCCCAACAAGCGGATGTACTCGCTGACCGAGGCGGGCTACGACGCTATCCAGCAGTTCACTTCCCGGGCGCCGAAGCCATCGGTGATCCGCGACGAACTCGCGGTCAAGGTGTTGGCCGTTGATGTCGGCAACGCCCAGGCCGTGCGCGACTTCACGGTGGAACGGTTGCAATGGGCGACAGCCAAACTGCAACGGTATGAACGGATGCGAGCTCGCATGCTCGACGGCCTCGACGAAGACGAATACCTGGCCTTGGCAAAGCGGGTGGGCCCCTACCTGACCCTGATGCGCGGAATCTCGTTCGAGCAAGAGAACATTCGATGGGCCGAGCGGGTGCTGACGATCATGGAGCAGCGTCAGGGTGCCGGGTCTGCCAGGTAGTGGGCCAGCACCGGCCGCAACCATTCGATGAGGAGGGCGTCGTCCATGCCGGCGAGAGGCGGGACGCCGAGCATGTAGCGAGCCACCGCGAGTCCGAGCAGTTGGGATCCCACCAGAGCGGCCCGTTCGGCAGCGTGATCGGGAACGACCGCGGATAGCGCCGGGGCCACCTGGTCGACGAAAACCTCAAGCAGGGCCTCCGCGGCGACGCGATTCGTCGCGGCGGCGCGCAGCAGCGGGAGAAACGGTCCCTGCGGCCCCCAGGCTCCGATGAACATCGGCAACAGCACGTCGGCAACACGGTCGGGTGCGACATCCGAGAGATCCGGAAACGTGATGTCGAACCGGGAAGCGGCGGCGAAAAGCTCTGCCTTGCTGCCGAAGTAGTGCATGACCAGCGCCGGATCGACGCCGGCCTCCGATGCGACCGAGCGGATCGTCGTGCGTTCAAAGCCGTGGTTGCCGAACTGCGATCGCGCGATGTCCAGGATCACCGCCCGGGTGGCCTGTCCATCGCGTCCGTCACGCGCCTTCGCTGGCATGCCAACAGTGTATTCAACAACTGTTGACACGGCTGGGGTAAAAGCCTACCGTCGAGTTCAACAGTTGTTGAACTCATGCCGAGAGGTCGCCACCATGACCGTTACCGCCATCCAAATCGGACTCGACCCGGACGTGATCGACTACTCCTCACCCGACTTCGCCCAATTCCCGGGCCTGGCGAAGGAGAAGCTGCGCGCCGCCAACCATGACAACGTGGCCGCGCTGCGCGCCGCCGGCTATCGCGTCGACAACTGCCTCATCGACTTCGGCGATGCGGGCGCCGACAAAGCCCTTCGGTGGCTGGAAGCCAAACGCTACGACGCGGTGCTCATCGGCGCCGGCGTGCGGCTGGTCGCCGCCAACACGCTGCTGTTCGAGTGCATCGTCAACGCCGCGCATGTCACCCAGCCCGGTTGCCGCTTCGTCTTCAATCAGGCACCCGTGGCCACCGCCGACGACATTCGTCGTTGGTACCCCGACCCGGAGGCGGTGGCCTGATGCCCGTCCACCGGGTCGACGTCCTGGTCGTCGGGGCCGGCCCGACGGGTCTGACCGCGGCCGGTGACCTCGCGCGAGCGGGTCGGTCGGTTGCCGTGCTCGAGCGCTGGCCAGCGATCAACCCGTCCAGCCGTGCGTTCGCCACCATGGCGCGCACGCTCGAGGTTCTGGATGCCCGCGGAATCGCCGACGACCTGCTTGCGCACGCGCACAAGGCGCCGGGCGTCACGATTTTCGGCGGTGCGCGCATCGACCTGACGCACCTCGATTCGCCCTACCAGTTCGCGATGATCACCCCCCAGACCAATGTCGACCGGGCGCTGGGGGCCTACGCCGTCGCGCAAGGGGCGGAGATCGTGCGTGGCATCGAAGTTGTCGGACTCGATCAGGACACCGACGGCGTGACCGTCACCGCGCGGCCACACGGCGACCGGGATGGGCGTCGAACCTACTGGCGGGCAAGGTATTTGATCGGCGCCGACGGTGCGCACAGCACGGTCCGCACGCTCGTTGGTGTCGACTTCCCGGGTAATACGATTCTGTCGTCGATCGTGCTCGCCGATGTCAAGCTGGCGCATGGCCCTACCGACGGCGGCCTGACACTCGGCAGTACCCGCGACGAGTTCGCGTTCCTGGCCCCCTACCACCGCCACGACGCAGAAGGTTCGTGGTATCGCGCGATGGTGTGGGACCGCAACAACCAGGCTCCCGACACCCAGCCGGTAGACGCCGACGAGATCGTCGGGGTCCTCACCCGGGCGATGAACGCCGACCTCGGGGTGCTCGATGTTGGGTGGAAGTCCCGATTCCATTGCGACGAACGACAAATCACGCAATATCGGCATGGTCGGGTGTTCTTGGCCGGAGACGCCGCACACGTCCACTCGCCGATGGGCGGCCAGGGCATGAACACCGGCATCCAGGACGCGGCGAACCTCGCTTGGAAGATCGACGCGGTGCTCGATGGTGCGGACGACACCGTGCTGGACAGCTATCAGGGCGAGCGCCATCCGATCGGAAAACGGGTCCTGCTGCAATCGGGCATGATGGCGCGCGGCGTTACCCTGCACCCGCGGATCGCCCGTGGATTGCGAAATCTACTGGTGCCCAGGCTTCTTCATATCCCCCGGATACGCGACGAGGTGGCAGGGAGCTTCGCGGGCACGACACTGCGCTATCCCCACCGGGCAGACGAGAGCGCGATGGTGGGCACCCGGGCAACGCAGATTCCGCTGATGCAAGACCGTCTCACCGAGCTGCAGCGCGAGCCCGGCTTCGTGCTGATTCGTGAGAACGGCAGGCCTCCCGTCGATGTGATCGACCTGCACCAAGCGGAGCGCGCCGATCCCGGGCCGGCGGTGCTGGTGCGACCCGACGGCTACATTGCCTGGGCCGGCGACTCGGCCAACCGATCCGAATGGCTTGAGGTTCTTGTCCGCTGGACCGGCCTTGTAGTCTGGGCTGCATGTCCAGCGGTGGAAAGATCAAAGTGGAAGGCACGGTCGTAGAGCTCGACGGCGACGAGATGACGCGGGTCATCTGGAAGTGGATCAAGGACATGCTGATCCTTCCGCACCTCGATATCAAACTGGACTATTACGACCTGGGCATCGAGCACCGCGATGCCACCGACGACCAGGTGACGATCGACTCGGCGTACGCCATCAAGAAGCACGGCGTCGGCGTCAAGTGCGCCACGATCACCCCCGACGAGGCCCGGGTCAAGGAGTTCAACCTCAAGACCATGTGGTCTTCGCCCAATGGAACGATCCGAAACATTCTGGGCGGCACAATTTTCCGCGAGCCGATCATCATCTCGAATGTGCCGCGGCTGGTTCCGGGATGGAAGAAGCCGATTATTATCGGCCGCCACGCTTTTGGCGACCAGTACCGTGCCACGAACTTCAAGGTCGACCTGCCCGGGACCGTCACACTGACCTTCACCCCGGACGACGGCAGCGAGCCGATCGTGCAGAAGATGGTGTCCATTCCCGAAGACGGCGGCGTCGTGATGGGGATGTACAACTTCAAGGATTCGATTCAGGATTTCGCGCGCACGTCGTTCGCCTATGGCCTCAAAGAGAACTACCCGGTGTATCTGTCGACGAAGAACACCATCCTCAAGGCCTATGACGGGATGTTCAAAGACGAGTTTCAGCGGATCTACGACGAGGAGTTCAAGGACAAGTTCGAGGAGGCCGGGCTGACCTACGAGCACCGGCTGATCGACGACATGGTCGCGTCGTGCCTCAAGTGGGAAGGCGGTTACGTGTGGGCGTGCAAGAACTACGACGGCGACGTTCAGTCCGACGCGGTCGCACAGGGGTACGGCTCATTGGGCTTGATGACGTCGGTGTTGACGACCGCGGACGGCAAGACGGTGGAGGCCGAAGCCGCCCATGGCACTGTCACCCGGCATTTCCGCCAGTATCAGGAGGGCAAGCCCACCTCCACCAATCCAATCGCCTCGATCTACGCCTGGACGCGCGGGCTCGAGCACCGCGGCAAGCTGGACAACACGCCCGCGGTGAGCGAATTCGCGGAGAAGCTGGAAGAGGTCGTCGTCGCGACGGTCGAAGACGGTCAGATGACCAAGGACCTGGCCCTACTGGTCGGCCCGGATCAGAACTGGCAGACCAGCGAGGAGTTCCTGAACACGATCGCCGAGAACCTGGATAAGGCGCTCGCCGATTAGCTGGCCGGCGAGTTGACCGCCCGGACCGGCGGAGTGTGCTCGTCGAGGAAGCTGGTGATGACTTCGGTGACCCGTCCCGGTGCCTCGAACATCGGAATGTGGCCGACGCCGGTGAGTGTTGTGATCTTGGTCTCGGGGGGCAGATGGTCGATGAAGTGCCCGCTGAACTTGCCCGGGGGCACGACCCGGTCTTTCTCGCAGAGCACAAGGTGGGTGGGAACGCCAGTTTGGGTCAACTCCACCAGGCCAGGCAGTAGCAGCGACTTGACCAGCAGCTGAAAGTACGCCGGGCAATGCTTCAGGTCATCGATGACGCCGATGAGTTCGGGCTCGCTGATGCCCTCCGGAGATGCGCTAATGGGCAGGGTGCCGATCCGGCGGCTGAGCGGTAGCCGCAACAGGCGCTGCCCGAGCAAATGGGCTAGCACCCAGACCGGCATACCACCGACGAACTTGGCGATCACCTCGAACTTTGTCGGGCTCCAGCGATGCCAGCCACCAGCCGGCGCGATGCCGGTGACGGTGCGCGCCCGCCCGCGGCGTTCCAGCTCGAAGGCCACCCAGCCGCCCAGTGAGTTGCCCACGATGTGGCAGGTGCTCCAGCCCAGCTGGTCGAGTTGCCGTTCGACGTGGTCGGCCAGCACCGCCGAGCTCAGAAACCAGGTGCCGGCGCGCGGGCCGCCGTTGTGGCCGGCCATCGTCGGGGCGAACACTTCATAGCGGCCGGTGCCGGCCAGCTGCGGGGCCACGTCTTTCCAGACCAGCTGCGACATCAGGAACGGGTGCAGCAGCAGCACCGGTTCGCCGGACCCGAGATGGATGGGCGCGCGCGTCGTCATGCAGCCGACACTAAAGGTGATACCACCGGTACCGCAAGAAGCGCCGTTCGCGGACCGACGCCAGTGTCGCAGCATCCAGACTTAGGATCCGGCCATGACGCCGGACATCTCACGCCAGGTCTTTTTGCGTGGCGGGCTCGGGGCAGTCGCCGGTTTGCTCTTGGGATCATGCGGAGAAACGGACTCGCCCGAGCCGCAGGCATTGGCAGACGCACCAGACTGGGGTGCCCTCGGCGAGAGCATCCAGGGCCAAGTCACGCTGCCGTCAAGCGCTGACTACGCCGGCGCGAAGAGCCTCTTCAACTCCCGCTTCGACAACTCGACACCGGCTGCCGTCGTCACGGTGCAATCCACCGGCGACGTGCAGCAGGCTGTTGCGTTCGCTGCGCAGAACGGCCTCCAAATTGCCGCGCGTAGCGGCGGACATTCCTATATCGGTGCCTCGGCGGCAAATGGCGTCATGGTCGTCGACTTGCGTCAGCTGCCGGGCGGGAGCACCTACGACGACAAGAGCGGTCTCGTGACGATTCCGGCTGCGGCAGATCTGGATTCGGTGCAGACCACACTGGCCGCACAAGGACAATTGATCCCGAGCGGCAGCTGTCCGACGGTCGGGATCGCCGGTTTGACCCTGGGTGGCGGGCTTGGTTCTGATGCCCGACAGTGGGGTCTGACGTGTGACGCGCTGGTGTCAGCGTCCGTCGTCTTGCCCAGCGGCGACGCGATCACCGCAACAGCAACCGACAATGCCGATCTGTATTGGGCGTTGCGGGGCGGCGGAGGCGGCAATTTCGGTGTGGTTACCTCGTTTACGTTGCGCACATTCCCCACCACCGACCGTGATGTCGTTTACCTGGTATTCCCTGCGGGTTCGGCTGAGCAAGTCATCCTCGGTTGGAATCAGTGGCTGAGCAGCGCCGACCGGGCAATCTGGGGCATGGTCAACGTAACGGCGGGCCAGGCTTCGCCGGGGTGCAGCGTTACGTTGGCGACACCCCCGGGCGACGGGCTGGGTCGAGCAGGCGACATCATCGCCGCTATCGGTGTGCAGCCCACCAGCAACACAAACCAAACGTTGAGCCGTATGGACTTCGTCCATTACTTCGAAGGTGGCGACCAGGCATGGCATCCGCGCGTTTTCGTTGCGGGCTCGGACATTGTCGGGGAGATGACGCCATCCGCAGCGCAAGCCATCGTAGCCGCGGCAACAGCGTGGCCTCAGGATGCGGGCCCGGCGGCGGCGGTGATCGAGTCGCTGTCTGGAGCGGTGAATGACGTAGACCCCGGGGGCACCGCGTTCCCGTGGCGGCGGCAGGCGGCGTCTATTCAGTGGTACTCAGAGCCGTCGCCGCCGAACACGGTTGACGTCGGGGATGCGTGGCTGGTAGCGGCGCACCAGGCGATGGGGGCCAATTCCGTTGGCGGCTACGTCAACTACGTCGAGCTGGGCAGTACGGCGTCGCGGTATTTCGGCGGAAATCTGTCGCAGCTCAACGCCGTTCGTCAACAGTACGACCCGGGCGGGTTGATGTACTCAGGCATCCAGCCGATTTGAAGACGCCGCTGCCATGGCGCTTTGCATCGCGAGATGTGTGGGAAGACGGTGACCGTGTCCTATGGCGCGGTGTCGGCGTGAAAAGATTGAGTCATCATGAGCACCACGCCAGCGACGATGCAGAGCAGGAGAGCGATGTGGGGGCACCTCCCGCTTGCGGGGCAGAGGAGCGGCGGCAATGAGTAACGCCGGATCTCGCCGGGTCTTCTCCGGCGTGCAGCCCACCTCCGACTCACTGCACCTCGGAAATGCGCTGGGCGCCGTCACGCAGTGGGCCCAGCTGCAGGACGACTACGACGCGTTCTTCTGTGTCGTCGACCTGCACGCCATCACCGTCCCGCAGGATCCCGACGTGCTGCGGCGCCGGACCCTGGCGACCGCCGCGCAGTATCTGGCGCTGGGGATCGACCCCGGCCGCAGCACCATCTTCGTGCAGAGCCACGTGGCTGCGCACACCCAGCTGGCATGGGTGCTGGGTTGTTTCACCGGTTTCGGCCAGGCTTCGCGCATGACGCAGTTCAAAGACAAATCGACGCGCCAGGGTAGCGACGCGACGACGGTCGGCCTGTTCACCTACCCGGTGCTGCAGGCCGCCGACGTGCTGGCCTACGACGCCGAACTGGTGCCGGTCGGTGAAGACCAGCGTCAGCATCTGGAGCTGGCCCGTGACGTCGCGCAGCGGTTCAACAGCCGGTTCCCGGACACGTTCGTGGTTCCCGAGCTACTCATTCCCGAGGTCACCGCGAAGATCTACGACCTGCAAGACCCATCGTCGAAGATGAGCAAGTCGGCAGCCACCGATGCCGGTCTGATCAGTCTCCTCGACGCTCCGTCGGTGTCCGCCAAGAAGATTCGCTCCGCTGTAACCGACAGCGAACGCGAGATCCGATACGACCCGGATGCCAAAGCTGGCGTGTCGAACTTGCTGAGCATCCAGTCCGCGGTTACCGGTGTCGAAATCGATGCGTTGGTGCGACAGTATGCCGGGCGCGGCTACGGCGATCTGAAGAAGGACACCGCCGAGGCCGTCGTCGAGTTCGTGACACCGATCAAGGCCCGGGTCGACGAGTTACTCACGGATCCAGCCGAATTGGAGGCTATCCTGGCAGCCGGGGCGGCACGGGCCGAGGACGTGGCCGCAAAAACGGTCGACCGGGTCTATGACCGGCTAGGGTTCTTGCCAAAACGTCCGTAGTGGGTGGTAATGAGTGAACCGGCCAAACCAGGCATCCTGGATAGGCTGCGGGCGCGGTTCGGATGGTTCGACCATGCGATGCGGGCCAACGACCGATACGAAGAATCCAAGGGCAGTTTCTTCGCGGCCGGGCTGACCTACTACACGATCTTCGCGTTATTCCCTTTGCTGATGGTTGGTTTCAGCGTCGGCGGATTCCTGCTGGCGCGTCGGCCCGATGTGCTGACGGGGATCGACAAGAAAGTCAGGGTCGCGGTGCCGGGCGCACTCGGTCAGCAAGTGGTCGAGCTGATGAACTCGGCGATCGCTTCGCGGGCGTCGGTCGGGGTCATCGGCTTGGCCGTCGCAGCATGGGTCGGCCTGAACTGGATGAGCAATCTTCGGTTGGCGCTGAGCGAAATGTGGCGACAGGGCGCCGGGTCGCGCGGATACATCCGGACCAAGTTCTCCGATCTGGTGACGATGGTTACGTCGTTCGTGGCGATCCTCGCCACGCTCGCGCTCAGCGCGCTGGCCGCCGCGGCGCCGATGGGCAAGGTGTTGGGGTGGCTGGGTATTCACAATGCGCCGGTGCTGGACGCGATCCTTCGCGGGGGGTCGTTGCTGGTGTCATTGCTGGTGTCGTGGTTGGTGTTCACCTGGATGATCGCCCGATTGCCCAGACAGCCGGTCAGCTTCGCCAGCTCGATGCGGGCTGCACTGATCGCGGCAATCGGCTTTGAATTGTTCAAGTTGGTCGCGTCGATCTACCTGAAGTCCGTGTTGCGTAGCCCGGCGGGTGCCACCTTCGGGCCGGTGCTGGGCCTGATGGTGTTTGCGTACATCACCGCGCGGCTGCTGCTGTACGCGACCGCGTGGGCGGCGACGACGACGGAGAACCTGCTGGCGGCGCCCGTCGAACCGCCTGAGCCGGCGGTGATCACGACCAGGGTGCATCTTCGCGAGGATCTCAACGTACGGCAGGCGTTGACCGCTGCGGCAGTGGGCGCCGATTGGGGCACTGGGTCTTTCCCGAATCGTTCGACGAAATAAAGGGTAGGTCACGCACTCAACGTCACAGTTGTCTCTATCCCGAAACGATTTGGCCACGACAGGGCGCGTCTGCGTGAAGCCGTGTCACCCTCATGAGCACGAATGGTTGCTCTACGCAAAGGCGGGTAGGCGATGTCGGAACCAAACCTGTTCCACAAACTCGCAGCGGAAACGATCGGCACCTTCTGGCTGGTGCTCGGTGGCTGCGGCAGTGCGATTTTCTCGGCGAAGGCTCACGCCGCCGATCTATACCCGCTGGGTATCGGCTACCTTGGCGTGGCGTTCGCCTTCGGTCTGACCGTACTGGTTGGCGTGTACGCATTCGGAACGATCTCCGGCGGGCATTTCAACCCCGCCGTCACGCTGGGTGCGGCATTGGCTCGCCGGGTGGAATGGAAAGTCCTGCCGGCGTACTGGATTGTCCAGGTGATCGGTGGACTGCTCGCGGCGGTGGTGATCTACTACATCGCCTTCGGCAGGCCCGGTTTTATCGCTACCGGGCACCTGGCGGCCAACGGCTACGGCGAACACTCACCCGGTGGTTACTCACTGGGTGCAGTCATTCTCGCCGAGATCGTCCTGACGGCGATGTTCCTGTTCGTCATCCTCGGATCGACCGACGCCCGGGCGCCAAAAGGCTTCGCCGGCTTGGCGATCGGGCTGACACTGACGGGCATCCACCTGGTCGCGATCCCGATCTCGAACACGTCAGTCAACCCGGCCCGGTCCACCGCTGTCGCATTCTTCAACGGCGACGGCGCACCGCAACAGCTGTGGGTGTTCTGGCTGGCGCCGCTGATCGGCGGAGCGATCGCCGGTATCGCTTATCCATTCCTGTTCGGGCGGGCCGAGGAGACCGCAGACCATCCGGCATCGGCGTGACGCTGTTACAGCGCTACCTGACGGCGTCGTCTAGTCGCCGGTCAGGTAGCGCTGCAACGTTGGCCCCATCCACGCGACCAGGTCATCGACAGGGGTTGACGCGATCGGCTCGAGCTTGAGTTGGTAACGGGCGAAAGCCAACCCGGCTAAATGGCTGGCCACCAGTTCGACCCGTAACTCCGCATCGGTGACCCCGAACTCCGCGGAGATTCGCTGGGCGACGGGTCCGGCGAGCGAGTCGTGCAGCACCTCTCGCGCCTGGGGCTGGATAGCCGCCGACCGCCACAGCGTCAGGAACGGCTCGAAGACGCCGCCATGGTCCCAGTGCTCGAGAAAACGGCGCACCAGCCGCGGGCCGACGTCGTCGGGACCCTCGTCGAGCAGCGTGGCCAACTGATGCAGCGGATGCTCGGGACCGGTCAGCGTCGACGCGCTGAACAAGCCCTCCTTGCTGCCGAAGAAGTAATAGACCATCGCGACATCCACGCCGGCCTCCGTGGCGATCGCCCGGACGGTGGCTCGTTCGTAGCCGTCGCGCATGAAACGTTCGCGTGCGACATCGATGATCCGCTGCCGGTTCTGCTGGCCGGTGCGCCACCGGCCCGGACGCCGGACCTCTGACATGCACGAAAGCATACTTCAGCGCACGTTGACGTTAGGTCTGTCGGCGGCGTAGCGTGGTTCTTCAACGAGGGTTGAAGTATTAGTCAGAAGGGAGCTCGAGATGGTTGCGGAAACGCATGAACGGCGGCTGTGGTGGCGGCACCTGATCTCGGTCCTGATCGCCCCGGTCACCATGACGCTGCTGATACCGGCGCTGATCCTGGATTGGCCTCACGTGCACCTGCCGAACTACGGTTCGCCGCTGATCGCGGGCCTGGTGGCGATCGGCAGCGTGCTGATCGCCGTCGGGTTGGGCATGCTGGTCTGGACGGTGCTGCTGTTCGACCGAGATCGGCAAGGGAACGCTCGGCGTGGGCAAGCTTCTCGGAGAGCCGACCCACCTCGTCGTAGTGGGCCCGTACCGGCATGTGCGTAACCCGATGATCAGCGGCGTGCTCGCCATCCTGCTCGGGGAGGCGGCTGTCGCGGCGTCGGGTTGGCTGCTGCTGTGGTTCGCGATCTTCTTCGCGTGCCTTGCGACTTTCATCCGGTTCTGGGAAGAACCCCACCTCGCTGCGCGCTATGGCAGCGACTACGTCAACTACCGGCAAAACGTCCCGGCCTGGATTCCCCGGGTTTCGGCGTGGACGCCCATTCCCCCTCGACCATGACACCGGTGACCTGTAGATCTCGGTCCAGGACAACAAGATTGGCGTCAGCGCCGGCGCGCAAGCTGCCGACGTTGTCGAGGCCGAGCGTCCGGGCCGGCGTCGTCGCGGTCATCTGCACCGCGGCGGCCAGCGCCGCGTCCCGGTCTGAGCCGAGGCCGACCGCGGCGCGGAAGAGCTGATCCATCGTCGCGGTGCTCCCGGCGATCGTCGAAGTCCCACGCACGCGCGCCACCTGCTCGACGACATCGATTTGCACTGCCCCGAGCCGAAATTCGCCGTCGCCCAGTCCCGCCGCCGCGGTGGCATCGGTGACCAACGACACCCGGTCGGCTCCCGCCGCCTCGATCGCCGCTCGTTGCATTGCGGGGTGGACGTGCACGCCGTCGGCGATCAACTCGACGGTCACCCGAGCATCCTCCAGCAAGGCCAACGCGGGTCCGGGCTCACGGTGGTGCACTGGCCTCATTGCGTTGAATAAATGGGTGCCGACCGTCGCGCCGAGCTCGACGGCACGGCGGGTCTGCTCGTAAGTGGCGTTGGTATGCCCAACGGCGACAACCACTCCGGCGTCGATGAAGCGGGAAATCGCATCGCTGCTGCCGGCGCGTTCGGGTGCCAGCGTGACCATCCGGATCGCGCCGCCGCCAGCGGCCAGCAGGGCGTCGATCTCGGCGGGTTCCGGGTCGCGCAGCTGCCGAGGATCGTGTGCCCCGCAGTACGCCGCGCTCAGCCAGGGGCCCTCGAGGTGGACACCGGCGACGGTGCCCGCGCGGGTCGAATCGGCGAGCGCGCGTACCGCCGTGAGAAGCTCGACGGGCGACGCCGTGACCAGGCTGGCCAGGCTGGTGGTCGTGCCATGCCTGCGGTGAAACATCGCCGCGTGCAGAATATCTGCGCCGTTGCCGTCGGTGTATGACGCGCCGCCGCCACCGTGCACATGGATGTCGACGAAACCGGGCACGACCAGCGCATCAGCCATGTCGACATCGGGCTGCCGGGGCGGCAGGCCGGACCCGCAGCCCACGATCCGTCCGGCCGAGGTTTGCACCCAACCGGGTCGGCAGGGGCCTTGCTCGAGCACGACAGTGCCGGCGGAGATCAGTGACATGCCTGTACATCCGTTGCAGCGCTTGCCAATTCCTCAGGCCAATGCCCGTCATTCTCCCAGAAGTGCCGGATCTCTTCGAGTTGCCGGCCTTTGGTCTCGGGAGCGAGCCGGTAGACGAACGCGAAGCCGGCCACCGCGAAAACGCCGAACACGGCGAAAGTGCCTGCACCGCCTAGCGAATGCAGCACGGTCAGAAATGCGCCGGCAACAATGGCATTGGCCGCAAGATTGGCGGTCAGCATCGCACTCGACCCCATCGACCGTAACCGGGACGGGAAACTCTCACCGGCATAGACCCATACCAGCGCGCCGAAGCCGAAGGTGAACCCCATCGTGAACAGCAGCACGCCTACGAAACCGAACATCGCGGGCGAATGCGCGGCGAACACGACGACAAGCACCACGTCGGCGGCGATCATCGCACCGATCCCGGACAGCAGAACCGGGCGCCGGCCCAGCCGGTCCACCAGAACCACCGAGACCAGCACGGCGGCCAGCGCAGCGGCCTGAACCAGCGCCGGAAGCACAAGCAGCGCGAAGTTGCCGCGGAACCCCATCGCGCCGAACAGTCGGGGGCTGTAGTAGACGATCGCGTTGACGCCGGTGATCTGGATGAAAAAACCCAGCGCGACGACGGAGACCGTGGCGCGCAGGTACGGCCGGCGCAGCATCTCCAAGAAGCTACCGCCGCTTTCTTCCCGCAACGCAGCGCCGATCTCGGCGAGTTCACGTTCCACGTCACTATCGGGCTCCACCTGTTGCAGCACCCGCCGCGCCTCGGCAACCCGGCCTTTGAGCACGTACCACCGCGCGGTATCGGGCATCCGCAGCAACAGCAGCGCGACCAACGTTGCCGGCACGGCGGCCAGCCCCAGCATCCAGCGCCAGTCGCGCGAATCCGCCAGCAGGTAGCAGGCCAGGTAGCCGACGATGATGCCGAAAACCGTTGCGACCTGGTAGCCGACCAGCGAACCGCGCACGTTCGCCGGCGCGGATTCGGCCACGAACACCGGGACCACGACGACGGACACCCCAATCGTCAGACCCAGCAACAGTCGAGCCGCCAGCAGCATGGGCACCGACTCCGAGGTCGCGCCCAGCAGCGCGAACACCGCATAGCCGACCGCCACCAGCACCATCGACCAGCGCCGCCCGATCAGATTGGCCAGCACGCCCGCGCCCAACGCTCCGGCGATTTCGCCGAGTACCACCGCGGTCGATCACCAGCTCCTGTTGCCGCGTCGTCAAACCGAATTCGTCGGTGATG
>CAWBSW010000057.1:0-16761 GCA_963791535.1 uncultured Actinomycetota bacterium | reverse complement strand
TGACCACAACCGTAACCGTCCTGATGCTGGTCGGATGGCTCCGCTTCGACTAATCGCCAGCACGTCGGCACACGACGACATCGCTGTTCGGGGAACTCCCGCGCGGCGACTGCTTTATCGTTGCCAGTGAACGGAACCAATCCAGGACGGCTAAGTCTCGGTTTCCGCGCTAGTCGCACTTCTGCCACGGTGCTAGGCCTGGGCCAATATCCGAGATCTCGAACCCGGCGAGAAAAGCAAGAGGCGGTCGAACGTGCCTTGTCCGAGGTGGTGAAGGGACTGGGCCCCGGGAGTCAGAAGTCGAGCGCCCTGCCAACGCGGCACTCACGCGGCGATTCTTCGGCATCGCTTCGTCGAGCGATCCGTCGAAAGGCCGTTTCCGCGAGGCGCAGCTGCAGGGCACGGTTCTGGACGAATCCGACCGTAGGGAAGCCGATCTTCGTGGTGCCGATATCCGCGGCGCCTCCTCCAAGGGCGTGCTGCTCTCGGACGCCAAATTCGACAATGCTCATCAGATCCCGACCGCGATCTCCGATCACCTTGTGGATGGGCGATACCGCGGCCCCGACCCTCCGCCCGATGACAGCCGATTTTCACGCAAAAATCGGCGAGAAACACAAGGTATTCATCAGCGCCCCATCCCGTCTCGACAAAGTCGATCAGATTGCATTCGATCAGGTCTTGATCGGCCTTCAGGGCGCTGGGTTCGAAGCTGTTCGATTGCTGCCGCCGGCTTACGGCAGAAGCGCGCCCATGTCTGACGTCGCGAAGAAGACACGGTCCTGCGTACCGATTGTCGTTTTCGGGCCGCCCTGGAATCACCTCGAAGCTGGAATTGCCGTCGGGCTCGACAAGCCGTTACTTGTTATGGTCACCGTGATCGACATGACGGGCTCGGGCTCGCCTGCAGCCTTGAGCGAAAGAGTTTCGGCCTGGGTGAGGGCGTGGGAATCTTGATCCGCAAAGTATCGGATGATCCGCGCGCTAACCGGATCGCTAATCCATCGACCCCATCATTTGCGCCGCACTTTGCAACGCCGTTTTGAACTCGGCCGGACTGTCGGCGTAGAGATTGAAGAGGCTGGACATGTTGGTCGTCGCGTTATACATCGTCACCCAACCACCGTAGATCTCGCCGGTGCCCTGGTTGGTTTGGATGTCAGCGGTGTAGTCGATCTCCAGCAACTGATGAAAGTTTTTGCCGTGCAACGGCTGCGCCGGCGCCGGGTACTGCTGCACATTGGTCAATCCGGAGCTCTGAATATTGTGAGAGATCAGGAATGTTGCTTCTTGGCCGATGTCCGGCGTGTTCGCGGTGCCCGCGTTGACGAACACGCCCGCGCTCTGGTCGCTGTAGATGAGGTCGGCGGACTGCTGAGCTTGGCGGGTGACTTTCCAGCCGGGGGCCACCGTCATGCTGATTCCATCCACCAGATTGACCGTGGTAGTGCCGCCGGCCGCCAGCGATCTGGTGCTCGACGCCAAAGCAACACTGCCCAAAGGGCTCTTGCCAGGTTGGCCAGTCGCGTGCTGGCTGGATCCGGTCGCTGATCCGCTGTGCGGAGCGATCCTTCCGTTACCGCCCTGACCCGGCGGCGTGCGATGCGTTCCCTCACCACTCAGTGCCACCGCCAGGCTGAACAACGCAGCGATCATGACGATGACCGCGACGATCGCGGTGACCAACCCGGCGTGCAGCCGATGCTCAGCATGTCCGGCCGGCGCAACCGCGTCGGTCCCAGGGTCAGCCTGCAACGCCGCGTGCAATCCATTACGAGCCTCAGCCAACCCCGCGCCGGCCAACAAGAATGCCGCCAACGCGGTCAACACGATCCCGCGGGTGCCGTAGGGCTGCAACAAGGTCGTCGCCAATTCGTAGGCCACCACTAACGCCAGGCCCTCGATCACGCCGATGACTGGGCTGACCCCCAGCCCACGCAACCCCAACACGGCGACAGTGGCTCCCGTCGCCAGCACAATCGGTTGTAAAAAGCCCAGCGTCAACGAAATAAACGCCACGTGCGCCGGATCTCCGCCCGTAGCCTGTACGTGAGTGAAGGCGCCATGCTGGATCACCACGCTGAGCCCCAACGACAGTGCCGCACCGCTGAGCGAACAGGCCATCACGACATCCATCGGATGCCGGAAGGCCGGGCGCGCGCTGACCACCAGCGGCGCGATCACCACCGCCACAAACGCCGCCACCGGTACCAGCACGCCCAGCTCGAGAATGCGCGGAACCGGCGGCAGCTGATACCCCGTCGAACCCACCCCCACCAGCTTGACGAAATGGGTTTCCAGCAGCCCGACCCCGACGCCGAGCAGCAGCGGAAGCCCAAATGCCACAACGATGACCGTCAACGGCTCGTCATGCCACAACCGGTGATCGTGAATGTAGACCAACACCACCGCCGGCAACGCCACTGCGGTCAACACCAATGCGACAGGCAGCGACCCCAACCCCGCCGCGATCAACGCCGCCAACAACGCCAGCGCGGTGACATTGCGGTACACATGGTGACGTCCGGCCGCCAAATGCGGCATCAGCGTGCCGATCACCGCCACTTGGCGAGGGGGCCCCTGCGGCGTCGGGCTATTCGGGCTGGCCATTTGATACCTCCGGCGATAACTGGCGGGCGACTCGACGCGCTTGCCGCATACGCAGCCGCCAAAAGCAGAATTGCGCGGGCCAGCTTACGGCCAAACGCGGCGCAACACGGCCAAATCACGTCGTTGGCCAAAGTCGTTACCCAGTGATCGCGCGCGAATCACCGATCGCGCCGCCGGGTCGATATCGGGCGCGGTAATACAGGGCAAAATCCTGCGGCGGTCAAACGGGCATCGACCAAGCGCGGACGGGCGGGCCGGCGTTCAGCCCAGCCGCGACATCCAGCCGTGGGTATCGGCGAACGTTCCGCGCTGGATTCCGGTTAGCGTGTCGCGCAGCGCCATCGTCACCTCGCCGGATTCGCCGTCGCCGATGGTGAATTCGCTCTCGCCGTACTTCACCTGCGAAATCGGAGTGATCACAGCGGCAGTGCCGCAGGCGAACACCTCGGTGATCTCACCGGCGGCGGTCTTCTTCTGCCACTCGTCGATGTCAATCTTGCGTTCCTCGACGGCAAATCCGGCGTCAGTTGCCAACTGCAGCAATGAATCCCGAGTGATCCCCGGCAGCAGCGAGCCGGACAGCTCGGGGGTGACCAGCCGGGCCGATCCGCCACTGCCAAACACGAAGAAAAGGTTCATGCCGCCCATCTCTTCGATGTAGCGGCGCTCGACGGCGTCCAGCCAAACCACCTGCTCGCAGTCGTTTTCGGCGGCTTCTGCTTGGGCCACCAACGACGCGGCGTAATTGCCGCCGAACTTCGCTGCACCGGTACCGCCCGGGCTGGCGCGCACGTATTCCGTTGACACCCAGACGCTAACCGGTTTGATGCCGTGCTTGAAGTACGCACCCGCCGGCGAGGCGATCACCAGATAGCGATACTGCTTGGCCGGGCGCACGCCCAGCCCCGGCTCGGTCGCGAACACGAACGGCCGCAGGTAAAGCGACTCCTCGCCACCGGCTGGCGGAACCCACGCTTTATCGACGGCAATCAGTTGCCGCAACGACTCGATGAACAGGTCGTCGGGCAATTCGGGGATCGCGATCCGCCGCGCCGAGGATCGCATCCGCGCGGCATTGGCCTCGGCGCGGAACGAGACGATCGACCCGTCCGGCCACCGGTAGGCCTTGAGCCCTTCGAAAACTTCCTGCGCGTAATGCAGCACAATCGCCGACGGATCCAGCTCGATCGGGCCGTATCCGGTGACCCGCGCGTCGTGCCAACCCTGCCCATCGGTGTAATCGATCGACACCATGTGGTCGGTGTGATATCTGCCGAAACCAGGGTCGGCCAGTATCGCTTCGCGTGCCGCGTCGCTCGTCGGGTTTGCGGTGCGCGAAACCGTGAAGTCGAGGGGGCCGCCGGTCATCATGCGATTGTATAACCGGGCGCTATCGGGTTTTTGGATCGACAAATGGCGGGCGCACGACTTCGCATTCAACCCCGCGGCCCCGAACATCGACGGTGACCTGCTGGCCGTCTTCGACGCCCGCGTCCGTGTCGATCAATGCAAGTGCAATACCGGTTTTCAACGTCGGAGAAAACGTGCCCGAGGTGGTGAACCCGACCTTGGTGTCGCCGTCGAGCACGGTCAACTCCGGCCGCAGCACACCGCGGCCCACCGCGCGCAGGCCGCGCAGCAACCGCTGCGGACCCGCCTCCTTCTCGGCCAGCAGCGCGTCACGGCCGAAGAACGCAGGCTTCTTCCAGCCGATGGCCCAACCGCATCGGGCCTGCAGCGGCGAGATATCGGCCGAAAGTTCGTGACCGTGCAGCGGATAGCCCATCTCGGTGCGCAGGGTGTCGCGCGCCCCGAGACCGGCCAGCTCGCCGTCCGCTCGGGCGACCGCGGCGACCAGCGCGTCGAATACCACGCCGGCGGATTCCCACGGCGGCAGCAGCTCATAGCCCTGCTCCCCGGTGTATCCGCTGCGGCAAACCCGCACCGCCACTCCCGCGAACTCCGCGTCGGCATAGCCCATGTAGTCCATGGAAGTCGGTAGCCCCAATTCAGCGAGCACGTCCGCCGACCGCGGCCCCTGCACGGCCAACACCGCATAAGAGCGATGCTCGTCGCTGATGGCGAGCCCGGCAGGCGCCGCTGCCTGCAAGGCAGCGACCACCGCGGCGGTGTTGGCGGCGTTGGGCACCAGGAAGATCTCGTCGGGCCCAACGTAGTAGGCGATCAGGTCGTCGATTACTCCACCAGATTCGTTGCAGCACAACGTATACTGCGCTTTTCCTGGCTCAATGCGGTTTAGGTCGTTGGTGAGCGCGGAATTGACGAAATCTGCGGCGCCGGGTCCGCGGACCAACGCCTTGCCCAGGTGGCTGACGTCGAACAGGCCGACGGTGGTGCGGGTTGCGGTGTGCTCGCTGACGGTGCCGGCGTACGACACCGGCATCAGCCAGCCGCCGAATGCGGCGAAGCTGGCGCCGAGCTCGCGGTGACGGTCCTCGAGTGGTCCGTGCAGAAGGTCATCGTTCATCGGCGCCGCTCCTCCCCATTGCTGCACTCCGCATCGTCGCCGGCGCGGTCCATCGGCGCCGCTCCTCTCCCCCTCGCCGCTTCGCGGCTGGGTGGTACCCCCCACATCGCCGCGCTCTGCATCGTCGCAGCGCGGCTCACGGCATTTCACCCTAATCCGGCACCCGACTGGCACACTTGGCCAGGTGGTCGACTCCTCCGATTTTGAGGCGCTGGAGGCTGCCGGAATCGCCGATGCGCGCGGGCGGGCCGGTTTGATCGAGTACTTGACGGGACTCGGTTTCACCGCCGACGAGATGATCGAAGCCGAGCGTCGCGGACGCCTGTTCGGCCTTGCCGGTGACGCGCTGCTGTGGTCCGGTCCCCAGATCTATACCTTGCGGACCGCCGCAGATGCGGTCGGTGTGGCGGTCGAGGATGTCGAACACGCCTGGGCCATGCTCGGCCTGACCGTCGCAGACCCGGATACGCCAGCGTTGAGTCAATCCGATGTCGATAGCTTGGCGACCTGGGCGGCAATGAGGATGCAGATGGGCCCCGACGCCGCGGACGGCTTCCTGCGGGTCCTCGGCGCGAACGTCGCCCGGGTGGCCGAGGCGATATCGTCGATGATCCGGACGAGTCAACCCAAAATGTGGCTCGGCCTCACCGGGGACGAACTCACCACCGCGCAGGTCTACCGTGAGGCCGCAGGTTTCGTCCCCCGCATCGGGGCAATGATCGACGCCGTCCATCGCCACCATCTCGTCAGCACCCGCACCTTCATCGAGGGCGTAGTCAGCGGCCCGTCGGCCAGTCTGGTGTGCGGTGTCGGGTTTGCCGATCTGTCCGGCTTCACCGCGCTCACCCAACTGCTCACACCCGCGGAGCTGTCGACAATGCTCACCGAGTTCGGCGCCACCGTCAGCGACGTGGTGCATGCCGACGGCGGGCGGGTGGTGAAGTTCCTCGGCGACGCCGTGATGTGGGTGAGCTCGGACCCGGAGCGGTTGGCGAAAGCGGCGCTCGACCTCGTCGACCATCCGCGTGCGCGCGAAGCGGGACTGCAGGTCCGCGCCGGTCTGGGCTACGGCCCGATCCTGGCCGTCGACGGTGACTACTTCGGCAACGCCGTCAACCTGGCCGCGCGGCTGGTCGCCGCGGCCTCGCCGGGCCAGATCCTGGCCGACGGGGCCGTCCACGAGCAGCTGCCGGAATGGCCCGCCGTCGCCCAGGAACCGTTACAACTCAAGGGTTTCGACGACCCCGTCGTGGCCTATGACCTGTGTCCCGGTGCGCGTCGATAGGGTTACTGCTCGTGAGCACACAACCCGGTTATCCCGCCCCTGCCGTCGCCGTCGCCTCCGCGCTGCCGCGCCGCAGCGCCGGATCGGCGGTGCTGATCGTCCCGGTGGTCTCGTCCGGCCCAGAAGGCACGGAGGATCAGCCGGGTGCCGCCGTTGCCGCCGCTGAGGCGCTACTGCCGGCCGAGGCGGTCGCCGAAATCGAGTCAGGCCTGCGGGCGCTGGACGCCACCGGCGCCAGCGAGCAGGTGAACCGGCTGGTGGTGAAGTCGCTACCGGTGGCCAGCGTGCTGGCGATCGGGCTGGGCAAGCCGCGCGACGAGTGGCCCGCCGATGTGATTCGCGGCGCCGCTGGCGCAGCGGCGCGCGCGCTGGGTGGCGCCGAGGCAGCTGTCACCACGCTGGCCGAGTTGCCGGGCGACGGCGTCATCGGGGCAGCTGTGGAGGGGCTGATTCTGGGCAGTTACCGGTTCACCGAGTTCCGGACAACCAAGACGGCACCGAAAGACCTTGGGCTGCGCAAGATCACCGTGTTGTCCACCGCCCAGGAGGCCAAATCGCAGGCTGCTCATGCCGCGGCGGTTGCGACCGCCGTCGCCACCGCCCGTGACTTTGTCAACACCCCGCCCAGCCACCTGTTTCCGGCCGAATTCGCAAAGCGGGCAAAAGCTTTGGGCGAATCAGTTGGACTCGAGGTCGAGGTGCTCGACGACAAGGCGCTGCAAAAGGGTGGCTACGGCGGCGTGATCGGAGTCGGCAAGGGTTCGTCGCGGCTGCCGCGGCTGGTGCGGCTGACCCATCACGGGTCGAAGCTGGCCAAAAAGCCCAAGCACGCCAAGAAGGTCGCCCTGATCGGTAAGGGCATCACCTTCGACACCGGCGGCATTTCGATCAAGCCGGCGGCGTCGATGCATTACATGACGTCGGACATGGGCGGCGCCGCGGCGGTCATCGCGACGGTGGCGCTGGCCGCCCAGCGTGAACTACCGATCGATGTGATCGCCACCGTGCCGATGGCCGAGAACATGCCGTCGTCGACCGCCCAGCGCCCGGGTGACGTGCTGACGCAGTACGGCGGGACCACCGTCGAGGTGCTCAACACCGACGCCGAGGGCCGGCTGATCCTCGCCGACGCGATCGCCCGGGCCTGCGAAGACAACCCGGACTACCTGATTGAGACGTCGACGCTGACCGGTGCGCAGACGGTGGCGCTTGGCGCGCGCACGCCGGGGGTGATGGGCAGTGACGAGTTCCGCGACCGGGTGGCAGCCATTTCGCAGCGGATCGGTGAGAACGGCTGGCCGATGCCGTTGCCCGACGAACTCAAGGACGATTTGAAGTCGACGGTGGCCGACTTGGCCAATGTCAGCGGCCAGCGCTTCGCCGGCATGCTGGTAGCAGGTGTTTTCTTGCGTGAATTCGTTGCCGACGGCGTGAATTGGGCACATATCGACGTCGCGGGGCCGGCCTACAACACCGGCAGCCCCTGGGGTTACACCCCCAAGGGCGGCACGGGTGTGCCGACCCGCACCATGTTCGCGGTGCTGGAAGACATCGCCGACAACGGCTAGCTCTGCCGAATGTGCGGTTGTGTCACGCTTTCAGCGCAAAATCGTGACACAACCCCACATTCGCGGCTACTTGGAGCGCCGCCAGGCTAGTGATGCAGCGCCGACCCGTGGAACCATCTGACCTTCTGCCGCCAGGATTGCGCGGAGGTCAGTGCGAATCCGGCGCCGCACATGCAAGCGAAGAACCAGACCAGTCCTGCACCCAGCGGACCTTGGAACGGAGGAATCACCGCGGTGACAATCCGCACCAGACACGCAGAGATACCGCTGGCCGAGGCGATCAGGTAGAGGTTGGCGATGTTCCTCGAGCGCGGGTCCTTGCGCAGCACCAGCAACGCGCGCGAACCGAATATCAGCAGGTAAGTCAGGGTTCCAGTGAGCAATACCCAATACACGCTCAGCCAGAAGTCGGTGCGTAGCGCAAAGAAATCGCTCGCATAAATCTTGCTGCCACGGCTCAACGTGAAGGTTGCCAGCAACAGCGGAATGCATAACGTCGCCGGCCGCTCGACCCATTGCTTGAACGACCTCTGTAGTGCGTCGTCGTCTTCAAGCCGACCGACCACGTTGTAGACAATCGCCGAGGCCGCGACGATGTAACAGTCGTGCCCGACGTAGTTCTGCAAGTTCCACTCGCCGGTGATGTTGTGCAGGGCAACGCCCACCGTGTGGGAGGCCGTCGGGGACATCAGCGCGACCGCGCATCCCTGCAGGGCGATGTTGAGGGTGGCGGCCACCTCCCACCGGCAATGCCAGGTGACTCGCCGTATCCAGAGGCTCCAAGCGATGGATGCGAGGGTAATGGTGATGAGAGCAGCTAGAGCCACAACGATCCGCCAGCAGGTCGTGTTACAGCGGGGGCGCGTCTTGGCGCGGCCGCCACTCCGCAATTTTCGCCGGCTGCGCGGTCTTCACGGCAGTGTTGCCCGAGGCATGCGGCACCTGGATGCCGCCACGAATCTCCTCGGCCAGTGCGGTGACCTCTTCCGGCTGGATGAACCGGTAGCGGGTGAGCAGCTCGGCGCGGTTGATGCCGAGATTGGCTGCGGCAACACGCAGGTTGTCCGCGGTGATCAAGGTTCCCTTGTCCAGCTGGTCGTAGTAAGTGGACCGCGGCAGTTCCATCGCCGTCCAGATTTCTTCTCTGCTGAGGGAACGCCCGGCCAGGTAGGAGAGCACCGTGGCGAGTTCTTTGCCGCTGTCGTCTGGGTACACGGAGGACAAGATAATCCAGATTTTCGGCTTTATGATCCAAAACGCCCCAAACTCGCAATGTATTTACCGCGCTGAAACCGGGCATATCCGAGGCCGCGGAATAACAGTCCAATATCTTGGACATCGCCATTCGTCCCATTCTTCGAGTACCGCGGAGCTTAACCCATTTATTCAACGCGTGCCCAAAATTCGCTGACACGAATCGACGAAGTGACCGTGGCCGCCCATCGGACCGGCCCGCCCTGGTTGTGTGGCGACAGAGCAGCAGTGACAGGATGGTTTCGGTAATCCGTTTGGTGCAGCTTCCGTACACCACGCTGTGGTAAGCCAGAAGTCGCTCGCGCCCACCGACCGATCGATCGAGGAGTCGACAGAGATGGCCTTCTCAGTTCAGATGCCGGCACTCGGTGAGAGCGTGACGGAGGGAACCGTTACTCGCTGGCTCAAGCAAGAAGGCGACACGGTCGAACTCGACGAACCCCTGCTGGAAGTGTCCACCGACAAAGTAGACACCGAGATTCCGTCGCCGGCGGCGGGAGTGCTGACGAAGATCGTTGCCCACGAGGACGACACCGTCGCGATCGGCGGCGAGCTCGCCGTCATCGGCGACGCGGCGGAAAGCACGGACGGTGCTGGCGCGCAGCAACCCGCCGCCGAGGCCGCACCCGAACCACAACCGCAGCCGGAAGCCGCGCCCGCGCCGGAACCTCAACCGCAAGCCGAGCCGGAACCGGCCGCTGCGTCGACAAACGGCGAACAGCACGCGACCGGCGCCTCCCAGCCGGTGCTGATGCCCGAACTCGGCGAGTCCGTCACCGAGGGCACCGTGACCCGCTGGCTGAAGAAAGTCGGCGACCCGGTCGATGTGGACGAGCCACTGGTGGAGGTTTCCACCGACAAAGTCGACACCGAGATCCCGTCTCCGGTGGCGGGCACGCTGATCAGCATCACCGCCGAAGAGGACGTCACCGTCTCCGTCGGCGGCGAGCTGGCCAGAATCGGTACCGGCGCCACGACAGCCGCACCCGCGCCGCAAGCCCCACCAGCGCCTCAACCTGAGGCAAAGCCGGCACCGCAACCCGAGCCTGCCGCACAGCCCGCGCCGCCGCTCCGGCCCGAAGCCGCGCCAACGCCGCAAGCCGAGCCGCAGCCCGCACCGACGGCCGGCACGGCCGGCACTCCGTACGTCACGCCGCTGGTCCGAAAGCTGGCTGCCGAGAACAACATTGATCTCAGCCAGGTGAACGGAACCGGGGTCGGCGGACGCATCCGCAAACAGGATGTGCTCTCGGCCGCGCAGCAGAAGGAGGAAGCGAAGAAAGCTCCGGAAGCCGCCCCGGCCGCTGCCGCCCCGGCTGCCCCGAAACCGAGCGCGCCCACCCCGGCGCCCGCGCTGGCGCATCTACGGGGCACCACACAGAAGGCCAGCCGGATCCGCCAGATCACCGCGAAGAAGACCCGCGAGTCGCTGCAAGCCACGGCGCAGCTCACCCAGACCCACGAGGTCGACATGACCCGGATAGTGGCGCTGCGACACAAGGCCAAGGCCGCGTTCGCCGAACGCGAGGGCGTGCGCCTGACTTTCCTGCCGTTCATCGCACGCGCGGTGATCGACGCGCTCAAAGTGCACCCGAACATCAATGCCAGCTACAACGAAGACACCAAGGAGATCACCTACTACGACGCGGAGCATCTCGGCTTCGCTGTCGACACCGACCAGGGCCTGCTCTCCCCCGTCATCCACAACGCCGGCGACCTGTCGCTGGCCGGGTTGGCGCGCGCGATCGCCGACATCGCCGCCCGCGCCCGGTCGGGCGACCTGCGGCCCGACGAGCTGTCCGGCGGGACCTTCACGATCACCAACATCGGCAGCCAGGGCGCACTGATGGACACCCCGATCCTGGTGCCGCCGCAAGCCGCGATGCTGGGTACCGGCGCTATCGTCAAGCGGCCGCGGGTCGTCGTCGACGACACCGGTAACGAATCCATCGGGGTCCGTTCGATCTGCTACCTCCCGCTGACCTACGACCACCGGCTGATCGACGGCGCGGACGCCGGGCGGTTCCTGACCACCGTCAAGCACCGTCTCGAAGAAGGCGCGTTCGAGGCCGATCTGGGCCTCTAGGGAGGGCTTGAGTCGTGGCCGCTACTGTCGCGATCGCGGGCTCATCCGGGCTGATCGGCTCGGCTCTGGTCACCGCGCTTCGCACGGCAGACCATCGGGTTTTGCGGATTGTGCGCAGGGCGCCGGCCAATGCCGCTGAGCTGCACTGGGATCCCGACAGCGGCGAATTCGACGCCAGCGCACTGAGCGGTGTGGACGCCGTGGTGAACCTGTGCGGCATCAACATCGGACAGCGGCGTTGGTCGGGGGCGTTCAAGCAGAACCTGCGCGATAGTCGCATCACGCCAACTGAGGTGTTGTCCACGGCGGTCGCCAACGCCGGCGTCGGCGTGCTGATCAATGCCAGCGCAGTCGGCTACTACGGCGACACCAAAGATCGGGTGGTTGTCGAAACCGGTTCGGTGGGAACGGGTTTCCTCGCCCAACTGTGTAAAGACTGGGAAGCGGCCACCGCGCCCGCCCAGCAGGCCGGCGCCCGCGTGGTGCTGGCCCGCACCGGATTGGTGCTGGCCGCTTCGGGCGGTGCACTGCGCCGGCTGCGGCCGCTGTTCTCGGCGGGCCTTGGCGCCCGGCTGGGCAACGGCCGCCAGTACATGTCGTGGATCAGCCTCGAGGATGAGGTGCGGGCGCTGCAGTTCGCGATCTCCGACAGTCAACTCGCCGGCCCGGTAAACCTCACCGGCCCGGCGCCGGTCACCAACGCCGAGTTCACGACGGCGTTGGGCCGAGCGGTGAACCGGCCCACCCCACTGCTGATGCCGGGATTCGCGGTGCGCGCCGCCCTCGGCGAGTTCGCCGACGAAGGGCTGCTGGTCGGCCAGCGCGCAATCCCGGCTGCACTGGAACGCAGCGGTTTCGAGTTCCACCACAACACCGTGGGTGAGGCGCTGCGCTACGCCACGGCCGCGCGCGATGTCGCCTAGGCCTTGCCAGGCAATAGTCAGGTTGTCGTTGTAGCGTTTTTCCCGATGAGTTCCATCCGGTTGAGCACGGCCCCGATCGATGTCCGCCAGTTGGACACCGTCGACTACCGGGTCGCGTGGCAGCTGCAACGGGAACTGGCCGACGCCCGGCTGGCGGGCGGCACCGACACGCTGCTGCTGCTGCAACACCCGTCGGTCTATACCGCCGGACGCCGCACCTTGGCGGGGGAACGACCGACCGACGGCACGCCGGTCATCGACACCGACCGCGGCGGCAAGATCACCTGGCACGGCCCGGGTCAGCTCGTCGGCTATCCGATCATCACGCTGAGCGAACCGCTCGATGTGGTCAATTACGTTCGGCGCATTGAAGAATCGCTGATCAAGGTCTGCACTGAACTGGGCTTGGCGGCGGGCCGCGTCGACGGCCGATCCGGCGTGTGGCTGCCGGCCGGCGACGGCAGGCCTGCGCGCAAGGTCGCCGCGATCGGCGTACGAGTCTCGCGGGCAACGACGCTGCATGGGTTTGCGCTCAACTGCGACTGCGACTTGGACGCGTTCGAAAGGATCGTCCCGTGCGGCATCACCGACGCCGGGGTGACGTCGATTTCGGCCGAACTGGGACGTCGGGTCGGCGTCGACGACGTGCGGTCGGCGGTCGCCGAGGCAGTGTGCGACGCCCTCGACGGCCGGCTGGCGCTTACCCCGCCCACTAGCCCGTCCCGCGTAGCATCGACGTCGTGACCGTCACTCCCGAGGGTCGGAAGCTGCTGCGTCTGGAAGTACGTAACGCGCAAACACCGATCGAGCGCAAGCCGCCCTGGATCAGGACACGGTTGCGGATGGGGCCGGAGTACACCGAGCTGAAGAAGCTGGTCCGGCGTGAGGGTCTACACACCGTCTGCGAAGAGGCCGGCTGCCCGAACATCTACGAATGCTGGGAAGACCGCGAAGCCACCTTCCTGATCGGCGGTGAGGTGTGCACCCGCCGTTGCGACTTCTGCCAGATCGACACCGGCAAACCCGCCGAGCTCGACCGCGACGAACCCGGCGGGTGGCCGAGAGCGTACAGGCGATGAGCCTGCGGTACTCCACCGTCACCGGGGTGGCCCGCGACGACCTGCCCGACGGTGGCGCATGGCTCTACGCCGAGACCGTGCGCGCCATCAAGAGGCTCAACCCCTCCACCGGCGTCGAGCTGCTGATCCCCGACTTCAACGGCGATCCCGACCAGCTGCGGCAGGTCTTCGAGCCTCAACCAGAAGTATTGGCCCACAACGTCGAAACCGTGCCGCGCATCTTCAGGCGAATCCGCCCGGCCTTCTCCTACGAGCGAAGCCTGCGCGTGCTCACCGCGGCGCGGGACTTCGGGCTGGTCACCAAGAGCAATCTCATCCTCGGGATGGGCGAGACGCCCGAGGAAGTACGCGCCGCGCTCGCCGACCTGCACGAAGCCGGCTGCGACATCGTCACCATCACCCAATATCTGCGCCCGTCGGCGCGGCATCATCCGGTCGAGCGCTGGGTCTCCCCCGATGAGTTCGTCGAATATTCGGACTACGCCGAGCAACTGGGGTTCGCCGGGGTGCTGGCCGGGCCGCTGGTCCGCTCGTCGTATCGGGCCGGGCGGCTCTACCAGCAGGCCAGCGCGCGGCGGCAGCGGAACACCACCCCGTCGAACTGAGCCGCGTTCCGTATCCTTGGCGATTATGGCGAAAATCCGTGATGGCAAGGCGACCAAGGCGGCCAGAGCCGAGGCGAAAGCGGCCCGCAAGGCGGCCGCCAAAGAACGCCGCAGTCAGCTGTGGCAGGCGTTCAACATCCAGCGTAAAGAGGACAAGCGGCTGACTGCCCTACATGATCGGTGCGTTCGTGCTGATCGTGGGGATATCGGTGGCGGTCGGGGTGTCGACCGGCGGGTTCACGATGATCACGATGATCCCGCTGGGCGTGGTGCTTGGCGTCTTGGTGGCGTTCATCATTTTCGGCCGGCGCGCGCAGCGATCGGTGTACCACAAGGCCGAGGGTCAAACTGGCGCCGCCGCCTGGGCGCTGGATAACCTGCGCGGCAAATGGCGCGTCACCCCCGGCGTGGCGGCGACCGGCAATTTCGACGCCGTGCACCGGGTGATCGGCCGACCGGGGGTCATCCTGGTGGCCGAGGGGTCGCCGGCGCGGCTCAAACCGCTGCTCGCCCAGGAGAAGAAGCGCACCGCTCGGCTGGTCGGCGATATCCCGATCTACGACATCATCATCGGCAACGGCGATGGAGAGGTCCGCTGGCCAAGCTCGAGCGCCACCTGACCCGGCTGCCGGCGAACATCACCGTCAAGCAGATGGACTCGTTGGAATCGCGGCTGACCGCGCTGGGTTCGCGGGCCGGGACGGCCGCGATGCCGAAGGGCCCATTGCCCGGCAGCGCGAAGATGCGCGGCGTCCAGCGCACGGTGCGCCGCCGGTAGATCCGGCACCTCAGCGCCACACGACGGCGGTGGCGGTTAGGCGGTCCTGCAACCCGCGGCCGTCGCCATCGACGAACAATGCGGGTATGACGAGTGCGATCGCCAACCCGCGCACCGCGGCACGGCCTAGGCCCACGTGCTGCCGATCATCGATGGACGCCACCCGAAGCCCCAGCGCGAACTGGCCCGGGGTGAACTCGAACAACCGGACGGCGATCACTCCCAGCACCAGCCAGATGACCAAAACCGCCGACGACAAGTCCTTGCCGAAATCAGCCCGAGCGTCATACCAGAGCGGCAAGGCCGTAGGCGAGCAACCAGTCGACGAGCAGCGCCGCCAGCCGGCGACCGATGCCCGCCAGCGAACCCGACCCCTGCTCGGGCAGGCCGAGGGTCTCACCCGGATATCCCTGCGGCGGTCCCGATTCGGTCGGCCCCTGACCGGATAGCCAGGGTCGGTTGCTAGGGGCCATAACCCCCACAATAAGGTGAGACCTGCCCAGACCCGGAGGCGGAACCGCGCGAGGTGCGTAACGTCAGCGCAACGCAAGGTTGATTCCCAGGCAACACCGCGTCCATAGCGTCTGGACGGGCGATCAGTTACGGCCACGTAAAGGAGAGCCACTTCAGTGACCGCAGTAGATTCGAAGCTCGCAGCAAGGAGAGCGCTTCGGTGTCCGAAAAAACGGCCGACGACATCATCAAACTCGCCAAGGACGAGCACGTCGAATTCGTCGACGTCCGGTTCTGTGACCTGCCGGCATCATGCAGCACTTCACAATTCCGATCTCGTTCTTCGACGAGGACGTATTTGAGAACGGGATGGCCTTCGACGGCTCGTCGATTCGCGGCTTCCAGGCGATCCACGAATCCGACATGCTGCTGCTGCCCGACCCCGACACGGCACAGATCGACCTGTTCCGGACGCCAAGACGCTGAACCTCAACTTCTTCGTGCACGACCCGTTCACCCTCGAGCCCTACTCGCGCGACCCGCGCAACGTCGCCCGCAAGGCGGAGAACTACTTGGTCAGCACCGGCATCGCCGACGCGGCGTACTTCGGTGCCGAGGCCGAGTTCTACATCTTCGACTCGGTCACCTTCGACTCGCAAACCAACGGCTCGTTCTACGAAGTCGACGCGATCTCCGGATGGTGGAACACCGGCGAGCCCACCGAGAACGACGGCAGCCCCAACCGCGGTTACAAGGTCCGCCCCAAGGGTGGCTACTTCCCGGTTGCCCCGGTCGACCACTACGTCGACCTGCGCGACAAGATGCTCCAAAACCTGATCAAGTGCGGCTTCAGCCTGGAGAAGGGCCACCACGAGGTGGGCACCGGCGGTCAGGCCGAGATCAACTACAAGTTCAACACGCTGTTGCACGCGGCCGACGACCTGCAGCTGTACAAGTACATCGTCAAGAACACCGCGTGGGCCGAGGGCAAGACCGTCACGTTCATGCCCAAGCCGCTGTTCGGCGACAACGGCTCCGGTATGCACTGCCACCAGTCGTTGTGGAAAGACGGCAGCCCGCTGATGTACGACGAGACGGGCTACGCCGGTCTGTCGGACACCGCGCGCCACTACATCGGCGGCCTGCTGCACCATGCGCCGTCGCTGCTGGCGTTCACCAACCCGACGACGAACTCCTACAAGCGGTTGGTTCCCGGCTTCGAGGCCCCGATCAACCTGGTGTACAGCCAGCGCAACCGGTCGGCGTGCGTGCGCATCCCGATCACCGGCAGCAACCCGAAGGCCAAGCGGCTGGAGTTCCGCTGCCCCGACTCATCGGGCAACCCGTATCTGGCGTTCTCGGCCATGCTGATGGCCGGGCTGGACGGCATCAAGAACAAGATCGAGCCCCAGACGCCGGTCGACAAGGACCTCTACGAGCTGCCGCCGGAAGAGGCCGCCATCACCCGAGGCCCCCCCCAGCCTGGCCTCGGTCATCGACCGGCTCGAGCAAGACCACGAATACCTCACCGAGGGAGACGTCTTCACGCGAGACCTCATCGAGACGTGGATCACCTTCAAGCGCGACCACGAGATCCTGCCCCGATCCACCTCCGCCCGCACCCGTACGAGT
>CAWBSW010000056.1:0-19276 GCA_963791535.1 uncultured Actinomycetota bacterium | reverse complement strand
CTGGGCTTGGCGGCGGGCCGCGTCGACGGCCGATCCGGCGTGTGGCTGCCGGCCGGCGACGGCAGGCCTGCGCGCAAGGTCGCCGCGATCGGCGTACGAGTCTCGCGGGCAACGACGCTGCATGGGTTTGCGCTCAACTGCGACTGCGACTTGGACGCGTTCGAAAGGATCGTCCCGTGCGGCATCACCGACGCCGGGGTGACGTCGATTTCGGCCGAACTGGGACGTCGGGTCGGCGTCGACGACGTGCGGTCGGCGGTCGCCGAGGCAGTGTGCGACGCCCTCGACGGCCGGCTGGCGCTTACCCCGCCCACTAGCCCGTCCCGCGTAGCATCGACGTCGTGACCGTCACTCCCGAGGGTCGGAAGCTGCTGCGTCTGGAAGTACGTAACGCGCAAACACCGATCGAGCGCAAGCCGCCCTGGATCAGGACACGGTTGCGGATGGGGCCGGAGTACACCGAGCTGAAGAAGCTGGTCCGGCGTGAGGGTCTACACACCGTCTGCGAAGAGGCCGGCTGCCCGAACATCTACGAATGCTGGGAAGACCGCGAAGCCACCTTCCTGATCGGCGGTGAGGTGTGCACCCGCCGTTGCGACTTCTGCCAGATCGACACCGGCAAACCCGCCGAGCTCGACCGCGACGAACCCAGGCGGGTGGCCGAGAGCGTACAGGCGATGAGCCTGCGGTACTCCACCGTCACCGGGGTGGCCCGCGACGACCTGCCCGACGGTGGCGCATGGCTCTACGCCGAGACCGTGCGCGCCATCAAAAGGCTCAACCCCTCCACCGGCGTCGAGCTGCTGATCCCCGACTTCAACGGCGATCCCGACCAGCTGCGGCAGGTCTTCGAACCTCAACCAGAAGTATTGGCCCACAACGTCGAAACCGTGCCGCGCATCTTCAGGCGAATCCGCCCGGCCTTCTCCTACCAGCGAAGCCTGCGCGTGCTCACCGCGGCGCGGGACTTCGGGCTGGTCACTAAGAGCAATCTCATTCTCGGGATGGGTGAGACGCCCGAGGAAGTACGCGTTGCGCTCGCCGACCTGCACGAAGCCGGCTGCGACATCGTCACCATCACCCAATATCTGCGCCCGTCGGCGCGACATCATCCGGTCGAGCGCTGGGTCTCCCCCGATGAGTTCGTCGAATATTCGGACTACGCCGAGCAACTGGGGTTCGCCGGGGTGCTGGCCGGGCCGCTGGTCCGCTCGTCGTATCGGGCCGGGCGGCTCTACCAGCAGGCCAGCGCGCGGCGGCAGCGGAACACCACCCCGTCGAACTGAGCCGCGTTCCGTATCCTTGGCGATTATGGCGAAAATCCGTGATGGCAAGGCGACCAAGGCGGCCAGAGCCGAGGCGAAAGCGGCCCGCAAGGCGGCCGCCAAAGAACGCCGCAGTCAGCTGTGGCAGGCGTTCAACATCCAGCGTAAAGAGGACAAGCGGCTACTGCCCTACATGATCGGTGCGTTCGTGCTGATCGTGGGGATATCGGTGGCGGTCGGGGTGTCGACCGGCGGGTTCACGATGATCACGATGATCCCGCTGGGCGTGGTGCTTGGCGTCTTGGTGGCGTTTATTATTTTCGGCCGCCGCGCGCAGCGATCGGTGTACCACAAGGCCGAGGGTCAAACTGGCGCCGCCGCCTGGGCGCTGGATAACCTGCGCGGCAAATGGCGCGTCACCCCCGGCGTGGCGGCGACCGGCAATTTCGACGCCGTGCACCGGGTGATCGGCCGACCGGGGGTCGTCCTGGTCGCCGAGGGGTCGCCGGCGCGGCTCAAACCGCTGCTCGCCCAGGAGAAGAAGCGCACCGCTCGGCTGGTCGGCGATATCCCGATCTACGACATCATCATCGGCAACGGCGATGGAGAGGTTCCGCTGGCCAAGCTCGAGCGCCACCTGACCCGGCTGCCGGCGAACATCACCGTCAAGCAGATGGACTCGTTGGAATCGCGACTCAGCGCGCTGGGTTCGCGGGCCGGGACGGCCGCGATGCCGAAGGGCCCATTGCCCGGCAGCGCGAAGATACGCGGCGTCCAGCGCACGGTGCGCCGCCGGTAGACCGCCCGGCGACGATGCAGAGCGCTTGGCGCGATGGGGAGGAGCCGGGCAAATCCGGCACCTTCAGCGCCACACGACGGCGGTGGCGGTTAGGCGGTCCTGCAACCCGCGGCCGTCGCCATCGACGAACAATGCGGGTATGACGAGTGCGATCGCCAACCCGCGCACCGCGGCACGGCCTAGGCCCACGTGCTGCCGATCATCGATGGATGCCACCCGAAGCCCCAGCGCGAACTGGCCCGGGGTGAACTCGAACAACCGGACGGCCAGCGCTCCCAGCACCAGCCAGATGACCAAAACCGCCGACGACAATGTCCTTGCCGAAATCAGCCCGAGCGTCATGCCAAGAGCGGCAAGACCGTAGGCGAGCAACCAGTCGACGAGCAGCGCCGCCAACCGACGACCGATGCCCGCCAGCGAACCCGACCCCTGCTCGGGCAGGCCGAAGGCCTCACCCGGATATCCATGCGGCCGTCCCGATTCGGTCGGCCCTTGACCGGATAGCCAGGGTCGGTTGCTAGGGGCCACAACCCCCACAATAAGGTGAGACCTGCCCAGACCCGGAGGCGGAACCACGCGGGGTGCGTAACGTCAGCGCAACGCAAGGTTGACCCCCAGGCAATACCGCATCCATAGCGTCTGGACGGGCGATCAGTTACGACCACGTAAAGGAGAGCCACTTCAGTGACCGCAGTAGATTCGAAGCTCGCAGCAAAGGAGAGCGCTTCGGTGTCCGAAAAAACGGCCGACGACATCATCAAATTCGCCAAGGACGAGCACGTCGAATTCGTCGACGTCCGGTTCTGTGACCTGCCGGGCATCATGCAGCACTTCACAATTCCGATCTCATTTTTCGACGCGGACGTATTTGAGAACGGGATCGCCTTCGACGGCTCGTCGATTCGCGGCTTCCAGGCGATCCACGAATCCG
This sequence comes from uncultured Actinomycetota bacterium, assembly GCA_963791535.1. Classification (GTDB taxonomy): domain Bacteria; phylum Actinomycetota; class Actinomycetes; order Mycobacteriales; family Mycobacteriaceae; genus Mycobacterium. Next base: position 16,281 of record CAWBSW010000056.1, on the reverse strand, counting down.
ACATGCTGCTGCTACCCGACCCGGACACCGCGCAGATCGACCTGTTCCGCGAAGCCAAGACGCTCAACCTCAACTTCTTCGTGCACGACCCGTTCACCCTCGAGCCCTACTCACGGGACCCACGCAACGTCGCCCGCAAGGCGGAGAACTACTTGGTCAGCACCGGCATCGCCGACGCATCGTACTTCGGTGCCGAGGCCGAGTTCTACATCTTCGACTCGGTCAGCTTCGACTCGCAAACCAACGGCTCGTTCTACGAAGTCGACGCGATCTCCGGATGGTGGAACACCGGCGAGCCCACCGAGAACGACGGCAGCCCCAACCGCGGTTACAAGGTCCGCCCCAAGGGTGGCTACTTCCCGGTTGCTCCGGTCGACCACTACGTCGACCTGCGCGACAAAATGCTCCAAAACCTGATCAAGTGCGGCTTCAGCCTGGAGAAGGGGCACCACGAGGTGGGCACCGGCGGTCAGGCCGAGATCAACTACAAGTTCAACACGCTGTTGCACGCGGCCGACGACCTGCAGCTGTACAAGTACATCGTCAAGAACACCGCGTGGGCCGAGGGCAAGACCGTCACGTTCATGCCCAAGCCGCTGTTCGGCGACAACGGCTCCGGTATGCACTGCCACCAGTCGTTATGGAAAGACGGCAGCCCGCTGATGTACGACGAGACGGGCTATGCCGGTCTGTCCGACACCGCGCGCCACTACATCGGCGGCCTGCTGCACCATGCGCCGTCGCTGCTGGCGTTCACCAACCCGACGACGAACTCCTACAAGCGGTTGGTTCCCGGCTTCGAGGCCCCGATCAACCTGGTGTACAGCCAGCGCAACCGGTCGGCGTGCGTGCGCATCCCGATCACCGGCAGCAACCCGAAGGCCAAGCGTCTGGAGTTCCGCTGCCCCGACTCGTCGGGCAACCCGTACCTGGCGTTCTCGGCGATGCTGATGGCCGGGCTGGACGGCATCAAGAACAAGATCGAGCCGCAGACGCCGGTGGACAAGGACCTCTACGAGCTGCCGCCGGAAGAGGCCGCGAACATCCCGCAGGCTCCGACCCAACTGTCCGCAGTGATTGACCGTCTCGAGGCAGACCACGAATACCTCACCGAGGGAGGCGTTTTCACGCCTGACCTGATCGAGACCTGGATCAGCTTCAAGCGCGAGAACGAGATCCTGCCGGTGCAGATCCGGCCGCACCCGTACGAGTTCGCGCTCTACTACGACGTATAGGCCGGCAACGCATAGCTGACCTGGGGTGTCGACTGAGCGGGCCGCTGCTCCCGAGTCGACGTTCCGGATAACTTGTCGCTGTAGATCCGCTTGGGGTTGACCCCGGCTGCGCTGAGGGCGTCGAGCTGTTGGTCTAGCGACTGGTGGCCGGTGCTGACACGTGCGTATCCGAGTTGAGCACCTGTGGTCGGGGCAGCGGTTGCGGGCATGAGATAAGTCTGTCTCAGAACTCTCAGAAGCACAGAATCTGAGATGACAGTTTTGAGGCGGGTTTTGCGACAGGTCGACGTGGGCTTTTTGCTGCCGCTGACTCGCTCGCACCGCTCGTCTCACAACTAATGTTTCGGACACCGGCCTGCCGCTTACCGAGGTCTGGCATTTCTCGTGACGAGGTGCTGCGGCGGCGACAGTTACGGCCTACGCCCAACCGGCTTCAGCGGCAGCAATTCGGAACGAGCACCGGCGCACAACGCGACAGGGATTCACGGCACGGGCGGTGGTAGAGGTTCATTCGCCGACTCGCAACGGAGGGGCGGGGCCCTTGGACCTGGCGTCGGGGTATTGCGGCTCTGTGTTCGGTCTGGTCGACTGGGGCCGTGCAATCAGTGGTCTGCCAGTGGTTGCTGCGGCTGCGGCGGTGGGTGGAGCCGGCGCTGGTGGTCGTCACGATGGCCGCGTTGGCGGCCGGGGGGATCTCGTGGCTGGCCGGCTGGCGCGCGGTGGCCGACGGGTGCTGGATTGTGGCCACGGTAGGCGCGTTGGTGCCCGCGCTGGTGTGGCTGTTGGCGGACTTGCGCCGTGGCCGCGTCGGGGTGGATCTGATTGCGGTGTTGTCGCTAGTCGGCACCTTGCTGGTGCACGAGTACCTGGCGGGCGCGCTGATCGCGGTGATGCTCGCCGGCGGGCGCGCGCTGGAGGCGGCGGCGGAGCGCCGAGCTTCCCACGACCTGCGGGCTCTGCTTGAGCGCGCGCCGCGATTCGCGCGCCGGCGCGTCGGCTCGGAGGTGAGTGTGATCCCGGTTGCCGAGGTAATCCTCGACGACGTGCTGGTCGTGGGCCCCGGCGAGGTTGTTCCGGTGGATGGACGCATACTTGGCACAGTCGCGGTGCTCGACGAGTCGGCGCTCACCGGGGAACCGCTGCAGGTGGAACGTGGCGTCGGCGAGCCGGTGCGCAGCGGCGTAGTCAACGCCGGCAATGTGTTCGAGTTGCGCGCCACCGCCACCGCCGAGGGCAGCACGTATGCGGGCATCGTGCGGTTGGCGGCACAAGCCGGTGCCGAGAACGCGCCGACGGTGCGGCTGGCCGACCGGTACGCGGCGTGGTTTGTGCCGCTGACACTCCTGGTCGCCGCGGCTGCGTGGCTGGCCAGTGGGTCCGCCGTGCGGGCAGTGGCGGTGCTGGTGGTGGCCACCCCGTGTCCGCTGCTGTTGGCGGCACCGGTGGGGATCGTGTCCGGGCTCTCGCGCGCCTCCCGGTTGGGGGTGGTGATCCGCAGTGGCGGCGCTTTGGAAAACCTGGGGCAGGCAAAGACATTGGTTATGGACAAAACCGGCACTTTGACGAGCGCGCGGCCGGTCGTCGTGGAGGTCGTGACAGCGCCGGAGGGTGACGCAGATGAGGTGCTGCGACTGGCCGCCTCGGTGGATCAGCTGTCGCCGCACGTGCTGGCCGAGGCCATTGTGACCGAAGCCCTCACCCGGGGTCTGCAGCTGTCGCTGCCGACCGACGTTGTCGAACAGCCGGGTCGGGGAGTCAGCGCCACGGTCGAGGGCAACCGCGTCGCGGTCGGCAAGCTGCCCGGAAACAAGACCGACGCGGGATGGGGCCGTGCGGCGGTCAACCGGGCACAGCTGGACACCGCGGCAATCGCCTGGGTGTGCGTCGACGGGCAGCCCATCGGTGCGGTGTTGCTGCGAGACCCGCTGCGCCGCAACGCTCCCCGCACGATGCGGCGGCTGCGTGCGGCGGGACTAAACCGGTTGGTCATGCTCACCGGCGACCGCGCCGAGCCGGCCCGCGAAGTCGCCGCCGTGCTTGGATTGGATGAGGTCTACGCCGAACGGAGCCCGGCCGACAAGGTCGCCGCGGTGCGTGCCGAACGCGAACGCGCGGTCACCATGATGGTGGGCGACGGAATCAACGACGCGCCCGCGCTGGCCGCGGCCACCGTCGGGGTCGCGATGGGTGCGCGCGGGGCCACCGCATCCTCGGAAGCCGCCGATGTCGTGTTGACCACCGACCGTTTGGACCGGCTTGCAGACGCGATGGACATCGCACGTTGGTCACGGCACATCGCCGTGCAAAGCGCGGTCGTCGGAATGAGCTTGTCGCTGGCGGCCATGCTGATAGCCGCGATGGGCTGGTTGCCGCCCGCCGCCGGCGCGCTGCTGCAGGAGGGCATCGATATCGCGGTGATCCTCAACGCGTTGCGTGCCTTGCTGGGCAATCCTGCCACCAAGGTCGAGCTATCGGCCGAAACCGAAGACATGTTGCGCCGCTTCGCAACCGAACACGACGAACTGCGCGACACGCTCGGACTGCTGCGGGAGGCGGCCGACCGAGTGGTCGCCGGCGACCCGGCGGCGCTGGAGGCGGTGACGCGGGCGCAGAGGTTTCTCGCCGATGAGATCCTGCCTCACGAACTGGCGGAGGAAACTCAGCTCTACCCAGCCCTGGCACATCCGCTCGGCAGCGGCGAAGCCACTGCCACCATGAGCCGCACCCACGCCGAAATACAACGGCTGTCGGATCGCATCGGCGCGCACTTGGCGCTCACCCAGACCACCGGCGCAATACGGCCCGACCAGGTAGACGACCTGCTGGCCTGCCTCTACGGCCTGTACACCCTGCTGCGGTTGCACTTCGTGCAGGAGGAAGAGAATTACTTCACCCTCGCCGAAGACGAACCCGAGACGACCCAAGCGCCCGACCCGCCGCGCGGACCCGACACCCCCGCCACCCTGTGACGCAGGTGTCGTGTTGCAACGGAATCCGGTTCTAGACGGGTGATGAAGCATCGACGGGCAGTGCCGCTGTCGCGAAGGTCATTCCCCTTACCCGACGTTCTGAGCGGGTGCAGGCCCAGCACTTTGCCAAGATACTGTGCCGCGAGATCGCCACGATGAAGAGGAAAGTGACCAGCGCCGAATCAGCGTGGCAACGCCGTTGTGAATCGGATGGTTACGTTGCCCCTCCGGAGCGTCTGGCGGTGGACGCGGGTTATGTCATACTCGATCAGCTTCGACATTTGCCCGTGCCGTGTTGGGATCGGCTTCTCGCTTAAGTCTTCGACCTTGCGCCGGACATCAGGTGCCATCTCCGGACGAAGTGTGACCCACCAGGACTTCGTTCGAACGTCGCCGCTGATCCTGTCGGTCGGGAGATAGCCCTCCTTCCTGTGGTGTGCCTCACAGAAATCGAGGTCTTTCACATCGTTGCGCCACTCCTGGATGCGATCCACCCACCGTTCTCGGGCGAGGCGTTTCTTCTCGATCCCCCAGTTGGCCCAGGGGCGATGAGCGAGCTAATCGTCCCTGTGACCGCGCCAGTCAGCAGACCGGCACCACCGGGTGGACTCGTCGCGGCCTTGCGTCATCTCCTTGCCGATTACCATCGGCGAGGTACGCGCCTCCGGTACGTGTAAGTCTTGCCGTCGCGGCCGATGATCGTGACGGTCAGGTCTCCGTCGAGCTCTCGTCGGTGTCGCCCGGGGCGGTCACCCATGTCCGAGTGTCGGCGTTGGCGGTCCCTTGAGTTGTCCTCCGCAACCTGCGCCGCGAATAACGCGCTGGAGAGGTTGTTGAACAACCGGACAGGGTTACGAGGCACGGTGCCCGCCCGAGTCGTTAAAGACCAGCATGTCGACCAGTACCTGTCGCTGTACATGGTGAGCGTGGGGTCGCCGTCGTAAGCGCCCACATTGAAAAGGCCAACGCTGTACGAGCGGTTGCCGCTCTCCGCGGAATATCGCTCGTCGTGGTCCTTGACCCAGTGAAGTTTCATGGGGGTAAGTGGTTCCTCGTGGCGATCTACGGGGGTTCAACACTTGTGCAACACCGCGTTAGCAGCGTAAGCCTGGCGAGCACCATGCACTGAAGATTCGCTGAAACCTCCGTTGATCATCGTGGCCGATCCAGCGTTGTTCGAGGCTCCGACCGCACCGGCGTCGCCGCCGCCTCGCGCAGCTAGATGAGCTTATGCGCACTTGGCCGCGACTTGGTGAAGGTGCCATGACGCAGGGTTCCCGGTGGCTTTTTCCAGCCCGACAAGCAGTTCACCGCCGAGCGTCACAAACCCATGAGCAGCGTGATGGCTCCGTCCGGCTCGTCGGTCACGTTCTGGACGAATCGACTCCAGGTGAACTGCTTGCCGGGGTCGCCCGTCCACGCCGTCATGATTTCGATCGCTCGGCGAACGTTATCGCGCACACGGTTCTCGTCCTGATCCACCGACCTAGCCTTGCACGGCGCCGCGGCTGATGCTAACCCCTGCGCGCCTAGACTTTTGGTTATGGATGGCGGTACCGGCCTGCTGCAGATCGAAGACTGTCTGAATGCGCAGGGCGACGTTGTCCTGCCCCCGAGTGCCACGCTGATATCCCTCATCGAGCGCAACATCGCGAATGTCGGTGACACGACGGCGTATCGCTACCTTGACTACAGCCGCGCAGCTGAGTTGCGCACCGACGAGGTGACCTGGACTCAGTTCGGGGCCAGGCTGCAAGCCATCGGTGCGATCGTGCAGCAAGCCGCGGGGCGCGGCGAACGGGTTGCCATCCTTGCGCCGCAGGGCATCGACTACGTTGCGGGTTTCTACGCGGCGATCAAGGCGGGCACCATCGCCGTGCCGTTGTTCGCCCCCGAATTACCCGGCCACGCCGAGCGTCTCGATACCGCGCTTCGGGATTCGGAGCCCACGCTCGTCCTCACGACGACGGCGGTAAAAGAAGCGGTCGAAGCCTTCCTGACCAACATTCCACGACGCCGCCGGCCGCGGGTCGTCATCGTCGATCAGATCCCCCACGCCGCGGGCGAACTCTTCGTCCCCACCGAGCTCGACATGGACGATGTTTCCCACTTGCAGTACACCTCAGGCTCGACACGGCCCCCGGTCGGCGTTGAAGTCACCCATCGCGCGGTCGGAACCAACCTGGTGCAGATGATCCTGTCGATCGACCTGCTGGACCGAAACACCCACGGTGTCAGTTGGTTACCGCTCTACCACGACATGGGCTTGTCGATGATCGGTTTCCCGGCAGTGTACGGAGGACATTCCACGCTGATGTCGCCGACGGCGTTCGTCCGACGGCCGCAGCGGTGGATCCAAGCCTTGTCTGCCGGCTCGCGGGAAGGCCGCGTCGTCACCGCCGCACCGAACTTCGCCTACGAGTGGACCGCGCAGCGTGGCCTGCCCGCCCGAGGCGACGACATCGACCTGCGCAACGTGGTGATGATCATCGGTTCCGAACCGGTCAGCATCGACGCGATCAGAACATTCACCAAAGCCTTTGCACCGTACGGGTTGCCGCGGACCGCGTTCAAACCGTCCTACGGCATCGCCGAGGGAACTCTGTTCGTCGCCACGATCGCGCCCGACGCGCAGGCGTCGGTGGTGCACTTCGACCGCGAACAACTGGGCGCCGGCCATGCGGTACGCGTCTCGGCGGATTCCCCGAACGCCGTGGCGCAGGTGTCGTGCGGTCAGGTAGCTCGCAGCGAGTGGGCAGTGATCGTCAACCCGGACACCGCCGACGAACTGCCGGACGGTGAGGTCGGCGAGATTTGGTTGCAGGGCAACAACATTGGCCGGGGCTATTGGGGGCTGCCCGACGAGACCCGCGCCTCATTCGGCGCCGAACTGCGATCACGGCTCGCGGAAGGCAGCCACGCTGCCGGCTCCATCGTCGACCGCGCCTGGCTGCGGACCGGCGACCTCGGCGTCTATCTCGACGGCGAGCTATACGTCACCGGCCGAATCGCGGATCTGGTGAGCATCGATGGCACTAGCCACTATCCGCAGGACATCGAAGCCACCGTCGCGGAGGCCTCACCCGTCGTACGCCGCGGTTACGTGACGGCGTTTTCCGTACCGGCCAACGACAGCGGCCAGCAGCTGGTCATCGTTGCCGAACGAGCTGCGGGCACCAGCCGTGTCGATCCGCAACCCCCGATCGAGGCGATCAGGCAGGCGGTGTGGCACCGACACCATCTCGACGTCTCCGATGTGCGTCTGTTGCCGGCCGGCGCTATCCCCCGCACCACCAGCGGCAAGCTGGCTCGCCGCGCTTGCCGCGCCGAATATCTGAACGGCACGCTGGGAGTGCGCTAGTCGCCGATCTTGACCACGCAGCGCCGACAATGCTAAGCAGTTGCTCAGCACCCGAGCTCAGCCAAGCTATTGAGAGGGATCAGATGACGCTGCAGACGGTACTGGACGACCTGCGCAAACGGCCCGGCGCCGGTGACGTCATTCAAGTCATCGATCCCGCAACCGAGGAGCCAATCACCGAGTTCACCGACTGCGGCACCGAAGCGGTCAACGACGCCGTCGCACGGGCGAAGGCGTCTTTCGAATCCGGCGTGTGGTCGCAGCTGCCCGGTCGCCAGCGGGCCAAGATCATGTGGCGCATCGCGGACTTGATCGACGAGCACGCCGAAGAGTTCGCCCAGCTCGACTCGCTGAACACCGGCATGCCGCTGATGCAGGCAACGCTGCAGATGTCGACGTGTTCGGAGTTCTTCCGCTACTACGCCGGTTGGTGTTCGAAGATCAACGGCGTCGCATACGACGTGAAGACCGACGGCATCGCGACGGACGCCTTCGTCGACATGCACGCCTACACGCTGAAAGAGCCCTACGGAGTGGTGGGGCTGATCTTCCCGTGGAACGGCCCGATCTTCAATGCCAGCGCCAAGCTCGCGCCGGCGCTTGCCGCGGGCTGCAGCGTGCTCGTCAAACCCGCTGAGGAGACACCGCTTTCGGCGCTACTTCTCGACCAGCTGATCCGCGAGGCAGGCGTGCCCGAGGGTGTCGCCAACCTGCTGACCGGCTACGGCCACACCGCGGGTGCGGCGATCACCGCGCACCCCGACGTCGAGAAGGTCGCCTTCACCGGGTCGACGGAGGTCGGCAAGGAGATCGTGCGGGCGTCGGCCGGCAATCTGAAAAAGGTCACGCTCGAACTCGGCGGTAAGTCGCCGGTGCTGATCTTCGACGACGCCGACATGGACAAGGCCCTCTTGATGGCATCGCTGGGCATCTTCGTGCACTCCGGCCAGGGCTGCGTGTGCGGATCGCGGATCTTCGCCCAGCGCGGCGTGTACGACCGCGTTGTGGAGGGCGTTGCCATGATGGCGAATACGTTCAAGCTCGGCGCTCCCAGCGAGGAAGGTTGCGTCAGCGGCCCACTGATCAGCCAGAAGCAGCTGACCCGCGTGATGGGCTTCATCGACGAGGGCAAGGGCGACGGCGTCGAGGTGGTCACCGGCGGCTACCGCCTGGACCGCAAGGGCTACTTCGTTCACCCGACGGTGCTCACCAACGTCGACCCGGGGATGCGGCTCTACCAGCAGGAGATCTTCGGACCCGTCGTCACCATCCTGCCGTTCGACGACGAGGACGAGGCGGTGGCGATGGCGAACGACACCATCTACGGCCTGGCGGCCACTGCCTGGACGCAGAATGTCGGCCGGGCGCACCGGATGCTCAAGCGTCTGCACGCCGGCAGCGTCCAGGTCAACTGCCAGTTGGTCTTTGACCACGACGTACCGTTCGGCGGCCACAAGCAGTCCGGCTGGGGGCACGAGTTCGGCAAAGAGGGCATCGACATGTACATGAAGACGAAGTCGGCCTGGATCCAGCTGTAAAACACGTATCGTCGGCGCATGACGCACAATCTCGAGGCGCGGCTCAATTCGTACTGGCCGATGGCGCTGTCGGTTTTCCGGGTGGTGTTCGGGCTGCTGTTCTTATGCCACGGCCTGTCCACGCTGATCGGGTGGCTGGCGCCGCAGGCTGCGCCGGTAGGCCAGTGGCCGGACTACTACGCCGGCTGGATCGAAACGATTACCGGCGCGCTGATCACCCTTGGGCTGTTCACCCGGGCCGCCGCCTTCCTGGCAGCCGGCGAGATGGCGTTCGCCTACTTCACCGTGCACCTGCCGCACGGATTCTTTCCGATCAACAACCACGGCGAGGCTGCGGTGATGTACTGCTTCGCTTTCCTCCTGCTGATCTTCGCCGGCGGCGGCGCCTACGCACTGGACGCCCGCCGCGGTCGTTGGCGGTCGACGGCTCTGCCCCGACGAAGAAACCGCCGGCTGCTGCGGCGCTGACGCGTGGCTTAACGGACCGTCGCGAAGAACGCGCGAACGTCGTCGACAAACAGCTCCGGCTGCTCGAATGCCGCGAAGTGCCCACCGCGCGGCATCGTCGACCAGTGCGTGATGTTGTAGGCGTCCTCACACCAGCGCCGCGGGGTGCGCACGATTTCCTTGGGAAATGAGGCGACGCCGGTGGGCAGCTCGACGCGGCCGTCGGTGACGAAGCTGTTGAAGCTCTCCCAGTACAGACGCGCCGAGGACGCGCCGCTTCCGGTGACCCAATACAGCATCACGTTGTCGAGCAGTTCATCGCGGCTGACGACGTTTTCGGGGTGCCCGTCGCAGTCCGTCCACGCCCAGAACTTCTCGACGATCCAGGCCAGTTGTCCCACCGGCGAGTCGACGAGCCCATAACCGAGTGTCTGCGGCCGGGTGGATTGCTGCTTGGAATAGCCTGTCCCCCACTTGCGGTGCTCGGCGAATGCCACCAGCGCTTGTTGCTCGTCTTCGGTGAGATCGCCGCCGGACCCCGCCGCCGGCCGCGCGATCGGCATGTTCAGGTGGATCGCGACGCAGTGGCCACGATTGCGGCCGATCTGCGTCGTGACGGCCGCGCCCCAGTCACCGCCCTGGGCACCGTAGCGGTCGTAACCGAGGCGCAGCATCAGCGTCTCCCACGCCTGTGCGATCTTGCCGACGCCCCAGCCGGCCTCCGACGGCTTACCGGAGAACCCGTAGCCGGGAAGCGACGGGCACACTACGTGGAAAGCGTCCTCGGGGCGCCCTGACGGCGGATCTACCAGCGGCTGGATCACGTTCTGAAACTCCGCGATCGATCCCGGCCAGCCGTGGGTGATCACCAGCGGCAAAGCATCCTGATGGGGCGACCGCTGGTGGATGAAATGGATATCGAGGCCGTCGATTTCGGTGGTGAATTGATCGAATCGGTTCAACGCGGCTTCGCGAGACCGCCAGTCATAACCGTCAGCCCAGTAGGCCGCGAGTTCCCGGGTGTAGGCCAGGGGAATGCCCTGGCTCCAGTCGTCGACACACTCGGCTTCGGGCCAACGGGTCCGCGCCAAGCGGAACTGCAGATCGTCGAGAGCTTCGGTTGGGACATCGATGTGAAACGGCTTGAGTTCGGACATACCGTTCATACTGCAGGCAAGGCGGTCGCCAAGTCACCGGGCGGCGATAACCCCATCCGACCCCCCAGAATCCGCCGGACGCAGTGGCGTCAGAGAATGCGCCGAGCCGACCTGCCCATGAAGTAGCCGGCCGGGAAGGACATCTCGATCACTCGAAGCTGGTCGTTGGCTTTCGACTCAAGTTCGAGGACCACACAGCTCTCATCGAAAGACTTCGACTCGAGGACTGTGTAATGCTGGCCGCCACCGTGGACGTCGTTATCGGGTCACCTGAGCGCAATGCCTCTACCGGCACTAATTCGGGGTTTCCAAACAACTCCACCCCAGACACGTTATGCGAAACCAGCGGGCGACGGAATGCTTTCGCTACCCCGGGCCGGGTCACCCGTCGAGCCCGAGGTCCTTGCGGAACTTCTTCATGCCGTCGACCTTCTCGGCGAGCGTGGCATTCGGCCCGGTGTAGAACATCCAGCGGCATGGTGAGGATACCGGTGATGCCGGCATCCTCAGCACGCTGGTAATCGGCGACTGTGAAAGCGTCGGTCAACGGTGTGAGGATAGTGAAATCGTCTACAGATAAGCCATTTTCGATCCTGAGCTCACGCAGCCGGGCCGCAGCTGCGATCGCGCGATCGGTCTTGATCAAGTCGCCGATCCAGCCGTCGTATCGGGCCGCGCGGCGCAACGCGATCTCGCCGAGCCCACCGACATAGACCGGTATCCGCGGCGGCGTCGGTTCCATCTCCAACCTCGGCGTCTGATAGAACTCGCCGTCGAACTCGGCCCAGCCCGGTGACCACAGCTTTTGCATCAGCTCGAGCATCTCGTCGGTGCGTTTACCGCGGTCGGAGAACGGCTGCTCCATCAACGCGAACTCGTCCGCACACCACCCGACGCCGATACCGACTCACCCACCGTCGGCGAGGATCATGCCGCGGTGCCGATGGCTTTGGCCGCCGGTAAACGTTGCGCACGATCACCGGAATGTAGACGGTGGTGACGAACCGCCACCGCGTCGTGAACCTGGGCGACCGCGCCGACCAGCACCCACGGGTCGGGCCACTCGGTGAACGGCTGCCAGCGACGCTGGCCGTCCTTGGTATAGGGATCGGGGTGCTCAGGTTTTCCAGGTTGACGATGTCGATCCGGATCCCGATACCGTCGTAGCCGAGATCGTCGGCGGCCTTGGCGACCTCGACGATCTCCCGGTATACGGAATGCACTGCTGATGTAAAACTTCATACGGCGTCCGCGCCCACGGCGGCTTGATCAAAATTCCCTCCGCCTCGACGGTAATGCCCTCGGCATCGGAAAGATGGCCGGACACAAAGGATTTGACTCCTTCAGTGCGCTCGACGGCGGCTTCGGCGCGAAGTCTGCCCAGCGGAGTGCCGCGCCGGAATCGCACCGTAAGGGTTCCGGTGAACAGCGGTTTGGTCAGGCCCTGACTTCGCGGCCTCGCCGAGTACGTGGTCGAGCACCAGGGCACACACGCCGCCGTGCACCAGCCCGGGCGGCCCCTCGTAGGCCCCGTTGAGGGTGAACTCACTGCCCCAGCATTGGGTGCCATCGTCGCCGTGGTGGATCGGTCAGCGGCGGGGCGATCGGGTTGCGCAGGCCGATCACCGCGTTGCTCCAGGACGACAACGGGCCGAGCGCCCACCGCGTCACGCACGACCTGCGTTTCGTCGCGCTGCCTGCTGCGCAACGCGTCCGTCGCGGCCCGGATCGCGGTCCTCGCGGCGGTGATGGCGTCCTCGTCGGCGTCGGTGCGGATGGTGGCGTCGATGAGCTCGCCTCGTCGGTCAGCGGACCATACAGCCCGGCGAGCCGATCATGCTCGTCGGCGCTCATCACCTCGTAAGGGGGGATCTCCACGTCAACCCGCCTCCTGGCCTAGTGGCGGGCGTTCTGGACTAGCCGGCCTATGCCTCCTTTCCTAACACCGAACTGCATTGAGACGGATCGCAGCCGGGCCGCCTCATTCGTCGAACACCTTGTGCACGACGGCTTGCGGCGAGTCAGCCGGAAGTAGTCGTCCAAAAACTCGCCACCGTCGCCGTTCTGCCAGCCCGCGGCGACCGCGACGGAGTTGAGTTGGCGGCCGGGTCCGGGCAGCTGATCGTCGGCTTGCCCGAACCGACGCCAGCGCGTTGCGGGCCCGAGTCACCGTCAGCCAGAGCCTGCCGCAGCAGCTCCGCGTCCTGGCGGGGATCGCTCGGCGGCGGCGATGGCGTCCAGGCACTCCAGCGTGGAGGTGTTGTGCAGGGCCTCGATCTCGCTGGCGTATCGCAGCTGAAGCAACTGCACCGTCCACTCGATCGACCAGGCCGCCGCGGCCCAGCTTGGTGTGGGTCATCGGATCGGCGCCGCGCGGTAGCCGCTACGAAGTCCACGAGGGCCTTCATCCGCCGGATCTCCAGCACACGCCTTCGCGGACACCCCACCGGTGGGATAACGCGTCTTGTCGACCATCGGCGGAATCGCTCGCCCCGAGGATCGGACGTCACCGGCGACCGCGTCCGCCCGCAGCAGCGCCTCGATTTCCACGGCTCCGCCCATTGCTCGTAGTAAGCGGCATACGACGCGAGCGTGCCGGACGAAGTCGGCCACTGCGGCCCTCGGGCCGCAGGTTGGCGTCGATCTCCAGAGGGCGGATCGGCGCTGGCGGTGCCCAACAGCGCCCGAACCTGCTCGGCCACCGACATGGCCCAGCGCACCGCCTGCGAATCCTCGGCTCCGCAACCGGTTCGCAGACGAACAGCACGTCGGCGTCGGACCCGTAGCCGAGCTGGACGCCGAGGCGGCCCGTCCGATCACCGCGCGATGAGAGCCGGGGCTTCACCGCTATCGGGCAGGTTGGGATTCGCCGGCATTGAGCGCGGCCTGCAGGCGCCGCGACCCGCACCGACGTGAGCGCGACGCAGACGTGAGTGACCTCGAGCATGCCGAGCAGATCGGCTGAGGCGATCAAGCCCAGGCTCGCCGAACCGCCGAGCAGCCGGGCGACGGCGATGGCCTTGACCCGGTCCGGTTGCTGTCGGCCCGCCAAGCAACAAGCGGCCAGGCCACCATCCGCCATGACATCAGCGGCTTCGGCCCAGGTGCCCCGACCAGTACGCTGTTGCTCGATGAGGTTGCGCAGCAGCAGGCGTACAACTGTCGGCCGAGCAGGTCGGGGAGCGTGGCCGAGTGCGCATATGATCAGACGCTTGGCCACCGCCGGTTTGTCCGCAGCGTGGACAGGTACCAGCGGTGAAGACCATCACCCTCACTGATCCGGCGGTAAGCCAGCAGCCCGCCATCCGGATCGGGGGTGTGGACAGCCAGTCCAACAGCCGAGGCGACAGCACCGACTGCACCCGACCACACCAAGGCCGCTTTGGTTGATGAGCGCGGACAGGTCAGTGGCGCGTGTGCGGGAGCCTCGTAGCCCAGGCGGCCAGCTGGCGCTCGGCGGCCGTCGTCGTCATGCCGTCGGGAGAGCTCCAATCCGCCGGCGCCAGCGATTCCAGCAGCGGTTGATGAACGGCTTCGCGTGCAGCCGCGACACCCGCAGGTTGTGCCGTTTAGGCTGCGTTCGGCCGCACCCCCAGCGCGTCGTGGCTGCCATCTGGCCGGATATCGGCCGCCCGCGCCAGCCAGCGCAGCGCCTCGTCGTCGTCGAAGGCGGGCAACATGGGCGTGCGTTCGAGGCGCTGTCGCGCTGCAGCCGGTGTCGAGCAGCCGAAGGAACTCGATTAGGAGGCGGTCGAGATTGGCCATGTCAGTCCCGCCCGACATAGCCACCGGCCCCGAGCGCGGCCAACGCGTCCACCGTGACGCCACGTGCAGTGACTCGTTGACGTTGCGACCGTGCACCAGCTGCAGCAGCTGCACCGCGAACTCGACGTCCCGCAGCCCGCCGCTGCCCAGCTTGATCTGCACGGCGGCTCAGGACGTCGGCGGGCACCAGTTCCTCCACCCGCCGCCGCATCTTCTGCACCTCGGTCACGAAATGTTGAGCACTTCGCGCAAGCGGTCCAGACCATCGGCGTTCAACGCGGCGATGTACTGCTTGCCCAATTCGGCGTCGCCCAGGCCGGCCGGGCTTTCAGCAGCGCCTGGAACTCCCAGGTCTTGGCCCATTGCTGGTAGTAGGCGACGTCCGCAAGTGAGGTTGCGGACCACTTCGCCGTGGCGGCCCTCAGGTCGCAGTCCGGCGTCGACCTGGAAAAAGGCCTGCGGAAGCACGAACCGCATCATCTCGCCGGCCACGCGGATGGAGACCGGGTCGGCGGGCTCGGCGACGAAGATCACGTCGAACATCGCTGACGTCCCGTTCAGTTCGCGCGCCCGCCGCATTTGCCCATTGCGATGACCGCCAGCCGGGGTGGCGTGGCGTCGCCGCAGGACGTTCTGGCCTCGGCCAGCGCGGCGCGGCTCGATCAACGCGTCGTCGGCTATGTCGGTCAGATGGGCACGAACGGCGCTGAACGACAGCACCGGCTCGTTCTCGACTGTCGGCGCGGATCCAGGGCGGCCAGCACCAGCACTTGGTTGCGGTAGAGGATGCGCAGGAACCGCAGCACCACAGCCTGGGCCGTTGAGCGTTCGGCTGATAGTCGGTAAAGGCCGATCCGCAGCTGCTCGGCCGTCGGCGGCTTCACATTGCCCCGCAGCAGCTTTCCAGGCCTGTGGATTGGCGACCAGGTGATCCCCAAAGCGAGCAACAATCCGAGCAGGGGACAGAGCCGACCGCGCAGGCCGCAGTAGTCGTCGGCGGCATTGAGCTCAAGTCCCAGTCGTCGCCAAGCACCTCGGCCAGCCGCACCATCGCGCGGTCAGGTTCGGTCGGCGTCGGGTGCGCGCGACAGTGGCCAGGAACAGCTCGACATGGGCTTCGGTGTTCCAGCCCAGCTTCGCCAGTTGGCGCCCGCGCGGTCCTCGACCAACCCGAGCCGGCCGAGGCTGGGAATTTTCGACCACTCCGTCACGGGTTGATTCACGCCCACGACGGTAGCGCAGATTCCCTGGGACTTGGCTGTGCCCTCCAGTGAGCAGCACAGAAGAAAGCTACAGAGCGGTTATAGAGACCGGTTATAGAGAGATAGGTCTTGAGCTCGTACGGGGTGACGTGGCGACGGTAGTTCGCCCACTCGGCGCGCTTGTTGCGCAGGAAGAAGTCGAAAACATGCTGCCCCAGGGCTTCTGCGACGAGCTCGGAACTCTCCATCGCGCGAAGCACTTCGTCGAGGCTGGACGGCAGCTCGCGGTAGCCCATGGCGCGGCGCTCCTCGGGCGTGAGGTCCACACGTTGTCCTCTGCTTGCGAGACCAGGACGTAACCCTTCTCCACGCCGCGCAGTCCGGTCGCCGAGCGCAGGCGATCCGGAGAATACGGTAGGACCAGTCGGGGCTGCTGGCCTCGATCGCCGCGACGAGGTCTTGTTGGGGCTGTACATCGGAATCCGTGCAACGCAACCGGTTCGCCGCGCCCCACGACGCGGCGGTGGGAACGTATTCGCCGCCAGGGGCGCGAGCCGCTTGTAGGAGTTGACCCATTGGTTGGTGACCGCGCTGATTTCGCTTGCGT
>CAWBSW010000055.1:0-164474 GCA_963791535.1 uncultured Actinomycetota bacterium | reverse complement strand
TTTGGCGGCGCTCACGCGACATTGGCCATGGCGGGCAAGCCTTCGGGATTAATAGGCGATGTCACCAATTGGCGCGTCGGTGACGTCATTGACTTCCTGAACACATCGGTGATGGGCGCACACGAGACCGGCAACGGGTCGACAGTCACTTACGGGAACCAGTCTGCGAGCTATACGCTCGTGGGCCAGCAGGCCAACACGGAAGTCAAGCTTCAGAGCGACGGCATTGGGGGCACGGAGTTGATCCTGACGCCCTTGGTTGGCATGCATCACCCGCACCACGAAGCCAGTCATTTCCACATGATGTGAGTTTGGCCGGACCGGAGGTCGACCTGCCCGGCGCGGGCTGCCGGCTCCGCGTCGAGACGGAACGGGCCTCAACGCAAAAGACTTCTATTTGGACGATGCCGCGCCGTTTCAGAAACATTTAAGAGCTTTTTTAGCGCGGCTTTATGACTCCCGGCCCGCCGGAGCGCAATTTGACACCGAGCTTCGGTCCCCGAGGCGATCTTTCGATGCGCTTGGAGGGGCAACCGCAGGACTCCTACTTTCGAGGCCACAGCTTCGAGAGGTTCCCGCTGGACCGGAGGGTGACCCTCCCGCCGCCAGCTCGAACGATGACAAGAGGTTAGCGGAGTTGGACATGCGACAGCAACATATGTCAGGCGCGGGCTGGACCTCGGTGCGGCCGTTCGCCCGATTGCGCCGCCGCTCGCGACCGCGGTCGTATTCAGCTTCTTCATCAACCTGCTGATGTTCGTCAGTCCACTCTACATGCTTCAGATCTACGATCGCGTCCTCAGCACGCGCAATCTCGTCACCCTAGGCGGCATCACGGTCATCGTCGTCCTGCTTCTTATGGTCTGGGCGGCGCTCGAGACCCTGCGTTCCCGACTGCTCGTGCGGGCTGGAGTGCTATTTGACGAGCGCTTCGCGGCTCCGATGTTCCGGGCGGTTCATAGGGGAATCTTGCGCCGGCCGGATACGATCAGCGCCCAATACCTGCGCGATGTCGACGGGATCCGGGAATTCTTCACGGGAGCGGGTTTGATCGCGTTCTGCGACCTGCCCTGGTTTCCGGTGTTTGTCGGCGTGTCGTTCATCCTGCATCCATGGTTCGGCTGGATCGCCGTCGTGGGCGGCGGCGTAACGCTCGCTCTCGCGCTCCTCAACGAGGTCATGACCCGAAAGACGCTGCTGGAAGCGTCGAAAGCGAATCTGACCGCGGGAAGCGGCGCCCAGGCCGCGTTCCGCAACGTCGAAGTCGTTCACGCGATGGGAATGCTCGAGGCCTTGGTCGAACGTTGGAGCCGGCATCATCGCGCAGGCATCAGGTTGCAAGCCCGAGCCAGCGACAGGGCCGGCGCCATCCTCGCCTCCACCAAATTCTTTCGCATGTTCCTCCAAACTGCGATCCTCGGCACGGGGGCCTATCTGGCGGTCGAGCACGAAATTTCGGCCGGCATTATGATCGCCGCCTCGATCATCATCGGGCGCGCGCTGCAGCCGATCGAGGTCGCGGTCGGAAACTGGGAAGGGCTTTCTCGCGGCGCGCGAGGCGTGGGGCCGATTGAACGCTTTGTTTCACGCGATCGGGGCTGAGCCAGAGCGCATGCGCCTGCCGCGTCCGAAAGGCTTCCTGAGCGTTGACAACCTCGCCGCTGCGGCGCCGGGCGGGAAGACTTCGGTCCTGAGGAGCGTGTCCTTCAGTCTCGGCGCCTAAGGCCTGAATCCTTTCGGGGACATTGGCTGCCGCGACCCCGCTACCAATAGCGGGCTAATCAGGACTTGGAGCCCGCCTTGGCCGGTGCTTTTTTGGCGGCTGTCTTTTTGGCCGGTGTCTTTTTGGCGGGCGCCTTCTTGGCGGGAGCCTTCTTCGCCGGAGCTTTCGCCGCGACCTTCTTCGCCGGCGATTTCCCGCCATCCGATCGCGCCTTCACACTGGCCTCCAGCTTGGCGAGCAGATCGGAGACGTCTTCGGTCTCGTCGAGCTCCTTTGGTCGCTCCTCGGTGGTAAACGCTTCTCCGCCTTCGAGTTTGGCCTGCACCAGCTCGTGCAGCTGCTCCTGGTAGTCGTCGTGATAGCGGTCCGGGTTGAAGTCGTCGGCCATCGACTCGACCACCTGACCGGCCATCTTGAGTTCCGCCGGTTTGATGTCGACCTTCTTGTCCAGCACCGGGAAGTCGGGGTCGCGGATCTCGTCGGGCCACAACAACGTGTGGATCACCATCACCTCGCGCTTGCTGAAATCCTTGACCCGCAAGGCCGCAAGCCGGGTCTTGTTGCGCAAGGCGAAATGAACGATCGCCACCCGCTCGGTCTCGGCCAGCGTCTTGGCCAGCAGCACATAGGATTTGGTTGACTTGCCATCCGGCTCGAGGAAGTAGCTGCGGTCGTACATCATCGGGTCGAGTTCGTTGGCCGGGACGAATTCCAGCACTTCGATTTCGCGGCTGCGTTCTTCGGGCAGCGTCGCGATGTCGTCGTCGGTGATCACCACCATCTGGCCGTCGTCGGATTCGTATGCCCGCGCGATATCGCGGAACTCGACGACTTCACCGCAGACTTCGCACACGCGCTTGTACCGGATGCGGCCATTGTCCTTGGCGTGCACCTGATGAAACTTGATGTCGTGGTCCTCGGTCGCGCTGTACACCTTGACCGGGACGTTGACCAGCCCGAAGGAGATCGAACCCTTCCAGATGGAACGCATAGGAGTCAGTATGCCCATACGGCCACCCGGATACGCGCTTAAGGGTGAGATGCGGCGGCGTCCAGCGCGGCCCGATCCGGCAGGTCAGCACCTGCCCGGGCGACGGTCAGCGCCGACGACAGGCTCGCCGCCTCGAGCGCCGCGGTCAGCTCGTCCACCTCTATCCCGGCAAGCTCGGCGCGTCGCTCGCGCGCCCAACAACCCTCGTCCCCACAGCGCGTCGATCAGGCCGACCATGAATGCGTCGCCGGCGCCGACGGTGTCGACCACTCCCACCGGTCGGGCCGGCACCCGCACCTCACCGGCCGCGCAGACGCGCCGCCGCTCCCCGGTCGGCCATCGTCACCGCGACGATGGCGGGACCCAGCGCCAGCCAGGTTTCGGGCGATCCTGCTCGGGCGGACGGTCGGGGTCGATCCAGCGCAGGTCCTCCTCGCTGACCTTCACGATGTCGCTGCGCTCGACGAGATGCTCGATGCGTTCGCGCGCCAGATCTCGGTCGACGATCAGCGACGGGCGGACGTTGGGATCGAAGGTGATGGTGGCCGAGACATGGTAGGTGTCGACGAGCGCCGCAACCGCCAGGCAGCCCGGTTCCTGCACGGCGGCAATCGATCCGGTGTGCACGAACAGCGGCGGCGCCACCATCGGTGTACCGGAAAGCTGCCAGTCCAGGTCGAACACGTAGTCAGCCGAGCCGTCTGCGCCGACGGCCACTCGCGCCGTCGCCGTCCGGTCGGCGGCCTGACTTCCCGAAACAAGTTGCGCCCCTGCAGCATTGACGTACTCGGCGATACGCCGACCGTGTGGGTCGTCGCCGATGCGGGTCAGGAAATCGACGTCGCGGCCCAGCCGGGCCAGCCCGACGGCGACGTTGAGTGGGCTGCCGCCGACATGCTCAGCGGTGACCTGCCCGTCGCGCTCGACGATGTCGATCAGCGATTCGCCGATCACCAGCCCGCGGGTCATCGCACTAATGCCTCCAATGTCGCCCGAGCTCCGTTGCGGTGCAACGACTCCAGCGCCCAACGGTAGGCCTCGACGAAGCGCGGCTGCTGGGCCAGATCCCCGAACACCGCGTTGATCTCGATGAACGCGGTGGGATTCTCGTGCTGCGATCGGGCGATCGGCACCAGCGAGTCCGCCAACTGGTCCACCACCTCGATCGGCTGACCCCACTCGTCGGCGCCCTCGGCGTAGCGGGCCCAGCTTGCCACCGTTGCTGCCGCCAGCCGAACCGATCCATCGCTGGCCAGGTTGTCGCAGATCACCGGGAGCAGCCATTTCGGGATGCGATCCGACGAGTAGGCGCACAGCCGCGCAACGGTGTCGCGCACACCCGGGTTGGCGAATCGCTCGACCAGCGTGCGGCTGTAGTCATGCAGGTCGATCCCGGGCACCGGTGCCAGCGTCGGGATGGCCTCGAAATCGAAATAGGCGAGCAAGAATTCGGCGAACAACGGATCACGCGCCGCGTCGTGGACAAACTCGAAGCCGCATAGGTAGGCGAAGTAGCACAGGGATTGATGGCCCGCGTTGAGCAGTCGCAACTTCATCGACTCGTATGGGACGACATCGTCGACCAGCAGCACGCCCGCCTGCTCCAACGGCGGCCTGCCATCGGCGAAGTCGTCTTCGAGGACCCATGCGCTGAACGGCTCGGCCAGCACCGGCCACCGGTCGTCGACACCGAAGTCGCGCCGCACCTGCGCGGCCATCTCCAGTGTCGTGGCCGGGGTGATCCGGTCCACCATCGAGCTCGGAAACCGGGTGTGTTCCGCCACCCACTCGGCGAGCCCGGGATCGCGGCGTTCGGCATTCGCGAGGACGGCGCGCCGCGCGATCTCACCGTTGCTCTCGATGTTGTCGCACGACACGATCGTGGGCGCGGCGATTCCGCGGCAGCGACGCCTGGCCAGAGCCTCGGTGATCAACGCGAACGCGGGCCCGTCGGGGTCGCGGTAACCACCCTCGGTGATGGTCAGCGAGATGATCCGGGTGGTTGCCGCGGCCAGCACCTCCACCGCCGCTTCCGGATCGTCGGGCGCGTAGCGATAGTCGATGATCGAGCCGATCACGTGTGCGTCGCGGGTGCCGTCAGGGTTCTCGAGGATCAGCGTGTACAGCCCGTCCTGGTCGCGCAGCACATCGCGCATGGTCCAGTCGCCGGGCATCACCCCGATCCCGCAGATGCCCCACTCGCGCGCCATGCCGCGCTGCAACAGCCGGTCGATGTACATGGCCTGATGCGCGCGGTGGAAGTGACCGGCCCCGATATGCGCGATACCGACGCTGACGCTGTCGCGGTCATAGTTCGGCGTATCGATCGGCAGCCTTGTCAGCGCTGCATTCTTCACTTTCATCGCGCTTCCCACGATTGCACAACTCCTCCCGGGCCAAGGCCCGAATCGTCATCGCGTGAGCGGCGCACGCCTACCTGAACCGGGGCACCTCCACCAGTGACGGTCGACAACATGAGGACATCAGCGAGAGCGCGCCACGATTCGGTTATCGCGACTGCGCCCGCGTCGATCAATTCCTCGCTGCGGCAACGCCGCTCGTCGGCCGGCACAAACATCAGGTTACCGACGGTCAGGTACCCGGCCGCGACTGCGGAGGTGACGCCGGCCACGGAGTCTTCGATGGCCAGCCCCTGTTCGGCGTCGATGCCCAGCACCTGGCCGGCATGCAGATACACCGCGGGGTCGGGCTTGCTCGTCGGCACGGGAAGGGAATCCTCCGCGCTGAAGCGCACCGCCACCGGTATGAGCGGATCGAGGCCGGTCGCGGTGAAACAGGCCTCCAAGCGCTTGATGCGCACTGGAGCTGACGGCTGTCAGCGCGTACCGCGATGCGAGGTCTCGCAATGGTTCAAGCACCTGTGGATCGGGCGTAAGCGTGGCGGCCAGATGAGCGGTGACCTCTTCGCGTTCTTGGCGCACCCAGTCCTCGAGTTCGTCGCGCGCCTGTTCCATGGGCACGTCGCTCGCCACCGCCAGGTCGAGAGCGGTGCTGCGAAAGTTCTTCCCGACAGCCTT
Organism: uncultured Actinomycetota bacterium; assembly: GCA_963791535.1. Lineage (GTDB taxonomy): Bacteria > Actinomycetota > Actinomycetes > Mycobacteriales > Mycobacteriaceae > Mycobacterium. The sequence continues at coordinate 158,722 of CAWBSW010000055.1, read as the reverse complement.
CTTGCGCAGCTCCTCTGCGGTGAAGGGGGCCGGCACGCCGAACCGTGGCCAGAAATCGATTGATCACCTCGACCGAGGCGGCGAATGCCGGTCTCTCCGAAGGGAAGAGGTTGTCATCGGCGTCACAGAGCAAGGTGGTGATCGGTGATGGGTCGAATCGGACGCACAATGCTTATTCCCTGGTTCATTACGACACCAACTCCCGCGCATCGTCCCGCAACGCTCGACGCAGTGTGGGCAGCACACCCCGCTCGTCGATATCCGCAATCATGTCGCGCAGGCGCTCCGCGAAGCCGGGAACCATCCGTAACTCGGTGAACATTTCATGCCTCACCAACGGATCGGGGTTGTTGCCTGCCATGATCGCCAACCTAGTCAGCGGTATCGCCTGCGAGTCTTCGAGGCGGAGTTTGCGCCCCTTGAGGTCGTGGCCGTGCATGTAACGCGCCCATCCGGCAACAGCCAACATCAGCAGGGTGTGCGGTCTGCCCTGCGCGATCGCTTCCTGCAGAGAGGGCAAAACAAACGACTGTATTTTGCTCGATCCCCGACGAGCCAGCCGCGACAATTGATCGCTCATCCGGGGATTGCTGAGCCGGGCGAGCAAGGTCTGGCGATAGCCGGGTGTGTTCATTCCGGGCACCGCAGGTAGCAGTGGCTGAATCTCATCGCGCATGAGCTGCTCGACGTAACCGAAGATGACGCGGTCCGTCATCGCCTCGTCGGTGCGCTGGTAACCGGCCAGCGTGGCCAGACACGCGAGCGCGATGTGGGTTCCGTTGAGCATGCGGGTCTTGACTAGCTTGTGGTCGCTGACATCGGACACGAACTGGGCGCCGACCTCATGGAGCGGCGGGCGGCCGTTGCTGAAGGTGTCCTCGATGACCCATTGGCAATACGGTTCGGTCAGCACCGGCCACTTGTCGGCAATGCCAAACGTCTGCTCGACGAATTGGCGCTCCGAGTTCGAGGTCTGCGGGGTGATGCGGTCGACCATGGTCGACGGGAATGCGACATGTGTGTCGATCCAGCGGGCCAGCCCGGGGTCTTTCAGCGCGGCGAACGACACCAGCGCGGTTCGCGCCGGCTGGGTGTTGTCGGGGATGTTGTCGCAGCAGAGCACCGTGAACGGGGCGATACCGGCGCGGCGACGCCGGTCGAGCGCCTCGGTCAGGTATCCCCACGCGGTGGCAAAGCAATCCGACGCGACAAGATCGGCACGCACGTCGGGGTCGGCAGCGTCGAACTCGCGGCTAACCGGATCCAGGAAGTACCCGTTGCCGGTAATTGTCAGGCTGACGACGCGGGTTTGGGGATCAGCCAGAGCGGCGCGGACCGCAGCGCCGTCGTTCGGCGCGTAGTGCAGGGAGCCGATCGAGCCGACCACGCGCGCCGTTTGGCGGTCGTGGCCGCGTTGCACAACGGTGTAGAGCCCATCCTGAGCCGACAGAACATCTTTGACGTCACGGGAGTGCAGACTGACGCCGGTGACCCCCCACTGATTGGAAATGCCCAAGCAGGCAAGGTCATCGAAGTACACGGCCTGGTGTGCGCGGTGAAAGTTGCCCGCGCCGATGTGAACCACGCCACGTTGAAGGGCCGACCGGTCGTAAGTTGGCACGTCAATGCGTCGCGAATGCAGTCGCAGTGTCGCATTGCTCAAGGGAACGCCGGTTTTAGGACGACAGGGAACCATTGGAATCACATTGCGCATTGTCGCCTGTGCCCCATGGGTTCGCCCGGTCTAAACCGTTGGTGTCCGGGTTAACACGATTTTTACGGCGCGGACGATAATCGGTGCTGAGAAGGCGTTTTCGGTGCTCGAAAGCGTAAGTTAAATCACATGGCGCCGCGGGTGAAGCTGACGAACGCCGACAAGGTGATCTTTCCCACAACCGGAACCACCAAGGCAGATATCTTCGCCTACTACACCGGCATCGCCGAGGTGATGGTGCCGCACATCGCTGGCCGCCCGGCTACCCGCAAGCGCTGGCCCAACGGCGTTGCGGAGCCGTCGTTCTTCGAAAAGCAGCTGGCCTCGTCGGCACCGGACTGGCTGCCGCGCGCCAGTGTGGCGCACCGTTCCGGGACGACGACGTATCCGATCATCGACAGCGTCGACGGGCTGGCGTGGATCGCTCAGCAAGCCGCACTCGAGGTGCATGTGCCGCAGTGGCGCTTCGTTGCACGAGTGGACCCGCAAAGGCGAAGAACTCAAGCCGGGGCCGGCGACTCGCCTGGTGTTCGACCTCGACCCGGGCGAGGGCGTGACGATGGCTCAGCTCGCCGAGGTGGCCCGCGCGGTACGCGACCTGATCGCCGATATCGGGCTGACCACCTTCCCGCTCACCAGCGGCAGCAAGGGCCTGCACCTTTACAGCCCGCTGGACAAGCCGGTGAGCAGCCGAGGTGCGGTGACATTGGCGAAACGTGTTGCACAGCAACTGGAAAAGTCGATGCCCAAGCTGGTCACTTCGACGATGACCAAGAGCCTGCGCGCGGGCAAGGTGTTCTTGGACTGGAGCCAGAACAACGGATCGAAGACCACCATCGCGCCGTATTCGCTGCGCGGCCGCGAGTATCCGACCGTCGCCGCCCCGCGCAGCTGGGAGGAACTCGACGACAAGAAGCTTCGTCAGCTGCGCTACGACGAGGTGCTGAAGCGGGTCGAGCGCGACGGAGATCTGCTGGCGCCGCTGGACGCCGACGTGCGGACCTCGGATCGGCTGACCAAATACCGCAGCATGCGCGACGCGTCGAAAACCCCCGAGCCGGTTCCCAACGCTGAACCTGCTGCCGGTCAAGGCAATACGTTCGTCATTCAAGAGCACCACGCCCGTCGGCTGCACTACGACTTTCGCCTCGAACGCGACGGCGTCCTGGTGTCTTGGGCCGTGCCGAAGAACCTGCCCGAAACCACCGCGGTCAATCACCTGGCGGTCCACACCGAAGACCACCCGCTGGAGTACGGCAGCTTCGAGGGCACGATCCCGAAGGGGGAGTACGGCGCCGGCAAGGTGATCATCTGGGACTCCGGCACCTACGACACCGAGAAGTTCCGGGACTCACGGCGAAAAGGGTGAAGTCATCGTCACGCTGCACGGCCGGCGGATCTCCGGGCGCTACGCGCTGATTCAGACCAACGGCGACCAGTGGCTGGCGCATCGGATGAAGGACCAGAAGGTTTTTCAGTTCGACGAGCTGGCCCCGATGCTCGCCACAGAAGGTTCGGTGGCGAACCTGAAATCGTCGCAGTGGGCGTTCGAGGGCAAGTGGGACGGTTACCGGCTGCTCGTCGATGCCGACCACGGCACGGTGCGGCTGCGATCCCGTAACGGGCGCGATGTCACCAGAGAATATCCCCAATTACATTCACTGGCATATGATCTCGGCGACCACCATGTTGTTCTCGACGGCGAGGTCGTCGCGCTCGATGCTTCCGGTGTGCCGAGATTCAGCGAAATGCAGAACAGGGCGCGGGCCACCCGTGTCGAGTTCTGGGCGTTCGACCTGCTGTATCTGGACGGGCGATCGCTGCTGCGGGCCCGCTACCGCGACCGCCGTCAGCTGTTGGAAACCCTCTCCGGCGCGGGCAGTCTGATCGTTCCCGACCTGTTGCCCGGTGACGGCGCCGAGGCGCTGGACTACTCGCGGAAGCACCAGTGGGAGGGCGTGATCGCGAAAAAACGCGACTCCACCTACCAGCCGGGCCGTCGCTCGATGTCGTGGGTCAAGGACAAACATTGGAACACCCAGGAAGTCGTCATCGGCGGGTGGCGCGCCGGCGAGGGCGGGCGCACCAGCGGCATCGGCTCGCTGTTGATGGGTATTCCGGCTGCGGGTGGACTGCATTTCGCCGGACGGGTCGGCACCGGGTTCACCGAACGCGACCTGGCCAGCCTGAAGAAGACGCTGGCGCCGTTGCACACCGACGAATCGCCTTTCGATGCAGCGCTTCCCGCCCGCGACGCCAAGGGCGTGACGTTCGTCAAGCCGACGCTGGTCGGAGAAGTCCGGTACAGCGAGTGGACCTCGGATGACCGGCTGCGCCAGCCCAGTTGGCGCGGCCTGCGACCCGACAAAGAACCGAGTGAGATAACACGCCCCGGCGACGATGCGGGCCGCGAAGTGGCCCGAGGAGAAGCGGGGCAATCAAGTTGAGAGGGCTGAATCACGATGCGGTGGGTAACCTTTCGAGACGGCGACGGCGAGCGGGTTGGGGTGCTTTCCGGCGATGAGATCCACGCGCTGCAGCCGGGGGTGAGCCTGCTCGAGCTGATCGGGCGTGGCGCCGCGGGACTGCAGGAGGCGGGGGAGGACGCGCTGCGTTCGGCGCCCACCGTGCGTCTGGACCAAGTGACGCTCGCGGCACCGATCCCGCGACCGCCGTCGATCCGGGACAGCCTGTGCTTCCTCGACCACATGCGCAACTGCCAGGCCGCGATGGGCGGTGGCCGCGTGCTCAAGGACACCTGGTACCGAATTCCGGCGTTCTACTTCGCCTGCCCGTCGACCGTTCTCGGCCCGTATGACGACGCCCCGATGGCGCCCGGAAGTGCTTGGCAGGATTTCGAATTGGAAATCGCCGCGGTCATCGGAACGGCGGGTAAGCGACTTGTCGGTGGCCGAGGCCGAGCAGGCGATCGTCGGCTACATGATCTTCAACGACTGGTCGGCGCGTGATCTGCAAATGCTGGAAGGCCAATTGGCGATCGGCCAGGCCAAGGGCAAGGACAGCGGAGTCACCCTCGGCCCGTATCTGGTCACGCCCGACGAACTGGAACCGTACCGCCGCGACGGCAAGCTGAGCCTGGAGGTGACCGCGCTGGTCAACGACGAGGTGATCGGCGCCGGGCTCGACCGCGGCGATGGACTGGAGCTTCGCCGAAGTGATCGCCTACGCCTCGCGCGGGGTCATGCTGAGGCCCGGCGACGTCTTCGGCTCCGGCACCGTGCCGACGTGCACGCTGGTCGAGCACCTCGACGCCGCGGCACCGGAATCGTTCCGCGGCTGGCTGCACGACGGCGACGTCGTCACGCTCACAGTCCAGGGGCTGGGCGAGACTCGCCAAACCGTCCGGAAAACTCCTGCGCCGCAACCGCTACCGGCACGACTCAACCCCGATGCGGCCCCGGCCGCCAAGCGGGTCAACGCGGCGCCGGCGAAAATCCCGTACACCCGCGGGTTGCACGAGATCGGCGACCGGGTGTGGGCATGGATGCTGCCGGACGGCGGCTACGGCTGGAGCAACGCCGGGCTGGTCGCCGGCGATGGCGCGTCGCTACTGGTCGACACCCTCTTCGACTTGCCGCTGACCCGCGAAATGCTGGCCGCGATGGCGCCCATCACCGACCGCGCGCCGATCACCGATGCGCTGATCACCCACTCCAACGGTGACCACACCCACGGCAACCAACTGCTGGACCGTTCGGTGCGAGTAATCGCCGCCAAGGGCACCGCCGAAGAGATCGCCCACGGCATGGCTCCCGAGATGTTGGTGATGACCCAGACTGCCGACCTCGGCCCGATAGCGACCGCTTATCTGCGAGAACGGTTCGGGCCCTTCGATTTCGGCGGCATCACGCTGCGCAACGCCGATCAGACCTTCGACGATCGGCTGACCATCGAGGTCGGCGGCCGGGAGGTGCACCTGTTGAATCTGGGCCCCGCGCATACCGCAGCGGATTCGGTGGTGCACGTGCCGGACGCCGGGGTGCTGTTCGCCGGGGATCTGCTGTTCATCGGCTGCACGCCGATCGTGTGGGCCGGTCCGATCGCCAACTGGGTCGCGGCCTGCGACGCGATGATCGCCCTGGACACGCCGACGGTGGTGCCGGGACATGGTCCGGTCACCGACGCGGACGGAATCCGCGCGGTGCGTGGGTATCTCGTTCACGTCGCCGAGCAAGCCGACGCCGCCTATCGCAAGGGCCTGTCGTTCGTCGAGGCGGCCGACACCATCGACCTGGGCGAGTACGCGAGCTGGCTGGACGCCGAACGCGTCGTCGTCAACGTGTACCAGCGCTACCGCGAACTCGACTCTGGCACACCGCAATTGCCGGCGATGGGGTTGCTGGCGATGCAGGCCGACTGGTTCGCCAAGCACTCATGAGGACTTGAGGCTAGCGCCGGGTCGCCCGGACGAAGGTGATCGAGGCGGGCGCGCCGGCCTGTGCTTCGGCCGCCAGTGGCGCCAGGCCGGCTGTCGCGAACAGGTCGTCGAGCACCGATGTGGCGGTGTCCCACCCGTCGGCCTGCAGGTGGGCCGCGACGTCGGTGTGCTCGCCGGGGTAGGTCAAGTCGGGGATGTGCAGGTCCAGGCCGTGTTCGCGCCAGCGGTTGGTCATGATCTTGGCCTGCCGCTGCTGCTCCTCGGTCTGGCCGCGCACCGAGCCGTAGTCAGCGGCGAATCTGCTGCCCGCGGCGCTGAGCGCGGTCACGTGGTCTAGCAGACGAACTTCGGCCTCGGGCGGCAGAAATCCGATCAGTACCCCCTCGGCCAGCCACGCCGTCGGTTGGACGGGATCGAAGCCCGCGATTTGCAGCGCCGATGGCCAATCCTCACGAAGATCGATGCCGACCGGGCGATGCTCGGCGCCAGGTACCGCGCCGAGTTCGGACAATGTCGTGGTCTTGAACTCGATGACCTCGGGCTGATCGATTTCGTAGAGCGTGGTCCCCGCCGGCCAGGACAGCCGATACGGGCGAGCATCCAGCCCCGACGCCACGATCACCACCTGACGTACTCCCGCGGCGACTGGCCTGCGCGAAGTAGTCGTCGTAGAACCGGGCTCGAGCAGCGAACGTGTCGACCATGCGAGGGAATCCGGCGCCGTCGTCGACGTTGGCGAAATCCAGCTCGCCGCTGGCCACCTTGGTGAAAAGGTCGAGCCCGACCGCGCGGACCAGCGGCTCGGCGAACGGGTCGTTGATCACCGGGTCGGGGCGTCGGCTGGCCGCGGCGCGAGCGGCCGCCACCATGGTGGCGGTGGCGCCGACGCTGCTCGCCAAATCCCATGTGTCGCGGTCAGTTCTTGTCATCTCCACCACGGTAGGCCCCGACTCCGACTGTCTCCCCTACGGTTGCTGTATGACTGCTGTGGAATTGGCAACGCTCGAGGACCAACATCGCCGGTGTCACCCTGAACCGGCCCGAGCGTTTGAACGCCATCGACGGTTCGCTGATCAACGCCATGGACGACGCACTGGAAGTGCTCGAGACGGGCGAGTTCCGGGCCGCGATCCTGACCGGCGCCGGGCGCGGGTTCTGCGCCGGCGCCGACCTGAGCGGCACCGGGGAGGCTTGGACTAAAACCGCGCCACAAACCCCGGCGTTCAAGGTCAGCTACGACGCTCAAGTTCGGCTTGCCGACCTGTACACCCGGCTCTACGAGCTGCCGATACCGGTGATCGCCGCGGTCAACGGCGCCGCGGTCGGCGGCGGCCTGGCGTTCGCGCTGCACTGCGACATCCGGATCGCGTCCGACCAAGCCCGTTTCGGTTCGGTTTTCATCAAGGCGGGGTTCTCGTCGATGGACATGGGCACCAGTTACCTGTTGCCGAAGATCGTCGGGGCCGGGGTGGCGCGAGAGCTGATGCTGACAGGCCGCATCATCGACGCCGACGAGGCCTACCGGATCAAGCTGGTGCACGAAGTGGTGGCGCCGGACGAGCTGATGACCGCCGCGCTGAAGATGGCTCGCTCTATTGTCGCGAACAATGCCTACGGGGTCTGGCAGACCAAGATCGGCCTCAACACCGCGCTGGACGCGCCAAGCCTGCGGCACGCCAAGGAGATTGAGAACCGCACCCAGATCCTCAGCGGATTCACCAACAATCCGCTGGAAGCCGCCAAGGCCCTGATGGAGAAGCGGGCCCCGGTGTGGGATCCGCTGTAGTCATTACGTTTTCGCGATCACGTTCTCAGCGAACAGCTCCAGGTTGCGCATCTTTGGTGTCCAACGGCTCGGTGTCGGTTCCCATGATGTAGGGGATCCGGAAACCGACGATGACGTCGGTTACGCCCTTGTCTTCCAGCCGCTTGACGCCGTCGAGGGTAAAGCCGTCGACCGAGATCACGTGGATCTCGAACGGGCCGCTCCTGCCTTCCTCCTCGCGCAGCTGCTTGACCCGCCCGATCAGCCGGTCGAGCTCTTCCGGGTCGCCGCCGCCGTGCATCCAGCCGTCGGCGCGCGCCGCGCGCCGCAATGCGGCGTCGGCGTGGCCGCCGATCAGGATCGGAATCGGTTGTGTCGGAGCGGGAGTCATCTTGGTCTTGGGTATGTCGTAAAACTCGCCGTGGAACTCGAAGTAGTCGCCGGTGGTCAGTCCGCGGATGATTTCGATGCACTCGTCGATTCGCTTGCCGCGCTTGGCAAACGGGACACCCATCAGCTCGTAGTCCTCGGGCCAGGGGCTGGTGCCGACGCCGAGGCCCACCCGGTTGCCGATCAGCGCGGCCAGCGATCCGGCCTGCTTGGCCACCAGAGCCGGCGGCCGGATCGGAAGTTTGAGCACGAAGAAGTTGAACCGCAGCGTCGACGTCACCGCGCCCAGGGCCGCAGTCAGCACGAACGTCTCGATGAACGCCTTGCCGTCCAGGAATTCGCGATTGCCATCGGGCGTGTACGGATATTTCGAGTCCGACTCGAACGGGTAGGCGATGCTGTCAGGAATCGTCATGCTGGCGTACCCGGCCGCCTCGGCGGCCTTAGCCAGCGGGATGTAGTACCTGAAGTCGGTCATTGCCTCCGCGTAGCTGAACCGCACGCCGTCTCCGTCCACGAATAACGACAAATACTGAACGAAATACTAGAGCGGTGGATTAAAGCTGGTTTTCGGGGCCGATAACTGCCCACACCGTCTTTCCGGACGGCATCGGTGTGCTGCCCCAGGCGCGGCAAACCGACGCGATGATCGCCAGGCCGGACACCCGGTCGCCGCCACGGCGAGGATCCTCGTGGCGGGCCGCGGGTATCGAGCTGCCGTCCTGTACCGAAACGGTTATCGCCGCACCGTCGGATTCCAGCAACAGCACGGGCGCGCATTGGGTGTGTTGCAGCACGTTCTCGATGAACACATTGACAACCACCGTCGCTACCGGAATCAGCTCGACGTGGGACCAGCCCGCCAGCCATTCGGCCACCAGTTCGCGCGCCTTGCGCAGGCTGGCAAGTGAGGATGGCAGTTCCGTGCGGATCCGCCACCGGGTACCTCGATCACCGGTGAGACTCCCCAACGCCGCTTCGACAGTGGCGTGCGCCGGCACGTAGCGCGTCACACCACTCCATGCGATGGCCTTCCGGCGTTCGGGATGTGCGCAGATCAGAATGATCGGAACGTCGGGCCAGGTGCTGACGTGCCAACGCGCGCTGCTGAACACCTTCCACGAGGACGACGCTGGGACGTGGAGAGCGTTGACGTCGACAAGGACCGCGCGCGGCACGTCTAACGCCGCCTCGATGATGCGGTTTCGTAGTTGCAGATACCTGATGCCGTCCAAGACGCCGTCAGCGGTGAGCAGGGAAGCGGTTCCCACCGGGAAGGCGGTAACCGCCAGATGGCCGGTAGTCTTAGCCATCGCCTTCGGCCCAGTTGGCGGCGACCCTGCCCAAAGCGAGCAGATTGATTTGAACTAGCATCCCCCCTGGCACGAGGGTCGCTTACCCACGCTGGCGGACGCCAAAACGCAGTTGCGGCTCAAACCTGTGGCGCGGCGCCGACTTCGACGTCTGCCAGCACGAATGGCGGCGCACCCACCCCGGCGATCGAGTACGTGCCCTGCTGAGTTTCTTCGGTGATGCGCGCTGAGACGCTGCGCTCGCCCACCATCAGAGTCACTGTCCGGACGCGCGCCAGCACGTCTGCCGGATATTGGCCGAAAAGTGTTCCCTGCCAGTGATACTGGCCATCTATTGGGTCGATATGTCCGGCTATCCGGACACGCGATTCCGCACAGATGTCGGCCACCGTCACGGTTGCTGGGCCGTCATAGATGTCATCGTGCACGCCGCCGGACGACACCAAGTCGAACGCCGACCGCACCAGGCGACGCGACGAGTTACCTAGGTGCACCCGCTCGTTGAACACCTGTTGACTGCTGCGCCGCACCTCGATGCGAGTGTGCCCGTTCATGAGCTGCAGGCATTCGACGATGTGGCGCTTCGATGCCTCGAAGTTCGGCCCCCCGACCACGAAGTAGTTCGGGAAGCCGTGCACCGCTACCCCGAGGTAGGGCTCCATGCCGTAGGTCCAGGACTGCTGGATGGTCACGCCGCCGGAGCCGACCAGAGCGTCCTGCGGGAGCCCGGCGCGGATGGCGAACCCGGTGCCGTAGACGATCGCATCGGCGTCGTGGTGGATACCGTCGGCGGTGCGGATGCCCGCAGCTGTCACCTCGACAATGGGCGGCACCACCACATCGGCCTGCCGGCGTAGATAGCGCCTGGCGCGTCGTGCCTGAGGGACGACCCGGCGGGGCGGAAGCGGGAACACCTTGACCGAGGCCCCCGAACTGGTCAGCCGGCCGATCAGCGGCCCGGCCGTGGCGTCGGCGCCGACCACCGCGATGCGCAGGCCGGCCGAGTCGAAATTCGCGGGGAGTGCCGTCGCATGGAACGAGACGCCGCGAAATTCCCTGCGACCGAACAGATCTGGAATCCACGGGACGAAAGGCGACGTGCACGCCACCACTACGCGGCCGCGGCAGATTTCGCCGTCGCCGGTGGCCAGCGTCCAGGTGTCGGTGTCGTCGTCGAACACCGAGCTGATCACCTCGCGGTCGAAGACCACGAAGTCGTCGACTCCCGCGGCGAGCAGGTCGGTGCCGACGGATCCGGGCCCGACGATGACGACGCCGTGGCCGTGGTCGATCACAGGAACTTGGTCCGCGTCCAGCCGCGGCGCGCGATCGGGCCCAACAAGCCCACCTCCGTGAGGAACTCGGCCAACGGAGCGAAGCCCGCCACCTGGACTTCGTGGCGATGCGGGCTGGTGCGTGCGGCCCTGCGCGCCCGCCGGCCATCCAGGCCGGCGCGCCGATAGGGGACGGGGTTGCTGAACAGGTAGCGGAAGAAGAATCCACCCAGGCCGTTGACGTTGCCGACGAACCACCGCTCCGGCCGCCGCATCTGCGGTGTGCGCTTGCGCAGACCGTCGCGCGCGAACTGGATGTGGCGGGCCTCTTCGGTGACGTGAATTCGCATGAGCCGCTGGATGATTGGTTGCAGTTCGGGGTCATCCATCATCTGGCGCTGCAGCGAGTCGAAGATCTCCTCGCCGATCAGCGCGGCCACCCACAGCACCGACCCGCGAAAAAAGAACGGCAGCGTGTTGATGATGATCCGGTGATAGAGCCGCGGGCGAACGGGCTTGGCGCCGACCCGCTCGATGGCCTTACCGAACATCACCATGTGCCGGGTCTCGTCGCCCAGTTCGGTCAACGCGTAATGCGACGACCGGCTGGTGGGGTCGGTGTGCATGAGTTTGCGCAGCAGCGCCTGATTCAGGATGTTCTCGAACCAGATACCCGCCGACAGGGTGTTCACCAGTTCCTGGCGGGACAGCTCGATGCGCTGAGCGCGGGTCATCTCGTCCCACATCGGCGTGCCGTACAGCGACACGGTTCTCGGTGGCAGGTAGAACTTGTCCGGATCCAGCGGCGCGTCCCAGTCGATGTCGACGACCGGTGCATAGGACTTCTTGACCGACCCCTTGAGCAGGCGTTCGGAGAACTCTTCACGACTAGGGCCAACCGGCTTCACCGGAGTTGTCATTGGCGGCACTCCTCCTCATCGCTGAAGATGTCGATACCGATGGTACCGGGTACCGATGGTTTCGGCTAGCCCTGCGTGTTGGCGTCCGGCCTTCCCGGCCGCGCGGATTGATCACAGTGGATCTCCATATCTGCGAGGGTGATGTGGCTGGTCGGGCGGATTTTCTTCTTGGCCGTGTTTCGTCGACGAAGCTTCTGCTGAGGGCGTGTGCCGATACCGGTAGGTCTCGGGGATATCTGACGGGCCCTCCGGCAGACCGGCCCGTCGGTCGCCGTACCACAGGATGGTCTTTGGTCCGCCCGGATGGCCAAAGGGCGCCGCGCCCTCCTCCAAGTCGGTGATGTAGTAGTACGTCACTGCGTCGTCCAGAGACAGCCACGGACCGGGGTTGATATTTGACTCCCTGGTGTCGCGCACGAGTCCCAAGGTGACGTCAGACGGCGGCGCCTTGTAAACCAGATACATCATTGGCCCCTCGGTCCAAGCATGTGAGACCAGAAAGAGATCGCGTCCTGTCTCGTTCTGAGCGTCGATGTGGCGCAACAAGTTTCGCAGCACGTCGGCGGCAAAGCTGTTTTGCGCTTCGGTGGTCTCAGTTGATGGGCACATTGTTGTTCACCCAAACCCCGTCGGAGCACGGGTTTCGTTCAGTTCGCCGGCCGAAGTGCCCCACCGGCCGGCCAGCGTCTGCACATCAACCGTGTCGACACGCAAACTGCTGCTGCACGGCGAAAGCCTAAGCAGGCCGGTGGCCTACCGGCCAGTAACCGCGACCGGCGACACTCTCTGGGCTTTGCGCGCATGACCAGGCGCATCCATGTCAGCGGTATGGCCCCGTGCAGGTCACGGTTGGGTTATGACCGCTATTTACGGCGATCCGCGGAGTAGTTTCACTCCCGTGAGGTCATTTTTCATCCGCGCGGCGTTGACGGGATTCGCCCTCTGGGTGGTCACCCTCGTCGTCCATGGGCTCAGCTTCGTCGGCGGCGACACCCGGTTGCAGAGGGTCGGCATCATCTTCGTCGTGGCGGTGATCTTCGGTCTGGTCAACGCGTTCATCAAACCGATCGTGCAGATCCTGTCGATCCCGCTCTACATCCTCACGTTGGGCCTGATCCACATCGTCATCAACGCGCTGATGCTGTGGATCACCGCGTGGATCACCGAACACACCACCCATTGGGGCCTGGCGATCGACCACTTCTGGTGGACGGCGATCTGGGCGGCGATCGTCTTGTCGATCGTCAGCTGGGTGCTGTCGCTGGTGGTTCGCGACGTGGGGCGCACAGCCCGGCGCTGACCGGCACACTGGATGCATGCCTGAACTGCCCGAAGTCGAAGCGCTGGCCGACCACCTGCGCCGCCACGCCGTCGGCAGGACAATCGGGCGCGTCGACGTCGCCGCATTGTCGGTGCTCAAAACGTTCGACCCGCCGATCAACGCGCTGCACGGTCTGACCGTCACCGGCGCCGATCGGTGGGGCAAGTATCTCGGTTTGCGGGCGGGCGAGCTGACCTTGATCACCCATCTGTCGCGGGCCGGCTGGCTGCGGTGGTCGGACAAGCTGGGTGCCGCGCCGCTGAAGCCCGGCAAAGGCCCGATTGCGCTGCGCGTTTATCTGGGCACTCCCGGTGAGGCGCCCGGCTTCGACCTCACCGAGGCGGGCACCCAGAAGCGGCTGGCGGTCTGGCTGGTCGACGATCCGATGCAGGTGCCCGGCATCGCGGCGCTCGGGCCGGACGCACTGCAACTGTCCGTCGACGAGTTGGCCGACCTGCTGGCCGGAAACACCGGCCGGATCAAGTCCGTCATCACCGATCAGAAGGTGATCGCTGGGATCGGTAACGCGTACAGCGACGAGATCCTGCACGTCGCCAAGATTTCGCCGTTCGCCACGGCCGGGAAAATCGCCGACGGACAGTTGGCCGCATTGCACGACGCGATGGTGTCGGTGCTGACCGACGCGGTGACCCGCTCGGTCGGCCAGCAGGCCGCCACGCTCAAGGGGGAGAAGCGGTCCGGGTTGCGGGTGCATGCGCGCACCGGTCTGCCGTGCCCAGTTTGCGGCGACACCGTGCGGGAAGTGTCGTTCGCCGACAAGTCGTTTCAGTACTGCCCGACCTGTCAGACCGGCGGCAAGGTGCTGGCTGACCGGCGAATGTCGCGTCTGCTCAAGTAGCTATGCTGCGCGGGTGACTCGGCAGAAGATCCTCATCACCGGCGCGAGTTCCGGCCTGGGCGCCGGAATGGCGCGCGCGTTCGCGGCCAAGGGGCGTGACCTGGCGCTGTGCGCCCGTCGCACCGACCGGCTCGACGAGCTCAAAACGGAACTGTCGCAACAGTATCCGGGCATCACGGTGGCCGTCGCCGCGCTGGACGTCAACGACCACGAACAGGTGCCGAAGGTATTCGCCGGGCTATCCGACACACTCGGCGGAATCGATCGGGTGATCGTCAACGCCGGTATCGGCAAGGGCGCGCCGCTGGGGTCGGGCAAGCTGTGGGCCAACAAGGCGACCATCGAAACCAACCTGGTCGCTGCCCTGGTTCAGATCGAAACCGCGCTACAGATGTTCAAGCAGCAGGGGTCGGGGCATCTGGTGCTGATCTCCTCGGTGCTCGGCAACAAAGGGGTGCCGGGCGTCAAAGCCGCCTACGCGGCCAGCAAGGCCGGGGTGAGCTCGCTGGGCGAATCGCTGCGCGCCGAATACGCCAGCGGCCCGATCAAGGTTTCGGTGATGGAGCCGGGCTACATCGAATCGGAGATGACCGCGAAATCGCAGAGCACAATGCTCATGGTGGACAACAAAACTGGCGTCAAGGCCTTGGTCGCCGCCATCGAGCGCGAGCCGGGCAGGGCCGCGGTGCCGTGGTGGCCGTGGGCGCCGATCGTGCAGCTGCTGCGGGTGCTGCCGCCCCCGCTGGCGAAACGGTTCGCTTGAAGTGTCGCCGAGCGTGACACTGCTGCGAGATTTTGCAAGTTTTTTCGCAACACCTTCACGTTCGGCGCGACCCTAGCCCGCACGGCCTCTTTCAACGCGGTAGTGGCGCACCAACGCGTCGGTCGAGCTGTCCGATTGTTTGTCCGGCGAGGCGTCTTCGGTGATGACCGGCAGCAGCGCCTTGGCCTGGGTCTTGCCCAGCTCGACGCCCCACTGGTCGAACGAGTCGATGCCCCACACCACGCCTTCGGTGAAGACCTGATGCTCGTACAGGGCGATCAACTGGCCCAGCACCGACGGGGTGAGCCTGGTGGCCAGGATGGATGTGGTTGGTCGGTTGCCGGGCATTACCTTGTGCGGCACCACATCGGCGGGCGTGCCTTCGGCGGCGATCTCCTCGGCCGTCTTGCCGAATGCCAGCACCTGGGTCTGCGCGAAGAAGTTGCTCATCAGCAGGTCGTGCATGCTGCCGGTGCCGTCGGCGGTGGGCAGGTCGTCGGTCGGTTGGCTGAAAGCGATGAAGTCGGCCGGCACCAGGCGCGTGCCTTGGTGCAGCAACTGGTAGAAGGCGTGCTGACCGTTGGTTCCCGGTTCGCCCCAATAGATTTCACCGGTATCGGTGACGACAGGGGTGCCGTCGGCGCGGGTCGACTTACCGTTGGATTCCATCGTCAGCTGCTGCAGATACGCCGGGAACCGGGCCAGGTCGTTGGAGTACGGCAGCACCGCACGTGACTGTGCGCCAAAGAAATTCGAATACCACAGCCCGATCAGGCCGAGCAGCACCGGAGCGTTGGATTCCAGCGGTGCGGTCTTGAAATGCACGTCGACAAGGTGGAATCCGGACAGGAAGTCGGCGAAAGCCTCCCGGCCGATCGCGGCCATCACCGAGAGCCCGATCGCTGAGTCGACCGAATAGCGGCCGCCGACCCAGTCCCAGAATCCGAACATGTTGTGGGTGTCGATGCCGAACTCGTCGACCAGCTTCTTGTTGGTCGAGACGGCAACGAAGTGCTTCGCCACCGCGTCGTCACCGAGCGCGTCGGTCAGCCAGCGCCGGGCCGCGGTGGCGTTGGTCAGCGTCTCCAACGTCGTGAACGTCTTGGAGGCGACGATGAAAAGTGTTGTGGCCGGGTCTAAGTCGGCCAACTTCGCGATCAGGTCGGCAGGGTCGACGTTGGAGACGAACCGCGCCGAGATGCCGGCGTCGGCGTAGTGACGCAGCGCCTGATAGACCATCACCGGCCCGAGGTCCGACCCGCCGATCCCGATGTTGACGACCGTGCTGATTCGTTTTCCGGTGGCGCCGGTCCACTCGCCGCTGCGCAGCCGGTCGGTGAAGTCACCCATCGCGTCCAGCACCGCGTGCACGTCCTCGACCACGTTCTGTCCGTCGACGATCAGCTTCGCATCTCGGGGCAGTCGTAGCGCGGTGTGCAGCACAGCGCGATTCTCCGAGACGTTGATGTGCACGCCGTCGAACATCTCGTCGCGACGCTGCTCGAGGTGGGCAGTGCGGGCCAGGTCGAGCAGCAGCTTCACGGTCTCGCCGGTGATGCGGTGTTTGCTGTAGTCGATGTAGAGGTCGCCGACGGTGACCGTGAACTCGCTGCCGCGGTGTGGATCTTCGGCGAACAACTGCCGGAGGTGCGTCGTTTTGATCTGCTCGTGATGCTTGTGCAGGGCACTCCAGGCCGGGGCCGCTGAGATATCGGGAATCGGTTCAAACGCAGTCATGGTTCGACCCTAGTCAGGTTGACCAGGTCCGGGTTTACGGTGAGGTGAACGGGCTGCTAACCGGCCGGCTCAATGACCGAGTCGGCCGCGGCCCAGTCGCAGCAGCAGCATGGCCAGGTCCTTGCCGTCCGGGCCGAGCTCGCTGTAGCGCTCGATGACCTTCATTTCGCGGCTGTGCACCAAGCGGGTGCCACCGGAGGCCATCCGGGCTTTGCCGATTGCCCTGGACACCTCGGTACGACGCTTCACCGCGGCCAAAATCGCGGCATCGAGTCGGTCGATCTCCTGGCGCAGGTCATCGATATCGGTGAGTTGTTCGGCTTCGATAGACATTTCAGACTCCGGAATCTCATTGTGTGGAGGGTGTGGGGGTCGTGGTCTCATCCGGTATCGGGCCTCACACAAGAGACGAGCCCCGGATCCGGAAGCGGACCGCGGGGCTCTGGGAAGCAGCTAGACCACGGGCACCGCTGGCCGGTACCCGTAGAAAAATCGCCGCTGCATGTTGAGCACGAATTGAGTGTGCCATCTGAGGGCCTGCCAGCGCAAAGGTGTCGGCAAACAGCGGTAGGTTTGGACGAGATATGAGTGTGCACGTTACTGAGTCCGACGCAGACCAACTCCTCGACGGCCTCAACCCGCAACAGCGTCAGGCGGTGCTGCACGAGGGCTCGCCGCTGCTGATCGTCGCGGGCGCGGGCTCCGGCAAGACGGCCGTGCTGACCCGGCGCATCGCGTACCTTCTCGCCGCACGCGACGTCGGCCCCGGCCAGGTTCTGGCCATCACCTTCACCAACAAGGCCGCCGCGGAGATGCGCGAACGCGTGGTGGCTCTCGTCGGTCCGCGGGCACGTTCGATGTGGGTGTCGACTTTTCACTCGACCTGTGTGCGGATTTTGCGCAACCAGGCGTCGCTGATCGAGGGCCTCAACTCCAACTTCTCGATCTACGACGCCGACGATTCGCGGCGCCTGTTGCAGATGATCGCCAAGGACATGGGCCTTGACGTCAAGCGGTACTCGCCACGGCTGCTGGCCAACGGCATCTCCAACCTGAAAAACGAGCTGATCGATCCGCAGCAGGCGGTGGCCAACCTGTCCGACCCCGACCTCTGCGATCACGCCGATGACTTGGCGCGCACGGTGGCCGCCGTCTACTCCGAATACCAGCGCCGGCTGCGGACAGCCAACGCGCTCGACTTCGACGACCTGATCGGCGAGACGGTCGCGGTGCTGCAGGCTTTCCCGCAGATCGCCCAGCACTACCGTCGCCGCTTCCGGCACATCCTGGTCGACGAATACCAGGACACCAACCACGCCCAGTACGTGTTGGTGCGCGAACTGGTCGGCCCCGATACCGGCTGGCGATCCCGACGGTGTGCCGCAGGCCGAGCTGTGCGTGGTCGGCGACGCCGATCAGTCGATCTATGCGTTCCGTGGCGCCACGATTCGCAATATCGAGGATTTCGAACGCGACTACCCCAACGCCACGACGATTCTGCTGGAACAGAATTATCGCTCCACGCAGAACATCCTGTCGGCGGCCAACTCGGTGATCTCGCGTAACTCGGGACGCCGGGAAAAGCGGCTGTGGACCGACGCCGGCGAGGGCGAGCTGATCGTCGGCTACGTCGCCGACAATGAGCACGACGAGGCACGGTTCGTCGCCGAGGAAGTCGACGCGCTGGTCGGCGTCGGTGAGCTCACCTACAACGATGTGGCGGTCTTCTACCGCACCAATAACTCGTCGCGGTCGTTGGAAGATGTGTTCATCCGCGCCGGCATTCCGTACAAAGTCGTTGGGGGCGTGCGGTTTTACGAGCGTAAGGAAATCCGCGACCTGGTCGCATACCTTCGGGTGCTGGACAATCCGGGGGACGCGGTCAGCTTGCGACGCATCCTCAACACGCCGCGCCGCGGCATCGGTGATCGGGCCGAGGCTTGCGTGGCGGTGTACGCCGAGAACACCGGTTCCAGTTTCGCCGACGCGCTCGAGGCCGCCGCCGCAGGCAAGGTGTCGATGCTGAACACCCGGTCGGCCAAGGCGATCGCGGGTTTCGTCGAGATGCTCGACGATCTGCGTGGAGGGCTCGACTCGCCGCTAGGCGAGCTGGTCGAAGCGGTGCTGGAGCGCACCGGATATCGCGCGGAGCTGGAGTCCTCGTCCGACCCGCAAGACCTGGCCCGGCTGGACAACCTCAACGAACTCGTCAGCGTCGCACACGAATTCGCCACCGACCTGGAGAACGCGGCGGCGCTCGACGAGACGGTCGGCACGCCCGACGATGAAGACGTGCCGGACACCAGTGTGCTGGCGCAATTCCTGGAGC
The DNA here is from genome assembly GCA_963791535.1 of uncultured Actinomycetota bacterium. Classification (GTDB taxonomy): domain Bacteria; phylum Actinomycetota; class Actinomycetes; order Mycobacteriales; family Mycobacteriaceae; genus Mycobacterium. Next base: position 139,938 of record CAWBSW010000055.1, on the reverse strand, counting down.
GGGTGTCGCTGGTCGCCGACTCCGACGAAATCCCCGAGCACAGCGCCGGTGTGGTGACGCTGATGACGTTGCACACCGCCAAGGGGCTGGAATTCCCGGTGGTGTTCGTAACCGGTTGGGAAGACGGCATGTTTCCGCACATGCGGGCATTGGGTGATCCCAATGAGCTGTCCGAGGAGCGGCGGCTTGCCTACGTCGGGATCACCCGGGCGCGTCAGCGGCTGTATGTCAGCCGGGCCAAAGTGCGGTCGTCGTGGGGACAGCCGATGCTGAACCCCGAGTCGCGGTTCCTGCGGGAGATCCCGCAGGAACTCATCGACTGGCGGCGGACCGACCCCACCCCGTCGTTCAGCGCGCCGGTCAGCGGCGCCGGGCGATTCGGCTCGCCGCGTCCGTCGCCGGTTCGTTCGTCGGCGAGCAAGCGCCCGCTATTGGTGCTGGAACCCGGTGACCGGGTTACCCACGACAAATACGGGCTGGGCCGGGTGGAAGAGGTGTCCGGTGTTGGCGAATCGGCCATGTCGCTGATCGACTTCGGCAGCTCAGGGCGGGTCAAGCTGATGCACAACCACGCTCCCGTCAGCAAGCTTTAGCCCGGTGACGATGCAGGCCGGAACGGCCTGAGGAGGAGGCGGGCAATCCAGCTTTAGCGAGCGTCAGTCCTCGAGGAGCCATTCCTTGGTGCGTGGCAGCAGCGCCAGCACCACGGTGGACACCGGCAGCAGGGGCAGGGCGTGCACGATCCAGGCGACGCGTGCTCCGGCGATGAACACGCCACCGTAGGTCAATAGTGCGATCACCGCGCCGGCCACGATCAGGTAGCGGCCCAGCGAACGACGCAGCAGCAGCATGATCACCCCGCAGATCGTCGCCAGCGCGAACACCATCGCGAGGAACGCCACCGCGACGCAGAACAGCCGGTCGGATTTCCACCAGCCCGCGATCAGGTCGGTTGCCACGACCGAGGTCGCCCAGCCGCTGACGATGCTGACGGCGGCGGCGGCCACCGCCGTCGCGCTGACGGGTTCACCCGGCAGCCTGATCGCGGTGCCAGGGCGCTGGCTTGGCGCGGCGTAGGGGGCGAGCGGGGGTTGGCGCGGGATGTGCGTGGTGTGGGCGTCGTCCACTATCTGCGGGAGCGGCGCGGTCGGCGCTCGCCGGATGATGCGCGTCTGGGGCGCGCTTTGGGGCGCGCTTTGAGGCCCCGGAGAGCTTATGCGGGCGCGCATCGGCTCGCTCGGCGTCTGTGTGGGCGGGTGATCGCCTGGCGTGGGGTTGTTCGGTCCGGTCACCGGTCAGCCGGCGAAAGTGCCGACGGACAGGCCACGTTTGGCCAGCCACGGCACTGGGTCGACGCGTTGGGTACCCCCCAGCAGCACCTCGAAATGCAGGTGGGGGCCGGTTGAATTGCCGCGATTGCCCATGGTGGCAATCTGGTCGCCCGCCATCACGCGCTGACCCACGCTGACCAGTGTGGTGTTGACGTGACCGTAGAGCGTGACCGTTCCGTCCGCGTGGCGCAGTTTGACCCACATCCCGTAGCCCGCGGTCGGGCCGGCGTCGATGACAACTCCGTCGGACACCGCCCTGATCGGGGTGCCGATCGAGTTCGCGAGGTCGATCCCGGCGTGCAGCACACCCCAGCGGTACCCGAAACCGGAGGTGAATATGCCCTTCGTCGGCATGACGAACAGTGGCTGTTGCAGCCGGGCCTCGCGTTCGGCGCGCTCCTGGGCGAACGCGACGCCTTTGGCCAGCTCCGCGTTGTGCACTGCGACGTTCGCGGCGGGCTGCACGGCGACCATCTGCATACCGCGGGACGAGGTGCTGATGGGGCCGCCGTTCATCGTCGCCGCGTCGGCGGCCAGCACCGTCTCGGCCTTGGAGTGGTCAGAAGTGTGGGTGGCGGAGTGCGCGGCAGCGGCCGCTGCGCCGGCGGCCATCGCGCCGATCAACACCCGGCCGTGCGCCGCGCCGGTCTGCTGCTTGCGATGCTGGCCGCGGCGTCCAGGCAGGTCCGGATCGTTTCGACGGCTGCGCAGCTCGGGCCGGTGCGAGTCGACTCGGGGCAGGACACTCGTGTCGTCCTCGCTGGGTCCGGCCAACGCCATGACAGTGAGGTTGTCGGTGTCGTCCAGGTCGTCGAGCTCGGGCGCGCGCAGGACCTGCGCTTCCTTGTCGAAGGCGGAATTATCGCTGAAGTCCAGGTCATCGAGGTTGCCGAACTCGTTGAACGGGATGATGTCGGTGACTTCGTTGCGGTCGAGCTCCAAGCCGCGGTCGCGCGATTGCCGTGCGCCTTCAGGCGCAGCAGACCGTGCAAGGCTGGGCTGGGTCAACCTGATTGTCCCTCGGAGCGTAACCAAAGCGTTATCTGGACCCTGCGACGTTAACCGCCGACCACGCGGCATCGCAAGCTCAGCCGGAAATCCGATTGTGAATGTGATTTGAATCACGTTTGGCGTCGCGGTGAGATCTGCCACATCCGCGGATACCGACGATGGAACCGCTCAGCCGTGTCGATACGCTTCCCGCAAGCGGGCATCGGAAAACCCCGGCTCGCTCACATCTCGCTTACATATAGGCCGACACATAGAAGTGAGCCCATGGATCTTTTCGAGTATCAAGCGAAAGAGCTGTTCGCCAAGCACAACGTCCCGACGACACCCGGCCGGGTGACCGACACCCCCGAAGGCGCCAAGGCGATCGCCGAGGAGATCGGTCGGCCGGTCATGGTGAAGGCCCAAGTCAAGACCGGTGGCCGAGGCAAGGCAGGCGGCGTGAAGTACGCCGCGACCGCTGAGGACGCCTACACCCACGCGAAGAACATCCTCGGCCTGGACATCAAGGGCCACATCGTCAAGAAGCTGCTGGTGTCTGAAGCCAGCGATATCGCCGAGGAGTACTACATCTCCTTCCTGCTCGACCGGGCCAACCGCACCTACCTGGCCATGTGCTCGGTGGAGGGCGGCGTGGAGATCGAAGAGGTCGCGGCGACCAAACCGGAGCGGCTGGCCAAGGTGCCGGTCGATGCGGTCAAGGGCGTCGATCTCGCGTTAGCCCGCTCGATCGCCGAGCAGGGTCACCTGCCGGCCGAGGTGCTCGACTCCGCGGCGGTCACCATCTCGAAGCTGTGGGAGGTCTTCGTCGGCGAAGACGCCACGCTGGTCGAGGTCAACCCGCTGGTGCGGACTCCATCCCGCGGTGATGACGATCCAGGCCAGATCTTGGCGCTGGACGGCAAGGTCACCCTGGACGCCAACGCCGACTTCCGTCAGCCCGGCCACGCCGAGTTCGAGGACCGCGACGCCACCGACCCGCTCGAACTCAAGGCCAAGGAACACGACCTCAACTACGTCAAGCTCGACGGTCAGGTCGGGATCATCGGCAACGGCGCCGGATTGGTGATGTCGACGCTGGACGTGGTGGCCTATGCCGGCGAGAAGCACGGCGGGGTCAAGCCCGCCAACTTCCTCGACATCGGCGGCGGCGCCTCGGCCGAGGTGATGGCGGCCGGGTTGGACGTGATCTTGAACGACAAGCAGGTCAAGAGCGTGTTCGTCAACGTGTTCGGTGGCATCACCTCCTGCGACGCCGTCGCGAACGGAATCGTGACCGCGCTCAAAATGCTCGGCGACGAGGCCAACAAGCCGCTCGTGGTGCGACTCGACGGCAACAACGTCGACCAGGGCCGTCAAATTCTCGCCGAAGCCAACCACCCGCTGGTGATCCAGGCTGAGACCATGGACGCCGGCGCCGACAAAGCCGCCGAGCTGGCGAACAAGTCCTAAGGAGAGATGACCCATGTCTATATTCCTGAACGCGGATTCCAAGGTCATCGTCCAGGGCATCACCGGTGGCGAGGGCACCAAGCACACCGCGCTCATGCTGAAGGCAGGCACTCAGCTGGTGGGTGGCGTCAACGCCCGCAAGGCGGGAACCACCGTGTCGCACGTGGACGCCCTCGGCAAGGACGTCGAGCTTCCGGTGTTCGGCACCGTTGCGGAGGCGATGAAGACGACGGGCGCCAACGTGTCCGTCGTCTTCGTGCCGCCGAAATTCGCCAAGGACGCCATCATCGAGGCCATCGACGCCGAGATCCCGCTGCTGGTGGTCATCACCGAGGGAATTCCGGTGCAGGACAGCGCGTATGCGTGGGCGTACAACGTCGACAAGGGGCAGAAGACGCGCATCATCGGGCCGAACTGTCCGGGCATCATCACGCCTGGCGAGGCGCTGGCAGGAATCACGCCTGCCAACATCAGTGGAGCCGGCCCGGTCGGGCTGGTGTCCAAGTCCGGCACGCTGACCTACCAAATGATGTACGAGCTGCGCGATTTCGGGTTCTCCACGTCGATCGGCATCGGCGGCGACCCGGTGATCGGCACCACCCACATCGACGCGATCGAGGCGTTCGAGAAGGATCCCGACACCAAGATCATCGTGATGATCGGTGAGATCGGCGGTGACGCCGAGGAGCGTGCGGCGGACTACATCAAGGCCAACGTGTCCAAGCCGGTCGTCGGCTACGTCGCGGGATTCACTGCGCCGGAAGGCAAGACGATGGGCCACGCCGGTGCCATTGTGTCCGGATCCTCGGGTACCGCCGCCGCGAAGAAAGAGGCCCTGGAAGCGGCTGGAGTCAAGGTCGGCAAGACTCCCTCGGAAACCGCTGAGCTGGCCCGCCAGATCCTGCAGAGCCTGTAGGCCCGATGACCGTCGATGCGCACACTCCGGTAGTGGTGGGTGTCGGGCAGGCCGCGGAACGCATCGACGACTCGTACTACCGGGGAATGTCGGCCGTCGAACTGGCGGCAGGCGGTGCGCGGGCCGCGCTCGAGGACTGCGGCGCCGACGCCGCCAAGGTGGCCGCGTCGATCGACACCATCGCCGGTGTAAGGCAATTCGAGATCTCCGGGCCGGCCAAGGCGGTCCTGGGCAGGTCGAACAACTACCCGCGGTCGGTGGCCAACCGGATCGGCGCCGATCCGGCCCGGGCCATCCTGGAAGTCGTTGGCGGACAAGGGCCGCAGCACCTGATCACCGAACTGGCCGGTGAGATCGCCGCCGGCCGCTCAGAGGTCGCGTTGGTCTTCGGTTCCGATGCGACCTCGACCAACCGCTACTTCGCCGGGTCCGACAATCGGCCGGATTTCTCCGAGACCGTCGACGGTTCGCTGGAGGACCGCGGCCACGGCCTGGACGGACTTATCAGTCGCTACACGGTGATTCACGGACTTGTCGACGCGCCGACCCAGTACGGGCTGCTGGAGAATGCCCGGCGGGCCGGAACCGGACTCGGGCCCGCCGATTATCTGCGGCGAATGGGTGAGCTGTTCGCTCCGTTCACCAAGGTGGCGGCCGAGAATCCGTTTGCCGCCGCGCCGGTCGAACGCAGCGTCGAGGAACTGGTTACGGTCACCGAGCGCAACCGGATGATTTCCGAGCCGTACCCGCGGCTGCTGGTCGCCCGGGACCAGGTGAACCAGGGTGCGGCAGCGTTGCTCATGTCGGTCGAAGTTGCGCGTAAACTTGGTGTTCCCGAAGACAATTGGGTTTATCTACACGGACACGCCGATCTCGAAGAGCAGAGTCTGCTAGAGCGGCCGGATCTCGGGCATGCCCCGTCTGCGGTGATGGCGGTGCGCGAAGCGCTGGCGGTCGCCGGCATCGGCATCGACGACATCGCGACTTTCGACCTGTACAGCTGCTTCCCGGTGCCGGTCTTCAACATCTGCGACGGGGTGGGAATCGCGCCGGACGACCCGCGCGGGCTGACCCTGACCGGTGGCCTGCCGTTCTTCGGCGGTGCCGGCAACAACTACTCGATGCACGGCGTCGCCGAAACGATCGCCAAATGCCGAAGCACGCCAGGGCAATTCGGTCTCGTCGGCGCCAACGGCGGGATCTTGAGCAAATACTCGGTCGGCGTCTACTCGACCACACCTGCCGAATGGAAACCGGACCGCAGCGCGCAGTTGCAAGAGCAGATCGGCAAATCGCCCACCCAGCCGGTGACCGAGCAGGCCGACGGCCCGGGCACCGTCGAGACCTACACGGTGCGGCGCGACGGCGGCCGGCCGACCGGAATCGTCATCGGCCGGCTCGACGCCGACGACAGCCGGTTTCTGGCGACCACCGAGGACGACGACCTGATCGGGCTGCTCACCGACGGCGATCCATTGGGGCGGTCGGTCGTAGTGCGCTCGTTCGACTACGGAAACCGCTGCGCTCTGCGCTGACTAGACGGCGTCCTTGATTGCGTCGACCAGCCCCTGGGTGTCGGCGACGGTCACGGTGAGCGCCGAGTGGTCGCGCAGACCGAGCACGCGGTGGATTCGCGGCTCGAAGTGGATGCATACGCCTTCGGAAGCGTTGGTGCCGAAGGTAAGTCCGTCGTCGGCCGCCGATAGCCGGGCGCCGACCGCGGTCCACCACCGGTACGGACCGGTGACGTGCGCATCTTGCACCCGCGATAGCGACGCGTCGACATGGAACGGCCCGTAGCGTGCGACCAGACGCCCGTCCTCGGTCACGGTCACGCCCTGTATGCCGGGCCACGCCCAAAACGGCAACCACATCGCAGCCAGACGAGGGTCGTAGCGATAGGGGAAGTGCCGGCCTTCGTCGTTCTGGGCTGTCACGACACGGCTCCGATCAATTGCAGATCGATTTCCTGGCTCACACCAACGCGGCGAGTTTCCCGGCCAATCGTTCCACATATGCCGCGACCTCATCTTCGGACTTGTCGGGCAATCCGAATAGCACCTCGGTGACGCCCAATTCGGCCCAGTGCGCCAACTTCTCGGGCACCGGCTTGAAGTCCAGCGCCACGATCTGAGGCGCGCCGTCCCGTCCGGCGGCCGCCCAAGTGTCCTGGAGCAACTTCACCGGCGCGTCGATGTCGAAGTCACGGGGAGTGGTGATCCAGCCGTCTGCGCTGCGCGCGATCCATTTGAAGTTCTTCTCGTTCCCGGCGGCTCCCACCAGCACCGGGATATGCGGCTGAATCGGCTTCGGCCATGCCCAGCTGGGCCCGAAGTTGACGAATTCACCGTCGTAGGAAGCTTCCTCCTGAGTCCACAACGCCCGCATCGCCTCGAGGTACTCGCGAAGCATGGTGCGGCGCCGGCCCGGCGGCACGCCGTGGTCCGCGAGTTCGTCGGTGTTCCAGCCGAACCCGACGCCCAGGCTGACTCGCCCACCGGATAGGTGATCGAGCGTCGCGATAGATTTCGCCAGCGTGATCGGATCGTGCTCGACCGGCAACGCCACCGCGGTGGACAACCGCACCCGCGAGGTGACCGCGCACGCCGCACCGAGGCTGACCCACGGGTCCAGCGTCCGCATGTAGCGGTCGTCCGGCAGCGACTCGTCACCCGTCGTCGGGTGGGCGGCCTCGCGCTTGACCGGGATGTGGGTGTGTTCGGGAACGTAGAAGGTCTGAAAGCCATGATTGTCGGCGAGCGTGGCAGCTGCCGCCGGGGTGATACCGCGATCGCTGGTGAACAGCACAAGCCCGTAGTCCATGCACTGAATTAGAACGTGTTCCAATCTTGCGGGCAAGGTCGGGGGGCGCCGTGAAGCCGTGCGACCCGGTCGACATCACGTTGAGGTCAACGGCGCGTATTGGCCAAGGTGCGCTAGCGTGGGTGATCGGCACGCGTTGCAAACGCCTGCGCTAGTCGTCACGGCGCTCATAGAGCGGCCCGGGGTAGCGTCGCGAGCAGCGGCCGCCTAGGGAGTACCAGCGCCGCACGACAGTGGCGCCGCAACAGCACTGGAAGGCACAGGAGAAGCCATGACCTACCCGCCCGGCAGTCCCGGATATCCGCCCGCGCAATCGCCCGGCGCCTACGGGGCCTCCTCACCCTCGGTCACGAAATCCGATGACGGTGAAAGCAATCTGAAGCTGTACCTGACCGTCGGTGTCGTCGCTCTTGGCCTGGCGACTTACCTGCTGAGTTACGGCCCGATGATCACCCGAATTCTTCCGAACGGTGACGAACTCATCGAAAGCGGCAGCACCTTGCCGATTGACCTCGGCATTGCTGGCGGCGCTGCTGGCCGGCGCGAGCTTGTTGCCCAAGGCCAAGAACTACGCCGCGGTGGTGGCGGCGATCGCCGTGCTGGGCGGGCTGCTGCTGGTCGAGGACACCATCGGCGCGTCCGGCCGGGGCTGGGCGCTGTGGTTCGCGCTGGGCTGCGGAGTGCTCCAGGCCATCCTCGCGGTCAGTGCCCTCTTGCTGGATGCGGGCGTCATCAGCCCACCGGCGCCACGTCCGAAGTACGACCAGTACGGGCACTACGGGCAGTACGGCGGCTACTACGGGCAGCCGGCTACCACCAGCAGTCACCTCAGCAGTCCGGATACGGGTCTGCGTACGGCGGCTACCCGTCGGGGCCTTCGACCGGCGGCTTCAGCGCGGTCGGCCAGCAGTCTGGACCTATTCCCGCTCCGCAATCCGGGCCGCAGCACGGCTCGCCGGACGCACAACACCAGGGATCGCCCACCCCGCCAACAGGTTTCCCCAGCTTCAACCCGCCGCCGTCCTCCGGCTCCGGCGGCCCGGGTCAGGGCAACTCCGCCAACCACGCCGGTTCCGGCCAGGGTCAGCACGCGTACGGCCAGGGTCAGCAGCCGCAGGCGCCCTCGTCGCCGTCGGGCCCGTCACAGTCCTAACCGTGCGCACTCGGGCGCGGCGTGTCGCCGTCCAGGGGACCTAGTCGCGACCGTTAGCGCGGCTAAGCCGGGCGCGGCGGGTCGCCACTCAGACGGGCCGCGAGGTAACGTGCTCGAAGCGTGACGCGGGTGCAGGACAGTCCAGCGGCGGGCGCCCGTCAGGCCCGCGACCTATTGCGGGTCGCGTTCGGTCCCGCCCTGGTGGCGTTGATTGTCATCGCGGCGGTGACGCTGCTGGAGTTGCTGATCGCCAACAGCGACATGACCGGCGCGCTGGGTGCGATCGCCAGCATGTGGCTCGGCGTGCATCAGGTGCCGATCTCGATCGGCGGTCGCGAACTGGGCGTGATGCCGCTGCTGCCGGTGCTGCTGATGGTGTGGGGCACCGCACGCACCACCGCGCAGGCCACTCCTGCCAGGGCGTCCTGGTTCGTCATCCGCTGGATTGTGGCGTCGGCACTGGGCGGACCACTGCTGATCGCCGCCATCTCGCTGGCGGTCATCCACGACGCGGCATCGGTGATCACCGAACTGCAGACGCCGAGCGCGTTGCGGGCGTTCATGAGCGTGGTGGTCGTTCATGGCATCGGTGCGACCATCGGCGTCGGCTCTCGGGTCGGCCGCCGGGTTCTGGGGACGTCGCCGCTGCCGGACTGGCTGGCCGATTCGCTACGCGCCGCGATGGCCGGTGTGCTGGCGCTGCTCGGGTTGTCCGGCATGGTCACGGCCGCCTCGCTGGTCGTGCATTGGGGGACGATGCAGGAGCTGTACGCGATCACCAACTCGATTTTCGGCCAGTTCAGCCTGACCGTGCTGTCGATCCTCTACGTGCCCAACGTGATCGTCGGCACTGCCGCGATTGCCGTGGGATCCAGCGCCCACCTGGGTTTTGCGACGTTCAGTTCGTTCACCGTCTTCGGCGGTGACATTCCTGCGTTGCCGGTGCTGGCCGCGGCCCCGCATCCGCCGCTGGGGCCGGCGTGGGTTGCCCTGCTCATTGTCGGCGCATCGGCCGGGGTAGCGGTCGGACAGCAGTGTGCGCGCCGGCCGCTGCCGATCGTTGCGGCGACGGCCAAGTTGATGACCGCGGCCGCGGTGGCGGCGCTGACGATGGCGCTGCTCGGCTACGCCGGCGGCGGGCAGTTGGGCAACTTCGGCGATGTCGGGACCGACCAGGGCACCTTCGGGTTTGCGGTGTTTCTCTGGTTCGCCATCGTCGGCGCCATCACGGTGGCGATGGCCGGCGGTGTCAGATACCGGCCGAGGAAGCCCAAACCGGCGCGGGCCGCGCCGCCGCCGGCGGAGCCGGCCGTCGAACAAAGTGTCCCGGCCGAGCCGGTCGCTGAATTCGAAGACTTCGAAGACGGAGCGCCCGCAACCGGACCGGCCGCCGACCAACCACCCCCGGATGGGGACGGTTAGGCTCGGCCTGTGCAGCAACCGTTCCGTGTGCCTCCCAGCGCACCGGCACGATTGGTGGTCTTGGCGTCCGGTACCGGTTCGCTGCTGGAGTCGTTGCTGGACGCCGCCGTCGGTGACTATCCGGCGCGGGTGGTGGCGGTGGGCGTAGACCGCGACTGCCGGGCGGTCGAAATCGCCACCGCGGCGTCGCTGCCGACTTTCAAAGTGCGGCTGGCCGATCACCCCGACCGTGATGCCTGGGACGCCGCGCTCACCGAGGCCGCCGCAGCGCACTCTCCCGACCTCGTCGTCTCTGCCGGCTTCATGAAAATTCTTGGGCAGAAGTTTCTTTCACAGTTTTGCGGTCGTATCCTCAACACCCACCCGGCGCTGCTGCCGGCGTTTCCCGGCGCGCACGGGGTGGCCGAAGCCCTGGCATACGGCGTGAAGATCACCGGCTGCACGGTGCACCTGGTGGACGCGGGCACCGATACCGGCCCGATACTGGCCCAACAGCCCATCCCGGTGCTCGACGATGACGACGAACAGACCCTGCACGAACGCATCAAAGTCACCGAACGGCGGCTGTTGGTGGATGTGGTGGCCGCGGTGGCGAGCAGCGGCGTGACCTGGAACGGACGAAAGGCAACCATCGGATGAGCCTAGAAAATGCGGTCGACTCGAGACGGCCGATCCGGCGCGCACTGATCAGCGTGTACGACAAGACCGGGCTCGTTGGGCTCGCGAGTGGCCTGCATGCGGCCGGTGTCGAGATCGTCTCGACCGGTTCGACCGCGAAAACCATTGCTGATAAGGGAATTCCGGTTACCCCGGTGGACGAGGTGACCGGTTTTCCCGAGGTGCTCGACGGCCGGGTCAAGACTTTGCACCCGCACGTACATGCCGGACTGCTGGCCGACCTGCGCAAGCCCGAGCATGCCGCGGCGCTCGAACAACTCGGGATCGCGGCGTTCGAGCTGGTGGTGGTCAACTTGTACCCGTTCAGCGAGACGGTGGACTCCGGGGCGAGTGTCGACGAATGCATCGAGCAGATCGACATCGGCGGACCGTCGATGGTGCGGGCGGCGGCGAAGAACCATCCGAGCGTCGCGGTGGTGGTGGATCCGCTCGGTTATGACGGTGTGCTGGCCGCGGTGCGGAGCGGCGGGTTCACACTTGCGGAGCGGAAGAGGCTGGCGGCGTTGGCGTTTCGGCACACCGCCGAGTACGACGTCGCTGTCGCCGGCTGGATGGGCTCGACGCTGGCGCCCGAACAGCCGGCAACGCCGACAGCGGCCTTCCCGGAATGGATCGCGGGGACCTGGCAGCGCTCGGCATTGCTGCGCTACGGCGAGAATCCGCATCAACAGGCGGCGCTGTACTCCGATGCCGGCGCGTGGCCCGGCTTGGCGCAGGCCGAGCAGTTGCACGGAAAAGAGATGTCGTACAACAACTTCACCGATGCCGACGCGGCCTGGCGGGCAGCGTTCGACCACGAACAGACCTGTGTGGCAATCATCAAGCACGCCAACCCGTGTGGGATCGCGATCTCGTCAGCCTCGGTCGCCGACGCGCACCGCAAAGCCCATGAATGCGACCCGCTGAGCGCATTCGGCGGAGTGATCGCGGCCAACACCGAGGTCAGCGTCGAAATGGCCGAGTACGTGAGCACGATTTTCACCGAGGTGATCGTGGCGCCCGCCTACGCGCCGGGCGCCGTCGACGTGCTGGCGGGCAAGAAAAACATCCGCGTGTTGGTGGCCGCTGATGATCTGGCGCCGCTCGGTGACGCCACCGAGCGGCGGCAGATCAGCGGCGGCCTGCTGATGCAGGAACGCGACCGCATCGACGCGCACGGCGACAATCCGGCGAACTGGACGTTGGTGGCCGGTGCGGCGGCGTCACCGGACACACTGGCGGATCTGGCGTTCGCCTGGCGAACCTGCCGCGCGGTCAAATCCAACGCGATCGTCATCGCCGCCGGCGGCGCCACCATCGGCATCGGTATGGGCCAGGTGAACCGGGTCGACGCCGCGCGACTGGCGGTGGAGCGTGGCGGCGATCGGGTGCGCGGCGCGGTCGCGGCCTCCGACGCGTTCTTCCCGTTTCCGGACGGCCTGGAGACGCTGGCCGCCGGGGGTGTCGGCGCGATCGTGCACCCGGGCGGCTCGGTACGCGACGACGAAGTGACCGCGGCGGCCGAAAAGGCCGGCGTGACGCTGTACCTGACCGGCGCGCGGCACTTTGCCCATTAAAGCCCGCCGAGACGCCTAAGCGCTGGCCTCGTCCCGCAGCGTCGTCGCGTAACGGATGAACGCGGCGACCTCGTCGACGGCGCGCCGCGCATCGGGGTTGACGTCGAAGCTGAGCTGAAACATGTGCATGGCCTTGTGCCACACCTGCACCCAGACCGGCACGTTCTGCGCCCGCAACCGCTCGGCCAGCGCGAAGGTGTCGTTGAGCAGCATCTCGTGGGTGCCGACCTGCAGCAGGAACGGGCCAAGGCCGTGCAGGTCCGCCTCCGGCGGCATCAGCGGCGGTGGACGGGTGCCGTTCACGGTGGCGAACACGTCGTAGATGAACTTCACCGTCATGAACGGGAACAACGCGTCCCGATGCTCTTTGAGGGCCCGATACTTCAAGCTCATATCCGCCGACGTCAGCGGTGAGAGCAGCGCCTGCCCGACCGGCACCGGCAACCCGGCGTCGCGGACCGCGAGCGCGGTGTCGGCGGCCATCAGACCGCCCGCCGAATCGCCGGCCAGAACGATGCGGTCGGCGGCAATTCCGCGGGCCAGCACGTAACGGTAGGCGTCCAGCCCGTCGGAGACGGCTTCTTCGATGCTGACTTGGGGAGCCAGCCGATAACCGACGTTGAACACCTGCGCCCCGGTCGCCGCAGACAACTTGCTGACGAACCGGCGGTGCGAGTTCAGGCCGAGCGTCACCAGCGCCGAGCCGTGGAAGTAGATGATGACCCGCTCCGAGCCGCGCGCCGCCGGCGCGACCACCCACTCGGCCGTGCACTGCGGCAGCGCGACCGGGGTGACGTCGGTACCCGGCAGCGCGGGAATCACCCGCAGCGGCTTGTCGATCACATCGAGGCGAGCGCGCTGCATCGCCTCGGGGCGCGAGCGGTTGACGATCAAGCCGATGATCGTCAAGGTGCCCAGCACCGGACGCACGAAGATCGCCGACAGCAGGGCGAGCAGGCTGGACTGCCACGAGGCGGGGCCGAAGTGCGCCGTCCTGGGACGATCCGGCCAAGTGGGACGATCCGGCCAGTCGGGGGAGTTCACGATACTGAGGGTATCGGGTAGTTGCTCGGAGCCGAATGTGAGCTTCGCGTCGACGCGTGGCGACTGTTGCGTGGGCCACTGGGCGGCGTGCCACTGAACGCCGGCCGAAAGTTAAGCAAAGCGTGGTAATTGCCGCCGCGGGTCGCCACGATTCTGTTCCGAACAAGATCGGATCGGAATAGGCTCGAAAATTGGGCGCGTCGACCGCGGCGAGGCCCGTAACCAAACGGTATTCGAGAGGAAGAAATGCGCGCGATAACGAAAAGAACAGCGTCGTTCTCGATCGGAATTGCGGTGTTCGCGCTGGTCGGCGTGGGTTGCCACAAAGAGTCCAACTCCAGTCAAGGCTCAAGTTCTGCAACGTCGTCCTCGGCGTCCGCAATGACGACGTCGGCCGCCGCGGAGCCGTCAACGTCCGCGGCGGCACCGAGTCCGACGCAGATCGCCGGGAAGAACGGCACCCTGTACACGGTTGAGGGACCGATTCTGGCGAAGTGGGACACTCTCACCGACGAACAAAAGAAGGACCTGGGCGCACCGTACGACAACCAGAAACCCACGGGCGACAACAGCGGCGTCTACCAGCAGTTCGATGGTGGCGTCCTGATCTATCGGAATGGCGGCCCGGTCTACTTCGTGTGGGGCAAGATCCGCGACGCGTGGAATGACGTCCAGGCTTCGCAGGGCAAGTTGGGTTATCCGACCGCTGACGAGGTGAAGGAACCCGACGGCACCTACAAGTCGACGTTCGAGCACGGCACCATCACCTGGAAGGAGGGTGACGAGAAGGCCACCGTTACTACGAGCTAGTCGGTCTTCAGATTCACCTCGCAAGGTCGGGCAATTCCATGGGGTTGCCCGACCTTCGCGTGTTAGAGGGACGACGTTGTGCCGTATTCGCCGACGCGTCGTAGCGTGGAGTGGTGACCCCACCGAATAACCTGCCCCGCACCGTCGGCGAACTGCGTGCCGCCGGGCACCGTGAACGGGGAGTCAAGCAAGAGATCCGGGAAAACCTGCTGACCGCTCTCGCCGAGGGTGACGAAGTCTGGCCTGGCATTTTGGGTTTCGACGACACCGTGTTGCCGCAGCTGGAGCGGGCGCTGATCGCGGGTCATGACTTCGTGCTTCTCGGTGAGCGCGGTCAGGGCAAGACCCGGTTGCTGCGGGCGTTGGTCGGCCTGCTCGACGAGTGGACACCGGTGATCGGCGGCGCCGAACTCGGCGAGCATCCCTATTCGCCTATCACCCCCGAGTCGATCCGACGGGCCGCCACGCTCGGTGACGATCTGCCGGTGGAGTGGAAGCACCGCAGCGAGCGCTACACCGAGAAGCTGGCCACGCCCGACACCAGCGTCGCCGACCTGGTCGGCGACATCGACCCCATCAAGGTCGCCGAGGGCCGCAGCCTGGGTGACCCCGAGACCATTGCGTACGGCCTGATCCCGCGGGCGCATCGCGGCATCGTCGCGGTCAACGAGTTGCCCGACCTGGCCGAGCGCATCCAGGTGTCGATGCTCAACGTGATGGAGGAGCGCGACATCCAGGTGCGCGGCTACACCCTGCGGTTGCCGCTGGACGTGTTGGTGGTCGCCAGCGCCAACCCCGAGGACTACACCAACCGCGGTCGCATCATCACCCCGCTCAAAGACCGGTTCGGCGCCGAGATCCGAACCCACTACCCGCTGGAGCTCGACGCCGAGGTGGGAGTGATCCTCCAAGAGGCGCACCTGAACGCCCAGGTGCCCGAGCATCTGATCCAGGTGATCGCCCGGTTCGCTCGCTACCTACGGGAATCCAATTCGGTCGATCAGCGATCCGGGGTGTCGGCGCGGTTTGCGATCGCGGCCGCCGAGACCGTTGCGGCCGCGGCGCGGCATCGCGGCGCGGTACTCGGCGAGACGGATCCGGTGGCCCGCGTGGTCGACCTGGGCACCGTAATCGACGTCCTGCGTGGCAAATTGGAATTCGAGTCCGGAGAAGAAGGACGCGAGCAGGCCGTTCTCGAACACCTGTTGCGCCGCGCCACCGCCGACACGGCATCCAGAGCTCTCGGTGGCCTCGATGTCGGTCCGTTGGTAACCGCCGTCGAAGGCGGTTCCGCTGTGACGACGGGGGAGCGCGTCTCGGCAAAGGATGTGCTGGCTGCGCTGCCGGATCTGCCCGTCGTCGAGGCGGTCGCCAAGCGGCTGGGCGCGGAATCTGAAGGTGAGCGCGCCGCGGCGCTGGAATTGGCCTTGGAGGCACTGTATTTGGCCAAGCGTGTCGACAAGGTGTCCGGGGAAGGCGAAACCGTTTATGGCTAGAGGTCACTCTTCGCGGTATTCGGCGTACTCCGGCGGGCCCGACCCGCTGGCTCCGCCGGTAGACCTGCGCGAGGCCCTCGAGCAGATCGGGCAGGACGTCATGGCGGGCACCTCGCCGCGCCGGGCGCTGTCCGAGTTGCTGCGTCGGGGCACCAAGAACATGCCCGGGGCCGACCGGCTGGCCGCCGAGGCAAACCGCCGGCGGCGGGAGCTTCTGCGCCGCAACAACTTAGACGGCACACTGCAGGAGATCAAGAAACTTCTCGACGAGGCGGTGTTGGCCGAGCGCAAGGCGCTGGCCCGCGCGCTGGACGACGACGCGCGGTTCGGCGAACTGCAACTCGACGCGCTCTCGCCGTCGCCGGCCAAGGCCGTGCAGGAGCTTTCCGACTATGACTGGCGCAGCAGCGAGGCGCGGCAAAAATACGAGCAGATCAAGGATCTGCTCGGGCGGGAGATGCTCGATCAGCGCTTCGCCGGCATGAAGCAGGCGCTGGAGGGCGCCACCGATGAGGACCGTCAGCGCGTTGGCGAGATGCTCGACGACCTGAACGACTTGCTGGACAAGCACTCCCGCGGCGAGGACACCCAGCAAGACTTCGACGACTTCATGGACAAGCACGGCGAGTTCTTCCCGGAGAACCCGCGCAATGTCGACGAGCTAATCGACTCGCTCGCCAAAAGGGCCGCTGCCGCGCAGCGATTCCTCAACAGCTTGAGTCCCGATCAGCGTGCCGAGCTGGAGGCGTTGGCGCAGCAGGCTTTCGGATCACCCGCGCTCCAACAGGCATTGGGCCGGTTGGATGCCAACCTGCAGGCGTTACGTCCAGGCGAGGATTGGACGGGATCCTCGGAGTTCTCCGGCGAGAACCCGCTGGGCATGGGCGAGGGTGCCCAGGCGCTGGCCGATATCGGCGAGCTGGAGCAACTGGCCGAGCAGCTGTCGCAGAGTTATCCCGGTGCGACCATGGACGATGTCGACCTCGACGCGCTGGCACGTCAGCTCGGCGACGAAGCCGCCATCGACGCGCAGACACTCGCCGAGCTCGAGCGTGCGCTGGTAAATCAGGGCTTCCTGGACCGCAGTTCGGACGGCCAGTGGCGGTTGTCGCCGAAGGCGATGCGCAGGCTCGGCGAAACGGCATTGCGCGATGTGGCACAACAACTTTCCGGCCGCCGCGGCGAACGCGATCACCGGCGCGCTGGCGCGGCCGGTGAGCTCACCGGGGCCACCCGGCCCTGGCAGTTCGGCGACACCGAGCCGTGGAACGTCACCCGGACGCTGACCAACGCGGTACTCCGCCAGGCGGGAACCGCGACCCTCGGCGGCCCGAGCCCGGCCATTCACATCACCGTCGACGATGTCGAGGTCTCCGAGACCGAGACCCGGACCCAGGCCGCGGTGGCGCTGTTGGTCGACACCTCGTTCTCGATGGTGATGGAGAACCGCTGGCTGCCGATGAAGCGAACCGCGCTGGCGCTCGACCACTTGGTGCGCACCCGGTTCCGTTCGGATGCGTTGCAGATCATCGCGTTTGGCCGTTACGCGCGAACCATCAGCACCGCGGAGCTGATGGGCCTGGAAGGCGTATACGAGCAGGGCACCAACCTGCATCACGCGCTGGCCTTGGCCGGCCGGCATCTGCGTCGACACCCCAACGCCCAGCCTGTGCTACTGGTGGTCACGGACGGCGAGCCGACCGCGCATCTGGAAGATGTTGACGGCGACGGGTCTTCGGTGTTTTTCGACTACCCGCCGCACCCACGGACCATCGCTCACACCGTGCGTGGCTTCGACGACATGGCGCGACTGGACGCGCAGGTGACCATCTTCCGGTTGGGCAGCGATCCCGGACTGGCCCGATTCATCGATCAGGTTGCGCGCCGCGTCGAGGGTCGGGTTGTGGTTCCCGACCTCGACGGGTTGGGCGCTGCCGTGGTCGGCGACTATCTGCGATCCCGTCGCCGGCGGTAGTTCAGCAACTCGCGTCTATTTCGGGCAGGTATCGAACTGCTTGCGCAACCGCTGCTGCAATGCGAGAGCATCGGGGGTCAAATACTTTTCCGGATGTTGTTCAGCCATGCTCGGGATGTAGTTGCAGGCGCCGACGTCAACAGAACCGCTGAAATTCGGGGACGTGTCGGCGCGTTCGCCCTCCCAGCGCCAATTTAGATTGAGCGCGTGTGCGGGTCCGGCTCCGGCGATCCCGATGACCGAGACGAGGTCTTGGTAGGCGGTGTCGCGGTTGTGAAGGCCGACGTTTAGGTCGGCGATCGCGCCCTGCGGACCCACGGTGACCGTAAAGACTGATACCGGCATGGCCGCGATCTGCCGATCGACCCGCTGCTGATCTGCGGCGGTGAACGGAAACGCCACTCTCCACGGGTGCCCACCGACATTCGAGCCCGGCTGCAAATCCAAATCCAGGTGTGCATCGTCGCCGAATCCCGCTCGTACCGCGGCGAATACATCGCCGGCCGGCGTCGTGACCTCGTTCAGTTTGAGATCCGCGGTGGACTTGTTGCGGAAAATGCTCACCTCGGCAGCGTCCACTCCACCCGTCAGCCGCCGCAAGCCTTCCGCGTCGGCGGCGATGCTGGCCGGGTCGAGATCAGGGCCACGCTTGACCAGTACGGTCCGGCTGGGTGTTACCGCGAAGTCCGCGGTCTGATCGAACGCCTTGAAGGCATCGCCGCGCACCGTGTTGATGCGGGCTACGACGTCCTCGATCTGTTTCGAGGGCGCGTCCGGCAGGTAAACGTATATGTTGACCGTGGCGCCCTGCTCAAAACCGTTGGTGTAGTTCACAGTCGCGTCCTGAACGCCGGGCATTCCCTTGATCGCCTGTTGCAATTGATCGGCGGCGGGCTTCCGGTCGGGCGCGCCACAGCCACTTACCATGCAGGACAATGCTACCGCCGCCGCGGCGAGCAAAGCGGCCGACCTGATCCCCGCCACTACGCGACCCGCGACAATGCAAGCAAAGTGATAGCGCACGTCATGGATGGTAGTCCGGGTTTGGAATCGGTAAACCAAACGGCCCGGGCCCGCTCGGGATTGTCGGCGGTGGCAGCACGGGCGGCGCGACGAGGTCGTTGGGCAGCCCGGCCAGCACCGCGGCCATGTTGTAGCCGCTCATCCGAAGGTAACCGTTGCTCCCGTCGCGCGCGTATTCCGAATGGCCCCAAGCACGCTCATGCCAGTCGTGATCACCCGGGCCGTTTCCGCTGTTGACCGACAGCTGGGTGAACCCCGGCACGTCCTGCGGGGCAGGGCCAAAGGCGCCGAATTCGGGGATGATGTCAGAGACGTGATCGTTGACGCCGATCATGTAGTAGGCGTGGCCCGGTTGAACTTCCAATTGCGACACGTTGGTCAGCTCGGTGCCGGGCGAACCGTAGAGGACGACATCACTGACTGGTGCGCCCTGCTGTAGGGCCAGGCTGGTGACCAGGGACCCGTAGGAATGCCCAAATGCGGTGATGTGCTGGTCGGGAACGTTGGTGGTGGCGGCCAGCCCTTTGTAGAAGTTGTTGAGGGGGCCGGCGGCGTCGTGAGCCAGGTAGTCGTGAGTGACGCCCACCAGGCTGTCTGGCGCGTCATAGCCGAGGTAGGCGATCGATGCGACCGCGTCGTAGTTCGCAATGCCCGCCTTCTGGCGTAGGTTGGCTGCCTCGGAGCGCTGCGCCTGGGCTTCCCGGACCATGGAGTCGACGCCGGAGCTGACCCGGGTGTTCAGCCCACCCACCGTGACTCCGACGCGATCGGCATTGTCGACGTCGCCGACCCCCACGATGGCCAGCACCTTGTTGGGATTGCTGGTGGTGTCCAGCTCTATCAGGCTCCCGGGGTGGGCGGCCAGTGTGTCCCTCAGCGCGGTGAGGTCAGCCAGCTTTGCGGGATCGGTGTGCCAGACACCGTTCCCGTCAAGCCAGCCGTTTTGGAACCGAGCGATTTCGCTTTGCAGCACAGGCAGATTCAGTTGGCTTCGGATGTTGGTGGGAATCCCGTCGAGGTTGCGAATCGAATCGGAGGACCACTCTTTGACGCTGTCCTGCTGTGCGGGCGTCAGCGAGTTCCACCATTTGGTGACGTCGGCGGGTGCGGTCCCCTTCGGCGGCACCTGCGGCATTTTCGGTGGCTCGTGCGACGTTTCGGCGTTGACCTGGTCCGGTGACAGGTCGCCGTCGGCACCGCGGATGGCCGCCGCCAGGTCCTCGTCCGCCGTTTGAGCGTCAGCCAACAGCTGCATCACCGCCTGGGCGACCCGAAGCCACGCGGCCTCGATCTCGCTCTGGTCGGCCGCGGCGAACGACGATAGGTTGTCCGGGAGGCTGACCACCCCAGTCTCGTTATTGATGCTCAGGTGATAGTGCTTGGCGGTTTCTCGGATCTGTGCCAGCTGCGTCCTGATCCCCTCCACCTCTCCGGCGGCCTTTTCGGCAGCGCGGCCGACGGCCTCGCAAGCGGCCGCGTGGTCGTCGAGGGTCAGCATGGTGCGATGGGTCGCGGCATTGGCCGCGTCGGCGCTATCGCCGCCCCAGTCGAGGAACCCCATGGTTTGGCCGATGGCCGCGGACGCAGTCCGGGTGCCGTGCGCACGACTGATTGCGGCCTGAAAGACCCTTGTAATCGCTGCTGGATTCCACCGGTCGATGTCGGCCAGCGACAATGTCATTGCATTTGTGGGCTGCCGCCGCTCGCGGCTCTACCCACTTCGTCCAGCTTCTGTTTGTTTTGCTGCTCGTTGAGTGCGAAGTCCGCGGCAGTGAAGTGCATGCCGCACGAATGGTCGCCGATGCGGCCGACATGGTCGGCGGTGGCCGTCTCCCAGCTGTCCAGCAGTCCGGACAGGGCGCCCGCCGACGAACCCACCCATCCCGAGTGCGCGCCACTGGCTTCGCCGTGGGAGGTCTGGTGCGCTGTCAGCAATGACTCGCCGTGGTTCGCCATGTCGTTCGCCGCCTGCATCAACTCTTCAGGCTTTACCCACATCTTGTCTGCCATGATCGCGCTCGCTTTCGTCCGTGACGCCCTGCCGAGCACCACCGCGTTCGCTGAAGTATGGCACAACGGCTGACCGTGCTGCCATTCAACTTCCGCGTCTGACCAGCGCTTTCGCCCGGTGGGGTGGGCTGGAAACAGCCTAATGCCGACCGACTGGCGTTCCTGACACTTTCTTGCGGATCTACTGCTGGGTCTTGCGGTTCTTCCGCTTGACGCCGACACCGCCCCACAGTGAGAAACCGTGGATCCGCACGGTCGGCGCGCCGGGCGTGCCTTCGCCGGCAACGCTGTGGTCGAACCCGCCCATCACACCGTGGCCCTTGATCTCGACGTTGACTTCGGGCGGCAGCAGGATGGTCTGCCCGCCCATAATCGAAAACGCGTGGATGTCGACCTCGGTCGAGGTGAAGTCGGCGTAGCGGAGGTCGATCACGCCGCCACCCCACAGCGCGAACGTCGTCAACTTCTTCGGCACGTTCCACCGGCCGCGCCGCTCGAACGCGCTCATGATCGCCAACAGCAGCATCGACGGCGCGGGTTTGCCCGCGCCGCCGCCGGGGGGGCCTACCGATGACCCGATCAGGTCGGACCGCAAGCTGTCCAGTTCCGCATAGGTCCGCGCTGCGTATGCCCTGGTGAGCCGGTCTTCGTAATCGCTCATCTGCAGGCGGCCCTGAGCGGCAGCGTCAGTCAGCAACTGGGCGACCTGAATGCGATCGGTATCTGCGGCACGCGTCGGCGCGTCCCGCTCGTCTGCCACGCCCCGTTGCGGCTTCTTGATCATCACCTACGAGCGTACGTCGATCAGAATTTGCTGCAAGGAACTTGGCTAAACTGTGTCGCTACTGTCTTGCGTGGCCCACCGGGGAGGGCGTTTCTGCAGGAAAGCGAGCATCCCCTCGCGGGCTTCGTCGGAGACGAACAGTCGCGCCGAGTCGGCGCTGAGTCGCTCGGCGTCGCGGTCAAAGCCGTCCAGGATGGCGGCAGTGGTCAGTGCTTTGGATGCGGCCAACCCCTGCGGTGAGGCTCGTCCGATATCGGCGACGAGCGCCGCCACCGCGGCGTCGACGTCGTCGGCGGCGACCGTGATCAGCCCGATCGCCGCCGCGGTGGCGGCGTCAAACGTCTCGCCGGTCAGGTAGTAGCGGGCGGCGGCGCGGGCGGACATCTTCGGCAGCAGCGTCAACGAGATGATCGCCGGCGCGACCCCGATCCGAGCTTCGGTCAACGCGAAGGTGCTGCGCGGACCGGCCACGGCGATATCGGATGCACCGACCAAGCCCATGCCGCCGGCACGGACATGGCCGTCGACGGCGACGATCACCGGCAGCGGCGACTCAACGATCGCCCGCAGCAGCGCGGCCATCTCCCTGGCACGCTCGGCGGCCGCCTCGAACGGATCTGCACCCGTCGTTGCCGACCCTTCCGACAGGTCGGCGCCCGCGCAGAAGGTGTTGCCGGTGTGGCCGAGCACCACGGCCCGGACCGCGGGATCGGCGGCCGCGTCGCGCAGGCCCTGGTGCAACTGGTTGACCAGCGTGGCGGAAAGCGCGTTGCGGTTGTGCGGCGAGTTCAGCGTCAGCCGCGCGACGAACCCGTCAACGGTGTATTCGACCAGCCTGTCCATCAGTGCGCACCGAGGAGACCGGCGTCTTTAGCCGTCGGGGAAATCGAGGGTGGTGAACAGCGTGGCCGAGCAGGTCTTGTCGGTGTCGTTGCATAGGTTGCGGTCATGTTGAGCCGTCGCTTTGCTTGCAGTGGAGTGGATCTGCTGTGAGGCGGGCCTACGTGTTTCGGTTGCGTCCCACCGCCCGCCAGCATGTGCCGTTGGCGGCCTGTGTGGAGGCGCACCGGGAGCTTTACAACGCGGCGTTGCAGGAGCGCAGGGATGGCTGGTCGCACGCCAGCAAGACACGGATCAGCTATGCATCTCAGTCGGCGCAGCTGACTGAGATGCGAATAGTCCGCCCGGATCAAGCGGTGTGGTCGTTTTCCAGTCAGCAAGCGACGTTGCGGCGATTGAATAAGGCGTTCACCGGGTTCTTCAACCGGGTGAAGACAGCGAAAGCCGGTGTGAAGCCGGGGTATCCACGTTTCAAGGGTGCTGGCCGGTTCGACAGCGTGGAATGGCCCAAAGACGGTGACGGTGCCCGCTGGCTGCCCGAGCAGCGCCGGGTGTATCTGCAGGGCATCGGCCAGGTCAAGGTTTATCTGCACCGCGAGGTGGCGGGCCGGGTCAAGACGATCCAAATCAAGCGGCACGGACGGCGCTGGATGCTGGTGCTGTCCTGCGATGACGTGCCAACCAATCCGTTGCCGGCGACCGGCCGTCAGGCCGGAATCGACGTCGGCATCATCACCTTTGCTACCACCAGCGACGGGAGGCACGTCGACAATCCCCGGTGGGCGCGCGCCGCAGCGGATCGGCTGGCCGCAGCCCAGCGGCGGCTCCAACGGGCCCGCGTGGTGGGAAGAATCGTGCGGCCAAGCGGGAAACCGTCGCCTCGCGGCACCGCAAGATCGCGAACCAACGCAAAGACTTCCATCACAAACAAGCCCGCGAATTCGCTGCCCGCTACGACCTGATCGTTGTGGAAGATTTGAAGATCGCGAACATGCTGCGCCGGGCCAAACCCGTCGCCGATCCCACTAACCCCGGGCACTACCTTCGCAATGGTGCTCGGGCGAAGTCCGGGCTCAACCGATCGATCAGTGACGCTGGCTGGGGCCAGTTCGTCTCGATACTGCGCGCCAAAGCGGAAGAGGCCGGGCGGGCTTGGATTGAGGTCGACCCCCGGCACACCTCTGACGGGTGTGAACGCTGTGGGCACACAGCGCGCGCGAACCGCGTCACGCAAGCGGAATTCGCCTGCCAACGCTGCGGTCACACCGCTCCGGCAGACGAACACGCCGCACGCAACATCCTGCGGGCCGGACTGGCCCATCAGGCCCAAACGGCCTGAAAAAAAGCTGGCGGCTCCAGCCGTCAGAGAAGTCATCAGTAGGAGCGGGGCAGGCCCAGCGACGTCTGCGCCACGAAGTTGAGCACCATCTCCCGGCTGACCGGCGCGATACGACCCAGCCGGGCCGACGCCAGCATGGCGGCGACGCCGTACTCCTTGGTCAGACCGTTGCCGCCCATGGACTGCACGGCCTGGTCCACCGAGCGCGTCGCTGCCTCGGCGGCAGCGTATTTGGCCATGTTGGCGGCCTCGGCCGCGCGCATGTCGTCGCCGCTGTCGTAGAGCATCGCGGCCTTTTGCATCATCAGCTTGGCGAGTTCGACCTCAATGTGGCACTGCGCCAACGGATGTGACAGACCCTGGTGCGAGCCGATCGGCGTTCCCCAGACCTGGCGGGTCTTGACGTACTCGGCTGCCCTGTCGAGCGCGAAGCGTCCCATGCCGACAGAACTGGCCGCGCCCATGATGCGCTCCGGGTTCAGGCCCGCGAAAAGCTGTGCGATCGCTGCATCTTCGGCTCCGACCAGCGCGTCCGCGGGCAGCCGAACCTCGTCGAGGAAGACCTGGAACTGCCGCTCGGGGCTGATGATCTCCATTTCGATTGGGGTGTAGCTGAAGCCGGGCGCATCGGTGGGCACCACGAACAGTGCCGGGCGCAGCTTGCCGGTTTTGGCTTCCTCGCTGCGGGCGACGACCAGTACGGCCTGCGCCTGGTCGATGCCGGAGATGTAGACCTTCTGGCCCTTGAGAATCCAGTCGCTGCCGTCGCGGCGCGCGGTGGTGGTGATCTTGTGCGAGTTCGATCCGGCGTCCGGCTCGGTGATCGCGAACGCCATCGTCAGCGAGCCGTCGGCGATGCCGGGAATCCAGCGCTTCTTCTGCTCGTCGGTGCCGAACTTGCTGATAATCGTGCCGTTGATGGCGGGCGACACCACCATCAGCAGCAGCGCGCTACCCGCGGCCGCCATCTCCTCCATCACCAGCGACAACTCGTACATCCCGGCTCCGCCGCCGCCGTACTCTTCCGGGAGATTCACTCCGAGGAAGCCGAGTTTGCCTGCCTCCTGCCACAATTCGTCGGTGTGCTCGTGCGCACGGGCCTTCTTCAGGTAGTACTCGCTGCCGTAGTTGGACGCCCACGCCGACACGGACTTGCGCAGCGCCTGGCGCTCCTCGTTCTCGATAAAGCTGGTGTCGATCATTGCGAATCTCCTTCTTGAGGGCTTTCGGTCGACTCCACCCTTGCCAGGACGGCGCCCACTTCGACTTGCTGGCCGGTGTTCACATTGAGCTGGGCGAGCACACCGTCGGTTGGGGCGGTGATGGTGTGCTCCATCTTCATTGCTTCCAGCCAGATCAGCGGCTGGCCGGCCGTGACGGCATCGCCGATCGCGGCGCCGAGCCGGATGACGTTGCCGGGCATGGGTGCCACCAGCGAGCCCTTCTCGACGGCCGACCCCGGCTCGGGGAAGCGCGGCAGCGCGACCAGGTGCACGGGGCCGCGTGCCGAGTCGACATAGATGTCTAGATTGTTTAAGCCGTAGCGCGCGACGGCGAAACTGCACGCCACACCGTTGCCGTCGGCCAACACGACTTCGTCTTGGGTCGCCGAGACCAGCTGTGCCGGCTCGTCGTCGGCCAGGATCAATCCCGTTCTGGTGAAGCGGTATTCGACGGTGTGCTCGTCGTCGGCGTCATCGCGGTAGGTCTTGACCTGATATCCCGACGCGAGGTTGCGCCATCCGCTGGGGATCGAGCCCAGGACGGTGGCGGTTGCGCGGTTGTGCGCGGCGTCGGCGAGCGCCGCGGCGATCGCCGACAATCGGATCGTGGCGTCGTCGGTCAGTGGCGCCGACAGCTGCGCCAGCCCGTGGGTGTCGAAAAAGGCTGTGTCGGTGGCGCCGTCGAGGAAAGCCGGATGACGCAGCACGTTGACCAGCAGCTCGCGGTTGGTGCGCAAGCCGTGCAGGCGGGCTCTCGCCAGCGCGTCGGCGAGCACCAGCGCCGATTGCCGGCGGGTCGGGGCGTACGAGATCACCTTGGCGAGCATCGGATCGTAATGAATCGACACCGCGAACCCGCTGGTAGATCTGGGATCGATGCCCGAATCCAGACGAATGCCGGTCCGCCGCCCCAGCGACGAGAACTCGGACCGAACGGCCGGCACGTCGAACGTGTCGACCACGCCGGCCTGCGGCTGCCAGCCTCGCGCGGGATCTTCGGCGTAGAGGCGAGCTTCGATCGAATGTCCTTGAGCGGCTGGGGGCTCAGTGCCAAGCTGGCCGCCGTCGGCCACCGCGAGCTGCAGCTCGACGAGATCGAGGCCGGTGGTCTCCTCGGTGACCGGGTGTTCGACCTGCAGACGGGTGTTCATTTCGAGAAAGAAGAACGCCCCGTGGCTGGAAGAGGGGTCGGCGAGGAATTCCACCGTCCCGGCGCCGGTGTAGCCGATCGCGCCGGCGGCGAGCCGGGCCGCGTCGAACAGCTTGGCCCGCATGCCGGGTGTGCGCTCGACCAACGGTGACGGCGCTTCTTCGATGATCTTTTGATGGCGACGCTGAATCGAGCATTCCCGCTCGCCGACCGCCCACACGGTGCCGTGGGTATCGGCCATCACCTGCACCTCGACGTGGTGGCCGGTGGGCAGGTAGCGCTCGCAGAACACCGTCGGATCGCCGAACGCGGACTGCGCCTCACGCCGGGCCGCGGCGACTTCACCAGGCAGAGCGGATAATTCGCGCACCACGCGCATTCCGCGACCGCCACCGCCCGCGGACGCCTTGACCAGCACCGGCAGCTGGCCTTCGGTGACCGTGTCGGGGTCGAGTTCGTCGAGCACCGGCACGCCGGCGGCGGCCATTATCTTCTTGGATTCGATCTTGGAGCCCATCGCCCGCACCGCGTCCACCGGCGGACCGACCCAGACCAGGCCGGCGCTTTGCACCGCGGCCGCGAATTCGGCGTTCTCCGAAAGAAATCCATAGCCGGGGTGCACCGCGTCGGCGCCGGCCGCCCGGGCCGCGGCGATGATCGCCTCGGCGTTGAGATAGTCGTTGGTCCGCGGCAGCCGGACGCGGGCGTCTGCCTCGGCGACGTGCGGCGACCCGGCGTCGGGATCGGTGTAGACGGCGACGGTGCCCAGTCCCAGCCGGCGGCAGCTGGCGAACACCCGCCGGGCGATCTCGGCGCGGTTGGCAACCAGAACTCGCGTGATTCCCATGAGCGTCACATCCGGAAGACGCCGAAGTTCGACGTCCCCTCGATCGGGCCATTGGCGATGGCGGACAAACACATTCCCAAGACAGTACGGGTGTCGCGCGGGTCGATCACCCCGTCGTCATACAGCATCCCGGACAACACCAGCGGTAGCGACTCCGCCTCGATCTGGCCTTCGACGGCGGCCCGCATCGCCGCGTCGGCCTCCTCGTCGACCTTTTGACCGCGCGCCTCGGCGGCGGCCCGGCTCACGATCGACAACACCCCGGCCAGCTGGGCGCCGCCCATCACGGCGGCCTTGGCGCTGGGCCAGGCGAACAGGAACCGTGGGTCGTAGGCCCGGCCGCACATGCCGTAGTGGCCGGCGCCGTACGACGCGCCGATCAGCAGCGAGATGTGCGGCACCGTGGAATTGGAGACGGCGTTGATCATCATCGATCCGTGTTTGATCATGCCGCCCTCTTCGTAGTCCTTGCCCACCATGTATCCGGTGGTGTTGTGCAAGAACAACAGTGGCGTGTTGGACCGGTTGGCCAGCTGGATGAACTGGGTGGCCTTTTGCGACTCCTCGCTGAAGAGCACACCGCGCGCGTTGGCCAGGATACCCAGCGGGTAGCCGTGCAACCGGGCCCAGCCGGTGACCAGCGACGAACCGTACATCGCTTTGAATTCGTCGAATTCGGAACCGTCGACAATACGGGCGATCACTTCCCGCGGGTCGAACGGGATGCGCAAATCGGCGGGCACGATGCCGATCAGTTCCTCGGCGTCGAACAGCGGCTCGGTCACCGGCCCGGGTGCCGGGCCCTGTTTGACCCAGTTCAGCCGTGCCACGATGCGACGCCCGATGCGGATCGCGTCGAGTTCGTCGACGGCGAAGTAGTCGCCCAAACCCGAAATGCGGGCGTGCATCTCGGCGCCGCCCAGCGACTCGTCGTCGGACTCTTCGCCGGTGGCCATCTTCACCAGCGGCGGGCCGGCCAGAAAGACCTTCGAGCGTTCTTTGATCATCACGACGTGGTCGGACATCCCGGGTATGTAGGCCCCACCGGCGGTGGAGTTACCGAAGACGAGAGCGATGGTGGGGATTCCGGCCGCTGACAGGCGGGTCAGGTCGCGGAACATCTGCCCGCCGGGGATGAAGATCTCCTTCTGGGTCGGCAGATCCGCGCCGCCGGATTCCACCAATGAAATGACCGGCAACCGGTTCTGCAGGGCGATCTGGTTGGCCCGCAGTATTTTTCGCAATGTCCACGGGTTGCTGGTGCCGCCCTTGACCGTCGGGTCATTGGCGACGACCAGGCATTCCACGCCGCTCACCGCGCCGATGCCCACGACCGTGCTGGCACCGATCTGGAACGCGCTGCCGTACGCCGCGAGCGGGCTCAGTTCCAGGAATGGGGAGTCGGGGTCGACGAGCAGTTCGATGCGTTCGCGGGCCGTCAACTTGCCGCGGGCGTGGTGGCGCTCGACGTACTTGGGTCCGCCACCGCCGAGCGCTTTGGCGAGCTCGGCTTCGATTTCGACAAGTCGTGCGCTCGCCGCCGACGCCGCGTCGGAATAGGCGTCGCCTTTCGGGTCGAGCGTGGAATGCAGGACGGTCATGACTGGAATCCCAGGGTCTTCGCGGCCAGCGAGGTGAGGATTTCGGTTGTGCCGCCGCCGATGCCGAGGATCCGCATATCGCGGTACTGGCGTTCGACTTCGGATTCGGACATGTACCCCATGCCGCCGAACAGTTGCACGGCCTGGTTGGCCACCCATTCGCCGGCCTCGACGGCGGTGTTCTTGGCGAAACACACCTGCGCGATGAGGTTGGTCTCACCGGCCAGTTGGCGCTCGACCACGTTGCGCCCGTAGACGCGGGCGACATCGATGCGACGGGCCATCTCGGCGAGCGTGTTCTGCACGGCTTGGCGGGATATCAGCGGCCGGCCGAACGTCTCCCGGTCGCGGCACCACTGCACTGTGATGTCCAGGCAGCGCTGCGCGCTCGAATATGCCTGTGCGGCAAGCGCGATGCGCTCGGAGACGAAGGCCTGCGCGATCTGGGCAAAGCCGCTGTTCTCCGCGCCGACCAGATTGGCCGCCGGCACGGCTGCCTCGGTGTAGGAGAGCTCCGCGGTGTCCGAGGACCGCCAGCCCATCTTGTCCAGCTTGCGGGTGACTTCGAAGCCGGGCGTGCCTTTCTCGACCACCAACAACGAAACCCCGCCCGCACCAGGGCCACCCGTGCGCACCGCGGTGACGACGTAGTCGGCCCGTACCCCGGAGGTGATGTAGGTCTTGGCACCGTTGACGACGTAGTGATCACCGGACCGCGTCGCCGTGGTCCGCAAGTGGCCGACATCGGAACCGCCGCCGGGCTCGGTGATGGCCAACGCGCCGATCAGCTCACCGGCCAACGTCGGGCGGACGAACGTGTCGATCAGCCGCGCGTCTCCGGACGCGATCATGTGCGGCACGGCGATGCCGCAGGTGAGCAGCGACGCGAACACGCCGCCAGGGACACCGGCTTGGTGCAGCTCTTCGCAGATCACCACCGCGTCGGCGCCGTCGCCGCCCCCGCCGCCGACCGCCTCCGGGAAGTTCGCCCCCAGCAATCCGGCCGCGCCCGCGCGCCGGTGCAACTCACGCGGCAACTCACCGATCCGTTCCCACTCGTCGACGTGGGGAAGGATCTCCCGCTCGGCGAATGAGCGCGTGGTCTTGCGAAGCTGGTCGCGCTCGGGTGTGTCCCAGATGTTCACAGCAGCCTTTCCGGAATGTCGACGTGGCGGCTACGCAGCCATTCACCCAGCCCCTTGGCCTGTGGGTCGAATCGCGCCTGGTAGGCAACGCCCTGGCCCAGGATGTCGTCGATGACGAAGTTGACCGCGCGCAGGTTGGGTAGCAGGTGGCGGGTGACTGGAAGGTCGGCCGTCTCGGGCAGCAACTCCTTGAGCAGCTCGACGGTTAGGGTGTTGGCCAGCCATCGCCACTGCTCCTCGGTGCGCACCCATACTCCGACGTTGGCCGACCCGCCCTTGTCGCCGCTGCGGGCTCCGGCGATCCGGCCCAGCGGCACCCGCCGGGTCGGCCCGACGGGTAGCGGCTCGGGCAGCGGTGGCGGATCGGCCGGCACCAGCTCGAGAGTATCGGTGGCACAAGGAATCTCGACGCTGGTGCCGTCGGCGTGCACGGCGGTGTGCGGCACCTTGGCGGCGTCGACAAAGCCCGGGGTGTAGACCCCGTACACCTGCCCGTCGCCGGGCGGCGCGGTGACGGTAAAGCCCGGATAGCTGGCCAGTGCCAATTCCACTGCGGCCGAAGAAAACTGGCGTCCGACATTCGCCGGGTCCGGGTCGCGGACCACGCAGCGAAGCAAGGCGCTGGCCGCCTCTTCGGTATCGGCGTCCGCGTGGTCGGTGCGGGCAAGCGTCCACTCCAACTCGGCGGGCTTGACGGTCAGCGCAGCATCAAGTTGGCGACGCACCAACGCGGCCTTCTCTTCGATGTCCAGGCCGGTCAGCACGAACGTCACCGCGTTGCGGAACCCGCCGATGCTGTTGAGCGAGACCTTCAGCGTGGGCGGCGGTGGTTCGCCGGCCACCCCGCTGATCCGAACCCGGTCGACGCCGTCGGGGGACAGTTCGATGGTGTCCATCCGGGCGGTGACGTCCGGGTTGGCGTAGCGGGCGCCGGTGACCTCATAGAGCAGTTGCGCGGCGACGGTGTCGACGCTGACCAGCCCGCCGGTGCCCGGGTGCTTGGTGATCACCGCGGAGCCGTCGGCGTGGATCTCGGCCAACGGGAAACCGGCGTAGGTCAAATCGGGAATTTCTGTGAAAAACGAGAAATTGCCGCCAGTGGCCTGAATGCCGCATTCGGTCACATGCCCGGCGACCACGGCGCCGGCGAGCTGGTGATAGTCGGTGCGGCCCCAGCCGAAATGCGCGGCCGCCGGCCCGACGGTCACCGACGCGTCGGTCACCCGGCCGGTCACGACGACGTCGGCGCCACTGTTGAGGCAGTCGACGATGCCCCAGGCACCCAGATAGGCGTTGGCCGTCAGCGGTGTGCCCAGCCCCAGCTCCTCGGCGCGGGGCGCCAGGTCGTCACCGGCGACGTGGGCGACCCGGACCGGCACGCCAAGGCGCCGCGCCAGGGCGCGTACCGCGTCGGCGAGCCCAGCCGGGTTCAGGCCACCGGCGTTGGCGACGATGCGTACCCCGCGGTCGTGTGCCAGCCCCAGACACTCCTCGAGTTGGGTCAGAAAGGTCTTGGCGTAGCCGCGGTCCGGGTGCTTCATCCGGTCGCGGCCGAGAATCAGCATGGTCAGCTCGGCCAGGTAGTCACCGGTGAGGTAATCCAGCTCGCCGCCGGTCAGCATTTCGCGCATCGCGGAGTGCCGGTCACCGTAGAACCCCGAGCAGTTCCCAATCCGGACCGGCGGGGAGGCCGCACCAGAAGAAGCAGCCACGCCTGTCCTCCCATCCAGCCGGACGCACCAACCAACCGGTAGGTTAGCGGGTACCGCGGGTGTCACGTCAAGGATGCTCCCCCTTGGGCGCCGAAGCGATGGATGCCGATTTTTGTCGGCAGCAGGTCACCGACTATTATTGGCCGTAACTTCGCCGTCGAGGCTGCACGCGCGGCGACCCCCTACCAGTAGTAAGGCCCGATCATGGCTGTGCCAAAGCGCAGGATGTCGCGCGCGAACACCCGGAGTCGGCGCGCTCATTGGAAGGCCGACAAGCCCGAACTTGTCGGTGTGACGGTGGCCGGCCAGAAGCACAAGGTGCCGCGCCGGTTGCTCAAGGCGGCGCGCCTCGGACTGATTGACCTGGATCGCCGCTAACTTTTTCGCCATGAGCCTTGCCGCCCGGCAACGACGCGGGCCGCGCCGCAGCCCGCTGAAGAGCTGGGCAATTAGCTCCTGCGCCTCTCAGCGCGCTCTCAGGCGATTGGATGAAACTGGTGGCCGTGCGAATTCTTATCGTTGACGACGATCGAGCGGTGCGTGAATCACTGCGCCGATCGCTTTCCTTTAATGGCTACTCGGTGGCATTGGCGGAAGACGGGGTCGAGGCGCTCGAGATGATCGCGGCCGACCGTCCCGACGGGCTCGTCCTGGACGTGATGATGCCGCGGCTGGACGGCCTGGAGGTATGCCGTCAGCTGCGCAGCACCGGGGACGATCTGCCGATCCTGGTGCTGACCGCCCGCGACACGATCTCCGAGCGGGTCGCCGGCCTCGACGCCGGCGCGGACGACTATCTGCCCAAGCCGTTCGCGCTCGAAGAGTTGCTGGCCCGGCTGCGGGCCCTGCTGCGCCGAACCAAGATCGATGACTCGGGCGAATCCGTGGCGATGACGTTCGCGGACCTCACCCTCGATTCGGTGACGCGTGAAGTCACTCGTGGGCAACGGCAGATCAGCCTCACCCGCACCGAATTCGCTCTGCTGGAGATGTTGATCGCCAATCCGCGACGGGTATTGACCCGCAGCCGGATTCTCGAGGAGGTGTGGGGCTTCGACTTTCCCACCTCGGGCAACGCGCTGGAAGTGTACGTCGGATACTTGCGCCGCAAGACCGAAGCAAAT
Organism: uncultured Actinomycetota bacterium; assembly: GCA_963791535.1. Taxonomy (GTDB): domain Bacteria; phylum Actinomycetota; class Actinomycetes; order Mycobacteriales; family Mycobacteriaceae; genus Mycobacterium. The sequence continues at coordinate 107,476 of CAWBSW010000055.1, read as the reverse complement.
GGCGAGCCACGATTGATCCACACCGTGCGAGGAGTGGGTTACGTGCTTCGCGAAACACCGCCCTGATGCCCCTGAAGACACCGTTCCACCGGCGAAGTCGAGCGCAGCTGCGAGCCAGCACGTCGTTGTCGCTGCGGTGGCGGGTCATGCTGCTGGCGATGTCGATGGTGGCGATGGTGGTCGTGCTGATGGCCGTCGCCGTGTACGCGGTGATCTCCGCGGCGCTGTACAAGGACATCGACAACCAGCTGCAAAGCAGGGCTCAGCTATTGATCGCCAGCGGGTCGTTGGCGGCCGATCCCGCGAAAGCCATTGAGGGCACCGCATATTCGGATGTCAACGCGATGCTGGTGAACCCCGGCCGCTCGATCTTCACCGCCAACCAGGAGGGCCAGACACTGCCGGTCGGACCGCCGGAGAAGGCGGTCATCCGCGGTGACCTGTTCATGTCGCGGCGCACGGCGGCCGGTCAGCGAGTGCTGGCGGTTCACCTGCCGAACGGCAGCTCGCTGCTGATCTCCAAGAGCCTGGCGCCGACCGATGCGGTGATGACGAAGCTGCGTTGGGTGCTGTTGATCGTCGGCGGGGTCGGCGTCGCGGTCGCCGCGGTTGCCGGTGGGATGGTCACCCAGGCCGGGCTACGCCCGGTGGCCCGGCTGACCGAGGCCGCTGAGCGGGTGGCGCGCACCGACGATCTGCGGCCCATCCCGGTGTTCGGGAGCGACGAGCTGGCCCGGCTGACCGAGGCGTTCAATCTGATGCTGCGAGCCTTGGCCGAATCTCGCGAACGCCAGACCCGGCTGGTCGCCGATGCCGGTCACGAACTGCGCACCCCGCTGACGTCGTTGCGCACCAACGTCGAACTGCTGATGGCGTCAACCGAGCCGGGCGCGCCGCCGATACCCGAACAGGAAATGGCCGACCTGCGTACCGATGTGATCGCGCAGATTGAAGAATTGTCCACGCTGGTAGGCGATTTGGTGGATCTCACCCGAGACGATGCCGGTGAAGTGGTGCAGGAGCCGGTCGACATTGTTGAGGTCATCGACCGTTCCCTCGAGCGAGTTCGGCGGCGCCGCAACGACATTGAGTTCGACGTAAACGTGACGCCCTGGCAGGTCTACGGCGACCCCGCTGGCCTGTCGCGCGCGGTGCTGAACCTGATGGACAACGCAGCCAAGTGGAGCCCGTCAGGAGAAACCGTCGGTATCAGCCTCCGGCAGCTGAACGGTACGCATGCCGAATTGGTGGTGTCCGACCACGGGCCGGGGATCCCGACGGCTGAGCGTGCGCTGGTCTTCGAGCGGTTCTTCCGCTCGACCACGGCGCGGGCGATGCCCGGCTCGGGTCTTGGGCTGGCCATCGTGAAACAGGTCGTGCTCAAACACGGCGGCGCGCTGCGCGTCGAAGACACCGTCCCGGGTGGCCAGCCGCCGGGGACGTCGATCTATGTGTTGCTGCCCGGACGGCCGATCCCGACCTCGGAGTTCCCGACCCCCGAGGAAATTGCGGCGGATGTTAACGCATCGTCAAATCCGGGGAACTCATTACGTCCAGCGAACGTTATTTCAGTCGATTCTCAGACAACGCAGGCAGGGTAGTGATCCAGTGACTTGTGAGTCTGAACCGACTGTTCAAAGAAAGAGCGACCTAGCGACATGACGAATCACCCGAGGTATTCGCCACCGCCGCAGCAGCCCGGGTACCACCCGGGCTCCGATCAGCGTGGGGCCCCAGGCTATTCCGGCCACGGGCAGCAGCAAACCTACCCTCAGCAGCCATACGACTGGCGCTACGGCCAGCAGCCGCAGTACCGGCAGCCGTACGGTTCGTTCGGTGGCGGTCAGGCCAGCCCACCGCCACCGCAAGTGGGCGTGCCGCGAAAGCGTTCTCGCGCAGGAGCATTGGCTACCGGCGCTTTGGCGATTGCAGTCGTGTCGGCCGGCATCGGCGGTGCGGCGGCGTCGGTGATCGCGCACGGCGGGCACCTCCCGATCGCCAGCGACGGGTCGGTACTGGGCGGCGCGACTCCCAGCTTGCCGGCCGCGAACGCACCGGTAGGAACTGTCGAACAGGTCGCCGCCAAGGTGGTGCCCAGTGTGGTCATGCTCGAGACCGATCTCGGGCGTCAGTCCGAGGAGGGCTCGGGCATCATCTTGTCTTCGGACGGGCTGGTCCTGACCAACAACCACGTCGTCGCCACTGCGGCCAATCCCGGTCATCCCCCTGCGCCGCGTGAGCGCAGCCCCCGCCCGGAGCCGGGCGGCCCCGGGGAGCCGGATCCCGGGGAGCCGGGCGACCCCCGGGAGCCAAACAACGAACGCGGCGGTGGGGCACCGAAGACCACAGTGACCTTCTCCGACGGGAGCCATGCCGAATTCACCGTGGTGGGGGCAGATCCCACCACCGACATCGCAGTCGTTCGGGTGCAAGGCGTTAAGGGATTGACGCCGATCAGCATTGGGTCGTCAGCGAACTTGCGTGTCGGCCAGCCGGTGATGGCGGTCGGGTCGCCGCTGGGCCTGGAGGGCACGGTTACCACCGGCATCGTCAGCGCGCTCAACCGGCCGGTGTCGACGACCGGCGAGACCGGTAACCAGAACACCGTTCTGGATGCGATTCAGACCGACGCCGCGATCAACCCCGGTAACTCCGGCGGCGCGCTGGTCAACATGAGCGGACAGTTGGTCGGCGTCAACTCGGCGATTGCCACGCTGGGCGGCGAGTCGCCCGACGCACAGAGCGGTTCAATCGGACTCGGCTTCGCGATTCCGGTCGATCAGGCCAAGCGCATCGCCGACGAGTTGATCAAGACCGGAACGGCATCGCATGCGTCACTGGGCGTTCAGGTCACCAACGACAAGGGCACACCCGGCGCCAAGGTCGTCGAGGTGGTACCGAATGGTGCGGCGGCGGCCGCCGGCTTGCCCAGCGGAGTCGTGGTGACCAAGGTCGACGACCGAACGGTCAACAGCGCCGACGCGTTGGTCGCCGCCGTGCGATCCAAGGCGCCGGGCGACAAAGTGACGCTCACGTTCAAGGACCCATCGGGCGACAACAAGACCGTGCAGGTCACTTTGGGCAAGGCGCAGCAGTGATGAGAGTGGCTGCGTCGCGGTCGGACCACAGATATACGGTTGCAACCATGGAACAGAACGCCGAGTTGGTTGGCAGGGCACTCGTCGTTGTCGTCGACGATCGGACCGCGCACGGAGATGAGGACCACAGCGGGCCTTTGGTCACCGAGCTGCTCACCGAGGCGGGGTTCGTTGTCGATGGCGTGGTGGCCGTCGCCGCGGACGAGGTCGAGATCCGCAACGCACTGAACACCGCGGTGATCGGGGGAGTGGATCTGGTGGTATCGGTCGGCGGCACCGGCGTGACGCCGCGCGACGTCACCCCGGAAGCCACCCTGGATATTCTCGATCGCGAACTCCTCGGCATCTCCGAGGCCATCCGGGCTTCAGGCTTGTCGTCGGGCATCATCGACGCCGGCTTGTCACGTGGTTTGGCGGGCATCTCGGGGAGCACCCTGGTGGTCAACCTCGCCGGTTCGCGATACGCGGTGCGCGACGGCATGGCTACTTTGAATCCGTTGGCGGCCAGCATCATCGGCCAACTCTCCAGCTTGGAGATTTGACTCCGGCATGACCATGCGAGCCGGTGACGACCGCGAGGTGCTACCGCAGACATCGGCGGACGAGCGTGATCCGGACGCGAGTCGCGATGTCGAAGATCATGAGCAATGGCTGCGCGACAACGCGCCCCCGCACCACAGCTGAACCGCCCGCCGGGAACTACTTGTCCTCGATGATGCCGCCCTCCGGGGCGTTGGCGGAGTGATGGCCGGATGAGCTGCCCTCCGACTCGGCGAGCAGATCCCGGATCTGGGTGAGCAGGCTGAGTTCGGTGTCCTCGGCTTGCTTGACCTCACCACGCTTGCGCAACGTGTTGTACGGCAGCACGACCAAGAAGTAGACCACTGCCGCTATCAGTATGAAGTTGATTGCGGCGGATATAGCGACGTTGAAGTCGATGAATTGCCCGCCGCCGATATCGATTTTCAAGAGCCCCACGCTGGACTTTCCGCCGGCACCGATCCGGTTTATCAGCGGCTGAATGACGCTTTCAGTGAACTTGGTGACCAAACCGGTGAACGCGGTACCGATCACCACCGCTATAGACAGGTCGATGATGTTGCCGCGTGAGAGAAACTCCCTGAAACCCTTCAACATCGGGATGTCCTTTCTGCAGTGGCGATGCCACAAAGCAATTGGAGCCTAAGCAAAAACTAGCCGAGTCGGGCTGACCGTGCGCGAGTTTGCTCTTTATCCGGCCAGACACTCAGTGCAGGGTGAGGGTCACCGTTTGCACCAAAGCCGCCTCAGCCACCGCATTGGCCGCGGCGGCCGGCAGCGCCACCAGGACCACGCGCTCGCTGGTCGCGGCCTGAGCCTTCTGCTTCGCCGAGACCAGGACCACGATCGCGTCGGTGGCAACGACATGCGGCTTGGACTCAGAACCGCTGTCTGACGAGGCCACCACATCCACGACGTCACCGGTTCGCACCAGATCGATCAGCGCGCTGTCCACCGGATGCACCGGCACGATCCGGGCGTCTGGCCCCGCGGCCGACTCGGCCAGTCGACGGCCCAGCAGCCGGACGTCGGTCAGCACTTCACCGCGCCGAGCAGGCCCGGCCAACGTTGACCCGACAACCGTGTCGATATCGGATTGCGCCCCGTCGGGAAGCGTTGGCACTAAACGTTTTTCGAGCCGGAGATCGTCGGCGGTCAGCGCTGCGCCTGGGCTGAGATCGTGAGCCGCCACCACCACCGGGGTTCGCTCACCGTCGGGGTCGGGTCGCAGTGCCGCAACGCCGGCAAGGACGACGAGTCCGGCTGCGGCGATTCGGCGGGCCAGCAGGGTCCGCGACCAGTCGGGACGCAACCACTGCGAGATACGAGTCGGCAGCGACGGATTCAGCGATTTCAGGGAATCCCCCACGCCGCAACGGTAAGTGCGGCCGGGTGTTACGCGCGGCCGCCGGCAAGCCGCTTGTGGATAACCGGCTAGCTTGCGGCGGCGGCCGCTGACTTCGCGGTCTTCGAGGTTGCCGAGTCGGACTTGTCGCTGGCGGTACTCGACTTCTCCGATGAGCCGGACTTGTCGCTGCTGCTCGACCCGTCGGTGCTCGAAGACGAGCCCGACTTGGCCGACCCGTTGGTCGAACTCTTCGCGGACTCACGGCTGTCGGTGCGGTAGAAACCGCTGCCCTTGAACACCACGCCGACGGAGCCGAACAATTTGCGCAGCCGACCGGAGCACTGCTCGCATGTGGTCAGGGCATCGTCGGTGAAGGCCTGAACAACATCGAAGCGGTTGCCGCACTCGGTGCACGCGTAGCTGTAAGTCGGCACACAAACCTCCGTGATGGTCTAAACGGTTAGCACTCTACAGTCTCAAGTGCTAGAACCGCTATGTGGCGCGTGTCATTCCCGCTCGGCGCGGTGACCGGTCAATTGGCGTCGTGCTCAGCTCGCGGCCACCGCCGGCTGCGGTCAGGTTGCGGGCGGGGCAGGCGGCTCGGGCGGAATTGCCCCGTCGCAGCCACCAGGCGGTGGCGGTGCCGGGAAAGTATTGTTGCCGCTGTCGCCGACGCAGTCGTAATACCATTTCGGTCCGCCGATGTAGGTTTTCATCACTGGTGCCAGTAGGACCCGTCGGGGTACTTCTCGCCGTCGCACACTCCCAAACTGCCAAAACCCCATTGCCCACCCGGGCAGTAGCTCTTCGTGATGTCCGGCTTGTGCGGGTCTGGCGGATCAGCGCTGGCAACCGCGGCAGAAGACACAATCGCCGCTGCAGCGCCTAGCGTCGCAGTGCAAAGGCGAAGAAGTCTCAACTTCATTTCGACTCCATGCGGGTCACAACGCCGAGAGCGCGAAATCCATTCGAGATGCGACAAACACCACGTGAGACAGCTCGTGCCGCCGCAGGTCAGCGCCTAGTGATATGAGACCCCGTCTGAGAACCTACAGCCGGTGGAGGGACACGCTGGCGCTGCTGATCATCCTTGCGATCGCCGCCGGTGTCGGGTGGATCTACGTCCGCGACATCCGAAGCCAGGCGTCCGAAGCTGTGCCGTCCGGGCGGCCGACCGGGGGCACGCCACCCGCGACACCGGGCTACGACGTGGCCCGGCGCGAGCTCGAGGCACTGGCGGTCAAGGGGTGGGATCGCTTCGAGGACTTCGACCGTGCCCGGTTCGGCGAACCCTGGAGTGACGACGTCAACGTGGAGTTCGGCCACAACGGCTGCAACACCCGCGACGACATCCTGCGGCGCGACCTGGCCGACCTGCAGGTGCGGCCGGGGACCTGCTTTGCGCAGCGCGGCATCCTGCACGACCCTTACACCGGAGCGACGATCGTCTTCGTGCGCGGCCCGGACACCTCGCCCGCCGTGCAGATCGATCATGTGGTGTCGCTGTCGGACGCCTGGTACAAGGGCGCACGGTTCTGGGACGACCAACGCCGCCGCGACTTCGCCAACGATCCGCGCAATCTGTTGGCCGTCGTCGGTCAGGCCAACTTCGACAAGGCGTTTCGCGACGCCGCCTCCTGGTTGCCGCCCAACGTGGCATTTCGGTGCGCGTTTGTCGCCCGCCAGGTCGAGGTGAAGACGGACTACCAGCTGTGGGTGTCGGGCCGGGAGAAAGACGCCATGCGGCAGGTGCTGCGAGGCTGCTGAGCGCGGTCGCTAACCGGCGGCGCCGCCCAGCTCGATCAACCCGCGTCCGGGGGTCAGCGCATGCGTCATCGGCACGTCGTGCGGCTCGTGCGGTAACTCGTCGAGCAACTCCTGATCGCGGATCACGGCGATCAGGCGTGCCCGCGGATCCCGGTGCACCAGGGTGCGGTCGTAGAAACCGCGGCCGCGTCCCAGCCGCACGCCGGTGCGGTCGACGGCGAGCGCGGGAACCAGCACGACGCTCGCCTCGGCCACGGTCGTCGCCGGCAGCCACGGCTCGGTCGGTTCGAGCAGCCCGAACCGCGCGGCCACCAGTCGTCCCGGCCGGTATTCCCCCCATTGCAGGGCCACCGGGGAGTCGTCGGCCGTGGCGCGCGCAACCGGCAGCAACACCCGGCCGGCTCGTCGCAGCAGCGCGTCGAGCATCTCCAGCGATCCCGGCTCGACGCCCACCGGCACGTACGCGCACACCGTGCTGCCGCTGGTCACCGCCGCATCGAGGTGTTCGGTCAACGACCGCGCCTCGCCGGCCCTGACGTCGTCCGCGACCGAGCGGCGGGCTGCCAGCAGCCGTTCCCGCAATGCGACCTTGCCCGCGGTTGCCATACCGACAACGATTACAGCCCCCGCTTTTACCCCGCCACACCGGCCGGGAGAATCTGCTGCGATTATGGTGTGCACGATGTCACCCTCACAGGTCCCGGTTCCGCGGACCGCGATCGTCCCCGCGGCCGGTTTGGGCACGCGCTTTCTCCCCGCGACCAAAACGGTGCCCAAGGAGCTGTTGCCGGTCGTCGACACGCCCGGCATCGAGTTGGTGGCCGCCGAAGCGGCCGAGGCCGGGGCCGAGCGGCTGGTGATCATCACCTCCGAGGGCAAGGACGGTGTCGTCGCGCACTTCGTCGAAGACCTGGTGCTCGAAGGCACGCTGGAGGCGCGGGGCAAGAAGGCCATGCTGGCGAAGGTGCGTCGCGCGCCGGGGCTGATCAAGGTCGAGTCCGTCGTGCAGGCCGAGCCACTCGGGCTGGGACACGCCATCAGCTGCGTGGAGCCGGTGCTGTCGGCCGACGAAGACGCGGTATCTGTGTTGCTGCCCGACGACCTGGTGCTGCCGACCGGCGTGCTGGAGACGATGTCGAAGGTGCGCGCCGAGTACGGCGGGACAGTGTTATGCGCGATCGAGGTCTCTCCCGAAGAGATAAGCGCCTACGGGGTTTTCGACGTCGAGCCGGTGCCCGGCGCCAACAAGGACGTGCTGAAGGTCAACGGCATGGTGGAAAAGCCGGCGCAGCAAGACGCTCCGTCGATGTACGCCGCCGCCGGCCGCTATGTCCTCGACCGCGCCATCTTTGACGCGTTACATCGCATCGAGCGGGGCGCGGGCGGTGAAATGCAGCTCACCGATGCAATCGCGTTGCTGATCCGCGAGGGTCACCCGGTACACGTTGTTGTGCACCATGGTTCCCGACACGACTTGGGAAATCCCGGCGGCTACCTCAAGGCTGCGGTTGACTTTGCACTGGATCGTGACGATTACGGCCCGGAATTACGGCGGTGGCTGGTGACTCGATTGGGTCTGGCCAAAAACTAGCGGGAGCGCTCTGTGCGTTCGGTGGAAGAGCAACAAGCCCGGGTGTCGGCCGCCGCGGTGGCGCCGAGGCCGGTGCGCGTTGCCATTGCCGAGGCGCAGGGGCTGATGTGCGCCGAAGAGGTTGTGACCGAGCGTCCGCTGCCCGGTTTCGACCAGGCCGCCATCGACGGCTACGCGGTCCGCAGTGTCGATGTGCTCGGCGTCGGTGAGACCGGGGCGTCCAGCCACCACACCGGCGACGAGTATCTGCGCGCCGTCCCGGGCGAGGCGGAGGAATCGCCATCTGAGCCCGGCGGAGTGACCCTGCCGGTGATGGGCGACATCGAAGCCGGCACGCGAACACCGAGCAGGCTGCAGCCGGGACAGGCCGTACGCGTGCAGACCGGTGCTCCGCTACCGACACTGGCCGATGCGGTCTTGCCGGTGCGATGGACCGACGGCGGGCAGTCGCGGATACGGGTCCTGCGTGGCGTGCGATCGGGTGCCTACGTGCGCCGCACCGGCGACGACGTCCAGCCCGGCGATGTCGCGGTGCGGGCCGGGACGATCATCGGTGCGGCCCAAGTCGGGCTGCTGGCTGCGGTGGGCCGCGACCGGGTTTTGGTCCATCCGCGCCCGCGGCTGTCGGTGCTCGCCGTCGGTGGTGAGCTGGTCGATGTCTCGCGCACTCCGGGCAACGGACAGGTCTACGACGTCAACTCGTACGCTTTGGCGGCCGCCGGCCGGGACGCGGGCGCCGAGGTGAATCGGATCGGCATCGTGAGCAACGACCCGAAAGAGCTCGGTGAAGTCGTCGAGGGTCAGATCAACCGTGCCGAGATCGTGGTGATCGCCGGCGCGGTCGGCGGCGCAGCGGCCGAGGCCGTGCGTTCGGTGCTGTCCGGGCTCGGCGATATGGAAGTCGCCAGGGTCGCAATGCATCCCGGATCCGTGCAGGGTTTCGGGCAACTGGGCCGCGAGGGTGTCCCGACGTTTCTGTTGCCGGCGAATCCGGTCAGTGCGTTGGTGGTCTTCGAGGTGATGGTTCGACCGCTGATCCGGTTGTCGCTGGGTAAGCGGCAGCCGATGCGCCGGATTGTCCAGGCCCGCACGCTGTCACCGATCACCTCGGTCGCCGGCCGCAAAGGCTTTCTCCGCGGACAGCTGATGCGTGATCAGGACACCGGCGAATACCTGGTGCAGGCGCTGGGCGGCGCGCCCGGCGCCTCGTCGCACTTGCTGGCAACGCTGGCCGAGGCAAACTGTCTGCTTGTGATTCCCCGCGAGGCCGAGCAGATCCGCATTGGCGAGATCGTCGACGTCGCGTTTCTGGCTCAGCGTGGCTGAGCGACACGGTGGGCGCCGCTCGTGAACCCGTGGCGCACCAGCTCCCAGCATCCCGGCTGGCCGATGGTGGTGGGACCGCTGCGGGTTTCCGCCGGTGTGATCCGGCTGCGGCCGGTGCGCATGCGCGACGCCGCCCAGTGGAGCCGCGCCCGGCTGGCCGACCGTGCCCATCTGGAGCCTTGGGAGCCCAGCACCGAGACTGATTGGACTGCGCGGCATACGATTTCGTCTTGGCCAGCCTTATGTTCGAGTCTACGGTCGGAAGCTCGCAAGGGTCGCATGCTGCCGTACGTGATCGAACTGGGCGGCCAGTTTTGTGGACAGCTGACGATCGGCAACGTCACTCACGGGGCATTGCGATCGGCATGGATCGGCTACTGGGTGTCCAGCTCGGTCACCGGTGGCGGCGTTGCCACCGGAGCGTTGGCACTGGGCCTCGATCACTGCTTCGGCCCGGTGATGTTGCATCGCGTGGAAGCGACCGTGCGACCGGAGAACGCGGCGAGCCGGGCAGTGCTGACAAAGGTCGGGTTCCGCGAGGAGGGGCTGCTGCGGCGTTACCTCCAAGTCGACGGGGACTGGCGAGATCACCTGTTGGTGGGTCTGACAGCCGAAGAGGTCTACGGGTCGGTGACGTCGGCTCTGGTGCGCGACGGGCACGCCACCTGGGCTTGATCGTGTTGCAAATGTGACATTTGTGACTGGTGGTGCTTGTCATGAGCAAATTACAGGTGTGTAATTGTCCTGGGCGCGCCTCGACCGGATGCGCCGGCTGCAGGCCTAGCCTGGCAGGGAAAGGAGCAGGTCACCATGCCAAGCATCCCGCAATCGTTGTTGTGGATATCGCTCGTGGTGCTCTGGCTGTTCGTGTTGGTTCCGATGTTGATCAGCAAGCGCGACGCCGTGCGGCGCACCAGCGATGTCGCCTTGGCGACCCGCGTGCTCAACAGCGATGCGGCCGCAAGGCTGATCAAACGCGGGGGACCCGCAGCAGGGCATCGCAGTAACCCTGACTGGCAGCCGGACGAGGACGAAAACGAAGACCTCGAGGACCTGGACGACCGCGACTCGGCCGACACCGAGGAAATGCCGCTATCGCGCGGTACGGGCGTCACAGTCGTCACGGTCGCTGCCGCGGTGTCGGTTGAGGAGGCCGAGCCCGAGTGCCTGGACGCCGAAATGGCCGAGGCAGAGGCCGCCGCGCTGACCGCCGCCGACGAGCAACCCGTGCCGGTGGCCGAGGTCGAGACCGTCGATGACGAGGACGCCGACGCGGAGTTCCAGACCGAAGACTCCGAGGACTCCGACGACTCCGAGGACCAGGCCGACACCGTCGACGACGAAGACGATCAATACGAATACGTCGACGACACATCGGGAATCCCGGTCGCCGAGGAACCGCCCGCTACCGTCACCCACGCCTTCTCACGGCGGCATCGGTACGACCCGGAAACCGCCGCCGCGGTCATCGCTCGCAAGTACGCCTCCCGCAAGCGGGTGCTGATGGTCATGGCGCTGACGTTGGTCGGATCGGCGGCGACAGCATTCTTGCTGACCCCGGCTGCGTGGTGGTTCTGTGGCAGCACCGCTACGGTGACGGTGCTCTACCTGGGATATCTGCGTCGGCAGACCCGGATCGAGGAGCGAGTGCATCGTCGCCGGATGCAGCGGATGGCGCGGTCGCGACTGGGCGTGGAGAACACCTACGACCGCGAGTTCGACGTCGTCCCGTCCCGGCTGCGCCGCCCGGGGGCCGTGGTGCTGGAGATCGACGACGAGGACCCGGTGTTCGAGCATCTCGACTACGCGCCGTATGCGCGCGATTACGGCTGGCCCCGGGACCTGCCGCGAGCCGCCGGCCAGTAACGGTTCGGCGACCGACGTCGCGGCTGGTAGCCTGCTAGCGATCAGGGGCTATGGCGCAGTTGGTAGCGCGACTCGTTCGCATCGAGTAGGTCAGGGGTTCGAATCCCCTTAGCTCCACAGGGGAAACGCCAGGTAAAAGACGATAAGTGGGTTCGCTAGGGTCGGTCGCCGTTGCCCGGAATCGCGCAGGAATCGCGCAGCAGAATCCCGCAGGAACATTCTGCCGTTGATAGATCCCTAAGGAAGCGCCGCCGTCACCGGTCACCCAGCAACGGCGGCGCTTTGCGGTTTCTGAGGTTTCATAATTCTCTAACCGCCACCGAGCGCGATCAGCTCACCAATTGCCTGCAACGTTATTGCCCGGCCCCCACCAGTCGTCCGTGTACACCGACTGCTGGGGGGCCGGTGGTGGCGGCGGAGGCGGTGGCGGCTGTGGTGCATCGGTGGGTGGATCCGCTGGCGGCGGCGCCGGAAGCACACTCGGTGTGTCCGCGGGCGCCGCATACGCCGGGACGCTCACCGTGGCCGTGGGTATAGCGATAAGTACCGCTGCGGCCGCGATCTTTGCGATGCTGGTGCGGGCGCCGGATGATCTTGGCCGAGTCATTGATCGCTCCCTTCACCTGGTCCCGAATAGCACTTGCTTCATCGGGTCCCGGACTGCTGATGCTGCCACTTAATGATCGAGGCAATAGATATTCATTGCAAGGCATACGAGTGGAATTGCTGACCGTGCAGCAGCATCAGCTACGCCGCGCGCGACCCTCCGACCGGTCACCATCACTAACAGCTCAGTGGGTCAGGGGGGTACCGGGAGGACCCTCCGCCCCCGGGATGGTGGCGCACCTATTACCCTGCTTGGATATTCGCCGCCCGGATCGCCGCGTCCAGCTCGACGGCCACCGCATCAAGGTCGGTGTCGAACAGGTCGGCATAAACGTCGAGCGTCATCGACGCCTTGGCGTGGCCCAACATCCGCTGCACCCCTTTGACATTGCACCCGGCGCTGACAGCTAGGGAAGCAGCAGGGCGATCACGACACCGGATCGCATTGCGGCGCAGCGTGTCATCGTTGCCCGACCACGAATGGTGGCGGCTTGCCTGCGATGATCGAACCCATGTTGGCCAGCGCGGGATTCTCCGGACTCCAGTAGCTGCTGTGCGCGTCGATGCTGGGCAGCCCCAGCGGCCAGGAGGGGCCAGGGTCTGCCTGCAGGTGGATGGCACCAAAGCTCTGTTTGTCTGGTTCGGGCCCCAGGGTCCATTGGCTGGTACCTCCGGCTGCGCCGATGATGTCGTTTTCTGCGCGTGCAGCATAAACGTGCCCGCCGGGATCCCTGGGATGTCTACAAGGGCGCCAGGTCGCGGGTGCCCAGAGCTTCAAAATTCGGGTCGGCCCACGCTTGACTGAATGCGGTGACCTCGGGATGCTGCTGCATCCGTTGGCGGTGTGCGTCGCAGCGTCGGCGCATGTCTTCGGCATTCAGGGAAGCCACCCTCATTGGCTTATAGTGCCCCGACAAGACATCTCAGGTTGTGCGAACTCCCGATCTGATTTCTAAGCCCGCCGGCTCTTCAGACGACTGGCTCTGCCATAGATGCGCCAACTTGGCCTGGGCCACCGCCGGTCGCGGCGACCGACGTCGACAACCTTTCCGACGTCCTCGCCGAGTTTTTCCACGTGTCGAAACAGGCTGCGCGGATCCGACTCGATTCCGAAGGGCTCGTCGCAAGGAAACTGAGCAGCGGCAGTGTCAGGCATCCGTTCGGCAGCGATAGTTTTCTACAGCATCGCAGAGGTGGCCTCCCAGAGGTAGGAGGGTGCGATACGACCCACCTACCACTCAATCGTTTATTCGACCGTCGGTGACATCGATGGCGGCATCCACCAGCCCGCCCTGAACCGCCCAGTCCGACAGCAGTTTCGGCTCGGTCAGTAGCTCCTCGCGTGCGCTGTTCCGGTGCTTCATGGTGCCGACGAAGTTCAGGCATCGCCGACCGCTCAAGTAGACGAGCGTCACAAGTAACCACCTTGACAGGTTTCACTCCCGAGCGCAAGGCGTAACTATATAGAGAGGCTACATCGCGAAGGGCCGGAATGAACGGGAAGACCCCCCCGCCGTTTATCCGAGTAACCAGCCGATCTCTATGGCAGTGAAAGGCGAAGGGAGCCAACCGAAATAGACCTCTACCGGACAACTCACCCGATGAGGTTGGCGAAAGGATCGCACCAGCCGGGCTTCGGCAAAGGGTGCGCAAGGAGAGCGGGTGTGGCCACCTGCGCGCCCATCCCTCGTGACTGTGTCAGTGAGATGTCCAAATAGTAAACTGTAAACAAATAACAGGAAACACACAACCAAACTACAGGTTAACGTAAGGTTGTGCCATCACCATAAAATCACGTTGAATAAAACAGGCGGAGCAAAGTGTCGAGACATCGTTGTCGCAACGATACATCGCGCATGCGCTCAGAATTTGATCAAAAAAGCCGAGTTTACAGACGGCTCTAACGCTAACGGACCATTGCTAGCCGAGTGAGGTAGCAAATGTCAACTCTGTCCCGCGTGGTTCTCAGTAGTGCGGTTGCGTCAAGGCGGGTTAGCGGTTCCGGGCGAAGGGTTGGGGATAGGCGGCATGGCCGTCCTGGCGGTTATGGCGTTGGGTGCCGACCCTGTTGCGAACGGCTACACCGGTCATGGGGCGGCCGCGGCTTTGCAGCAGGAGAAATCATGAAGCCACTCGTAGCCGCGTTGCTGACCGGCGCCGCATTGGAGCTGGCCCCCGTGGCGCTTGCCGACGGAAGCGACGACCAGTTCTTGTCCGCGCTGGCCGCGGCGGGCATCCCGGCCCATGACGGCATTCCGGGCGTGATCGCTCACGGCCACAACGTGTGCGATGCCCTCGGTGGGGGAATGTCTCCGGGGGAGGCAGCCAACGAGTTGGCTCACCACGGCTATGCCGAGGACCCGAGCCATCCGTTCGACCAGTACCTGCGCACCATGCAGGCGTTCGTGCGGGTGTCGACGCAGACCTTCTGCCCTGGACGCGCTGGCGCGGCCTACCACCACGGTGGTCGCGTGATTCTCGCGGGCCTCAACGTGCCGTCGCCGCCCCCGCAGTTGCCGGAGGTGCCCGACCTGATTCACTTTGCGGCGCCGCCCGTGCAGGTGGCACCCAAGCCCAAGCAGACGCCCCCGCCGGTGCAGAAGCCCCCGCCACCGCCGCCCGAGGTGATCCCCCCGCCCTCTGAGGGGTCCCAGGGGGGCCAAGGAAAGGGTGGCACAGGCGGCGGCATCGGCGGCGGTGGCACCAGCAGTGGTGGCACTCAGTCCGCGCCGGACCCGTCCGAGGGCCACATTGCCCTGCTGCCGTAGAACCTTGTGGCGTTCGCCATGGATCACCACCTCGGTGTCAGGTCGCGCTTGGAGATTTCGGTACCAGTCGGGATTGCGGTCGTCTCCGCCTTTGGACGCGACGAGCACCACGCGGTGAGAGTCGTGGATGGGCGCGGTCAGGTAGCAGGACCGGAGAAGCCCGGACTTGCGTCCGGTGGTGTGCAGCTCGACCGTCGGCATCCCGAAGCAGCTTCGCGACAAGAACGTCGAACACCGCCGCAAGTACAACGACATGCTCGATAAGGCGAAGGTGGCGTACACCTTCGCCAAGACGCCGTCCTTCACCGCGACGATCAGGTCGTCCGCGCAGTGGGTCGATGCCCACGTTCCAGCGCATGACACCGGGGAGATCGCCACAAACGGACTGGAAGGAGCGGCCAGGTCGTTCTACTCCTACAGTTCCAGCTTCATCCACGGCTGCAAGTGGATGACGGCCTATGCCCGGGGTGGCACAGTGTTCACCCTGATCGCCGATGCACTTGCCGTCTCGCTGAACATGGTCGAGTGCGCGGTGTGCCTGTTCGAGGCAGCCTCCCGTGCTCCCGGCGGGGCTCGTCCGGTCGAGTCCTACGTTCCCGAGCGGTTCGAGCCGACCCTCGCCGCATGGTCCGAGGAACTGTTCGGCGTGTAGAACCCGACGAACGCCGGTGGGACATCTCGCGCACCGCTCTTGACGCCGTCAAGACCCGAGAACGAAACCGCAGGTAATGAGCGGAACCGAATCGGAACGGGACGGACCGAATCTGCAGCTCAAGGGGCATTTCCGCAGGTAGAGGCAGGGGTTCGAATCCCCTTAGCTCCACCAAGAAATCCCAGCTAGATCCTGTTGCAGCGGCTAACCAATATTGACGTCGCCATGGTCAGCCCGACAACCGACTAGTTCCTTCCTAGCGATTAAGGCTGCCCACAGCGCCACTCCACCCTTGCTGAGGAGGGAATGGTTTTGTTCGGGCCAATACGTAATGGGGTGCGGACTCAGGATCGGCTATATCTTTGGTCCCGATGATCAAGTCGACTCTCACTCCGGTTGCGGTCATCGGCATGGCTTGCCGGCTGCCTGGAGGCATCGACTCTCCAGAACAGTTATGGGAGGCGTTGCTGCGCGGCGACGACCTGGTCACCGAAGTTCCACCTGACCGATGGGACGCCGACGAGTACTACGATCCCCAGCCTGGTGTGCCTGGTCGGTCGGTGTGTAAGTGGGGCGCGTTCCTGGATGACGTCGCCGGCTTTGATCCCGAGTTTTTCGGCATCACCGAAAAAGAAGCGACCGCGATGGATCCGCAGCACCGCTTGCTGCTGGAAACCTCCTGGGAGGCGATGGAGCACGGCGGTCTCACTCGGAACACGCTGGCCGACTCGCGGACCGGCGTGTTCATGGGATTGATGCATGACGACTACCAATTCGTGCACGCTGAGGCCAACGCATTGGAGGGGCCGTACGGATACATGGGCAATAGCTTCGCCATGGGCTCCGGGCGGATTGCCTACACGATGGGACTGCATGGTCCGGCTATGACGGTGGATACCGCGTGCTCGTCCGGCCTGGCCGCGGTGCATGTGGCCTGTCGCAGCTTGCATGACGGCGAAAGCGACATTGCCCTGGCGGGCGGCGCCTCGGTGTCGTTTGAACCGCGCAAATCCTGCTCGGGTTCTGCCATCGGAATGCTGTCTGCGACCGGACGCTGCCGTGCGTTCGACATCGCCGCCGACGGGTTCGTGGCCGGCGAGGGTTGCGCAGTGCTGTTGCTCAAGCGGATACCGGATGCGCTCCGCGACGGCGACCGGATCCTGGCTGTGCTACGCGGCACGGCCACCAACCAGGACGGCCACACGGTGAATATCGTGACGCCGTCGCGGGCCGCACAGGTCGAGGCCTATCGGGCGGCATTGGCTGTGGCGGGTGTGGACGCCCGCACCGTTGGCATGGTGGAGGCACACGGCCCCGGCACCCCAGTGGGTGATCCCATTGAATACGCCAGCCTGGCGGAGGTGTATGGCCTTGACGGGCTGTGCGCGCTCGCATCGGTGAAGACCAACTTTGGGCACGCCCAGTCGGCTGCCGGAGCGCTGGGGCTGATGAAGGCGGTCCTCGCGCTGCAGCACGGTGTGATTCCGCGCAATCTGCACTTCACCAGGCTGCCTGATGAGATGGCGCAAATCGAGACCAACCTCTTTGTGCCGCAGGAGAATACGCCGTGGCCCAGCAACGGTCATCACGGACCCCGGCGGGCGGCGGTGTCGTCATACGGATTCTCCGGAACCAATGTGCACGCGATTGTGGAGCAAGCTCCCGAGACGTCCGCACCGGGCGACGCGTCAACCACTCCCGCCATCGACGGCCCGCTGCTTTTCCCGCTGTCAGCCACGTCGGCTGACGGACTGCGGCAGACCGCTGGGCGGCTCGCTGACTGGGTCGACGCACACGCGGCGGACCTTGCGGCATCGGATCTGGCCTACACCCTTGCTCGCAGGCGGGCGCACCGGCCGGTGCGCACGGTGGTCATCGCAGGCAGCCTCGAGGAGCTGACCGAGGGTTTGGGCAAGATCGCCGAAGGCAACTTTCCGTATCAGTCCACGGTCGGGCAGGACGATCGAGGACCGGTGTGGCTGTTTTCCGGGCAGGGTTCGCAATGGGCGGCGATGGGCGCCGAACTGCTCGCGACCGAACCGGTGTTCGCCGCGACTGTCGCCAAGGTGGAGCCGCTGATCGCCCGAGAGTCCGGATTCTTGGTGACCGAAGCGATTTCGGCGCCCGAGACGGTGACCGGGATCGACCGGATCCAGCCCGCGCTATTCACCATGCAGGTCGCGCTGGCAGCCACGATGAGGGCATACGGTGTGCAGCCGGGGGCCGTGATCGGCCACTCGATGGGCGAGGCCGCGGCCGCGGTTGTGGCGGGAGCGCTATCGCTGGAAGACGGGGTGCGCGTGATCTGCCGCCGCTCGCGGCTGATGTCTACGATCGCTGGTTCCGGGGCGATGGCGTCAGTGGAACTGCCTGCCGAGCAAGTGCTTTTGGAACTGATGGCTCGCGGCGTCGACGACGTCGTGCTGGCTGTGGTGGCCTCGCCGCAGTCCACGGTGATCGGCGGCGCCACGCAGACGGTGCGCGATCTGGTCACAGCATGGGAGCAACGGGACGTGTTGGCCCGCGAGATCGCCGTCGATGTCGCCTCGCACTCTCCGCAGGTCGATCCGATCCTCGACGAGCTATCCGACGTGCTGGCAGAGCTTAACCCCATGACACCGGAGGTGCCCTTCTACTCCGCGACCGCGTTCGACCCGCGCGAGCAGCCCGTGTGCGACGCCTGGTATTGGTCGGACAATTTGCGTCACATGGTGCGTTTCGCCGCAGCTGTGCGGGCGGCGTTGGAGGACGGCTACCGGGTGTTCGCGGAGTTGGCTCCGCACCCCCTACTCACCCACGCTGTCGAGCAGACTGCCGACAGCCTCGGCATGCCGCTAGCCGCACTCGCCGCCATGCGCCGCGAGCAAGAGCTGCCGCACGGGCTGCGCGGGTTACTTGCCGATCTGTGCAGTGCCGGCGCCGCGATCGACTTCTCGGTGATCTACCCGGGCGGTCAGCTGGTGGATGCACCGCTACCGACATGGAGTCACCGCCCCCTGCTGCTGACCCGCAGCGGTCAGGATTCGCGGGCACGTGGCGCGAGCACTGCTCCGGTGCACCCGCTGATGGGGGCGCATGTGCGATTGCACGAGGAGCCGGAGCGCCACGTTTGGCAGGGCGAAGTCGGCACAGCGGCGCAGCCCTGGCTGGGCGACCACCGGATACTCAATGTGGCTGCTCTCCCGGGGGCGGCCTACTGCGAGATGGCGTTGGCAGCGGCCCGCACGGTCTTCGGGGAGCAATCCGAAGTCCGCGACATCCGTTTCGAGGCGATGCTGTTGCTGGACAACGAAACCCCGGTATCGGCAGTCGCGTCGGCGACCTCGCCGGGCATCGTCGACTTCGCGGTGGAGACCTTCCAAGAAAGCACGCAGATTCGGCGGGCGACGGCGCTCCTGCACCCGGCAGGGGATGACGAGCAGCCACCGGCGTACGACATGCCCGCCCTGCTCGGGGCCCACTCGAGCCGACTGGACGGCGCCGAGCTGCGCAAGCAGTTCGACGAGCACGGTCTTCAGTACGGTCCGGCTTTCGCCGGACTGGCCGCAGCGCACAGCGCGGACGAGACGGTCGGCACAGTGCTGGCAGAGGTCAGGCTGCCGGGGCCTCTCCGCTCGCACCAGAGCGCCTACGGCGTGCATCCCGCCTTGCTGGATACCTGTTTCCAGTCGGTGGCTGCTCATCCCGACGCCCAGATCGCAGGTAGCGCCGGCCTGCTGTTGCCGCTGGGCGTACGGCGGATCCGTGCCTACGCTCCCGCCCGCACCGCCCACTACTGCTACACGCGGGTGACCAGTGCCGACGGGGCGGGGTTGGAGGCCGACCTCGACGTGCTCGACGAGCGCGGGACGGTCCTGCTGGCTGTGCGCGGACTGCAACTCGGCATCGGGGCCTCGGCGAGCGCAAACCGCGATCGCGTGCTGAACGAGCGGCTACTGACCGTCGAGTGGAAACAGCGAACACTGCCCGATGTCGACCACGTCGGCCCGGGAACATGGTTGCTGATCAGCACTTCCGCCACGGCAGACGTCGTGGCGACAATGCTGACCGATGCGCTGAAAGCCGGGGGCGCCGGCTGCACGACCGTGACATGGCCTCCGCAATCCGATCACCAGGCCAACGCCGAATTGCTCGGCTCGCATCTTGGTGCGGACGACGTCAGCGGAGTGGTCGTACTAACCGGCCCCAAGAACGGCAACCCGGATGAGGATTGTGCCCTGCGCAGCCGGGACTATGTGCGTCACCTGGCGCGCATCGCCCGCGAGATTACGGAGTTCGACGAAGAACCACCGCGGCTATACGTCATAACGCGGAACGCCCAGACCGTGTTGCCCTGTGACGTGACGAACCTGGAACAAGCCGGGCTCCGCGGTCTGGTGCGAGCGATCAACACGGAATATCCCCATCTTCGCGCCATCCAGGTCGACATGGACGAGGACACCGAGGCCGAGCGGCTGGCAGCGCAACTGCTGGGGACGTCGGAGGAAGACGAGACGGCCTGGCGGAACGGCCAGTGGCACACGGCGCGCCTGAGCCCCGCGCCGCTACTCCCTGAGGAGCGGCGAACCGCTGTGGTGAACCACCCCCACGACGGCATGCGCCTGCAGATCCGCACGCCCGGTGACCTGGAAACGATGGAACTGGCCGCATTCGACCCCGTTCCGCCAGGGCCGGGAGAGATTGAGGTCGCGGTGACCGCATCCGGCATCACTTTTGCCGATGTCCTCTTCGCGGTCGGCCGGTACCCCGGTATCGACGGAGATGCACCGCAGCTCGGTATGGATTTTGCCGGCATCGTGACTGCCGTCGGTCCCGACGTGACAAAGCATCGGGTGGGTGACCACGTCGGCGGCTTCTCCAAAAATGGTTGCTGGGCAACGTTCGTCACGTGTGACGCCCGCCTGGCCGCGACGCTGCCGCCCCGCCTCACTGACGACCAGGCGGCCGCGGTGAGCACTGCCCATGCCATCGCCTGGTACGGCCTACACGATCAGGCCAGGATCACCACCGGTGACCGTGTATTAATTCACTCCGCCACCGGCGGCGTGGGGCAGGCGGCGATCGCGATCGCCCGCGCCGTGGGAGCCGAGATCTTCGCCACTGCCGGCAGCGAGCAGCGGCGAACACTGCTGCGCGACATGGGAATCGAACATGTCTACGACTCCCGCAGCATCGAGTTCGCCGAGCAGATCCGCAGCGACACCGACGGATACGGCGTCGACATCGTGCTCAACTCCCTAGCCGGCGCCGCCCAGCGAGCCGGGCTGGAAGTGCTGTCCATCGGCGGACGATTTGTCGAGATCGGCAAACGCGACGGCTACGCCGACACCCGAATCCCGTTCCATCGCAACCTCACATTCCACTACGTCGATCTGGCGCTGATGTCAGACAGTCACCCCAAGCGGATCGGCGACCTGCTCGGCACGGTGTACCGGCTCGTCGCAGACGGTGAGTTGCCCTTACCGGAAAGCACTCACTATCCGCTTAGCGATGCGGCCACGGCTGTGCGCACGATGAGCGCGGCGGAGCACACGGGCAAGCTCGTGCTCGATATGCCTAAGACCGGACACACTAACGCCGTGGTACCGCCCGAGCAGGCCCGGGCGTTCCGGCACGACGGCTCCTACATCATCACCGGCGGCTTGGGCGGTCTCGGACTCTTCTTCGCCGAGAAGATGGCCGGGGCCGGCTGTGGCCGCATCGTGCTCAGCTCCCGCTCTCAGCCCAATCCCAAGACACTGGAGTCGATCGAGCTCATCCGGGCGATGGGCACCGACATCGAGGTGGAATGCGGCGACATCACCGAAGTCGGCACGGCGGCGCGTTTGGTGACCGTGGCGACCGCCACTGGTCTTCCGTTGCGCGGGGTGCTGCACGCCGCCGCGGTGTTCGAGAACGCGATGCTGGCCACCATGACCGACGAGCTCATCGACCGCAACTGGGCTCCAAAAGTTCACGGTGCGTGGAACTTACACTGGGCCACGGCCACTCTGCCGCTGGACTGGTTCTGCTTGTTCTCCTCGGCGGTGGCGTTGGTGGGCTCGCCGGGGCAGGGGGCGTACGCCGCGGCTAACGGCTGGCTGGACGCATTCGCGCGGTGGCGCCGAACCCAGGGCCTTCCCGCGACTGCGATCGGGTGGGCATTGTGGGCCGAGGTCGGTCGCGCCGCGGAACTTCGAGCCGAGACCGGCGACGATGTGGCTCCCGGACAGGGCGGTGAAGGCACCGCCCTCGCGCACTGGCGTGACACCGCGTTCACTGGCGACGAGGGCGCCTACGCGCTCCAGGCACTGTTGCGCCACGACCGCGCGTACTCCGGCTATGCAAAGATGACGGGAACGCCGTGGTTCGCCGCCTACGCGCGACGCAGCCGGTTCGCTGAATTGTTCCGGTCAAAGAGCCAAAGCTCAACGGACATAAGCGAATTAATTAGCGAGCTGTATGCGCTGCCGCCGGAGGAGTGGCCCACCCGTCTCCGTCGCGTGATCTCCGATGCGGTCAGCCTGATTCTGCGTCGCACCATCGATCCTGACCACCCGCTGTCCGAATATGGCCTTGACTCGATGGGCAACCTCGAGCTGCGCACACGCATCGAGGCCGAAACCGGGGTACGCGTCACCACCAACGACATCACCACCATTCATGGTCTGGCCGGGCTCCTATGCGAAAAGCTGGCATCCACAAGCCAGCCCGACACCGCGGCGATAGGTCAGCACATCGACATATCCGCTGAACCGCAGGTGCTGGACTAAAGGAGATAAGAGTGTTCATAGGTGCGGGGTCAGCGCACGGGCTGTTCGTGGGAACGGTCTATGACTGGGTGCCGGAGCCGGGCAGGGTCGTGTCTTGGCAGGCATCGCCCGCCTCGCGTGATAAAGCCCGGCAAGCTCCGATCAGTGATGTGCCGCTCAGCGCTATGCAACAAGCCCATCTTCGCGGGTTTTCCCGCTACGCGACCCGGGGGCTCAATTACGCACGGCTAGCAATCGGCTGCGGAGACGAACCCGGTCGGTGCGATGTCCGTGCCATGACTTACGTCATCAACACACACCTTCGCCGGCACAAGACGTATCACAGTTGGTTCGAGCTCGGCGATGCGGAATGCATCGTTCGGCACACGATCGGTGATCCCGCCGACATCGAATTTTTGCCGATCCGGCACGGGGATATGAGACCAAGTGAGTGGCAGCAGTTTGTGCTGTCCACCCCTGATCCGGTGGAGTGGGATTGCTTCAGGTTCGGCATTATTCAGCGCCCGGACCACTTCACATTTTTCGCCATTGTCGATCACATCCACTGTGACCCGACGATTATTTCCGGGCTATACACCGAAATCGTGATGAACTACCGCGTCTTGGTGACGGGCGGCGCGCTCGTTCAGTCGCCGCCGCCCGCCAGCCATGACGATTTCTGCATGCGGGAGAAGCAGCACCTGTCCGGTCTGACCGTGGATTCTCCTGAGGTCCGTAAGTGGATCGAGTTTGCCGAAAACAACGGCGGAACGCTCCCGGACTTCCCGCTGCCGCTTGGTGATCTGTCGGTACCCACGGGCGGCGACCTCATGCTCGAACAGCTGATGGATCAGAAACAGACCGCCGAATTCGAATCACTCTGCGTGGAGGCGGGCGCCCGCTTCAGCGGCGGTTTGTTCGCCTGTGTAGCTCTCGCGCAATATGAGTTGACCCGCGCCACAACATATTACGGACTTACCCCAATTGATAAGCGCAGGTCGCTAGCGGAATTTTCGACCATGGGGTGGTTCACCGGCGTGGTTCCATTCACGGTGACGGTCAACCCGACGTCTTTCCAAGAAACTGCCCGCGCCGCGCAGGCCTCCTTCGATTCGAATCTAGAGCTCGCGAACGTATCGTTTAACGACGTATTGAAGTTGGCCCCTGGGCTCAGGGCATGGGGACCGAACTGCACCATGATCAACTACATGGATGCAGGCCTTCCGCCCTTTTCCGCCACCGTCACCGCCCACATGAAGGACGCGAATGTGAGAGTCTACTGCGACCCCAGAGATCCAGCGCACCTCTATATCTCGGTAATTCGTCTCTTCGATGAGGTGTCGATATGGGTGAACTTCCAGAACAATCCGGTAGCCAGGGACTCCGTGACCCGCTACCTGAGTGCGATGAAATCTCTGATTAGGCGGGTCGTCGACGGACGTCAGGCGGGTGCGTCAGTCCAGGTGTCCACATGAAAACCGAAGAACGTCAGGAGAAGAACGGCAGGCAATGACCGAAGTCACGCACCTTGCCGACGCGGACGACAACTGAAGGGCCGAGTTCCTCCGATGAAAGTTGTCTTGGCCGTCCATGGAACTCGCGGCGATGTCGAGCCCTGCGCCACCGTCGGTCTGGAGCTGCTGCGGCGAGGGCACGAAGTGCGCATGGCGGTTCCGCCTAACCTGGTTGGCTTCGTGGAGTCGGCCGGGCTTGCTGCAGTCGGTTACGGGCCGGATTCGCAGGAGCAGGTGAACGCCGTCGTGGATTTCGTTCACCATGCCTTTAAGCCGCAGAATCCGATCAACTTGGTGCGCGCAGGCAGGGAGCTCTTCGTCGAGGGCTGGGCGCAGATGAGCAGGACGCTGACTCCACTGGCGGACGGGGCCGGCCTGCTGGTAACCGGCCAGACGTACCACGGGGTCGTCGCCAACGTCGCGGAATATTACGACATCCCATTGGTGGGACTCCACCACATCCCAATCTGCGTCAATGGCCAGCTCTCCCTTCCGTCAATACCGTCGCCGACGCCCCTGGTCCGCTCCACACTGAGGGCGGCTTGGTGGCTGTATTGGCGCATAACCAAGGATGTCGACGACGCGCAACGCCGCGAACTGGGCCTACCAATGGCAGCGGCCCCTGCGGCGAGACGGATGGCGGAACGTGGATCGCTTGAAATCCAGGCCTACGACGAGGCTTGCTTTCCAGGCCTCGCGGAGGAATGGAACGGCCGGCGACCCTTCGTCGGCGCGCTGACGATGGAGTTGCCGACGGATGCCGACGGTGAGGTCGCGTCGTGGATTGCCGCGGGAACACCGCCCATCTACTTCGGTTTCGGCAGCACACCGGTCCGGTCTCCCGCCCACATGATCGCCATGATTGCCGCGGCCTGTACAGAGCTAGGCGAACGTGCCTTGATTTATTCCGGCGCGAGCGGCTCCAACTGCATCTCAGATTCTGACCACGTGAAACTTGTGGGCCTGGTGAACTATGCGGCGATCTTTCCCATCTGTCGCGCGGTCGTCCACCACGGTGGCGCGGGCACCACGGCTGCAGGCCTGCGAGCCGGAATCCCCATGTTGGTCCTCTGGGACGTGGCCGATCAGCCGATATGGGCGGCACAGGTCACACGAATGAAGGTCGGCTGCGCCCGGCGCTTGTCGACCACCACCCGGGAATCGCTAGTCGCGCAGCTTCGCCAGGTACTCGCGCCGCAATACGCTACCCGAGCCCGCGAAATCGCCACCCGGATGACGAAGCCTGCCGAAAGCGTTACCGCGGCTGCGGATCTTTTGGAAGGTACCGCCCGCAGGAAGCGTGTTGACCGATGTGGGGGACGGTGAGATTGCTGGTGACCGCTGGCATTGGCAGCATTTGAGCTGCGCCGTGGGATTAGCGGGTGGGCCTGACCCGGGAAGGTACTCCGCAGCCGAGCCTGTCCACGTTCGATTCGATGAGTCGGTAGGGATAGAAGGTGTGCTGCTGGATGATGTCGCGCAGGTGCGCCATGGACTCGTGCCACGGCTTGTTGTAGCGCGGCAGGATCGTTTTGAGGAAAGGGAATCGGAAGTCCTTGATGAGGCCGTCCCAAAAATAAAGGGTGCCGTTATTTCGCCCGGAGCGCCTGCCGGCCCACATAGGCGCCGATGAGCGCCCATAGTTTGTTTTGATGGTGGCGGCGGAGACGAACGGTTTGACGCTGAGCCCTGCTTTGCGTGCGCGTTTGGATAAACCGATCTCGTACCGCCAGATGAGGGTGCCCTTGTGGACGACGTATTGGAACTCATTCCAGAAATCGTTGAGGAAGGGGCGGGTGCGCGAGTTGAGATCCCAGGCCAGAAAAAAAGACTGGAGGTGGGGGACCATCTGGGTATTTTCGATGGCGCCGTACATGTCAGCGTCGTGGAACGAGTTCCACATCTCTTCGAGAGGAAAGAGCGGACCGAACACGCTGTCGTTGGCGATGACGAAGCGGTCGAACTGATCGAGCGACCAGCCGCGCCGCCTGAGGATGCACCATGCGAGGTGCCACGAGCCGAAGTCGAGGGAAAGTGTGCGGCGGGTGTAAATGCCGGCGCAGAGAGAGCGGATGGGAGCGACCGACTCCGGCGTGAGGGTGGGCGAGCCGGAGACGAAAACGGTGGTTGCTCCGAGCCCGTGCAGCGCCTTCAGGTAATAGGCGACGTAAGGATCGACGATGCCTTGGAGATCGAAGTGTGCGAATAGAACGAGGGTGCGGCAACCGGGCGGAGGCTGCGGTGGAAGCTCCAGGTGGGTTTCGCAAAGGAAGCGGAAAGCGTTGCGGCCTAAGCGGAAGCGCACGGCAGCCAAGGTGCGCTCTGATTCGGTGTGCAGCATGTTCGGAAGTTTCAAGACGACCCCATAGCGTCCTGCGCGTGCTGAGTCGACAGTGAAGCGGCCTCAGAATTTTTCGTTGCGAGCGAGAAGAAGTCGGTTCGCGTGGTCGTCACATCCAAGATCCCGAATTCCCTAGTACTAAGCATCCAAGCGGGCGAACTGATTCTGCCGGTACCGCTCGACACAGGCCGCTCTTCTGACCTTGCCGCTGGTGGTGATGGGAATCGAACCAGGCGCTACGACAACAAGATCCGCGACGCTGAGTCCGTGCAAGTCGGATATCGCAGCGGTGACTTTACGTTTGACGACATCGAATCTATTAATCGCCTCTTCGTCGGAGTCGGCGCGGTTCTTGAGCTCGATGATGGCGACGAGCTTTTCCGTGCCCCTATCCGGAACCGAGATCGCCGCGCAACGTCCCGGCGCGATGCTCTGAATCGTTGCCTCGAGGTCGTCGGGAGAGTGGTTACGCCCATACACGATCAAAAGATCCTTGATACGACCGATGATGAACAGCTCGCTGTCGGAGATGAAGCCCAAATCTCCGGTTCTCAGCCACGGCCTTTCGGGGGCGCCGGCCGACGGAGCGACGAGCGTTGCGCCGAATGTCTGCTCAGTCTCTTGGGGTTTCTGCCAATAGCCGGTAGCGACGTTGCCTCCGTGCACCCAGATTTCACCGGTCGTTCCCGCCGGACACTCAATACTGGTCTCGGGATTGACAATGCGCACCATCGGTGACTGCGGCACACCGTAACTGACCAGCGGTGTACCGCCTCCGCTTGCCCACCGCTTCGCGAGGCCCGCGGTCAGTTTTTCGGATTCGAAATGAACGATTTGTGGTGGTTGACCCGCTTCGCGGGTCGCGACATACAACGTTGCTTCTGCCATTCCATATGAGGGCCGTAACACCCTGTCCTGAAGGTTGAAGCAGGCGAACCGTTCGGTGAAGCGCCGCAATGTCGCAGGCTGTACCCGCTCGGCACCGTTGAGGATGCTGAGCACATTTCCGAGATCAAGTCCGGCCAGGTCGTCATCTGATGTTTTTCGTGCCGCCAATTCGAAAGCAAAGTTAGGTGCGGCCGAAAGTGTGTGACTGTTCCTTGCCAGCAATTGCATCCACCGGGCCGGCCGCTGCAGAAACGAGACTGGACTCGTGAGCACAGTGCAAAATCCCGTCAGAACCGGAAAGATAATTCCGAGATGCAATCCCATGTCGTGATAGAACGGCAGCCAGGACACCACAGTCGTGTCCGGTGGGGCAACGCCTCCGTGGTCCCCGAAGAAGTTAGCGTTGATCTGCTCGAAATTGGCCATAATGTTTTTGTACGAAACCATGACCCCGACGGGGGTGCGGGTCGATCCGGAAGTGTATTGCAAATACGCGGTGTCTGTTGAACTATCGACCCGCGCAGCGACCCCTTTCTTTGAGTCGAGGTCCAGCAAATCAACCTCGATAACCGATGGAGCGGATTCACCGGACTTCGACTCGACATACTCGGCGATATCGCCTGCGACACCGGATGTCGTGAGAACGGCAGAGGGCGATGCATCACGCAGCACCGCATCAACACGTTCATCGCTGGCGCCACCCAGCGGAACCACGATGAGTCCGGCCTGTAATGCGCCAAGAAATGCGGTGATGTAGTCAAGTCCTGGTGGCGCTAATATTACAGCCCGGTCGCCAGTTGACCCGTGAAGTCGGAGCTCCTGCGCAAGGTTAAGCGCTCGTCGATACAGCTGCGACCACGTCAGGCTTGTGGGAATGCCGGCCCAGTCCTGTTCATAATCCATAAACGTGAACGCCGTCCGGTCGGGCTGCAGACCGGCGCGTTCGCGCAGCAAAGTCGGAATGGGACACTTAAGCATGGGCGTCAGGTTACCTCCGCCATCACCACCGCGCCGGTCGTGCGCCGGAGACGATGGCCGGCTCCAACGTACGCCGACCGAAAGGCTCATCGACCGGCTGAACCGCAACCCAATCTTCTTGAAAATCTTAAATTTGCGCTTCAAATACGGTTACCGGTTCCTCAGCCGCCTGCTCACAAGGGACGACGTGTTGTTCCTCAATTACGGATATGAGGAGGATCCGCCGATGGCCCTGCCGCTGGCGGCGTCGGATGAGTCCGATCGGTTTACCATCCAGCTCTACCACCGCACGGCGACCCAGGTGGATCTCGCCGACCAAAAAGTGCTGGAGGTCAGCTGCGGCCACGGCGGCGGCGCTTCGTATCTGACGCGGACCCTGCACCCAGCCACCTACACGGGGCTGGATTTGAACACCGTCGGCATAGAGTTCTGCCGAAAGAGGCACAACCTGCCTGGCCTCGACTTCGTCCAAGGCAACGCCGAGAGCCTGCCCTTCCCCGATCGGTCCTTCGACGTCGTGATCAATGTCGAAGCCGCGATCAACTACCAAAACGTCCCCCGTTTCTTCGCCGAAGTGGAACGTGTGCTGCGCCCGGGAGGGCACTTCCTGTACGCGGATATCCGCTACGCCGACGAAATCGCCGCCTGGGAGGCGGAGCTTGCCAACATCCCCATGCGCCTGATATCGGAACAGGTCATCAATGCGGAGGTTATGCGCGGGCTGGAGAAAAATCGGTTTTTAGACCAGATCACTCGTCGCCTGCCGAATATCGCGTTTCTGCGCGGCATAGCCAATGACTATGCAGGTGGGCCGGGCTCGTTGATCTACCGCCGTCTGGACAACGGCGAGGCTTCGTACCGGTTGTTTTGCTTTGCCAAGGATTGAGGCGATGTGACACCCCGTCGTGGAGTGCGAACGGCTTATTGTGTAAGGACACCTGCCGGGGGCCAGGATTGGCGGAGGGTCGGATGACGGCCGTAGCGGCGTGCCGGACGTGCGGCACCGAACTCCGTGAGACTGCGCAGTTCTGTCATGCATGTGGCTCACCGGTTGCCGCGATCGACGCCCATGCTGAGTACAAGCAAGTGTCGGTGCTGTTCGCCGACGTCGTGCATTCCATGGACATCGCCATGGCCGTCGGTGCGGAGCGGTTGCGCGAAATCATGGCCGAACTGGTCGACCGCTGCACCAAGGTCGTGCGCCGCTACGGGGGGACGGTGGACAAGTTCACCGGCGACGGGATCATGGCGGTGTTCGGCGCACCGGTAGCGATCGAGGACCACGCTGTTCGCGCCTGTCTAACGGCCTTGGGCGTTCAGGAGGAGATCAAGCGGCTTGCTATCGACGTCCGAGAGCGCGACGGTGTGGAGCTGCAGTTGCGGGTGGGACTGAACTCCGGTCAGGTGATCGCGGGTGAAATCGGTTCGGGACCGTTCGGCTACACCGCCATCGGTGAGCAAGTCGGGATGGCGCAACGGATGGAATCTGTGGCACCGCCGGGTGGGGTGATGCTCAGCGAATCCACCGCCCGACTCGTTCAGCACGCCACCCTGCTGGCCGAAGCCGAGGAGGTCCATGTCAAGGGCAGCGATGTTCCGGTGCTGGCCCGTCGTCTTCTTGGCATGGCGGACGAGCGTCAACGAAGTCGCTCCCCGCAAGGCGCGTTGGTAGGTCGAGAGCTCGAAGTTGCAACGATCACAGGCCTGCTGGATCGATCGATGAGCGGGCGGGGATGTGTGGTTTGTGTTGCCGGACCGGCGGGCATCGGCAAGACGCGGCTCGCCGATGAGGCGGTCGCGATGGCCCGTCGTCGTGGTGTTGAGGTGTTTTCAGTTTTCTGCGAGTCGCACGCCAGCGATGTCCCCTTTCTTGTTGCGACGGCGCTGTTGCGCGAAGCCATCCGAATAACCGAGCTCGACGATGAGGCGGCGCGCGCACAGGTGCGCGCCAGGGTCCCCGATGCCTCCGAGGAGGATGTGCTGCTGCTCTATGACCTGATGGGCATTCGAGACCCCGACACGCTGCCTCCCGCGATCCATCCCGACGCGCGGCGACGACGGTTGACCGCACTCATCAACTCCATGTCGTTGACCCGCACCCAACCGGTCCTCTTCGTCATCGAGGATGCGCATTGGATCGATGAGGTCAGCGAGTCGATGCTGGCCGAGTTCCTCACCGTCATACCCCGAACGCCGTCGATGGTGCTGATCACCTACCGCCCCGAGTACTCCGGTGCACTCGCGAACGTGCCTGGCTCGCAGACGATCTCGCTGGCACCCTTGAGTGATTCGGAAATCGCGGCGCTGATCGACGAGTTGTTGGGCACCGATCCGTCGGTCGCCGGGATCAAAGCGCTCGTTGCCGAAAGGGCGGGCGGGAACCCGTTTTTCGCGCAGGAGATGGTGCGCGAGCTCGCCGAGCGCGCTGTGCTCGAGGGGCACCGCGGCGGTTTCACCTGCGGCACAGATCTGGCCGAGGTCACCGTTCCAGCCACCCTGTACGCCACCATCGCCGCGCGCATCGACCGGCTGGATCCCGATGCCAAGCAGACGCTGAACGCCGCGGCGGTGATCGGCTTGCACTTCACGCCCGAGTTACTCGCCGCTGTGGGCAATGCCCCTGTACTCGACGCGCTGCTGAGGGCCGCGCTGATCGATCAGGTCCGCTTTACACCCGGCGACGAGTTCGCTTTCCACCACCCGCTGATCCGCACCGTGGCCTACGACTCACAACTGAAATCCGATCGCGCCCAGATGCACCGCCGTCTGGCCGCCGCTATCGAGGCCCGCGAGCCGGAATCGGCCGACCAGAACGCGGCGCTGATCGCCGAACATCTCGAAGCCGCGGGTGACTTGCGGGACGCCTATGGTTGGCACATGCGCGCCGCAAAGTGGGCGACCTACCGCGACATCGCTGCGGCGCGCCTGAGTTGGGAGAGTGCCACCACGATCGCCGACGCATTGCCCGCCGATGAGCCATACCGGGCAGCTATGCGCATTGCTCCTCGCACCATGTTGTGCGGGATCGCCTGGCGGGTGCATGTAAACAACGTGGGGGACCGCTTCGATGAGATGCGGAAGTTGTGCAGCGCCGCCGGGGACAAGGCGTCACTGGCCATCGCGATGGCGGGGCTGGTGGTGGACCACACGTTCCAGGACCGGGTGCGCGAGGCGTCGCGGCTGGCTTCCGAAGCCATCACCCTCATCGAGTCCATCGGCGATCCAACCTTGATGGTGGGGCTGTCTTTCACGCCGATCCGCGCCAAGATGGCAAGTGGCGAGTGGTCTGAGATGCTTCGCTTGTCGCAGAGGGTCATTGACCTTGCCGACGGTGATCCCGCTAAGGGCAACTTCCTTTTCGGGTCTCCCTTAGCGCTCGCCTTCGTGCAGCGGGCTATCGCCCGTTACACCCTGGGTCGTCCCGGATGGCGAGACGACCAGAGGCGCGGCCTGGCCATGGCGCACGGCGCCGACTCCCTGTCCTACGTCACGGTCGTCAGCTACGTGTACTCCGCAGGGATACCGGGTGGCGTGGTGCTGCCCGACGATTCCGCGGTGCGCGAGATCGAGGATGCGCTAGCGATTGCCGAACGATCCGGCGATAACCTCCAGTTGGGTGTCGCCTGGATGACCTTGGGCCTCGCGCTGGTGCACCGCCACACGGATGCCGAGCGTGATCGCGGACAGAAGCTGCTGGCGGCGGTCCGCGAAGTGTTCCTGCGCGGGGGGCACTTCTTATGCGATCTACCGATGCTTGACGTGTACGTGGCGCGTGAGACGGATCGGCGTGAAGATCGCGACCAGGCGATACCACTGATGGGCGCCGCCGTCGACCATCTCGTCCATGATGGACAACTGCTGTCGTGGGGCGTTGTTGCGACTGGTGTTCTGGTGGAGACACTGCTCGACCGCGGGACCGAGCGTGACGTGGCCGAAGCCGAGGCCGCAATCGAGCGGTTAGCGGCTGCGCCAGCCGATGAGGGCCTGGCCATCCGTGAGATCTGGCTGCAACGGGCGCGGGCTTTACTGGCGCGGGCTCAAGGCGATGTCGCGGCTTACACGCACTTGAGGGATCGCTACCGCGACATGGCGAGAACGCTTGGCTTCGAGGGACATATCGCGTGGGCCGAGGCGATGCCGTAAAGGTCGATTGGGGTAAGCGCCGACCGCATCGCCGTTGCGTCGTCACGACGATGCCGCGGTGCTGCGCAGCACCGGTGGTGCGGGTGTTTCAGCGGCCTGACGTCACTCGCCGCCGAGGACGTACCGCTGTGTTGATCCTGGCCAGTTGGGGGCGACGTCGTCGAGATGCACAAAGCGTGGCCGGGGATCGGGAACGACGAATTCCTCGACGCGGGTGCGTCCGCCGGCCGTTCGAATCGGAAGTAGGCCATTCGACCTATCCTTAGAGAACCCTGGAAACGCTGGGGCGGTGAGCGGCGGAGCGTCGGATGACGGCCATAGCAGCGTGCCGCACGTGTGAGACGACAGGATTGCCGCGGCAGGCACCGACGCGGGCTTAAGCGTCGCCGGTCCGGGTCGCGGCCGCTGCCAGGGTGATGTACTCCATGGTGAAGCCACCTCCAATCGAGTCGATGGTGGTTCCCACGGCTTCCAGCACAGTTGCGAGTTGGTCCGGCGCGAGCAGGGTGAGCGTGCCAGTGGTGAGCAGATGGTCCAGCCACCCCTCACGCGTGTACTCCCGCTGCCATTCATATCGCCACTGTTCGGGTTCGCCGAAGCCGCCGGCGGTTCGGATACCTTCTATAGCCCTCTTGAGATTTCCCTGTTGAAACTCGAGGCCAGGGTTCAGCAGCGGCGCATCGGGCGCCACGCGCTGCAAGACATCGCCGAAGGCGGCGCCGACTTCGCGAGGTGGGTCGAAAACGTGCCAGTACACCGCCAGCAGCCCGTGTGGCCGCAGCACCTGTGCCGCCTTGCCGACGCCCCGCACCGGGTCGACCCAGTGCCAGGCCTGCCCGGCGACGACCGCGTCGAAAGAACGGCCGTTGGGGTCCCAAGTTTCGAAGTTGCCGATCTCGACCTCGACCCCGGTCCGCCTGGCGCACTCGGCCATCCGCGCGTCCGGGTCGACGCCGAGTACCGTGCAACCGGCGGCCCTGTACTGCCGTGCTCCGATTCCGGTGCCGCAGCCGACATCCAGGAACTCGACGCCGGGGCTCGCGGCGATGACACGCTGTATCAGGGCGTCGGGGTAGCGAGGCCTGGCCCGGTCGTACCGTTCGGCGTCCACTCCGAAGGACTCCGCTACCTGCCGGAGCCGGTGCGGCTCCCAGTCGGCAAAAGATGAGGGGGCAGTCGACACGGTAGAAGTCTACGTCCTACGCCTTGACGGAACGCCAGCGTTGCCTGCCGTCGCCCACTTCAACGTCACGTCATGAAATCCCGCCGCGGGCAAGTGATCCGGCAGGGTCTGCGGCGAAACCGTGTTGCAGGTGTCGCGCAAATGCAGTTCAGTATTGGTACAAAGGTAATTACTAGACGTCTCAGTGTGAGTTTGCTGTTGCGCGTTGCCTCGGGCCAGACGGGTCCTGCAGCATGCTGACGTGATATTGCTCACCACCCTCGAGCGCGTCGACCCGAAAACATCAGGCGTCGAAGAACTCCTAGCCCCGGCCGGCGGTCTGGAGGCTGGCCTCGCCGCGCTCATATCTCGGGTACGTCTTGACCGCCACTGAGACTAACGAGGGTGTGCGCATGACCGCGGGGCAAGCCCCCATGGCCAGTTCGAGCCTGCGCCCGGCGCGAGAGTTCTTACTCCGCAAGAACGTAACGCCATCCTGCACCAGAACTTGATGTCTGCACCATGCGCCTCGTGCAGAGCCAGCTCAACCCGGGCGCGAATTCGCTCCAAGTCTTGGCCGATGTTCTCCCGGGCCGCCAGCTCCCTCAACTCCTGCTCGTGCTCGTGCCTGTGCTGTTCGCCGTTCTCGCGTCGCGGCTCTGTCGTTGTTTGTACATCGTGTGCCTGAGGCATGTCGCCCTCCTGATATTTGGCATGTTGGATTCCCTTGCACCGGAGCCGATTCCAGTTGAACCGGGAGTCGCTTCCGATAACACACAGGCTTGGCCGATCCGCGATGCAAGTCAACCGCTCGACTCATTGTGAGGAAATCTTCTCGAAACGTGGTGAAACAGTCTGGAAATATTCATCTTTCGTTAACACTGGTCAGGTGCCTCGACCACCGTTGGCGGCCCGCCTTCAACATCGTTGATTAAGAACGCCTTTGGGCTTATGCCAGCACGGGCCCGTTCATGGGCACACGGTGGGACACCGCGGATTAGCGGCGTTATGCCGCCTTGTGCCAGAACTTCGCGGCCGATCTCAACGACTACGGCCCCCTTGGCGTGGGCACAGTATGCCAGCGCCAAACCATCGGCGAAGGTCCGCAACACGCTAGTCATCCTGCGCGACCGACATACGCCAGCAGGGTTTCTGAGTTGAATCCCCTGTGGCACAGCGAAACAGCCTGCCTGCCCTTCGAAGCTGGGTCTGATCGCCTTTTATCTAGAAACCAGGGCGCACCGCCGCGCCGCCTATGAGGATCTGCCGACCACCGACGAGCATCGGCAGATTGCACTCGGCGCACAGCACACGCCGGCATGAACCGGCCAACATCGAGCCGTCGGCATGGCCGACCGGCTCACCGCTACCCTCACCGCTTTGCACAAACTCACTGTTGTCGACTAGTACTCCGGCTTCGAGACGGCCGCAACGGTATCGGCGTTCCAACTACCGATGGGTCCTGCCACGAGGGCACGTCTGCCCAGATCGCTTAGTGAATTGCTCAACACGCCATATTCGAACCAGCCGTATTTGAACTCGACAAGATCATCGTGCACCCGGGCATGTGAACGAATTTCTGAACCAAGCGTGGCGCAACGCTGCATTTAGTCCCTTAGCTCCACAGAGTCTGAGCAGGTCAGGGCTCAGTGTCGAGACTCGGCGGCCTTCGGGCCATCGCCAGAAAATCGAGACGCCAAAGATCCTGAAATACGTTACGCGCGAGATTCTCAACGTCCGCTGCACCGGGCGCAGCCGCGCGATCCCTCGCCACCAGCACGGCAATCTCTCGAATCGTGCGGTGCCCGTCGACAAGCTGGATGAAGGGCTTTTGGACTGCTTTTAGCGGCACCCTACCGTGCGGCATGACGATGGCATTGCCGGACACAACGCCAAACGGTCGTATCACCGGGATGTAGCCAAGAGCGTCCGCTGAAGAGAAGTCGACCGCATAGTCCGCCGTTGGCCGATCAGGGCGGCACGCCGCAAAGCAGTGACTTGTGGTCAGGCCCTGGAGGCGTTCCATCAACGACCAGATCTCGATGTCGGGCAACCCGTTCAGAGCTGACAACAGCCGGTCAGGCAGCGCGTAACTCTCTTGCGGGTAGTAGAGCGATTTGAAGAGCCACTCCTGAAAGACCAGGCCCGACGACCTGACTAAATCGATGCACTCCGTGACCGTGTAAGAACGCTGCCGCCCGTGCAGAAACGTGTCCACCACGCTGGTATCAGCGCTCAAGTCCGGCGAGTTTTTCAGATAGCTCCGTACCGGGTGGTCTGGCGGCAGCCGCGAAATCGTTTCCTTGACCACCTGCACCGACGACTCGTCTTGGCCGAGTCCAAGGTGGTGGAAGACCGACGCCAACATATCGACGCCGATCCGGCCATATTTTCCGTAGAGCATCACGCTCGCGACGCCGTCCCGCCGCAGGCATCCGGCGACGGCTTGCATTCCCTTGGCTGGGTCAGCCAAGTGGTGCAGAACGCCGATGCATACCACCAGATCGAAGTCGAGGCCCAGTGCTGGCAGCTCTTCGATCGGTAGCAGGCGCAGTTCGAGGTTGTCCAGGCCGTGCTTGTCTTTCAGATATTGCTGGTGATCCAGCGACGGTTGGCTGACATCGATGGCCACGACTTTCGCTGACGGGTTGGTGAACGCAAAGCATGCGGCCTGGTTGGCGCCACAACCGGCGACCAAAATGTCGAGACCAGCAGGGTATTCGCGATCGGGCCAGTAGATCCGATGGGCGTGGACGGGGTCCGTCCAGTCAAAGTTGCCGGCGTTCCACTCATGGAGGTCGTGTATCGGCGGGGGATAGACCCATCGCTGATATTGACGCGCCACGACATCGTCGCGCGGATCGGTGCTCAGCTACACCACCCCCGTTTTTGGCCTGCCTTCAGCAGGAGTTATACGGCCGCGCGCGTGTAATCCGCAAGAACGCTTGCTGCTGAGGCGCACAGAGGCCGTCAGGGAAGCGCCCGCACCGCGCCGATACTGGCGATCATCACCAGAGCTACGGCGAGGTAGTCGCTCCATCCGAGCCGCTGATGCAGTACGAACCAGCCGGCCAAAGCGGCGATGGCCGGCGACAGGCTCGTCAGGATCGCGAAGGTGCTGGGCGGCAGGCTGCGTAACGAAATCAGCTCAAGTGAGTACGGGATGACCGAACACATCAGTCCGACGGTGATCGCCAGTCCCGCAACGCTCCATCTCAGCGCGGCGTCCGGATCGATCGAGGCCATTGCGAAAGGGGCCGTCAATAGGGCACCGATGACGGTCGCCAACGCGAGAGCGTCGAGGTTGTCGAATATCGTGCCGACATGCGCCGTCGCCAAGATATAGCCCGCCCAACTGGCCGCTGCGCCGACGCGCGAAGGCCAACCCGATGGCACTTGTTGCTAGTAAATGTCCGGGCCCCAGACCGAGCAGTGCGACGCCGGCGAAAGCCAACACAGCCCACGTCCAGCTCAACCAGCGGCGACTGAGTGCGACGGACAGCAGGAGCGGCCCGCAGATCTCGACCGTAACGGCAACGCCGAGCGGTATGCGCGAAAGCGCTTGGTAGAAACACAGGTTCATCGCCGTCAGTGTCAGCGCCAACGCGACGATCGCGCGATACGCACGAGCAGTGCGTCCGCGCCATCGGGGTCTGCCGGACCCGCACAGCACCACGCCCGCCACGGCGAAACGTGCGAACACCGTTCCCGTCACACCCAACGCGCCGAAAAGGCCGACCGCGAAGGCAGCACCCACCTCTTGCACCGTCGCCGCCACTACGACCAGTGCGGCTGGCCACGCCGTGGCCCGTCGCCCCGCGATCCGGTTACCCAGCACGTTATTCAGATTTTTCCGTTGCCGACGGGTCTAGCAAGGGACGCCGTCAAAGTTGTCTGAGAAGGGGCTCGGGCACCTGCCGGGTGAATACGCGATGCCGACGCCCAACTGCGGGTTCCCCGGGCTCCTCTGGCCCACGTTCGGGCTGTAAAACCCTGCCTGGCAGACAGTCATGTCCCAATCGATGAGTTGGCTCGACGGCGGCAGCGGATTGCCCGGACACCAACATCCCATTTGTTGGTGGATGCACCAGCCGGCGGCCTGAGCGACAGCTGCGATCGGGCCCAAACCAGGAGCCCGAAACCACCAGAAACCA
The DNA here is from genome assembly GCA_963791535.1 of uncultured Actinomycetota bacterium. Taxonomy (GTDB): domain Bacteria; phylum Actinomycetota; class Actinomycetes; order Mycobacteriales; family Mycobacteriaceae; genus Mycobacterium. Next base: position 70,003 of record CAWBSW010000055.1, on the reverse strand, counting down.
GGACAGTCGTCACTAACGAAACGTCAATCGCTTCATAAGCTTGGGATTATCGACCCAGCGACGTGCTTGCATCGGAAATCCGTGGAGATCGCGCGGCGGCATCAACGCTTCGCCCGTCATACTCGAACCATGCCGCAGGTTCCGCCCGCCCGTTATCTGCTGCGCGCCAAAGATATGGCTGACGCTCGCTACGCCGAGCCGCTCACGGTGGATGATTTGGCCGCTGCCGCCGGGCTGTCGCGCGCCCACTTCAGCCGCATGTTTACTCGGACCTTCGGTGAGTCACCGCGCTCCTATCTGCAGACGCGGCGGTTGGAACGAGCCGCCGCGCTGCTGCGTTTCACCGATCGGTCGGTGGCCGAGATCGCCGTCATGGTTGGTCTGCAGAGCGTCGGCTCGTTTACCACCAGCTTCGCCCGCGTGTACGGGTTGCCTCCCGCGGCATATCGAGCCAGCTTGCCGCCGGCGTCGGTGCATGCGCGGGTGCCGAGCTGCATCTTGCGCCGAGATACCCGACCGCGCGCCGATAGCCGCGTCAAGACAGCACACGGGGAGAAGACGACCGACACCGGCAGACCGTAGGGTCGTGCCCATGTTGAAGATTGCCAGCGCTCACTTATGGGTGCATGACCAGGACGTGGCACTGAAATACTGGACTGAAAAGGTGGGTATGGAAGTGCGCCAAGATGTTTCGTTGCCCGATCTCGGCTTCCGGTGGCTCACGGTCGGCCCTCCGGGCCAGCACGACGTGTCTATCGTGCTGATGGCGATTCCGGGTCCGCCGGTGATGGACGAGGCGACCCGCAAGCAGGTGGCCGAGGTGATGGCGAAGGGTTTCGCCGGCACAGTATTTCTGACCACCGACGACTGCCAGGTCGCCTACGAGGAGATGAAGTCGCGGGGCGTGGAGTTCACCGAGGAGCCGCATGACATGCCGTACGGCATCGACTGCGGTTTTCGCGACCCGTCTGGTAACAGTGTCCGATTGACCCAGCTGGCCGAGATCGGCGCAAACAGCGGCGGGTGAGCGAGCGTCGTCACCAGTTCGCCGGCAGATGTTCAAGTCGCCAGTGCCGGTACCGGGGCGATGTGGCGATGTCGTACAGGTCCAGAGCGGCTCGCACTGTGTCGAGATGCGCCGGGTCCTCGCCCGCGTCATCCGCTCTCAAATGCGGCGAAGACGATTTCGCCTGCCCAGTGCAGCCGTATCGTGCCGTCGGGCCAGCGCTTGAAAATGGTCAGCAGCGGTAAGGGCTGACCGTCAGCACCGTCGTTGCCGTAGTCAACGCGAAAATTGCTGTTCGCCCCCGACAACACCCCGATGTGTCGCCATCCCCTCTCCTGCGCGAACGCCGCCACGTGCTCGATCGGGGCCTTTGCGACGATCGCCAAATTGCCACCCAAACCGTCGAGCTGGGCGATCACGCCGTTCCACATGTCGATCAGCGGGGTGCACGATGGGCACGGTCCTTCGTTGATGGGCAGTTCCGAGCCGATACCATTTGTCGGTGTAGGCCGAGAATCGCCGCAGAGACGCGGGAACATGTAGTGGTAGAGCATCAGTGTGTCTTTATCGCCGAATAGCTCGGACATGCGCACCGTCGTGGGGCCGCCGTCGTCGCCGATTCGGTCGAACACATAGTCCTCCGGGACCTTGCCGCCAGGTGGTAGTGATCTCCGCTGCGCCGCAACGGCCTCCATTTCCCGCTGGAGATCGACCTCCCGTTGAAACAGTGCGTCACGTGCTTCGCGGTACTCCCGTGACTCATTCGGAAAATCTATCGCGTGCTCTGCGAAGTCGCTCATGGTCGCCAAATTAGCAGACTTACATGATGTGTCAATCAATCGAATGCTTGACGTAATAGACCAACGGCCGGCAATGGTCCTAGGGACTCACTGCCGGCCGTCGCCGGTCGGTGCGTTCAGTTGCCCAGCGGTGGTGCAGGCTCGGGCGCAGGTGCTGGAGCCGGCTGTTCGTGCTGGCCCGCGCCGACCTCGCCTGCGGTCTGCTGCACCGGCGCCGCGGGGGCAGCTGCACCTAACTGGCGGGCGGCGAAATCGGCTGCCTGGTCGGCCATTCCGTTGCTCTTGTACGAGCTGTGCGCGCCTCGGTCAAGGCCACCGGGGAAGCAGACCGGGTCGCCGGTTGCACACAGCTGGAGGGTCTTGGCCGAGTAGACCTGGCCGATGGTGATGGGTGGTGCGTCGTGGTCGACCAGGTTCATAAACCAGGTGTCCGGTGTTCCGAACAGAACCACTGCCGCGACGTGCGATGCGATCGCAGGAGACATCGGGCCGGTGATACCGGCCGGCAAGTTCGAATCCGGCGGGAACGTTGTCGGTGGTGGTGTAGCCGGCGACTGCGGCACCCTGCGAGTAACCGCCGAGCACGATCTTGGTGGTTGGGCAGTTCGCCGCGATCGTCTGAATCCTGTTGCTGGCGTCGACGATTCCGTCGGCGGCGCGCCCGAAGTCCAATGATGCCGGGTAGTTCACCCCGTAGACGTCGACCGTTTTGCCCGGGAGGCGGGCGTTGAGAGCGTCCACGAACGCTTGCCCCGTCGCGCCCACACCGGGTGCTTCATTCGTTCCGCGGGCGAAGACGACTTCGACGTTGGCGCAGGAATCGTCGGCGGCGGCGTTCGCCGACGGTGCGGCTGCGAACGAGCCGGCCAGGATCGCGATCATGGCGACCGCGGCGAAAATCGTCGACAGTGCCGCTCGGACAGTCAACGTACGCATCCTGACTGCCAGGGGTGTAACGGTGCTCATGACGCCTCTTTCCTGATCCCTGTCCATCACTTAACTGTTTAAGTAACGGCTATGCCCGCTACAAGTCCCTGGTTGCGGCAGCGATTCCGAGAAAAGCAGTGATCTACACCACGTTGCGAGTCGGGAGATCGGTGACGAGGCCGCTCGGCTCTCTCCGACCGCCGCTAGCGAGCGTTCACGACAAAGGTGATTGACATATCATCTAGTCGCAGCTCGAAGAGTGTCGCCTGCGGCCCGTGCCAGGTTAGGTGATTAAGTCACGCGGGAATCTCCGGTTCAACGATTTAGTTGGTGGCACTGTGAGCATTAAGCGTCAGACTCGGTGGCTAGATGCAGACGAGCAGCGCACGTGGGCGCAGCTGTCGACGATGATCTTGCGGCTGCAGCCAGTGATAAGTGCTGAGTTAGAGCGCGAATTCGGGATCAGCCACTTCGAGTACCTGATCATGGCGCGGCTGTCTGAGGCGCCAGAGTCGAAGCTGCGGATGAGCGTTCTCGCGACGATCTCAGGCAGCTCGTTGCCAAGATTGTCCCAAGCCGTCGCCCGCCTGGAAAAGCGCGGTTGGCTGTCGCGGCAACCCGACACCGAGGACGGCCGTTACACGCTCGCGGTGTTGACGACCGCAGGACGCCGACGACTGGAACAGGTCGCCCCTGCGCACATCGACACCGTGCGGGAGTTCGTCTTCGATCGATTGACGCGAGATCAGACTCGCGAGCTGGGCGCGACTTGTCAGCGCATTCTCGACGGGCTGCCGCCGGATGAAAGCTGGCCGAGCACAGCGTCGGCCTAGGCGAGCGTCGTCCATACAAAAGGCTTGATGATTTCTCCGGCCGCCGACAGGCTGTATTGGCATGAGCAACGACACCATCACCGCCACGATCACCGTCCCCGCACCGGCCGAGGCGGTGTTCGATGTATTGGCGGATCCCACAACTCACTCCGCCATCGACGGCACGGGTTGGGTAAGAGAAGCCCTCGACAGCGCGCCTCTGACGGATGCCGGCCAGATCTTCAGGGTGGCGATGTATCACGACGGCCACCCCAACAAGAACTACGAGATGGCCAACAAGGTGATCGTCTGCGACCGTCCACACGCCATTGCCTGGCAGCCCGGCCAGGACGCCGCACGAGACGGGAACCTTTCATTCGGCGGCTGGATTTGGCGTTATGACATCCGCAACGTTGGATCGTCCGAAGCGCACATCACCCTTACCTACGACTGGTCGGGGGTTGCGCCTGAGCTCCGTGGGCACATTCAATTCCCGCCGTTCGATCCCGCACACCTCGACAATTCCCTGAAGCATCTGTCCGATCTGGCCACCGCCCACGTCACCGGCTAAAACGCGGCCAGCACTTTTCAGATCGCGGGCTGGACCCCCGAGGCCGACGACCCCCGCGGTCATCGCGTCGCGGCGAGCGTCGGCAGTTAAGGCGGTCGGTCGCATGATCCTGGCGACGTCGGAATAGCCGTCCTGAGGCCTAATCGGCTGAGTTCATGATCGGCGAGTCATAGAAACTTCATAGTCCGCGACTATTAAGAAATAGCGCACTTACGAACACATCGCATGAACCATAATCAACGTGTGGAGCGAAGACGTAACGGCCGCCAGCCGAGTCAATCACCGATGACCATTCTCAAGGAGCTGCCTGCCCTGGTTGTCTTGGAGCGAATCCCGGTCCCGGTGCTTGCTATCGCACAGGACGGCACGGTGCTGTTCGCAAATACGCTTTTTCAGACATGGTTGGCCGGGACTGCGACGAAGTGTTGTCGCTGAAGTTCGATGACATCTTCCACCTGCCGCTCAGCACCGAATCGCCCCTCTCCGTCGTCCAGGCATTGGCGAACATGGTCGTCGAACTGGCCCACCGGGACGGCTCGAGTGTGCGGGCGCTCATGAGCCGATCGGCGCTGATTCGTTCCGACGACAACATTGCGCTCGCGACGTTCCAGGATTTGACCGAGCAGCTGTGGCTTGACGAACACTAGCTGTTCACAATTTTTTTGGCGGCGTCTGTTGGCGGCGAAGCGTCCACCGGAGAGACGGCCTTGATCGCCAGAGCCGTGCGTCGCTTGACGAACTGGGCGAAGTAATCGATCCGGTCCGGTTGCACGATGCCACGAAGGACTGTCGCCACCGCCTTACCGAAGTCACTGAGCAACTGCACCGGCTGGTCCAGATCGCTGGCCTGACGCATCCCCACATAGATGGATACCAACAGTCGCCCGACGTCCTCGGGATCACCTTGCTCGACGATGTCGCCCTCGCCGATGCCTCGCTGGGCGATCTCTGCCATGAGTTCGATCCAGCCCCCCAGCAGCCGCTCTTGCAGCTTCTCGGTCCGGCCGACCGACTCGAGCAGGTTGAATGACGCGCGGGTGACATCTTGGGTGATGTCTCCAACCGCTATCAGGTAGGCGACGTCGATGAGGGTTTCCAGCCCAGATAACTTCTTGCCGAGCAAGTTTTGCACCGACTCGGAATATCTGTCGACCTGCTCGTCGACGATGGCCAACGCCAGCGCGTGCTTGGACCGGAAATGGAAATACATTGCGCCCTTGGTCAATTGCGCTTCGGCGAGAATGTCGTCGAGGCCGACGGCGTAGTACGGGCGTTGGGCGAATTGGTGTGCGGCGGCGCGCAGGATCTGATCTCGCGTCGTATCCGACCGCTTATCGCTCAGGTCACTCATCGTTGAATCCCGCAGCTAAGAACCATCTTCGCGTTGCTAGATCGTGCTCGGGGTCAGGGCCTGGCTGTCGGCCAGGAAGGGCATCGGCATCCAGCGTGAGGACAGCAGCGACTCCATGGCATTGCCCGGCAGCGGGCGCGACAACAAGTAGCCCTGGGCTCGATGGCATCCATGTCGCATCAAAGTCAGTGCGGCGGCGGGTGTTTCCACTCCCTCGGCCACCAACTGGAGTCCGAACGCTTCGGCAAGTCCGATGATCGCCCGGACGATTGCCAGATCACGGCTACTGGTGCCCAGGTCGCGGACGAATGACGTGTCGATTTTGAGCGTGTCGACCGGCAGGGACTTCAGGTGCGACAGAACGGCATAGCCGGTGCCGAAGTCGTCGATGGCGATCTGGACCCCGACCTCTTTCAACTCCTCGAGCGTTCTACGGGTGGTTTCGATGTCGCGAACGACGGCGCGCTCGGTGATCTCCAGGCACACCGAGCCGCCGTCGATACCGAACTCATCGATCGTATCGGAGACGCTGCTGACAAATCCGCGGGTGACCAGTTGCGCGGGCGAGACGTTGAGTCGCAATGTGACGTTCTGGCCCACGCCATGCGAACGCCATTTGCTGAATTCCGCGCACGCGCTGCGCATCACCCATCGGCCCAATTCCCCACCGAGGTTGGCAGATTCGGCCACGCCGATGAACGACTCCGGCAGCAGCAAGCCCCAGGTCGGGTGCCGCCAACGGACGAGCGCCTCGGTCGCCACGATCGCACCGGTCCACAGGTCGACCTCGGGCAGATAATGCAGCAACAGCGCTTCGCTGTCGATGTCGCCGCTGAGGTGGAGTTCGATGTCGTTACGGAACAACCGCTGCAGGGACATGTCGTCGCTGGACACCGCGACGTGGTTGCCGCCGGCGCGCTTGGCGCTCAGAACGGCCTCGTCAGCGCGATGGAGCAGATCGCTGCTGTTGTCGCGTCCCGGCATGCCCACCGCCACGCCGACGCTGACCGTGCGGGTGATCATGTGTCCACCCAGCGCCATTCGATCGCGCAGCGCCAGACACAGCTCGTCGGCAGTCTTCTCCGCGGTTTCGATCGACATTGGCCGCTCGGGAACGACGACGAATTCGTCGCCGCCCAGCCGAGCGGTCATGCTTCCCGGGCCTGCTTTGATGCGCAGCTGTTCGGCGAATGTCCGGATGAACCAGTCGCCGGCGCTATGGCCGAGGTAATCGTTGATCGACTTCAGCCGGTCGAGGTCGAGATACAAAACCGGAACGGGACCGGGGCGCCCCACGGCGAGTCGGTCGGACAGGTGGGCGATCAGCGCGCGACGATTGTGCAGACCGGTTAGATCGTCGTGCTCCGCGAGGTCGCGAAGCTTCTCTTCGGCGGTGATCCGTGCCTGCAGCTGCGCGAGCAGCGAGGCGATGGTCTGGATCGTGTTGAGCTCGTCGGCCCGCCACTTTTTGCGACGGAATTTCATGCAGGTGAGCTGCCCGGTGGTCACTCCGCCCGAGATCAACGGTGCCGCAGCCGCCGACGGCGACGCGATCCTGGAGGCGTCCAGGCCCCAGCGGTCGTCGGCGCCGGCAACCCAGCGCGCGTAAGCCGGCTCCGTCGGTTCCGGCCGGATCACGACCAAGTTCTTTCCGTGCTCGCACAGCGCCAGGATCGGGTCGGCGCTGCTGAAGTGCGCGACAGTCTGGGGGTCCGGGCTCGCGTGTTCACGCCGCGGTGGCCATGCCGCGACCAACTTGGAAACCCTGATTTTGTGGTCGTTATGGCGCAAGAACGCAGCGTCGATATCGAGATGCTGGACCAGCTCGGCGAGGACCTGTTCGTTCACATCGGTGACGGTGGAGGCAGTCGTCTCCATCAATCGTGTGGCGACGATGGTGACCAGGTTGCGCGCCAAGGTCTCCTCCGATGTGGTGCGTAGCTTGCTCGGGGTGCCGCGCCGGTCTTCGGGCCTGCAGTATTGAGCGTTTGTCTAATTCCAGTATCGAGGTCAGGCTGCAGCGGTCGAGAAGCGAAAGTATATACAGAATCAAGCGGCGGCGGCGAGGTTAACGATACGATGGGCCTCCTAACCGGCCAATTTCGTTGCGGTGAGTATTTGGGTGCCGACCCCGCGTCCAGTTGTCCGGACTTTTAGACGCGTCTGATCTTTGCCTGGTCCGGCCGCGCGTACCGGGCGGCCGAGCCTACGCCGGCTCGGTTGCCTCCGGATCCGGATGGGGCTCGCCGATTATGTGTAAATCTCCTTTCGCGCTCGAGAAAGAATTCCGGTCGGCGGAATTGCGACGATGCTCGGCGCTTTTTTGCATTTACGGGTACGTCGGTTCACGACGTCGACCCGGTCCCGCGATCGTCGGCGCGGTGCGGCCGGCACGGTCGTCGGGGCCGCCGAGCGCGGCGCCCACCTCGCGTCGAACAGTTAAATAAACTGCTTGATTTAACTGTGGCGCAGGTGTTCACTGAGGCGGTGACCGCAGCCAGGGTCCTGCGCAACGACCGGTCGACGGGTACGCGAGAAGCGATCTTGTCAGCGGCTGAGCGGTTGTTTGCCGAGCGTGGCATATACGCCGTGTCGAATCGGCAGATCAGTGAAGCGGCGGGGCAGGGCAACAATGCCGCGGCGTGTTACCACTTCGGCACCAGGACCGATTTGCTGCGTGCCATCGAAAGCAAGCACCGTCAGCCAATCGAGGAGTTGCGGGGGCAGATGCTGGCCGGCATCGGAAACTCCACGGAGCTGCGGGACTGGGTGGGCTCGCTGGTGCACCCGCTTACCGACCACCTGGCGGCTCTGGGTAACCCGAGTTGGTACGCCCGCTTCGCCGCTCAGGCGATGGCCGATCCGACCTACCGGCAGGTGGTTACCAAGGATGCGCTGGCGTCACCGTTACTTGTTCAGGCGATCGACGGCATCAACCGCTGCCTGCCGGACCTGCCGAAGCGGGTCCGCTTCGAACGGATGGTGATGGCGCGCAACCTGCTGATGCACACCTGCGCCGAGCATGAAGGAGAGCTGGCCGAACACGGACCGCGGTCACGGTCCAGTTGGCCGATCGCGGCCGAGGGTCTGGCTGGACGCGATCGTCGGTTTGTGGCGGGCACCAGTTCATCGGGTGCAGGCCGCGCCACCTCAATGATCTTCAATTTGTCCTGGGTGAAGGAGCGCTATGGCTGACATCTCGACCGAAACGATGAGCGAGGTCGCGGCGGAGGTGCCGGACTATCCGATGGCCCGGTCGGCGGGTTGCCCGTTGGCGCCGCCGCCGGAGGTGTTGGCCCTTAATGCCGTCAAACCCCTTAGCCGCGTGCGGATTTGGGATGGCAGCACACCGTGGTTGATCACCGGCTACGACGCCATCCGTGCGCTGTTCACGGATTCGCGCGCCAGCGTCGACGATCGCAAGCCCGGCTATCCGCACTGGAACGAAGGCATGTTGGCGACGGTGGACAAGCGACCGCGTTCGGTGTTCACCTCAGATGCCGAGGAGCACACCCGATTTCGCCGCATGTTGTCCAAGCCGTTCACCTTCAAGCGGGTCGAAGGCCTGCGTCCGGCCGTCCAGAAGATCACCGACGACCACATCGACGCGATATTGGCCGGTCCTCAGCCGGCGGATCTGGTCGAGACATTGTCGCTACCGGTCCCGTCGTTGGTGATCAGTCAGTTGCTGGGCGTGCCGTATTCGGACGCGGAGTTCTTCCAAGAGCAGGCCCACAAAGGGATGGGCCGCTACGCCACCGCCGAGGAGTCGGCCGAGGGCGCCACCGCGCTGGCGAGGTACATCGCCAAACTGGTTCGCGCCAAAATGGAAGACCCGACCGAAGATCTGGTGGGCGATCTCGCCGAGCGGGTCAATGCCGAGGAGCTCAGCGTCCGGGAAGCAGCCCAGCTGGCCACCGGCGTGCTGATCGCCGGGCACGAGACCACCGCCAACATGATCAGCCTGGCGATCGTGGCGCTGCTGGAGCATCCCGATCAGCCGGCGCTGCTGCGTGACACCGACGATCCGAAGGTGATCGCCACCGCTGTCGAAGAGTTGATGCGCTACCTGAGCATCATCCAGACCGGTCAACGTCGGGTCGCCGTCGAGGACATCGAGCTGGCGGGCGAGGTGATCCGCGCCGGCGAGGGCATCATCCTCGACGTCCCGCCGGCGAACTGGGACGCTCGTCGCTACCCCAACCCGGACGAGCTGGACCTGCAACGCGAGGACAATCCGCACGTCGGTTTCGGCTACGGCCGGCACCAATGCGTCGGACAGCAGCTGGCCCGCATGGAGTTGCAGATCGTGCTGCACACCCTGCTGCGCCGCATCCCGACGCTGCGGCTGGCGGTCCCGGTGGAGCAGCTACCGTTCAAACACGACGCTTTGGCATACGGGCTCTACGAACTACCCGTCACGTGGTGAGCGGAGGCACGATGATGTCGATGCAAACAAGCACGCTCTATCCGCCCGGCGGCTTCGGCGCGCCGAAGCATCGACGCGGTCATGCCCGGGGCGATGTAGGCCTTCCCGCGGGCACCGAGGTGTTCTCAGCCGACACCCACATCTCGTTGGCGGCCGACATTTTCTACGAACGCTTCCCGGACAACCTCAAGGACAGCGCACCGCGGATCTGGTACGAAGACGGCGCGTACCAGGTGGGCCAGCAGGGACAGTCGTTTCTACCGGACGTCTTCAGCGCCGTGTTGATGCAGTACGACGATTTGGCCGGGGCTGCCACCAACAACATCGAAGCCCGGATACGCGAGTTGCATGAGGACGGCGTGGACCGGGAACTGGCCTTCCCGAACGCGGTGCTGGCCCTGTTCCACTTCCCGGACAAAGAACTCCGCGAACGCATTTTCCGCATCTACAACGAGTACATCGCCGATCTGCAAGAGCGCTCGGACGGCCACTTCCTCGGTGTGGGCCTGATCAACTGGTGGGATTCACAGGGCGCGCAGCGGACGCTGGCGGAGTTGAAGTCGTTGGGGCTCAAGACGTTCTTGCTGCCGCTGAACCCGGGTAACGATGACGACGGCAACATGCTCGACTACGCGTGCACCGCGATGCGCCCGGTCTGGGATGCGATCGAGGAGTCCGGCCTGCCGGTGACACATCACATCGGGGAGACCCCGCCGAAGGCCCCGTGCGAGGTCAACAACGTCGCAGTCGCGATGATGGTCAACATCGACGGCTTCCGGGAAATGTTCGCCAAGTACATCTTCGGTGGCATCCTCGACCGTCACCCACGGTTGCGGATCGGCTGGTTCGAGGGTGGCATCGCCTGGGTGCCGCCGGCGTTGCAGGATGCTGAGCACGTCCTGGCGTCGTATCAGCACATGCTCGACCATCCGTTGGAGCACGACATTCGCCACTACTGGGACGCGCACATGAGTGCGTCGTTCATGGTGGACCCGCTGGGCCTGAGCCTGATCGAGCAGCTCGGCGTCGACAAGGTGATGTGGTCATCCGACTACCCGCACAATGAGAGCACGTTCGGCTATTCCGAGAAATCGCTGGCCGCGGTCGTCGCGGCGGTCGGCCCGGAGAACGCCACCCGCATCGTGAGCGGCAACATAAGAAATTCCTGGGTGTTTAGATGACGGCCCCTATGAGTGCGCAAACGATCGTCATCCCCGATGAGCCAGACTGGTCGCGGATGCGACGCGAAACCAGTGCGCGGCTTCGATCGGCCATGGCCGACAACGGCGTCGATGCGCTGATCCTGCTGATGAACGACAACGTCGTGTATGCCACGGGTGCCAGTTGGCCGGTGCTGGACGCGGGCCTGTCGCACGTCGAGCGGCCGGTGGCGATCGTGCTGGCCACCGATGAGCATCCGCATCTGTTCCTACCGTTCCGGGAGGGGACCGCGTCGGAACAGCAGGTGCCGGCGGATCATCTGCACGGTCCGCTGTATCTCGAATTAGACGAAGGCGTCGAACAGTTCGCGCGGGTGCTCGCCGACCTGTTACCGCCGGGCGCGACTGTGGCAGTCGATGAGCTGACCGGGGCGATGCGCCGGGTCACGGATCGGCTTTTCCCCGCCGGGCCGCCGTCGGAGGCGGCGGTGGTGGTGGCAGCAGCCGGCTTGGTCAAGACAACGGACCAGCTTTCCTGCCTGCAAAAGACCACGCGCATCACCGAGCAGGCCATGGCCGACGTGCAAGCAGCAGTTGGCGCCCGGTGTACGGCAAACCGACTCTGTCAGCCAAGCTGGTGCGCAGGGCATTCGAATTGGGTGCGACCGCCAACATGCTCGAGGCGATCTGGCAGGTGATGCCGCCGTCGCGTGCCGAGGGGGTCTGGACGACGCACGGCGACCTCGCGCTGCCGCTGCTCACCGCGGAGCGCGAACTCGCCAAAGGTGACGTGCTATGGACCGACGTCAGCATCAGCTACGCCGGGTACTGTTCGGATTTCGGTCGAACCTGGCTGGTCGGCGACAAGCCATCAGCACGCCAGCAAGCGCAATTCGACCAGTGGCGCCACATTCTCGACGCGGTGCTGAAAGTGACCAAAGCCGGTGCGACATCGGGTGATCTGGCGCGCGCCGCGATCGCCGCCAACGGCGGCAGCAAGCCGTGGCTGCCGCACTTCTACCTCGGACACGGCATCGGCACCTACCCCGCTGCACCGCCCATGATCGGAACGGACTTGGGCGAGGAGTACGACGACAACTTCGTGTTTCCGCCAGGCATGGTGCTGGTGCTGGAGCCGGTGGTGTGGGAGGACGGCACCGGCGGCTACCGCAGCGAGGAGATCGTGGTGATCACCGAAGACGGCTTCGTGCCGATTACCGACTATCCCTATACGCCCTATGGCCACTGAGATTTCGCCCGACGGCCGGGCATTGCGGATGGGTCGTCGCGAACGGGCGCTGGCCCAGATGGACGCCCACGACATCGACATCCTGGTGCTCGGACGACAGGCCAATGTTCGATACGTCACCGGTGCGCCGCAATTGTGGATCGCCGGGACGCGGCCGTTCGGCCCCGTCTGCGTGGTGGTGCGTGCCACCGGCGAGATCTTTTTGAACAGCACCGCTGACGAGGGAATCCCCGAGGAGATCGGCCGTGATCGGCTCTACGGGTTGGCGTGGAACCCGATGACGCTCATTGCGGTGCTGAAAGAGATCGACGGCGCATCGACCGCCAAGCGGGTCGGAACCGACGCGCTTTCACCGACTTTCGCCACGTTGCTACCGACGGCGTTTCCGAATGCCGAACTCGTCGACGGTGAAGTGGTGATGCGGACGGCGCGGCGCATCAAGACGCCTGACGAAGTCGCCGCGATGAGCACCGCGCTGCGGGTTGCTGAAGCGGGGATCGCGGCTGCGGTCGCGGAGTTGCGGCCCGGTCTTTCGGAGCAAACGTTGGCCGGCGCGGTGCTGGAGGCGATGGCCGCGGGCGGGGTAAGCACGCCGGCTACCCAGGACGCCGCGTGGGTGACGTCTCGAGAACACCCGTGGCGGCGCGCAACCGGCGACGGCCGGGTGGCCTCGGGTGACCTGGTCGCGTTTTCTGCCGGAGCTCTGGCCGACGGATACGTCGGGGAGGTAGCTCGGACCTGGCCTGTCGGCGACGCCGGCTGCGGGTACAGTGGGTCGACTCACAAGCTGTATCAGCGGTCGAACGAGCTGTGGGACAGGCTGATTGCTGTCTGCCGTCCAGCGCGCCGGCCAGTGATCTGTTCGCGGCTTACGACCTGGCCGGCGAGCCGCTGCCGCCGATGGCCGTCGCGCACGGGCTGGGAATGGGCTTCGATCCGCCGGTGATTTCCCGGCAGCTTCCGGCCACCGCCGAACGTGAACATCTGGATCCGGGTATGGTGTTGGCGCTCACCGGCTACGTGTGGCAGGAAGGCGTCGGCGCGGTGCTGCACCGCGACACCGTCGCCATCACCGACAGCGGGCCGAAGGTGCTGACCACCAGCCCGTCGTGGCAGTAGTCGGTGGCTCACGCAATCATCGCGTCGAGAAGATCGCCGAAGTGCTGTGTCTCCCAGAGGTTCAACGCATTGGTGAGCATCTGTAACGGCGCGCGGACACTCTCGTCGTCTTTGATGGGGGGATCGATGCGGCTCAGCGAGTGCGCGGCAGCACCGAAACGTGAACGAATCAAGGCGGGTACGTCGAGCAGCCACGCGACCGCCATGATCCCGACATAAAGCATCAGCTGATTGTGTAATTCGCCCATGTTGAGACTTGGCCCGCCACGCTCGCGTATCTCCCCGACGAAGAGGCCAAGCAAGTCGTCGAGATGGCGGTCCCACATCTCCGTTTCGGCACCCGACATCGCTCCCCACAGCGCCATAGCCACGTTCAGCTGGCCGACGCATCCCCAGTCCAGCAGACCACAGTGCAACGCGTTGTCGGCGTCGCGCCAGAACCACGCGTTGTCGACGTTGGCATTCCAATGGCACAGCGCGAGGTAGTCGGTCTGCTCGGCCAGATACCTCCACACTGCTGGCTCGTGCCGCAGGAATCGAGGCGCATCGTGGCGCAGGCGCGCGATGAACTTCGGTGAACGAACGTTGGCGGGCAGCAACCCGGGGCTGGTCTCCGCGAACTCGGCGAGTCGGCTCAGTCGACCGGTCCAGCTTGTCGGCGCTGAGCGGCACACGCTCGCCGACCTGTGCCGCCTGGAGATCAATCGGGAACTGACCGGCCTGCTCGGGACGCAGGCTTCCGGAACGGTGGTACCCGGCAAGGCGGGCCAGCGCGGTCAGCAACGCGCGGTAGTGATCCAGTGGTTCGGGCATCTCGTAGTCGAGGCACTTGTGATATTGGCGCTCGATACCGTTGTCCCCGAACCGGATTTGCTCGGTGATCAGGATTCCGGTACCGGTGTCGCGGTGGTAGTCGGCGAACTGAGTGCCGGGCACGGTAATCCGGAACCCCGGTGTGCCGGACAACGACGCGAAGAGCACCTCTGATTCCATCTGTGTCTTCCCGCGGTCACGAATGGGGTTTTCCAGGTCGCGGGAGAACTTAACGAACAGGTCGGCGTGGGTGTTCTGCGTCGGGCTTGTCGTATTCGATGCGCAGCAGAAGTTTTCGCCCGGTGCTTCCGCCCGGAACCTCGTGAAACCGGCTGATCCCGGTGACGGCGTTGTCGGCGGTCAGCGCACCCGATGCGCAGAACGCCTGGGTGAGAAACGCTGTGCCACCAGCGCGTAACGCGGCGGGGTCGGCGGGAATGGGGAGTCCGAAGTGATCGCCGGCGACCCAGCGATCGTCCTCGTCGGTCACCAGGTCTGTTCGGCGGCGCGGACCAACATGTGGTTGACCGCCACTCTCCGGTCGCGGGTGACGATGTAGAGCACCGCATCGGCGATGTCTTCGGGCGCCAGCTTGACCATGCCAGCGGTCTGACGATCGAATGCTTCGCGCGACTCGGGGGAGAGGTGGCTCCCGATCTCGGTGTCGACCGTGCCCGGTCCCACCACGCCGACCCGCACTCGCTTGCCCAGCAGCTCCTGGCGGATGCCTTCGCTGAACGCGTTCACCCCGAACTTCGTCAGCGAATAGACCGCGGTATTCGGACGGGCGACCCAGCCGGCGGTGGAACTGATCGTGACCAGATCGGCGACACCGCGTGGTGAGTCCGCGGCCGCATCGATGAGATGCGGGACCGCGGCCCGGGTGACGTACAAGACGCCCTGCACGTTGACCCGCACCAGGTCGTCCCAATCCTGCAGCGGCGCTTCGGTGGCGGGTGCCATCCGCATCAGCCCGGCATTGTTCACCACCGTGTCGAGCCGCCCCAACCTGTCGACGATCCGCTGCACCGCCGCGGCGATCTGTTCGGCGTCGGTCACGTCGGCGGTGACCGCCAGCGCAATACCGCCGGCCGATTCGATATCGGCTTTGAGCTCGATCCAGCCGCTCCGCGCGGCGGGCGACAGGGCGACCGCGGCGCCTTGCGCCGCCAGTGCCGTCGCTGTCGCGGCGCCAATGCCGCTGCTGGCGCCGGTCACCAACGCCGCAGTGCCCGCCAATGTCTTAGTCACGTGCGCCGCTCTCCCCCGCCGATCCCCCTCCGCATCGCTGCGTCCCCCTCGCCGCTCCGCGGCTGGGGGTGCCCCCACTGCATCGTCGCCGTCGCGGTCATGTTCTCTCCGTCGCATGAGCGCGCAAGATTCCGTGCAGAACATAGTCATTGTGCTCGCCGAGGTCGGGAGCGCCTCGCTCTATTCGTACCGGAGCAACCGACATTCGCCATGGTGCCGCCACTATCGGTCGTTGCCCTTCGCGATGATCGCTGACGAAGCGGTAAAGCTCACGGTCCCAGAGCAGCTGATCGCTGATCACGTCGAGCGACGTCGCGCTCTTGCTCGACGGCACACCGGCCGACCGGAGCCGGTGCGCCAGCTGGCCGGCGTCGTGGCTACTGGTCAACCGGGCGAGGTCGGCGTCGAGCGCGTCGGTGTGTTGGAGTCGCTTGGGCATACCGGCATAGCGCACGTCATCGGGGAGTGCCGGGGCGCCGAGGACGTCGCACAGTGCGCGCCACTGCATGTCGTCGGCCACCGCAATGCTGATCCAGTCGCCGCCAGCACAGGGATAGCAGTTGTGCGGGGACATATCCGGATCGCGGTTGCCTTCGGGGACGACCTGCTTACCGGTCAGATCCTGTTCCAGCAGACAATCGCCGATCATCGACGACAGCGTCTCGACGGCCGATACGTCGACGAACTGGCCTTCGCCGGTCAGGTCGCGATGGAGCAATGCCACGACGGCGGCGAGCGCCGCGGCCGCGCCGACGGTGGAATCCCCGTAACGCATGCTGGTGCCCAGCGGCGGTCCGCCCGGATAGCCCACCAGCGACGCGAGTCCGGCCAACGCGGCGAAGCACGGCGCGTATCCGGTCTGATAGCCCAGCGGTCCGTCGTTGCCCCACATCTTGATTGACACCGAGATGATGTCGCTCTTGATCGACGTCAGCTGCTGGTAACCGAGTCCCAGGCGCTCCATTGCGCCCGGCCGAAGGTTGTTGATGACGATGTCGCTGTGGGCGATCAGGTTGCGGAGCCGGTCCATGTCGGCTGCCGACTTGAGGTCCAACTCCACACTGAGCACTTCGGGGTTGATGGACAGAAAGTAGGGTGCGTGGTTGATGTCGGTCCCGCCGTAGGCGCGCATCTCGTCGGGATTGGCGGAGTTTTCCACCTTGATCACTTCGGCGCCCAGGAACGCAAGTAGCTTGCCGGCGTACGGGCCGGCCCACACCTTGGTGAGCTCGACGACCCGCACCCCTGCTAACGGGCCGCCGCGTAACACCTTCGGCGGTTTGAGTTGTGCCGACTTCACGGTCGGCGCTCGGCGCGGTGTGTCGATGCCGGCCGCGACCTCGGTGGTGTGCTGGCCCAGGGTGGGCGCCGCACTGCTGATGCGCGCCGGCGATGCGCTCATCAGGTAGGGAACGCCTGCGTAGGCCGCGGTGCCCAGCACCGGATGAGTGACGTCCTGGAAGAAGCCGCGGTGACGGTACTGGGGTGAGTTCTTCAGGTCGGCAGCGCTTTTGACGGGCACCAGGGGAACTCCCAACCGCTGGGCGTCCTCGGCTGCCGCGCCCTTGGTCAGGCCGGCGACCCAGCTGGCGAACCCGTCCCGGAATGTCGTCACTTTTTCCGGCGTAACCGAGAACTCAAGCCAGTCGTCGTCGAACGCGTCCAGCCATTCTGGTTGGCCCATCAGCTTTTTGAGGCCCATCCAATGATTGCGGCTGGTCATGTACAGGTACACGAAGCCATCCGCACACTCGAAGAATGAGGCCGGGCCCTGCTGATCGTAATCAGCGCGCGTGTTTTCCGGCGCGACCTCCCCGGTGATGAACCTGCCCAGCACGCAGTCGGCGCGCGACGCCAGCACCGCATGCTGCGACACGTCGATGAATTCGCCTCTGCCACTGTGCAGATGCCAGAACAGCGACGCCGCGACGCACAACGCCGCGTCGAGCCCGGCCTCATAGTCCGCAAGGAAACGGCCGGGTCCCTTCAGCGGCGGTTTGGCCGGGTCGGCGTGGCTGGGCGTGTGGTAACCCCATCCGCTGCTGCTGAAGACGTTGATGCTCTTGGCGTTCTGGAATTCCGGCGGGGCCTGACCGCCGTAGGGGGTGATCGAGCAGAACACCACGGCAGGGTGCCGGCGTGGAATGTCGTTCGCTGACACGCCAACCGCTTCGGCCCAGGGTGGTGCGTGATCGTCGACGACCGCGTCGGCCGTGGCGATGATCTGGTGCAGCCTCTCGACCTCGGTGGCGCAGGCGACATCGAGCACGACCGAACGCTTGTTGGTGTTCAGGTAGGCGAACAGCGCGCTGCGCTCGGGCCCGTCGCCACTACCGATGATCGGGGCCATCGCCCGAGTCGGGCTGCCGCAATCCGGGCGTTCGATCTTGATCACCTCGGCGCCGAAGTCCGCGAGCAGCTTCCCGCAGTATTCTCCGGCGACCGATTCGGCCAGCTCGACGATCCGGATACCAGTCAGTGCCGACATGCACTCCCTCGAAACGTCAGGGTTTGTTGCGTCCCGAGCGGCTGAGCCGCCACTCCGGCGGGAAGTTCAGGTCGTTGTCCTTGACCACGTTGTTGAGGCCCTTTTCGAAGGTGCCCTCGGTGAGGTCGACCTCTTGCGCGTCGTTTTGGATTAGCGGCAGCATGCCCTCGACCATGCCGGTGAGCAGGCTGCCGAAGTATTCGCCCTTGTGCTGCTTGTAGAGCTCCAGGAACGTCTTCTGCACCGCGACGGTGTCGGTCGGGCGCGATTTCGAGCATGCCAGCGCGTATTTCAGCGTTTCGTCCTCGAGCTTGTCGCGGGGCACGACGCTGTTGACGAAGCCGCAGTCGTACATCTCCTTGGCGCTGAACGGCCGTCCGGTGAACAGCATTTCGGAGAATTTCCGCAAGCCCATCGTCTCGGCCCACCACCACAGGCGTGGTCCCCAACCTACGTAGCGGAAGGCTGGATGCCCGAAAAGGGCGTCGTCAGAGGAGATCACCAGATCGGCGTCGCCGGCCTGATAGAAGTGCCAGCCGTAGCAATAGCCCTTGGCCTCGATGATGCTGATCTTCCGCAGCTCCTGCAGCGGCCGGCAACCGGCGCGCGCCTTGGAGTAGAAATCGGTGACGGTGGACAGATAGCGGTATGAACCGCCCGGCGGGTACTTGACGTCGTCATCGTTGATGGCGAGCTCGTGCAACAGTGGCATACCGGGGTTCTCCAGCATCGGCCGCTGTTCGGGCAGGTCCCCGCCGCTGCCGAAATCCTCGCCCTCACCGCGGATGACCACGACCTTGACTTCGTCGTCCACGTTGCACTTGTGGAGCAGGTCGGCGTAGTTCTGCCGCATGCCCAGGGTGGTGGAGTTCTGCGCCTGAGGACGATCGAAGGTGATGTAGGCGATCCGGTTCTTCTTGTCCTTCTCGAACCTGATGTACTGCTCGGCTTCCTTCTTCAGCTTTTCGTAGTCGTATTCGGGCATTAGTCATCTCCTGCTTAGTTGGTGATTATTTGAGCAAAGCACCCGCATCAACGGGTAGTGAAACGCCAGTGACATAACGAGATTCGTCGGAGGCGAGGAACAGGACCGCGTTGCTGATATCGGCGGCCTCCACCCACGGCACCGGCAACGTGTGGGTCATCTGCGAGAACGGGGCGAAGTCGTCCGGTCCCGGATTCTCCAGGTCCGGTCGGAACAATTTGAAGGTCACGTCGTTCATGGTCATCGGGGTGTTGACCTGGCTGGGGTGCACCGAGTTCACCCGGATCCGGTGCTGGCCGAGTTCGACGGCGAACGCGCGCATGAGACCCAGCACGCCGTGTTTGGCGGCGATGTAGTGGCCGGTGTAGGCCATGGCCTTGTGCGAGCCGACCGAGCCGGTCAGCACGACGGAGCCGCCGCGTTCGCCGGCGATGATATGCGGCACACCGGCTTTGACGGTCTTCCAGACGCCGGAGAGGTTGACGTCGATCATGTCCTGCCAAGTCTTCTCGGCAAGCTTGTGCAGTTTGTTACCGAAGGTGCCGATGCCCGCGTTCGCGACGATGATGTCGAGGCGGCCGAGTTGTTCCACACCGCTGTCCACCAAGGCTTTGAGCGCGTCGTAGTCACGCACGTCGGCCTCTGCGGCCACGATGCGGCGGTTCTGGGCCTTGACCAACTCGACGGTCTCGGCGAGGTCAGCCGGTGTCGAATGCGGATAAGCCAAGTTCTCGATCGGTCCGCAGATGTCGACCGCGATGATGTCGGCGCCCTCTTGGGCCAACCGTACGGCGTGGCTGCGGCCCTGGCCGCGCGCCGCGCCGCTGATGAACGCGACCTTGCCCTCAACCCGGCCACTCATCGCCGACTCACGCTGTCCGGGCCGGCATCGACTCCCACCCGCGGACCGTCGACGTCGGGCTGAGTCGGGCGTTCGCCAGGTCGACTTCCCACTCCGGAAAGCGTTTGAGGATCTCTTCCAAGGCGATTCGGCCTTCCAGGCGAGCCAACGCTGAGCCCAGGCAGAAGTGGGTGCCGACGCTGAAGGCCAGGTGCTGACGAGTCGGCCGGTGGATGTTGAATTCGTCGCTGTCCGAACCGAATTGGCGATCGTCGTGGCAGGCTGCTCCGATCAGCATCATCATCACGGCGCCTTCCGGCACGGTTTGGCCGTGGAAGCTGACGTCGCGGGTCACGTACCTGGCCGCATGCGGGGCCGGTGTTTCGAAGCGCAGGAGTTCCTCGACGGCCTGCGGTATCAGCGCCGGGTCGCGGGCCAGTTCGCGGCGCTGATCCGGGTGTTCGGCGAGAACCTTTCCGGCCCAACCGATCAGCCGAGTCGTGGTCTCGTTGCCGGCTCCCGCGACGACGTTGAGGTAGATCAGCAGTTCGTCGCGGGTCAGCCGGCGGGTGGTGCCGGTCTCGTCGACGAACTCGACGTTGAGCAGTTCGGTCATGATGTCATCAGACGGATGCGTGGCTCGCCAATCGATGTAGGCGGCGAAGATTTCGCCGGTGGCCAAGCCGTGGTCGGCGTTCATGGGTTTGCCGGCCTCGGTGCGTAGCTGCGCGTTGGTGCGGTCGCGGATGAATTCCTGATCGTCTTCCGGGATACCGAGCAGCATGCTGATGACTTTCATCGGCATCTGGGCGCCCAGATCGGCGACGAAGTCGATGTGGCCCGTCCCGATCAGCGGGTCCAGCGACTGGGCACAGAATTCGCGGATCGCAGGCTCCAGCGCAGCGATTTTGCGTGGGGTGAACATGCGGGCCAGCAGCTTGCGGTGGATGTCATGGATCGGCGGATCTTCCATGATGAGCAGGCCGGGCGGGATGTCGAGGTTGGCCTTGATCAGCTCCAGAATGATGCCCCGCGCTGAACTGAACGTCCCATGGTCGACCAGACCCTTGTCGACATCGGCGAACCGGCTCAAAGCGTAGAAGTCGTGCTGCCCGTTGTAGTACAGCGGCGCTTCTTCGCGCAGTCGGCGAAACATCGGATAGGGGTCGGCGTTGAGGACGACGTCGTAGGGGTCGTAGTAGACGTCACAGACGTCGCAGACGTCTCCGACATCACTGGGTTCTGAGCCGGTGCTGATCGTCACGAAATCTTGCCTTTCGCTTCAACTTCCACGCCCGGATGGGCCGCATGCCGGGGTCGATGCCGCCAGTGTGTCAGCGTCTGAGGCGGTTGGGGTGATTTGTACTTTCTGCTTAAAGGAACTGCGCTGGCCGGCTCAGGCGCGCCGCCGGTTAACTCTATTGCCGTAGAGAACCACATGCGCTGGCATTTGGGCAAGAGCCGGGCGGCCTAGCGAGCCGACGTTGACCGTCGGCGGCGCGGCTGCAGCGAGGCGCCCGCCTGGGTGAGTCGTCCCTGCTGCTCGCTGCCCAAGATCCCGGCCACGACGGCCGACAGGACGGCGTCGAGCCGCTCCGGGCTGTCGATGATCCGGTCGCCGTGGGCGAACCGCAGCAAAAGACCGTTGATGAACGTCAGCGTGACGTTGCTCAGATCGTCGACGACGGCGGGATCCAGTTCGGCGCCGTGTGGCAGCAGCTGCACCAAGATGTCGTGATGCAGCTTGGTGAATGCGTCGGTGGCGCGCTGCAGGGTTGCGGCCATCTCCGGATCGCGGGTCGCCTGCATGGTCAGCTCGTAGCGCGCCTTGGTGCGGCTCAGCTGCGGCTCTTCACCGGACTGGATGACCAGATTTGCCAGGGTGGAGGACGACGCTCCGTCGTCGAGGCCGGCCCGGTCGGCAACCGACTGCAAGGCGGCCAAGTCGAGCTCGACCATCCGCTCGGCAACCGCGCGCAGCAGCGCTGAGCGGGTGCGGAAGTAGAACGAGGTGGTGCCGTCGGGCACGCCGGCGCGGGCGTCGACTTTCAGATGGCTCAGGCCCTTGGCGCCGTCGTCGGCCAGCAGCTGGATCGCCGCATCGCACAGTTCGCGGCGGCGCTGGTCCGGATTCGGCTTGCGTCTCTTTTGTATGCGGGCAGTGTAGCGGCCTGTGACAGGCGGTTTTGGGGTCAACGCGGATCTCTGCGGTGTGCTGGGTTTTGGTTCGACCCCAGGCTACTCTATATTCGTAGTGTCAATCAAAATCATTTCAGCCAGTCGAACGGACAGCTTGTGGCCGCTCCCGCCAGCCCCCTCACCCAACTGAATAGCCCGGCCCAGCTACGGCGCGCGAAATCACCGCGCTCGGCGCGCCGAGGACTCCGACCGGTACCGGCTGCATGTGGTCGCGACGAACATCGCCGACGTGGTCACGTCGATCGGTGGGTTGATCTTCGATCGGGCGATGGCGGGGTGGGATGTGACCGTTGCGGTCGACGGAAACGGCAGAGGGGCCAATGACGAACGGGACGAACGGGCAATACGCATCTTGGGCGGCAGAGTCGCGACGCCGGCGGCGGGACCGGACGGCGCGGGAAGCGCGCCCCGTCCACACGTTCTTGCCGTCGCCACCGACATGTTCGCCGCGAACGAACCGCTGCGCCGGCTGGTGCTGGCGGCCCGCAAGGGCAATGCGACCGACGTCCTGCTCTGGGGTCGGTGCCAACCGCCCAATCTGAACTGCAAGTTGGTCCTGGGCCGGCACCGGCCGAGCGCCGCCGCGCAGGTGTTCAAATCTCATGCCCTGGCTGCTCGGGGAACCTTCGTCACGGAGCCGACCGACGAGGGCTTCTACTCGATGGCCTGACCCCTCGTCACCCCGTCAGCGGCTTACGGGCCGTCACGAACTGCAACGAGCGTTGGGTCTGCTGCTCGACGTCGACCAGGCCGGTGGAGGTGAACAGGTCGACGAACGCATGTCGGTCGAACATGCGCAGCCCGATAGCGCGGGCACTCCTGGTCATCGCGTGCCGGACCGGCGTCGGTTGCCCGGCGTAGCTGGTGAGTATCGCGAGCCGACCGCCCGGCGTGAGCACCCGCACCATCTCCCGGGCCACCCGAAACGGCTCGGGCATCAGATAGAGAGCACCGAAACAGCAGACGGCGTCGAATGTTTCGTCGCCGAATGGCAGCGTGCCGGCATCGCCGCGGACATAACAGGTGTGTGGTCCGCTGTTGTCCAGCAC
Organism: uncultured Actinomycetota bacterium; assembly: GCA_963791535.1. GTDB lineage: Bacteria > Actinomycetota > Actinomycetes > Mycobacteriales > Mycobacteriaceae > Mycobacterium. The sequence goes on along the minus strand of CAWBSW010000055.1, from coordinate 46,953 downwards.
GGCGCGGGTCAGCATCGGCTCGGAGATGTCCAATCCGACGGCAAGGCCGCCGTCGGGCAGTCGTTGTGCTAACTCGCCGGTGAAATTTCCTGGACCGCAGGCGACGTCGAGCAACCTCCGTGCGCGGGACAGACGTAGTGCGTCGGCCGCGCGGCGTTGCTCGGCGCGGGTGGTGACGCCGCTGGCAACGTAGAACGCAACCGGGCGCCACAGTCGTTCGTACACGCCTGCGACCACCGGGCTGTTCATCGCCCGCTGGGCGAACGTGGGCATGTCCGGCGCCATTGACTCGTCCAGCACGTCGAGGAAGCCGTGCCGCACCGTAGCCGTGCGATCGAGCAAATTGCGGGTTGCCCGCTGCGGATCGTCGGTGATGTCCATGCCGTGAGTCTGGCCCGGCCGTACCCTGCCTACACACCCGGGGGCAGGGCTTCCCGATACATCCTTGCTGCAACCCGAACCCAGCCCATAACCTTGGCAGGATCGGACCGCGCCAGGGGATCGCCGACCTGGCGCGGACGCGACGGCAACAGGGGCGGACATGGCATCGTGACCGAACTGACTGCGCTGCGCGCCGACGAACTCGCCACCTTGGACATCTTCAAGGGATGTCCGCCCGAGGACCTGATGCCGCTGGCGGCTAGCCTGCAGCCGCTGCAGGCCGCCGCCGGCCAGGTCCTCATGCAGCAGGGTGAGCTGGCGGTTTCCTTTCTGCTGATCTCGTCGGGTACCGCAGAGATCAGGCACATCGGAGACGACGACGTGGTGACCGTCGAGCAGGTGTCCGGCGGCACGATCGTCGGTGAGATCGCCCTGCTGCGTGATGTCCCGCGCACGGCGACCGTGACCACGACCGAACCGTTGACCGGCTGGATCGGTGACAACGACGCGTTCGCGCGGATGGTACACATCCCGGGGATCATGGGCCGGTTGGTGCGCACGGTCCGCCAGCGACTCGCCGCTTTCCTGACGCCGATCCCGGTCAAGGTTCGCGACGGAACAGAATTGCTGCTTCGTCCGGTGCTGCCCGGCGACAATGAGCGCACCATGCGGGGTCACGTGCTGTTCTCCAACGACACGCTGTATCGGCGGTTCATGTCACCGCGCGTTCCCAGCCCGGCGCTGATGGAGTACTTGGCCGAGGTCGACTATGTCGATCACTTCGTGTGGGTGATGACCGATAAGGATGGCAACCCGATTGCCGACGCCCGCTTCGTTCGGGACGACCACGATCCCGCTTGTGCCGAGATCGCGTTCACCGTCGGCGACGCCTACCAGGGCCGCGGGATCGGTTCCTTCCTGATCGCTGCAATTTCCGTGGCCGCCCGGGTCGACGGAGTCGAAAGGTTCTCCGCTCGGATGCTCGCCGACAACGTGGCGATGCGGACCATCATGGAACACTACGGCGCTTTCTGGGAGCGCGACGACGTCGGCGTGGTCACCACCGTCATCGACGTGCCCGATCTCCGGGACCTTCCGTTAAGTCCCGACATGTCGGACGAAATCAAACGCACTGCACGCCAAGTCATTCGGGCTGTCGGCTAGCATGCGACTCCGAGTCGCGGCGGTGTCGGCGATTGTCCTGCTGCTCACCTCATGCTCACCCGCACATCAACCCGCGCCGGCGCCGTCGCAGACCACGGCGGCCCGCCACGTCGACCCCGCCAACATCAGGCGGGTGGGACGCGACCTGCCGCCCGACTATGAGGTGAGCGCGATTTCGGGCGTGGCCGCGCCGTCGGCGCTCTGGGGTGTTGCCGGTCAGGGCGCAGCGACCCCCGCGCGCTGTGCGGCGTTGGCCGACCCGGCCGGTGGTCAGGGTCAAGCCGCCCAGGGCATCTCGGGATCCGGCCCGGGCGGCCTCGTCTACGCGGTGGTCGTTGCCGCGCCGACCGGCCCAGGTCTCGCTCGACCAGTCGCTGGTTGCCCAGTGCCGGCAGTGGACCATGACCGGCGGGGGCGCCATGGCCCGCGTCCATCTCATCGATTCGCCTCGCATCGATGGCGCCGAAACCCTCGGTATGGCAACCGATATCACCAACTCTGTCGAAGGCGGCAATGAAATCAGCTCCCGGGTAAGCACTTTCACTGCCTACCTCGGTAACTACTATGCGTTCACCATGCTGATCAGCGACCCGGGCGCACCGCCGTCGTCGCTGACGCCGCAGTCCGTGTCCGACCTGCTGGTGAAAGCCGTGTCGGCCTTACGGGGCTGAGGGCGGTGCATTAGATTGACCCGGGTGATGAGAATAGCGGTCGCGATCGGAAGTGCCTGCTTAGTGGCGGCTTGTTCATCTCACGGGTCGTCGGAGACCGCCCCCACCGCCGATATCAGCAAGATTTCCAAGGTCAAGTCGGACTTCGGGCCGGACTACAAAGTCAAGGACACCGCGAAGACCGCAATCGATCCCAAGGTGCTGGCAACGCACAAACTTCCGCCGGGCCTGACGTTCGACCCCCCAGACTGCAGCTCATTCGTGGTCGGCCAGGACATGCCGCCGGGCCTGCAGGGAAACATGGCCGCAGTGGCCGCCGAAGGGGATGGCAACCGCTTCATCGCCATGGCCGTACAGACCAACGAGCCGGTGCCGTTCGAGGACCCGGGACGAAACTGCAAGAAGGTGGCGTTCCAGGGGGGTCGGATCCGCGGCCTCATCGAGGTTGTCGATGCGCCGCATATCGACGGGGCCCGCACCCTGGGAGTGCATCGTGTCCTGCAAACGGTCGTGCAAGGAAAGCCGCGCAGCGGCGAGCTTTACAACTATTCCGCGCACTTCGGCGACTATCAGGTGATCGTCACCGCCAACTCGGTGCTGCAAACTGACAAGCCCGCCACTCCGGTCGACCTCAATCGGGCGCGCGACCTGCTGGTCAAGTCGGTCGCGGCAGTGCGAAGCTGACTTCTAGCGCACGTCTCTGGGCCGGAACTGGAGGCTGACCCGGGGCCCGGTGCCGGCCGACGTTTTGGGCACCGAATGTTCCCAGGTCCGTTGACACGAACCGCCCATCACCAGCAGATCGCCGTGGGCCTGCGGTAGCCGCAGCGATGGGCCGCCGCCGCGCGGCCGCAACGCGAAGGTACGGGTGGCGCCGAGGCTGACGATCGCCACCATGGTGTCCTGGGTGCTGCTGCGCCCGATGGTGTCGCCATGCCAGGCGACGCTGTCCGACCCGTCGCGATACCAGCACAGACCCACGGTGGTGAACGGCTCACCCAACTCGCCGGCGTAGATGTCGTTGAGTCGGCGGCGCAGCCGGCTCAGCCGCGGGTGTGGCGGATCCTCGACGGTGAGGTCATGAAAGCTCACCAGGCGCGGCACATCGAGGACGCGGTCGTACATCTGCCGCCGCTCCGCTCGCCACGGCACCGTCGTCAGCAGTTCGTTCAATAAGTCGTCGGCGCCGGTCAGCCATCCGGAGCGGATATCAATCCAGGCTCCCTTGCCCAGTGGCCGCCGATCGTTGCACTCGAACAACGACTCCTGTACCGCAATCGCCACGGCGCCAAGTCTATCGCACACTCGTTCGAATTTGCTCGGCTAAAGCCGGACCGGCCCGGGGCCCTGCTCGGCGAGCACGTCGCCGGGGTTGGACAACGCGCAACTGCGCAGGCTCAGGCAACCGCAGCCGATGCAGTCGGCGAGGTTGTTGCGCAGCCGCTGCAGATGCAGGATCCGATCGTCGAGGTCGGACCGCCAGCCGGCCGACAGCCTCGCCCAGTCGCGACTGGTCGGAACGCGATCGGCGGGCAGCGTGGCCAGTGCCTCGCGCACGCGCGCCAGCGGAATGCCCAGCCGCTGCGACATTCTGATGAAGGCGACCCGCCGTAGCGTGTCGCGACTGTAGCGGCGCTGATTGCCCGACGTGCGCCTGCTGGTGATCAGTCCCTGCCGCTCGTAGAAGTGCAAAGCCGAGACCGCAACACCGGCCCGAGCGGCCAGTTCGCCGGGAAGCAGTTCCGCGGAGTCCATAACCTAAACCATACTTGAGGTGACGGTTCGGGTTACCGTGCTAAGTGTGAGTAGCGCCGAGCTGGGGTCCAACTCCGAAGTGGGCGCGCTACGGGTGGCGATCCTGCACCGACCGGGCGCTGAACTGCGCCGACTCACGCCGCGTAACAACGATGATCTGCTATTCGACGGATTGCCCTGGGTCGCAAGGGCGCAAGAGGAACACGATGCGTTCGCCGAGCTGCTCAGATCCCGCGGCGTCGAGGTGCTGCTGCTGTCCGACCTGCTGACCGAAGCTCTGCACAGTGGCGCTGCCAGGATGCAGGGCATCGCCGCCGTCGTCGATGCTCTCCGGCTTGGATTGCCTCTGGCGCAAGAGCTTTCGGCGTATCTGCGTGGCCTGGATCCGGCCAGCTTGGCGCATGTGCTGACGGCGGGTATGACGTTCGCCGAGCTGCCGTCGGACGCTCGGCACGGACGGCTCGCTGGTGCGCCGGATGCATCACGGCACCGACTACGTCATCGAGCCATTGCCGAACCTGGTGTTTACCCGCGACTCGTCGATCTGGGTCGGGCCGCGGATCGTCATCCCGTCGCTGGCGTTGCCGGCGCGGGTACGCGAGGCGTCGTTGACCGACCTGATCTATGCGCACCATCCGCGGTTCACCGGTGTGCGGCGCGCCTACGAATCGCGCACCGCGCCCGTCGAAGGCGGTGACGTGTTGCTGCTGGCGCCGGGTGTCGTCGCGGTCGGTGTCGGTGAACGGACCACTCCGGCAGGTGCGGAAGCCTTGGCGCGCAGCCTGTTCGACGACGACCTGGCCAGCACCGTGCTGGCCGTGCCGCTGGCCCTGGAACGTGCGCAGATGCACCTGGACACCGTGTGCACGATGGTCGACACCGACGCGGTGGTGATGTATGCCAACGTCGTCGACACGTTGTCCGCGTTCACGATCGCGCGAACACCCGATGGCGTGAGGATCTCGGACGACGCACCGTTCGTCGATGCCGCTGCCGCCGCGATGGGTATCGACAAGTTGCGTGTCATCGGCACCGGGCTGGATCCCGTTGTCGCCGAACGTGAACAGTGGGACGACGCCAACAACACGTTGGCGCTGGCACCCGGGGTCGTCGTCGCCTACGAACGCAACGCGCGGACCAACGCTCGTCTGGAGGACGCCGGGATCGAGGTGCTGACGATCGCCGCCTCCGAACTGGGCACCGGTCGCGGTGGCCCCCGGTGCATGTCGCTGTCCGGCCGCCCGCGACCCGCTGTAATCGCCCGTTAGATCAACGACACGCCCACGGCAGGACACCAAACGATAACGATCCGGCAACCGATTTGCCGTTGCGACGCAAAGCCTGCCAGTGTGGCGGTTGTGACTATTGATGTTGACGACGACCTCGTCCGCTTCATCGAGCGAACACAGCTGGACAGGCGACCCCACCGGTGCACGCGGGGCCACTGGCTGCTGCCGGGACACATGATCGTCGGAAGCCTGCGCGTGTTCCTGCGGTCGGCACACCACATGGGAATGCGAATGCAGCGACGTCATCTACGAGCCGGCACTCACTGAGTCATGCACCTTGCTCAACGGTCGCGGCGGGCGACTCTAGAGGGGGACACCAAGCGCTAACGCCAGCTGGGCAGCCAGATCTCCATGTTCCAGGTCGTTTGTGAAATCGGCTGACCGGTAAGGATCGGAAACAGCCACGCGAAGTTCGTCAGCACCAATGCGACGTAACAGGACACCGCGATCAGTCCGAGCGTGCGGCGCTCGGCACCCTGACCCGGTTTGTAGAGGATGTCGCCGAGGACCAACGCGATCGCCATCACCAGAAACGGCGCCATGGTGGCCGCATAGAAGAAGTACATCTGCCGGTCGATGTCGGCGAACCACGGCAGCCAGCCCGCGCAGTAGCCGACCAGCACCGCGGCGTAGCGCCAGTCGCGGCGCACGATCATCCGCCAACAGGCATAGCCGAGCACGGGCACCGAAAGCCACCACATCGCCGGCGTGCCGACCAGCATCACCGCCTTGACGCATGACTGCGCGCCGCAGCCCGGCACGTTCTGCTGATCGATGGCGTAGAGCACCGGCCGCAGCGACATCGGCCACGCCCACGGTTTGGATTCCCACGGATGGTAGTTGCCCGCCGAATTCGTCAGGCCGGCATGGAACTGGTAGGCCTTGGCGGTGTAGTGCCACAGCGAGCGGATGGCATCGGGCAGCGGGAAATTCGACTTCGGCCCGATCGACTGGCCGACTTCGTGTCGATCGATCGCTGTCTCGGAGGCGAACCATGGCGCGTAGCTGGCCAGGTACACCCCAAATGGGATGAGCAGCAACGCATATGCGGTGGGACCCACGTCGCGGCGGATCACACCCAGCCACGGCCGTAGCACCCGATATTGGCGGCGTGCCGCCATGTCGAACGCCAACGACATCAACCCGAAGAACACCACGAAGTACAGCCCGGACCACTTTGTCCCACAAGCCAAACCGAGCAGCACCCCGGCGCCGAACCGCCACCAACGCACACCCAGCCGCGGTCCCCATACCGTCTCGTTGCTGCGGCCCTCGGTCAGCGCGACGTGCATGCGCTCGCGCACCTGATCGCGGTCGACGATCAGCGCCCCGAACGCGGCGACCACGAAGAAGGCCAGGAAACCGTCGAGCAGGGCGGTGCGCGCCGCGACAAAGCTGACCCCGTCGCCGATGAGCAGCAGTCCGGCGATTGCGCCGACCAGCGTAGAGCGGCTGATCCGTCGCACGATCCGCACGACCAGCGCCACCAGCAAAACACCGAGTACCGCGCCGGTGAATCGCCAGCCCAGCCCGTTGTAGCCGAAGAGGGCCTCGCCGATCGCGATCAGTTGCTTGCCCACCGGCGGATGAACGACCAGCCCGTACCCCGGGTTGTCCTCCACGCCATGGTTGTGCAGCATCTGCCATGCCTGTGGCGCGTAATGCTTCTCGTCGAAAATCGGTGTGCCGGCATCGGTCGGCGAACCCAGGTTCACCGTCCGGGTCACCGCCGCAAGGGCGGTGATCACGGCGGTGACGACCCAGCCCTCCAAGCGGTCGACGGGCCCGAAATCGGGCACCGGCAGGATCGGCCCGGGGCTGATAACGGGTACTGCCCGCTCGGTAGCGACGAGTTCATCGGGCGGGGCGATGGTCATGTGCGCCGCTCCTCCTCATCGCTGCGCTCTGCATCGTCGTCGGCGCGGGTCATCAAGACTGATCGTAGGCTGTCCGCCATGACCGGTGGTCGACTGTTGCTGGGCGCGACGCCGTTGGGCCAGCCGCATGATGCGTCACCGCGGCTGATGGCCGCCCTGTCGTCGGCTGACATCGTGGCTGCCGAGGACACCCGCCGGGTGCGGACACTGGCCAAGGCGCTCGATGTTGCGATCGGCGGGAAGATCGTCAGCTTCTTCGATCACGTCGAGGCGTCTCGGGTGCCTGAGCTCCTCGACGAGATCAGCGCAGGCGCCACGGTGCTGGTCGTCAGTGACGCCGGGATGCCGCTGATCAACGACCCAGGCCACCGGCTGGTGCTGGCCTGCCTGGACGCCGGGCTGCCGGTGAGTTGTCTCCCCGGTCCTTCGGCGGTGATCACCGCGCTGGCGGTCTCGGGGCTGCCGTCGGACAAGTTCTGTTTCGAGGGCTTCGCACCACGCAAGCAGGCGGCGCGAAGCGCGTGGCTGGCATCGCTGGCTGACGAATCGCGCACGACGGTGTTTTTCGAATCACCGCGCCGGCTGCCCGCATGTCTGCGCGACGCGGTCGAACAGCTCGGCGGGGATCGCCGTGCGGCGGTGTGCCGAGAGCTGACCAAGGTGCACGAGGAAGTGGTGCGCGGATCGTTGGCGCAACTGATGACCTGGGCGGCCGACGGCGTGCTGGGCGAGATCACCGTCGTGCTGGCCGGGGCCACTGTCCGCGCTGACCTGCCGGCGCTGGTTGCTGAGGTCGAGGCTCTGGCCGCTGCGGGCATGGGCGTCAAAGACGCCTGCGCGCAGGTGATTGCGGCTACGCCGGGAGCGTCGTCACGGCGTGAGCTCTACGACGCGGTGCTGCGATCGCGCAGCTGAGGCGGCGCCCGCCCCGAGGATCGGTGCCGCCTTGTGCAGGCATTCGTCCCATTCGGCGTCGGCGTCGGAGTCGGCGGTGATCCCGCCGCCGGACCCCAGCACCGCATCGCCCGCGGTGTCGAATTCCACGGTGCGGATCGCGACGTTGAGCTCACAGCCGGCTACCGGTGACGCCAAACCGACTGTGCCGCAATATACTCCGCGTCTGGATTGCTCCCACTGTGAAATAAGTTGTCGCGCACGCAGTTTGGGCGTGCCGGTAACCGAGGCCGGGGGGAATGCGGCGTCGAGCAGTGCCGACGTCGGCAGCTCGACCGGCACCTGCGCCGACACCGTCGACACCAGGTGCCACACTCCCGGGGCGGGCCGAACCACCAGTAGCTCGGGCACGGTGACCGATCCGGTGACCGCAACCCGGCCCAGGTCGTTGCGGACCAGGTCGACGATCATGATGTTCTCGGCGACGTCCTTGACCGAGGCTCTCAGCGCCGACGGGGGAGCATCGAGCGGCAGCGTGCCCTTGATCGGGCTCGACGTGACGACGTCACCACGACGGCGCAAAAAGAGTTCCGGCGACAGCGATGCCACCGCGCCCCAGGGTCCGGCCACATATGCTGCCCGCGCCGGCGCGGTGCGCGCGACGCCGTCGATGAAGAAGTCCAGCGGTTCCCCGGCGATCGTGCCGGCGAACTGTGTGCAGACGCAGGCCTGGTAAACCTCGCCGGCGCGGATGGCCTCCAAGCAGGCCAGCACCCCGCTGCGGTGCGCCCGCCGGTCGGCCGTGTCCCAGTCGATCCGGTACGGCCGTGCCGGTACCGGGCGGCGTAGGCGCCGCCGAGACTTCTGCCAGCCAATCGGGCATCGCCGCGCCGGACAGGCTCTCGTACCACCATTGCCGGTCACGGCCGCAGCGCAACACGCAGTCCGTCCACCCGCCGGCGGCTTCGGGTATCCGGGCGGGCCGCCCGTCGGCGCCCGGGTCCGGGTAGGACAGGTAGCCGATCCAGCCGCCGCCGACCGCGAGGCCATATGCGCCCGGTCGCACGGCGAATGCCTCGGCGGGGTCGACCGGTTGTATCGACACGCTCGGCGCGATCACCGCCAGCGCGCCGAACCAGTCACCGGTCAGCGCGGCCGGCGGCGGCAGGCCCAGCCGGCTGGTGGCGTCGCCGATGGCCCGCAGCACCTCGGGTGCGGCGCCAAGATCGCCGAGCCGGTCGATTCTCACCACCCCAGCTTGGCAGATCTCAGCTGCGGCTGATGTGGCGCACGGTCGTAGCGGCCGCCAGCTTGTCGGGATTGCGCATCGCGTAGAAGTTGGTGATCTTGCCGTCGATGATCTCAACGGTGAAAACACCCTCCAGCCGGCCGGCCGCGTAGATCAGCACCGCCGGCGCGGCATTGCAGATCACCATTTCCGCCCTGACGTCGGGCAGTTGCAGTCCCCGGCCGACCAGCCCGACGACTGCCCTGGCGACCTTCTCGGCCCCGATCACCGGTCGGCGAGCCGCGCTGGCCTTGCCGCCACTGTCGGCGGTCCACACCACGTCGGGGGCCAGCATCGACATCACTGCCCGGACGTCGCCGCCGGCCGCCGCGGCCATGAACTCCGCGGCGATCCGCGCGTTTTGCTCCGGGTCCACCGGGGCGAAGCGCCTGCGTCGGGCCTGCACGTGTTCGCGGGCCCGATGCGCGACCTGCCGCACCGCCGCCACCGATTTGCCTACAGCGGAGGCGATTTCGTCGTAGTCGAATCCGAACACCTCGCGCAGCACGAACACCGCGCGTTCGTCGGGGCTCAAGGTCTCCAGCAGCACCAGCATCGCCATCGAAACCGATTCGGCCAGTACGACATCGGCCGACGGGTCCTGCTCCTCGAGCAGCAGCGGCTCGGGCAGCCACGGTCCCACGTAGTCCTCCCGCCGCCGGGCCCCGGCACGCAGCGCGTTGAGCGCCTGACGGGTGACCAGCCGGGCCAGGTAGGACTTGGTGTCGTGCACGACTCGCAGATGTCCACCTGCGCCCAGCGGAGATAGCTGTCCTGCAGCACGTCATCGGATTCGGTTGCCGAGCCGAGGATTTCGTAGGCGATGGTGAACAGCAACGGCCGCAGCAGCATGAACCGTTCGGCGTGTTCGTCGGAGGTGGTCACCGCACCGTCGACCGCATCGTTCGCCGGCTGCTCGGGCCGCTTTCCGCCCTTGAGCCAGAAGTACGACCCGGGCTTGGCGGCCTCACGACGAATCGCCCACACCGTCGCCTTGCAGATCGCCTCTTTGAGCGACGCGGCGACCCGGCCGCCGACGACAGCGTTCACCGGAGTGTCGTCGCTGCGGGCGATCTGGAAGGTGGCATACGAGCGGCCCAGGCTGACGCACTGCCCGATGAACGCCTGGCTGAGCGCTGCCGGTTTGGTGCCGGCGATGCGGCTCAGCACCGTGTTGGCGGCCTGGACTCCCAGCGGCCCCGCCGCCTGGCAGCTCATCCGCAGCGGCTGGCCGGACGGGTGCGGCGGCGTCTCCGGCCGCCACGATGCGCGGGTCGTCCACGCTGGTCAGTGTTTCATCGGTGAGCAGCCGGCCCAGCGGGTCGGTGCGAAGGCCGCTGCGGGAGGCCAGCTCCGGAACGCCGAAGCCCGCCGTCCACACCGTCACCAGCGCTGGGCAGGATCGCGCCGTCGGTGAGCACGACGGCGTCCGGGCGGACTTCGCGGACCACGGCCGTCTCGAGCACGTCGACACCGAGGCGGCGCAGCCACTTCGCCACCGAACGCCGACCCGCCCGCTCAGCGACGGCCCCAGCACGCCGCCGCAGACCAGGGTCACGCGGCGCTGCTCGGCCAGCTCGGAGGCCGTTTCGATGCCGGTCAATCCGGCGCCGATCACCGCCACGGGTGCGTCGGGATGCAGCTCGTCCAGTGCGTCACGCAGCCGTTCGGCATGCTCGAATTCAGCAACCGGGTAGGCGAATTCGACTGCGCCGGGCACCGCTGACGGGCACCACGCCGGTGCTGCCGACGGCGTAGATCAGGTAGTCGTAGTCCAGCACCCGCCGGAGGTCAGTTCGATCTGTGCGGTCGGCTGCTGTTGATCCGCTCGGCGCTGTCGACGATCAGCCGGATGTCCTCGCCAAGCAGCGTGCCGTAGTCGACGGCGGCGGTGCCGCTGCCGGCGGCCAACTGATGCAACCGGATTCGCTCGACGAAGACCGGACGTGGATTGACCAAAGTGATCTCGACGTCGGCCCGCAGCCGCAGGTGGTTGGCGGCCAGCGTGCCGGCGTATCCGCCACCGATCACGACGATGTGAGTGCGCTGGTCGGTCATTGCTGTCTCCTGTTCTCGGGGTTGTTTTGCCCTTGAGACACCGCCGAAGGCGCGGATGTGACAGGGTTTCGGCGGCTGTGACCAGGCTCACGTCGTCGGCCGCGAAAACGCAGCGACCAGCAGATCGACGCGCGCGGCCCGATACTCCGGCCGTAACCGGCCACCGCGGTCGAGGGTGATCAACCCGTGCAGCGCCGCCCACACCACCTCGGTGAGGGTGTCGGCGTCCCGCGTGCCTGCGACCAGGTCCACCGCCGCACGCAGCTCGGCGAAGGCCGCGTTCAACTCGGCCGGGGTGTCGTCGGCCGCGAAGCGCAGCGTGGTGGCGCGGGTGAACATCGCGTCGAACAGCGCCGGGTTGTCGTGGGCAAACCCGATGAACGCGTGGGCGACTCGTGCCAAGGCGTCCCGGCCGTCGGTGGCACCGCGGCGCGCCGACGAGAGCGCGTCGGCGAGCTCACCGAATCCCTGCACGGCGACCGCGGCGACGATTCCGTCCATGCTGGAGAAGTGCTTGTACAGCACCGGCTGGCTGTACTCGATCTCGGTGGAAAGCCGGCGGGTGGTGACGGCGTCCCAACCCTCCGCTTCGGCCAGCTTGCGTGCGGTGCTGGTGATGAGCTGGCGTCGCGCGGCCCGCTCCCGGGCTCGACGGTCTTCGATGGCCATGGAGTCATGTTAGCGCCGATATAAAAACTAGCAATGCTATTGACACGATCAATGCCAGGGGTTAGCGTTGCTAACACCTAATCGGAAGAGGGAAGAGGAGAGTGCGATGACACAACCTGCTGGCTGGTTCGCCCTGATCGCGGTGTTGGGCACCGCGGTGGTCTACGGCACCGACGTGTTCTGTGCGATGGTGCAACGGCCCGCGCTGGCCCGGGTCGACGACCGGGCCCTGCTCGCGGTGATGGGCAACATCCATCGCTACGGCGACCGGCGGATGCCGGTGCCCGGGGTGCTGGGCATGGCGGCCGCGGCGACCAGTGCGGCATTCGCCGCGGCGTCCGGCCACTGGACGCAAGCCGGCACGGCTGGTTTCGCCCTTGGCCTGCTGCTGATTTGGCTGCTGCTCTACCTGCGAGTGAGCAAGCCGATCAACCAGCAACTGACCGCCGGGGCCGATCATCCCGATTTGCCGACGGACGCCCGTGCGCTGCAACGTAACTGGGACAAAGTGATCGTAATCAGGGCCACATTGCAGGGTCTGGCGGTTGCGGCACTGTGCTTGACGCTGCTGATCTGAACTGCGGCACCGAGTAATCGAAAGGAAACAAGAAAATGGTCAATTACAAGCGGTTAATCATGCGCGCGGGCCCGCTGTTCAACGCGCCGGTGGCGGCTATAGCGAACTCGCCCCGCCTCGGGGCGCGACTGCGGCGCAGTGTCACGATGATCACCTACACGGGGCGGCGTTCGGGACGGACGTTCAGTACTCCGGTGGCATACCGCCGCCGCGGTGACGAGATCGAGATCGCCGCAAACTTGCCCGACGCCAAGACGTGGTGGCGCAACTTCGTCGGCGAAGGCGGCCCGATTTCGCTGACGCTGGACGGAGCCGAGCGTGCCGGACATGCCGTAGCTCACCGAGACGACAAGGGGCGCGTGACCGTCCGCGTTCGCCTCACTCAGTCAACCTGATAGCGCGGGAACACGGCGGTGGGTGACGGCAGCGCCGTCCCGGGTGTCAAACGCGTAGCGACCGCGGCGAACGTCCGCTGGTCTTGCGGCTGGCCGAGCAAGTCCAGCAACTTGCCCGCCGACTCGGGCATCACCGGCTGAATCAACAGCGCCGCGATTCGCACCACCTCGCAGGTGGTGTAGAGCACGGTGGCGAAACGGGTCTGGTCTGCCTCCGAATCGCTTTTGCGCAGCACCCACGGCTGCTGTGCCGAAAAGTACCTGTTCGCCGCGCCGAGCATCAGCCAAATCGCTTCCAGCGCCAAATGCATTGCCTGGGAGTCGAACTCGGCGCGTACTCGGTCGAGCAGGCCATCGGCGGCGGTCAGCAGTTCGGTGTCGTCGGTGGTGAAACCTCCCGGCGTCGGGACGATCCCGTCGAGATTCTTGGCCACCATCGACAGCGACCGTTGCGCCAGGTTGCCTAATTCATTGGCCAGATCGGCGTTGGTCCGGGCGATGATCGCCTCTTCGCTGTAGCTGCCGTCCTGGCCGAAGGGCACTTCGCGCAGGAAGAAGTAGCGCACCTGGTCGACGCCGAACTGCTCGACGAGAGCGACGGGATCGATCACGTTGCCCACCGACTTGCTCATCTTCTCGCCGCTGTTGAGCACGAAGCCGTGCGCGAAAACCCTTCTCGGGAGCTCAATTCCGGCGGACATCAGAAATGCCGGCCAGAAGACGGCGTGGAACCTGATGATGTCCTTGCCGATCATGTGCACGTCGGCCGGCCAATAGCGGCGAAACAACTCGGAATCGGTGTCCGGGTAGCCGACTCCGGTCAGGTAGTTGGTCAGCGCGTCGACCCAGACGTACATGACGTGGTCGGGGTGGTCCGGAACGGGCACGCCCCAGTCGAACGACGTGCGCGATATCGACAGGTCGTTGAGCCCGCCGGAGACGAAGCTGACCACTTCGTTGCGCCGCACCTGGGGTCCGATGAAGTCCGGATTCGCCTCGTAGTGAGCTAGCAGCTTGTCGCCGTACGCCGACAGCCGGAAGAAATAGGTCTGCTCTTCGGTCCAGGTGACCGGGGTACCGGTTTCCACCGCGATGCGAGTGCCGGTGGCGTCGAGAGTCGTTTCGTCTTCGGTGAAGTAACGCTCGTCGCGCACCGAATACCAGCCGGCGTAGCTGTCCAGGTAGATGTCGCCGGCATCGGCCATCCGCTGCCAGATCGCCTTCGACGCCTCGTGGTGATCGGCATCGGTGGTCCGGATGAACCGGTCGAAGGAGATATTGAGCTTCTCCTGCAGCCGCTGAAACACATCGGAGTTCCGCTTGGCCAGTTCGCGCGGCGAAATCCCTTCGGCGGCAGCCGCCTGCGCCATCTTCAGCCCGTGCTCGTCGGTTCCGGTCAGGAAGCGCACGTCGAAGCCGTCGAGCCGCTTGAAGCGGGCGATGGCATCGGTGGCGATGTACTCATAGGCGTGCCCGATGTGCGGGTCGCCGTTCGGGTACGTGATCGCCGTGGTGATGTAGTAGGGCCGCGTCTTCAGCATTGCGTGCCACCCTAATGTGTGCGCGTGGGTTCCAAACGGCTCGGTAAACAAGAACGGCCGCCGGCCCCCGAGCCGTTGCGCCCGCTGATCGACGCGCACACCCACCTCGACGCGTGCGGCGCACAGGACGCTGACGACGTGCGCGCGATCGTCGACCGCGCGGCGGCCGTCGGCGTGGTCGCGGTGGTCACCATTGCCGACGACCTGGCCTCGGCGCGCTGGGTGACACGGGCCGCCGACTGGGATCCGCGGGTCTACGCCGCGGTGGCGCTGCACCCGACTCGCGCCGCCGCGCTCACCGATACGGCCCGCGCCGAGATCGAGCGATTGGTCGCCCACCCGCGAGTGGTGGCGGTCGGTGAGACCGGCATGGATCTGTATTGGCCGGGCCGGCTCGAGGGCTGCGCGGAGCCGGCGGTGCAGCGGGAGGCCTTCGCGTGGCATATCGACCTCGCCAAGCGGAGCGGCAAACCGCTGATGATCCACAACCGGGAGGCCGACGCCGAGGTGCTCGATGTGCTGCGTGCCGAGGGCGCACCGGACACGGTGATCTTTCACTGCTTCTCCTCGGGCCCCGACATGGCCCGCGCCTGCGTCGACGCCGGATGGCTGGTCAGCCTGTCCGGCACGGTGAGTTTCCGCAACGCCCGTGAGCTGCGGGAAGCCGTCCCGCTGATCCCCGAGGCGCAGCTGCTGGTGGAGACCGATGCGCCGTTCCTGACACCGCATCCGTACCGGGGCGCGCCGAACGAGCCATACTGCCTGCCCTACACTGTGCGGGCGCTGGCCGAGCTCGTCGATCGGCCGGCCGACGAACTGGCCGAGGTCACTACCGACAATGCCCGCGGGGCCTACGGATTAGCCGTGAGGGGTTAAGAGTCCGTTAATCGGGTTGCCCCGGAGTTGCTCTATCTAGGCCGGTTCGTTACCGTCTTGTGATCGAACGGTGAGGCCCCGGGTGGGCCTTTTGCTTTGTTGACGAACTGCTGCCCAAGTGGTTGCTGAGGTCGGGGATACACGCGCGTTGAACAACGTACTTACGAAACTCCATCAGGCTCCCTCACCGGCTCTGCGGCTCCTTGTCGCGGGTCTATTGCTGGTCTTGGCCTTCGCCGGTGGCTATGCGGTCGCCGACTACAAAACGGTGACGCTGAGCGTCGATGGAACCGATATGACCGTGACGACCATGAAGTCGCGGGTGATCGACATCATCAGGGAGAACGGGTTCAACGTCAGCGAGCGTGACGACCTTTATCCCGCCGCCGGCGAGCGAGTCCGCAACGCCGAAAACATCGTGCTGCGGCGCAGCCGACCGCTACAGATCTCGCTGGATGGCCAGAACGCCAAGCAGGTGTGGACGACCGCGTCCACGGTCGACGAGGCGCTGGCCCAGCTGGCGATGACCGACACGGCTCCGGCCGCGGCCTCGCGAGGCAGCCGCGTTCCGCTGGCCGGCATGGCGCTGCCGGTCGTCAGCGCCAAGACGGTCGAACTCGACGACGCCGGTGCGGTGCGCAACGTGCACCTGGCCGCGGCCAGGGTCGTCGACCTGCTGGCCGCCATCGGGGCGCCGCTGCTGCAAAGCGACCAGGTCACTCCCGGCGCGGCGGCGCCGGTGATCGACGGCATGCACATTCAGGTGACACGTAACCGCATCGAGAAGATCACCGAGCGGGTGCCGCTGGTTCCGCCGAAGCGCCGGATCGAGGACCCGGAGATGAACAAGGACCGTGAGATCGTCCAGGACCCGGGCAGCCCGGGCACCCAGGACGTGACCTTCGCGGTGTCCAAGGTCAACGGTGTGGAAACCGGCCGGCTGCCGGTTGCCAGCCACGTGATCACCCCCGCGCGCGAGGCGGTGGTGCGGGTCGGAACCAAGCCGGGCACCGACGTCCCCGAGGTCGGCAACGGCGTGATCTGGGATGCCATTTCGCGGTGCGAGGCCGGCGGGAACTGGGCGATCAACTCCGGAAACGGCTACTACGGCGGCGTGCAGTTCGACCAGAACACCTGGGAGCGCAACGGTGGTTTGCGGTTCGCCCCGCGCGCCGACCTGGCGACCCGGGAAGAGCAGATCGCCGTCGCGGAGGTGACGCGGGCTCGCCAGGGTTGGGGAGCATGGCCGGTGTGCAGCGGAAGAGCGGGTGCGCGCTGACCATCCGGTTACTCGGGCGCACCGAGATCCGCAGGCTG
This sequence comes from uncultured Actinomycetota bacterium, assembly GCA_963791535.1. Classification (GTDB taxonomy): domain Bacteria; phylum Actinomycetota; class Actinomycetes; order Mycobacteriales; family Mycobacteriaceae; genus Mycobacterium. Next base: position 30,201 of record CAWBSW010000055.1, on the reverse strand, counting down.
GCCAAAGAACTCGAATTCCGGCCCCGCAAATCGTTGGGACAGAACTTCGTTCACGACGCCAACACCGTGCGCCGCGTGGTGTCGTCCTCCGGAGTCAACCGGCAGGATCACGTCCTTGAGGTCGGCCCCGGTCTGGGATCGCTCACGCTGGCGCTGCTGGACCGCGGGGCCACGGTCAGCGCCGTCGAGATCGACCCGGTGCTGGCCGGCAGGCTGCCGAAGACCATTGCCCAGCATTCGCACAGCGAAGTCCACCGGCTGACCGTGCTGAACCGCGACGTGCTGTCGATCGGGCCCGCCGATCTCGCTGCCGAGCCGACAGCGGTGGTGGCGAATCTGCCCTACAACGTCGCCGTTCCGGCGCTGCTGCATCTGCTCGCCGAATTCCCGTCGCTGCGCACCGTGACGGTGATGGTGCAGGCCGAGGTCGCCGAACGGCTGGCGGCCGAACCGGGCGGCAAGGAGTACGGCGTCCCCAGCGTCAAGGTCCGCTTCTACGGACAGGTCCGCCGCCACGGCATGGTGTCGCCGACCGTCTTCTGGCCCATTCCGCGCGTCTATTCCGGGCTGGTGCGCATCGACCGGCATGCAAACCCGCCCTGGCCGACCGATAAGGCCTTCCGTCAAAACGTGTTCAAACTTGTTGATATCGCATTTGCCCAGCGGCGCAAGACATCTCGCAATGCGTTCGTCGAGTGGGCGGGTTCGGGCAACGAATCGGCGAGCCGGTTGCTCGCCGCCAGCATCGACCCGGCGCGCCGGGGTGAGACGCTGACCATCGACGAATTCGTGCGGCTGTATCAGCGCTCGGGTGAAGCCGGCGGCGACGGAGATACCGGGCGCCGGGGGCTTTCGCAACGGCACGCCTCGGCGAGCTGACGGGCCACGGTAGGGGTTTGCCGGGCGCGGGGGATAAAGTCTCGTGCGATGCCGATGGACCCAAACACCGCTGCTCAGTGGGTGCCCACTGGGTCGGTTACCGTTCGGGCGCCCGGCAAGATCAACCTCTACCTGGCCGTCGGCGACCGGCGCGATAACGGTTATCACGACCTGACGACGGTGTTTCACGCGGTCTCGCTGGTCGACGAGATCACCGTCCGCAACGGCGATGTGCTCTCGCTCGAGATCAGCGGGGAGGGTGCCGACCAGTTACCCCTCGACGAGCGCAATCTGGCCTGGCAGGCCGCCGAACTGATGGCTGATCACGTGGGCCGGGCGCCCGACGTCTCGATCGCCATCGACAAATCCATCCCGGTGGCCGGCGGGATGGGGGGTGGCAGCGCAGACGCGGCAGCCGTGCTGGTCGCGATCAACTCGCTGTGGGAACTCGGGGTGCCGCGCCGCGATCTGCACATGCTTGCCGCGAAGCTGGGCAGCGATGTCCCGTTCGCCCTGCACGGCGGTACCGCGCTGGGCACCGGTCGCGGCGAGGAGCTGGCAACGGTGCTGGCCCGGAACATCTTCCATTGGGTGCTGGCGTTCGCCGAGGGCGGGTTGTCCACCCCGGCGGTGTTCACCGAGCTGGACCGGCTCAGAGAAGTCGGGACGCCGCCAAGGCTCGACGAACCTGGTCCGGTCCTGGCGGCACTGGCGGCCGGCGACCCGGAGCAGCTGGCGCCGCTGCTGGGTAACGAGCTGCAGGCGGCCGCGGTGAGCATGGACCCGGGCTTGCGCCGGGTCTTGCGCGCCGGCGTCGAGGCGGGCGCGCTGGCCGGCATCGTGTCGGGCTCCGGACCGACCTGTACCTTCCTGTGCCGGTCGGCTCCCGCTGCGGTGGACGTCGGCACCGAGCTTTCCGGGGCCGGTGTCTGCCGGACTGTGCGCGTTGCCAGCGGGCCTGTGCACGGCGCGCGGGTAGTGCCGGCACCCGCCACGGGCATGTGAGATAGACCCGATTTCACCCGTGAGTTTGGCAGTTACTTAAGAGGAGTTTAAGATGTTCGACGGTGACAAATACCGGTCAAGACATGCGCCTGGTTCCTGCGCCCGCCGATCATGCCGGCGGGCGTTGTTCGAACCCGGTCGGCCGCCGTGCCCTCGCCGCGACCGCAACGTTGCGTGAGGTAACCGCTTCATCACCGATTCGAGACGAAATCGCTGCCCAATTGTGGGCGTGCGGGTGCACCAAAGTGTGGTTGAGCAGGCGCAGCATTAAACGCTGGGCGTCGGCGCCGGAACCAAGGAGGCTACCGTGAGCAGGTTTACCGAGAACATGTTCCGCAACGCTCACGAGAGCACCAAGGGCATGGTGACCGGCGAACCGCACCAGCCGATCCGGCACACCTGGCTGGAGGTCCACCAGCGTGCCCGCCGAGTGGCCGGCGGCCTGGCGGCGGCCGGCATCGGCCACGGTGACGCGGTCGGAGTGCTGGCCGGCGCGCCGGTGGAAATCGCGCCGACGGCGCAGGGGCTGTGGATGCGCGGCGCCAGCCTGACCATGCTGCATCAGCCCACGCCGCGCACCGACCTCGAGCTGTGGGCAAAGGACACCACCACCGTCGTCGACATGATCGAGGCGAAGGCGGTGATCGTCTCCGACCCGTTCATGCCGGCCGCGCCGGTGCTCGAGCAACGCGGTCTCAAGGTGCTGACCGTCGAGCAGCTGCTGGCGTCCGACCCGATCGACCCCATCGACACCGATGAGGACGACCTGGCGCTGATGCAGCTGACGTCCGGCTCCACCGGTTCGCCGAAGGCGGTGCACATCACGCACCGCAACATCTACTCCAACGCCGAGGCGATGTTCATCGGCGCCAAGATGGATCCCAGCGGCAACGACGTGATGCTCAGCTGGCTGCCGTGCTTCCACGACATGGGCATGGTCGGCTTCTTGACCGTGCCGATGTACTTCGGCGTCGAGCTGGTCAAGGTCACCCCGATGGACTTCCTGCGCGACACGCTGCTGTGGGCCAAGCTGATCGACAAATACGGGGGCACCATGACGGCCGCCCCGAACTTCGCCTACGCGCTGTTCGCCAAGCGGCTGCGCAACCAGGCCACCCCTGGTCAGTTCGACCTGTCGTCGCTGCGTTTTGCGCTGTCGGGTGCCGAACCGGTGGACCCCGCCGACGTCGAGGACCTGATCGACGCCGGCAAGCCGTTCGGGCTGCGGCCCGAGGCCGTGATGCCCGCCTACGGCATGGCCGAGACGACCCTGGCGGTGTCGTTCTCCGAACTCGGCGACGGCCTGGTGGTCGACGAGGTGGACGCCGATCTGTTGGCCGCGCTGCGCCGCGCGGTGCCGGCCACCAAGGGCAACACCCGCCGGCTGGCGTCGCTCGGTCCGCTGCTGACGGGCATCGAGGCCCGCATCGTCGACGACGACGGCGCCGTGCTGCCGACCCGCGGCGTCGGGGTGATCGAGCTGCGCGGTGAACCGGTGACCCCCGGCTACACCACGATGGGCGGGTTCATCCCGGCCCAGGACGAGCACGGCTGGTATGACACCGGCGACCTCGGCTACCTGATGGAGAACGGTCACATCGTGGTGTGCGGTCGGGTCAAGGACGTCATCATCATGGCCGGCCGCAACATCTACCCGACCGACATCGAGCGGGCCGCGGGCCGCGTCGCCGGTGTTCGGCCGGGCTGCGCGGTCGCCGTGCGGCTCGACGCCGGGCATGCCCGGGAGACCTTCGCCGTCGCGGTCGAGTCCAACGCCTTCGAGGATCCCGCCGAAGTGCGTCGCATCGAGCATCAGGTGGCGCACGAGGTCGTCAGCGAGGTCGACGTGCGGCCCCGCAACGTCGTGGTGCTCGGTCCCGGGACGATCCCGAAGACGCCGTCGGGCAAGCTGCGACGGGCCAACTCCGTCACCCTGGTCACCTAATATCGACGAGCAGACGCAAAAGCCCCCGACACGCCGCGCAAATCGGCGCTTTTATGTCTGCTCGCGCGAATTACCAGGCGTGGACCCGGTTTTGGGCCGGCTCCAGCCCCAACTCGATGAGCAGCTCGGTGGCGTCGGCCGCCTGCTCGCACAGCGTCGGCACCTCCGGGCGTTCGGCGGCGGTGAAGTTCTCCAGCACAAACGCCGCCGGATCCTTGCGACCCGGCGGTCGGCCGATCCCGATCCGCACCCGCTGAAAGTCCTTGGTGCCCAACGCGGAAGCGATCGAGCGCAGCCCGTTGTGACCACCCTCGCCGCCGCCGATCTTCAGCCGGATCTGACCGAAGTCGATGTCCAGGTCGTCGTGGATGACCAGCACGTCAGCCGCCGGCACCGAATAGAACTTGGCCAGTGGGCCCACTTGGCGGCCGGACTCGTTCATGTAGCAGCGCGGCTTGGCCAGCACCACCGAACGCCCACCGAGCCGGCCGGTGACGATCTCCGCGCCGGAACGCTTGTGCGCCTTGAACGCTGAACCCAGCCGGGCGGCGAGCCGGTCGGCGACCATGAACCCCAGGTTGTGCCGGGTCTGGGCGTAGTTTGGCCCCGGGTTGCCCAGGCCGACCACCAATAGCGGGCCGGCCATGAATTATTCGGATTCGGACTCGGACTCGGACGCCTCGGCCTCTTCGGCGGCCTCCTCGGCCGGCTCCTCGGCCTCGGCCACCTCGCCGGCGCCCTCGGCTTCGAGCTCCTCGGCGGTCGGCGCGATCACCACGTTGACGACCAGCTGATCAGGATCGGATATCAGGGTGACGCCCGGCGGCAGCGTGATCTGGCCCGCGGTGAACTGGGTACCGGGTTCGGCGCCTTCGACCGAGACGACCAACTCCTCGGGAATCGACAGCGCCTCGGCCTCGATCTCGATGGTGTTGGCCTCCTGGGTGACCAAGGTGCCGTACGCGGCATCGCCCTGGACGTCGATGCCGACCTCGACGACCACCTTCTCGCCGCGACGCACGACCAGCAGATCGGCGTGCTGGATGGTGTGGCGGATCGGGTGGATCGCCAGCGCCTTGGTCAATGCCAGCTGCTCTTTGCCGTTGATGTCGAGGGTCAGCACCGCGTTGGTGCCGGAGTGCCGCAGCACCGCGGCGAAGTCGTGTCCGGGCAGTTCCAGATGCTGCGGGTCGGCCCCGTGACCGTAGAGGACGGCGGGAATCTTGCCGTCGCGTCGCGCCCGCCGGGACGCGCCTTTGCCGGTCTGGGTCCGTACCGAGACGGTCAGCTCGTTCGCAGATTTAGCCATGGTGTCGCTCCTGTGTCAGTTTTCCTGGCACGGCGAGAATCGCGACAACCGCTGAATTGGCCGGTATCGGTCCCCGTCGATAACGGTGGTATGCGGAGTTCGCCGCAGGCCACCCTCGCCGTGACGCCCGGTCAGGTTAGCGCATCAGCACCTCAGAGCGGAAATTTGGTCTCCGTGAGCCGTTCGGACAGCTCCCACAGAGCGCTGCCGGTGCCGGTGCGTTTGGCCAGCGGGCTGCGCCCGACCGGCCGGCTGCGTCCGGCCATGCCGAAGCTCGGGCCGATGAAGCTGTCGCCCGGCAGGTCCTGGGAGGCGGCATACAGCGTTTGCCGGGCGCCGAAGTCGGCGTCGGTGGCCAGCACGCGGGTAGCAACGGACATCACCGCGTCGCCGAACTTGCGCCCGGTCCGCCCTTGCAGGTTGGTGTGCGAGTAACCGGGGTGGGCGGCCAGCGCACGCAGCGGCGAGCCGGCCGACTTGCAGGCGCCGCTGCAGCTCGCTGGTGAACAGCAGGTTGGCCAGCTTGGACTGGCCGTAGGCCACCCACGCCGAGTAGGGCCGCGACGTCCAGTTCAGGTCCCGGAGCGAGATGTAACCCATCCAGTGCATCAACGACGAGACGGTCACCACTCGGTCGGTGAGCTTGGGCAACAGCAGGTTGGTCAGCGCGAAATGACCGAGATGGTTGGTGCCGATCTGCGACTCGAAGCCGTCGGCGGTCACCGAATGCGGGACGGCCATCACGCCGGCGTTGTTGACCAGGACGTCGACGGCGTCCACCCCGTCGGCGAACTGCCGCACCGAGGCCAGATCCTGCAGGTCGAGTCGGCGCACCTCGACGTCTCCGGTCATGTCCCGGGCGGCGGCTTCGCCCTTTCCGGTGTTGCGTACGGCCAGGATGACCTGAGCACCGACGCGGGCCAGCTCGCGGGCCGTCACCGCGCCGAGGCCGCTGTTGGCGCCGGTCACGATGACGGTACGTCCGGCGAATGAGGGCAGGTCTGCGGCGGTCCACGACGTCATGGCAAACACACTAGTGAAGTGGCGTTGCGGGCCGACGACTACTTCGCCGCGACGGTGAATCCGTGGATGATCGCCTGGATGGCGTCCGCATCGGGCACTGCCTGTTCGGCCAGGCTGGTGACCGCGAGCTGGACCAGGTAGCGCTGACGGTCGGGCGCCGATCCGGTTGGGATGACGATCCGGTTGTAGGTGTGCAACCGTTGGCCGCCCAGGTCGTAGCTGCCTTCGATCATCGACGACGGAAAGCCGTGAAAGTTGGCGGCGGACTGGTCGAGCAGTTTGAAGTTGTCCGCGAGCGTGGCATCGGCGTTGCCGTGCTTGACCAACTCGGCGGCGTCGAAATCTCCGCTCAGTTTGAAGACCATCAGCATGGCGGTCGGAAAATTGTCACCCTTGGCGATGGCCTCGGTGGTGGGCGCGATGTTCGGCTTGTCCGCTTTCTGCCAGCCCGGCGGTGTCGGAATCGACACGGTCAGGTCGGTCAGCTTGTCCGGCGCCACCGGCTCACCGGTTATCCCGCTGTCTTTCAGATACTGCGCAAACGGTACGGGTGCTTCCGTCGTCGTCGTCGGAGTCGCGGTCGTGGTCGTCGTCCAGATCGACTGGTAATCGGGAGTTTTCGGTCCACAGCCGACCGGCGACAACGGTCAGAGCCAGGACCGCGAGCGCGGCTCTGCACAACCCGGCTCTCACAGGATCTCGCGAACCTTGTCCAATCGGACGAGCCAGCCGCGTGCCTTTCGGTGTGACGACAAACGGCCGTTCGATGAGGATGGGATGTTCGGCCATGGCGTCGAGCAATTGGTCGTCGCTCGCATCGGCCAGATTCAGCTCGGCGTATAGCGACTCGCGTTTGCGGACCGCGCTGCGCACATCGATCCTGGCATCGCGGATCATCCTCACCAGCTCGTCACGGGACGGCGGTGTCTTGAGATACTGCACGATCCTGGGTTCAACACCGCTGTCGCGCAGCAACTCCAGGGCTTTACGCGAAGTCGTGCACTTGGGGTTGTGGTAGATGACGGTGTCGCGGGCACGCGAAGCCATCTAGGCGTCCCCGTCGAATAGTCCTGTGACCGAACCGTTTTCGAATACCGCGCGGATCGTGCTGGCCAGCAACGGAGCGATCGACAACACCGTGAGTTGCGGGAACCGCTTTTCCTCACCGATCGGCAGCGTGTTGGTGACGATTATTTCGCGGGCGCCGCATGCCGCGAGCCGTTCGGACGCCGGCTCGGACAGCACCCCGTGGGTGGCCGCGATGATCACATCCTTGGCGCCGTCGTCGTGCAGCAGCTTCACCGCGCCGGCGATGGTGCCACCGGTGTCGATCATGTCGTCGATCAGTACGCAGGTGCGGCCCTGCACCTCGCCGACGACGCGGTTGGAGACCACCTGGTTGGGCACCCGCGGATCGCGGGTTTTGTGGATGAACGCCAGCGGAACGCCGCCCAGCGCGTCGGCCCATTTCTCGGCGATGCGCACCCGGCCCGAGTCGGGGGAGACGACGACCATGTTGCCGTCGGGGTAGTTGTCTTCGATGTAGCTGGTCAGCAGGTTCTGCCCGCGCATGTGGTCGACGGGACCGTCGAAGAAGCCCTGGATCTGGTCGGTGTGCAGGTCGACGGTCACGATCCGGTCGGCGCCGGCGGTCTTGAGCAGGTCGGCGACCAGCCGCGCCGAGATCGGTTCGCGGCCGCGGTGCTTCTTGTCTTGGCGGGCGTAGGGATAGAACGGCATGACGGCGGTGATCCGCTTGGCGCTGCCCCGCTTGAGCGCATCGATCATGATCAGCTGTTCCATCAGCCAGTTGTTCACCGGCGCCGGGTTCGGACTGCAGGACGAACGCGTCGCAGCCACGCACCGACTCGTGGAAGCGCACGAAGATCTCGCCGTTGGCGAACTCGCGCGCGGTCTGCGCGGTGACGTGGACGTCGAGTTCTTTGGCCACCTGCTCGGCCAGCTCCGGATGCGCGCGGCCAGAAAAGAGCATCAGGTTCTTGCGGTTGTCGGTCCAGTCGTGGCTCACCGTGCTGCCCTCGCCGTATCGGGATAGGGATTGAGATAGGGAATGGAACGACCCATCGTAAGCGAAGTGCTGCGACGGGTTGCCGAGTTGCGGGCTTGCGGGTTGGGAATTAGTGAGTTCACCGCGTCTGGTCGGCCTCGGGTGCTCGGTTGGCCTTTTCTGCGGCTTCTGCGGCTGCGCTGCCGGGCTCGCTTGCGCTCGACCCAGCCTTCGATATTGCGTTGCCGGCCGCCGGAAACCGCCAACGCACCCGGCGGAACATCCTCCCGTACCACCGTGCCGGCTCCAGTGTAGGCGCCGTCGCCGACGGTGACCGGGGCCACGAACATGGTGTCCGAGCCGGTTCGAACATGCGAGCCGACCGTCGTGCGGTGCTTGGACGTGCCGTCGTAGTTGACGAAAACGCTGGAGGCGCCGATATTGCTGTGCTCGCCGATGTCGGCGTCGCCCACATAGGTCAGGTGCGGGACTTTGGTGCCGGTGCCGATCGTGGAGTTCTTTGTCTCGACGAATGCGCCCAGCTTGCCGTCGGCGCCCAGCACGGTGCCGGGCCGCAGGTAGGTGAACGGGCCGACCGTCGCGCCGTCACCGATCGATCGCCGACGTGCCGTGGGTGCGGATCACCGACGCGCCGTCGCCGACGGCGACGTCGGTCAGCGTGGTGTCCGGGCCGATGGTGCACCGGCCGCCGATACGGGTGCCGCCCAGCAGCTGAGTTCCGGGGTGGACGACGGTGTCGCGGCCGATCGTCACGTCGACGTCGATCCAGGTGGTGGCTGGATCGACGATGGTCACCCCGGCCAGCTGGTGGGCGGCGACGATGCGGCGGTTGAGTTCAGCGGCCAACTCGGCCAGCTGAACCCGGTTGTTGACGCCGGCGACCAGCGTGCTGTCGTCGACATGCCGGGCCTGCACCACCTGCCCGTCCTGCCGGACGATCGAGACGACGTCGGTGAGGTACAGCTCCTGTTGGGCGTTGTCGGCCGACAGTCGGCTCAGCGCCGATCGCAGCGCCGCGATGTCGAAGGCGTACACGCCGGCGTTGACCTCGCGGATCTCCTGCTGAGAGGGTGTCGCGTCGGCCTGCTCGACGATCGCGATCACCTCGTTGTCCTGAGTCCGCAGCGTGCGGCCATAGCCGGTCGGATCGCTCAGTGTCGTGGTCAACACGGTGACCGCCGCGCCGCGGGAGTTGTGCACGGCGACCAGATCGGCCAGCGTATCGGCGTCGAGCAGCGGTACGTCGCCGGAGGTGACGACGACGACGCCGGCGAACTCGATCGGGCAGCGCCGACAGGCCGCACAGCACCGCGTGACCGGTGCCGAGCTGCCGATCTTGTATTGCGGTGTCGATGGAACGCCCCAGCGTGCCGGCCAATTCGCCGACGACCTGTTCGATTTGATCGTGGTCCTGGCCCAGCACCACGACCAGGTGTTGCGGCGCCATCTTGGCGATCGCGTGCAGCGAATGCGCCAGCATGCTGCGGCCGGCGAGGGGATGCAGCACCTTCGGGGTGTCCGAGCGCATCCGGGTTCCGGCCCCGGCCGCCAGGACGAGGACCGCCGATTCGCCTTGCGATGTCATGAGAACCTCCTCGGCTTCTGGCCGCATCGTTGCCGTGCGCATGCATCTGGCGTACGTCGCCATCGTGTGTTTCAGCGTGTCATTATCCGCACGCGTGGCGGCAAAGCAGGCGCACCGCCCCCGAGCGATCGTCAGTCCTTGATTCGGCTCAGGTTCGCCCACGCACGCCACCATGGACAATAATCAAGCGATGGAGCGCCGCCGAACCATAAAGGCCAGCCAATCGCCAATGGCGACTCTTGAGCAGTTGCCGGCGCTGGTGTTGTTGGAGCGGATTCCCGATCCCCACGCTGGCTGTCCTGCAGGACGGCACCATCGTGTTCGCCAATGGCGCGTTCGCCGAGATGGTCGGCCGTGACGCCGATGACGTTGTTTCGCTGAAGTTCCACGATATCTTCTACGGCGCGTCGACGACGGAATCGGCGCTCTCGGTTGTCGATGGACTGGCGAACTTGGTCGTCGAATTAGCCCACCAGGACGGCTCGACCGTACGTGCGCTGATGAGCAGGTCGGCGCTGAGGCGCAGCGACGACGAGATTGCACTCGCGACGTTCCAGGACCTGACCGAGCATCTCTGGGTCAACGAGCGTTGATCCTCGCCCGCGCGCGCCGGTTAGGACGCGGGCTCGTGCTTGACGTGCCGCAGGGCCTCGCGGGCAAGGTACTCGCGGTAGTAGGCCAGTGATGTATCGGTCACGATCGCGGGGAACAACAGCTCCCACATCTGGGTCAATCGCGCGATGAGGTCGTTGCCGTCCGGCGTCGACTGGGACAGTATCCGCGTCCCAAAGGTTGCGCCGATGATGGCCTCGCTGACCATTTTCGGGTCGAGGCCCTCGCGGAGGTCACCTTCCGCGATTGCTCGGCTCACCTCGGCTGCCATCCCCTCCACCCAGTTGGTGTACACGCGGGCGCTGGTGTCATTGAACTTCCCGAAGGCAAGCGTCAACTGCTCGGCGGTACGAGCCACCTTGTCGGACGCAAACAGGTCGGCCGTCACGAATGACCCGTGCACCATGTTTTCCAGGGCCGGAGAGAATGAGTCAGACATCGACGCCTAAGACGTCGAGGACCAGCTTGGCGCCTTCGTCGATGATCGCCGATGCGAGTGCTTCCATCGAATCGAAATGGTGATAAAAGGCACCCTTGGTCATCCCGGTGCGCTCGATGATCGTGCCCCGATCGGCGGCCGCGTACCCAACCTCAGTGAACACGTCGATCGCGGCATCGAGAATCTTTCGCCGTGTCGCTTCGGACCGAACCTGGCGGGCCATCGCCTATACCTCCGGAGTTCCGCTTAGACTCCGGACCCTCGGCGTCTGACAAGTCATCACTCGGCGGGAAAGCCTAACAGGTGGCTGTCGCATCCCGATCGCTCGCGGGATTGCCTGACCCGCTTCGCGATCACGCTGAACCCGCGAGTGCTGAGGTGCTGCCGATCGCGATTGCCGTCCGTCGCCTGATGAACTGACGGAAGTAATCGATCCGCTCCGGACGTACGACACCGGGCAATAGCAGTGCCCAAGTCTTCTCGAGGTGTGCGAGGAACCGCTCGGGCTCGTCGAGGTTGCTGGTCTGGCGCAGCCCCATATACGTCGACACGATCAGGCGTCCCACATCCTGCGGTTCACACTCGTCGAGGATGTCGCCCTCGGCGATGGCACGGTCGGCGATGGCGGTGAGGGTCTCGATCCATCCCGCTAATCGTTGGGCCTGTAGTCCCTCGATTCGCCCGATCGACTCGAGCAGATTGAACCCCGCTCGGGTCATGTCCTCGCTGATATCGCGAACGACTATCTGATAGGAGAAGTCGATCAATGTTTCCAGTCCGGAGAACTTCCGGGCCTCCAGCGCTGCGACCACGGCTCTGGCCTCGGTGGCTTGGTCTTCGATGATGGCGAGGGCCAACGCATGCTTAGAGCGGAAGTGGAAATACATTGCGCCCTTGGTCAACTCAGCTTCGGCGAGGACATCGTCGAGCCCGACCTGGTGGTACGGCAGCTGGGCGAACTGATGAGCGGCCGCGTGCAGAATCTGCTGGCGGGTCGAATCCGCTCTGGTGTCGGTCGTCTCGGTCATGCTTGGGCCACCTAATAATCGTGCGCGCCGATTAGTTGACCACTATTACGGCGCCTTGACCGCTCCGCCGAGATGGTCACGACAGGGCCTCTCGTCTCGAGGCTTGGTATGACGAGCTTAATGCAATAGCAGGCCGCAGTCGGCAACCGACGCGACGCGATTGCCCTCCTGAGCCGCTTGCTTCGGTCCGTAACGCGTCTATACCTCAATCTGCAGGTGAGTTGCCGGCCGACGCTCAATGCATTGTTCGTTCACCATGTGCTTAATATACTACAAGTTTCTGACTTGGTCCCATATCAATCGAAAAGTATGTAACATGATCACTGTGCGGACGGCTGGTCTGCGTAACCGTGCACCGCCCGACCGCGCGATAGGTCATGGCGCAACCGGGGGCAGGGCGTCCGAGATCGATCCGTTAGGAGACGCACGTGTTGTTTGTCACCACGCAGCCAGAGGCGTCGGCGGCCGGCAACTCGCAGGTCACCGGTTCGGCGATGACGGCCGGGAATGCGGCCGCGGCGGTTCCCGCCACCTGGCTCGCCAACGCGGCTACGGCGCTTTAGATTTCGGAAGGTGCAGCTGTGGAACTCGGGGGCCGAGCGTCAAAGATCACGTCTGGCGGTTCATAGATGCTGGACTTCGCGGCCCTACCGCCAGAGATCAATTCTGGGCTCATGTACACCGGCCCGGGATCGGGGCCGATGCTGGCCGCATCGACGGCGTGGGATGCGTTGGCCGACGACCTGTATTGGACGGCGATTTCCTACGGGTCGGTGATCTCAGACCTCACCTCGTCGTGGCTCGGCCCGTCATCGGGATCGATGGCGGCCGCCGCCGCCCCCTATGTGTCGTGGATAAGCGCGACCGCAGCCCAGGCGCAACAGGCGGCCGCTCAGGCCATGGCGGCGGTGGCCGCCTACGAGGCCGCATTCGCCATGACGGTGCCGCCGGCGGAGATTGCGGCGAACCGGGCGTTGTTGATGATGCTGGTCGCGACGAACTTTTTCGGCCAAAACACTCCGGCGATCATGGCCACCGAAGCCCTGTACGTGGAGATGTGGGCGCAGGATGCCACGGCGATGTACGGCTATGCCGGTGCGGCTGCGGCTGCATCGACGTTGGCACCGTTCACGATTCCGGCGGCGACCACCGACCCAACAGGATTGACCGCGCTGGCCACGGCGGTCACGCAAGCCGCCGGCACGTCGGCAGGCACGGGCATGCAGGTCGTGTCACCGCTCACCTCAGCGGTGACGACGCCGCTGAGTTCTGCGTTGTCCACACCACTGACGTCTGCTGCGCTGCCCAGCGCAGCGGAGGCACTCGCATCGACGGCGACGTCGTCCACGTCGTCAACGACACCGCTGTCGTCCTTGACGGCCCTGAGTTCGTCGTCGACGGCATTAACGTCGGGAACGAGCCTGGTTTCGGGCATCGCCTCGCCCGCATCGATGCTTGGCTCGGCGGGTTCGGTGATGAATTCGCTTGGCTCGACGACAAGCGCCTTCGGCAAGGGATTCCAGGTGTTCGGATCGGCGCTGAACCCTGGGCTGGGTTCGGAAGCCGGTGCCTTCGGCTCACCCGGAATGGGCGGCACCGCTGTGACTGCGAGTGCGGGCAGGGCGGCCACGCTCGGCGTGTTGTCGGTGCCCCACGGCTGGACCTCCGCCGCTCCGGCGTTCAGCCAGGCTCCCGGGGCGTTGCCGGCCGCCCGCGAGGTCGGCGCCTCGGCGCCGGTCGCGCCGGGCGCGCCCGCGGGCCCGTTTGGTGCCCCGATGGCGAACACGGCCGCGCGCGGAGGCACGAACTCTCCGCTGGCTGCTCGCTACAACGTCCGTCCGGCCGTAGTGCAACGCCCGGTCTACGCGGGTTGAGCGAAGGAGCCGCATGGCCGCATTGAGGTGTTGCCCGGCCGGCGGTGCCATGCCGCGTTAACAGCGTCGTTGTGCGAAATACGCACCGACCGCGTCAACGAATATATCGATGTCCTCGCGCGATACGTCGCAATGCGTGACCAAGCGCGATGTAGCCAACATCTGAATGCGGATCCCGCGTGCCTTGAGCCACGCCTCTAGCGGCGCGCGATCGGCCTCCGGGAATTGCGCGAACACCATGTTCGTCGCGTGCGACAGCACCTTCACCGGCGCGACCCGCGCGAGACCTTCCGCTAGGCGCCCGGCATTCGCGTGGTCGTCGGCGAGCCGCTCGAGGTTGTTCTCGAGCGCATACAGGCATGCCGCCGCGAGGATGCCCGACTGTCGCATCCCGCCGCCGAGCACCTTGCGCCAGCGGTGCGCGCGTCCAATCAGATGCTGGCTGCCGACCAGCACCGAGCCGACCGGCGCGCCAAGTCCTTTCGAGAAGCAGATCGACACCGTATCGAACGGCGCGCAAAGGTCGGCGATTGTATGGCCCGACGCGATCGCCGCATTGCATAAACGTGCGCCGTCGAGGTGCGTAGCCAGGCCGCGGGCGCGCACCAGAGCGACGGCTTCCTGCACATAGTCTTGCGGCAGCACGTGGCCGTCGATCGTATTCTCGAGCGCTAGGAGCCGCGTGCGCGCGAAAAGACTCTCGATCGGTTTGATCGCCGCGGCGATCTTGTCCAGCGGCAGCGTGCCGTCGGGCGCGTTTTCGATCGGCTGTGGCTGGATGCTGCCTAGCACCGCCGCGCCGCCTCCTTCGTACTTGTAGGTGTGCGCGAACTGCCCGACGAGGTATTCGTCGCCGCGCTCGCAATGCGCCATGAGCGCGGCGAGATTGCTCTGCGTGCCGCTCGGAAAGAACAGGCCCGCGTCCTTGCGCGCGCGTTCGGCCACCGCCGCTTGGAGGCGCAGCACGGTCGGGTCGTCGCCCCATACGTCGTCGCCGACCTCGGCGGCAGTCATCGCGGCCAGCATCGCCGGGTTGGGACGTGTCACGGTATCGCTACGTAGATCGATCATCGCTGTGCCTTGACTTGCGCGGGCCCCAACCCGCCCCGGCGGAACAAGGTTCGAAGTGCACGCAGTTCGGCCGGCGCCAATGCCATCGCCTGGGCGCTCGAACTCGCGGAACGCTGACTGAGAGTGCATTAGCTCTCTCCTTGTTCTTCGGACGTACTTCCGACTCCCGGCGAACTGCCTGTTGGCACCGAGCCTACCGCGGTAATACCTTAAGTTCTCTGAAAGACTTAACAGCATCCGAAACGTATGTATGATACCGATTATGCCGATTCCTGGTTTGTGCCGTTTGCCTGCCACGGCCGTCCCCCCAGGAGAACCGGCGGTCGGCAGTGCCGGCTCGGTATCGGTGTGGTGGAGCGACGCCACGAACTGCGCCGAACCGCGGTCGCAACCGCGGCGCGGCGGCGATTGGCCCGCCGTTAGCACGGTCAACGAGCGTGCCGAGCTTGATGCCGACAACAACAAGGAAATTCGGTCCTGGGTGGTGTGGGGTTCGCCCGAACGCCAGGAGCGGTCGGCATGATCGCGCTGACCCCCGTCAGCCTCAATTCTGTTGCTGTCATCGGGGCTCACTGTGATGACATCGCTATCGGCGCCGGCGCCACGTTGATGGAAATTGTGCGTGACAACCCGGATGTCGTCCTGCACGCGCTGGTGTTGTCGGGTGGCGGCACCGAGCGGGAGGTCGAAGAGAAGAACGCCTTCGCGACGATATGCCCCTCAACGGACGTTCGGTTGACGGTTGCCGATCTGCCGCACGGCCGGCTTCCCGATCACTGGGGAGCGGTGAAGCAGCATATCGCCGAGTTCCGCCGCGACTGCGAACCAGACATGGTCTTTGCCCCACAGCGCGACGATTACCACCAAGACCACCGCTTGGTCGCGGAACTGATTCCCACCGAGTTCCGCGATCACCTTGTGCTCGGCTACGAGGTCCTCAAGTGGGAGTCGGACTTGCCCAATCCGACTCTGTACCTACCGATTCCAAGCGAAACGGCGCACCAGAAGACGAGATTGCTCGCCGAATGCTATCCGTCTCAGTCCGGCCGCGACTGGTTTGATGACGAGGTTTTCCTTGGCTTGATGAGAGTCCGTGGGGTGCAATGCCGCTCCCGCTACGCCGAGGCGTTCACGGTGGAGAAGGCCGTATTGGATACCGACAGTTATTCGGTCAACTAGCAGCGGTCGAGATCGAGAGGACGGAGGGACATCACAGTGCGAGTACTGGTCACTAGTACCGAGGCCTACTCGGGTTGTCCAGTTGCCCCAATGCCTTTCGAGGACAGCCGCGACATCGTAGGGCATGGCAGGCCGTGGCGATCGTGGGTGGATGCGGTGGATATCGGTCAGGTCGATCACGAAACGTTCAACGGCGGTGGGCATACCCGCTTCGAGCAATTCGAGTGTCTGCTCAAGGCCGGGCAGGTCGATGAGCGCTTGTTCTGGAAGGCGCGTTGAGGTGATATACACGCCCACTGATATCGCAGGGGTGATGATCGTCGACATCGAACCGGACCGCGACGATCGCGGTTTCTTCTCGCGTTCGTTCTGTTCCGACGAATTCAACAGCCATGGACTGCTTTCGCCTGTTGCGCAGACGAATATCTCCTACAACTACACCCGCGGCACGCTGCGAGGGCTGCACCGTCAGGGACCTCCCTACGCCGAGGCCAAGTTGGTGCGCTGCACGCGCGGCGCTATTGTCGACATTGCGGTCGACGTCCGGCCCGAGTCGCGCACCTACCGCCAGCACGTCATGGTGCAGCTCAGCGCTGACAATCGCCGGGCCCTGTTCATACCGCCGTATGTCGCACATGGCTATCAGACGTTAGCTGACAACACCGAAGTCCACTGTCAAGTCAGCGGTTCCTACGCACCTGACAGTGAGCAGGGCTTCCGTTGGGATGACCCGAAATTCGGCATCGATTGGCCGCTGCCGGTCACCGTGATCTCCGAAGAGGACGCCAGCTGGCCGCCGTTGGTACCGGTCGCGAGCGTGGCGTTGCGATGATGGGTGTCGATAAACTGCTCGCCGAGCGGGCGATCCAAGGCGATCCAGTGCGTGTCGCGATGGCCGGGTGCGGGTTCATGGGGCGCGGCCTGGTCAACCAGATCGTCAACAGTGTCCCCGGTATGAAGCTGGCGGCGATCGCCGTGCGAAATCCCGACCAAGCGTTCAAAGCGCTGATCGACGCCGATATCTGCGATGCGATCTCTGCCGAAGGGGCGCCGGCGCTGAAACAAGCTATCCGACAGGGTGTTACAGCAGTCACCGAGGATTTCCACGCGATCACCCAAACGGACGGTATCGACGTCGTGATCGACGTGACGGGAGCGGTCGAATTCGGCTGTCGTCTCGCCCTTGACTGTATCGCCGGAGGCAAGCATCTGGTACTGATGAACGCCGAACTCGATGCGACCGTCGGCGCCGAGTTGGGCCGGCTGGCCGACGCTGCGGGCGTCGTGCTCACTGGATGCGACGGCGATCAGGCTGGCGCGCAGATGAACCTGATCCGCTTCGTACGAAGCATCGGGTTGACTCCACTGGTCAGCGGCAACATCAAGGGATTTCACGACCCGTCCCGCAATCCCACTACGCAAGAAGGTTTTGCGCGGCGCTGGGGGCAGGACCCATGGATGGTCACCAGCTTCGCCGACGGCACCAAGATGAGCATCGATCAATCGATCGTCGCCAACGCAACCGGAATGTCGGTACACCGACGCGGAATGCTCGGCCGCAACCATGGGGGTCATGTCGACCAGTTGACCCAGTGCTACGACATCGACGAGCTACGCGCTCTCGGCGGTGCTGTCGACTATGTGGTGCACGCCAAGCCGAATCCGGGGAGCTATTGCCTTGGTGCGCAGGATGATCCGAAGCAGCAGCGCTACCTAGAGCTATATAAGCTAGGAGCGGGTCCGCTATACAGCTTTCACACTCCATACCGCCTCTGCCATTTCGAAGTCCCGATCACCGCGGCGCGGGCGGCGCTGATGGGCGACGCGACGGTGCGTGCGCTACCGACCCGCCACGTCGAGGCGGTGACGACCGCCAAAATTGACCTCACAGCCGGAACTGTGCTGGATCGTCTCGGCGGCTACCACTACTCCGCGCAGGCAGAAAAGGCTCATCTCGCGCGTGCCGAACGATTGCTTCCGATCGGCGCGGCGGAGGGGTGCATGCTCATCCGGGATGTTCCTAAGGACGCCACCCTGACGTACGACGACGTCGCGGTGCCACCTGGGCGGCTGATCGACCGGTTGCTCGAGGCGCAGCGCAGCTTGTCGGTCGGCATTCCACCAGGGCTGATGGCGAATGCCTAGGCCGATCATGATCCACCACACGCTCCGACGGTCGCTGCGCGCCCGGTCGGCGACATATAAGCGAGAGATCAGGCCATCATGACAATGTCACTTTCGAGGTCAATTTCCAGTCGAAACGGCCAGTCGCCTGTTATCGTGCGACCAGCCCCAATACTCAATGCCGCCACCGCCCGGCGTTGGCAGCACCAGTATTCGAGACGTTTGCGTATAACTGATTCGCTGATCATCTGCGCTTCGGTAGCTCTCGCGCAGTACATCCGGTTCGGCGATTCCCCGAATGCGTCGGGTTGTGCCAGCGGGGTGATCACACTATTTTCCGTGCTTTTCGCTGCACTGTGGCTGTCGTCAATTGCGGTGTTTCACGCCAGATCGATCCGTATCATCGGTGCGGGAGTCGAGGAATATCGGCGCATCGTCAGCGCGTCAGTCTGGACTTTCGGAATGATCGCGATGACAACTCTTCTCGCGAAGATCTTCGTGGCGCGGGGATATCTGGCGGTTGCGCTTCCGGTGGGGACGCTCGGATTACTGGCAAGCCGCAGTTTATGGCGGAACTACATCGCCGGCAAGCGAGCGCATGGCAAATATCAAACGATGGTATTGGTGATTGGGGACCGCAAGGGCGTATCCCAGCTTGCGCAAGAACTGACCCGCAATCCCAGAGATGGCTACGTTGTGGTCGGGGCCGGTATTCCGGGTTACGGCCCATCCCGTGGCAAGACGCTTCTGGTCCACGGCCGAGAGATCCCGATACTCGGCGACGAGACCCACGCCCTAGCCGCGATCGGTCGTTGCGGCGCGGACACCGTGGCGTTAGCGGGAACGGAACGGTTTGGTGCGCAGGGGATTAAACAGCTGCTGTGGCGGCTGGAAACCATGGACGTCGACCTCGTGGTCGCTCCTGGGGTGATGGACGTCGCCGAAGGACGGCTGGCGCTGCGCCCCTTCGCGGGGTTCCCGTTGCTGCACGTCGAAAAACCGCAGTATGAGGGCGCCAAGTGCTTTCAGAAGCGCGCGTTCGACTCCTGCTTCGCGCTGGCCGCCCTTATCGCGACATCACCGTTACTCATCGCAGCAGCTATCGCCATCAAACTTACGAGCAAGGGCCCGGTCTTTTACCCATCCGAGCGTATCGGCCTCGATGGGAAGCCCTTCACGATGCTCAAATTCCGAACAATGGTACAAGATGCGGACAGTCAGATTGAGCATCTGCTGCATCTGAATGAAAGCTCCGGCGGGATGCTTTTCAAAATACGGCAAGATCCGCGGGTCACATCCGTGGGCCGAATACTTCGCAGATTTAGCATCGATGAGTTGCCGCAATTCATCAACGTACTGAAGCGGGATATGAGCGTCGTAGGGCCCCGGCCGCCGCTGACGCGAGAAGTGGTCAAGTACAACGGCGACGTCAAGCGTCGCCTATTGGTCAAGCCGGGCGTTACCGGATTATGGCAAGTAAATGGTCGTTCAGACCTTCCGTGGGATGAATCAGTGCGCCTGGACTTGTCCTATGTCGACAACTGGTCGATGGCCAGTGATCTCCTGCTTATCGCCAAGACGCTGAAGGCCGTCTTAGCCAGCGACGGGGCATATTGAATGCTCGGGATTGAGTCGAAGGTGGCAGCGGAGCACGCGGTCTTGAATGTGATCACCGCCGCTGGCGCCTACCTAATGACCAGTTTGGCGATTGGTCCGGCCAATTGATCGACAGTGGCCTCGCTGCGTCGGAGGCAGGTGATCGCGTCACTCGCGAATTGGACCGGGCTTATCTGAAACGCCCGGGCCGCGGTGTGCCCCCGCCGCGGTCCGGGCCCCCTCCGCTCGTCGCGGTGACCGTGAACAAGGGTCACACGTTGCTCGAAACCAGCTGTGGGGCAAGGGGTGCGCCGTGACACGCGGCAGAAGTGGCGGTGTGCCGACGGAGGCGACCCCGTTGCGTTGCCGCTTGTGTGACTCCGATCGACTTCTGGGGATTTTGGACCTCGGCGCTACTCCGCCTTGCGAAAAGTTCCTCACCGTCGACGAACTCGATTTACCCGAACCGACGTACCCGCTCCAACTGCGGCTGTGCGAGAACTGCCTGCTGCTGCAGATACCCGCGCTGACCGTGCCTGAGCAGACCATCACCGAATACCCTTACTATTCATCGTATTCCGAGAGTCGCGTGCAACGTGCGAAGGATTTTGTCAAGGACGCGCTGGCGCGGCTTGGGCTGACAACCGACTCATTCGTGGTCGAAGTCGCGAGCAATGACGGCTATCTGCTGCAGCATGTCGTCGCAGCGGGCGTACGGTGCCTGGGAATCGAGCCATCGGCGAACGTCGGCGCCGTTGCCCGCGACCGCGGTGTGCCGACCGTTTCGGCATTTCTCGACGAACGGTTGGCGCGCGAACTCCGCGCCGAACACGGCCCCGCGGACCTGTTAGTCGCTAACAACGTCTACGCACACATCCCCGACCTGCTGAACTTCACCCAAGCGCTGCGCGGACTACTCAGCGACGAGGGCTGGGTAGCTATCGAGGTGCACCATGCCTTGAACTTGGTGGTGCAAGGCCAGTTCGACACGATCTACCACGAACACTTGCAGTACTACACCCTCCTTTCGGCAACACGCGCGCTCGCTACAGCCGGGCTGGCTGTCGTCGACGCCGAACTTATGCCGGCGCACGGTGGTTCGATTCGTATCTGGGCTCGCCCCGCGCGAATCGCCGCGCCGGCTAGCGAACGGGTCATGGGCTTGTTGCGCATGGAGAAGGCAGCGGGGTTACATCGCGTCGACGGGTATCTGCAACTGCGACGGCGTACCGAGTCGCTGCGCCACAATCTGTTGCGGTTCTTGCTTGACTGCCGCGCCGACGGTAAGCGCGTCATCGGCTACGGTGCGCCGAGCAAGGGCAACACCCTGCTCAATTACTGTGGGATTCGTAGCGACCTGCTCGAGTACATCGTCGACCGCAATCCGTACAAACATGGCCGCTTTACGCCAGGTACGCGCATCCCAATTCGTGATCCCCGCCTTCTCGCCATCGATCGACCAGATGTGGTGCTGGCGCTGCCCTGGAACCTGGAAACCGAACTCACCAATCAGCTGGGCTACATCGCCGAGTGGGGCGGTCAACTCGTCTTTCCTCTTCCGACACTGCACAGTGCGACGGCATTGGCAACTAACGGCATTGGGATGGCGGTGTCATGAGCGTATGCCGAAGTTGCGGCGACACCCAGTGGTCGGTAGCAGACGACTTCCAAGTCCAGACTGGTCCGATGGCAGCGGCTTCGACCGGATATGAAAGCACGAAACGGTGACGGCGATGGCCAAGGCCAGTATCCCAGTTGACCACCGCGGTGGCACGAATGCACTCCGGGTGCTGTGGCTTTCGCCGTTGATGCGGCCGTTGGCGCGCGTGCAAGCTGAAGCGCTGCGTGGTCGGGGCATCGACGTGCTATTGGTGACCACCGACCAGCACCCGGAGTCGGATAAGGCCCGCGACTACGAGCTGGTGCTCGATCCGCGGTTCCGCGTGGCTTCGACGTGGCCGGCGGTTCTGGCGGCTCAGCGCCGCGTTCGCGAATATCACCCTGACATCGTGATCGCTGAGTCGGTCCGCGATCCACGCTGGATCGCACTGGCCGGACGGGTGCCGCGTATTCAGCTGGTGCATGACGAACGCCGAGATGATGGCCGCCATCGGCAAGTCTTCGCGCGCACCGTATTCGACAAGTGGGGCGCCCGTTCGGCGGCGACCGTCACCTACAGCAATTTCGCCGCAATAGCTGTCGCCACCCGGCCTGACGTGTTGGGCACCCAGGTGCATGTGGCGCCGCTTTGCAGCGACCTGGATCCGACGCTGGTTCCACCGTTCGTCGGTCCCGACGGGCGGCGCGACTTCGTGGTAGCTGGCCGGCTTAACCCGCACAAGAACATAGACGTTGTGCTCGAGGCCTGGCAGCGACATGTGGATGGAGACAAGTGGCGCGGTGACGAGCTGCTGCTGATAGGTGTTGGGCCGCTTACCATTCGGACCTTACCGGCCTACGTTCGGTGGCGGACCGGCAGTTACCACTATGCGGACGTCGTCACCACGCTGGCCGCCGCCAAAGGCTCGGTCACCCACTACCGCAGTGCTTCGCAAAGCGGAGTTCAGGTGCTCTCGATGCAGCTGGGGGTCATGCCAATCGCTTCCCCCTCCGGTGGCCTGGCTGAGTACCAGCCCCCGGGCTTTCCACCGGTCGGGGTCGACGACGTCGCCGGGCTGGCTGCCGCGTTCGATGATCTGGCAGATCCGCTCACCGCGACCTTGCGTGGGGGAGCGGCGTCGCGTCATTACGCCGATCACTTCAGCGTCGATCGCACCGTGGACGGCCTTGTGGATGTGCTCACCGAAGTGGGTCATCGAATTGGCAAGGCACCATTATGAATCCGGGTTGCGGCAGCCTGTTCCAACCGGGCCGAGAAGCAAAACGGTCGATGGGCTGGTGGCGCTGCTCCAACGGTGCGGTCCGGTCTGGAATGGCTACGGCCCCACCGAGGCCACGGGCGGCACCAGCGTCGCGCGGCTGGCCGAGGGAGACACCGGCACGGTCGGCAGACCCTTGCCGAACGTGCGGGTGTACATCACCGACTCCCGCGGGCGGCTCCAACCGGTCGGCGTTCCGGGGGAGATCACCATCGGCGGCGTCGCAGTGGCTCGTGGCTACCTCAATCGCCCTGAAGAGCAAGCGCGTCGATTTGGAGACGATCCATTCGATGCCGGCGGGCGGATCTACCGCACAGGCGATCGTGGCAGGTTCTTGTCCGACGGCCGGATACAGTACCTGGGCCGTTACCACGACCAGGTCAAGATCCGCGGTTTTCGCATAGAGCCGGGCGAGATCGAATCCGTTCTCGGCCAGCCGGTCGCTGAGCGTTTCGCCGACAGACACCACCGTGAGACGGCGATTGCCGCGCCAGCCGGCGGCGACGAGAGCCGCCCAGGTGGTTGCTGTCGCCATCATGTAGGTCGCACCGCTGTCGGCGATCAGCTGACTTAGCGCAGCAGGGTTCGCCGCTTCCGCGGCGGTGGCGAGCACCAGGCGTGCTCCACATGCCAGTGCACAGAAGATGTCGCCGAGCGCGAGGTCGAAGCTGATGGACGCCACCGACAGCACGGTGTCGGAGGCGCCGACGCCAAACTCTCGAAACATGTTGTGCATCAGGTTCGTGACGCCGCGATGCTCGATGAGCACCCCCTTGGGGCGACCGGTGGAGTCGGACGTGTAGATCACGTAGGCGAGGTCAGCGGAACACACGTTGCTTGACCGGGCACCCTGGCGAGCTGTGTGCGGCCCCAGATCGCCGAGGTTGATGATGGTGGCTGTGACCGCGTGCCCGCCGGTCGACAGCTGACGGTCGGTCAGAATGACGTTCGCGCCGACGTCGTTGATGCAGAAGGTGTTCCGCGCGGCCGGCTGACGGGGATCCAGCGGCAGAAGCGCCGCGCCGGATTTGAGAATTCCCATAATGGCCGCCACCAGGTCGGGCGTGCGGTCCAGGAGTACCGCCACGACCGTGCCGGGACCGGCGCCCGCCTGCACCAACCGCGATGCGATGACCGCCGCGCGGTCGTTCAGCTGCCGGTAGGTCAGTGTTGTGTTGCCGACCTGTACCGCTACCGCGTCGGGCGTACCTTCGACCTGCGAGCTGATGATCTCGTGCACGCATTGTGACGAAATGCCATGTCGGGTGGTCCGATTCCAGCTGAGCTGACGCCGGCGCTCATCTTCGGTAACCAGATCATGTTCGGCCATCGCTGGCGAGGTAAGCACTGTGCACCGCGATCGCCACGGCGCACGCCGATTTTATTCAGATGTCCCGCCAGAGTGAGCGCCTGTGACCACAGTTGCTCATACGACAGATGCCCGTCCGGTGAAGTCAGCGCGGTTGCATCCGGGCGTGCCCGAGTGGCTCTTTGCACACGCGCAACAGCCTTTGCCAGGACAGCGCTCATGTGCCGCTATCCTCTCCGAGCGTCAAAGGCAGCTCCACGCTCCTGCAGCAACCCTCCTGCCGCTGGGAGCAGGCCTCTTTTTTCCGAGGCACCTGAATGAATGTCCCCTTCTCCTAGGGCGATTCTGAAAATGAGGTTGGTTGCGACCTGGACGAATGGCCCTCTACCCGTCACACGACCTCTGGGTATCCGGCGGCTGGCGGGCGCGTCATCACCCCGTACTCCCGGCGACGGCTGCAGAGCCGACGCGGTGCACGTCTCCGGAGTGTCCCGCACATCGAGACGCGATCGCACACCGTTCTCAAAGCTGTGTCGGCCGCACGCCGAACGGGTGTCAGGCCCAGCTGGAGCCGACGGCGCTGTCGGTGGAGTTCATGTTGTTGCCGGCCGTCTGGACCTTTTGGCCGTGCTGGTTGGCTTGTTCGTAGATGACCTGGAAGTTGCGACCCAACTGGGTGATGAACTCCTGGCAGGCCACCGAACCCGAACCGCCCCAGAAGTCACCGGCGGCCAGCACATCGCGCACGATGGACTGGTGCTCGGCCTCCAGGGAGGCGGCCTGGGAGCGGATCAGGGCGCCGTGGGCGTCCACGTCGCCGAACTGGTAGCTGATCGACATAGTGTTCTCCTAAAAGACGTGTGCGGGTGGGGGTTAGCTGGACAGGATGTGCTGGGAGGCCTGCTCTTGCTGTTCGTAGTTGTTGGCGTCGCGGATCAGTCCGTCACGCACCCCGTGCAGCATGTTGACGATGTTGCGGAAGGCCTGGTTCATCTGGCCCATGGTGTCGTAGGACGTCATCTGGGCGGTACCGCTCCAGCCGGCACCGGCGATGTTCTGCGAGGACGCCCACATCTTGCGGGCCTCGTCCTCCACCGTCTGGGCGTGCACATCGAAACGGCCCGCCATCGACCGCATCTCGTGCGGGTCAGTCATAAAACGCGTAGGCACTTACTTTTCTCCTTGATTGAGTAGTGATCGACTGCAGTGGATGTGAAAGTCGGACCGGTTACCCGAGGTAACCGCCGACCTTAGACACACGGCTGATCCCCCCTTTCCCCTTACCCGGCTGCCACCGTGCATGGCACCACCGTGGGACGGACATCATCGACCGCGCTCAACGCGTCGCGGCTGCGTTGGCGCACTCGGTGGCCGCATACGAACCGGCGCTGGTACCGAGCGTCTTCACGAACATCTCGTGAATCGCCGCGGCCTGCGCGCTGACCGCCTGGTAGAGCTGGGCGTGCGCGACAAACTGCGCGGCTGTCAACGCCGACACCTCATCGGCCGCCGCGGGAACCACCCCCGTCGTCGGAGCCGCCGCGGCGGCGTTCTGGGCGCTCACCCCCGAGCCGATCCCCTGCAAAGTGCTGGCCGCCGAAGTCAACGCTTCTGGGTGCGTGGTTACGAAAGACATGCGCTTCTCCTCACGGACATGCACCAACCCGCAGAGCGACCGCAGACCCTGCGATCATGGAGGCGGCGCGCAAACAGATGGTTCAATTTTAAGCCATTATACATACTTTACGGATGATGTATACCTGCACAACAAACTTATAGTAACCTAGCTTTCACTCCCGGTATGGTATTTGGGAACCGTGCCTGGCCATTGGGTCTCGGGACCAAAGACGCTTCAACGAGGACCAATGGCCCTTCGCGAACGCCCTGAGCGTCGCCAACGTCGCCGCATCGCATCGGTTCCACTAACGCGCAAATCGGGGAAATGCATCTACCCGAATTCTGGGGTGGACGGCGATGGAGAGGATGTGCCCGTGATGGTGATGACCTGCGAGGTGTTTGGTGGAGCGGTGTTGATGGCAGACGCGTCCGCAAGGTGATGGTTGTGCGGTCGACCAGACATCCCGAACGCTGGCATACGACACCATTGCTGTCGCCAAATTGATGAGCACCCCGCAAGCCGCGAAAGCACTGGCTTTCACAATCGGCGCCAAAGTGACCATCGACCGGGTTCCGCAGGCGGCGCACAAGAATATTGCCGAACGACACCTGCAAACTGGCGCCAGGCTTGGCCATACCTGCCATACCGGCGACCGTGCAGGAAGTACCTAATCCGCTCCGCGACCAGTAAGAAGATCTCTTGAAACCGCTTTCCGCGCAAGGCAACTCCGCACAGCAGCGATATCCTGCCTGGCCAAGTCGTACGACGCCAGCTTGCGTGTGTGGTGGCGGCGAGTGCAACCAACCGACCCACCGCACAAGAGACGGAACCGTATTGTCCAGGATTCGGCGAACGCCCCAGACGGGCACCGGCCTCGTGGCATTCACCGTTGCCGGCCTGGCCTTAGTGTCACGGTACTTGCCGATCACCAACCACGTCGTTTTGTTGACGGCGGCCCTTTCGCCCTACCTGATGCTTTGCGGACCACTGTCGGTGGTTTTGCTGACCCTCGCTAGACGCTGGATTCTCGCCGTCGTCGCCGTGGGCCTGACGATGGCGACGCTGGCGGTCCAGCTTCCCTTGTACCGCGGTTCGGACGCCGCCCGGACCGCGGGTGTTGGGCTTCGAGTCATCTCAGCGAACCTCCGCATCGGGCGCGCCGATCCAGGCTATCTCGTGAGATTGGCTCGCGAGGAGGCCGATGTCCTCGCCGTCCAGGAACTGACCCGACAAGAAGCTGACCGATTATCCGCGGCCGGATTGGACGCGACATTCCCCTACCGGTGGCTCGATCCGCGCGCCGGTGCATCCGGCGTCGGCGTATGGAGTCGGTTGCCGATGCACGCAGCCAAGCGGATCGGGGGTTACACGTACGCGCTCGTGAGCGCGCAAATACGAGTTGCGGGCATACCGATAGATCCGACCGTTGTCGTGGCGCACGTGACCAGCCCATGGCCGCAGCCGATCGATCCATGGCGTAGTGACATAGATCGGTTGCCGGTTACCTTGCAGGAGGTCGCCGAGCAGTCGAGCGGTGGTTCGGTGATCGTCGCGGGTGACTTCAACAGCACAACCGACATGCGCTCGTTCCGCGATCTACTGCGCAATGGTTATCGGGATGCGGCGGAACAATCCGGGGCAGGGTTCGAGCCCACCTTCCCCGCCAATTGGCGGCTACCGCCATTCATCGCTATCGATCACATACTGACTCGAAGCTGCACGGCGACGTCGCTGCGCACGATTAAGATTCCCGGTTCGGATCACCAGGGCCTCGCAGCGACAGTGATTCCGCGGTCGTCGCCGAGCCCCTAAATCAGCAATGCGATGTCGGCGGCGAAGCGACTGGAGGCCAAGCGGCGCTTATCAGGACGGCCTCGTTGACAACCGAAGCCGGTATCGGCTGACCCCGGTGTACCCCAACCGTCCGTCATCGGCCAGAATCCCGCAGATGCGAGGAATCATTTTGGCGGGCGGAACGGGGTCGCGACTGCACCCGATCACGCTGGGAACCAGCAAGCAACTGGTGCCGGTGTACGACAAGCCGATGGTGTATTACCCGTTGTCGACCCTGATGCTCGCGGGCATCCGTGACATCCTCGTCATCACCACTCCGATGGATGCCGAGGCCTTCGGCAGACTGTTGGGAGACGGCCACCAGTTCGGGATCTCGATCTCTTATCTGGTCCAGGCCGCCCCCGAGGGGCTTGCCCAGGCGTTCACGCTCGGCAAAGACCATATCGGAACCTCGGCGGTAGCTTTGATCCTTGGTGACAACATCTTCTACGGGCCCGGGTTAGGGTCGCGCCTTCGCCGATTCAGGGACATCGACGGCGGGACGATCTTCGCCTACCGGGTATCCGATCCGAGCGCGTACGGCGTTATCGAGTTTGATGACCAACTCCGCGCGGTGTCGTTGGAGGAAAAACCAAAACGGCCGAAGTCCCCGTATGCGATTCCGGGACTGTATTTCTACGACAACGACGTGATCGAGATCGCCGCCGGCCTGCGCCCGTCCGCTCGTGGGGAATACGAAATTACTGACGTAAATCGCACATACCTGGAGCGGGGCAAGTTGTCGGTCGAGGTGCTGCCTCGAGGGACAGCGTGGCTGGATACGGGAACATTTGATTCGCTCCTCGACGCGGGCAACTATATCCGCACGATCGAGCAACGCGAGGGCCTGAAGATCGGCGTGCCCGAGGAGGTCGCCTGGCGACAGGGCTTTCTCACCGACGACGAATTGCGGCAGCGGGCAGAGCTGCTGATGAAGTCCGGGTATGGGACGTATTTGCTGGATCATCTCGATCAGCAGGGTTACTGATCTCGCGCTCGGGCCCGATGGTGTCGGCGCGCTGGCCGCATTGAAGAATCCGCCGAGGGCATCGGAGTCTTTGGTGAGGCGTCATGCTGGGCCCGATTGGAACCGGTCGACGAGCGCCGTTGCCGGAAGCACCGTTGCCGCGTTCGGCTAGCGTACGACTGTCTCGTTAACGAGCTGGAAATACCGAAAGCCCGTTCAGATCTTACATATCATTCTAAACGTATATATAGTGGCAGCGATGCGAATGGTCGGTTTGCATCGTGTGCCGCCGTCTTGATCGCCGGACCCGGACACCACCGTAGCGGGGGCCCATTCCGCGTCGGTTTGGTTCTGTTAGGAGAAGCGCGTGTCGTTCGTGACCACGCAGTCCCAAGTTGCCGCCACCCCCGCCGGCCACGCATCGACGGAGGCCGATTCTCATCCGCCCGAAACCCGCAAGCGGAGTCGGCGGCCCGACATCCAGGGATTGCGAGCGGTCGCAGTCCTCATGGTCGTCGCCTTTCACGCCGGGCTTCCCCTCCGGGGCGGATTCGTTGGCGTCGATGTGTTCTTCGTGATCTCAGGCTTCGTGATCACCGGGATGCTGCTTCGCGAACGGCGGGCGACGGGGCGCATCCGCTTCGGACAGTTCTACCTGCGCCGATTCAGGCGACTTACCCCAGCACTGGCGCTCATGGTCACCGTGACCATGATCATTTCGGCCGCAATCTTGTCGCCCCTAGGTACACAGCAGGTCGCCGCCAAGACGGGGATCGGCGCGATGCTCCTCGCCGCCAACGTCGTCATCGCCCGAATGACGGGTAGGTACTTCGACGCCGATGCCGCGACCAACCCACTGCTCCACACCTGGACCTTGTCGGTCGAGGAACAGTTCTACCTAGCATTCCCCGCGCTCATCGCCCTCGGTTTGTACGTCGGCCTGCCGGCGCCGCACCCTCCGGTTCACATGCCACGTGTTCGGTCGGTCCATCGCCGTCGTCTCTTTCGGCCTAGCGTTGCTTCGGCGCCTATGGCCCAGCGACTGGGGCGGTGCTCGGCTTCTACAGCCCCGTGACCCGGTGCGTGGAAGATGCCCTGGGAGCGCTGCTTGCCTTAGGAGCCCAGGGACTCACGATCCAGTCGAGACGCATTACCCTCGCCCTCGGTCTTGTCGGCGCAAGCATGCTGGCCGCGTCGCTGTGGCTCATCTCGGGCACGACGCCCTTCCCGAGCGCGTGGACCCTCATCCCCGTCGTCGGGACGCTGCTTGTTCTTGCGGGTGGTACCGGTGCCACCAACCACGTGACTCGCGCCCTTGCCGTCGGTCCAATGGTCAGGATCGGCGACTGGTCGTACTCCATCTACTTGTGGCACTGGCCCTTCATCGTGTTCGCCCGAGCGCTCTGGGCGGACGGCCGCACGGTGCTTCTGATCGCTGCCGGTGCGTCGTTTATTCCCGCGCTTGCTTCCTACCGCTGGCTTGAGACGCCGATTCGCAATCTTCAAGGACTTGGTGGCTGGCGGTTGTTGAGAGTCGTCTCGATCACGCTGATCGTGCCTCTGTTCGTTTCTGCATCGACCCACCTCGTGGCCAGTCGTGGCGACTGGTCGCCAGGGATCCGGGCGATGCAAGACGCGGTTCTGAAACCCCATGCGACGAGGTTCGGGTGTTCTGCTGCCGCTGGCCTCGTTTCCGGGGAGCTCATCCATCCATGCGACCTTGGTCCAGACTGGCCGGCTCGCGACGGCGTCTGGAACTCCAACGCAGCGGGAAAGCCGATTTACCTCGTCGGGGACTCGACTGCCTGGCATTTCAGCGACGCAGCCATCGGTGCCAGCGGCCTTCTCGGAAGGCCGCTGAGCGTGATCAGTCTGCCAAACTGCCCGTTAGGAGAGG
>CAWBSW010000054.1:0-25210 GCA_963791535.1 uncultured Actinomycetota bacterium | reverse complement strand
CCTAGCAGGTTGAACGGAGTCGGCGAGATGAAGTACAGCGGCACGGTGTTGTTGTGAAAGAACGCGCGTATGTCCGAGATGCCGTTCAGCGAGCGACGGGGCGTGGGCTCCTGCCCGTCGGCGGGCGTGATCACGCCGGCCGCGCTGGCGTCGTCGTCTGGGCCCGGCGCAGGCACCACGGCGGCGGCAGGGGCTCCGCGGTCAGCGCGGCGGCGGTGAGATCAAATGTCTTCATTCCCCAAGTGTGGACAGTCGCGACCCCGGCTGGCAACCGTAGTTAGTCGGGCAGCGGTGGCATCTTTCCTGCGCTCACCACCGACTGCAGCTCGACGTATTCGTGCAGACCCTCCGGGCCGAACTCGCGGCCGATGCCTGATTGCTTGAAACCACCGAAGGGACTGCCGATGTCGAGGGTATACATGTTGATGCCGTAGGTGCCGGCGCGCACACCGGCGGCGACCTCGAGACCGTGCGCGACGTCGGCGGTCCACACCGACCCGGCCAGACCATAGTCGCTGTCGTTGGCGATCTGGATCGCGTCGTCCTCGTCGCGGTAGGTCAGCACACTCACTACCGGGCCGAATATCTCCTCCCGCGCGATGCGCATGTCGTTGGTCGCGCCGGCGAACAGAGTCGGCCGCACGTACCAGCCGCGCTCGCTGGGGGCGTCCTCGCCGCCAAGGACGATCTTGGCGCCCTCTTTCACCCCGGACCGGATGAAGTCCTGCACCCGATGCTGCTGCCGCTGGGCCACCAGGGGGCCGACGTCGGTCGCCTCATCCGACGGATCGCCCACCTGCAGATTCGACATCATGTCGGCCAGCGCGTCGACGACCTCGTCGTGACGGCGCTGGCTGACCAGGATCCGGGTCTGCGCGACGCAGGCCTGGCCATTGTTCATCAGGCTCGCGCTCTTCAGGCCCTTGACCGTCTTGTCGATGTCCGCGTCGTCGAGGATGATCGCCGCGGACTTGCCGCCGAGTTCCAGGCTGACGCGCTTGAGTTGCTCGCCGCACAGCGCGGCGATCCTGCGTCCCACGGCACTCGACCCGGTGAACGCGATCTTGTCCACACCCGGATGACGGACCAGTGCCTCACCGACGTCCGTGCCCCCGGGCAGCACGGAGACCACACCGTCCGGCAGGTCAAGCTGCTCGATCATCTCGGCCAACCACAAAGCATCCAAAGGTGTTTCCGGCGCCGGTTTGACGATGACGGTGCAACCGGCGATCAGGGCGGGAATCAGCTTGGGCATGATCAGGAATTGCGGCACGTTCCAGGGCACGATCGCCCCGACCACGCCGACCGGGGCTCGCCGCAGGTGCACCTCGCCGAGCACGCCCTGGCGGCGCTCGGCCCAGGGAAAGTCGCGGGCGACCGCCAGCGCGAGGTGCATCAGCGACACCGCTGCCGTCGCTTGGCCCAGCCGGCTGAAACTGCGCGGTGAACCCATCTCGTCGGTGATCAGGTCGGCCATCTCGTCGAGATGGCCGGAGTAGATGGTGGCGAGCTGTTCCACCTTGCGCATCCGCTCGCTCGGGTCCAGCCGGGGCCACGGACCGTGGTCGAACGCCTGTCGCGCGGCGGCGACCGCGGCGTCGACGTCGGCCGGGGCGGCGGCGGGAGCCTCGCCGATCGACTCTTCGGAGTGCGGGGAGATGACCGCTATCCGGTTCCGGGTGGACGGCTCGCGCCAGTGCCCTCCGATGAAAAGCCGTTCGTAGCAACGGTGGTCACTGGTTTCCGGCATGGGGGCACCACCTCTGAAAAGGCGACGGCAATTTTCGCTATTGATGCTAACATAGCAAAAAAGCCAGCCAGGAGCCCCGGGCTAATAGTGAAGGCCGACGTGAGCGACGAACTTCGGGTGACAACGGATGGGGCCGTACGGATCGTCACGATCAACCGCCCAGATGCTCACAACGTCATCGACGCGACCCTGCACCACCAGCTGCTGGATGTATGGCGTGACCTGGAGCGCGACTCCGGAGCCCGCTGCGTGGTGCTCACCGGCGCCGGCAAAACCTTCAGCGGCGGAGGCGATTTCGCGTTCCTGAAGGCACAGCACCGGTCCCTTGCGCTGCGGTATGACATCTCCGCGCAGGCGTCGGACATTCTGAACGCGATGATCAGCTTCCGGCTGCCCGTCGTCGCCGCGGTCAACGGCCCCGCCGTCGGGCTGGGCGCGTCGCTGGCACTGTGCTGCGACCTGGTGTTGATGTCCGAGCGCAGCTATCTGTGCGATCCACACGTCTCGATCGGGCTGACCGCGGGCGACGGCGGGGCGTTGCTGTGGCCCTATATGACCAGCCTCATCCGCGCCAAGGAATACATCTACACCGGCGAGCGCATCCCGGCCGAGCTGGCGGTCGATATGGGCCTGGCCAATCGCGTCACCACCGCCGACACTCTGATGGACGAGGCGCTGCGATTGGCCGCGCGGCTGGCGGCCCAGCCGGCCCGCGCGCTGCAGACCACCAAGCGGGCGTTTTCTAAGCACCTCGCGCAGGCGGCGGTCGCGATCATCGACTACGGCCTGGCCGCCGAAACGCTTGAGCTGGGCGCCGACGACCACATCGACAAGGTGCGTGAGTTCCTCGGCGCCGACAAGTACGACGCGATCGATGTCCCCGAGGGGTGAGATGAGCAACG
This sequence comes from uncultured Actinomycetota bacterium, assembly GCA_963791535.1. Taxonomy (GTDB): domain Bacteria; phylum Actinomycetota; class Actinomycetes; order Mycobacteriales; family Mycobacteriaceae; genus Mycobacterium. The sequence continues at coordinate 22,558 of CAWBSW010000054.1, read as the reverse complement.
ACTGGCGCAATTATCCGTTTCGGCTCGTGCCCGGTGACCGCGCGCTGGATTTCCCCGCCGCCGAAGGCGAACACGCCGACCAGGAGTCCGATACCTGGTTCATCGCCGGCGAGCTGACCGCCACGACGGGCCGCTCGTTCGCGTTCCTGACCATCTTCAACAAAAACCGCCCCGGCGGGACGGTGGTTGCGGACTTCTACACGATGGCGCTATTCGATTGCGATACCGGCGCATACGGCACCTACACCGATTACGACATGCCACCGAAGAACATGCGTCCGGACGCGCGGCCCAAGTTGTCCATGGCCGCCGGGCACCTCGACATCCACTACGAAAGCAGCGCCGGAGCGGCGGCGTGGACGACATGCCGCGATGACGACGGAGAACTGCTGCCCTACAACTACCGAGTCAGCCTGTTCGGAGTCGATCAGGCAGATCAGCCGATGGAACTGGACTTGACCGTCACGCCGACCCGGGCGCCGGTACCGGTCGGCGCCGACACGCTCAACGGCAAGATCATCTGCTTCGGCCAGCACGACACCTATTCGTACTTCCAGACCGGCATGGCGATGCACGGGACGCTGCGCTGGGGCGAGTTGCATGAACGGGTCAGCGGCAGCGCAGGACACGTCGATCGGCAGTGGTTTCCGAAATACCCGGGCGGCGGGGAAACCGGGGGAGACCCGCGTGCCCGCTCGCATGAATGGCGCACGATCAACCTGGACAACGGCGTCGACATGAGCATCTGGCGGCAGTTCGACCGGACGGACGGCAATGCGCTGCAACCATTCTCGGGTGTGACCGTGAGTTACCCCGACCCGGCGATGGCGCCGGAGTGCGCGGAGGACGTCGAGGTCACGGTCAGCAGCTATGTGCAATGGCCGAATTCGATCCGGCCGCTGGTGCGGCCGCTGGCCCCGGACCGGTTCATGCCCGACCGGCACCGGTTGCGCTGTGCCAGTTTAGAACTGGATCTCATCGGAGAGCCTCTGGTGCCGGCGCCGGCGCACGGCCTGCCGATCGAATACATGGAGGGGCCGTATCGCTATCGCGGAACGATGCGGGGAGAACCGGTCAGCGGCTTCGCGTTCTACGAACGGTCGCTGGCGCTCTACCGGGATTGGGAGTTGATCGATGTGTTGGCCGCCGAGCCGTCATTGGTCAGTCTTGTCGACCAGGTCCGGCCGTTGGTGGCCTCGGGCCGTCGCGCGGAGGCACGAAAATTATTGGAAATCAATGATAAAGCTGGCTGCGGCGATGTTATCGACGCGCTGATCGCGGCATTATCGATCGACAGCTGACGCCCAGGACATGTGACGATGTTGCAGCCCGGGTTCGTTGCGGCCGAACAACAGGTGATCGCGGGCGCCTGACTCGAGGTTGGCCTGGAGGCCCGCGACGAGCCGGTAGTCCTCGTCGCGCACGGTTGCATGCGCGTAGTCGAACACAGCTTGCGCACCGGCGGCCACGGATTCCTCAGAGATATCCAGCGGCGTCGAATTCTGGTGCACGGTAATGGATCTGCCTGGCCGATCGCCCGGGTAGATGCGGAACAGCTCGCCGTTGGCGATGGTCACCGACAGCACGATGTTCGGAAACAGCGCATAGATCACCACCATGTTCTGGAACGGGTCCCACTGGTCTTCGGGAACGTTCTCCAACTCGAGGATCGAGTTCAGCGGAAAGATCAACCGGTGATGTGGGCCGAATGAATCGAACACCGTGCAGTTGCTGCGCGCAATCGTGGCGAAGGTCTCCCGGTGGACGGTGGCGAAGTGATAGTTCTCCGAGAAGGTGTCGACTGCCAGTTTCCAGTTGATCGGCGAGTCGAGCACCTTCTCGCCCAGCGGAGACCACCGCCCAATGCCCCAGGAGTCGAGTTCCTCGGCCAACGGACCCAGGTGTGCGGAGACATCCAACGTGGCGGCGGGATCGAGTGCCACCCAGAGGAACCCGGCGAACTCGGCCGCGGGCAGCTCGGTCAGGCCGTCGGACTTCACCTGCACGCCCGGGAAGCCTTCCCGGCCGGGCAAACCGACGAGCCGACCGGTGTCGTCATATGTCCAGGCGTGATACGGACAGCTGAACCGCCTGGCCTTACCGCAACCGGTGACCACCTGCGACTGACGATGCAAGCACACGTTATTGAACGCCTTCACCGAGCCGGTGGAGGTTCTCGTCAACAGAACGGATCGCCCCATCACGGACTTTGTGCAGTAGCTCCCCGGCTCCGGCAACTCGGATACGTAACCGACCAGCTGCGGGCTGGCCATCAACATCGCGACGTCGCGCTCGTGGCGCTCGATCGATGTGTAATCGGCCGCCTGGACCGTATGTTCGGCCGGCGCGAGATCGGTCGTTTTGTCGCGTGCCAGCTTCACGGCACGTCGGGTCAAGTCGATGAGTTGGTCGCGTTCCATCGCGGTCCTCCACTATTGGGCTGACGCTCTCGTTGACGCTAACTTTACAAACTTAGCAATAACTGTATAGGTGGGTATGCATCCAAGGTTGTCGCGGCGCATCCTAGTTCCAAAGCCGTTGCGGGCCGAGAGGAGAAACCTATGGCCCCACACCGTCTGAGGAGTCTCGTCGGATTGTGCGCCGCGTCGCTCGCCATCGCCGCGTCGCTTCCTGCAACTGCCTCCGCCGACAATCCGTCGTGGAACGGCCAGTACGCGATCACATTCATGGTTGGTCCCAAGGATGGGACCAGCGTGGCGGCCAGTCAGCCTGAGACCCAGCACACTGAGACCTACGGATTCCGATCAAGCTGTACTAGCGGAAAGTGCATCGCCACGATCGTCAGCGGCCCTCCGCCGACCAACCCAACGGTTCCGCAACCGGTGCAATTCACCTGGGACGGGTCCTCCCGGACGCAAGTCACCGATTTCCAGTGGGACTGCATGATGCCTGACATCTCGATCCAGTGGGCTCCGGCCAAATCCACCGTGCGTTACACGCCTCAAGCCAACGGAACGCTCAACGGCGTCATGCACACCGACATCTCGAGCGGCCCGTGCCAGGGCTGGATCGAGATGGACATGACGGCTGAGCGCGCATGACGGTATAGCGAGCACTGACGTCACGGTGCCGCTGGTTGATCTTCGATCAACCGATCAAAGCCCAAGTGCCTCCACGCCGTCGATGAAGAGATACTCCAAGGGCAACGCGAAGTAGTCTGAACCGACGGTTCGCGGTCACTGCGTTCATGCCGACGCCGATATCGAACAACTGCGGTTGCGGCGCGCGTTCACGTTTCTTTCGCTTGTGGCGCTTGGCAATTGCCAGGCCTTCCGGCGGGCCGTTAGTTACCCACCCGGGGGCTCCCACGCGGATCCCCCGGGCGTGTCCGCACACACGACGGGTGCGCCCGAGTTCGACGTCGCTGCCGAGCCCGGGGGGCCGCAGGGCATGCCGACGGCAGGCCGGGTGTCCAGGCTGCCTGGGGCGGTGCTGGTGGGTGCATGGGTCCGGGTTGTCGACGTCGTCGTCTCTGGCGCCGAAGGCCGGCTCGTCGGCGCAGCGGTCGTCGCCGCCACCGACGGTGAAGGTGCTGGGGGTGCTGGATGCGGGGTCGTAACCGGAGCCGGGGCGATGACGACGGGCGGCGGGGGGATGGCCGTCGCCGGCGCCGGGCGTGCGGACTGGACCGTCGTCACCGGAGACGGAGTATCGACATCGGGCGGCGTGTCATCGGACTTAGAGGCCGAACGCAACGCCATGACGGCCACGATCCCACCCACCGCCACCGTCAGGACGGCGAGGCCGAGGCCGGCCGTGTGCAGCCGACGACGACGGCGCAACGCCATCCCTGCGTCGTCGGTGGGCGCGCTCGATACGTCAGCCTCCCCGAGGGCGATCGCATCGTCCACCTCAGTCTCCGGCAGGACATCTGGCGCAGCGACGGCTTGGCGGACTTCGGTCTTTGCCAGGACATCCATTGGTTCGACGGCATCACCAAAGTCAGCCTCCGGCAGGAGCTCTGGCGGATCGACGGCATCGTGGACCTCGGCAACCGGCGGAGCGTATACCGCCGCGGCCGGTGCAGCGGGTACGGCCGTAGCTGGCGGAGCGGCCGCGCGCGGTTCGGTCGGCGCGGCACCGTTGGTCTCGGGCGCGGCGAGCAGCGCGGCAGCTCCGGCGTTCGGGTTGTACGGTCCGAGGCCCTCTTTCGACTCGAGTGCTTTGGCGAAGTCTCGACAGCGGCGGAATCTCTCGGTGGGATTTTTCTCGAGTGCTTGGGCGAATGGCGTGTCGAAGTAGGTCAATTCGGGTCTGACATCACCCGGCCGAGGCGGTGCGTCGTTCAGGTGCTTGCTGATCAATACGGTCGGGTTCATGTGCGCAAACGGTGCTGATCCGGTCAACAGATGGAACGCGGTGGCGGCCAGGGCATAGAGGTCCGTTCGGCCGTCGATCGAATCGTCCATCAATTGTTCGGGCGCTGCATAGCTCACCGTGCCGATGCCCAGGTCCGCCCGAGTCAGGCTGTTGGTCTCATCGGGGCGCCGAGGCAAACCAAAGCCGGCCAGCAGAATCCGTCGTCTGCGGGACTCCAAATTGCTGATCAGAATGTTGGTCGGATTCACGTAGCCGTGCACCAGCCCGAGTTCATAGGCGTAATCGAGCGCTTCCGCGATCGCGAAGACGATCTCGACCACCAGGTCGGGCGGCAGGCCTTCGGGATAGGTCTCGGTCAGCAGCTGCGCGGTGTCGATGCCGTCGACGTAGTCCATCGAAAGCCACAGTCGGTCCTCGAACTCACCCCGGTCGTGCAGGCTGACGATGTTCGGGTGCCACAGAACGGCTGCCCGGCCGGTCGCCTGTTTGAACCGGTAGCGATACTCCGGGTCGGCCGACAGCTCCGCCGACACGATCTTGAGCGCGTCATGCCGCGGCAACCTCGGGTGTTCAGCCAAATAGAGCTCACCGATTTGTCCGTGCCCTAGCAGCCGAACAATACTGAACCCGGCGGCCGTAGCGCCATCGACCAGCGGCATGGGGAGGATCGTACATACCTGCGCGGGGAAGCCAAGGTCCCGGTGCTAGAGCTCCTAGCTGCACACATGTTCAGCGACCGCATGCGGACCCTCGATCTGTGACCATCGACGCTGATACAGATGTGACCAGTGGCGTTGATGAGGTAATTGGTGCACTTGTCGTATCCTGTGACGCGTGGCGCACATGTCTCGGCGCGACGTGCTGAAATTCGCGGCGGCGACCCCTGCCCTGATCGGTCTCGGTGTCGCGGCGGGTTCGCTGTGCGCCCCGTCGGCGTCGGCGGATGGCCTGGGCGTCTTGCTGGACTATGCCGCCGGAGTGATCCCCGCCAGCCAGATCAGGGCGGCCGGCGCCGTGGGCTCGATCCGCTATGTCTCGGATCGACGGCCCGGCGGCTCGTGGATGCTGGGCAAGCCGATCGAACTCTCCGAAGCCCGCGACCTCAACCAGAACGGTCTGAAGATCGTCTCCTGCTACCAGTACGGCAAGCAAAGCTCCGCCGACTGGCTGGGCGGCCAAAGCGCGGGCGTCCAACATGGCCGGCGCGGGTGGCAGCTGCACACCGCCGCCGGTGGCCCCGCCGGCGCCCCCATCTACGCCTCGATCGATGACGACCCGTCCTACGAGCAGTACAAGCAGCAGGTAGCGCCGTATCTGCGCGGCTGGGAGTCGGTGATCGGCCACCAGCGCACCGGCGTCTACGGCAACTCCAAAACGATCGAATGGGCGCTGCAGGACGGCCTGGGCTCCTACTTCTGGCAGCACAACTGGGGCTCGCCCGGGGGCCGCACTCATCCCGCCGCCAATCTGCACCAAGTCGAGATCGACAAGCGCAACGTCGGCGGCGTCGGGGTCGACATCAATAACATCGTCAAGCCGCAGTTCGGTCAGTGGGCCTGACCGAACTGACCCGCGGGTAAGTTTCCAGCAAACTTCTGCCGCGGGGTCAGGCGGCCCGACTTTCTTCGGTCACCGTGCGGGGCGTCGTCAGATGTAGACCGGCAGTCTCTATGGAGCGCGGATTTTTCAGATAACGATTGCATAACAATACTGCCTTGATCTGCGCTGTTATTGCTACTCGACCGTAACCACCTGCTTCCAGCAGGTTTGTTCTGCGGGCGCTCCGCCGCGGTTGAGCGGAGTGTTACCCAGGGCACCATTACCCGCGCGTAGAACTCACCAGTAACCGATTCGCGCAGGAAACACCCGGTGGTTCTTATGACACTCTTATTGGAGCCGATGACGCCCCCTCGGTCGGCCCGCTGAGCCGGAGCAGTCGAGACGCGGTTGGTTAGGCGGGGGGTCAGTCGGGATTTGGACGACATCCGCAGGGCGGCGCGGCTCTGACACGCAAGGCGAAAAGCGCTTATAGGGAGATACGCACGTGACGATCTACGAGCACCACCGAGTGTCCGCTGACCACGACGGGATGACCGCGGAGGCCACGCAGGGCACTCATGCTCTGGTCGATCGTCTGACTACCGGAGAACCCTATGCGGTCGCGTTCGGCGGGCAAGGCGGCGCGTGGCTGGAGACGCTGGAAGAGCTGGTCTCCTCGGCGGGCATCGAATCCGAGCTGGCGACGCTGGTCGGCGAGGTCGACATGCTGCTCGAGCCGGTGGCTAAGGAGCTCGTCGTCGTGCGACCGATCGGGTTTGAGCCGCTGCGTTGGGTACGCGCGTTGGCTGCGGAGGACCCGGTTCCATCCGCCAGGCATCTCACGTCGGCCGCGGCGTCGTTGCCGGGCGTGCTGTTGGCCCAGATCGCCGCGATCCGCACCCTGGCGCGCCAGGGCATGGACCTGCAGGCCACCCCGCCGGTGGCCGTCGTCGGGCACTCGCAGGGCATTTTGGCCGTGGAGGCCCTGAAAGCCGCCGGTGAACGCGATATTGAGCTGCTGGCCGTGGCGCAGCTGATCGGCGCCGCGGGCACGCTGGTCGCCCGTCGGCGCGGCATCTCCGTCCTCGGCGATCGCCCACCGATGGTGTCGGTCAGCAACGCCGACCCCGAGCGCATCTACCGCCTGCTCGAGGAGTTCTCCCAAGACGTCCGGACCGTGCTGCCCCCCGTCTTGTCGATCCGCAACGGCCGGCGCTCGGTCGTCATCACCGGCACCCCTGAGCAGCTGTCCCGCTTCGAGCTGTACTGCAAGCAGATTTCGGAGAAGGAGGAAGCCGACCGCAAGAACAAGATCCGCGGCGGCGACGTCTTCGCACCGGCCTTCGATCCGGTCGAGGTCGAGGTGGGCTTCCACACGCCGCGCCTGGCCGACGGTATCGACATCGTCGGCGACTGGGCGGAGAAGGTCGGCCTCGATGTCGAACTGGCCCGCGCGCTGGCCAAGTCCATCCTGGTACAGCCGGTCGACTGGGTGGACGAGGTCGTCACGGTGCACGAGGCAGGCGCCCGGTGGATTCTCGACTTGGGGCCCGGCGACATCCTGACCCGACTGACCGCACCGGTGATCCGCGGCCTGGGCATCGGGATCGTGCCCGCAGCAACTCGCGGCGGTCAGCGCAACCTGTTCACGATCGGCGCCGTCCCGGAGGTGGCCCGTCCCTGGTCGAGCTACGCCCCGTCGGTGGTTAGCCTGCCCGACGGCAGGGTCAAGCTCTCGACGAAGTTCACCCGGCTGACCGGCCGGTCGCCAATTCTCTTGGCCGGCATGACCCCGACCACCGTCGACGTCAAGATCGTGGCCGCCGCGGCCAACGCCGGGCACTGGGCCGAGCTCGCCGGCGGCGGGCAGGTCACCGAGCCGATCTTCGACGACCGCATCCACGAACTCTCCGGGCTGCTCGACCCCGGCCGGACCTACCAGTTCAACGCGCTGTTCCTCGACCCGTATCTGTGGAAGCTGCAGGTCGGCGGAAAACGGTTGGTGCAGAAGGCCCGTCAATCCGGTGCGCCGATCGACGGCCTGATCGTCAGCGCAGGCATCCCCGAGCTGGAAGAGGCCGTCGAGCTGATCGACGAACTCAACGAGATCGGGATCAGCCATGTGGTGTTCAAACCGGGCACGGTCGAGCAGATTCGCTCGGTCATCCGCATCGCCACCGAGGTGCCGACCAAGCCGGTCATCATGCACATCGAGGGCGGACGCGCCGGCGGCCACCACTCCTGGGAAGACCTCGACGATCTGCTGCTGGCCACCTATTCGGAATTGCGGTCGCGGCCCAACATCACCGTCTGCGTCGGCGGCGGCGTAGGCACCCCCGAGCGGGCGGCTGAATACCTGTCCGGGCGCTGGGCGGAGTCCTACGGCTTCCCGTTGATGCCTGTCGACGGCATTCTGGTCGGCACCGCGGCGATGGCGACGCTGGAATCCACCACGTCGCCGTCGGTCAAGCGGATGCTGGTCGAAACGCAGGGCACCGACCATTGGATCAGCGCCGGAAAAGCCCAGGGCGGCATGGCTTCCAGTCGCAGCCAGCTCGGCGCCGACATCCACGAGATCGACAACTCCGCTTCGCGCTGCGGGCGCCTGCTCGACGAGGTCGCCGGAGACGCGGAAGCCGTCGCTGAGCGTCGCGACGAGATCATCGCGGCGATGGCCAACACCGCCAAGCCGTACTTCGGCGACGTCGGCGAGATGACTTACCTGCAGTGGCTGCAGCGTTATGTGGAGCTGACCATCGGCGACGGCGATAGCACGGCCGACACCGCGGCGCCGGGCAGCCCGTGGCTGGCCGACACCTGGCGCGAGCGGTTCGAGCAGATGCTGCAACGGGCCGAGGCGCGAATGCACTCGCAGGACCACGGCCCGATCGAGACCTTGTTTTCCGCGTTTTCCGCGTCCAACGGCTCTGCGCTGCTGGAGAACCCGGAGGCGGCCATCGCCGCCCTGCTTGCGCGTTACCCCGACGCCGAGACCGTGCAACTGCACCCGGCCGACGTGCCGTTCTTTGTCACGCTATGCAAGACGCTGGGCAAGCCGGTCAACTTCGTGCCGGTCATCGACAAAGACGTCCGGCGCTGGTGGCGCAGCGACTCGCTGTGGCAGGCCCACGATGCCCGCTACGAAGCCGATCAGGTGTGCATCATTCCCGGTACCGCCGCGGTCGCCGGCATCACCCGGATGGACGAACCGGTCGGTGAATTGCTGGACCGCTTCGAGCAGGCCGCGATCGACGAGGTGCTCTCAACCGGGGCGCAGCCCACGCCGGTGACCGCGCGCCGCCAGGGTCGCATCGATGTGCGCGGGCCGCTCGCCGTCGTGTTGGACGCACCGGATGTGTTGTGGGCCGGCCGTGTCGCCACCAACCCGGTTCACCGCATCGCCGATCCGGGCGAATGGCAGGTGCACGACGGACCTGAAGATTCCCGCGAGCCACGAGCCACCCATCCATCCACTGGCGCGCGGCTGCGCGCCGACGGTGACCAGGTGGTGTTGAGCGTGCCGATCGCGGGCACCTGGATCGACATCCGATTCAGCCTGCCCGCCAGCACGATTGACGGCGGCATTCCGGTTGTCCGCGCCAAGGACGCCATCGAAGCCATGCGCTCGGTGCTGGCCATTGCCGCCGGCGTCGACGGTCCGGAGTCGCTGCCGCGGGTGCACAACGGGACAGCCACGGTGACCGTGCCGTGGGACCCCGAGCTGGTGGCCGACCACACCGGCGTCACCGCCATCTTTGGCGAGCCGTTGGCGCCCACCCTGACCACCGTGCCCGACGCGCTGGTCGGGCGCTGCTGGCCCGCCGTCTTCGCGGCCATCGGCTCCGCGGTCACCGCCGCCGGTGTCCCGGTCGTGGAGGGCCTGCTGAGCCTGGTGCACCTGGACCATGCCGCCCACCTGCTTGGCGCCCTGCCCAAAGTGCCGGCCGAATTGACCGTTACCGCAACGGCTTCGGTGGCCACCGATACCGAAGTCGGCCGTGTGGTCCCGATCTCGGTGACCGTCGCGGCCGCGGACCGCACGGTGCTTGCCACCCTTGAGGAGCGGTTCGCAATTCGTGGCCGCACCGGCGCCGCCGAATTGACCGACCCGATCCGGGCCGGTGGCGCGGTATCCGAAAACGCCACCGACACCCCGCGCCGCCGCCGTCGCGACGTCACGCTGCCCGCACCGGTCGACATGCGTCCGTTCGCGGTGGTGTCCGGCGATCACAACCCGATTCACACCGATCGGTCCGCCGCACTGCTGGCCGGTCTGGAATCGCCGATCGTGCACGGGATGTGGTTGTCCGCGGCGGCGCAACATGTGGTGACCGCGACCGACGGCCAAGCCCGTCCTCCTGCTCGACTGGTCGGCTGGACGGCGCGGTTCCTGGGTATGGTGCGTCCCGGCGACGAGGTGGACTTCCGCGTCGACCGGGTCGGAATCGACCAGGGCGCAGAGGTTTTGGAAGTAGCGGCGCGCATCGGATCCGACCTGGTGATGTCGGCGACGGCACGGCTGGCCTCGCCCAAGACCGTTTACGCGTTTCCCGGTCAGGGCATTCAGCACAAGGGCATGGGCATGGAAGTCCGGGCCCGCTCCAAGGCCGCCCGCAAAGTGTGGGACTCCGCGGACAGGTTCACCCGCGACACGCTGGGTTTCTCGATCCTGCACGTGGTGCGCGACAACCCGACCAGCCTCATCGCCAGCGGCGTGCACTACGACCACCCCGAGGGCGTGCTGTACCTGACTCAGTTCACCCAGGTCGCCATGGCGACGGTGGCGGCGGCTCAAGTCGCCGAGATGCGCGAGCAGGGCGCGTTCGTGGAGGATGCCATCGCGTGCGGCCACTCCGTCGGCGAGTACACCGCGCTGGCCTGCGTGACGGGCATGTACGAGCTCGAAGGGTTGCTGGAGACGGTGTTTCACCGCGGCTCCAAAATGCATGACATCGTGCCGCGCGACGAGCTGGGGCGCTCGAACTACCGGCTGGCTGCGATCCGCCCGTCGCAGATCGATCTCGACGACGCCGACGTGCCTGGCGTTTGTCGAGGAGATCTCACAGCGCACCGGCGAGTTCCTTGAGATCGTGAACTTCAACCTGCGCGGCTCGCAGTACGCGATCGCCGGCACGGTGCGGGGGCTGGAGGCACTGGAGGTTGAGGTGGAGCGCCGCCGTGAGCTCTCCGGCGGTCGACGCTCGTTCATCCTGGTGCCGGGCATCGACGTGCCGTTCCACTCGCGGGTGCTGCGAGTTGGTGTGGCCGATTTCCGCCGGTCACTGGAGCGGGTCATGCCGCGCGACAAGGATCCCGATCTGATCATCGGGCGCTACATCCCCAACCTGGTGCCGCGCCCGTTCACCCTCGACCGCGATTTCATCCAGGAGATCCGTGATCTGGTGCCGGCCGAGCCGCTCGACGAGATCCTCGCCGACTACGACACCTGGCTTGCCGAACGGCCGCGTGAGATGGCGCGCACGGTCGTCATTGAGCTGTTGGCCTGGCAGTTCGCCAGTCCCGTGCGCTGGATCGAAACCCAGGACCTGCTGTTCACCGAAGAGGCCGCGGGCGGTTTGGGTGTGGAGCGGTTCGTCGAGATCGGCGTGAAGTCGGCGCCGACTGTCGCCGGACTTGCCACCAACACCCTCAAGCTGCGCGAATATGCGCACAGCACAGTGGAAGTGCTCAATGCTGAGCGCGACGCCGCGGTGCTGTTCGCCACCGACAACGATCCCGAGCCTGAGGAAGAGGAGGAGTTGGCGGATTCGGATTCCGACTCGGCCGTTCCGGCCTCGTCGGAGGGTGCGCTCAACCCCAATGTCGTCCCTGCCGTCGCTCCGGCTGGCGCCGGAGCTCCGTCAGGTACTCCACGCCCCGACGACATTACGTTCGACGCGGCCGACGCCACGCTGGCGTTGATCGCGATCTCGGCCAAGATGCGGATCGACCAGATCGAGGAGCTGGACTCCATCGAGTCGATCACCGACGGTGCGTCTTCGCGGCGTAACCAATTGCTGGTCGACTTGGGTTCCGAGCTGAACCTCGGTGCCATTGACGGTGCCGCCGAGGCCGACCTGGCCGGGCTGCGCTCGCAGGTCACCAAGCTGGCCCGCACGTATAAGCCTTATGGGCCAGTACTTTCCGACGCGGTCAACGACCAGCTGCGGACGGTGCTGGGTCCGTCCGGCAAGCGGCCCGCGGCCATCGCCGAGCGGGTGAAGAAGACCTGGGAGCTCGGCGACGGCTGGGTTAAGCACGTCACGGTCGAGGTCGCGCTCGGGACCCGTGAAGGCACCAGCGTTCGCGGCGGCGCAATGGGGAACCTGCATGAGGGTGCCCTGGCCGACGCCGCTGCCGTCGACAAGGTCATTGACGCCGCGGTGGCGGCGGTGGCCGCACGCCGCGGAATTGCGGTTGCGTTGCCGTCGTCCGGCAGCGGCAGCGCGACCGTCGACGCCGCGGCGCTGGGCGAGTTCACCGAGCAGATCACCGGCCGCGACGGCGTGCTCGCATCGGCGGCCCGCCTGGTGCTGGGTCAGCTGGGGTTGGATGACCCGGTCACCGTGCCGCCGGCTGCGACCGACGCCGAGCTGATCGACCTGGTTACCACCGAATTGGGCGCGGACTGGCCACGGTTGGTGGCGCCGGTGTTCGACGGCAAGAAGGCCGTGGTGTTCGACGACCGTTGGGCCAGTGCCCGTGAAGACCTGGTCAAGCTCTGGCTGATCGACGACGACGAGGCCAACGCCGACTGGGCGCGGCTGTCTGAACGGTTCGAGGGTGCTGGCCACGTCGTGGCGACCCAGGCGACGTGGTGGCAGGGCAAGGCACTTGCGGCCGGGCGTCAGGTCCACGCCTCGCTGTACGGTCGGATCGCTGCCGGCGCGGAGAACCCGGACAACGGCCGCTACAGCGACGAAGTCGCGGTGGTGACCGGCGCGTCCAAAGGCTCGATCGCGGCGTCGGTGGTCGGACGGCTACTCGACGGTGGTGCCACCGTCATCGCGACGACATCCAAGCTCGACGACGAGCGGCTGGCCTTCTACCGGGCGCTGTACCGCGATCACGCCCGCTACGGCGCCGCCTTGTGGGTGGTGGCGGCCAACATGGCGTCCTACTCCGACATCGATGCGCTGGCCGAATGGGTCGGCGGCGAGCAGACCGAAAGCCTTGGCCCGCAATCGATTCACATCAAAGACGCGCAGACACCGACCCTGCTGTTCCCGTTTGCGGCACCCCGTGTGGCCGGCGACCTGACCGAGGCCGGTTCGCGCTCAGAGATGGAAATGAAGGTGTTGCTGTGGGCAGTGCAGCGGCTGATCGGCAAACTGTCCAGAATCGGCGCCGACCGCGACATCGCCTCGCGGCTGCACGTGGTGTTGCCCGGCTCGCCCAACCGCGGGATGTTTGGCGGCGACGGCGCCTACGGTGAAGCTAAGTCGGCGCTCGATGCCGTGGTGACCCGATGGCAAGCCGAGTCGTCGTGGGCGCAGCGCGTCAGCTTGGCGCACGCGCTGATCGGCTGGACCCGCGGCACCGGGCTGATGGGACACAACGACGCGATCGTCAGCGCCGTCGAAGAAGCCGGTGTCACAACGTATTCCACCGACGAGATGGCCAGCATGCTGCTCGGACTCTGCGACATCGAGTCCAAGGCGGCCGCCGCCTGCGCGCCGATGAAGGTGGACCTGACCGGCGGGCTCGGCGATGTCGACCTGGATATGGCCGAATTGGCCGCCAAGGCGCGTGAGGATCAGTCGGCGAAGGCCGCAGATGACGGCGACGAGGACTCCGACGCCGATGGCACCATCGCCGCGCTGCCGTCGCCGCCGCGTGGCTACAGCCCGGCCCCGCCGCCGGAATGGGACGACCTCGATGTCGACCCCGCCGATCTGGTGGTCATCGTCGGCGGCGCCGAACTCGGCCCGTATGGCTCGTCGCGGACTCGCTTCGAGATGGAGGTGGACAACGAACTGTCGGCCGCCGGTGTGCTCGAGCTGGCCTGGACCACCGGGCTGATCAAGTGGGAGGACGATCCGACACCGGGCTGGTATGACACCGAATCCGGTGATCTGATCGACGAGGCCGAGCTGGTCGAGCGCTACCACGACGTCGTGGTCGAACGGGTCGGCATCCGGGAGTTCGTCGACGACGGCGCGATCGATCCCGATCATGCATCGCCGCTGCTGGTGAGCGTGTTCCTGGAGAAGGACTTCACGTTCGTCGTTTCCTCGGAGGCCGACGCCCGGGGGTTCGTCCAGTTCGATCCGGACCACACGGTGGTCCGTCCGGTCCCGAATTCCAGCGACTGGCAGGTTACCCGCAAGGCGGGCACCGAGATTCGCGTGCCGCGCAAGACGAAGTTGTCGCGGACCGTCGGCGCGCAGATCCCCACCGGGTTCGACCCGACGGTGTGGGGCATCAGCCAGGACATGGCCACCTCGATCGACCGGGTGGCGCTGTGGAACATCGTGGCGACCGTCGACGCCTTCCTATCGTCGGGCTTCACCCCGACCGAGCTGATGCGATGGGTGCACCCGGGCCTGGTGGCCAGCACTCAGGGCACCGGCATGGGCGGCATGACGTCGATGCAGACGATGTATCACGGCAACCTGCTCGGCCGGAACAAGCCGAACGACATCTTGCAGGAAGTGCTGCCGAACGTCGTTGCCGCCCACGTCATTCAGAGCTATGTCGGTAGCTACGGCGCGATGATCCACCCGGTCGGAGCGTGCGCCACCGCGGCGGTCTCAGTTGAGGAGGGCGTCGACAAGATCCGCCTCGGCAAGGCCGAGCTGGTGGTGACGGGCGGCTTCGACGACCTGACGTTGGAGGCCATTATGGGCTTCGGCGATATGGCCGCCACCGCCGACACCGCCATGATGCGCGGCCGGGGTATCACGGACTCGAAGTTCTCTCGGCCCAACGACCGGCGACGGCTCGGATTCCTGGAAGCGCAGGGAGGCGGCACCATCTTGCTGGCCCGTGGCGACCTGGCGCTCAAGATGGGTCTGCCAGTGCTGGCGGTTGTGGGCTACGCGCAGTCGTTCGCCGACGGTGTGCATACCTCGATCCCCGCCCCGGGCCTCGGGGCACTGGGCGCCGGACGTGGTGGCAAGGATTCTCAGTTGGCCCGATCGCTGGCCAAGCTGGGCGTCGGGGCCGACGACGTCGCGGTGATCTCCAAACACGACACCTCGACATTGGCCAACGATCCCAACGAGACCGAACTGCATGAGCGGCTGGCCGACTCGCTCGGCCGCTCCGCCGGCGCGCCGCTGTTCATCGTCTCGCAGAAGAGCCTGACCGGGCACGCCAAGGGCGGCGCGGCGGTCTTCCAGATGATGGGGCTGTGCCAGATCCTGCGCGACGGGGTGATCCCGCCCAACCGCAGCCTGGATTGCGTCGACGACGAATTGGCCAGCTCGGCCCACTTCGTCTGGGTACGCGACACCCTGCAACTGGACGGCAAGTTCCCGCTGAAGGCGGGGTTGGTGACCAGCCTCGGGTTCGGCCACGTGTCCGGCCTGGTCGCTCTGGTGCACCCGCAGGCCTTCCTGGCGACACTGGACGCCGGCCAGCGCGCCGAATACCAGCAACGGGCCGACGCGCGTCTGCTGGCCGGTCAGCGCCGGCTGGCCTCGGCGATCGCCGGCGGCCGCCCGATGTACGAGCGGCCCGCCGACCGTCGCTTCGACCACGAGGTGTCCGAGAAGCGGCAGGAAGCGGCGATGTTGCTCGACGCGGAGGCGCGGTTGGGCGACGGGGACGTTTACCTTCGGTGATCGTGCGATAGGTTCGCAACCCATGAGCTGCGCTGTGACGATGCAGAGCGCACGCGATGAGGAGGAGCGGCGCCAATGAGCATCGTCGGAGTGGGGATCGACCTCGTCTCCATCCCTGATTTCGCCGAGCAGGTCGACCAGCCCGGAACCGTGTTCGCCGAAACCTTCACCCCCGGTGAGCGGCGCGATGCCTCCGACAAGAGTTCGTCGGCGGCACGCCACCTGGCGGCGCGCTGGGCGGCCAAGGAGGCGGTGATCAAAGCGTGGTCCGGGTCGCGGTTTTCCCAGCGGCCGGTGTTGCGTGAAGACATTCATCGCGACATCGAGGTGATCACCGACATGTGGGGACGGCCCAAGGTGCGGCTGACCGGCGACATCGCCCAACACCTCAAGGACGTGACGATCCACGTGTCATTGACGCACGAAGCCGATACGGCGGCCGCGGTGGCGATCCTGGAGCTGCCGTAGCTAGCCTGGAAGACCATGAGCGATCTCGTCGAACGCGTCCGCGAGGTACTGCCGTCGGTGCGCCGGGATCTGGAGGCGCTGATCCGCATCGAGTCGGTCGGGGCCGACCCGGCGCGCCGCGACCAGGTGCAGCGCAGCGCCCAGGCCACGGCGGATCTGCTGTCGCAGGCCGGTTTTGACGATGTGCAGATCGTCAGCGAAGGCGGTGCACCCGCCGTCATCGCCCGCCGTCCCGCGCCGCCGGGAGCGCCAACGGTGCTGCTGTACGCCCACCATGACGTGCAGCCCGAAGGCGACCCCGCCCAGTGGCAGTCACCGCCTTTCCAGCCGACCGAACGCAACGGTCGGCTCTACGGGCGCGGCAGCGCCGACGACAAGGCGGGTATCGCAACGCATTTGGCGGCGTTTCGGGCACACGGCGGCCAACCTCCGGTGGGGGTGACGGTGTTCGTCGAAGGTGAGGAGGAGATCGGTTCACCATCGCTGGGTCGTCTGTTGGCTGCGCATGGCGACGAGTTGGCCGCCGACGTGATCGTCATCGCCGATTCGGACAACTGGAGCACCGAGGTCCCCGCGCTGACGGTGTCGCTGCGGGGGCTGGCCGACTGCGTGGTCGAGGTCGCCACCCTCGACCACGGCCTGCACTCCGGCCTGTGGGGCGGTGTGGTTCCCGACGCGCTGATGGTGCTGGCGCGGCTGCTGGCCAGCCTGCACGACGACGACGGCAATGTCGCGGTGGCCGGTCTGCACGAAAGCACAGCCGCCGCAGTGGATTACCCCGCCGAGCGGGTGCGTGCGGAATCTGGCTTACTGGACGGAGTAAGCGAAATCGGTTCCGGCTCGGTGCCGCAGCGATTGTGGGCCAAGCCGGCGATCACCGTGATCGGCATCGACACCACATCCATTGCCGCATCGTCGAACACGCTGATCCCGCGCGCACGCGCCAAGGTCAGCATGCGGGTGGCCCCGGGCGGCGGCGCGGCCGCGCACCTGGACGCGTTGCGCGCCCACCTGGAACAGCACGCTCCGTGGGGCGCACACGTCACGGTGACGCCCGGCGACGTCGGGCAGCCCTACGCCATCAACGCCACCGGTCGGGTCTACGACGCCGCCCGGGTGGCCTTCCGGCAAGCCTGGGGCGTCGACCCGATCGACATGGGGATGGGCGGCTCAATCCCGTTCATCGCCGAGTTCGCCGCCGCATTCCCGAAGGCCGCGATCCTCGTCACCGGCGTGGAGGACCCAGCGACCCAAGCGCACAGCATCAACGAGAGCCTGGACCTGGGTGTGCTGGAACGGGCCGCGACCGCCGAGGCGCTGCTGCTCGCCAACCTGGCTTAAACGGACAGGTCGCGGCGCAGTTTGGCGACGTGCCCGGTGGCCTTGACGTTGTACTGCGCCACCGCGATCTTGCCCTTCTCGTCGACCACGAACGTCGAGCGGATGACGCCTTTGACGGTCTTGCCGTACATCTGCTTTTCGCCGTAGGCGCCCCAGGCGGTCAACACTTTGCGGTCCGGGTCGGACAGCAGGGGAAATGTCAGGCCTTCGGCGTCACGGAATTTGGCCAGCTTCTCCGGCTTGTCGGGGGAGATGCCGACGACGTCGAGGCCCGCTCCGTTGAGTTCGGCGAGGCTGTCGCGGAAGTCGCAGGCCTGCTTGGTGCAGCCGGGGGTTGATGCCGCCGGGTAGAAGTAGACGATGACGCGGCGGCCTTTGTAGTCGGCCAACGACACCTTCTTCCCGTCGGCGTCGGGCAGAGTGAAGGCGGGCGCTTTGTCGCCGGGCGCCAGGCGTGCGGTGTCGGTCAAGGAAGGTCCCTTTCTGTTCACCGGCGCGTTGGGATCGGCGCCGGCTGATTTAGGGTAGGTCGGCAGGCACCAACCTAGACCGAGCCCGGCCTCGGTGCGCCGACGACAGGGAGGACGAGAGTGGCTGAGCGGGATCCTGACGCCATCAAGCAGGACATCGACCAGGCCCGCGACCAGCTCGCGTCGACCGTCGATTCACTGGCCGAGCGGGCCAATCCCCGCCGCCTCGCCGACGACGCCAAAGCGCGGGCGATCGGGTTCGTCAAGAAGCCCGCGGTGGCGATCTCTCTGGCTGGGATCGTGGCGCTGACCGTCGCCTTGGCGGTCCGCAGGATTCGCCATCGGTGATCAGCTGGGAAGCGTCGCAGGCGCCCGTCCCGGCTCCTGAGGCCAAGTCGCCGGAATACGACGCTTTCAATGTCCATTCGGTTGCGCTTCAAATAGCCAATTCGTTGCAGAAAGTGGCGAGTCCGTTGATCTGGTGAAAGCGCGGATTATCGCGCCGCCCTGGCGGCTTCGCGCCGAGCCTTCTCTTTCACGTGGGTCGAGCAGCAATGCACCATCTCGCAATGGTATCGGTCACTGCATTCAGGCGAACAATAAACTGATGCGGCCGGAAACCAGACCGGATCGGACAGGTCACGCCATCGATCGTTCGGATCGAACGTGTGGCCGCAATGTACGCAGGTCTTCACCTTGGTCTTGGTAGCCATGCTGGTCAGGGTACGCGCCATGGGTCTAAATCGGTGCTGGTTTCAGATCGACGGCGAGCAATCGACGTCTCGCAAAACACATGGCGTGCAATTCAATGCAACACGTTTGCACCAGCGAATTAATTACTTTCTGAAACTAACTCAGCCGTCTTCGATTCTCGCTATCGCCGCAGGTCAACACGACCGCGCGGTCACTTCAATGAGATCGACGGGCAACAGGTCAACGGGCAGAAAATCAGCGCCTCACAGCGAAATCGCCTGTAGCGCGTAACGTTTCCATGTCTCCGACTCCACAACCGTCTCCGAGGGCACGTATCCTTGAGCGTCGCTTTGTGCTTCCGCACGCGAGTAGCCACCTGGCGTCACGTCGTCGCCTAGCAAACTGATCAGGTGAGCACGCGGGCGGTGCGGCTCCGGCGCGACGGCGCACCTCAGGAATTAACTCGGTAGCTATGGCGTTCGGCTAGCGGTGGCGCACGCGAGGAGATGCCTTAATATCAGCCCGTCGGGCATTCCTAATCGGGGGGCACGGTGTTAACGATTCTCAAGCGGGCATGGGTTCCGCTGGTCGTGGTCGTGGCACTGATCATCGGCGGCGTTGCGGTTTTCCGACTCAACGGCGTCTTCCCAGGACCCGGGTTGCCCAAGCCCGATCCCCGGGATGCGACCCCGCCGTACGCGGCCAAGACCGCCATCTACGAAATCCTGGGACCGCCCGGGACGAGGGGCGTCGTCAACTGGATGGATGCGGAGTCACTACCGCAGAAGGCCAACTTCACCACGTTGCCGTGGTCGAAGACGATAGTCGCCGAGATGCCCGGCATCTTCGCCTACGTCGTCGCCCAAGGTGACGGCCCCTCCATCGGCTGCCGGATCACCGTCGACGGCAAATTGGTCGATCAACAACAGGTCAACACCCGGGACGCGCAGGTTTCCTGCTTGGACAAATCCGCGTGACCGACGACGCCAGCGACACCAGCGACACCAGCGACACCGACGACACCAGCGACACCGAAGAAATCCCCGTCGCGCCGCACTACGAACTTGAGCGCAAACCGCGACTGGCGCGCACCATCCGGGTCCTGTCATTGCCGATCGTCGTGGTCTGGCTGCTGATCGCGGTCGGCGTCAACGTCTTCGTCCCACAGTTGGAGAAGGTTGCCGAGGACGTCTCGGTGCCGCTCTCGCCATCCGACGCACCTTCGGTGACCGGGATGAAGCACATCGGGGAGAAGTTCAAGGAGTACGACTCTGACAACCTCGTCCTGGTGACCCTGGTCGGTGACAAACCTCTCGGCCAGGACGCTCACCGGTATTACGACGATCTGGTCAAGAAGCTGCACCAGGACACCGAACACGTCGAGCATGCGCTGAACTTCTGGGGGCAGCGATTCACGTCCTCGGGTGTCGAGAGCTACGACCACAAGGCCGCCTACGTCCAGGTCAACCTGCGCGGTGACCAGGGCGGAGCCGTCGGCGACAAATCGGTTGCCGCGGTTCGCAAGATTGTGGCGGACTCGAAGCCGCCGCCGGGGGTGAAGGCCTACGTCGCCGGTCAGGGAGCCCTGACCGCCGACACGATCGTTGTCGGCGACGCGAGCCTGGCCAAGATGACGATCATCACCATCATCATCATCGCGATCATGCTGATGTTCGTCTACCGATCCATCGGCACCGTGCTGCTGACGATGGTCATCCTGTTCGTCGGACTGGCCACCGGCCGAGGCGTGGTAGCGCTGCTGGGCGAAACCGGCATCATGGGGCTTTCGACCTTCGCCGTGAACTTGCTGACGGCACTGGCCATCGCGGCGGGTACCGACTACGCGATATTCATGGTCGGCCGCTATCAGGAGGGCCGCGAACGGGGCTTGGACCGCGAAGCGGCCTACTACGACACCTTCGCCGGTGTCACCAAGGTGGTGCTGGGCTCGGGTCTGACGATTGTTGGGGCGCTGGCCTGTCTGCATTTCACTCGGCTGCCCTACTTCAGTTCGCTGGCGTTTCCGTGCGCAGTAGGTCTGCTGGTAGTGGTGGCCGCCGGGGTGACCCTGACGCCGGCGCTGATCGTGTTCGCAAGCCGCTTCGGTCTGTTCGACCCGAAGCGAGAGTTCAACTACACACGGTGGCGCCGTCTGGCGACGGCCATCGTGCGGTGGCCGGCGCCGATCCTCGCTACTTCGGTCATCCTGGCGATCGTCGGCGCCCTGGGCTTGATGGGCTTCAACCCGCGCTACAACGACCTGTACTACCTGCCGCAGAGCGCTGCCTCAGTGAAGGCGTACAACGCGGCCGATCAACACTTCACTCAGGCCCGTTTGAATCCGGACCTTCTGATGATCGAATCGGACCACGATCTGCGCAATCCCACCGACATGCTGGTCCTGGACAAGATTGCCGGAGCCATCTTCCACGTGCCCGGCATCGAACGGGTGCAGAGCATCACCAGGCCACTTGGCCCGCCAATTCAAGACGGATCCATTCCGTTCCAGCTCAGTGTGCAGAGCGCGCCGATCCGCGACAACCTGAACTACCTGAAGGACCGGATCGCCGACATCAAGAAGATCACCGGTTACCTCGACACCCTGATCGCCCTACTAGAGCGCCAGTACCAGGTGACCCAGGAGCTCGCGAACGCCGCGGACGACAGCACGAAAACCGCGGGGAAAACGGCGGCCATCACCGACGAGATCCGAGACCACATCGCGGATTTCGACGATTTCTGGAGACCGATTCGCAGTTACTTCTATTGGGAGAAGCACTGCTTCGACATCCCGATCTGCTGGTCGCTACGAAGTCTGTTCGACGCCCTGGACGGGTTTGATCAGCTCGCCGAGCAGTTCCACAATCTCACCAAGGACCTCGGCGACACGGCTAAAGCCACGCGCGAACTGCTGGCGATTATTCCCGAGAATATCGCCACCTCGAAGGCGATCCGGGATACGACGCTGACCATCTACAGCTCGTTCGACAGTCTGATCGATCAGTTCGACCGGCTGACCGACACGAACGCCGTGATGGGCAAGTCCTTCAACGACTCTCAGGTGGAGAGTCTCTTCTACCTGCCGCCCGAGATTTTCCAGAACCCGGACTTCCTGCTGGGGTTGAGCCTGATGGTGTCGCCGGACGGCAGGGCTGCTCGCTTCATCATCACTCATACGGTGGATCCGGCGACGACGAAGGGAATCTCGTCTGTCGATCAGGAGCGCCAAGCGGCCAAGGAGGCGCTGAAACTCACCTCGCTGGAGAACGCCGACATCTACCTCGGCGGCACGGCCGCGACGTTTTACGACATCGCCAACGGCGCCAAGTACGACCTGATGATCGCCGGCGTGGCCTCGATCGTGCTGATCTTCATCATCATGGTGATCGTCACCCGCGCTTTGGTCGCTGCGGGCGTCATCGTCGGCACGATCGTGATGTCGCTGGGGGCCGCCTTCGGGTTCTCGACACTGATCTGGCAGCACCTTGGTAATTTCCAGTTGCACTGGGTGGCAACCGAATTCGCGTTGATTGTGCTCTTGGCGGTGGGGTCGGATTACAACCTGATGCTGGTGTCCCGGATCGAGGAAGAGATCGGAGCCGGCCTGAAAACGGGACTCATCCGCGGCATGGGTGTTACCGGCCCGGTGGTGACTGCCGCCGGTGTGGTGTTCGCCGTCACCATGGGCACGATGATCACCAGCGATCTCCGGGCGATCGGCCAATTCGGCACGACGATCGGCATCGGCCTCCTGTTCGACACCTTCGTCGTCCGATCGCTCATCACGCCGTCGATCATGACGGTGATGGGACGCTGGTTCTGGTGGCCGAAGCGGGTACGGGTCCGCCCGGCCAGCCAGATGCTTCGGTCCGTCGGGCCGCGCCCGCTGGTTCGTGCACTGTTGTACCAGCCGCGGCA
>CAWBSW010000053.1:0-42023 GCA_963791535.1 uncultured Actinomycetota bacterium | reverse complement strand
GCGCTCCCGGTTGGCGAAAGCTCAATGCGACAGCCACCTCGTCACGTCCGGGTGAACTGCGGCCCGCCAGATCGGACAACGTCCAAGCAACTCGCAGTGTCCGGTCGACGCCGCGGATGCTCAGCAGACCGCGCTCCAGCGCGCTGCGCAGCGGCTGCATCGCCGCACCGCCGAGCCGGAAACGCCGCCGCAGCAGCGTTCCGCTGACCTCGGCATTGGTGCGAAATCCGTGTGGGCGCCACCGCTCGGTTGCCGCATTACGGGCCAACGCCACCCTGCTCCGGACCTGGGCCGTCGACTCGGCGTCGGTGGTCGCGAAAGCGCTCATCCGCACCGGATGCATTTCGACTCGCAAGTCGACGCGATCCAGCAGCGGCCCCGACAACCGGCCCAGGTAGCGGCGTTTGACCGCCGCCGCGCAGATGCAGTCGCGCGGATCGGCCGGGGCGCACGGACACGGGTTGGCGGCCAGAACCAATTGAAAGCGGGCCGGATAACACGCCACCCCGTCTCGGCGGGCAAGACGAATCTGACCGTCCTCCAACGGCGTTCGCAACGCCTCCAATACATTGACGCTGACCTCTGCGCATTCATCGAGGAAGAGCACCCCGCGGTGCGCCCGGCTGACGGCGCCCGGCCGGGCCATTCCAGAGCCACCGCCGACCAGAGCGGCGACGCTGGAACTGTGATGCGGCGCGACGAACGGCGGCCGGGTGATCAGCGGCGTGGCATCCGATAACAGGCCAGCCACCGAATGAATAGCAGTGACCTCTAGCGACTCGCTGTCTGACAGCGACGGAAGAAGCCCCGGAAGACGTTGTGCCAGCATCGTTTTACCCACACCCGGCGGGCCGGTGAACATCAGGTGATGCGCTCCGGCAGCGGCCACCTCGACGGCGAAGCGGGCCTGGGTCTGCCCCACGACGTCGGCGAGATCCGCCGACGGCTCCGCCTCCGGAACGATCCCGGTGATCCGCTCGTCTAACTGCGCCGACCCGCTGAGCCAGCCCTGCAGCTGCGCCAGGGTGCGCACGCCCCAGACCTCGATGCCGTCGACCAGGCTGGCTTCCGGCAGGTTCTCCACCGGAACCACCGCGGCTTTCCAGCCTTCACCCTTGGCCGCCAACACGGCCGGCAGCACTCCGCGCACCGGCCGAACCCGTCCGTCGAGAGCTAACTCGCCTAGCACCACCACCGCTTCCAGCTGCCGCCACGGCGTCTTGCGTTGCGCCGACAACACCGCGGCCGCTAGGGCGAGGTCGTATACCGAGCCCATCTTCGGCAGCGTCGCCGGCGAAAGCGCCAGCGTGAGGCGAGACATGGGCCAGCGGTTGTTGCAGTTGGTGATCGCCGCACGGACCCGATCTCGTGATTCCTGTAGCGCAGCGTCGGGCAGACCTACCAGGTGCACACCCGGCAAGCCCGAGGTGATATCGGCTTCGATCTCGACGATCGCGCCGTCCAGTCCCAGCACTGCGACCGAAAACGCACGACCCAGCGCCATCAGCCGATTCCCTGCAGGTGACTGATTTCCGGAGTACGGCGCCGGCCGATGCGCACGCCGATCACATCGATGCGGACTGCCGCCCAACCCTGCTCCTGGGTGGCCAGCCACATCGCGGCCAGCCGACGCAGTCGGCGCGCCTTCTGCCCGGTCACCGCCTGCGCAACACCGCCGAAACCGTCGCCGGTTCGCGTCTTGACCTCCACGAACACCACGCAGTTGGTGGTCGGGTCGACGGCGATCACATCCAGTTCGCCGTAGCGGCAGCGCCAATTGCGGGTCAGGATCCGCAGCCCCAGGCCGGTCAGGTAGTCGGCGGCCAACTGCTCGCCGAGCGCCCCGATTTCGGCCCGCGTCAACATCGTCATGCGGCCACACTGCGGCAGGCCGCCGACGCGGATATGCACCGCGACGCCGTCGTTGCGAGATGGTGGCCGGTTATCCCCAGTTGCGCGACAGTCCACAGCACGCGTCCGTGCCATCGACCCGTCGCGTCGTTCTAGTACCGGTGACGGGCCATCCGCGCTCCCCCACTGCCGTCGTCGCCGTCACCGGCCAGCGCGGGCACCATTTCGCTTGTCACCAGACCTTGTTCACGAGTGATTTCGTCGACGATGTCAAAGGACGCGGCGATGTTGTTCGGGGTGTCGATGATGATGGTCACGACCGGGACATGCCGGCTCAACGACAGCAGCTTGTCGCCGTGCGGCGGGTGGTCGCCGTGGAAGCCCCAGATTCCGCGCAGCACCGTCGCCCCGTGTGACGATTCGTGGTGCCGGAGTCGTTGGATCAGTGCACGGTGAATCGGCATCCCGTCGAAGCGGGCAGATTCCGAGGAGTAGACCATCAGCTTCTGACACAGCGCGAAGCCATGCCCGTCGGTTCCCGGTAGAGCGTGCGGTCGTTCCAACAGCTCGCCGTCGCGCTTGCACACCCGGACCCGTTCGACGGTGACCAGCGGGCGCATCAGTAGGGCACCAAGCTCGGGCAGAACTCGGCCGATCTGCTCACCGCTGCCGACGGCGATGATCATCATCGGCACATCGGCGTTTCGGTCGAAGAACTGCGCGCGTTTCCGCTGTCCACGAACCGTGCCGTCAACGCCCAGAAAGACCGATGCGCCGGCGAGTTGACGCCGGTAAAGCAGATCGCAAACCGCAATATGACCGGGCACGCCGTAGACGCGCTCCTTCCGGCCGACGTAAATCGTCAGCTTGGTGGCTTCGTGATATTCGTCCGACAGCTCGATGCCGTGGATGTCATCATCCAGCAAGCGGGCGCGCTCCAAGCTGATCAGGCCGCGCTTGTCCACGGCCAGCACGGGCTCGAGCAATCCCTCAATGACGGACTGGGTGTCCACCGCGATCACCGCGACAGGGGGGTCCTCCGACAAGCTCAGGGACTGGTCGGTTCTCAAATGGCGCCGTGAACCGAAGCCCGCGATTCCGCGCAGCACGATGCTGGTCGCGACACCCCGCTGTTCGTACAGGCTCAGCATTGTTTCGGCCACAAATCGGCCGCCCACGCGTTGACGCTCACCAAAGTACGCGCTGAGCTTGAGACAAGCTTCGTCCACGATCGCTCCCTCCATTGCGGCACAACAGTTTTCGACAGAAGTCAGTCTTCTGCAGGCACCGCTTGGGGCAGTTTCCCAGTCGACGCCATGGTTCGAGGTGATCTCGGGGTGACTTGGTCATACTCTGCTCCCGGGTTTCCATCGCCTGCGGCGCCGCGCGAATCGCACGCGACTTCGTCAGTGTCGATCTAGTTCCCAGGGACCGTTGGCGGCCGCCGGCGTTTCCGACGACCGCAGGTGGCGAGCCCCACCGCCTGTCTTGCAGCCAGATTACTCAGCGGCGACATCGTCGGTCAATCGCTCTACCCGCCAACTGGAGCGGATTCGTCCCCTACGCTTAGCGGTCAGGCGGCGGACCAGCGCCCGGGTGTGAACGCACCAGAGGAGATCACTGTGGTCTTGATTGTGAGAAACCCGCGAAACTTGTTGTGCGGCAGTAACCGTCCGATTTTGGTCGTTCCTGATTTCGGAACGGTCCGGCAGTGACCGCTATTGCCGATCGCGTCTTCCTGGCCCGTCACGGGCAGACCGCGCTCAACGCGCAGGGGCGACTGCGAGGACTCAGCGACCCACCGTTGGACGAGGTCGGGATCGCCGAGGCCGCCCGACTAGCCGAGGCGCTCGCGTCCAAACATCCGACAGCGGTGATCTGCAGTCCGCTGCAAAGAGCCGTCGCCACCGCGCACGCAATCGGTGCGGCCAGCGCTGCGCCGGTTACGGTCGACGTCCGACTCAACGACCGCGACTACGGCCCGATGACCGGCCACGTACGCGACGAGGTCGAACGTGAATACGGCAGTGTCGATGCCGCTCCCGGCGTCGAGCCGTTCGACGCCCTGGCCGCACGCGCCCGCGAAGCGTTCTTCGATCTTGTGGCCGACTACGCTCCGGGACCGCTCGTCATGGTGTCTCACGATGCGTTCAACCGCGCACTGCTCGGACAGCTCGACCCGTCGCTCAGCGACGCCCCTCAGCGAACCGCGTGCTGGAATGAGCTCAGCCGGGTCGACGATGTGTGGCGAGTGGACGGCTACGACCTGGTGGCCGACTGACCGCTTCGGTTATTTGCCGACAATTGCCCCCGCTGCGTTGCATCTGGCGTTAACCCGCCGTTAGCATCGCGTTCAGGCGATGAGGCTCGCCTTTAACCGCTGCACCGGCTGATGGCTTCTACCCGTGAGTGACGGGTGGATCGCAAGGTGGGGGCCAATGAGTCAGGTTCTGCTCAGCTCGAATTCCCCGTTCGCCATCCAAGCGATCCCGCGGCGTGTTCAACGTATTCAGGTGATGACCGTGGTATCCACACGCCATGTTCAACCGTATTGACACCTATCGAGAGGAAAACCGATGTCATTCGTCACGACACAACCGGAGGCACTGACCGCCGCGGCCGGCAACTTGGCCGGCATCGGCACCACGATGAGCGCGCAGAATGCCGCCGCCGCGGCGCCGACGACAGGCGTCATACCCGCCGCCGCCGACGAGGTCTCCGCACTGACGGCCACCCAATTCGCGGTCCACGCGCAGATGTACCAAGCGGTCAGCGCTCAAGCGGACGCAATCCATCAGTTATTCGTCAGCACGCTCGGAACGAGTGCGACGTCATATGCGGCCACCGAAGCCGCTAACGCCATAGCGGCAAGTTAAGACAGGACACGGCAATGGATTTCGCGGTGTTACCACCGGAGGTCAACTCCGGCAGAATGTATGCCGGCCCCGGCTCGGGGCCGATGTTGGCCGCGGCTGCGGCCTGGGATGGGCTGGCGGCCGAGCTTCAATCCACGGCCGCGTCCTACGGGTCGGCGATCTCCGAACTGACCGGCGGGCCGTGGCTGGGCTCGTCGTCTGCGTCCATGGCGGCAGCGGCCGCACCGTACCTCGATTGGATGACCGGGGCCGCTACGCAAGCCGAGCAAACCGCCACCCAGGCCAAAGCGGCAGCAGCGGCCTACGAAGCGGCATTCGCGATGACGGTGCCGCCGGCGATGATCGTTGCCAACCGCACGCTTTTGATGACGTTGATTGCGACCAACATCTTCGGGCAGAACACCGCGGCGATCGCCGCAACCGAAACCGACTATGCCGAGATGTGGGCCCAGGACACCGCCGCGATGTACGGCTACGCCGGCTCGTCGGCGGCGGCATCGACGTTGACCCCCTTTACTTCGCCACCACCCACCACCAATCCGGCTGGGGCGGGCAGCCAGGCTGCCGCGGTGGCGCAGTCGTCCACATCGAGCGGTTCGCAGCTGATGTCGGCGCTCCCGCAGGCGCTGCAGGGGCTGGCGTCGTCCGCGGCGACGGATCCGACATCGGCGAGCGCCCTGTCTGATCTGCTGAGCCTGATCTCGCCCGCCTTGACGCTCCTGGAAATCCCCATAGGCACGACTTCTATCGGCTCCTCGGCGACGAGCATCTCGGCAGCGTTCACGGGGGTCGGGATGAACCTGCGTGGTTTCGAGATCAACGCCGACCGCGATTTCGCTCAACACAAGGGCCCCTACACCGGCTATGGGCCGGGCGCCGCCGACTTGCCAAATTGGTTCTTTAACGGCCAAGGCTACGTCGGCGCACCGTCGAACGCGGTGGAGAGTTCGGTATCCGCCGGCATGGGCGAGGCAAATACAGTCGGCAGACTGTCGGTGCCGTCGGCGTGGACGGTGGCGGCGCCCGAAATACGCCCGCTCGCATATACGCTGCCCATCACCGGCGACGCGGCCGCATCCGAGATCGCTGCAGGTAGTTCGGGCAACTTGTTCAGCAACATGGGCCTCGCCGGCGCGGCCGGGGGTGCTGTCGGCAGCACCGCTTCCGTAGGACGCGGCGGCGATCAGCGCGTCAGGATGACACCGCGGGGCAATCCCAAGCCGCCGCAACGGCCGGCGAACGAGACGGTAACTGAGATCGCCGTCGAGTTACGCGAGCTTGCCAGCCGGGCGCAATCGCTGCTGACCAAGCTGGCCGACTCCGGGCTGGTGAGCGCCGCGGAGGTCACCGAGCAGAAACGGCGCTTCACCTGGTGATGCGAGAAGAGCGCCGCCCCTCACTGCACCGGACGACGAAGCGCACCCGAAGCGATCGCCGCCGCGACCATCCAGGCGGCCGCATAGCCAAACGCCACCGCGGGCGAAGTCAGCGTGTATAGCAACCCGGCGACGACGGTCGCCACCAGGTCACCGCTGGCCTGTACCGCTCCTAGAACTCCAAATCCGCTGCCGCGCAGCCGGTCCGGCAGCAGTTGGGCGACGACAGCCGATTCCGTGGTTTCGGCAAAACCGATGCCTGCTCCGGCCGCCGCGAATGCAAGCGGAACGACGAGCGCACTATGCGAACCGACCGTGAATGCGCAGTAAGCGGTTACGTATACGACAGCACCGGTCGCGAACACCACCCGCGGACCCGCCCGATCGAACCACCGTCCCGCTACCAATGACGCGAACGTCGCGACCACGTTGTGGCCTGCGTAGATCAGGATCGCCATCGTGGTCGCCGTGGCCACCGATCGCTGCGGCGAGGTGAGCAATTGGGTGGCACGCAGTATCAGCAGAGTCGTTGCGAGGTTGCCGAATTCGAACAACAGCACCGGCACTAGCGCCCGAAGCATCCCGGCATCCCGCAGAGCTCGCAGATCGAGCCGACGCGCCGGGGAGCCGTTGTCGAGATGGGCGCCATGCCGGCGGGACTCGCGTGCCGCGATGATGATCGCGACTGCCGCAAGGAGGCCGGGAATCGCGGCCAGATACAGCGCGGGTCGGACTCCCACCCAGGCCACCAAGCCGGCTACCAGCAACGGACCCGCAACCGCCCCCACCCAGCGTGCCGGTGAGAAAGGCCGGCAGCACCGACGTCGTTACCTCATGACCGGCGTCGGAGAAGAAGCTCGCCGCGCCGACCGCGCCCACACCCGGTGTGAGCCAGCGGCCGTTACCTGTAGCGATCGCCTCGTCATCACTCATTCCGCCAGCGCCGCTCATCCCTCCCCGCTCGTGGTCATCTATCAGCCCCGGCGAGCCTAAGATCCGTCGTTTGCTAATCTTGCGCCGCTCACAGCCCCGAGATTTCCACAAGCGGGCGGTTCACCCGCCCATTACCCTGAGTTGGCTGACGCCGCGGCACTGGGAGGTGCGGTTTGATTCCGGCCGGCTACGCGGTCCTGCTGCTCTGCGGACCGTTGGCGGCAGTGGCGGCGGTGTGGGTGGCAGACCGGGTCGGCGTCCCGTATCCCGTCTTGCTGGTAGGCCTTGGAGCGCTACTCAGCTGGCTACCAGGGGTCAGCGTGCCGGTGCTGTCGCCGCACGTGGTGTTCTACGTGTTTCTGCCGCCGTTGATCTATTACGCGGCGTATTTCATTGCGCCGGACGATTTTCGCGCCAATGCCCGGCCGATCGCTCTGCTGTCGGTCGGTCTGGTGATAGTTACTACGGCCGCGGTCGCAGGGGTTCTGGTGGGCCTCGCCTCGGTGCCACTGGCGGTGGCGCTGGTGGCCGGCGCGGTTGTGGCGCCGACCGACGCGGTCGCGGCGACATCGGTGTTCAAGCGGCTCGACGTGCCCGAGCGGCTCGCGACAATCGTTGAGGGAGAGGGCCTTACGAACGACGGCACCGCCTTGGTGCTCTATGCAGGAGCGGTGGGCGCCGCAACGGTCGGTGCGGTGCGGCCGGGCCCGCTGGCGGTGACGCTGCTTGCCGCTCCGGCCGGCGGGGCGGCGCTCGGCCTCGCCATCGGTTGGGTGGCTGTGCAGGTGCGGCGGCGCATCGATCACTCGCTGTTGGAGATCACCATCTCGCTGGCGACGCCGTACATCACCTATGCGGTCGCAGAAAGCGCCCATCTCTCCGGGGTGTTGGCCACGGTCGCCGCCGGCGTCTACGTCGGTTCACACCTGAGCGCGATCTATACCCCGGGCGCGCGGCTGCAGGCCTTTGCCTTCCTCGACGTCCTGGTGTTCCTGCTCAACGCAGTGCTTTTCACGCTCGTCGGTGCCGAACTTGTGCGCTCCGTGCATTGGGTGGCGGGGATGCCCCCGCTGCGAGTCGCGGCGGTGTTGTTGGCAGTGATCGTCGTGGTGATCGCATTGCGGCTGATCTGGATGCTCTTCGGCCCGGTCAGCGCAAAGCTGTTCGGGCGCACACGAGGCGAGCCCGTATGGCGGGAACGTCTCGTCGTCGCGTGGGCCGGGATGCGCGGTGGCTTGTCGCTGGCGGCCGCGCTGGCCATTCCGCTGCAGCTTGCCGACGGCTCGCCGTTCCCCGACCGCGACCTGGTAATCATGGTGGCGGCTGCGGTGATCGTGGCGAGCCTGCTTATTCAGGGCACCAGCCTGCCTTGGCTGCTGCGCCGACTCGGGCTGCGGGCTGAGGATTTCGGAACTGAAGAGAACAAAGCCCGGCTCAAGGCGGCCCGCGCCGCGTTGGAATGGCTGGACGACCAGTCCGGCGCTGAAAGTGCCGATGAGGCAACGAAATCTGCACGGGCCCTGTACGAGGCCAAATTGCGGCGCCTACAGATCAGCCCTCCTGGGGATGAGGAGTCCGACGAAGCCCGGGAAATGGAACGGTATCGGGCATTGCGACTGGAAATGCTGGGAGTCGAGCGGTCGGCGTTGCTGGCGTTGAGGCGCGACCGCCGCATCAACGCGACAGTGTTGCGCACCATCGAACGAGACCTCGACCTCGAGGAGGCGCGGCTCAGCGGGTCGTGAGACCGTTCCGAGCTTGGTCCTCGGCCGTCTTGGTCACTTGGCGGGCCGCGGCTAACCGGGCGATCCGCGATCCCACGTCGTAAGCGAGGATCTGCGCAGTGGCGTCCGGGACCCGGCTGATCGCGGCGGCCATCCTGTCGGCGGTGCGGTCATGTAGCAGCCGGCCCACCAGTGCCGCATATGTTCGCCGCGGGAACAACACCGTCACCTTGGTGCCCGGATGTTCCTTGATCTCCTGGCAGACCAGTTCTTGGCCGGCGCGACTCAGGTGGCGGTCCGGGCACTCAACCATCCGCAGCGAAACCTGGTCCTCGAAGTGCTCCCATCGCTTCAGCAGGCGCGCGGCATGAGCCGTGTCGATCACGAAGTGCACCGCGGTCAACTTATCGGCGTGCAGCCCGGTCGCGTAATGCAGCGCCTCCATCACCGCGAGGTCGAAGTGATCGACAAAGACAAATATTCGATGCCGCGGATGCCTGACCAGGTCCTGACGCTCTGTTACCAACATCTCCAAAACGGAGTTTTCGGCACGGTACTGGCGGTTGAGCCGCATCAATCCGAACACCAGCAGCGGCATGACCACGACCACCAGCCAGGCTCCCTCGGTGAACTTGGCCACCGCGAAGATTCCCACCACGATCGTCGACAAGATCCCCGCGGACAGGTTGATCGCCAACTTGCGTCGCCAACCGGGCCCACGATGGATCAGCCAGTGTTTGGTCATGCCATAGCCGGCCATCGAGAATCCGGTGAATACGCCCATCGCAAACAGCGGCACCACCGCGTCGACCGAGCCGCCGGTCACGATCACCAGTGTCACCGCCAGTGTAGTCAGCACGATGATGGCGTTGGAGAACACCAAACGATGACCACGTTTCATCATCGGCCGCGGCAGAAAGCTGTCCTCGGCAATGAAACTCGTCAGCGCAGGAAAACCGTTGAAGCTGGTATTCGCACCGAAGAACAAGATCGCCGCGCTGGCCGTCTGCAGCAGCAAGTACGTGATGTTCCCGATCACCCCGTTGCCGAAGACCGCCCGGCCAACCTCGGACAGCATCGACGGATACTCGGCGACAAACGGAGTGGCGTGGGTGGCATGCACCAGGTAGATGACACCAACCAATAAGAACCCGAGGACACAGGCCATTCGGGTGAGGACCCGACGTGCGTTGGGGCCTTGCGGCTGACGAAAGACATTGACCGCGTCGGTGATCGCCTCGACCCCGGTCAGCGAGGTGCCGCCGTTGGCGAACGCGCGCAACAATATAAGAACGGTGGCGCCCATAATCAGCCCGTTGCCCTGATGGACCGGCACCGCCCCGGCAATGTGCGCCGGATCGTATTGCGGCAAACCCCAGAAAATTTGACGAACCACACCGGTCACGATCATCACCGTGAGCATGACGATGAACGCGTAGACCGGCACGGCGAAGATCCGGCCCGCCTCCCGCATTCCGCGCAGGTTGGCGTAAGACATGAGCAGCAACGCGCCTACGGTGATTGCCAAGTGGTAGGGGCCTAGTGCCGGTACCGCCGACACCACCGCAAACGTGCCCGACGCGCACTGCACCGCCACGGTCACCACATAATCGATCAACAGCGCGGCCGCCGAGATCTGCGCGATGCGCGGCCCGAAGTTGGCTCGAGCCACCACGTAGGAGCCACCCCGTTGGGTGTAGGCCATGACCACCTGCCGATACGACGCGGTGACCAACGCCAAAATCACCAAGATGACACCGGCGATCGGAAGGACCAGCAGGTACGCAGCCATCCCCGCCGCCGGCAGCAACTCGACCATAATCTGCTCGGGACCATAGACCGTGGACGAGATCGCATCCGGTGAAAGCGCCCCTAGCGCAACGGTATTCGACAAGCTCTCGTGTTCCAGGTGCTCGCTGATCAGCGGCTTGCCCAGGAAGAACCGCTTCCACGCATCGGCGAACGTCGACGGGAGGTTCTGGTCGTCAGCCAACTCTGTCACGGTAATTTCGTTTCCACCCTTGAACGCACCGAAAGAGCCTACGAACGTGAAGAGTAGCCGCTCCGGCCGGGTGCGGCAGTCCACGGCCAATGGCCCGGGCACCGATTCCCATCCAACGCGACGGGTCTTGACAGGTATCTCCCATCGATACCCCGTCCATTTTGACGAATTGGCGACTAGGATCCCGCCGCCCAACCGGTGTGGCCCGGCCGGCCAGCCGACATGCCCGGTAGTCAGATGACGGGGCTCGCAGCCGGCGCCTCTTCGATGGATTCGAGGGCTTGAGCGGCACGCTTGGCTTCCGCCGCTCGGGCGGCCTGGGCTTGCGCGATCCGGGACCCTATGTCGTAGGCCACGATCTGCGCGCTCGCGCCCGGGATCCGGCTGATCACGCGGGCGATCTTGTCGGCGGTGCGGTCATGCAGCAGCCTGCCCAGTAGCGCCGAGTAGGTTCGGCGCGGCAACAGCACGGTCACCGTGGTGTCCGGGTGCTCCCGCTTGACCCATGTCACCAGGTCTTGGGCGGCCCGACTCAAGTTGCGATCCAGGCACTGGACCATGCGCAGCTCTGTGACGTGCCCGAAATGCTGCCAATTCTCCTGCAGCCGCGTGGCGCGAGCCCCGTCCAGCACAAAGTGCACCGCGGTCAGCTCGTCGGCATGCAGCCCCTGCGCGTAACGCATCGCCTCGATCTCGGCCAGGTCGACGCTGTCCACAAAGACAAACACCCGATGCCGGGCGTGCTTGTCCAGGTCGGCGCGCTCGATCAGCGACGTCTCCAGTACGGAGGCCTCGGCGCGGTACTGCCGGTTGAGCCGCATCAACACCAACACCAGAATCGGGAAGACCACGACGACCAGCCAGGCGCCCTCGGTGAATTTCGCGATCGCGAAGATGGCCACCACACTCGTCGACAAGATGCCCGCCGACAGGTTGATCACCAGCTTGTAGCGCCAGCCCGGCCCACGATGGGTCAGCCAGTGTTTGGTCATCCCGTAGCCGGCCATCGAGAACGCGGTGAACACGCCCATCGCGAACATCGGCACCAGCGCGTTGACCCCGCCTCCCGTGGCGACCAACAGCGCCACCGCGAGCGTGGTCAGCAGGATGATGGCATTGGAGAACACCAGCCGATGACCGCGCTTCATCAGCGGCCGCGGCAGGAAACTGTCCTCGGCAACAAAGTGAGTCAGCGCCGGAAAACCGTTGAAGCTGGTATTGGCACCGTTGTACAAGATCGTCGCGCTCGCCGCCTGCAGCAGAAAGAACAAGACGTTGCCGATCAGTCCGTGGCCGAAGACCGCCCGGCCGATCTCGGAGAGCATCGACGGATATCCGGCGGAAAACGGAACGGAACGAGTGGCGTAGCCAAGCCAGGCCACACCGGCCAACAACAGCCCAAGAATCGCAGCCATGACGGTCAGCACCCGGCGAGCGTTGGGACCTTCGGGCTTGCGAAACAGGTTGACCGTGTTGGAAATCGCCTCGACCCCGGTCAGCGACGAGCCGCCGTTGGCGAACGCCCGCAGGATTATCAGAATCGTCGCACCCATCACCAGGCCGCTGCCCTGGTGGATCGGCACCGCGCCGTCGAGGTGCTGCGGATCGTATTGCGGCAGATTCCCGAAGACTTCACGAGCAATGCCGACCACGATCATCAGCGTGAGCATGCCGATAAACCAGTACGTCGGCACCGCGAATGTCCGGCCCGCCTCCCGCAATCCGCGCAGGTTCGCGTAACAGAAAATCAGCACCGCACCGACCGAGATTTCCAGGCTGTAGGGGCCCAGCACCGGTATCGCCGACGCCACCGCCACGGTGCCGGCCGCGCACTGGATCGCCACGGTGACGACGTAGTCGATCAACAGCGCCGCGGCCGCGATCTGCGCCACCCGAGGTCCGAAGTTTTCCCTGGCCACGATGTAGGAGCCGCCGGCCCGGGTGTAGGCCATGACGACCTGCCGATACGACGCCGTCACCAGCACCAGAATCAGCAGGATCACGCCGACCAGCGGAAGCAACAACACGAACGCGGCCATGCCGGCAGCCGGCAGCAACTCGACCATGATCTGCTCAGGACCGTAAGCAGTCGAAGAGATCGCATCCGGTGAAAGCGCGCCGAGCGCAACGGTATTCGACAACTTCTCGTGCTGAAGCTCGTCGGTGATCATCGGCTTGCCGAGGAGAACGCGCTTCCATCCGTCGAAAACGGACGGCGCGATGCGCTGCTCGTCGGCCAATTCGGTCACGAGACATTCCTAACCGATGTTGGGACCGGCCGCCGTCTTCCTTACGGGATCTTGACGCCCCCCAAACACCCCGCGCGTTGGCATCGCGAACCGCATCCACGAGCGGAAACGCCGATCCGATGGCCAGCAGGGAAGCGGCCTGAAATGATGGACACGTGGCAGACGAGGGGAAGAACGGCGCCGGCGGAACACCGGCTGCAGCAGACCCTGGCACGGTCTTTTCCGCGCTGGCCGAGATCATCTACCAGGGCCCGGAGTCGAACGAGGTCTACGCCGCCATCTGTGTCGCCGCCACGCTGGTCGTCACGGGCTGCGACCACGCCAGCCTGCTGGTGCGCCGCGACGGGCGTTACGTCACCGTCGGCGCCAGTGACCGCATCGCGCAGCGAATCGACGACATGGAACGCACGGCCGGGGACGGACCGTGCGTCGACGCCATCGAGGAAGAGACACCGCAGATCGAAACGGACCTCACGACGCCGAACCAATGGCCGCAGCTGGCCGCCCGCCTGGTCGCCGAGACCCCGGTTCGCGGGGCGATGGGTTTTCGCATCCTGGTCGATAAGCGCAAAACCGGCGCACTCAATCTGTTCAGCGACAGGGCAGGCGTCTTCGACCACGAGTCCGCCGGCCAGGCGATCGTGTTGGCATCGTTCGCCAGCGTGGCCATCAACGCCGTCGCTCAGGGCGAGGACGTCGCCACCTTGCGGCGCGGGCTGCTCAGCAACCGCGAAATCGGCAAGGCCGTGGGCATGCTGATGATGCTGAACGGCGTGAACGAGCACGAGGCCTTCGACATCCTGCGGCGGTATTCCCAGGATCTGAACATCAAGCTCGCCGATGTGGCGCGGTCAGTGATCGAGCACCGCGGCAAGCCGGTATTCCGGTCGTCGAGCGAGCGCTAACGCTCGCCCGGTCGCCTACTCGGGCAGGCGTAGCTCGGGTTTCTCGACCTCTTCGATGTTGACGTCTTTGAAGGTGACCACCCGCACCTGCTTGACGAACCGGGCCGGCCGGTACATATCCCACACCCACGCGTCAGAGAGCCGCAGCTCGAAGTACACCTCGCCGTCCGCGTTGCGTGGCACCATCTCGACGCCGTTTGCCAAGTAGAACCGGCGCTCGGTTTCCACCACGTAGCTGAACTGGCCCACGATGTCCTTGTATTCG
This sequence comes from uncultured Actinomycetota bacterium, assembly GCA_963791535.1. Taxonomy (GTDB): domain Bacteria; phylum Actinomycetota; class Actinomycetes; order Mycobacteriales; family Mycobacteriaceae; genus Mycobacterium. Next base: position 27,842 of record CAWBSW010000053.1, on the reverse strand, counting down.
CGGTACAGCGAGAGCTCCATCTCGGTTTCGTACTTTTCGAGATCTTCGGCACTCATCTGCTCAGCGTCCTTCTCCGGCCCATTCGGGCGAGTCGGGTTCCATCTTTCCCCACCCATTGTGAGTGTTTCGACCCGGTGGGCCGGACTCGGCTGGATCGCCCGGCCACGCCGGGCCCGCATCCTCGCCCGGCCAGCACTCGGCCACGTCCGATTGCCAGGCTCTCCCCCGCAAGCGGGAGGTGCCCCCACCTCGGGCCGTACCGGCCCGCATCGTCACCAGGCGCACCCGGCTGCCCGATCCGGTTGCCACCCGCCGGACATTGATGAAGGAATGCCGATGCTCGGGACACGGGCCCAGCTCGTTCAGCGCCGTAGCGTGCGCGAGGGTGCTGTAGCCCTTGTGCTCGGCGAACCCATAGCCCGGATGGTCGGCGTCCATCGCCACCATCAACCGGTCCCGGCTGACCTTGGCCAGCACACTGGCGGCAGCTATACAGGCCGCCGCCGCGTCGCCACCGATCACCGGCAGCGACGGCACCGGCAGTCCGGGCACCCGAAAACCGTCGCTGAGCACATAGCCGGGACGCACCGATAGCCCCGCTACCGCCCGCCGCATGCCTTCGATGTTGGCCACGTGCACGCCGCGGCGGTCAACGTCGACCGACGGAATGAACACCACGTGGTAGGCCAGCGCGTAGCGGCAAATCAACGGGTACAGCTTCTCGCGCGCCTTTTCGGTGAGCTTCTTGGAATCATCAAGGGCGGCAAGGCTTTCCAGTCGACCCGGCCCCAGCACACAGGCCGCCACCACCAACGGGCCGGCGCACGCGCCGCGGCCGACCTCGTCCACTCCGGCCACCGGTCCAAGACCGCTGCGATACAGCGCCAACTCCAGGGTTCGCAAGCCGGAGGATTTACGGATCACCGTCCGCGGCGGCCAGGTGGTGGCCATGCCTAGTGATTCTGCTGCGGATACACCGATCGCACAGCACCCCATCGCGACGGTGGCCACACAATGAACCTTGCCTTACCGATGACGTTGCCCACCGGCACGGTGCCCGCCATGGGATCACCCGTGCACAGCAGCCCGTCCATTGCGTCGGTGGGCGTGCTGGTACAGTGTGCCCGCGAGTCCGCCGAATGAGTGCGGTTGTCCCCCATCACCCACAACCGCCCTTGCGGGACGGTGACCGGCCCGAACTCCGGGCCCAGACAGGGGTACACCGACGGATCGGCATTCATCGTGGCCGGGTCCAGATACGGCTCCTGCAACCGTGCGCCGTCGACCGTCAGCCCGGTTTTGCTCCGGCACTGCACGGTCTGTCCGCCCACCGCAATGACACGCTTGACGAGGTCGTTCTCGTCAGGCGGAACAAAGCCGATGAACGACAGCGAATTCTGCAGCCAGCGCACGGCGGTGTCGTGCGAGCGGATGGACTTGTAGCCCACGTTCCACGACGGCGGCCCCTTGAACACGATGACGTCACCGGGGTGCGGTGCGCCGAAACGAAAAGTGAGCTTGTCCACCATGATCCGGTCGCCGACGCAACCCGAACACCCGTGCAGCGTGGGCTCCATGGACTCCGACGGGATGAGGTAGGGCCGTGCCACGAACGTCAACATGACGTAGTAGAGCACCAGCGCGATCGCTGCCAGGACGACGGTTTCCCGCAGCGCCGCTCGCTTCTTGCCGGTGGGCCCGTCGTCGGCGTCGGTACGTGTTTCCGCGGTAGCCGGATGACTTGTCGCGACGTCCGGCGTGGCCGGATCGGAGTTGGGCTGGCCCTCAGGCGACGAGTCCGTGGTTTCGGTCACTGCGTCAGCCTAGCCAGCCTGGTGTGCAGAGTCGCGGGCCGCCGCGCGGGGACGGCCGAAACCGGAACAGCCACCAGGCCGCACCGGGTCAGCGCTTCTCTTTGATCTTGGCTTTCTTGCCGCGCAGCTCTCGCAGGTAGTAGAGCTTGGCGCGGCGGACATCACCGCGGGTCACGACCTCGATGTGGTCGATATTCGGCGAATGCACGGGGAAGGTCCGTTCGACACCTACGCCGTAGCTCTCCTTGCGGACGGTGAAGGTCTCCCGGATCCCGCCGCCTTGCCGGCGCAGCACAACGCCCTTGAAGACCTGGATGCGTTCTTTGGCGCCCTCGATGACCTTGACGTGCACATTGATCGTGTCGCCGGGGCTGAAGGCCGGGATGTCGTCGCGCAGCGACCCCTTGTCGACGAAGTCCAGCGTGTTCATGTCGGAGACACTTCCTTGCGGTCGCGGCTGCGTGCTGCTGCTCACGCCGTAGGCGCGTTGACAGTCAACCAAGCCGATGGATTCAGGCATCTGGGCGCGTCTCGCAGCATGCGGAAGCGGACCGGCCGGCCGACAACCGCTGGAGACAACTGGTCAATTGTGCCAGATGGGGCCCACGCAGCGAAATCGCCGCGAATCGCCGATCCTGCCTACCCCGCGGTGACGTGGGCGAATGGTACACAGAAGCCATGCGAGCGCCGGCGCCGACGCTGCTGATTGCCGCGGCAGTGGTACTGACTGCGTCGGTGGCGGGCGTCGAGGCGAAGGTGTACGGCGCGCCCGATGCCGGGTCGCGTGCACCCCACGCCGCCGCGCAGCCGGCGCAAGCGATCATGCCGCCCAAGTCGCCGCAGGGATTGTCCGGCGCCGCGTTCGACGGGTTGCCGCCACTCATCGCGCAGGCCACCGAAGAGGCTGCGGCCGATGGCGCGACCATCTCGGTTGCGGTCCTCGACCGGGCCAACAATCAAATGCTGTCCAACGGCAACGAGCAGCTCGTCGCCATCGCATCGGTGGCCAAGCTGTTTATCGCCGATGATCTGCTGTCGCAGGAATCGGGTGGCTCAACAGATGACCGCCGGCTGTCGACGGCAGACCGCGAGGCACTGGACGGCATGCTGCGCTCCTCCGACGACGGCGCGGCGGAGGCGTTCTGGGCCGAACGTGGCGGAGAGGCGATCATCACCGACGTCGCCGGACGGTACGGGCTGAGGTCCACCGCCCCGCCCACCGACGGGCGGTGGTGGGACACGATGAGCTCCACATCCGACTTGGTGCACTACTACGACAGGTTGCTCAACGGGTCCGGCGGCCTGTCTGGAGAGCGGGCGAAGGTCATCGTCGACGACCTCGCCGGGTCCACGGCTACCGGAGCCGATGGCTACCCCCAGCGGTTCGGCATTCCCGACGGGCTATACGCCGAACCTGTTGCGGTCAAGCAGGGGTGGATGTGCTGCATCGGGGACAGCTGGATGCACCTGTCCACCGGCATTATCGGGCCCGACCGGCGCTACGTCATGGTGATCGAGTCCCTGCAAACCTCCGATGACGCCACCGCAAGGGCGACGATCACCCAGGCGGTCAGGACGATGTTTCCGTCCGGGCGGATCTGAGCCTTACCGTTCCCGATTCAACAGGTCCGGACGGCGTTCACGGGTGCGCTGTTCGGCGGCCTGCCGTCGCCAAGACTCGACGCGAGCGTGGTCGCCGGACAGCAGCACCTCCGGGACGTCCAGCCCGCGCCAGCTCGGCGGCCTGGTGTACGACGGCCCCTCCAGCAGACCGCGAGAATGCGAATCATCTTGGTGTGAAAGCGGATTGCCCAAAACGTTGGGCAACAGTCGCAGTACCGCCTCAATGATTACCAGTGCCGCCGATTCTCCGCCCGGCAACACATAGTCTCCGATCGAGACTTCTTCTACTCGCATCCGGCCGGCGGCATCGTCGATGACCCTCTGGTCGATTCCCTCATAGCGACCGCAGGCGAAGACCAGATGGCGCTCGGTGCTCCACCGCTGCGCCGTCGCCTGGGTAAACAGCGCGCCCGCGGGTGTCGGGACAACGAGAAGCGTTTCTTGCGAACAGATCTCGTCCAGTGCCTCGCCCCAAACCGGCGCCCTCATCACCATGCCCGGGCCGCCGCCGTAAGGCGCGTCGTCCACCGAGTGGTGCACGTCGTGAGTCCACTTCCGCAAGTCGTGCACTTCGAGCGCGACGAGACCCGACTCTATCGCCTTGCCCGGCAACGATTGTCGCAGCGGATCCAAGTACGACGGAAAGATCGTGATGATGTCAATCTTGATATTGGCCTTCATATCGATGCCTGCCCTCAGGTGTCCAGTTCCAGCAAGCCCTCGGGCGGATCGATTTCGACGATCCCAGAGTCCAACGACACCGACGTGACGATCGCGCTCACGAACGGTACCAGCAACTCGCCGGCGTCGGCTCGGTTGACGGCGAGCAGTTCGCCCGCGGCGGTGTGCAAGACCTCGGCGACGGTGCCGATGTCGAGCCCGGCCGTCGTCCGCACCAGAAGGCCTTCCAACTGGTGGTCGTAGTAGGTGTCGGGCTCCTCGATGGGCGGCAAATCCTCGGAGTCGATGACGAACACGCTGCCCCGCAGCGCGTCTGCCGCGTCACGGTCGGCCACCCCCTGCAGCCGCAGCAGCAGCCGGCTCCCATGCGGACGGACCGCCTCCACGACGTAGTTGCGCTCACGATGATCGGATGCCTTGGCGCGCAACATCGCGCCTCGGGCAAACCGGGTCTCGGGATCATCGGTGCGAATTTCGACGACGAGTTCGCCGGTGACGCCGTGGGCTTTGACCACGCGCCCGACTGTCAGCTCCACAGGAGCTCCATGGGCCGGGCTCCGCTACTGGTCGGTGTCCACCACATCGACTCGGATACCGCGACCACCGATTCCGGCGACCAGCGTGCGCAGGGCGGTCGCGGTGCGCCCGCCGCGACCGATCACCTTGCCGAGATCGTCGGGATGGACGTGTACCTCGACGGTCCTGCCGCGCCTGCTGGTCACCAGGTCAACTCGGACATCCTCGGGGTTGTCGACAATGCCGCGCACCAGATGTTCGACGGCGTCGACGACGACGGTACTCATGGCTCAGCTCTCGGTCGCCGGTTCGGCCTGCTTGCTGCCTTCGGCGGGCTCGGCTGCCTCGGCTTCAGCGGACGGCGTGGCGGCTGCCTCGTCTGCCTCGGCTTCAGCGGGCTTCTGGGCGTCGTCGGCTTTCTCAGCCTTGTCCGCCGGGGCGGCCTTCTTGGCCGGAGCCTTCTTCTTCTTCGGTGTTGCGGCCTCGGTGTCGGGAGCGCCGTCGGCAGCGGCCAGCGCGGCGTTGAACAGCTCGAGCTTGGTCGGCTTGGGCGGAGCGACCTTCAGCTTGCCCTCGGCGCCGGGCAGGCCCTTGAACTTCTGCCAGTCACCGGTGATCTTGAGCAGCTTGAGGACGGGTTCGGTGGGCTGAGCACCCACCGACAGCCAATATTGGGCACGCTCGGAGTCGATCTCGATAAGGCTGGGCTCTTGCTTCGGGTGATACCGGCCGATGATCTCGATTGCGCGACCGTCGCGGCGCGTCCGCGAGTCGGCGACGGCGATGCGGTACTGCGGATTGCGGATCTTGCCAAGCCGGGTGAGCTTGATCTTTACAGACATTGTTGAGCGACTTCTCCTGTGAGTGTCACGCTGCAATTCAGCGATTCGGGCGGGATGCCAGGATCCGGTTTTGCCTCGCGTGTGTGACCGCGAAGCGACCGTAGTCGCAGGGCGGACAGCCGCCCATTGTGCCAGAACAAGGTCGGCCGGCGAAAATTCGCCAGTTCGGTCTCGGGCTTTTAGAGAATTTTCTGGAAGCACTTGGTTTCCACCCGGCGGGTCATCCGCCAACCGTCGGGGGTGCGCAGGAACTCGTCGTCGTACCACAGCCCGCAGAACATCACCTGTTGCTTGTCGCCGCCGAGCACCATCGGGTTGAAGCAGATTGTTCGCGACGACGCGGTGTCACCGTCGATGCGCACCGAGAAATTGCCCAGCATGTGCGAATACATCGGGAAGTTCGGCAGCACCTCGGCCAGCCAGGCCTTCACCTCCGGATAGCGGCCCTCGACGCCGCCGAGAGCCGTGTAATCGATATATGCGTCGGGCGTGAAGACCGCGTCCAGGTCGTCGAAGCGGCGCGAATCGATCGCAGTGGAGTAATCCACCACCAGCTGCTGGATTTCCAACCGGTCAGAGATTTCGGCCTGGCTCAACATGAGTGCATTGAACACCTCGGTCGCGTCGATGCCCGGCGCGGGCCGTTAGACTGAGCGGCCATGCGGACGCTCCTCGCCGCAGTCGCGGCTGTTCTCGCTCTCATTGGCTGCGCCACCCCGGCGCGGGCCGACGCCGGCGTGCAGCCGGTCGGCTCGGTCCCCATCCCCGACGGCCCGGCGCAGACCTGGCTGGTCGCCGACCTCGATTCCGGGCAGGTGCTGGCCGCGCGGGACGAGAACGTACAACATCCACCCGCGAGCACGATCAAAGTGCTGTTGGCGCTGGTCGCCCTGGACGAGCTCAGCCTGGACTCCACCGTGGTCGCCGGCGAGGCCGACAGCCACGTCGAATGTTCCTGTGCGGGCGTGAAAGCCGGCCGCACCTACACGGCGCGCCAACTGCTCGACGGCCTGCTGCTGGTCTCGGGTAACGACGCCGCCAACACGCTGGCGCACATGCTGGGCGGCCCCGAGGCCGCCGTCGCCAAGATGGACGCCAAGGCCGCCTTGCTGGGCGCGGTGAACACCCACGCATCGACCCCGTCCGGCCTGGATGGGCCGGGCGGCTCGGGCCTGTCCACGGCGCACGACCTGGCCGTCATCTTCCGGGCGGCCATGGCCAATCCGGTGTTCGCCGAGATCACCGCCGAGCCCGCGGCGATGTTTCCCGGGTCCCCGGGGACCGACGGCGATCACCCGATCACCAACCAGGACGAACTGCTGCAGCGCTACCCGGGCGCAATCGGCGGCAAAACCGGCTTCACGGACGCGGCGCGCAAGACGTTCGTCGGTGCTGCTGCCCGCGGCGGCCGCCGCCTGGTGGTCGCGATGATGTACGGGCTGGTGCGCGCGGGCGGACCAACCTACTGGGATCAGGCCGGCAGCCTGCTCGACTGGGGTTTCGCCCTGAACCCGCAGTCGACGATCGGCGTTCTGTAGGCCTTTCAACAAGCCTCTGACGACACATGCCGCGGTTTGCTAGTCTGCCTATGCCGTTGAGACTTATTTTGCAGTTGCCCAATACGAACTTTCACGGCATGGTGTCGACATACGTCGACATTGTCCATCGGTTGAGCCGTCAGCCATCGCCAACTATGTCTGCGTCTCGAGCAGCACAAACGCAGGTTTCCGCAAGGAGTAAAGATCGATGATGGCCGAAAACCAACCCGCCGCATCTGGCTCGCCACCTCAATCAGACACGGACGACTTCAACGCCCACGAGTCGTTGGTCGATGGTCTGGCCGTGGTATCGGTCAGCGGTAGCGTCGACATGCTCACCGCCCCGGGGTTGGCCGAGTCCCTCGATTCCGCGCTTGCCAAAAAGCCGGACGGCCTGATTGTCGACCTGTCCAAAGTCGAGTTTCTGGGCTCGGCCGGCATCAGTGTGCTGATGAAAACCCGCGAGACCCTTGGCGAGTCCACCCCGTTCTGCGTGGTTGCCGATGGGCCGGCCACGCATCGGCCGCTCACCTTGTTGGGGATCAACGAGATGATGTGCCTCTGTAGAACGTTGGACGACGCGGTCAGCAAGCTCACCGACCGGTGAGACGATCAGGCCGGTAGGCCAACTCCGCTCAGCAGCGACAACAACAGCTGAATCCGTCGCTGCTCGATGTCCGGTTGCGGCAACACCGCTCCCACCAACGCGGCTCCGTCGAAGGTGTTGGTCAACAACGCCACCAGGACCGGGAAGCTTTCCTGCGGGAAGCTTTCGGCACCGGGCAATGCGCGCGCGGCGTCGCAGATCTTGCTGCCGTACTGCTCGAGGACGTGTTGCAGAGTGGCGTTGAGCTTTTCGTCGGTGCGCGCGGCGATCATCAGTTCGTACAGCACAGCGTTGGTGGGGCTGCTGGTGATGTCCCGCAGGATCGTCAGCGCCGCCTCGAGTGCCGGCCGGTCGGAAGGTATCGCGGCGACCTGCTTGCTGAACGAGTCGAGTTGACGCCGCAGCACCTCATACGCCGTGGCCGCCATGAAGTCGCCCATCGTGTCGAAGTGGCGGAACAGGGCTCCGACCGATACCCCGGCACGCTTGGTGATCACCGCCGCGGACGCCCGGGCGTATCCGACTTCGACGATCGTCGCGATGCTGGCCTCGAGCAATCGCGCCACCGTCTCTTCGCGCCGCTGCTGCTGGGTCGCCATCTCAGACCCCCGCACCCGAGCCGGCGGGCTGTCGATGACCCGCAGCGGCCCGCAGATACCGGCCCGACTTCACCGTCTTTCCATAGCCGTCGCGGAATTGGCCGTCGCGGAACACGATCGCGCCGTTGACGCCGGTGGCCACCACGGCCGCATCGTTGCGGTTGACCATGCGGCTCAGGCCGCCATAGAACGGGACCGTCTCCTCGTGGTATGCGTCGACCGAGTCGTCCAGGCCCGCCGGATCGATCACCACAAAGTCGGCGCGGTCGCCCTTGCGCAGCGTGCCGGCGTCCAGGCCGAACCATTCGGCCACTTCGCCCGTCAGGCGATGCACCGCGCGCCCGAGGGTGAGGAACGGCTTGCCGTCCCGTTGGGCGTCCAACGTGCGCTTGAGCAGCCGCAGCGAGAAGTTGTAGAAGGCCATGTTGCGCAGGTGCGCCCCGGCGTCGGAGAAGCCCATGTGAATGGTCGGCTCGGCGGCCAACTTGTTGAGTTGCTTGGGCCGATGGTTGGCGACGACGGTGGTCCAGCGGACGTTGCGCTCGCCGTTTTCCACCAGGACATCGAGGAACGCGTCCAGCGGGTGTAGCCCTCGCTCGTCGGCGATCGCGCCAAAGCTCTTGCCGACCAACGACTTATCGGGGCATTCGACGATGACCGCGTCGTGGAAGTCGCGGTGCCACAACGACGGTCCGAGTTTGATGCGTTCGAACTGTTGGCGGAACTTGCGGCGGTATTCCTTGTCGGCCAGCAACGTGTTGCGCTCAAGCTGATCGCGCAGGTGCAGCGCCGCGGTGCCCGCGCCGAACTCTTCGAAGACCGGCAAGTCGATTCCGTCGGAGTACAACTCGAACGGGACCGGTAAGTGCTGGAAGCGCACCTGAGAGCCGAGCAGGAAGTTGAGCAGTCGCGTGCCGAGCCCGAAGACGTGCACGGCCAACGGCATCGACTTCGCGTCGGCAGACACCAACAGGCTCATGCGAACGGCTTTGCGGCGCCCGAACATTGGGCTGCTGGACAGGAAGAACAGCAGTCCCGACTCGGCCTTGGCCACGTTCGGCGCGCTCTGCAGGATCCGGCCGCGTCTGCGCAATACCTTGATCAGCTTGCGTCGTTCACGCCAGGTCGCAAACGTGGACGGCAGCGCGCGGGAGCGGAAGCGGTCGCCGTCGAGCTTGTCGATCGCCGCGTCCATTCCAGACATGCCGAGCATTCCGGCGTCGAGCGCCTCGTCGAGCAGCGCCGCCATCTTGTCGAGTTCGGCGTCGGTGGGTCGCACGTGCTTGTCGGTGGCGCGATCAAGGCCGAGCACAGCGGTCCGCAGATCCGAATGCCCAAGCAGCGAGCCCACATTCGGGCCCAGCGGCAGGCTGTCGATTTTCTCGATGTATTCCGCCGCCGTCGACCACGTCTTGTTGTCTTCCAGCGCGCCGTGGACGAATTTGCGCGGCACCGCCTCGACGCGGCTGAACAGATCGGCGGCGTCGTCGGCGCCGGCGTAGACCGTCGACAGCGAGCACATGCCCAGCAGCACCGTGGTGACACCGTGGCGCACCGACTCCTGCAGTCCCGGATCCAGCAACACCTCGGCGTCGTAGTGAGTGTGCACGTCGACGAAGCCGGGAACGACCCACTTGCCTTTGGCGTCGATAACCTCGGGGCAACCGGTCTCGTCGAGTGGACCGTCGGCAGTCTCCGAAACAACGGAAGTCACAACGCCGTCGCGAATGCCCAGTGTGCGGGTCAGCGGCGCACTGCCGGTGCCGTCGAACCACAAGCCGTCGCGAATGATCACGTCGTAGGTCACCGTCTTCCTCCGCATCGTTGGGGTTGGAGCGAACCTAGCATAGATAGTGAGTACTCGCAATCTTTTCCGGCCCGGTGGAAGGCGCCTAGTCCAGGCCCTCTTCACGTCCGGGCACCGAAGCATCGAACGCGTTGAGCGTGACGCCGACCATCGAGAAGCAGCCGACCAGGAAGACGATTTCGGCGAGCCCCTGCTCTCCGAAGGCGCTCAGCGCGGCACGGTAAGTCGTTTCCGGAAGCGGCCCGCCACGGTTCAGCGCGGCGGCCATGTCGTAAGCGGCGCGTTCGTCGCGGGTCAGGTCATCCGGGCGTTCTCCAGCGACGATGCTGGCGATTTTCTGCTCGGCTAGGCCCGCTCGGCCAGCGAAGTACTCGTGGCCATAGATCTCGTAGCGGGCGCCGAACTTGGCCGCGGTAACCAAGATGACGAGCTGGTGGAGTGCGGCAGGCAAAACGCTGTGTTCCCACATTGCCCTGTTGAAGGCCCACGCGGGGTTGCCGAACTGCGGGAAATGCAGCCAAGCGTTGAATGGGCCAATCAGCACACCGTCTTTCCTGCGCGCGACGAGTTCACCAAAGTTCTCTTCGATGACATCCACCATGTCGTCGTAGAGAATCTGTTGATCCGGGCTCAGGCTGGCCGGTGGCAACAACGGCAGGCGCATCTCTGGTCCTCAATCTCGGTCGGTACTCAACCCTAGGGTCAAAACCGCCCCCTGGTTCGCGGACGCTGCGGCTGCGGACTCACCGCGCCGAGCAACCCGGCCAGCTCGGCCACCGAAATCTCTTCGAGGCGCTGCACGGCGTCGACGATCTCGGCGAGCAGCGCCGCGTCGGCGAACGGTTCGCCAAGCCAATGGAACTTCTGCACGACACGTTCCCACGACATCGGCCGCGTTAGCGATCCTTCGAAGTCGGATTGCTCGCGGTGCAGGTCCCGGCCGTCGTTCAAGCTGATGTGCACGCGAGCCGCTGTCCGTTCGGGGTAGGCCTGGGTCAGGTCGGCTGCGGCCTCGACGTGGACGCGCGTCAGCAGGTCCTGGACGTCGTCGCGGCGCACGCGCTCGGTCTCGAGCTGCTCGGGGCCCACCTGACCGTCCAGCAATGCGACGCTCACGAGGTATTTGAGGTTGTAGTCCGCCTGCTCCTTGGTCGATGGGTGATCCTTGTTGCCGTAATGGCCACCGCCGGCGAAGTCGAACGCACCTTGGAAGACCTCGAGTCTCACCGCCGCGACGTCGGCACCGCTGATACCGTGCTCGTCGCGAAGCGCCAACGTCGCGTCGATGATGACCTGCCCGTGAATCAGTGAGCAGTACTGCTTGAGGTAGGTCTGCTCGACCGCGGTTAGCGATCGGTCGGATGTGCGCAAGTCGATCGGCTGGTCAAACAACCGCTCAAGTCCGTTGGGACCTTCGAAAAGTGCTCTGGGGCCGGTGATTCCACGGCCGGCGAGCATGGTGTTGTAAACCGCCCGCATCCCGGTGATGGCCGGCGAGATACCCTTCCACGTCGAAACAGGCTCCGCGTGCACCACGGCGAGTGACACGTTGTCGGCGGCGGACGCGGCGATGGCGTCGCCGGTCTGCGCGACGTTGAGCCCGATTAACTTGGCCGAGCCGGCCGCCGCCGACATGGCCAGCTGCAGCGCGTGATTGAGTCCCCGGCCCATAACGGGAACCGTTGCGCTGAAACGGGATTGAATCTCGTAGGCGACCCCTAGAGCCAGCAGAAAGTCCGCTCCGCGCGCATCGACGTGTTCGGCAACGGCGAAAACAGCACCAAAGTTGTCGGCCGGGTGGCACAGGCCGCCGGGAGTCAGATATGTGTCGAGCAGATCGGGGTAGCGCACCAGCACCGCATTGAAGAAGGCCGCCTGATCGACCGATGCACGCCCACCTCCGACGAATGTCGCCGTCGGACGGCTGCTGAACTGTTCGGCGTGGGCGCGGATTGCGGGGATCAGTTCTCCGTCGAGGGCACCCAGGGCGCAGGCGATGCTATCCAGAACGTTTCGCTTCAGCGTCGGCAGGACGTGCCCGCTCAGATCAGACCGGTCGGCCCTGACCACGAACTCGGCCAGCTTGTCGACGGTGTATCTCGGGGCGTTGCGCGTCATGGCCAATCCATTCCTCGGCTCCTGTCGAAAACCGTGGGGGCACTCGGGTTGTCATCACTAGCCACCTCGACCCGCCGACGCATGTCAGCAGACATCTCCGGCATCTCCGCGAAAGCAAACCAGCGAGCGTCGAGGCTTTCATCGTCCGCGGGGAACGGTTCTCCGCCGACCCAGTCCATGCGGAACACGAGATCCAGGTATTGAGCTTGATCGCCGTTGGCATGAACTATCGGTCGGGATACCTGAACCGAGGCCAATCGCCGAGCAACCACGTGAATACCGGTCTCTTCAAACACTTCTCGGACGGCACAATCCGCCGGGTTCTCGCCCGGCTCGACAATGCCGGTGACCGGGGTCCATGCCAGGTTATCGGAGCGTTTTACCAGAAGCACCTGCTGATCGCGGATGACCACAGCCGTCGCACCCGGCAACCACAGTGGCGCTTGTCCGATGTGCCGACGAAGCTCGGCGACGAATTCGGGGATCGCCATGATCAGAACGTTTGTCCGCGCAGGATCACCAGGTCGGGCCTATTCAGCACCGCAGGACCCTGGCGCGGATCCTCGTTGTAGCACAACAGGTCTGCGGAAGCGCCGTCGTCCAGTCCCGGCCGTCCCAGCCAACGACGAGCATCCCAGCACGCCGCGCCCAACGCGTCGCTCGCACCCATCCCGATGCCCTTGAGCGCCTCGACCTCGTCGGCGATCCGCCCGTGGGCGACCATGCTGCCGGCGTCCGTGCCCGCGTACACCGGTACCCCGGCCTCTCGGGCTGCGGCCATCCGCGGATAGCAGTTCGCGTAGAGGTCGCGCATATGCGCGGCGTATTTCGGGTAGCGGGTCGCGGCATCGGCGATGCCGGGGAAGTTTTCGATATTGATCAGGGTCGGCACCAAGGCGGTTCCGTGCTCGACCATCAACTCGATGGTGTCGTCGGTGAGCCCGGTGCCGTGTTCGATGCAATCAATCCCGGCGTTGATCAGTCCGGGCAGCGCGTCCTCCCCGAAGACATGGGCGGTGACTTTTGCCCCGTGGTCGTGCGCAACCTCGATCGCGGTCTTGAGAACTTCGTCGGACCACAGCGGGGCCAAGTCGCCCACTGCGCGATCGATCCAGTCGCCGACCAGCTTCACCCAGCCGTCACCGCGGCGCGCCTGCTGGGCCACCAGGTCCGGTAGCTGCGACTCGTCTTCAAACTCGATCGCCAAGCCGGGCGAATACCGCTTGAGTTTGGCCAGATGCCGTCCGGCGCGGATGATGCGCGGTAGATCCGCGCGGTCGTCAAGGCTGCGGGTGTCGGTCGGCGAGCCGCAGTCGCGCAGCAACAGCGCCCCGGCCTCGCGTTCGGTCTCGGCCTGGGTGATCGCTTCGTCGAGCTCAATGGCGCCGCCATGTACGCCCAGCCCGACATGGCAGTGGGCGTCGACCAGCCCGGGCAGCACCCAGCCGCCGTCGAAAACGGTGTCAGCGCCGGTGACCGGATCGCGGCTGATACGGCCGTCGACGATCCACAGCTCGACGGGTTGTTCGTCGGGCAGGCCCACCCCTCGTACGTGCAGACGCACGGGTGCGGCTACTTCTTGCCCGGGAAATTCAGCTTGGACAGATCGAAGTCGGCCAGGCCGGGCGGCAGCTCGTCCAGACCCTCCGGCATATTCGACAGATCGGGGAATCCGGCCGGCATGCCCGGCATCCCGGCGCCTAGCGGTCCGCGCACCCGGGGCGGCGTCGGACCGCGCTTCTTGCCCTTTTTGCCCTTGCCGCCCTTGGCTTTTGCGCTCTTGCGGGTCGCCGACTTTCGTCCCAAACCGGGTATGCCCATGCTGCCGACCATCGAGGACATCATCTTGCGGGCCTCGAAGAACCGGTCGACCAGGTTATTGACCTCCGACACCGCTACACCGGAGCCATTGGCGATGCGCAGCCGCCGCGAGGCGTTGATGATCTTCGGATCGGCGCGCTCTTGCGGCGTCATTCCGCGGATGATGGCCTGCAGCCGGTCGAGTTGCTTGTCGTCGACGGAGGCCAGAGCTTCTTTCATCTGGCCTGCGCCGGGCAGCATTCCCAGCAGGTTGCCGATCGGGCCCATCTTGCGGATGGCCAGCATCTGCTCCAGGAAGTCCTCCAGCGTCAGCTCGCCGGAGCCGATCTTGGCGGCGGCGGCTTCGGCCTGCTCTGCATCGAAGACCTGCTCGGCCTGCTCGATGAGGCTCAGCACATCACCCATGCCCAGGATGCGGCCGGCCATCCGGTCCGGGTGGAAGACGTCGAAGTCCTCCAGCTTCTCGCCGGCCGACGCGAAAAGGATTGGCACACCGGTGACTTCGCGAACCGACAACGCGGCGCCGCCGCGCGCGTCACCGTCCAGCTTGGTCAGCACCACGCCGGTGAAGCCCACACCTTCGCGGAACGCTTCAGCGGTAGCGACAGCGTCCTGACCGATCATCGCGTCCAGGACAAACAGCACCTCGTCGGGGTCGATGGCATCGCGGATGGCCCCGGCCTGCGACATCAGCTCCTCGTCGATACCCAGGCGCCCGGCGGTGTCGACGATCACCACGTCGAAATGCTTGGCCCGCGCCTCCGCGAGTCCGGCCGCGGCGACGGCGACCGGATCACCGGGACCGGCGTCCTGCGCGGCATCTGCCGACGTGCCCGGGTGTGGCGCGAACACCGTGACACCGGCCCGCTCCCCCGTGATTCGCAGCTGGTCGACGGCGCCCGGCCGCTGCAGGTCGCAGGCCACCAGCAGCGGCGTGTGCCCTTGGCCGCGGAGCCACACCGCCAGCTTGCCGGCCAGCGTGGTCTTTCCGGAGCCTTGCAGACCGGCCAGCATCACCACGGTCGGCGGCGTCTTCGCGAACGCCAGCCGGCGGGTCTGTCCGCCCAGGATGCCGATGAGCTCCTCGTTGACGATCTTGACGACCTGCTGCGCCGGATTGAGGGCACCGGACACCTCGGCGCCCTTGGCGCGGTCTTTGATCCGGCCGACGAACTCGCGGACCACCGGCAACGAGACGTCGGCTTCCAGCAGCGCCAGCCGGATTTCGCGGGTGGTGGTGTCGATGTCGGCGTCGGTCAGCCGGCCCTTGCCGCGCAGCCCCTGCAGGGCGCCGGTGAGGCGGTCGGACAGCGATTCAAACACGCCGCCCAGCCTAGCTGGGCGACGATGCAGAGCGCCCAGCGCGATGGGGTGGGGGTACCCCCAGCCGCGCAGCGGCGAGGGGGCGAGCCCGGCACTCAGACCTAGCCGGAAGCGCGAGTGCCAAGCTGGCCGCACACTCGTCGACCAGTGTGAAGCTAGCCGCACACTCGTCGAGTTCTTGACGGATGATCGGCTCATGCTCGAGGTGATCGACAAGGGGTCATGTAGCGAAGCGCATCCGGTGCCGCTGCTTTTCGTTCACGGCGGCTGGCATTCCGCGTCGTGTTGGGCCAACTTCCTGGCCTTCTTTGCCGATGCCGGCTATCGCGCGGTCGCTGTGAGCCTGCGCGGACACGGCGCCAGCCCCACCACGAAGCGGTTTCACGCGTGTTCCATCGCCGACTATGCCGACGATGTCCGCGCCGCCGCCGACCGCTTGGGCGGCCGGCCGGTGCTCGTCGCCCATTCCCTGGGCGGCTTCGTCGTGCAGCGCTATCTGGAAACCCGCGATGCCCCGGCAGCTATCCTGCTGGCGTCGGTACCGCCCCAGGGCGTGCTGGGATTGGCAACGCGCATTTGGAGCCGCCACCCGTGGATCTCGCTGCGGTCACTGCCCGTCGGCAAGTTGACCGGGTTCATCGGTACGCCGCCTTTAGTCCGTGAGCATCTTTTCAGCGCACACACGCCAGACGACATCGTCGAATCCTGCGCGGCCAGCGTCCAATCCGAGGCCGTGCGCGCCTCCCTCATCGACCCGCTGGTTCGCCGCGTCAGAGCCGACCGGGTAACCACCCCGATGCTGGTGCTCGGCGCCGAGGAAGATGGCATGGTCACCAACGCTGAGGTCCGCGCCACGGCGTGGGCCTACCGAACCGAAGCCGAGTTCTTTCCCGGCATGGGCCACAACATGATGCTCGAACCGGGATGGGCCGACGTCGCCGAACGAATTCACGCGTGGCTGCAAGCTCGCGACCTTGGCTAGACCGCCGCGACGTCCCCCGGCGCACCTAGCACGGCCAACAGGTGTTGCTCCACCACAGTGCGCGCGTCTGCATCGTCAGGCAGGCTGACGCAGAACACGTCGTCCACCATCGACCCCAGCGTGGTCACTTTCGCCCAGTCGATGTCCGCTCCGACACGCTCCAGCGCGCCGGCGAGCAACGCGAGCAAACCGGCGCGGTCGCCGGCGCGGATTTCGATGAGCTGTCGGCCGGGCGCGCCGCCGTCTAACCACAGAATGCGTGGCGGGGCCGTTGACCTGTGAACCGGAACCGCCGTCGCCGCCTCGCCGACGGGCTTGGGATTCTCAGTGCTGTTCCGCTGCTGGAGCTTGGCCAAAACGTCAACCTCGCCGCCCAATGCGCCGACGAGTTGTTGACGCAACAATCCGGCGGCGGGCGGCGAACCGAAGTGCGGGGAGACCACGAATTCACTGATCGCGGAACCCTCGTGAATGTTCACCGACGCCGAATGCACGCGTAACGAGTTCAGGGCCAGCACGCCTGCCGATTTGGAAAGCAACCCTCGCTGGTCCGGGGCGATCATCGCCACGTGGTAGAGACGCTGGCTGCTGCCGGGCCGCAGCTCGACATGCACTTTGTGGTCGGCTGCCAGCGAGAGATACTCGGGGTCAAGCGGATCGGCGTGGGGCAACGGCTCACCGGCCATCGCCAATCGGCTGCGCCGTACCAGGTCGCCGACCAGCGATGCCTTCCAGTCGCTCCACACCCCGGGCCCAGTGCCAAGCGAATCGGCCTCGGTCAGTGCATGCAGCACGTCGAGCAAAACCGGATCTCCGTCCAAGGCCTCGCAGACGGTGGCGATCGTCTGCGGGTCGTTGAGGTCTTGGCGGGTGGCGGTTATCGACAACAACAAGTGATGGCGCACCAGGTTCGCGAGCATCTCGACGTCGGAGGGCCAGACACCCAACCTGGTACCGATCTGGGTAATCAGCTCAGACCCGAACACGCTGTGGTCAACGCCCCGTCCCTTCCCCAGGTCGTGCAGCAGTGCAGCGAGGAGCAGCAAGTCGGGACGTGCTACCCGGGTGGTGAAAATCCTTGCCCGGGAGACGACCTCGGCCGAATGACGATCGACCGTCCAGATATGGATGACGTCGCGGGGCGGAAGGTCGCGGATGGCGGCCCATTCCGGAAAGAGGCGGACCCACAACCCGGTCCGGTCGAGCGTTTCGATCACCGCGATCGTGTCCGGGCCTTCGGCCAGCAGGACCAGTAGGAGGTCCAACGCCTCGCGTGGCCAGGGCGTCGGAAGTTCGGGCGCGGTGTCGGCCAGCCGGCTCAGCGTCGAGATCGCGATGGGCAGTCCGGTGACCGCCGACGCCGCCGCCACGCGCAGCACCAGGATGGGGTCGCCTTCCGGCCGGGCGTCGCGGGCCAGCACGATCTCCCCGGCGTACTCGACCACTCCCTCGTCGAGCGGTCGACGCGGCCGTCGCCGTATTGCCGAAATCCCGCGCCGCGGCAGCGCATTGGCGGCAGTCCGAAGCCCGGCGTCGACGCGGTAGCTGACGGTTCGACCCGCGCTGGACAGCGTCCGCGAAAGGTCGAACCTGTCACCGATGTGCAGGGCGGCGCTGATCTCGTCGGCGAACTGGGCCAACAGCAGATCATGTCCGCGACCGGAAACTCGGTGAAGCTCGGTGCGGACGTTGAGCAGGGTGAGGTGAGCATCGGCCAACGAACCCAGCGGGTCCTCCGGTCGGCCGACAACGCGGTCGGCGAGGTGGGCGACGGCCAGGGCGTCGAGCAACTGAAGATCACGCAGGCCGCCGCGGCCCAATTTCAGGTCGGGTTCGGCTCGGTGTGCGATCTCGCCAATGCGCCGCCAGCGGGCATGCGTCTCTTCAACGAGTTCGCCGAACAGCGAACCGATTCCGGTCCGCCACTGCCCCCGCACTCCGTCGATCAGCCGGGCCGACAGCTGCTCGTCACCGGCGATATGCCGCGCATCCAGCATGGCAAGGCCGGCCGATACGTCCTCGCCGGCAACCCGCACTGTCTCGGCAACGGTACGCACACTGTGATCGAGGCGAATGTTCGCATCCCACAACGGATACCACAGCTGATCGGCGATCTGCCGCACGGTGTCGGCGGGCTTACCGTCGTGCAACAGCAGGAGATCCAGGTCAGAGTAGGGCACCAGCTCGCGACGGCCCAGCGAGCCAGTCGCGACGATCGAAAAGCCGCTGCCGGCCGCGATACCGATTTCCGTAGCCTTCGCGGTCAGCCAGGATTCGTGCAGTTTTCCCCATGCTTCGCGCAGGGCGGCCGAATCAAGTTCATCCGGGCCGCGGGCGAGCAGGGCTTCCCGGGCAGCCGGGAGATCACTTGCCGTGGCCTCCGGCGAAATCGGATCGGGTGAATCTGGTCCGCGCTGCGTCATTCCCGTCCAGGTCGGATCGGCTACTCCGGAGGAGTCTTCATACGGCGTGTATTAGATTGCGTCGGCTCCGCGTTCGCCGGTGCGCACCCGCACCACCGTTTCCACGGCGCTGACCCACACTTTGCCGTCGCCAATCTTACCGGTACGTGCGGCCCGCACGATGCTGTCCAGGACCTTGTCCGCGTCATAGTCTTCGACCAAGATCTCGATCCGCACCTTCGGCACGAAGTCGACGGAGTATTCAGCACCCCGGTAAACCTCGGTGTGCCCCTTCTGCCGGCCGTACCCCTGAACTTCGCTGACCGTCATGCCCAGGATTCCCACCTGTTCAAGGCTGGCTTTGATGTCCTCGAGCGTGAACGGCTTCACGATCGCGGTGATCAGCTTCATTTCCTTTTCCCTCTTCAGCCGAATGGACAGAAACCGAACTGGTGCCGACAACCGCGAACTCGTAGCCGCTCTCAGCGTGCTCCGCCTCGTCGATGCCCGTGGCTTCATCTTCGGCGTTCAGACGCAGCCCGATGGTGTACTTCAGCAGCAGAGCTATGACAAGTGTGCCAATGGCCGAGAACGTCAGAACACTCGACGCGCCGATAGTCTGCCGGATCAGCTGCGCGAAGCCACCGCCGTAGAACAACCCCGCCGATGTGTTGCCGCCGCCCAGGGCGATGGCCGGCGATTGCGGTGCCGCGAGCAGACCTACCAGCAGTGTGCCGAGCAGCCCGCCGACCAGGTGCACACCGACCACATCCAACGAGTCGTCGAATCCGAGCTTGAACTTCAGACCGACCGCCAGCGCGCATACGGCGCCGGCGACCACACCGATAATCAGTGCGCCAAGCACATTGACCGACGAACACGAAGGTGTGATCGCGACCAGTCCGGCCACGATGCCCGACGCTCCACCGAGGGTGGTCGCGTGCCCGTCCCGGATGCGCTCGGTGGCCAGCCAGCCCAGCATCGCTGCGGCGGTGGCGACGGTGGTGGTGATGAACGTCGTGCCGGCGACGCCGTTCGCGCTGGTAGCCGAGCCGGCGTTGAACCCGTACCAGCCGAACCACAGTAGGCCCGCGCCGAGCATTACGAACGGCACATTATGTGGTCGCGCCGTGGTTTGCGGCCAACCCTTGCGCTTGCCCAGCACGATCGCCAGCACCAAGCCCGCCACACCGGCGTTGATATGGACCGCGGTCCCGCCGGCGAAGTCGATCGCGTGCAGTTTGTTGTTGATCCAGCCGCCGTGGGCTCCGGTGACCCCGTCGGCGCAGAACACCCAGTGCGCGACCGGGAAATAGACGACGCTGGCCCACAGCGCGGCGAATATCGTCCAGCTGCCGAATTTCAGCCGGTCGGCCACCGCCCCGGAGATCAGCGCCACCGTGATGATGGCGAACATCAGCTGGAATGCGACGAACACCGTCTGCGGCAGTGTGCCCGCCAACGCGATGTGGGTCGCCGGTGTGCTGCCGCTTGCGGCGACACCATTGACCCCGATCAGGCCCTTCAGGCCGAAGTATTGGGTCGGGTTCCCGGCGATGTTGCCGACGTCGTCACCGAAGGCGAGTGAATAACCGAAGGTCACCCACAGCACGGTCACGACGCCCATGGCGATGATGCTCATCATGATCATGTTGAGCACGCTCTTGGCGCGAACCATCCCGCCGTAGAAGAACGCCAGGCCCGGCGTCATCAACAGCACCAACGCGGAGCTCGCCAGCATCCAGGCGGTATCGCCGGTGTCTGGCACTCCCATCGTGGGGAATTGGTCCACTGCCCCTAACCTCCTTCGGCGAGGCCGCGTCGAGCGAGGGTGCGCGACCGATGACCCGTGGTCAAGACAATGCAAAGTCGTTGTTTCGAAATGACACGCTGGCAGGTTTCGCCCGTGTTACAGAATTTTCGCGCGCCGCTCAGCCAAGCGTCGATCGCAAACGCGGCGGAGCCGGGCGCAGCGGGTCACCGCCAGGGGAGGTTGAGGGGCACGGGGCGGGGCAGAATCCGACGGCTGCCATCGGGGCGATTTCAGGCCAACTATGTCGGATCTGCCTTCGTGCGCCGCTTCCGCGCCGTCGACCATTGAATAGCCTTGTTCCACACGGGCTTTCGGGACATTCGCGCCGAAGCAGATAATAGTCGGCTTGCGCCTGCCGCCGCCGCGCGGACAGTCCATGAATCGGCCATCGCCATATGCCCCAGCCGGCCAAGCTTTATGGCCATGGCGCGGTGTTGCCGGCTGAGAGCGCGGTAGGCGGCCTCGTCGCCGCGGGCGCCGGCCAGCAGCACGCGCAGCCGCAGCACACAGATCCTGAGGTCCGGCAGGTCGACCGGGGCGGCGGCCAACCGCTCGATCGCGGTTTGGGCTTCCTGCAGATCGGCCTCGCCACCGCGGGCCAGCAGCGTCTCCACGAACACGCCGGTGGGAGTGATGCACCAGGCGAACTGTCCCGCCTCGAACAGGTCGTCCACGGCTGGCCGCATTGCCGTGATGGCACCATCGAGGTCTCCACGCCTGCCCCGCTCCCAGGCGATGTAGACCTCGATGAACGGTACCTCGGATAGGGTCCAGTGGTCGTGCAGGCACATGTCGCCAAGTTGTTCGAGTGCCGTTAGTCCGCGCTCGCGATCTGCTGGGGACTCACGGTGCATCAGCGCCAGGCCCAGCGCGTATCGGGCGTGGCCCAGCGCGAAATCATCAGCGGATCGTTCGGCGATCTGCACCGCCTCCTCAATGAGCTCCAGCGCGGCGTCGTCGGCCAGCAGCGCCCCAACACATATCCCTGATGCGTATGTGAAGGCGACGACCATGGCATGGGTCGTCGGATCCGTCTCGCGGGACATGGCGACGGCGACGGGGAGGTCAGGCAGCACCTCTGCCAGCGTGCGGCCCATGGACGCTCCGCCAAGCGCGCGCATGGCGTGGGCGAACGCCAGCGGAGACCCCATGATGAAGTTGCCTTTGGTGGGGTCGCCGTCGGCCAGCTCGATGACCCGTTGTGACCAGCGCGCCACGGCGGCGTGTTCGCCGGTCTCGAGCTTGACCAGTGTCGGCATGCACGACAGCCCGACCGTCATGTCGGGATCGGCGATCGCCTCGACCAGGGCCATGAGTTCGGATGCCAGCGCCGAGGCCTCCGGCACGCGGGCATGAATCCAGTGGTCCATCACCTGCCCGGCCATGCCCATCGCCAACGACGCCTCGTCACCGACCAGGGTGCTCAGCTCCCGCAGCTCCTCAAAGCGCGTCAGGGAATCTTTGGCATGGACGCGGTAGGCGGTGCCACACAACAGCGTGCGCGGCGCGATACGCATCGCGGTGCGTTCCGGATCATCGGGGGGCAACGCGTCGGCGATCTCGCGCGCGCGTTCCCAACTCAGCCGCGCCGCGGCCACATCGCGGTGCGTCGACCACGCCCCGGCCCGCATATGCCAGCCATAGGCCAGCCGCACATCGCCGGCCGCCTCCAGGTTCTCCGCGATCACCGAGGCGTTCTGCTCGACCGATCCCGGGTCGCCGGCCTCAATGGCCGCGGCCAGGCGCCGATGCAGCTTGGCACGATCGGATTTCAGCTGCGACTCATAAGCCACCGCGCGGATCAACGGATGCCGAAAGGCATACTCGGCGCGCGGAGTGAACCGCACCTGATCAACCAACTCCGCCTCCACCAGCACCTCGAGGGCCGGATCGACGCCCAGACTGGCCAACAGCTCCGGGCCGAACCGTGACCCGATCACCGCCGCGGCGCTCAACGTCTGTTTGGCCCCCGCCTCCAAGCGATCGATGCGCGCGGCGATCACCGCCTGCACCGTGGCCGGCACCCTGACCTCGGCCACATCGGCGCGGCAGCGGTAGCCACCGCGCTGGCCCTCCAGCACACCGCGTTCGGCAAGCTCGCGCACCATCTCCTGCGCGAAAAATGGGTTACCGGCGGTCCGTTCGGTGATCAGCGCGGCCACCGCACCCACCGAGGGATCCGGGCCTACCAGCTCACCGACCAACGCCGAGGTGTCCGCATCACCCAGCTGTGCCAGCGCCACCGTCTGCGCGCCGGGAACCTGTGCGAGCGGGCCGTGGTAGTGCGGGCGGTAGGTGATCAGCGCCATCGCCGGGGTGTGCGGGATCACCTTCAAGAACTCGGCCAGCATGGATTCGCTGACCGCGTCGATCCAGTGCGCATCTTCGAGGATGTAGAGCACCGGTTCGGTGCGCGCCAGCGACACCGCGTTGACCAGCGTGGTCAACCGCCGCCGCCGCGCGGCCGGGTCGATGGGCGGCAGCTCGGTATCCGGGTCACGAATGCCCAGCAGGTCATCCAGCAACACCAGATCCTGCGGGTCGACGCCGTCGGGAACCTGGCCGCGCAGCCGTGCCCGCGCGGCCTCTCCATCAAGATCGCTGATCCCGCCGATGGCCCGCAGCAGCCGCGCCACCACATGAAACGAGATGTCACCGGAATGCGACTCACAAAAGGTCGAAAACACCTCGACACCACGGCTGCGGGCGATCTCGGCGGTCTCGTGAACCAGCCGGCTCTTGCCGATGCCCGCCGCTCCCCCCACACACACCACACCTCCGCGGCCACCGATCGATCGATCCAGGATGGCTGTGACGGTGTTCATTTCCCATTGACGTCCCACCAACGTGGTCTCAAAGCGACCGATCCCCCCGGGCTGCGACGCCATGCCCAGCAGCTGCCGCGCGGGCACCGCATCCTTGGCGCCCTTGATGTGCACCATCTCCGGCTCACCCAGCACCGCCGCGCCCTCGACCAGCCGCGCCGTCGACTCGCTGAGCATCACCCCACCCGGCGGCGCCACCGACTCCATCCGCTGCGCCAGGCCCACCTGCTCACCAATCGTGGTGTAACCCCTAGCGCCCGAACCGATCTCACCGGCAATAACCTGGCCGGAATTGAGGCCTGTCCGCAGCCGCAGGTCCACACCGTGGTGGCGCTCAACCTCAACCGCCAGCCGCCTGACCTCGTCCTGAATACCGAGCGCCGCCAGACAGGCGCGCAGCGCGTGATCCTCCAGCGCCGTCGGTGCGCCAAACACCGCCATGATGCCGTCTCCGGTGAACTTGTCCACCGTGCCCCCGTAGCGCTGCACCATCGCCGTCGAGCGGTTGACCAGCTCGGACATGATCTCACGCAGCGGCTCCGGACCGACCGCCGCGGCAATGTCCATCGAGTGGACCGCGTCGGCGAAGAGAACCGTGACCTGCTTGTACTCAGCCGACCCGGTGGCCCCCGTAAGACGCGTACCGCACTCGCCGCAGAACTTGGCCGTCGGGCTGGACTGCGCTCCGCAGGAGCCGCAGATCAACCCCGTCGGGGTCAGTCCACCGCCACCGTCCCCGCTGGGGTCCACGTCAGTATCGTTTCACTGTTGGTCAACGATGTCCGCCGTATCACCGTTGCCATCTCCGACACGAAGTTTTGGGTTGCCGGCGCAGGCCGCGGGTTGCAGTCCCGCCCCTCACACAAGTGCACGACGCTAATTCAGTGCGATGTCGCGGTGCTCGATGAGGTCGCGCACGCCGGCGGCACCGAGTCGCTCCCGGAACGCCTGCACGGTGTAGCCGACGACGGTCGCATCGGTACGGGCACGCACCGTGGCCGAGCGGGGCATCCCGAACAGTGGTCCGATCTCGCCGAAGTAGTCGCCGGACGTGGCGACCTTGAGCAGCTCTTCACCGCCGGCCGCCAGCTCGCGTACGATTTCGAGTTCGCCTTCGGAGACTAGGTAGATCAGGTCCCCTATGCTGCCCTGCTCGAACAGCACGGAACCGCTTGTAAGACTGACCGTTTCGGGCTCCCGGTGGATAGAGATGACCTGCGGCACCAACTCGACGACGCGGTCGGCGAGCGGGAGGATCCGGGTGTCGTGCGTGGCGACCACGACAACCCGCTCACCCGTCGCCAACTCGCGAATCAGCCGCAGCACCTCTTCTACCTGGATGAAGTCCAGGTGCGCCGTGGGTTCGTCGGCCAGGACCAACGGCGGGTCCAATGCGATCGCGCGGGCGACCGCGACCCGTTGCTGCTGACCGCCGCTCAGGTCGCCGGGTCGGTGCCTCATCCGGTCCTGCAGTCCGACGCGCGTCAGTAACTCCTCGGCGCGCTCCTGCGCCGCGCGACGCGACCGTCCGGCCGCCCACAGCGGCACCATCACGTTCTCAACCGCGCTGAGGCTCGCTACCAGGTTGAACGCCTGGAATATGATGCCGACGGTGTCGCGTCGGTACGCGGCAAGCGCGCGGCGATCCAGCCTGGTGACCTCGACGTCGCCGAACTCGATCCGGCCGCCAGTCGGGCTGAGGATGCCGCCTAGACACGACAGCAACGTGGTCTTCCCGCACCCGCTTGGGCCCAGCAGGATCACCAGCGATCCCGCGGTGACCTCCAGGTCCAGGCCGTCGATCGGTCGGACCGCGTACCGGTCGCTGGAGTATTCGACGACGAGATCTTCGATGCGCAGATCACCCACGGTTACGGGCCTCCGAACGCAAGCGCCGGGTCCACGGCCACCGCGCGCCGCATTCCCGCGACGCTGGCCAGCAAACCGATTACCACCGCGATCACCGGAAGTAACACGAAGGCCGAGGTGGGCACCACCACGGGGATGGGGAACGTCGGAGCGAGCCCCAGCGAGAGCACCCCGCCGAGCGCCGCCGCGACCACCGCCACGATCACCGCCTGCAGTACCAGACCGGCGAGCACCGAGCGAGTGGCGACACCGACCGCTTTGAACACCGCGAAGTCGCGGGTCCGCTCCAGCGCGGACAGATAGATCAGCGATCCCACGATCAGCGCCGCAACCGCCCACAGCAGAATCGCCAGGTAGGTTAGCGCCCCGATGGCCTTTTGCAGAGGGCGCAACAGGTCGTTTATCGCAGCGTCGCGACCCACGATGCGGTAGCCGTCGGGTATCTCCGCCGCTGCACCGCGCAAGCCGACGGCGGAAATTAGCGGCTGCCCCGAAAACAGCGCTTGCTGCGCCCCTTCGACGGTAAGGAATGCGTTGGCCTGGCCGGCGAGCGCGGTGGATTTGTCGACGAGTCCGACGATCCGCACTACGCGCGACCCGATCTCGACATCGTCGCCGACAGCGCGCCCGAGGGTCGTCGATATCGCGACCTCGCCGGGGCTCGACGGTGCTCGCCCAGCCGCCATTGTCGGCATCCCCGGCCCGTGTTCGGGCATGCCGAACACGTTCACGTTCTGCGACGAACCGCGGTCCTGCAGTGCCTCTTGGGCGAAGACCAACGGGATCGCCGATTCGACGCCCGGGACCCTGCCGACGGCCTGTGCCTCTGCCACGGGGAACATCGCCGCACCCAGGAATGGGCCTACTGCGCCCGCCTTTATGAGGTAGGTGTCGATGCCGAGCGAATCAACCGTGTGCCGAGCCTCGATGCGAAACCCATTGGCCAGTCCGGTGAGGACAAGGGTCATCGCGAACACCATGCCGGTGCCGATGACCGCAATAACGAAGCGCCGCCGACGCCACTGCAGATCGCGCAACGCGGTGATCAGCACACCGCTCGGCGCCATGCTCGCTACGCTAGCGACCGCACCGGCCAAGCGATGCTGTTCGGTGAAATGGCTGCACGACCCGGGTCAACCGAGCGGCGATCGCAAGCGCGGCAAGCCGCGCGAGCCGGGCGCACCGGCGGGTCGCCGCCAGATCAACCGAGCGGCGATCGCAAGCGCGGCGGAGCCGGGCGCAGCGGGTCGCCGCCAGATCAACCGAGCGGCGATCGCAAGCGCGGCGGAGCCGGGCGCAGCGGGTCGCCGCCAGATCAACCGAGCAGGGCGTCGACGAAAGCGGCGGGTTCGAATGGCGCAAGGTCGTCCGGTCCCTCCCCTAGCCCGACCAACTTCACCGGCACCCCCAGTTCCTGCTGGACCCGGAAAACGATGCCGCCTTTGGCGGTGCCGTCCAACTTCGTCAACACCGCTCCGGTGATATCGACGACCTCAGCGAACACCCGCGCCTGCGCAAGCCCGTTCTGCCCGATCGTGGCATCGAGCACCAGCAGCACCTCGTCGACCGCCGCGCGCCGCATCACCACCCGTTTGACCTTGCCGAGTTCGTCCATCAGCCCGGTTTTGGTGTGCAGCCGGCCGGCGGTGTCGATCACGACCACATCGGCGCCCGCGGCGATCCCCTTGTCGACGGCGTCGAACGCCACTGAGGCCGGGTCGGCGCCCTCGGCTCCGCGCACCACCTCGGCGCCCACCCGCGATGCCCAGGTCTGCAACTGGTCGGCGGCGGCGGCCCGGAAGGTGTCGGCGGCGCCCAGCACGACCCGCCGGCCGTCGGCGACCAACACCCGCGCCAGTTTGCCGACGGTGGTGGTTTTGCCGGTGCCGTTGACCCCGACCACCAGCAGCACCGAGGGATGGTCGTCGTGCGGCAACGCGCGCACGGCGCGGTCCAGGTCGGGTTGCAGCTCGGCGATCAACACCTCCCGCAGCACCGCGCGGGCATCGGCCTCGGTGCGAACGTCTTTGCTGGCGAGACGGCTGCGCAGCTGCGCCACCACCGACGTGGTGACCGTCGGGCCCAAGTCCGCGACCAGCAGCGTGTCCTCGACTTCCTCCCAGGAGGCTTCGTCGAGATCGCCGCCGCCGAGCAGCCCTAACAGGCTGCGGCCCATCGCATTCTGCGACCGGGCGAGCCGGCCGCGTAGTCGCTCCAACCGTCCTTCGGGTGGGGCGATGGCTTCCATGTCCGGTGCCACCGGCTCGGCTGCGGGCGGCGGCGTTGACGGCTCAGGCTGCTGGACCACCGGCGGCGCGACGGTATCCGGTTCGGGCAGTTGGACATCGGAGATCGGACGCTTGGGGGCATCGCGCGGAATGGTCGCATCGTCGCCGACGGCAGGCAGGCCGGTGGTGTCGATACGGTCGCCAGTTTCGGTGCGGCTGAACGTGATTCCCGACGACGCGGTGTAGCCGCCCGACCGATCGAGGGTGCCGGTTTGCTCGCGCGCCGACAGCCTGATCTGCCGCCGGCGATACCGGGCCAGACCCAGGACCAAGACGGCGATGACGATCAGTGCGGCGGCGACCGCGATCGCAATCCACAGACCTTCCGACAAGGTGTTCCTCGCTAAGTAGTGGCGACCAGCTGGTCGACCTGC
>CAWBSW010000052.1:0-36493 GCA_963791535.1 uncultured Actinomycetota bacterium | reverse complement strand
GTTGTCGACGCCGACGCCAAGGCGGTGATCGCCGTGGATCTGGATGACGGAAGCCGGCACACCATTGCCTCCGGCTTGCCGATCGGTGCTCCGCCCGGCGTATCACCCAAGCCGTTGAGGGGCATGCCGCCGTTCTCCGGGCCGCAGGGACCGTTCGCCGGCATCGCCGCCGGGCCGGACGGCACCCTCTACGTGTCGGCCGACGCGGAGGGCAGCGTGCTGGCGTTGCGGCGGCAAGGCGGTCTGGATGGCTGACGACCGAGCAGTCGACCACCGCTACCTGCAGGTCGCGCGAGCGTTGCGGAAGGAAATCGTCGACGGAGTGTACCCGGTGGGTTCGCAGCTTCCCACCGAACATCAACTGTGCGAGCGGTTTTCGGTCAGCCGCTACACCGTCCGGGAGGCGTTGCGACGGCTACGCGACGACAACCTCGTCGCGTCGAGACCCCGGGCCGGCACGCTCGTCGTACCGCGGCCCTCCTCGGACTCCTACGTTCAAGACGTCGTCTCGAACGCAACGACCTGCTCGCCTTCGCGACCGGCGCGCAATTCGCGATCGAGTCCACCGGAATGGTCCTGATCGACGACCAGCTGGCAGCCCGAACCGGGCTCAGCCGCGGCGAAGAATGGTTGGCCGTCCGTGGTTTCCGGCGGACCGAGGGCGCGTCGTTTCCGGTGTGCCGAACCGAGTACTACATCAACCGGGCATTCGCGGCCGTGGGCAGACTGCTGCCGCGTCATACCGGTCCGATCTTCCCGTTGATCGAAGACCTCTTCGGGCTGAGCATCGTCGAGGTTCGCCAGGAGATCGCGGCGGCGTTGATCTCGCCGCTGCTCGCCGAGGAGCTGAGCGTCGACGGCGGTAGCCCGGGACTCGAGGTGCATCGCACCTACACCACGTCCGACGGCGAGGTCGCCCAGGTGACGATCAATACGCATCCCGCCGCGCGTTTCCGTCACTCGATGACGATGCGACGCGTCCGCAGCTAACCTCACGTTTAGATCGCGATGTCAAGCAATGTGGCCGGAAAATTGATCGGTGGACGACGGGTCCGCTGGGACGACGAGCGGGCCGCCGACGCCTATGCGCGCGGGTGGTGGGTGCGTGGCACCCTTGCCGACTCGTTGGTCGAGGCCGCGCAGCGCACACCGCACCGAGTCGTGCTGATCGACGCTGAATGCCAACTGGACTACCGAAGCCTTTACGAGCGGGCGTCGGCACTGGCGCAGACGATGCTGGCCCGCATGCCGGTCGGCAGCGTGGTGTCGTTGATGCTGCCCAATTGGCATGAGGCCACCATCATTTACCTGGCCGCGACAATGGCCGGAATGGTGGTGAACCCGATTCTGCCGTCGCTGCGGGAGCGGGAGCTGCTGTTCATTCTCAACGACGAGACCTCGGATGATTTTCGTGCCATCGATTTTCGGGCGGCACGACTATGCGGCGATGCTGGATCGGGTGGTCAGCCAGATGGATTCACCGCCCGAGGTCGTCGTGGTCCGCGGTGGCGCATCGCTGCCCGTGGCGAACTCGGCGGCCGTCGAGCTGCCGACGCTGGATCCGGATGCCGGTGCGCATGATCCTCTATACATCGGGGACCACGGGTCGGCCTAAAGGTGTTCTGCACAGCCACAACTCGATGCACGCGCTGATCTGCCAGCTCCGCGACTACTGGCAGGTACAGCCCGGTGACAGGTTTCTGGTGCCGTCGCCGATCGCGCACATCGGCGGCTCCATCTACGCGTTCGAATGTCCGCTGCTGCTGGGCACGTCCACGGTTCTGATGGAACGCTGGAACGCCGATGAAGCGGTTGAACTGATCCGGGAGCAGCACTGCACGCACATCGCCGGCGCGACGCCTTTTCTGGAGCAATTACTCGCTGCCGCCGAGCGTGCCGGTACCCGACTGCCGGAGCTCAAGCTTTTCGTCTGCGGCGGCGCATCGGTGTCACCGTCGTTGATCCGCAGAGCGGCTGAGTATTTCGCGCGCGCCGTGGTTACCCGGGTGTACGGCTCGACCGAGGTTCCGGTGACGACGGTCGGTGCGCCGCTCTCGACCCCGACCATGCCGCCGACACCGACGGACGCCCCGGATTCGCGCAGATCAAGCTCGGCGACGACACCGCCGGCGGCGGCGAGATTCTGGCCCGCGGCCCGCAGATGCTGGTCGGCTACGCGCACCCACGATGAAGCCGGATCGTTCGACGCCGAAGGCTATTTCCGCACCGGTGATCTCGCCCGCTGGGTCGATGACGACTATCTCGTCGTCACCGGGCGCGCCAAGGACGTCATCATCCGAAACGGCGAGAACATCGCGCCCAAGGAAATCGAGGACATCCTCATCGACCATCCTGGAGTCGCGGAGATCGCCGTTGTCGGCCTACCGGATACTCGCACCGGCGAGCGGGCTTGCGCCGTCATTGTGCCGACTGATCGGTCGCGTCCTGACGTCGCGAGCCTGCGCAGCTTCCTGCAGGCCCAGGGGTCGCAACATTCAAAGCACCCGAGCAAGTAGTGATCTGGGAGCAACTCCCGCGAAACGACGCCGGCAAGGTGCTCAAGCACCAGATCCAGGCGGCCCTGACCGAGACGGACGGATGACATGCAGATAGCGATCGTAACCGGCGCAACGGGCGGTATCGGCTTCGGATGCGCGACCAAGCTCTCCGAGATGGGGAATGGCGGTCGTCGCCACCGGCCGCAATGAACAGCGGCTGGCCGAGCTGGCGGAAGCCATTGGCGCACCTGACCGTATCGCAACCGTCGCGGTTGACCTGACCGACGACGACGCGCCCAGCCGCATCGTCGATACCGCGGTCGAACGCTGGGGACGTATCGATTTTCTGATCAACAACGCCGGTGTCGGCAATCCCACACCGGTGGACGGACCGACGACGAAATGCTCGATCACTTCCTCAATGTCATGCTGCGGGCGCCGTTTCGGCTGGCGCGCGACGTGCTGCCGCACATGAAGCCCGGATCGGCCATCATCAATATCACCTCGACGTTCGCCGTCGTGGGCGGGCTTCGCGGCGGACCGTACTCCGCGGCGAAAGGCGGCTTGACCGCGCTGACCACTCACATCGCGTGCCAGTACGGGTCGCACGGAATACGCTGTAATGCGGTGGCACCCGGCGTCATCCAGACGGCGATGACCGAACATCGATTGCAGGACCCGCGATTCCGCCGCATGAATGTTGACACGACACCGCATCAGCGGATGGGACCGTCGACGACATCGCGAGCACGGTCGCGTTCTGTGCTCGCCCGGTGGCAGTTACATCAACGGCCAAACCATCGTGGTCGACGGCGGATGGAGTTCCACGAAGTATCTGTCGAAGTTCGCGTTGACATCGGAGTGGACGGCCCGGTGAACCTGTTCGCGCTGCTGGAGCAGACCGCGCAGCGCTTTCCCGATCGCGGCGCGGTGTATCACGGCGAGCGGTGCTGCTGTACCTGGCGGCAGCTGCGGGACCGCGCGCTGCACCTGGCGGGCTCGATCGGCAGCACTGCCCCGCGGGTGCGCGGCTTGCGATCATCAGTGAGAATCGCCCGGAGATCGTTGAACTGCTGTTCGGGATTCGGGCAGCGGAGTGCGTAGCGGTTCCGATCAACTACAAGCTGCATCCCCGCGAAATGGTGCAAATCCTGGAAGACGCCCCGGGCGTCTCGCAAGTATTCGCCTCGACAACAATCGCTGCGCAGCTAGGGTCGGGCTCCGGCTTTCCAGTGGAAAGCATTGAGACAGAAGAGTACTCGGATCGGCTTGCCGCCGCGCCCGCAGCGGCGCCGTGCACCGATCCGTCGACGCTGGCCTGGCTGTTCTACACCAGCGGGACGACGGGCCGGTCGAAAGGCGCCATGCTCTCCCACCGCAACCTGATGGCGATGACGATCGCTCACCTCGCCGACATCGACGCACCCGACGAGGGATGCAGCTTGGTGCACGCCGCGCCGATGTCGCACGGTTCCGGCCTCTACATTCCGGCCTACGTCCTGCGTGGCGCCCGCCAGGTGGTGCCGCCCCACGGCGGGTTCGATCCGGGCGAATTCCTCGACCTGTGCGAGCATCATCCGGGCTGCAGCGCCTTCCTCGCGCCGACGATGGTGCAGCGAGTTGTCGAAACGGGTCGGGCATGCCCGAGCCGGCTGCGGACCATCGTCTACGGCGGCGGCCCGATGTACGTGGACAGCATCAAGAAAGCGCTCGCCGCGTTCGGGCCGGTCTTCGCGCAGATTTACGGCCAGGGCGAGTCACCCATGACCATCACCGGTTTGCGCCGCGCCGACCACGAAGCGGCCAGCGACACGATCTTGGGCTCGGTCGGCTACCCGCGGTCGGGTATGGAAGTCGCGGTGCTGCGCGCCGACGAGACACCCGCGAGCATCGGTGAGATCGGTGAGATCGTCTGCCGCGGAGACGTTGTCATGTCCGGCGACCGGCACAACCCCGATGCCACCAGCGCGGCACTGCACAACGGTTGGCTGCGCACCGGCGATATGGGCTCCTTCATGCCGGTGGCTACCTGACGCTGCACGACCGCTCGAAAGACGTCGTGATCAGCGGCGGCACCAACATTTATCCCCGCGAGGTGGAGGAGGCACTGCTCGAGCATCCGGGTGTGTCGGAGGCTTGCGTGGTCGGAGCACCGTACGCCGAATGGGGCGAGGTCGTGGTCGCGTTCATCGTCGGCGCGGCGCAACCCAACGATCTCGACGCGCACCTGCTGCAGCGCATCGCCCGCTTCAAGCGCCCCAAGCGCTACCTGACCGTGGACCAGCTACCGAAGAACAGCTACGGCAAGGTGCTCAAGCGAGAGTTGCGTCAACAACTCGCCTGATCCCGGGCGTTGACGCTTACGCTTCGTACGTGACGTGATACCAGTGGCGGACCGGCTTATGAGCCTTGTCAGTTCGACCGGTGTCCGTCACGCTCAGGACGTTGACGTCGGGCAACCCATCGTCGGGATTGTGGGCCTCGATGTAGCGCTCCAACTCGCGCACAAGCGCGTGATGCGGCTGATCCGGGTTGGCGAGCGCGTTCGTCGTTTGTGTTCGTGGCACGCAACCAATTATGCCGACCTGGGTAGCGTCAGTGGCCTGACTGCGCGAAGTGGTCGCGGATGCCCGACAGCATCGCAACGTGCGCGTTGCACCGCTTCGCGTCGGGTCGTCGCGGCCAGCAGCCGGGGAGCAGCAATCTGTAGCCGCTCGGTGAGACGGGTGCCCGAGTCGATCGGCTCGAAGGCCACGGTGCCGCGCAGCCGCACCCGGGGGAACTGGCGCGCCTCGGTGAGCACATCTCCGTGCACCGGAACTTCGACCCGGGCCCAATAGCCATCCGGATCGCGAACGCCCCCAACGGGATACGATCGCGGACCCGATACGTCTGCACGTAACCGTCAGCGGTCTCGCTGCGCGATATGGTTTGCACCGAAACGACCAGCGGGTGCACGACTTTGATGTTGTCCAGATCCACGTAGAAGTCGCGCACTCGATCGGGTGTCGCGGGTATCTCTTCGGTCAGCGTCTCCGCGGCGTGGGCGATCCAAAAGCTCACAGTGGGCCAACTTAGCGGTTGCGGGCCAGCGCTTCGACAAATGCGGCGATGCGGCCGCGTGTTTCCTCGTTGATCCAACTCGCCCGCACCTTGGCATCCATTTCCGCACCCGCGTCGATCGCGACGCGAGCCGGCTGGTGCAGCTGTCGCTTGGTGGCCGCGTACGCAGATGGCGAGTAGCCGCCGAGTTCGCTCGCGGTCGCAAGCGCCTGGGTGATCAGCTCGTCATTCGGGACAACCGCGTCGATCCAGCCGTGAGCAA
Organism: uncultured Actinomycetota bacterium; assembly: GCA_963791535.1. GTDB lineage: Bacteria > Actinomycetota > Actinomycetes > Mycobacteriales > Mycobacteriaceae > Mycobacterium. The sequence goes on along the minus strand of CAWBSW010000052.1, from coordinate 30,670 downwards.
GCGCGGTGTTCGCGTCAATCGTCTTAGCCTGCAGCGCTGCTCGGCTCGCCGATGTTCCCATCGCAAAGCGGCATATCTCCAGCGCGGCCACCGGGAATGGGACGCCGACGGAAAGCTCGGTAAGCCCGATCGTCCCGGCGGACATCAGTCGCATGTCGGCGCACATGGCAAGAACACACCCGCCCGCAATGGCATGCCCGTTGATCGCGGCGACCACCGGTGCCGGGTGGTCAAAGATCGCGAGGAACGCCTCCGACAGCGCGGTGACGAAGCGCTCGGCGTACTCGGCGCCACCGTCGCCGAGCGCGCGCAGGTCAACACCGGCCGAGAAGCATCGACCGGCGCCGGTGATGACGACGGGGCCCTGGATGTTTCGCATCGAGGCGATGATGACTTCGAGCAGGTCCAAGTCGAGCGCGTTCACCGGTGGCTGGTCGAATCGGACTATCGTCACACCGTCGGTTACCTCGGGGTTTGTCACAAGTCCGCTCTTGTCGACCTTCCGGACCTTACCGCTGACAGTCTTCGGGAACTTGTCGGCCATTGACAATCTTGCGGGTCCGCTGTGATAGTGATCGAGCGTTAAGCGAAAATACTATTCTCAGTTAAGGTCCGAATATGTACATGCAGGCAGTGGCAACGTGACCGCCGCACAGCGGCCGATGGCGTGGTTGCCGCACTCGATTGCGGAGGCGTCTACCGAGACACCGGCGAGCGGCGACGTCGACTTGGCTGCGGCGTGGTCGCATCTGCTGCGCCGGCTTGAGAGCGCGGCGCAAATCGTCGGATCCGATTCGGCGAGCCGAAATCGGGTCGATCTCGCGGCGGGTATGCGGCATCTGCTGGTGCTGCTGGCCGCCGGTATCGACGAGGCATTGCGCTTCTACCGATCCGATTTTGTCCGTCCAGCGCGCGAGAGACGAACGACGTCGTGACGTGGGGAATGGAGTGTCCGGACTGTCTGTATACCCGCGCCACGCTGCACGGTGGTGAGAGCTATCGGCTGTTCGGCAACCGTGGCACTGCCCGGTATGTCGGATGGTACGATGAACGGCATCGCCTCGACCGCGAATGCATTGGTCGACGAACTCGAGGTCGACGGCGACGGCAACTTCGAGGTTGTTTTGTCCGCGCAGGAGCGTAACGGGAACTGGATGCCGATCGAGGGCGCCCACCCCACCTTGACGGTGCGGCACTTCTTCTACGACTGGGATACCGAGGTGCCGTCGTCGTTGCGGATCGAACGGATCGGCGATCGGGTGCAGCGCGACGTTCCCACCATCGATCCCGACCACGTGGTGTCGCGGCAGCTGGCCGCCCTCGGCGACTTCGTTCACGACAACCTCGAGTTCTTTTTGCAATTCGGCGATGCGGCGCCGCCGAACGGCTTTCTGCCCCCGATCGACCGCACCGCGATGGGCGCGGCCGCAGAGAACAAGCCCGTCATCGGGCGTTGGGAAGCTCGGCCCGATGAGGCGCTGATCCTCGAAGTCGAACCACCCCAAGGGGTTTACTGGAGCTTTTCGCTCGGCAATCCCTGGTGGGAGACGATCCACTACGGACGCCATCAGTCCAGCCTGAACGCGCACCAGGCGATCGTGGACGCCGATGGGCTGGTGCGGGTAGTGGTGTGCGGGCGTGACCCCGGGGTGGCGAATTGGCTCGACACCGCCGGATTAGCAACGGCGCGATGATTCTGCGCTGCGTGCGCACCACGACCGCGCCGACCCCCCGAGCCGCGGGTGGTGGCGTTCGACGAAATCACCGCCGCGTTGCCTGCCGACACCACGAGGATCACCGCCGACGAGCGGGCGTCGATCCTCGAGCGCCGTCGGGCGAGCCGTGCACGAAAGGTTCGCGCTGTGACGTTCTCGGCCGACGAGCTTGGAAGACGTCGCCCGCGCCGCGACGGGTCTACACGACTTCGGGTCGCCGTACTACCGGAGGGCTTGGAACGCACGGTTGATGCGCTGAACAACGAGGCCGAGCTGTCCGAGATGGGCCGGATCATCCAGCACGCCACGATCAGCAACGCGTTGATCCAGCGCCTCAAAGTCGAGGCCACCTACTCGCAGCACCCCGAGATCGACGACGAGGTGGTGGGCGGCCCGGTCTTTGTGATCGGGCTGCCCCGCACCGGGACCACGGCGCTGAGCCAAGCTGGTGGCCGCCGACCCGCAGTTTCGTTCGTTGCGGATGTGGGAATCGCAGGCTCCGACCCCGCCGCCGGAGGCCGCAACCCAAGACACCGATCCACGTATCGCCCAGGCCGAAGAAGGCCTGCGGATGCTGAACGACATGTTTCCGCTGATGAAGACGCATGTACAACTCCGAGGCGACCGCTGCCGACCGAATGCCAGGATCTGATGGGCATGAGTTTCCGCACCTTCCATTTCGACGGCGCCGTTCGGGTTCCGAGTTACCTGGCGTGGCTGATGCAGTGCGACATGCGCGAGACCTACACGTTTCATCGTCGGGTGCTGAAGCTCCTGCAGTGGCATTGCCCACCGACCCTGTGGCACTTGAAGACTCCGGTACACATGTTCGCTCTCGACGCCCTGCGTCGAGGCGTACCCGAACGCGAAATTCATGTGGAGCCACCGCGATCCCGCCAAAGTCATGGGCTCGGTATGCAGCCTCATTCGATACGTACGCAGCTGGAGCAGCGACCGCGATGACCCCGAGGAGCTGGGCGCAGAGCAACTCGACAGCTGGGCCGAGGCTGTTCGTCGGGCGATGGACTTCCGCAAACGTGTTGGTGACGACCGGTTTTCCGACGTCGCCTTCGCGGACCTCCAGCAAGACCCGGTGCCCACGCTGCGGGCGAGCTACACGTCCTTGGGCTTGACGTTCTCCGATGCCACCGCGCGTTCCGTCGAGCAGTGGGCCGGCGAACACAAACCCGGGTCGCGTGGCGCACATGACTACGATCTGGCCGACTATGGGCTAACGCCCGAGGGCGTCCGCGAACGGTTCGCGGAATACCTCGCCACCTACGACGCGACCGCATGACCCGCCCGCTTACCCGGCGGCGAAATAAGCTCGCTCCCGACCCCGACGTGCGCCGCGCCATCATGGTCGCCGCGTCGCAAATCATTCGTGAACGAGGCGTTCGGGGGCTCAGCATCGCGGCGTGTGCTCGACCGCTCCGAGCTGAGCACCCGCGCGTTCTATCGGCACTTCGAATCGAAGGACCAGCTGGTCGCCGAGATCTTCCTCGAGATGGCCCGCGCCGAGAAGCGGAGACTGAGAAGGAAAATGGCGAAGGCGCAGCAACCCGGTCGAGGCGGTAGCCGCCTGGATCGACGGACGCCTCGACCTCGCGTTCGACGAGACCACCAAGTCTGATCTGCGCGGCTTGTCTTTGGAAGCCCAGTCGCAGATGTTCGCCACCCCTGGGCTGATTCAGCCCGCGTATGCGGAGATGCTCAAGCCGCTCGTCGAACAACTGCACCGCGGCCTGGTTGACGGCGTCTTTCACAACATCGATCCGCTGACAGACGCGCAGTCCATCCAGGGCGTGGTGTGGGCGAGCACTGAACGGCAATGGGCCACCGGCGATTGCGAACGTCGGGATGTCCGTGAGCGTGCTCTCCGGTTCTGTTTACGCGGTCTCGGCGTGACACCCGAAGCGATCGCTGACATCACCGCGCGCGACCGACTCTAAGGAGGCACGATGGACCTGGGTTTGGCCGGATCGAAAGCCGTCGTCACCGGCGGCAGCAAGGGCATGGGGCTGGCGATCGCTCAAACCTTGGCCACCGAAGGGGCCAGCGTCGCGGTGATGGCAAGGAACAGGGCGGCTTTGGACGCCGCGGTCGAATCGCTCCGAGCGGCAGGCGCTCCCGACGCCGTCGGAATCAGCGTGGACATGACCGACGCGGCGTCCATCGCCAGCGGCTTTTCGCAGGTGTCCGACCGCTGGGGTCAGCTGAACAGCCTGGTTCACACCATCGGCCCGGGCGACGGATATTTCGAGCAAATGGACGACACCGAATGGAACGCCGCGTTCACGCTTGGCACCATGTCAGGCGTCCGGTCCGTTCGCGCGGCGTTGCCCATGCTGCGCGCCGCCGACTGGGCCCGCATCGTGACACTGTCCGCGCATTCCATTCAGCGGCAGAATCCGCGCATCGTCGCCTACACCGCGTCGAAGGCGGCACTGTCCAGCGTCACCAAGAACCTGTCGAAAAGCCTTGCCAAGGACGGCATTCTGGTGAACTGCGTGTGCCCGGGGACCATCGTGACCGCGAGCTTCACCGAGCAACTCAGGGATGTTCTCGCCGCCGATGGTCTCGATGCCACCGACCCGCATGACGTCATGACCTGGATCGACAACAACTTCCACCAGCCATGCGATCTGGGCCGCGCGGGGCTTCCCGAGGAGATCGCCTCGATCACCGCTTATCTGGCATCGCAGCGCAACGGTTATGTCACCGGCGCAACGGTCAATGTCGACGGAGGTTCGGACTTCGTCTAGCTGCACCTGCGGGCGGCTGGGTACCCGATTGCGTGAGCAGGGCGCGAAGAATACCATTCTCCCTCATCTGCAAACCCGCGTCTCATCCGGGGCGTGGCGGGTCGGGCTCGCAACGAAGGGCGCTCGATTGACGGTTAACGAGACGTTGAGCGTGCAGACACCGCACGCCGGCGTGGTGGTGTTGCAGCTCAACCGACCCGAGCGGCTCAACGCAATCAATCACGTCATGGTCGGCGAGCTCAAGGAAACACTGGCCGCCGTATCCGCGGACACATCGGTCCACGCTGTTGTGATAACCGGCGCGGGCCGCGGGTTTTGCTCCGGCATCGACATGCGCGACTTCGGCCCGGCGATACCCGAGGCGACAGCTCCGGCCATCGACCGCCTCCGCTTCCAGGAAAGGATGGCCGCCCTGCCGCGGGCGATTCGGGACATGCCGCAGCCGGTGATCGCTGCGGTCAACGGGCCCTGCGTCGGCGCGGGTTTGGCGCTGTGCCTGGCCTCAGACATCAGGATGTGCTCGACTGCAGCAATATTCGGTAATGGGGCGATCCTGCTTGGCCTTTCCGGCAGCCGAGATGGGGATGAGCTACTTCCTGCCGCGCATCGTCGGTGCCAGTGTGGCCGCCGACTGGATGCTGACCGGCCGCATGGTCTCCGCCGAGGAAGCCGACCGTCGTGGGCTGGTCAGCGAGCTGGTGGATCCGGCAGAGCTATTCCAGCGTGCACTCGAAACAGCTTCGCGGATAGCTGAACTCGCTCCGCTGGGCGTGCAACTGACCAAGCGCGCGGTGCAGGTCAACACCGACGCCGCGGGGCTGGAATCCGCCCTTGAGCTCGAGAACCGCAACCAGGTGCTCAGCCACGCTACCGAGGAAGCGGCAGCCCGGAGGCAGACGTGGTCATCATGACCGGTAAACGTCATCAATCACGTAGCGAAAGGACGACCGGTGGCCTGGGATTTCTCGACCGAACCGGAGTGGGCCGCACAACTCACCTGGGTTGACGAGTTCGTGCGCTCAGAGTGTGAGCCAATCGATCTGATCGTCAAGGAGTCTCACGATCTCAACGACCCGGTGCGCCAAGCGCTGATTCCTCCGCTGCAGCAGATCGTCAAAGAACGCGGGCTGTGGGCTACCCATCTGGGTCCGCATCTGGGCGGGCCCGGACACGGCCAGGTGAAACTGGCGTTGCTCAACGAGATCCTCGGCCGGTCGGAATGTGCGCCGATCGTCTTCGGCTCGCAGGCTCCGGATTCCGGCAACAGCGAAATCCTGGCCCACTACGGCACTCCGGAACTCAAGCAGCGTTATCTGGAGCCGCTGCTGGACAACCGGATCGTGTCGTGCTTCTCGATGACCGAGCCGCAGGGCGGCGCGGACCCGAAAGTCTTCACCACGACCGCGGTGCAGGACGGCGATCATTGGGTGATCAACGGCGACAAGTGGTTTTCGTCGTTCGCGTCCATCGCGTCGTTCTTGATCGTGATGGCCGTGACCGATCCCGATGCCCCGCCCTACCAACGTCATTCGATGTTCGTCGTGCCCGCTGAGACGCCCGGCATCAACGTCTTACGCGACGTCGGCCTTGGCTACCAAGCCCTTGGCGGCGGAGGACGCGAAGGTTACGTCCGGTACGAGAATGTCCGGGTCCCGGCCGATCACATGCTCGGGCCGCGGGGCGGCGCCTTCGTGGTCGCCCAGACTCGACTCGGCGGTGGCCGCATTCACCACGCGATGCGCACGGTCGGCCTGGTCCGGCGGATATTCGACATGCTTTGCGAGCGTGCGGTATCCCGCTATACGCAAGGCGACATGCTGGGCGACAAGCAACTCGTCCAACAGATGGTCGCCGACTCGTGGATGGAGATCGAAGCGTTCCGGCTGCTGACCTTGCAGACAGCATGGAAGATCGACCAGCACAACGACTACAAGGCTGTTCGTGCCGACATCTCGGCGGTCAAGGCGATGATGCAGAAGGTATTGCACGACGTGTCGGCCCGTGCGCTGCAGCTACACGGATCGCTTGGCGTCACACACGAGATGCCGTTCGTCCAGCACCTGGTGGAGTCCTTCGTTCTGGGCCTGGCCGACGGGCCGACCGAAGTGCACAAGGTCACCTTGGCGCGGCTGCTGCTCAAGGAGCACAAGCCTGCGCCCGACATGTTCCCGTCTGAGCACTTGCTGCGGCTACGCGAGGCCGCGGAAGCCAAGTTCGCCGACAAGCTTGCCGGCGTTCCGCGTGGCTAACCGAGCAACTCGCGGGCTCGCGAGAGTAACTGCGGCAACGCCGACGCCATCGCCTCCATGTCTGGATCCGGCGACTGGCGCCGTCGATTGTGCTTGACGATCAGTGACCACGTCGCCGTGGACTTGAAGCAGGCCAGCGCTTGGAACCAATCCAGTTCCGGCACTTCGCTTTCCAGCTCTTCGCGATAGATCGCCGCCAGCTCCGACAGCGGCGGGGTCGCGTCGACGTACCGGGTGGAGCGGCGATACGTCCTCGGGTCGCAGTTGATCAAGAACCATCCGGCGTCGACGCGCGGGTCGCCGACCGACCAGATTTCCCAGTCGATGACGGCGGTGATGCGGTCGTCGACAGCCAGCAGGTTGCCGAGCCGAAAGTCGCCGTGCACGATGGCGGCAGGCAAGGCCGGTGGCGTGCTGGATTCGCAGAGCGGCGGCGACCTCGTGCCACTTCGGAACCAGCGCGGGATCGACGGTCTCCAGCGTGCGGCACCACCGCTCAACCTCGGCGGACGGCCCGATCACCGGCTCGCAGCTCCAGGCCGACGGCGCCGGGCTCAATGCGATGCAGCTGGGCCATGGTCGCCGCGGCGTTCCGAAAGCGCTGAGCGACAACGGCTTTTGGTCCGGCGGTGTCGTCATCGAACAACGGCTCGCACGTCGTCCCGTCCACACGGGACATCACGAACAACGGCGGCACGTCCGGAGGGTCGCCCGCGTCGTCGAAGAGCACCTCCGGGACGGGGACCGGCGTCGCAGCGAGCGTCCGGATGACGCGGGCTTGCCGCAACACGTCGCGGTGCGCGATCGGCGGAACCCCGGGCGGTGCCACCTTGACGACCACCGGCCGCTCGGCACACCTGCCTACATAGCTGAGGCTCGATGCGCCACCCGTCAGCGGCTCCAGCGCGGAAACGTCACGTGACGCAAGCCGCTCAGCAAGCTGGACCAGCAGCGGGTCGCTCAGCGCAACCACCCGATCTCACGCAGGAACGGCTGCGTATGCGCGATCCGGCCGGTCATCGACCTAGGGTCGCCGGTGCACAGCGTCAGCGCGGCCTGGGTGATGAGCTCGATGTCCTCGGTGTCGGTCTTGGCCAAGTCGAGTGTGCCGGCGCCGGGCGTGGCGACCGGATTGGACGGGGCGGCCGCGTTGACCGCGATGCCGTCGTCATACAGCTCGGCCGCAAGGCTTTTGGTGAGCCGGTTCAGGGCCGCCTTGACCGTGCCGTAGACACCGAATCCCGCTGTGCGGTCGAACTCGGAGAACGGCGGGCCCTCGGGCAGATCGCCGCCGACCGAGGTGATGTTGAGCACCCACCCGTGGCCGCGTTCGCGCATGGCGGGGATGGCCAGTTGGGTCAGGTGCATCGGCGCCAGCACATGCATTTCGATCATCAGACGCATGCGCCGTTCCGGGAATTCGTCGAGGGGACGGAGAAACGTCACGGCGGCGTTGTTGACCAGAATGTCTGGTGCACCGACACGTTCGACCATCTCGGCGAAGAGTCGCTCCCGGTCTTCGGGCTTCGACAGGTCAGCCTGGATCGCGATCGCCGAGCCGCCGGCGGCGGTGATCTCCTCGAGCGTCTGCCGAAGCGAACCGTCGTAATTGGGATCGGGTTCCATCGTGCGCGCGGTGAGCCCGACTATGGCGCCTTCGGCGGCCAATCGCTGAGCGATCGCCTTCCCCAGGCCGCGGCTGGCGCCCGTGACCAGAGCGACTTTGCCGGCACAGGCTCCTGTCACTTCCGACCCGCCTCCCACTGCATCGTCGCGTGCGCGAGAACGGCTTCTCCTGGAGAGAGAATCCCGTTACCCGCTTGCTCGGAGTATAGGCACCACGGTCGGGCCCGCCGGGCGACTCGCAGCCTCCGGCAGCCGGTCTTCCGGCAGGTCTTTACGGCTGAGCTCTCTCTGAGCTACTGACTAGATTGTCTCAGGCGCGTACTGTACCTACGTATAACAAAATCGCAGCTATAACTGTCGATTGCGGCGGTGGTCGCGCTGCTACCTGGCCTAACGCCCCAGCGCCGGTTACCTGGGAGTCTGCTGCCAACCTGAGACTTATCCAAAGAATGTATTGACTCCCTATGTAGTTGCCAACTACGGCCCTGTGTCGTTACTCACGGGTAATGAACACATGTAGAAGGAGCTAACAATGCATCATCGCTTGATACTCGCTGGTTTAGCCGCCACCGGTGGGCTGGTGACCTCGGCGTTTCTGCAGGTGGCGGTCGCCGCTGCCGACGCACCCAGCGCCGATGGCGCGGACGCCTTCACCATCGGTAGTTACACCTTCGACCCATATACGTCCATCATTGGCGTCGGCGATGTCGAGGGCTTCGCCGGTGTCTTTCCACTGACGCTGGAGATGCCGCAGATCTGCCGACAGTGGGGTCGGTGTACGACGCGTTCAACTTCGGCGACGGGTTTGAGAACGTCTACTCCGCGATCCCGGGCACCGCCGGTGGCGCCGACACCGTCACCGACACGCTGGTGACGCCGTTCGGCAACGTGAACCTGGACTCGCTGGTCAGCGGCATCGACGCGGCAGCACCGATGCAGCCCGGTGACGCCTTCACCGGTCTCGAGGCGGGCGACAGCAGCATCGGCGCCGACGCCTTCACCATCGGTGGCACTACCTTCGACCCCATCACCATCGGCGGGACGGAGGGTTACGACACCGTGTACCAGATCGTTGGTGCAGACCCGCTGTTGGAGCTCGGCGGCGGCACGCCCACCTTCGCCGCCGGTATAACCCTGGCGCTCGACGAGCAGGACTTCAACATCTACGACGGCACGACCCAAATCGGAAGCATCGTCGGTAACCAGGATGTGACCAACCTGTTGGGCTTGACCAACACGGAGATCACCGTCGCAACGTGTCACCGGCACGTCCTCGGATCTGCCGACAAGCGGAATCAGTCTACGACGTATTCAACCTCGGCGACGGGATCGAGAACGTCTACACCGCGGTCCCGGGTGTGGATGGCGCTGCCGACACCGTCACCGACACGCTGGTGACGCCATGGGGCGACCTCAACCTGGACTCGCTGTTCGGCAACGTCGACGCCGTCTCGCTGCTGGATCCAGGCGACGCCTTCACCGCTGGTCTGGACGCGGCGTCTGCTGCCGCCTCCTCGATCGACCCGCTGGCCTTCCTCGGTCTGTAGAGGATCAGCCGGCTGAACTGACCCAGCAGTACCAAACGTCCCAGGCCCATAGCGGCCTGGGACGTTCGGCGTTCAGGGCTGCTTACGGCTGAGCTTCCTGTGAGCGTCAGGCCAGATTGTCTCAGGGACGTACTGAACCATGTCTAACAAAAGCGCAGCTAGATCCCGCTATTGACGCGACGCCAGGCCTGTGAGCTGGCCTGATGCCGATCGACCAGTTCCCTGGGAGTCTGCTGGCAACCTGAGATTTATCCAAGTTTTGTATTGACTCCCTATATTACCTCTGAGTAGGGTCCTGTGACGTTACTCATGAGTAATGGACACACGTACAAGGAGAGCACCTATGCATCGTCGCTTAATACTCGCCGGCTTGGCGGCCACTGGAGGGCTGGTGACCACGGCATTCCTGCAGGCGGCGGTTGCCGTCGCCGACGTCAGTGCTACTGGCGCGGACGCGTTTACGATCGGTGACTTCACCTTCGACCCCTTTACCGTCGGCGCCGGTGGCGCCGACGTCGAGGGCTTCGCCCCCGTTGATCCACTCAGCGGTGCAGCACCGCTGCTGACCCTCGGCGGCGGCACGGCGCTTGGCATCCCTCTCGCCACCCAGGACTTCGAGGTGTTCGACTCCTCAGGCACCGAGCTGGGGAGCATCGACACCAGCGAGACCGTGGCGAACCTGTTCGGCTTGACCAACGCCGAGTTCACCGTCGCCACCGACACCCCCGCCGCCGGTGGAAGTGCCTCGGCCCTGCCGACCGTGGGATCGGTCTACGACGAGTTCAACCTGGGCAACGGGTATGAGAACCTCTACACCGCCACCCCCGGAACCGACGGCACCGTCACCGACACCCTGGTGACGCCGTTCGGCAACGTCAACTTGGATTCGCTGTTCGGCGGCTTCAACGCTGCGGATCCGCTGCAGCCGGGCGACGCGTTCACCGGTCTCGAGGTTGGCAACATCACCGGCGCCGCAGACGCTTTCAGCATCGGCGGCTTCACGCTCGACCCCTTCACCGGCACCGGCGCTGCCGAGGTCGAAGGATTCGCCCCGGTCACCCCGCTCGCCAGTTCTCCGCCGTTGCTGGAGATCGGCGGCGGACAGCTGGATGGCATCCCCTTCGCCTCCCAAGACTTCGATGTCTACAGCGGCACTGGAACAAGCGCCACCGACATCGGGTCCATTGCCACCAACGAGGATGTGACGGACCTGTTGGGCTTCACCAACACCGAACTCAACGTCACCAGTGCCACCGCAGCCAGCGGGGACACCAGTTCGCAAGCCGCGGACCTGCCGACGGTGGGATCGGTCTACGACGCGTTCAACCTGGGCAACGGGTTCGAGAACGTCTACACCGCGATCCCGGGCGCGACCGCCGGGAGTGACACCGTTACCGACACCCTGGTGACGCCGTTCGGGAACCTCAACCTGGACTCGCTGTTCGGCGGTATCGATGCCGCAGCGCCTCTGCAGCCAGGCGACGCCTTCACCGGTCTCGAGACAGCCGACATCAGCAGCGCTCCAGACGCCTTCACCATCGGCGGCACCACCTTCGACCCCACCCTGACGGCCGGAGGAGCCGAGGGCTTCACCCCTGTCGACCAACTCATCGGTGCCCCACCGCTGCTGGAGATCGGCGGCGGCACGCCCGTCCTTTTCGGCGACACGCTCGGACTCGCGCCGCAGGACTTCAACATCTACGACGGCACCGGAGCGAGCGCCACCGAGGTCGGAAGCATTACCGCCAACGAGGATGTGACCGACCTGTTGGGTTTGACCAACACGGAATTCACCGTCACAGATGTCACCCCGGCCGCCGACGCCAGTGCTACTTCGGACCTGCCGACGGTGGGATCGGTCTTTGACGCCCTCAACCTCGGCGACGGGATCGAAAACGTCTACACCGCCACCCCCGGAACCGACGGCACCGTCACCGACACCCTGGTGACGCCATTGGGCGACCTCAACCTGGATTCGCTGTTCGGCAGCATCGACGCCGCCGCGCCGCTGGACCCGGGTGCCGCATTCGACGCGGCGACGCTCCGCGGCCTCCGCGATCGACCCGCTGGCGTTCCTCGGCCTCTAAGGCTCGCCGCAGCTGACCAGCAAAACCAAACATCCCAGGCCCCTAGCGGCCTGGGATGTTTGGCGTTGAGGCCGCGGCGCGGTAGGCGTATGAAGATGCCATGGGTCAAACGAGTGACGCCGGCGTGGTGGAGCGCTATCTGGCGTGCCTGGCAGTCCACGACTGGGACGGCCTGGCGGCCACCGTCGCGGACGACGACTTGATCCGGGATGGCCCGTACTGCGACGTCGTCGAAGGCAAGCAGCCGTATCTGAAGTTCCTGCGCGGCGTGTTCGCCTCGCTCACGGGTTACCGGTTAGACGTACACCGGATCTCGCATACCACCGATCGGGTGTGCTACGTCGAGCTGAGCGAGACCTTCGACATCGATGGTGTCCCCACCGAATACCCCGAATGCCTTGTCTTCGAGCAGAACTCGGACGGCCTGATCAACCGGGTCAGCGTGTTCATCAAGCAAGTGAATACGTGATGCTCAGGCGTTGCCGCCGCCCATGACCGCGGCCTGGGCTTGGATCATGAAGTTGACCGCTTCGTTGCGAGTCACCGAGGACAGCATCTGCACGGCCGCGCGCATCATGTCGCCGACCATCAAAGTCGGCCCGTTGCTGAGGTTTTCGAATGCCTCGCTGATGACCTGATCGACACCGGCGGCATCCGGTGGCGTCTGGTCTTCTGAGCTGAGCACCCCGCGGCTGTGCTCCAGGCGGCGCAGCGCGGGTGTGTCGGTCTTGCCCAGGATGAGACCGAGCACATCGACGCCCTTGTCATGCAGTTCGCTCCACAGCGCCTCGGCGAACACCATGTCGAACGCCTTGGTGGCGCCGTAGGCCACCATGTTCGGGCCACCGGCAAGTCCGGCACCCGAGCCGAACAGCACGATGCCGCCGCGGCCACGCTGCACCATCGCCGGGGCGAAGTGATGACACAGCTGCATCGGCACCATGCAGTTGCGGTGCACCATCGCTTCGGCGGTGGTGATCGGGTTGGCCAGGAACGGCTCAAAGTTCGGATCGGCTCCCGCGCAGTAAACCAGAAAGCCGATATCGAGATCGTCGGTGGCCTCAGCGACGACGGAAGCCGCGTCGCGCTCAGCGAGATCGACTGCCAGCGCGCGCGTTTCGACACCGGTGCGGTCGGCGATCCCGGCGGCCACCTCGTCCAGCACGGTCTGGCGCCGCGCCACCAACACGACGTTCACGCCGCGCTCGGCGAGCGCTTGCGCGAACGCGGCGCCGACGCCGTCGGATGCGCCGGCTACCAAGGCCCACGGTCCGTACTTGGCTGCAAATGTCACGCTGAATCACCCACCGTCGCCACTCGTACTTGGGTGAATCGGCGGCGGGCGATCTGCCATCCCCGTTCGGTACGGACGAATGTCGTCATCGTAGAAACCGGCCGCGTTCACGCCGGAGGTGTTGTCGCCGAGCATGATCAGCGCATCGACATAGGTGCGCGCCTGAGCCGAGTCACCGTCGACCGTGATCACCTGATTGGTCAAGCGGTGCATGGTGTGCCCGGCCAACGCGTGGGCCTGCTGCATGAACTCGGTCACCGCGTCGACACCCTTCCAGGAACCGACTTCGCCGTAGTCCAGTTCGCAGTCGTCGGTGAAGACGGTGCGGAACAACGTCCAGTCGCGCCGGTCGATCCCGGTCGCGTAGCGCACCAGCACATCGGCGATGTCCTGGCGGTCTTCTCGTTCGGTCATACGACGTCTCCGTTCGGGTGGACCACGATTCGCGGTGGGCCGTTGGACTTTCGGGCCAGGTCGAGCGCGTCGGGCACCTCGTCGAGACTAATGACCGCGCCGACGCTCGGGAGCGGATCGAGGCGCCCGGCTGCGATGGCATCGAGGGTCCCGTACCAGTCCTGCGGGTGCGGGCCGCCGCCGAACTGGATGGTGACGCCCTGACGGGTGGCATCGGTGACGCTGAGCGAGTCGCCGCTGTACCAGCCACCGGCGCAATAGATCCGGGTGCTCATGTCGACGGATTCCACGATCTTCTGGATCAGCCCTGCGGCGCCGACGCATTCGAAGACGACGAGCGAACCCCACAGCCCACGCTCGGCGCGTAGCTCGCGCCACACGTCGAACGGTGACTTTTCGGCCGGGTCGACCGCGATGTGCGCTCCGAAGCAGTCGCAAGCCAGTTGGCGGCGTTCGGAGTTGTAGTCCGACACGATGATCGGCTCGACGCCCCGGCTGGCCAGCGCGGCAACGGCCGACAGCCCGATCGCGCCGGCGCCGACCACGACCGGCACCTCCCCCGGCTCCATCCGCGCCGAGCGCACGTAGAACTCGCCGACCGCGAACGCGTCGGTCAGTGCGGCGGCGTCGCTGGATACACCGTCGTCGACGGACTTCGCCAATGCCTCGGCGACGACCACCAATTCGCCGAAGCTGCCCTGCGCCTCCGGGTGCTGACCGATGATTCGCACACCAGCAACCTCGCCAGTACCACCGTTGACCATGCGGATCGGGATCGACGTCACCCGGGTGCCGACCGGAAACTGTTCCGTGCAGCCGGGTCCGTGCCCGACGACTTCGCCGACGAACTCATGGCCGAGCACGATGTCGCGATTCACGTCATAGAGCGAGCGACCAGTCGGGTCGTTGATCCCCATCTCCGGGTGATCCATGAAATGCACGTCCGACGCGCAGATCGCGGTGCTCAGCGTTCGCAGCACCAGCTCACCGGGACCGGGAACCGGATCGGCGATCTCACGGACGTCGAGCCGCTCGTCGCGCAACACCACTGCACGCACCCGCACACTCCTTGTGATGGATCTTCTCGAATATTCGAGATAACATCTCGATAATTTGAGCTTCACAGTAGGAACCGCGCAGGAAGGAAGTCAAGACATTCCCCCGTCGGCCCCCACCACCCGCGTCCTCGATGTCGTCGAGCTGCTCGCCGGGCCCGGCAACGAGCGACTCAGGTTCTCCGATGTGGTGCGCGAACTCGGCCTTACTCAGGCAACCACCCATGCCATCCTGACGACGCTGTGCGACCGCGGCTGGGCCAGCCGTGATCCGGTCGACAAGACGTTTTCACTGGGCCCGGCCCTTGCGGCGGTGGCGGCGCGGGTAGACACCGCGCGGCCACTGGCGCACACCGCTCACGCGGCCGCACTGCAGCTCGCTGAGGAATTCGGCTACGCCGCTTCGGTGGTCGAGCGGTTCGGCGATTCGCTGGTGATCACCGCGTTCGAGGATGCCGGCCAGCAGTCCGGCGGCGCACCCGGCGACCGGATCCGCTACGTCCCGCCGTTCGGGGTCGCCTTTGCCGCCTGGGACACCGATGAGGAGCAACGCGCGTGGATACACCGTGGCGCCGCAACGAATTCCGCGCTGGCGCGTCGCCTCGAAGAGGTGCTGGCCCATACCCGCGAACGCGGATTCGACGTGGATTGCACGACGCCGGCGCTGACCCGGGCGGCGCACGTCGTTGGCACGCTGCCCAGCGACGGATTGCCCGCCCACGTTCGCGAGATCACCGATCAGCTGCTGGCCGAATTCACCACGATCGGTTTCCTGTCTGATGAGTCCGACGACTATGCCCCGCGCCGGGCGCAGCCGGTAGCCACCATCGCCGCGCCGGTGTTCGACCACCACGGCCACGTGGCGATGATTGTGGCCGTCCATCCGCTGCAGGACCTGACCCGCAAACGGATCGACTCGATCGGACGGCGCATGGTGGCAGTGACGAAGTTCGGGCATCGGACAGAGGCCCAGCTAGTCCCACCGCTGGACGGCTTGCAACCGGAGGAAAACACCCAATGAGACACCCACTCGTAACCGCGGCAGCTGCCGTCGCGCTGGCCGGTTGCGGCGGACCGCACCACGCAACCATCGGCGCCAGCCGGGTCAATCCGACCACCGCGCCGCCAGCGTTGACCGCGGCCACGGCCGGCGCCGGGATGCATTCCGCGATACCGGAAATAAGCCAAGTGATCACCATCACCGACGCCAACGACGGCAACCACATGATCGGCCGGACCGGCGGATACACCGCCGCCGTCGTGTTCATCGATACACGAACCAGGCGCGACGAATTCACCGAACAATGCGACACCAACAGCCCAGGCGTGGATGCGTGTGGCGCAGCTATTGAGGAATGGCCGAGCGCCGGCGACGCAGAACAACGCAAGGCGTACATCACGGCCGTCACGAAAAGCATGCCGATGCTCGGGCATGAATGGCTCACCACACGCGGCAACCTGCTCCTGCGTGTCGGCGCCCAGCTTCCACAAAACGCGGCAACGCAATACTCTGAGGCATTTATGAAACTTCGGTAAGGATCAGCCGTTCACTGGATCGCCCGTCGCACACGAGTGGCGGGCGGTTCCTTATGCGCTGACCCCCAACCGACGATCCGTGGCCAGGCATGGACCTGACCGTCGAGCGGCGCCGTCCTGGGCATCACGGTCTCCTCGGGCCGCCTATAGGTTCGGCGATTAGACGAGGTCGACGAGGTATTCGCCGCGGTTTTCGGCGGCTTCGATCTTTTTCATCAGCGCATCGATGAGGCCGACTTGTCCACCGAAGATCAGGGCGAGGTCTTGTCCGGTCATGTAAATGATGTTGCGAGCGCCGCTGTTGTTGGCGAAGTGGTTGAGGACGTCCTCGTCGAAGCCGGCCATCGAAATGAACAGCCCGCGTGTGCTTTCGAGCTTTCCGTCGACTTTGACCTTGAAGCCGGCCAGCTCGTTAGTGGTGGGCGCGTGGTCGCGCCAGCGTGCTTCGACGAGGTAGGTGAATCCCCGTAGGTAGAACGATCCGTCGATTTGTTCGTGGGGCGGCCGGCTGGAGCCGATGTAGTCCAGTCCCTCCAGCCGGGAGAGGTCTGCTATCAGTTTTTCGAGTTCGTAGCCGCGGGCTTGCCGTTCAGATTGGGTGCGGGGTCGGGCCTGGGCGAGTTCTGCGAAGCGAGTCGACAGTTTGCCCATGTGTTCGCGGCGTTCGTCAATCTGCTTGATTCGCTTGGCATCTCGGGTCTTACGATCGTTGATCGCGGCGCGCTCGGTGTCGATGATGATGCCGTCTTGGGAGGCGATGCGGCGCAGTTCGGCCAGCGCTGCCTTGCCGGATTTGACGTCCTCAACTCCGTTAGCGGGCCTGGTCATCCCGCAGAGTTCCGCGACGATCTTGCGTTGGATGCGCCAGCCGTCAGGTCCGAGGTTGTGCAGCTCGTCGATGATACTGCGCGCGATTTTGACTTTGGCGATCTCGCGATGGTCGTAGCGGTTGTAGACGGCGGCGGAGACGCCGGCGCCAAGCATGAGCGACTTAAGGTCGTCGCGATAGTAAAAGGCCGCCCGGCACGCATTGATGACTTCAGTTTTGAGCGCAGCGGACAGCGGTGTGGGTTGCAGACTCATGGTCGCCGCCGGTATCGCTGCATCATTGCGTCTCGCTGGGGTGTCCGGGCCCGGCGTGGCGTAGCCATAGTGTGCGGTTTTCGAAATCTACGACGTACCAGATCCGGCCGCCGCTGGTGACTTCGTATTGCCACTGCGCCATTTCGACGCCGCGATGAGTAGCGGTGGCCAGCCGCCCCTTCAATTGGTGATGGCGGCCGGTAGGTGCCGGGTGGTCGGGCCGCGACCTCAACTGCCGCCATGCTGTTTCGGTGTTGGCCGGCGCCTGTTGGCATAGCCAGTCCCAGCCCTTGGCGGCCTCATTGGTGGCAAACCGCAGCTCCCACTGCCCCGGCGCACCCGCCGGGGGTGCGACGCGATCGCCGCGCTTGGCAGCCACCTAGCCGCAGTCCGCCGGTTCGGGCACCGGCCCGTGATCGTCGTCGCTGGGCTGGGTCAACACGGCGGCCAGCTCGGGGTCGGCCAGCACCTCAGCGGTGTGACGCCAACTGTCGATCACCTGAATCACTGGTGCTGGATTGTCGATCGAATCAGCCGCCCGCATCGTCGACACCAGCTCCACGACGAAATCGCGCACCTCATCACGGGACAAAAAAGCCACCCAAGGGAACACCTCGGGCACGATGTCGGTCACCAGCTCGCGCACCCGCGGATCGTGCTGCATCAGAGCGAAGAACATCCGCGACGTCACCGAGGACGCCTCCCGTGCCTGCTCTGCGCGCGTAGCCGTCGTCAACACCAAGTCCTCGGCATCGCGGCGGCGAACCAGCAGAAACCGGGCTGCGGGGTGGCGCAGCCAGGCGTCAACAGTCGCCTTGCCCTTTAACTGCAAGTCCGAAAACATCACCGTATCCATAACTTCAAAACTACTTCAAAAGTAATGGATAGTCTAGGGCCTTGCGCCCCGGTCGCAGGCGGTCGGGGAGCCGACGGTGGCCGGACGTGAGGCGGGCAGGCGCTTAATCGGACGGCGGCGCGATCGGATTGTGACCCGATACGCGGATGATCTGCGGCCGGGTGCGTTCCAGCTGTTCGAGCCGATGCGACAGTATCGCGATATCGCGCCAGAATTCCTCGATCGCATAGGCACAATCGAACCTACACAGGAGAACTCCGGATGGACCCGCAGCGGATCAGCGACGAACTCGAAATCACCGCGCTGCTCAATAGATACGCCCGCGCCGTCGACGCCAAGGACTGGGATCTGTACCGATCGGTGTTCACCGACGATGCGCACATCGATTACTCGTCGGCGGGAGCGATCGCAGGCAGCCGCGACCAGGTTGCCGACTGGCTGGCGCAGGGCTTCGCCGCGATTCCGATGTCGATGCACTACATCACCAACATCGAAAGCCAGATCGAGGGCGACACCGCGCGGGTGCGGGCGATGTTCTACAACCCCATGCAGCTGCCGGGGATGACCGAGCTCAGTTATTGCGGCGGCTACTACCACCACGAATTGGTCCGCACCGGCGCCGGCTGGCGCAGTCGCAACTTGCGGGAAGACAACGTCTGGTTCATCAACTCGCCCGGTTCCTGACCGGTGCGCACACCCTGAATTAGGTCGGGGTGAACTGGCTCAAATCGTAGATGCCGAGGCTCTTTTCGATATCGGCGACTTTATCGACCACACCTTCAAAGCCGGACTGCCCGAACCGCCGGTGCTCCTCGTCCTCGAAGATGTCGGCCATGTCGCGAAACTCCTTCGCGGGCACTACCTGACGCAACGTCGGGAAAACGACGGTATCTTCGCGCGCTTCATGCGGCTCATACATTCGGATGAAGGCCGACATGTCCTGGACCAGCGCTTCCCGCTTCGCCTGATCGAGCGCTGTCGCGGCACTGGTGGCGGCGACCACCCGGTCGGTCAACACGCGACCTCGCTGGTGCTGGGTGCGCAATACCGAGGTGACGTCGGTGAGTTTGCCCGCCTGCTCCAGCTTGGGGAAGACATGCTGCTCTTCCAGTTGCTCGTGATAGTCCTCGATAAAGCTTCGAATGACTGCCGCCCCGGCGTTGAGCGCGTCGGCGGGAAGCTGCTCGTTCGCCTGCAGGCGGCGGATTCCTTCTCGATAGATCAGCAGTACGCGTTTGAGCACTCCATGTTCGCGCATCAAGTCTTCGGGTGGAGTGACCGGCGTTTCGTCCTCCGCGGGTGCGCCGCGCTCGGCTGCCTTGGGCTGCGGCTTGTCGCATGCCGCTAGAGCGATGGCGCCTGCGGCCGATATGGAGATCCCCAGAAGCTGACGTCGGCCGACGGCCGGGCGCGGCGGGTGTGTCACGGATTAACCCCAGCACTTGAACGCCGAGTCGTCAACGGGAGTAACCGCCTGAATAGCGGCATGATTGAGTGACGACTTGTTAAATGGACTAATTACTTGTTATACTAACTAAGTAAACCTGATCTGACTTGAGGAGCACGCAATGCCGCGCACCGATAACGACACGTGGGACCTGGCGACCAGCGTGGGAGCGACCGCGACGATGGTCGCCGCCGCCCGGGCAATCGCCAGCAAGGCCGACAACCCGCTGATCGACGACCGGTTCGCCGAACCGCTGGTCCGAGCCGTCGGTGTGGATTTCCTGACGAGGTTGGCCACCGGTGAGTTGGCCGCCGCCGACGTCGACGACGACGACGCCCCCTGGAAGCTCGAGCACATGCCCGTTGCGATGGCCGTCCGGACCCGCTTCTTCGACTCGTTCTTCCTCGACGCGACCCGCGCCGGAATCCGCCAGGCTGTCATCCTGGCGTCCGGTCTTGACGCCCGCGCCTACCGGTTGGATTGGCCCACCGGTATGACGGTCTTCGAAGTCGACCAGCCTGAGGTGATCGCCTTCAAGACCACCACCCTGGCCGATCTCGGCGCCGAGCCGACCGTCGATCGCCGTGCCGTCGCCGTCGACCTTCGAAACGATTGGCCGGCCGCGTTGATCGAAGCCGGCTTCGACAAGAGCCAACCCACCGCGTGGATCGCCGAGGGACTGCTTGGTTATCTGCCGCCGGAAGCGCAAGACCGCTTGCTGGACAACATTTCCGCGCTCAGTGCGGAAGGCAGCCGGCTTGCCACCGAGGCTATTCCGGACATGTCGGACGTCGACCATGACCAGGCGCGGGAGATGATGCGCAAGGCCACCGACAAATGGCGTGCCCACGGCTTCGACCTCGAGTTCTCCGAACTCGGGTATGAGGGCGACCGCAACGACGTCGCCGCTTACATGGACACCTTGGGCTGGCGCTCGACCGGCAGGCCGATGAGTGAACTGCTGGCGGACAACGGGCTTCCCGCGATCCCGCAGGGCAACGACTCGGTGTCGGTTGCCGACACGATCTACTACACCTCGGTCAAGTGACCTCCGCAGCACAACGTCGCGGTTTCAACGACGCCGTCACACGGTTCTGGGGCTTCGCGGCACCGGCCTACAACTCGCCGTTTTTGCAGCAGTGGGTGTACCGGCCGGCGCACGACGAAGTGGTTGCCCAACTACGCGCGCACTCCTCTGCGCGGGTAGCTGATATCGCTTGCGGTACAGGCATTTTGGCTGACCGGATCGAACGCGATCTGCATCCCGCGCAGGTCTACGGCGTGGACATGTCCGAGGGCATGCTCAACCAGGCCCGCGCCCGGTCAACCGGTGTGCAGTGGTTGCGCGGGCCTGCCGAGCAGCTTCCGTTTGAGGACGGGGCGTTGGACGCGGTGGTGACGACGTCGGCGTTTCACTTCTTCGATCAACCCGCGGCGTTGCGCGATTTCCACCGGGTGCTTTCCCCCGGCGGGCTGGCGGCGGTCTCGACTCTCAGTGCGCGGCAACTCCTTCCGCAGGGGCCGCGCGACAAGCAGGTGGAAGCCGGCGCATCACCCGTCGGCCGCCGAGATGCGGCGGTTGTTCGAGGACGCGGGGTTCACCGTCGTCGAGCAACACCGAGTGCGGCGGCCGCTGTTAACCCGGGCCATCTCCGACTTGATCACGGTCGGCATCAAGGGCTGACGAACTCCGCCGCCGGCTCGTCCCAGCAGTCGAGGTTCACCACCTCGGTCAGCGGTCGGCGACGGACCGGGCCGTGTCTACCTTTGGGCCAGCCCACCACGACGTGTCCGGCGACCATCCAGTCGTCGGGCACGCCGACGGCGTCGCGCAGCAGTTGCTCACCACCGTAGGCACCCCAGCTGGTCAGACATGCACCCAGGCCTTGAGCGCGGGCAGCCAACAAGAAATTCTGCATCGCCGGGAAGATCGACCCGCCGAGCAGGAGCTCAGAGGCTGTCGGAAAATGCTTCTGCGCGAACAGAACCGAGGTGAATTCGGCTGCCCGATCGTGCAGCTCATAGGTCGCGCGGTTGGTACGGGCCCGTCGGCTGTCGTCGTCGTCGGCCGGGCGAGTCATTCCGTAGACCGGCTCGATCACCTCCAGGGCGCGGGCCGCCGCCCTGGCCACCACGGCCCGCTGTTCGGCTGACCGCAGCACGATGAAACGCCAGGCCTGCGCGTTGGCTCCGGATGGCGCCCACATCGCCGCTTGGAGACACCTCGCCAGCGTGGCGTCGTCGACCGGCTGGTCGGTGAATCGTCGGATCGTCCGCGCGGTCGACATCACCTCCCAGACGTCACTGGTTGCTCCGGGCATGCAGGCTCCCTTCCGGTCTCACTCCCCGAAAGAAAACCTACTGCCGACGTCTGGGCGGCCGGTCAGTGCGCGCCGATGTCAGGTACGCGGAGGACGCTGATCGTTGGGATCGTCCGGATCGGGTTCGCCGAACCAGCGCGACGGCGCGTGCTCCCCGTATGTGTCGTGCCAGTCCCACCATTCGTAGGGCGGGCTCTGCGGGTAGCCCTCCGGTGAGTCCTCCCAATTCTCCTGGCGGCCCAGCGCCGTCATGTCCAAAAGGCTCCAGGTGTTGCCCAGCACCTCGTCGCCGCGGTTGTTGACGAAGTAGGTGCGGTACACCCGATCGCCGTCATGGATGAACACGTTGGTGCCGTGCCAGTCGTCCACGCCGAAGTCGACGTCGAAGCTGTCGGTGATCGTGTACCACGGCATCTGCCAGCCCATCCGCGCCTTGAGCCGCTCGATGCCCGGCTGCGGCGCACGGGAGGCGAAGACCAGCGTGGTGTCGCGGGCGTTCAGGTGAGCGAGGTTGCCGATGTGATCGGCGATCATCGAGCAACCGCGGCAGCCGTGATCGGGCCAGCCGTCGATGTCGGGCCCGACGAAGGCGCGATAGACGAGCAGCTGGCGTCGGCCCTGAAACAGGCCCAGCAGGCTGACCTTGCCGTCGGGCCCGTCGAACTCGTAGTCCTTGTCCACCGCCAACCAGGGCATCCGTCGTCGCTGCGCCGCCAGCGCGTCATGCGCGCGCATCACCTCCTTCTCCTTCACCAGCAGCTGCTCACGCGCGGCCGCCCACTCCTGCGCCGACACGATCGGGGGTGTGTTCATTCCTGATCTCCACCTTTCGGTTGCAGTTACTTCAGCCAAGTGGCGACAGCCCCGCGGCTGTCAAGAGGTAGGCGCCGTGGTCCCGGTGTTCCGGCTGCTGGTGCGCCGCGATCGCCAGAACCGACCGGCCGACTTGCTCCGCGGTGAGCGGGGGTCCGCCGGCCTGAACGAATGTGTCGACATCGACGCCCTGCCGACCGGCGTAGGCCGCCACGGCTTTGGCGCCCAGTTCGGTGGCCGGCGTCAACCGCGGCAGCACGGACACGAAGCTGATGCCCAGCCCGGCCCGCTGCGACTCGATCGCGGCGTAATCGGCGATGAACTTGACGGCGGCCTTGGCCCCCGCGTAGCCGCCGCTGAGGGGGGATCCGTTGACCGCGGCGCCACTGGACATCGCGATCACCGAGCTGCCCGGCACCAGCGGCCGGCGCAACGCCTGGCGGGTCCAGTGGAAGGCCTGCGCGACGTCCACGTTCCAGGTTTGACTGAAGCTTTCCCACGTCTGTTCCTGCAATGGGCTCATCGTTGGGCTCGCTCCGGCGCACAGCACCAGTGTGCGCGGCGCGTGCTCGTCGATGAGCCGGCCGGCCACGTCCGGGTCGGCCGCGTCGGCGGCCACCGGGGTGAATGTGTCTCCGAGCTCGGCGCGCAGCTCGTCGAGTTGCGCGCCGCTGCGGGCAATGCCGACGACGCGCGCGCCGGCGGCCGACAGCATGGCGGCGATGGCGCGGCCGAACCCGCGGCTGGCACCGGTCACGATCGCCGTCGTGCCAACCAGGACGTCCGCCGAGGTCTCAATCTGTTGGTTGATGTTCATAGTGATTTCGATACGTCGCGACGGCCGAATTCATCGCCGGCCGACCGATGAATTTTTCCGGCCGGCCGTCTCTTTACTGATGTAGCGTTTCCGTCTTCGGCGTCCCCGTAGGAGGAGAACCGTGCCGGCCCAGGAGGATTTCATCGAGCAGGCGGCGCCGTTTCGTGCCGAGTTGATCGCACACTGCTACCGCATGCTCGGCTCGGTGCACGACGCCGAGGATCTTGTCCAGGAGACCTACCTGCGCGGCTGGCGCGGCTACCAGGCGTTCGAGGAACGCGCGGCGCTGCGGACCTGGTTGTACCGGATCGCGACCACTGCTTGCCTGCGCGCGCTGGAGAGCCGGGCCCGCCGAGTGTTGCCCGCGGGGCTGGGCGCCGGTTCGGTCGACCCGGATACCGACCTCGAGAGCAACAGCGGGAGCTATCACTGGCTCGAGCCGCTGCCGGACGTGTCGACACCCGAGACCGCGTTCAGCGCACGCCAGAGTGTGCGGCTGGCGGTCGCGACGGCGCTGCAAGAACTCCCGGCGCGGCAACGCGCGGTGCTGATCCTGCGTGACGTGGTGCAGTTCAGTGCCGCCGAGGTCGCAGAACTGCTCGAGACGACGCCGGCCGCGGTCAACAGCGCGCTGCAGCGGGCGCGCGCTCACCTCGCCGACGTGGCGCCGAGCGAAGAGGACGCGATCGAGCCGGACGACGCAAAATTCCGCGAGCTACTCGACCGCTACTGCGCGGCCTTCGAAAACGCCGATCTTGCGGCGCTGACCGAGCTGCTGCAAACCGATGTCAGGCTCGAGATGCCGCCGCTGCCGGTGTGGTTCACCGGACGCGACGCCGTGACACGATTCCTTGCCCGGCGCGCCTTTGCCGAACCCGGCGACGTGGTTTTCGTCCCGACGGCGGCCAACGGGCAGCCCGCAGTTGCCGAGTACCGGCGCGCTGACGACAACGTGATGCGAGCGCATTCGATCCACGTCATTACCGCCGGCTCCGCCGGAATCGCCGGAATCGTCGTCTTTCTCGATCCGGCCTTGTTTTCCGCCTTCGGTCTAGCGCCGACACGCTGATCTGCTTTCGGATCAATCCGCCAGAGCGGTCAGCCGTATCTGCTTAGCTTTAGTCGGGGGGACGACCGCCGTCGGTTAGCGCGCGAAGGAGCCAGCTATGTCCCCCTCACAGATCACTGCCCGTCGGTTGGCAGTCGGCGCAATTGGCGGCGGCGCAATCACCGGCGCGCTCCTATTCGCCGCCACCGGGCAAGCCGCGGCCGATCCGACGCCTCGGCCACCCAACTGCTCAGCTGCGGACGTAGCCGGTGTTGCGGCTGGTGTTGCGACGGCGCTCTCGACCTACCTGTTCACTCACCCGGATGTGAACGGGTTCTACACCGGCCTTCAGGATCGACCCAAAGATCAGCTCGGCGCCGACGTCCAGGGCTACTTCAACGCCAACCCGCAAGAGCAGGCTGATCTTGAGAACATCCGGCAGCCGCTGACCGACGTCAGGGAGCGCTGCCAGTGGACTCCTTTACTCGGGCAGGGCGCACCGTGACCCGGGTGCGGTCTTGGCTTGCCGCCGGGCTGGCGGCGATGGCTGTCACGTCGATTCCTGAAATGTATTCCGTCCTGCAGGAGTCCGGTGTGGCCAACGCCGACGTCTGCGCGAGCGTTGGCAGGCGTGTTTCGGTGAGCGGGTGCACCAACGTTGCCGATACGGTCAACTCCTATGTGCCGCCGCCGGCCGACTATGCGCCGCTGCCACAGGATTTTCCGCCCCCACCGCCACCACCGCCGCCGGTAAATGTCTGTGTTGGCGCCGGCCGGCGAATCCATGTCAGCGGGTGTAGGTAAAAGCGCGTCCACTTCGACCGACCGGCCTGGTCCCGACGGCTGGACGTGCCGCGACAGCCAGCAGCGACGTCCGGTAGGGCGCGGCGGCAACACGTACGCTCGTCACATGACGCCCGAGGGGCGCTCGAGACCGATGCAGTTCAAGCCCCCGGTTTGCCGGGCGCACTGATTGACACGGCACACGTTGTGAAGGGTGATCGATGAAGGTTCCGGGTGTCGCCGCCATTGTCGGCGGTATAACCGGTGGAGCAGTGGATATGTTGCAAGCCGGGGTGAACGGCGTTGCGACGGCCGCGGGCACGATGCAGATGCTGGCCGGTCCGGTGGTCAATTCGGTGAGTCAATCGACTGCCCGAGTGCTCGGGACGGGCGGTTCGTCCAACGGCAAGCCGGACGGCGCCGCGGCAACCGTGCGTTGGCAAAGCGGGCGACGGGTGCACCTGGACCTGGATCCGTTGTTGCCGTTCCCGCGCTGGCACGAGCACGCGGCGATCGTCGAAGAGCCGGTCCGCAAGCTTTCCGGTGTGGCCGCCGCCCACGTCGAGGGCTCGTTGGGCCGGCTGGTGGTCGAACTCGAGGATGACGCCGACGGCGACGCTGTCTTGGACAACGTGCGGGACGTGGTGGCGTCGGCGGCCGCCGGCTTAGCCGCCGCCGGCCCGGAGCCGCAGATCCGGACGGCACCATTCGCCGACCCGGGCAATCCGTTGGCAATCCTGGTGCCGCTGACCGCGGCGGCCTTTGATGCGGTTGCGATCGGCGCCGCGGTCACCGGCTGGGTCGTCAGATTCCCCGCGGCACCGCGCACCACCAGAGCGGCGGCTGCCCTGCTCAACAATCAGCCGCGGATGGTGTCCGTCCTCGAGTCGCGGCTGGGCCGAGTGGGCACCGATCTCGCGCTCAGCGCGTCGACGGCAGCGGCCAACGGATTGACCCAGGCGGTCGGCACTCCGCTGTTGAACCTGATGCAGCGGGTCCTGCAGATCTCCGAAGCCGAGGCGCATCGTCGCCGCTGGCGAGACCGTGAGCCGCAGTTGGCCTCACCCAGCCGGCCGCAAGCCCCGGTGGTGCCGATCATCTCGTCGGCCGGAGCGAAAACGCAGGCCCCGCGGCACAACTGGGCAGCCGCTGCCGCGGGCGAGGCGTCGCACGTCGTGGTCGATGGAGCGATCGACACCGCCATCGACACCGCGAAGGGATCCATCACCGGACCGGTGGAGGAATACGTCAACCAGGCCGCGAACGGTTCGCTGATCGCGGCCGCAAGCGCGTTGGTTGCCGGTGGCGGCCCCGAAGACGCGGCCGGCGCGGTGCTGGCCGGGATACCCAAGGCCGCGCACATGGGGCGTCAGTCCTTCGCCGCGGTGCTGGGCCGCGGGCTTGCCGAGGACGGACAAATGATCCTCGATCCGGGTGCTTTGCGCCGGCTGGATCGGGTGAAGGTAGTCGTCATCGACGGGGCGGCGCTGCGCGGTGATCACCGCGCCGTGTTGCATGCCCGCGGCGACGTGCCGGGCTGGGACGACGACCGGGTCTATGAGGTCGCCGACGCGCTGCTACACGCCGAGGAGCCACCGGAGCCCGACCCCGACGAGTTACCGGCCAACACCGCGCGATTGCGCTGGTTACGGGCGGAAGGCCCGTCGGCCACTCCCGCCCAGGGCCTCGAACACGCCGACCTCGTGGTCGACGGCGAAATGGTCGGCCACGTGGAAGTCGGCTGGGAGGTCGATCCGTTCGCGATCCCGCTGCTGCAGATCGCGAACCGCACCGGAGCCCGTGTGGTGTTGCGCCATGTGGCCGGCACCCAGGATCTGGCGGCCAGCGTCGCCGCCAGCCATCCGAGCGGCACTCCACTGCTCAAGCTGGTGCGCGAACTGCGCACAGATCGCGGACCGGTAATGCTGATCACCGCGCTGCACCGCGACTTCGCATCGACCGACACGTTGGCCGCGTTGGCCGTCGCCGACGTCGGAGTGGCTCTCGACGATCCTCGGGCCGCGACGCCGTGGACCGCGGACATCATCACCGGCACCGATCTGGCCGCCGCCGTGCGGATCCTCTCGGCGCTACCCGCGGCGCGGGCGGCCAGTGAATCATCGGTGAACCTCGCCAAAGGCGGCACCACGCTGGCGGGGCTCCTGCTGGTAACCGGCGACACCCGCACGAGTACCAACCCGCTGGCGCTGCGACGCTGGCTCAATCCCGTCAACGCCGCCGCCGCCAGCGCCCTGGTGTCGGGCGCTTTCTCGGCCAGCAGAGTGCTACGGCAACCCGATCCCACCCCGCAACCGCTGACCGCCTGGCACGCTTTGGATCCCGAGATCGTCTACGCGCGGCTGGCCGGCCGCACCCGGCCGTTGACCGTCCAGCCCGGTGCGCCGGCTTGGCGACGCGTCCTCGAGGATCTGTCCTACAGCCCGTTGGTGGCGCCGCTGCGGGGCCCGGCGCGTCAGGCGGGCCGGCTGCTGGACGCGACCCTGTACGAGCTTCGCGATCCGCTCACCCCGATCCTGGCAGTGGGCGCGGCGGCGTCGGCGATCATGGGCAGCAATGTCGACGCGCTTCTGGTCGGCGGCGTGATGGCCGTCAACGCGCTGACCGGCGGGGCGCAACGGTTGCGGGCCGACGCGGCGGCGGCAGAGCTTTTCGCTGAACAGGATCAGGTCGCGCGCCGCGTCGTGGTCCCGACGGTCGCCACGTCGCGACGCCGGCTTGACGCGGCCCGCACCACCGAACGCACAGCCACGGTTTCGGCGAGCTCGCTGCGTCCCGGCGACGTCATCGACCTGGTCGCGCCGGACGTAGTGCCCGCCGACGCGCGGCTGCTGGTGGCCGAAGACCTCGAAGTCGACGAGTCGTTACTCACCGGTGAGTCGTTGCCGGTCGACAAGCAGGTGGACCCGGTCGCCGCTACCGATAGAGACCGGGCCAGCATGCTGTTCGAGGGCAGCACGATCGTCGCCGGGCATGCCCGGGCGATCGTGGTGGCCACCGGCGTGGGCACCGCCGCACACCGCGCGATTTCGGCGGTCATCGACGTCGAATCGGCGGCCGGGGTGCAGGCTCGGCTGCGCGAGCTGACCGCCAAGGTGCTGCCGCTGACCCTTGCCGGTGGTGCCGCGGTGACGGGTCTGGCGATGCTGCGCCGCGCGACGCTGCGTCAGGCGGTCGCCGACGGCGTCGCCATCGCGGTGGCCGCCGTCCCGGAAGGCCTGCCGCTGGTGGCCACCCTGTCCCAGCTGGCCGCCGCTCAACGATTGTCGGCCCGCGGGGTACTGGTTCGCGCACCCCGCACCATCGAGGCACTGGGCCGCGTCGACACCGTGTGCTTCGACAAGACCGGCACGCTCACCGAAAACCGGCTGCGCGTCGTGCGTTCGGTTCCGGCCGCAACCGCGCCGCGTGGGCCGTTCCCGGACTCCGGCGATCCGCAAGGCGCCCACGTCTTGCGGGCTGCCGGCTGGGCATCCACCCAGCCAGAAGAAGGGCGGGGTCACGCTCACGCCACCGATGAGGCGATTCTCAAAGCGGCGGATTCGCTTACCAGCGACGGTGATTCGGAGTGGAACCTCCTCGCGGAGGTGCCGTTTGAGTCCAGCCGTGGCTTCGCCGCGGCGATCGGCACGCTGAGCACGGATCCGTAAAAGCCCGTTGCTGATGTTCGAAGGGCGCTCCGGAGGTCGTGCTGCCGCGCTGCCGGTTCGCTAATCCGCAGGCCGACCGGGACCATGCGGAGTCGTTGGTGCACAGTCTTGCCGAGCAGGGCTTGCGGGTGCTGGCGGTGGCGCAGCGCAGCTGGGTACACGAGACCGAAGACGACGACGACACCGATGCCGACGCGGTCGACGCCGCCGCGCACGACCTCGAGCTGATCGGCTACATCGGCTTGGCGGACACCGCACGACCATCGTCGCGCCCGCTGATCGAAGCGCTGGTGGACGCCGACCGCAACGTCGTGCTGATCACCGGCGACCACCCGGTGACCGCGCGCGCGATAGCCCGCCAACTAGGTCTGCCGCCGGATGCCCGGGTGATCACCGGCGCCGAGATGGCCGGGCTCGACGAGGACGCCTGCGCCAAGCTGGCCGCCGATGTGCAGGTCTTCGCCCGGGTCAGCCCCGAACAGAAGGTGCAGATCGTCGCGGCGCTGCAGCGTTGCGGACGAGTGACGGCGATGGTCGGTGACGGGGCCAACGACGCCGCCGCGATCCGGATGGCCGACGTGGGCATCGGGGTGAGCGGCCGAGGTTCGTCAGCCGCTCGCGGCGCCGCCGACATCGTGTTGACGGAGGACGACCTGGGCGTGCTGCTCGACGCGTTGGTCGAGGGCCGCAGCATGTGGGCCGGCGTGCGCGACGCGGTGACGATCCTGGTCGGCGGCAATGTCGGCGAGGTGCTGTTCACCATCATCGGTACGGCGCTGGGCACCGGGCGGGCGCCGATTGGAACCCGGCAACTGCTGCTGGTGAACCTGCTGACCGACATGTTCCCGGCGCTCGCGGTCGCCGTCACCCCGCAATTCGATGAACCCGAGGCCGACGAATACGACACCGAGGAGGAGGCCGACGAGGCCCGCCGTGCCTACCAGCGATCGGTGCTCACCGCGCCGACACCGTCGCTGGACGCTCCGCTGATGCGACAGATCGTCACCCGCGGCGCCGTCACGGCCGCCGGCGCCACCGCGGCCTGGGCCATCGGGCGTTGGACTCCGGGCACCGAACGGCGTACGGCAACAATGGGACTCACTGCTCTGGTGACGACGCAGCTGGCCCAGACGCTGTTGACCCGGCGCCACAGCCCGCTGGTGGTGGCGACCGCGCTGGGTAGCTCCGCGGTTCTGGTCGCCATCGTCCAGACTCCGGCGTCAGCCACTTCTTCGGATGCACGCCGCTAGGGCCGGTCGCCTGGACCGGTGTGGCCGGTGCCGCCGCAGCGGCCACCGGCCTGTCGGTGTTCGCGCCCAACTTGGTAGCCAAGGCCGCCGGGATCGTCCAGCCCGACGAAGTGTGAAATTCCGGCGCGACCGATCGTGCCTGAGTTGCACTACTAGGGGAGAAACGGGCAGAGATCGGCCGAGCTCGCTGATATCTATAAGTACCCCTGAGATCGAAACGGACGGCCGGTCGTGTTTCCGTCAGGTCCCGCCGCACGGCATGACAGCCCGCGCCAGCTTTCTGACGGTCGGAACCC
>CAWBSW010000051.1:0-153208 GCA_963791535.1 uncultured Actinomycetota bacterium | reverse complement strand
GGGCACTGACCTCGCGCTCGCAGCGTCGACAGCAGCGGCCAACGGGTTGACCCAAGCGGTCGGCACTCCGCTGTTGAACCTGACCCAACGAGTCCTGCAGATCTCCGAAGCCGAGGCGCATCGCCGCCGCTGGCGAGACCGCGAGCCGCAGCTGGCCTCACCCGAGCGCCCGCAGGCCCCGGTGGTGCCGATCATCTCGTCGGCGGGCGCCAAAACGCAGGCGCCGCGGCACAATTGGGCGGCCGCGGCGGCCGGCGAGGCGTCGCACGTCGTGGTCGACGGAGCCATCGACGCCGCCATCGACACCGAGAAGGGATCCATGGCCGGCCCGGTCGAGGACTACGTCGACCAGGCCGCGAACGGTTCGCTGATCGCGGCCGCGAGCGCATTGGTGGCCGGTGGCGGCCCCGAAGACGCGGCCGGCGCGGTGCTGGCCGGGATACCGAAGGCCGCGCACATGGGCCGTCAGTCCTTCGCCGCGGTGCTCGGCCGCGGGCTCGCCGAGGACGGGCAGCTGATCCTCGATCCGGGCGCCCTGCGCCGGCTGGACCGGGTGAAGGTGGTCGTCATCGACGGCGCGGCGCTGCGCGGTGATCACCGCGCCGTGTTGCGATGCCCGCGGCGACGTGCCGGGCTGGGACGACGACCGGGTCTATGAGGTCGCCGACGCGCTGCTGCACGGCGAGGAGGCGCCCGAGCCCGACCCCGACGAGTTGCCGGCCAACCCGCGCGCGATTGCGCTGGTTCGCGCGCAGGGACCGTCGGCCACCCCCGCCCAGGGCCTCGAACACGCCGACCTCGTGGTCGACGGCGAGACGGTCGGCCACGTCGAAGTCGGCTGGGAGGTCGACCCGTTCGCGATCCCGCTGCTGCAGATCGCGAACCGCACCGGAGCCCGGGTGGTGCTGCGGCATGTGGCCGGCACCCAGGATCTGGCCGCCAGCGTCGCCGCCAGCCATCCGAGCGGCACGCCGCTGCTCAAGCTGGTGCGCGATCTGCGGGCCGACCGCGGACCGGTGCTGCTGATCACCGCCCTGCACCGCGACTTCGCATCGACCGACACGTTGGCGGCGCTGGCCATCGCCGACGTCGGAGTGGCTCTCGACGATCCCCGCGCCGCGACGCCGTGGACCGCGGACATCATCACCGGCACCGACCTGGCCGCCGCCGTGCGGATCCTCTCGGCGCTGCCCGCGGCGCGGCAGGCCAGCGAATCGTCGGTGAACCTCGCCAAGGGCGGCACCACCCTGGCCGGGCTGCTGCTGGTCACCGGCGACACC
The DNA here is from genome assembly GCA_963791535.1 of uncultured Actinomycetota bacterium. GTDB lineage: Bacteria > Actinomycetota > Actinomycetes > Mycobacteriales > Mycobacteriaceae > Mycobacterium. The sequence goes on along the minus strand of CAWBSW010000051.1, from coordinate 151,928 downwards.
CGCACGAGCACCAACCCGCTTGCCCTGCGGCGCTGGCTCAACCCGGTCAACGCGGCCGCCGCCAGCGCCATGGTGTCGGGTGCCTATTCGGCCAGCAAGGTCCTGCGGCGGCCCGATCCCACCCCGCAGCCGCTGACCGCCTGGCACGCGTTGGATCCCGAAATCGTCTACGCGCGACTGGCCGGCGGTCCGCGGCCGCTGACCGTCGAACCCGGCCAGTCGGCCTGGCGACGTGTTCTCGAGGACCTGTCCTACAGCCCGCTGGTGGCGCCGCTGCGTGGCCCGGCACGTCAGGTGGGACGGCTCCTGGACGCGACCCGTCACGAGCTCGCGCGATCCGCTGACCCCGATCCTGGCGGTGGGGGCGGCCGCCTCGGCGATCGTCGGCAGCAACGTCGACGCGCTGCTGGTCGCCGGCGTGATGAGCGTCAACGCGCTGACCGGCGGGGCGCAACGGTTGCGGGCCGACGCGGCGGCCGCCGAGCTGTTCGCCGAACAGGACCAGGTCGCGCGCCGCGTCGTGGTCCCGACGGTGGCGACGACACGACGCCGGTTGGAGGCGGCTCGAACCACCGAGCGCACGGTCACGGTGTCGGCGAGCTCGCTGCGTCCCGGCGACGTCATCGACCTGGTCGCGCCGGACGTGGTGCCCGCCGATGCGCGCCTGCTGGTGGCCGAAGACCTCGAAGTCGACGAATCCTTGCTCACCGGTGAGTCGTTGCCGGTCGACAAGCAGGTGGACCCGGTCGGCGCCACCGACACCGAACGGGCCAGCATGCTGTTCGAGGGCAGCACGATCGTGGCCGGGCACGCCCGGGCGATCGTCGTCGCCACCGGTGTGGGCACCGCCGCGCACCGCGCGATCTCGGCGGTCGTCGATGTCGAGTCGGCGGCCGGGGTGCAGGCGCGGCTGCGGGAGCTGACCGCCAAGGTCCTTCCGCTGACGCTCGCCGGTGGTGCCGCGGTGACGGGTCTGGCGATGCTGCGCCGCGCGACGCTGCGTCAGGCGGTCGCCGACGGCGTCGCCATCGCGGTGGCCGCCGTCCCGGAGGGCCTGCCGCTGGTGGCCACCCTGTCCCAGCTCGCCGCCGCTCAACGACTGTCGGCCCGCGGGGTACTGGTTCGCGCGCCCCGCACCATCGAGGCGCTGGGCCGCGTCGACACCGTGTGCTTCGACAAGACCGGCACGCTCACCGAAAACCGGCTGCGCGTCGTGCGTTCGGTTCCGGCCGCAACCGCGCCGCGTGGGCCGTTCCCGGACGCCGGCGATCCGCAAGGCGCCCACGTCTTGCGGGCTGCCGGCTGGGCATCCACCCAGCCAGAGGAGGGGCGGGGTCACGCTCACGCCACCGACGAGGCGATTCTCAAAGCGGCGGATTCGCTTACCAGCGACGGTGATTCGGAGTGGAACCTCCTCGCGGAGGTGCCGTTTGAGTCCAGCCGTGGCTTCGCCGCCGCGATCGGCACGCTGAGCACGGATCCGAAAGCCCGTTGCTGATGCTGAAGGGCGCTCCGGAGGTCGTGCTGCCGCGCTGCCGGTTCGCTGATCCGCAGGCCGACCAGGACCATGCGGAGTCGTTGGTGCACAGCCTTGCCGAGCAGGGCTTGCGGGTGCTGGCGGTCGCGCAGCGCAGCTGGGTACACGAGACCGAAGACGACGACGACACCGATGCCGACGCCGTCGACGCCGCCGCGCACGATCTGGAGTTGATCGGCTACGTCGGATTGGCGGACACCGCACGACCTTCGGCGCGCCCGTTGATCGAAGCGCTGGTGGACGCCGACCGCAACGTCGTGCTGATCACCGGCGACCACCCGGTCACCGCGCGGGCGATCGCCCGCCAACTGGGTCTGCCGCCGGATGCCCGGGTGATCACCGGCGCCGAGCTGGCCGGTCTCGACGAGGACGCCTGCGCCAAACTCGTCGCCGATGTTCAGGTCTTCGCCCGGGTCAGCCCCGAACAAAAGGTGCAGATCGTCGCGGCGCTGCAGCGTTGCGGACGAGTGACGGCGATGGTCGGTGACGGGGCCAACGACGCCGCCGCGATCCGGATGGCCGACGTGGGCATCGGGGTGAGCGGTCGAGGGTCGTCAGCCGCCCGCGGCGCCGCCGACATCGTGTTGACCGAGGACGACCTGGGCGTGCTGCTCGACGCGTTGGTCGAGGGCCGCAGCATGTGGGCCGGCGTGCGCGACGCGGTGACGATCCTGGTCGGCGGCAACGTCGGCGAGGTGCTGTTCACCATCATCGGTACGGCGCTCGGGCACCGGGCGGGCGCCGATCGGAACCCGGCAACTGCTGCTGGTGAACCTGCTGACCGACATGTTCCCGGCGCTCGCGGTCGCCGTCACCCCGCAGTTCGATGAACCCGAGGCCGACGAATACGACACCGAGGAGGAGGCCGACGAGGCCCGCCGTGCCTACCAGCGATCGGTGCTCACCGCGCCGACACCGTCGCTGGACGCTCCGCTGATGCGACAGATCGTCACCCGCGGCGCCGTCACGGCTGCCGGCGCAACCGCGGCCTGGGCTATCGGGCGTTGGACTCCGGGCACCGAACGGCGCACGGCAACAATGGGACTCACTGCTCTGGTGACGACGCAGCTGGCCCAGACGCTGCTGACCCGGCGCCACAGCCCGCTGGTCGTGGCGACGGCGCTGGGTAGCTCCGCGGTTCTGGTCGCCATCGTCCAGACTCCCGGCGTCAGCCACTTCTTCGGATGCACGCCGCTAGGGCCGGTCGCCTGGACCGGTGTGGCCGGTGCCACCGCAGCGGCCACCGGCCTGTCGGTGTTCGCGCCCAACTTGGTGGCCAAGGCCGCCGGGATCGTCCAGCCCGACGAAGCGTGACAGCCCGCGCCAGCCTTCTGATGGCCGGAAGCCAATCGTCAATCGCACCATAGACTTTGGTGCCAATACTGCCCGCGCGGCAGACAAGTCCGTCGCTACCGCTCGTGCATGGCGACGCTTCAAGTTGCACTACTAGGGGAGAAACGGGCAGAGATCGGCCGAGCTCGCTGATATCTGTAAGTACCCCTGAGATCGAAACGGACGGCCGGTCGTGTTTCCGTCAGGTCCCGCCGCACGGCATGACAGCCCGCGCCAGCTTTCTGACGGTCGGAACCCAATCGTCAATCGCACCATAGACTTCGGTGCCAATAGTCCGGCGCAGCAGACAAGTTCGCCGCTCCCCACGGGCACGGGGGGTGCTTACATCAAATTCGGCATTGAACCGCGCGAGCAGCTCGACCGTGTCCTATCCAATTGAGCCGCTGCCCCGAGTCAAGCTGACTGGCCAATTACCTGACTAGCCAGTTGCGGTGCGCGCTGGCGGATGTGGGTGCGACCACAGGCGGCTGATGATGAGTCGAAAGTGTAGGAGGAATCGAAGATGGCATCGACGGTCGCCGAGTTGCATCGAGTCATCACCTGTGTCGATGACGATGGTGCTGAGCGGATAAGCGCTTTCGGAATTGATCGGGCAGAGATCTGCGGGGCATTCAAGCCAGCTGGCCGCCCACACTGGCTGATATATATCAGTACTACTGTGGCCGAAGCGGGCGGCCGGTCGCATGCCCAGCTAGTCCCGCCGCACCTTCAGCTAGGAAGCCGGGAGAACGCCCGTGAGTGGGTTGAACTAATCGCCCACCTTTACCAACGATCGGCGACATCGTGAGCGCGCCGGGTAGGCGGCCCTGGGCATCGCCAGACCACGGCCAAAGTGCATCCTCGCGGACGCAGCCCGGCGCGGCAATCCGGCGACACAGCCCGCCTCTCGGCCGCAGCCGGATGATCGCTGCTAGCGATGGTGTGCGGCTGTCCGTGCGTGACTATGGGTCTCGCGTGCCTGACCACACTGTGGTCCTTCTGCATGGCCTTTGCTTAGACCAATCGTCGTGGGATATTCAGATCGGTCAGCTGATCCGCGAGTGGGGCAATGACATTCGGATCATCAGCTACGACCATCGCGGCCATGGCCGCTCCGCCGACGCGCCCATGCGCACTTACCACATCGAGCAGCTCGCCGACGATCTAGCCACGCTGCTCATAGCGCTTCGCGTTAAAGGCCCACTCACTCTCGCAGGGCACTCAATGGGCGGCATGGCAGCCCTGGCCTACCTTGCCCGCAGCGCCAGTCATCGCCCCGTCGAACCGGAATCGCTTGTCCTCATCGCCACTGCTGCAGGCAAACTCGCCAACCGGGGCCTGGGCCGGCTCCTGGCCACCCCCGCGGCGAAGATTCTCCACCGGCTCGTGCAGCACACGCCGCATTCGATGACCGACGAGATAGTTCGGGCTCTCGCCCGCCCGCTGTGGCCCGCCCTGACGAGATGTGCCGGATACGCGGCAGGCAGCGGCGCTCTCGCCGCGGTATCCGCCGCAAGCATTAACGCAACCCCATTGCCGACCAAAGTCGGGTTCCTTCCCAGCCTGCGGAACTACGACCAATACCACACGCTTGGTTCTATCTCCGCCGCCACGACCGTCATCGCTGGTGGAGCCGACAAGCTCACCCCGCCCGCGCATGCCCACGATCTAGCCGCCGGCATCCCCCGGGCCATGCTCGTGCACGAGCCCGGCGCCGGACACATGCTGCTACATGACGCCCCGCGCCTCGTCACAGACACAATCAGCCGCGCACTCACACGATCCGGTGAACCCCCTACACCACAGGATGTTCCGGCATGATGGGCCAAAGCGGCCAAGCGCCCGATTTCGAGATCGGCAACTAGCCAGTCGCGCTCTGCGCTGCCGGATCTGGGTGCGGTCCAGGCGACTAACGATGAGTCCAGCAACGACCAATTGTCGACGACCGCAGTACGGGCGGCCAAAATTGGCGCAGACAAGGACGTTCCACACCTGTCCTCTGCACTGATCGACAAGTACGTCACCGACCTGCAACACCTGGGCCTGCTATCACAGTCCCAGACAGCGCGATGCCACTCGGGGTCGTCCGATAGACCTCGGCGCCTCTGCCATCGGAATGGTTTCGTGGCCCGCGCTGCGCTCGACGAGGCCGTATTCGAACTGCATCGCAGCGATTCGTGTCAGCCCGCGCGGCGCACCAGGCGACACAAAAGGGTGGCAAATTTACGTTTTGGCCATCTAACCGCGCGCACTCCCAGCAAGATCGGTACTGCGAGGTTGCTGAGAGTACATGAGAGTACAAAGGAAGTTCGATGAGCCAGACGAGCGTTACCCCGACCACCACCCAAGCGCCCAATTTGGCGCTGCTGTTCCTGAACCGCGTCGAGGCGTCAGCAGACCGGGAAGCCTTCCGATACCCCGAGAACGGCCAGTGGACCTCGGTCACCTGGAAGCAGGCGGCCGAGCGGGTGGAAGTCCTGGCCGCCGGCCTGCTGTCGCTGGGCATCGCAGCCGAGGACCGGGTCGGCATCGCGTCAACCACTCGGTTGGAGTGGATCCTGGCCGACCTGGCGATCTTGTGCGCCGGCGCCGCAACGACCACGGTCTACCCGAGCACGAACGCCGAGGACACCGCCTACATCCTCGCCGACTCGGACTCGAAGATCGTCTTCGCCGAAGACGACTCCCAGCTGAAGAAGCTCACCGAGCAGCGAAGCGAGTTGCCCAACCTCGCCAAGGTCGTGATTTTCGACGGAGAGGCTGACGGCGACTGGGTGATCACTCTGGACGACCTCGCGGACCAGGGCGCGAAGTATCTGGCCGAGCACCCCTCCTGCCTGCGCACCGTCGCCGATGAGATCAAAGCCGACCAGTTGGCGACCCTGATCTACACCTCGGGAACGACGGGCAAACCCAAGGGGGTGCGGCTACGTCACCAGGCCTGGGTGTACACCGGCGGCGTGATCGCGGACATGGGGCTGCTGCGCGAGGACGATCTGCAGCTACTGTGGCTGCCGCTGGCGCACGCCTTCGGCAAGGTGCTGATCGCCACTCAACTGGCCTGCGGCTTCGCCAGCGCGATCGACGGCCGCGTCGACAAGATCGTCGAGAACACCGGGGTGGTCAAGCCGACGTTCATGGGAGCCGCGCCGCGAATTTTCGAGAAGGCCTACTCCAAGATCGTCACGCAACAGACCGGCTTGAAAGCCGTCTTGTTCAACCGGGCATTCGCGGTGGGCAAAGAGGTCGCCCGTCGCCGCCGCGAAGGCAAGTTCGTGTGGCCGCATCTGCAGCTGCAGCAGCGGCTGTTCGACCGGTTGGTGTTCGCCAAAATCCGCGACGTGTTCGGCGGGCGGATCCGGTTCTTCGTGTCTGGCTCCGCGCCGCTCAACCGCGACATCGCTGAATGGTTCGAAGCCGCCGGCGTGCTGATTCTGGAGGGCTACGGGCTCACCGAGTCGTCCGGCGCGGGCTTCATCAACCGCCCGGACAACTACAAGCTCGGCACCGTCGGTCTGCCCTTCGATGGCACCGAGGTCCGCATCAGCGACGCCGGCGAGGTCCAGTTCCGTAGTGACTGCGTGATGACCGGCTACCACCACCTCGACGACGCCACCGCCAAGGCGCTCAGCGACGACGGCTGGTTGTCCACCGGGGATCAGGGCAAGCTCGACGACGACGGCTTCCTGACCATCACCGGCCGGATCAAGGAACTGTTCAAGCTGTCCAACGGCAAGTACGTAGCGCCCCCGGCGGTCGAGGCGAAGTTCGCGACGCTGTGCCCGTACGCCAGCCAGTTCCTGGTGTTCGGCGAGGGACGCAACTTCGCCGTCGCCCTGGTCACCGTGGATGCGGACTCGATCAGCGGGTGGGCCAAAGACAACGGACTGGGCGACAAACCCTACGAGGAGCTCACGAAGTCCGATGCCGTGCACGACATGATCGACGAGCACATCCAGAAGCTCAACGCCAGCCTGAATCGGTGGGAGACGATCAAGAAGTGGGCGGTGCTCAGCGAGGACCTCTCCGTCGAAGGAGGCCAGCTGACACCGTCGCTGAAGGTGAAGCGTGGCGTGGTCGCCGAGCAGAACAAGGAAACCCTGGATGGCTTCTATTCCTGATATTCCTGAGCCCGCCGAACTCGAAGCCGAGCAATCAGCAGAGCTGCCCGACGCCGTCAACGCGGCCGCGCCGGGACATCTGCTGCGCACGCTGGAGTGGCGGACGGGCGTCGAGTACCTCACTGCGCTCGCCGCTGCACGGCGCATCGCCGACTGGCCCCGCGGCGACGGCCATCCCGTTCTGGTGATCCCCGGATTCCTGGCCGGCCCGTTCTCGACGCAGCTACTACGTAATGTGTTGCGCCGCTTGGGCTACCGGGTCTATGACTGGGGCTTGGGCTACAACATGGGCTACCGCGCCAGCATGAAGGAGACGCTGCCGGCACGCCTGCGCCACATCCACGAACGATCCGATGGGTGCAAAGTGAGCATCATCGGCTGGAGCGCCGGCGGCATCTATGCCCGCGAACTGGCGCGCGCCTTCCCCGACGATGTCCGATCGGTGATCACCTTGGGATCCCCGTTCCGCGGCAACCATCAGGCCAGCACCGTTTGGAGGGTGTGGCGGCTGGTCAATCGCGGCGCCGAGGCCACCGCGGCCGTCTCCGAATCTGCTCTGGAGCGCCGCGCCCAACCGTTGTCCGTGCCGACGACCTGCATCTACAGCAGAAGCGACGGCATCGTGGCCTGGCAATGCTGTACCAGCTTGCCGGCACCGGAGACGGAAAACGTCGAAGTGCGCAGCAGCCACCTTGGGTATGGTCACAACGTGGAGACGCTGTCGGTGATCGCCGACCGGCTCGCCCAGCCCGAAGACAGCTGGCGGCCGTTCCGGCGTGGAACCGCTTTCTAAAAGATGTCAGCCTGGCGAATTGTGCTGCTACTGCCAGTGAACGGTGTACGAAAAACCTTCTCGGTTAAGCCGATTGGCAGCCTGTCGATTGCTCTGCCGATCTGAGCTGCGACATGATCGATGGCATGGCCGATATCGACTTCTCGTTGCTGGATGTGCCGCGATCAGCGCCGGTCGACGACCCCGAGGCGTACCTGCGCGCCGCGATCGCCTGGCACTTCGGCGAGGACACCGGCTGCACGTTCTGGTTGCGGGCGGCGCGCACACTGAACTTCAACCCGTTGACCGACGTGAACACGTTCGCCGATTTGCGGCTGTTTCCCAATCTGCTGACCGAACTACGCAACGTGCCCATTGAAGAGTTGATCCCGCGCGGCTATCTTTCCGCGGGGTCCCCGCCGCCGATTCCGCAGATATTCGAGTCCGGTGGCACCACCGGTGCGCCCAAAAGGACTGTGCAGCTGCCAGATTGGGTCGAGCAAGTCATCCAATGGCAAACCGAGGACTTCGCCAACGGCGGTTTTCTGCAAGGCCGTGGCTTCGTCTGCATGATGCCGAGCGGGCCGCACGGTGTTGGCTACTTTTCTCGTCTGGTCTCCGAACGGCTCGGTTCGGTTTTTCACGCGATCGACTTGGATCCGCGCTGGGTCAAGAAGATCACCGCCCGCAACGCGACCTCGGAAGTCTCGGCGTACGTCGACCATCTCATCGATCAGACCGTACACATCCTGCAGACCCAAGACGTGGCGAACCTGCACACCACTCCTCCGCTGCTCGAGGCCATTGCCCGCAACGATCATGTCGCGAACCTGGTGAACGAGAAGATCCGCTTCACGCTGCTCAGCGGCGCCCACGTGGACGTCGATACGCTCGACTTGCTGCGCGATATCTTCCCGCATACGACGATCACCATGGTGTTCGGCAGCACCATGATTCTTTCGCAGGCGATGACTCGCCACGACAGCGACGGTGAACCGTTCATCTTCGATCCGCGCACCCCCTACGTCGTCTTCTCGGTGGTGAATCCCGACACCGGTGACGAAGTGTCCTACGGCCAACGCGGTCAGGTGGTGATGAACCACATCAGCAAGGGCATGTTCCTGCCGAACAACCTGGAACGCGACAGCGCACTGCGGATGCCGGGACCCGAAGGCCAAGTTGGCGATTCGCTGAGCGAGGTTCAGCCCGTCACGGCCTTCGAAGGCGAGCCTGTCATCGAAGGTGTCTACTGACATGGCTTCCGGCTCACCCGACCTGCTGCGCATCGATGCGCTCGGCCCCACTGGGGCCTACCAGACCCGCAACAGCGAAACCGTGGCCACTACCGCTGGTGTCGCGGTTGTCGACCTCAGTATCGTTCCCCCGCTGTATGTCTCGCGCACCATCAACACTCAGCGCAACACGCGACCGCTGCCGGCCGAACAACGCGAAGCCGCGTTGGCCAAAGCCGCCGACGCTTTCGCCTCCGGGGTGATCGCGGGGCTGGACTTCGACACTTACGTCGAGCTGGCCAGCCGGATTTCCGGCGTTCCGATCGCGGTAACCCGTTCGGGAGCTCGTGGTGTTGCCGACGGTGTCGCTTCGGCGTTCCGCGTGGCGCAGCTGGCCCGGCCGGCGGGCGCCGTGCTGGATTGGCGCGACGAGCGCAGCCGCGACGGTAGTGCGGTGTGGGTGCGCCGCGGGGAAGTGTTCGCGGTACTGGCCTCGGGAAACGGCCCGGGCGTGCACGGGCTGTGGCCGCAGGCGCTCGCGCTCGGATACCGGGTGGCGGTTCGCCCGTCACGGCGCGAGCCGCTCACCGCGCACCGGCTGGTTCACGCGTTGCGGGAAGCCGGATTTCGCCCGCAGGACGCGGTGTACCTGCCCACCGATCATCGCGGGGCCGACGAGATCAGCCGGTCGGCCGATCTCGCCATGGTCTACGGGAGCCAGGACGTCGTCGACATGTACGCCAACGACCCGACGGTGTTCGTCAACGGCCCGGGCCGGGCCAAGATCCTCATCACCGCCGACCAGGACTGGCGGGACTACCTCGACGTCATCACCGATTCGATCGCCAACCTGGGCGGCATCGCGTGCGTCAACACCACCGCCGTGCTTTACGAGGGTGATCCCACCCCGTTGGCGCAGGCGATCGGCGAACGGCTATCGGCGATTCCGGCGCTGCCGACCGAGGACGAGCGAGCGATCCTGCCCACCCAGAACATCAACCAGGCAACGGCTTTGGCCAATCATCTCGCGGCCACCGCCGCGGGGACCACGCCGGTGCTCGGCGCCGATCAGGTGGTCGCCGCGTTGACCGACGGCTGCGCCGCACTGCGCCCGGCCGTGCACCTGATGGCCAAGCCCGACGTCGCCAAGCTCAACGTCGAACTGCCGTTTCCGTGTGTGTGGGTCTCGTCGTGGTCGCGCTCCGACGGTTTGGCGCCGCTGCGGCATTCGTTGGTGATCAACGCGATCACCAACGACGACGACCTGATCGACGATCTACTCGCCGAGCCGACCATCACCAACGTGTACCGCGGCCACCACCCGACGTATTACGGGGCACCCGAAATCCCGCACGACGGGTTTCTGGCCGATTTCCTGATGCGCAACAAGGGCTTTATTCGCGATTAAAGAGCCTGTAATCCCGCGGTTTCAGAGTCGCTAGGGCCGCTGGCCGTATCGTCGGTAGAACTTTTCCACCCGCCCGGCGGTGTCGAGAGTGCGCCGCGTGCCCGTCCAAAACGGATGCGAGTCCGAGGAGACCTCAACAACCACCAACGGGTAGTTTTGCGCGCCGGCGGGAGTCTCCCACTCGATGGTTTTTGAACTGGTGATCGTCGAGCGGGTAAGAAAGAGCGCGCCGGTGGTGGCGTCTTGGAATACCACCGGATGGTAGTCGGGATGGATGCCCGGTTTCACCGCGCTTCTCCGTCACCACGGTGCGCAGTGAACTCCCCTGCCATATCAGGTGTTTCGTAGCAGGGGTCTTCGTGCCAGTCGCCGAACGGGTCGTCGTAGCCGCTCCAGCTCTGCGGGCAGGCCATCTCCGCGTCGGTGAGCAGCGCGCCATTCAACGCATCGACGATCTTGGCCGGTTCTGCCCCGCAGACCAGCACCGTCATCGAGGTGTGCCGATCGCCGAATCGGTGCTCCCACATCAGGTCTGCGAATGCCCGCCGTTCCGGGTCGACGTAGGCCACCTCGGAGGCGGTCATGGCCGCCAGCCATTTTCCGGCGGACGCCACCCGCAGCCCGCCGCCCGCGGACTCGAGCCACATGACTTGGTCGTCCCGGTTGGCCAGCCACAGTCGACCGCGGGTGCGAACCACCCCGTCGAGGAGCAGATCGACCGCGGCGTGCAGGCGTTCGGGATGGAAGGGGCGGCGGGCGTTGAACTCGACAATCCCGACCGTCCCGTCAGCGGCCAGTGGCGGCAGGCCGGCCAACATCGGAGCGTGCGGATGGTCGCTGCGGCCGCGCCGCGAATCGTCGTCCAGGTGCGCCAGCGCCATTTCGACGCGGGCGAGGCCGACGGTGATTCGTGCCCGCGGCGCCAGGCGGCGCAATACGGCCAGCGTCACCGGCTCCGGATGATCGAGCACGACGAGGTCGGCGAACTCGGCCTGACCGACGACTACTTGAGCGAAGGTTCGTCCGTCGGGCAGCTCGTCGTCTCCCAGCGCCTGCGCCAGCCAATCGGGTGTTGCCACGCAGGTCACCACCCCGGCAATCGCGACATCGCGGGCGGCCGGACCATCGGAGTACCCGGGTCCGACGCGAACGCGGACGTAGTTGATCGCCCAGCAGATCGGCTCGGGCTCCAGCCACGGCGCCAGGTGCACGACGATCCGTTCGACATCGTCGCGCCGGTGAAGTATGCGCAGCCGCACCAGCAGGTCGTTGCGGATGGTGCATGACACACAGCCGTGTGCCAGCTCCAAGCCGTCCTCGGTGGTGATCAGTTCGCCGTCTCGCAGCATGGCCGTCGTCCGCCGCACTACATGGCCGTCAAAGCGATGCTCGACCACCAGCGTTCCCGGGCGGTGCAACAGGATCCCGGCCACCGCATCGGTATCGCCCTGGCCCGCCACGAGAACTACGGGAGTCCGCATCACCACTCCTTGTTGAAAACGGTTTTCAATAAGCCGTACAACACGCTACAGTGCCTCCCGGAACTTGTCGAAAATGATTTTCGTTATCCTCAGTAACCCGAAAGGAGAGCTATGTCCGCACGCTGCCAAGTCACCGGCCGCACCGTGGGTTTTGGTAACGCGGTGTCGCATTCACACCGCCGCACCCGACGACGTTGGTCACCCAACATCCAGGTCAAGACCTACTACCTGCCGTCGGAACACCGTCGCATCAAGTTGCGGGTCAGCGCTAAAGGGATCAAGGTCATCGATCGCGACGGCATCGAGGCCGTGGTCGCGCGGCTGCGCCGATCGGGTGAGCGTATCTGATGGCGCGCAACGAGATTCGGCCCATCGTCAAGCTGCGCTCCAGTGCCGGCACCGGCTACACCTACGTCACCCGCAAGAACCGGCGCAACGATCCCGACCGGCTCAGGCTGGTCAAGTACGACCCGGTGATCCGCCGGCACGTGGAATTTCGGGAAGAACGCTGAATGGCCAAGAAGTCCAAGATCGTCAAGAACGACCGGCGCCACGCCGTCGTCGCACAGTACGCCGAGCGGCGAGCCGAGCTGAAGCGCGTTATCCGCTCGCCGGGCAGCACTTTCGAGCAGCGTCTGGCCGCGCAACGCGCGCTGGCCCGCCAACCCCGGGACGCCAGCCCGGTGCGGCTGCGAAATCGCGATGCCGTCGACGGCCGTCCCCGCGGACATCTGCGCAAGTTCGGGTTGTCCCGGGTTCGGGTGCGTGAAATGGCGCACGCGGGCCAGCTCCCCGGCATCCGTAAAGCGAGTTGGTAGATGACGCGCAAGTCCAAACGCGTCCGGCGAGTCAGCGCGGTCGAGGCGAGACCCGTCAAGCCGAACCTGCTCAAGACCCTCGGCGTGACCGAGCTCGACTACAAAGACACCGGCAGATTGCGGTTGTTCATCTCCGAGCGTGGCAAAATCCGCCCCCGGCGGGTCACCGGTCTGACCGTCCAACAACAGCGCCAGGCCGCCATGGCGATCAAGAATGCGCGCGAGATGGCGCTTCTGCCGTACCCGTCCAGCGCCGTCCGGTGAAAGGATGCGTGCGCCGTCACGGTTCCGGATCGTGCACCACGAGCGATAGCACGCGGACAGTCCCGGCGGTGCGGTTGTAATAGTGATGCGGTGTCGCGGGATCGAACGCCGCCGAATCTCCCTGCACCAGCCGCAATGTCTCAAATCCGACGACGGCTTCGAGTTCGCCTTCGAGAACATAAAGGTATTCGCGGCCGTCGTGGCGGAGGGCCCGCCCGCTTTCGGTGGATTGACCGCCGGGTTCGTACACAATCTCGATGAAGTCGACCCGGCTGTCATGCACCGGAGTCAGCCGCTCCCAGCGCACACCCGTCGAGAGTTCGATGGTGTTGCGATCGTCGGCCCGCTGCACGATGCCCGTGGCGGCCACCACCTACCAAGCCATCCAGACCGCGATCGGACACGGCTACGGCAAGTCCGACTTCGCCACGTTGTACGAGGTGGCGGCTCGAGCCGCTGCCCTTCCGAAGGGAGACCACCAGAAATGACCGCTGCAATGAAGGAACCGGGCGGCGTAAAGCTCGCGGGCGCAAGTGTATTGGTGACCGGCGCCAACCGCGGGCTGGGAAAAGCGTTCGTGGAAGGACTGCTCAGTCACGGCGTGGCGCGCGTCTACGCCGCGGCGCGGAACCCGGACACCGTCGACATCACCGATGATCGAGTCGTTCCCATTCGATTGGACGTCACCAAGCCAGACGATGTCCGCGCCGCGGCGTCCCGCTGTACCGACGTCACGGTGCTGATCAACAACGCCGGCGCGATGCTGCGGACTCCGTTGCTGGCGGCGCCTGACCTGAGTGCAGCGCGCAGCGAAATGGAAACCAATTACTTTGGGACGCTGGCGATGTGCCGAGCATTCGCGCCGGTGCTCGCCAAAAACGGCGGCGGCGCGGTGGTCAACGTGCTTTCGGTCGCCAGCTGGCTGGCATCGCCGTTCAACGGCTCCTACGCTGCATCGAAATCCGCCGAATGGGCGCTGACGAACGCGATTCGCGTCGAACTGCGCGCAGCCGGGACCCTCGTCGTCGGCGTGCACGCGGGTTGGATTGACACCGACATGGCGGCCAATGTGCCGGAGAGTAAGATTTCCGCCGGCGACGTTGTCCGCCAGAGCCTTGATGGCGTCCAACGCGGCGATGAAGAAGTGCTCACCGACGACTCGACGCGACACGTCAAGGCATCACTACCTAACGACCAGGCATTGCTTTATCCAGATGTGCAGAAGCGGTGGGATGCTGGCGACTGGCCGTGGAAGAGTTGATGGTGCCACCGACTACTCACCGGGAATGCCTTCAGCCAGTGGCTAGTTCGTGGAAGTAGTCCTTCAGCGATCGCGGTTCCCGGCCGAGGATTGAGCGCAGCACCAATGGATTGCCGCCGGGCAACCCATGCTTGTCGTAGTGGGCCATCATGCGGCGCATGCCATCACGAAAATGCCCTTCGGGCAGCTCTGAAGCGAACTGATCCAACGGAATCTGCACCGCGGTGACCGTTCGCCCGAGAACCTCGCTGACGACCTCGGCCGTCTCATAGCTGTCCTGCATCCCGAACGCGCTCAATTCGAATGTGCCGTAGCTGAGCTCATCGCCGGTCATCGCCATCGCGGCCACCTCCGCGACGTCGCGGTAGTCCACAGAGCACATCTTCGCCGACAACGAGTAAGGCTGGGCCAGCCGGTCATGCTCGACGACGTCGTTCCAGGATCGCTCGAAATTCTGCATGAACCGCGCCGGCTGCAGCACCGTGAAATCCAGCTCCGAGGTGTAGAGCGCCTCTTCCACAGGCAGTTTCGCAGCGCCGTGATTCGTCATCGCCGAGATCGACGGGTGAATGACACCGGAGAACACGAACTTTCGCACCCCGGCGGCGGAAGCGGCGTCGACCATGGCCACGCCCATCTCGGCCTCCCCGGCCGCATGCGCGGGGCCGATATGGAAAACACCGTCCATCCCTGCCACTGCGTCGGAAAGCGAGGCCGGCTCGGTGAGGTCCCCGATGGCCACCTCCGCGGCGCCGTTTTGGCGAGCAACATCTGCCCGCCGTTGATTACGGACCAAGGCGCGCACCGATACCCCGCGCTGGGTCAGCTCACGCAATACCCAGTGCGCATGGCGTCCAGTTGCCCCCACCATCAACACCCGCATCGCTGTCCTCTTTCACTGGCCCAGTGCGGCGACCATCGCTTCGTTGAACGCGGGATAGATGTTGTCGTAGGCTCCGTCCCGCTCGGCGAACCGGAACCCCTTGACACGCTCCACGATGATCTCGTCAGCCTGCGGCTGGGTCTGCAACAGCATCATCGTCTCGCTGACGTACTCATCGAGCGGCATTCCCCGAGGGTCGAACCCGCGGTCGCCCTGCAGGGCGGTCTGCACCTGCGGCGGAATGATTTCGATCACCTGGACCGAGGTCTCGCGCAGTTGAAAGCGCAGCGACTGAGTGTAGGAGTGCAGCGCTGCTTTGGTGGCGCAATACGTCGGCGTGAGCGCGCTCGGCATGAACGCCAGCCCGGACGTGACGTTGAGGATCGCCGCGTGTGGCTTGCCCAGCAGCCGGTGCAGCAACGCCGCGGTGAGCCGGATGGGCCCCAACAGGTTGATCGCGACGGTCTGTTCCGCCGTGCCGGGGCCACCACCGACGAGGTCCTCGACGCGCTGGATGCCGGCGTTGTTGACGATGACATTGAGATCCGGGTATTTGTCGGTGAGCTCGATAGCGAATCGCCGGATGTCGGCGGGGTCGCCTTGATGCAGCGACAGGTGCTGGATGCCGGGGTTGGCCTCGGCGACTTCCCGAAGCGGTCCGGGACGTCGGCCCGCGATGACGACCTGGTTGCCCAGCCGGTGAAATGACTCGGCCAGGCCGCGACCGATCCCGGTGCCGCCGCCGGTCACCAGGATCGTGTTGCCCGTCATCTGCATGGCGTTCCCCTTCCGTCGCCGTCTGATACCTGCATACCCGCAGCAGCTGATCCGCTGCCCCCGTCATCCTGTCGGTGCCCTGAACTAACCTGTAACGGTGGCGAAGGTTACGCGGACTCGCTACGCGACGTGTAGCGAAGTCGACATCGCCTACCAGGTCTTCGGCGATGGGCCGACTGACATGCTGGTGCTGCCTGGGCCGTCCATCCCGATCGACACGATCGACGCCGAACCGTCGATGTACCGCTTTCACCGGCGCCTGGCGTCGTTCAGCCGGGTGATCCGACTTGACCAGCGCGGGGTCGGCCTCTCATCGCGGGCCCCGTCGCTGGACGTGATCGGACCGAAGTTCTGGGCAAAAGACGCCATCTCGGTCATGGATGCGGTCGGATGCGAGCGCGCGACCATCTTTGCGCCCGGCTTCGCCTCGATGACCGGGCTCATCCTCGCGGCCGATTACCCGGAGCGCGTGAGCAATCTGGTGATCATCAACGGCGCGGCCCGTACCCTGCGTGCTCCGGACTATCCGATCGGCTTCGAAATCCGGGACGAGGACCCCTACACGACGGTCGCGATGGAACCCGATGCCGTCGACCAGGGCTTCGACATGCTCGGCTTCATCGCGCCCAGCATGGTCGACGACGACGCGTTCCGCGCGTGGTGGGACATGGCCGGCAACCGCGCCGCCTCGCCGAGCATGGCCCGCGCCATCATCCTGACCGTCCGGCACTCCGATGTCCGCGACACGCTGGCACGCATTACCGCACCTACGCTGGTCCTGCACCGGGAGAACTGTGAGTTCTGCCCAATCGCCAACGGCCGTTACATCGCCGAGCACATCGCCGGAGCACACTTCGTCGAGCTGCCCGGAGAAGATGCGCTCTACTGGACCGCCGACACTGCGCCGATGCTGGACGAGATCGAAGAGTTCGTGACTGGCGTGCGAGGCGGTTTCGGCGCCGAGCGAGTGCTCACCACGATCATGTTCACCGACATTGTCGGCTCGACCGAACGCGCGGCCGTGCTCGGCGACGGCCGATGGCGAGACCTGCTGGACAATCACGACACCATCGTGCGCCACGAGCTCGAGCGGTTCGGCGGTCGCGAAGTAAACACCGCCGGTGACGGATTCGTCGCGACCTTCACCAGCCCGAGCGCCGCGATCGCGTGCGCCGACTCCCTTGTCGACGCGATCCGGGTGCTGGGCATCGAGGTGAGGGTGGGTATTCACGCCGGCGAAGTCGAAGTGCGCGGCGTCGACGTCGCCGGGTTGGCCGTCCACATCGGCGCGCGCGTCGCGGCGTTGGCGGGCCCCAGCGAGGTGCTGGTGTCATCGACGGTGCGCGACATCGTCACCGGCTCGCGGCACCGGTTCGCCGATCGCGGCGAGCACGACCTGAAAGGCGTGCCGGGCCAGTGGTGCCTGTGCGCTCTCGAGCGGACGCTCGCGACGGTCAAGCAGACGGTCAAGCAATAGTGAGCAGCCCACGAGTGCGTCGTTAAGTGATGGCGCCTGGAAGCGGGGCAGGCCGGCTGCGTGCGCAGCTATAGACAGGGACAGCGTGGGAGATGACACCGATGCCCCCACCAACGATGGGCCAGACCGGCCAGAAGTACCAGGCGCCCACGATGACCGCGAGCGCCAGCCAGATGCCGATCATCAGCAGTGACGCCGCCAGGTAAGCGGCAAGATGAAGCTGTACGCCGCGGCGCGCAGCCGCGACCCTCGCTGCGCGGCGGCGGGGGTCGCCCCGGGCGATCCGCGTGACAGGTAGATCGCTAAGCACCTGATTTAACGCCCCGGCGGTCTGCGCCTGCATGGCCTGGCTCAGCCGGGTCTCATATTCGGCGATCGACAGATATCCCTGGGTGAACGCTTGACCGAGGCGGGTGACGACCTTCTCCCGTTCACGGTCGCCGACCCGGAGTTGGGGATCGCCGTTGACCGGGTGATGCGCTCGTCGCGCTGGTAACGGTGTGACCATGGTATTCATGGTTTGCTCCTCGATAATGATTCCAGCGGGTGTGGGTCAGCTGACGATCGGCTCGGCGAGTGCTTCCTGAACACCGTGAGCAGCAGCGGTTTTCAGCGATTCGGCGACAAGCTGCGAGTCTTCGTTCGCATCGATGTCGACGACCTTTCCCCAGCGCATCCGTATGATGTGCACACCGTGGTTCTCATACGGTGCGCCGTCGGGCAGGGTCTGCGTGCCAACCCAGCGAATGATGACCGTCGTGTTGTGTGGCCAGCCCTTTACCCAGACATCACGCACGGTCAGCTTCAACGTGGGGGCTAGGCGGCCCAGCCGCTCAAACCAGCGGCCCAGTGCGTCCCGGTCGTGGCGCTCACCGCCGAGTGCGTGATCTCCGCCGAAGCGGTGATGGATGTCGACGGCGCAATCCTTGAGAATGGCGCCGTAGTCATGCGCGTTGACTCGCTCGAAGTTTTTGGTCGCGACCCGCTTGACGATCGTGTGGTACATCGTGGTGTTCCTTCCCGCGCTGTGTTTGACACTGTCAAACATCTCCAACCAGCATGACAGAGCCGTTTGACACTGTCAAGCAAAATCGGCGAGAATATGTGCATGACACCCGCCGCTCGCCCTCAAGTACGCGAGGCTCTGCTGGCTGCCGCGCGCGCAGAACTCGTCGAACATGGTCGCGCCGCGATCAGCCTGCGGGCCGTCGCCCGACGCGCTGGCCTGTCACACGCCTCGCCCAAATACCACTTCGGGGACCGGTCCGGGTTGCTCACGGCGATCGCCACAGAAGGGTTTCACGCACTGGCGGATCGCCTGTCCGGAGTGCACGAATCAGACGCTCAGCGGCAACTTGCGGCCCTAGGGCAGGCTTACATCGACTTCGGCCTGTCCCATCGGGCCCTTTTTGAACTGATGTTCACACCAAGCGAATTGCACGCCGCCGATGCGGAACTCATTGCGGCACAAAATCAAGCCATCGGTGCGTTGACCACCGCGGTGAGCCGGCTAACCGGAATCGACGCGATATCGTCAAACACCCCGCAGCTGGCGCTGATCAGCTGGGCACTCGTCCACGGCCTAGTGGTACTTGTCCGTGACGGTGCCCTGCAGGCAGCGGCCACGCCACAAACCGCCAACGCCGCAGAACTCGCCCACACCCTCACCGACCTGTTCACGCAATACGTCGCTGACGATCTCGCCGGCGCGAAGACCAACCGTGCCACGGAAATTATTGCGCAGTAACCACTAACGCAAGCGCACTGGCGGACTTTCAAGTGTCGCAGCCAACGGCATGGATCTTCACTGGGGCGTAGACACGCACTGGGCCCCTGGCCCAAGGCAGCCAAGGCGCGAAGGCGCGAATTATGAGCAGTCTTGCAGACGGAGTAACAGCCCCAGGCGAAACGACCGACCCAGCAGCGTGGAGCCAATGCTGCAATTGTGAGCAGCCCCACGATGACTTCACAGCCAGGACATAAGTTGCCCCGATAGTCTCGGCGGCATGCCACCGCGACTGAACCTTTTCACTAATCGCGAGCGCGCCAACTCATTTGGTGGCGCGGCACACAACTACGACACGTATCGCCCCCGCTACCCCGACCAACTAATCGACGACGTGCTGGCGCCTGGTGTTCGCCGCGTGCTCGAGGCGGGCGCCGGCACCGGTATCGCGTCGATGCAGTTCATCGAAAGAGGCGCCGAGCTTCTCGCGGTTGAGCCCGATACCCGGATGGCCGCAGTCGCCCAAGCGAAGGGCATCCCGCTCGAGATCGCGACATTCGAGCAATGGGAGCCGGCCGGACGCCGATTCGACCGCGTGGTGTTCGCCGCATCGTTTCATTGGGTCGATCCTTCGGTGGCGCTGCCCAAGATCCGCGGCCTCCTCAACGACGGCGGGAAGCTGGCGTTGATTTGGAACCGGTTGAGACCCACCAGCCCGACACGTGCCGAATTCGAGGCAATCTACAAGGACTACATGGACATCGAGGCCCGCGGCGCGGACGGCGAACCAGGCGATCTCACCGACTTGCTCACCGGGGCGGGGTTCAACGTCGCCCACCGGCGCTATCCGCACAACCTGCACTACTCGACTCAGCAGTGGGTCGACATCGCGTTCACGTTTTCCAATCATCTGACCCTCGCTGCCGATAGCGCCACCGAGCTCCGCGCGAAAATGGTCGAACTCATCGGCCCCGCGGGTGTGTCGGTCGGCGGCGATGCGCTGGCGATCATCGCGACGCCGGACTAGCTGATGGGCCTACACCGGAAGGCTTGTGCCGGTTTCTTTTTCGCCGAACTCGAACACCTTGGCGGCGGCTTCGTAATCGCATGCCACAGTGGACCGGCCAATCAGAACCGGACCACCACTTAGTCCGAGGCGGCCGTCGACGCCCACGTAGCTGCCGGGCGGAATCGGCTCGCTGATGCAGTACAGCGTCGGCGCTGCGCCTTCTTCGATGTCGTTGCCAAACCTGTCGGCCAACGCCGTGACCACCCGATGAAAGCCCGCCATCAGTGGCGTGTCCGATACATGGGAAAGATTCGAGGACACCCAACCCGGGTGTGTGAGCTGGGTGATTACCGACGATTTCGCCGCCCGCAGCCGGCGATCGAGTTCGAGACCCCAGAGCATCACCGCGAGTTTGGAACGTGCGTACGCCGGGTAAGCCGCCCACCGGTGCGAGCGCAGGTGCATGTCGTCGAGGCGCAGCGTCGCCGATTTGTGGGCGTCGGATCCGACGTTGATGATTTGTGATCGCACCCGTGGTAGCAACATGTTGGTCAGGGCGAACGGACCCAAAAGGTTTGTGCCGATTGTCAACTCGAAGCCGTCCACGGTGTCGACGCGGTGCTGGCTGATCCCTCCGGCGTTGTTGATCAAAATGTCGACGTCGTCGTCGAGTAGGTCGGGGAACGCGCGCACCGACGAGAGGTCGGCGAGATCAAGTTTGACGACCGCCGTGGAGCCGCCGATTTCGGCAGCGCGCTGTGCACCCAGCTCGGTGTTGCGGACGGCCAGGATCACGTGCGCGCCCGCGCGTGCCAGAACACGCGCGGTGCCAAGGCCCACCCCGTTGGTTGCGCCGGTCACGATGATGCGTTTGCCGGTCAAGTTGCCGAGTCGGCTCGGCGACCATGCTGGTGTCATGGTGTGAGACTAGCGTTGCCGCAGCACTAGTCATCAGGTCGCCGGAAAGAGTTGCCGCACAGCCTCGGGAATGGGCGCCACCGCACCGGCGCCACGGATGGCCACCTGGAGGAGATAACCGGGCAGCACGCACACCAGCGTCTTGGCCAGCACGTCAGGAGCAAGCTCCGTACCGCTGGGCGAACCGGCCCGCGCGGTCTCGGCGAGCGCCGCACCGACCTCATCGAACGATTCCCGCAACCGCGCGGCCAGGGCGGGGTTGCGCAAGGCTTCCGACCACACCATGAGTGCGATCGCGGCGAACCCGTCGTCGGTGTGGCGCGAGCTCGCGAACTCCAACGCCGCGGCCAACGCCGCGCCGAGGTCGGCGCCATGTGCCACCGACTCCCGCACGATCGCCACGATCTGGTCGAGGTTCTCCTCGGCGATCGCAACGATCATCGCGTCCTTGCTGGCGAAATAGCGGTAGACCGCACCGGACGACACGCCGGCCTCACGGACCAGATCCTGCATGGATGTTTGGTGGAACCCGTCGCGGATAAAACAGCGTCGGGCCGCGGCAAGGATGTGGGCCCGCCGCTCGTCGCGGTACTGCGCTGAAACCTTCGGCACCTCCGGAGGCTATCAAAAAAACACGAACGTCCGCTATTGACAATGCCCGGGTCGAGGGTGCAACCTGACAGTGATAAAACGCGAACGTTCATTCATGAAATTGAGGCTCAGCATGTCCGACCCCTCCGACTTCGGCACCTTCGGTCGCTTCACGGAGACCCCGGCCGACCGCATGCCCGCGGAGATGAAGGCCGCCTACGACTTCACCCGCGAGCTGCGCGGCCTCGTCCCGGGCCCGCACAAAATCTGGCTGGCCAACCCCCGGCTGTCCCAGACGATCGTGCCGACCGGCGCCTACTACCAAACCAAGTCGACGTTGACCAAGGCGGAGATCGAGATCGTCACCAACCTCACCACCGGCCGGTGGGCCACGCCGTACGCCAACTACGAGCACGAAAAGATCGGTGTCGAACAGGGCGGACTCGCGCCGGAGACGGTCGAGGCGTTGATTGCCGGCCGCCCGGTTTCGTTCGACGATCCGCGTCAGCAGGTCGTGTATGAACTTGCCACCGCTCTCGTCACCCCGCGCTTCGTGCCGCTGGGACTGTACCGGCGCGCTAAGGCCTTGCTCGGCGATGCCGGGATAGTCGACGTCACGGTCCTGATCGGGTGGTTCACGGCAGTGTCGATGACGCTGGCGGCCTTCGATGTTCCCGCCAACGCGGTAGGACTGGACCAGTGAGCGGGCTGGGCGGCCGGCTGCCGCTGATCGACGCCGGCGCGCTGGATGCCGAACAACGGGAACTCTTCGATTACCTCCGGACGAGGGTGGTGCCCTGGGCCGACGCCGCCGGCTTTCACAGCACGACTCCCGACGGCAAATTCATCGGCCCGTTCAACGCCGCGCTGCGCAGTCCGACGGTGGCCGGCGCCTTCCTCCAGTTGCAAGCGACCGAAGAACGCCACACGTCGTTGTCTGAGCGTGTGCGTCAGGTCGTGATTCTCGCTGTCGGTGCGGCCTGGGCCGCCGACTACGAGGTCTACGCGCATTCCGCGGTCGCTCGTCAGTGCGGAATTCCCGACGACGTGGTTCGCCGGCTTGCCACCGGTACGCTTCCCGACACGCTCCGCGACGACGAGAAGGTCGCCTACCGCTTCACCCAGCAACTGTCGACGTCGCATCGCGTCGACGACGCCACCTTTATCGAAGCCCGAAACGCATTCGGGGACCGCGGAATTGGCGAAATGGTCATCCTCGCCGGCACTTACTACACGGTCTGCGGTCTGCTCAATGCGTTTGACGTTCCCGCGCCAACGGACAACCCCAACTGAGAAGGAGGAACTCTCATGTCGATGTCCCCTGTCCCCGCAGTCACTTTGACGCCGGTTGCCTACTTTCCGGAGAAGTACTTCCTGGAGAATCTGGCGGTCCGCGCTGACGGCTCGGTGCTGATCACCGCCGTCCTGCAAAAGGAGCTGTGGTGTGTTCCCGGCCCCGAGCCGCACCCAGACGTCAGCCCGGTGCTGGTGCACACCTTCGAGTACCTGGTCTCCGGCATTGCCGAAGTCGAGCCCGACGTGTTCGTCATCTGTGTTTGCGATGCCTACGACAGCCAGAAATCGTATTTGGTCCGCCTTGATCTCGCCGGCTGGACGCCCGGCGACCCGGTGTCGCCAGAGACCATCTACACCTTCGGCGAGCGAGCGTGCGGACTCAACGGCAGCTGCCTGATTGCGCCCGGGGTGCTGCTCGTCGCCGACAGTTTCGCCGGTTTGATCTGGCGAATCGATTTGGGGCCCAACGCTCGAAGCGCGACAGCCCGGATCTGGCTGGCCCACGACACGATGGCGATGGATCCCGATAGCGGTGTCCCGTGGCCGCCGCAGCCGGGCATCAACGGTGTGCGGTTCGGCGCGCAGAGCGGCTACGTGTTCTACACGTCGACGGCGCAAAAGGTTTTCATCCGCGTGGCAGTCGACCCAACGACGCTGGAACCCGCCGGTGTCGCCGAGTTCGTCGCGGCCATCGACAACGCGGACGACTTCTGCGTCGACGAGAACGCCGGATTCGCTTACGTCACGCGGCATCGTGCCAATACCGTCGACCGGGTGCCGCTTGAGCCTCGGCACGGCAGCGAAGTCCGCCATATCGCCGGGGACCCGTTCGACGACGTCCTGGTCGGCCCGTCGAGCGCTGCATGGCGCCGCGGTCCCGGTGACCGCGGGCGGGTTGCCTACGTCACGACCGACGGCGGCACCACCGCCCCGCCCGACGGGATCGTGCGCAAAGCCGCACTGCTGCGTCTCGAACTGGAACCGTCCGACGGCTCGGCGTAGGCTGCGAACAGAACCGAGCCGTCGAAAAAGTTGCGGCTGCGGTTTCGTAAACGCCTGCAGAACTTGACATTTCATCGAGGGAATGCGAATGACCCGCGTCGGCTACGACGCAGAGCGAAGCGATGAGGAGGAGTGGCGCTATGACCACTGTTAACACGACGTTGTCTCCTGCCCTGGAGCGGGCGCTGGGCCTGCTCGTTGATCCGCCCACCGAACCGGATGCGAGCGAGGGCTATCTCGACCTGCTGAGCAGTTCAGCAGCCGACGACGAGCGCCCGGCCAAGAACACGGGCGCCATCCAGGCGGTATGGGCGTCGTCGATCGGGTCGATGCTGTACGACAACGCGCAGGCCATATCGCGCAGGTTCCTCGCCTCGTTGCAGCACCCGATCGAATGGTTGAACATCCCTCAGGGCGGCATCGCCTTGGACGTCGGCTCTGGTCCCGGCTCGGTCACCGCGTCGCTCGCGCGCGCCGCGGGACCGGACGGGCTCGCGCTGGGCGTCGACATTTCTTTGCCGATGCTGGCGCGCGCGGTGCGCGCCGAAGCCGGCCCACAGGTCGGCTTCTTGCGGGCCGATGCGCAACGTCTGCCGTTGCGCGACCAGACCGTCGACGCCGTCGTCTCGATCGCCGTACTGCAGCTGATACCGGACCCATTCGCGGCGCTGTCCGAGATCGCCCGCGTGCTGCGCCCGGGCGGCCGATTGGCGTTGATGGTGCCCATCGTCCGCGGAGCACCGGAGCTCTGGCGGCGGCTGCCCAACGGCGGGGCTTATGTGTTCGGCGACGACGAAATCGGCGACTTTCTGGAGGACCACGGCTTCGTCAGCGTGCGGACCAAGACTATCGGCACTTTCCAGTGGGTGCGGGGCAAGCGCGGCTGACATCGCGGCATGCTCGCGGGGCGTGCAGGCTCATCGCGCGGTTGGGTGGTTTTCGCGCACTCCGCCGTACATGCCCCACCGGACGATCAACGGCATCACCACGCGTTCGACCGACCACGACGGGAAGCGCAACGCATGGCCGGTGGGGAAGAACACCTCCAGCCCGTTGGGCTGTATCCCCAGTAACGATCCCCACCGTCGCCCCGGCGCCCGGTAGGTGCGCAGCTGTCGACCTGCCAGCTCGGCGCGTATGTTGCGAGCTACCAAGGCATCCCCGCGGTTGCGGGCGGAGCTGCGCAGCGGATCGGTGGCCGCGACGTCACCGATCGCGAACACCCCTGGCTGCCCGGGTACCCGCAACTGGGGCGTGACCCGAACGAAGCCCTGCTCGTCGAGCAACTGCGCCGGCAGCCAGTCGGTGTTGGGCTGCACCCGTCCGATCGCCCACAGCACGGCATCGGCCGTCGCCGCGGGTTGTCCGGTGCTCCAGTGCACCGGCTCGCGGGTGATCTGGTCGCCGGCGAAGCCATTGTCGAGCGCGGCGCGGTGCCCGGGGTGAAGGCCGACACCGAGATCGGTCAGCCGGGTTTGAATGCGCTGCCAAATCCGCGGGTGGTAGGCGCCCAGCGCCCGCTCGCCGGGGTAGTACAGGTCGATCTGCTTGTCCGGCCAGGTGGTTGCCATATTGGCGGCGCTGGTGATCGCTGCTGCGCCGCCGCCCACGACGATCACCGATTGCGCGGCGGCCACGCGATCGTGTGCGGCGCGGAGATCGGCGCCGATCTCGGTGGCCGACTGCACGGTCGCCCGGCGCCAGAAGCCGTTGCTGACTCCGGTGCAGATGACCAGCGCGTCGTACCCCTCGGCGAATGTCCCGCCGTCGTCACGCCGGCCGGAGACGGTGCGGCCGGCCAGGTCGAGTCCGGTCAGTGTGCCTTGAATGATCCGCACCCGATCCAGCCGGCGGAATCTGTCGAACGGGATCCAGTAGTCACGAGCCCAGTCGTCGGGGCGGGACAACCGCACGCCGAGTTCCTGGCCGCTGACCAATGCCGGTTTGACCGAGATGCCGACGACGTCGGCGTGACGGGAAAGCCGAATCGCGGTGAGGACGCCGACGTCCCCCAGTCCCGCGACGACGACGCGCTTGCGGCTCATGCCAGCAAACTGTAACACGTTCTAACTATGCGCCCACCGAGCGTGATCGTGACGCTTTCCGTCATCGGGATACGGATTCTGAGCAATTTCCTTCATTTTCGCGGTCCCTCGACCACCGACGTCATGCTGACTGCAAGAGAGCCCGTGGAGAGGAACTCCGACCATGACTGAAATAGCCGAAGCAACGACGAGTGCCACGACATTCGATCCGACCGTCGCACTCAATGGACTACTCGCCGACGTGGGATTGTCGGCCGCCGACGCGGGCGGCCGCGTGACATTCTCCGGACAGGATCCGATCATCGCGGCTCGCCACCGGCTGGGCGCGGCGATCGGTATTCCGATGATGGGCAACGCGGTTGCCGCGGCGGCCATGCACCGCCATCGCGGAGGTCCGGGGCAAGACCTGCACCTGGATCTGCGCCAGGCGGTACACCACATCAATCCCAGCTTTGCCTGGAAGCCAACGCTGGCCGGGGAATTCCCCTCCATCGCGCTGGTGCTGGATAACCCGTTTGCGCTGATTCCCTACCGCACCCGTGACGGGCGAACCGTGATGGCCTCGGCGGTGTATCCGCATCAGGCGGCCAACTGGTGTCGCTTCCTCAACCTGCCACCCGACTTCGCGAAAGTCGCTGAAGCGTTTACCCATTGGGATGCTTTCGAGCTGGAAGAGGCCGCCAACGCGGCCGGGCTGCCGGCATGTGTGGCCCGCAGCCCCGAGGAATGGCTGGCCCATCCGCACGGAGCCCTGCTGGCCGGCCAGCCCGTCATCGGGCTGACCCGGATCGGTGACGCGCCGCCACGCGATTTGGGTCCGTCCGATCGACCCTTTGGCGGGGTGCGGGTGTTGTCGTTCACCCATGCCATCGCCGGGCCCACGGTGGGACGCGTGCTCGCCGAGCAGGGCGCCGACGTGCTGGGTGCGACCCGACCGAATGATTTCGAGCACGACTGGGTGTACTTCGAGGCCAACATCGGATCACGCAGCGCCTGGCTGGATTTGACGAAAGAGACCGGAAAGGCCGACGTCGACCGGCTGCTAGGCGACGCCCACGTCGTGGTCAACAACCACCGCGGCCGCAAACTGGAGAAGCTGGGCATCGATCCCGCCGAGCTTGCGCAGACGCATCCCGGGCTGGTGCACGTCTCGGTCACCTGCTACGGATCGACCGGGCCGTGGGCGAACCGCGGCGGGTTCGACATGAACGGCTCGGCGGCGTCGGGATTGATGGCCATCGAAGGCGGTCCAGACCATCCCCAACTGCCACCCACCGCGCTGATCAACGACTTCATCACCGGCTACATGGGTGCTCTCGGCGCGGCTGCGGGGCTGATCAAACAACAAACCGAAGGCGGCAGCTGGCACGTCACCGTCAACCTCACCCGCAATGCCATGTGGTACCAAACCTTGGGGTTGGTCGACCCCGCCGAAGCCGGTTGCGACGACGAGCACACCATTGCTGTCCCCGACGCCTACGACGCCGACACCCCGATGGGGCAAGTCCACATGCTCGCCCCGCCGGTCAGCTTCAGCCACACGCCACCCCGGCTGGCGCGATCCCATCCTGGTCCCTCGTGGGTCCAGCCGGCCCGAATGGTCCGGCATTCCGCCGCTCGAATGCCTGATATCGCGCGACAATTCTGGTCATGGGCGATGGGGTAGACGAGCTGGACATCGCCTTGCTCGATGCGCTCCACCTCAATCCGCTGGCGAGTTTTGAAGAGCTGGGCGCGGTGCTGGACGTTTCGCCGATCACTGCGGCACGGCGGTGGCGTCGCCTGGTGTCCACCGGCCGGGCATGGGTGTCGTCCGCGCCCGGCCGGGAGCTGCCGCTCAAGGCGGCGCTGTTCGAAGCCGAGTGCCAACCGGGCGCCGCGTCGGCAGTGGCTGACGAGTTCGCCGCGATACCACAGGTTTTCAGCGTCAACATCACGACGGGCCAAGACAACCTCTACGCCTTTGTGGTTGCCGCCGATCAACCGTTGCTAGCGAAGTTAATCGTCGACAAGCTGCCGGCCATCGCTGGACTGAACCGGGTCCAGTCGGCGCTGATGACCCAGTTGTTCAGCGGCACCCGCTGGCGGCTGGGCGGTCTCAGCCCTGATCAGGTTCGGGCGGTAACCCCCGAGCCCGCCAAAAGCACCCCGTCGCATGAATTCGACGACTTCGATCGCGAGCTGTTCTTGGCGCTGCAACGCGACGGTCGGCTCAGTTTCCGTGATCTCGCTGCGGTGGTCGGGCGGCCGGAACCCACAGTGCGGCGGCGCATGGGCCTGTTGACGCATGCCCGAATGCTGGCGTTCCGCACGGATTTCGCACGGGTACAAGCGGGTTGGCTGACCGCGGTGGCGCTCAAGCTCAGCGTGAACGGGACTGCGGTGGCGGCAGTGGGCCGCACCCTGGTCCGATATCCCGAGACCCGGTTCTGTGTGGCGGTCACCGGCGGTGGAGCGGCCAACATATTCGTCACGATGCAGCTGCACGATGTGTCCGACCTGGAACCGGTGATCCAGCGACTGTCAGCCGAATACCCCGGCGTCGAGGTGCTCGACACTCGCGTGGTGCTGCGCTCGGTCAAGTCCTGGGGACGGCTACTCGGGCTCGACGGCCGCGCACAGAACGTCGTCCCCGTGGACCTCTGGGCGCCGGTCTAAGGAGTCGTTCGTTGGCTTCAGATTTCTGCAGAGGCAATGAGCCGTAACTCCGGATAGTTCGACAGCACCGAAGTACACTTCGGCGTGTGATGACCCCGTCAAACCCCTGGGGGAACGAACGCGGGCAACTATCGCATCGGTTTGAGCTGCGAAATCAGGTTCTGAGCCGCAGGCAGGCGCGACGACTGAGTCGGCGCTTCGCGCGGGTCGGCGTCAACACCCCGCCGGATCGGCTTCGACAGATGTTGGCAGGTGTGCCCTTCGCGTACGGCGAAGTGGCCGACGTCAACTTCGCGTTCATTGCGATGCAACTGAAGCGTGAACAGCTGGCCGCGAAGTACAAGCGCTTGAAACGTCGCGGCGCGCGGTCGCTCCTCTTTGTGGGCTTGGTCCTGGTCACGCTGAACTTTCTGTTCTGCATGGCCTACGCCTTGTTCAGCCTGACCCTCGAGGCCGCGCCGTTGTGAATCGCAGCGTCTGATCGATCGCTGCGAACTGTCGATTCTCCCGCGGTTCAGTCGTCATGTTGCCGACGGCATCACGACCCGACGAAGTGGAGAACACGATGGACACAGCACACTCGTTCATCTCGGCGATCGCGACGATCGGGATCCCGGTCACCGACCAGGACCGGGCGCTCGGCTTCTATACCGAGACGCTCGGTCTGGAAAAGCAACTTGACGTGCCCCTTCCGCAGTTGGGCGGCCGGTGGATCACGATCGCCCCACCCGGCTCCGCGACGACGATCGCCCTACTACGTGCCCACGACGGCGTTCCCGCCGGCGTCGAGACGGGCATCCGCCTGGCCAGCCCGGACGCCGCGGCAGCGCATCAGCGGTTGCGTGACCGTGGTGTCGACGTCGGCGAGCTGCTGCGCTGGGACGGAGTTCCGCCGATGTTCGCCTTGCATGATCCCGACGGCAACGGCCTCGAGATCATCCAGCAGACGTAGCGTCCGGGAAGGTGGCGGCGGCGAGCTGCAGAATCTCCTCGCGATCCGCGGCCAAGATGAACCCCGACTGCAATCGCCGAGTCCAGCGCCGCGGTGAAGCGTTCCAGGTAGTCCGCAGCGCCGCCGGGGTAGAGCCGGCGCACGGTCGCGGCATCGAATGATTCGCCGGAGCCGAAGATCGACGACATCGTGGTTTCCTCGCTGCCGACACCGGATGTCCGGGCAATCGGCACGTCCGCCCACGGCGTCCGGACGCCGCCCCGCGCGAGCCCGTTTGCATCGAGGACGGGCTGAGGTGGGTCGGCATCGCTGAGTTCGATGGGTACGGCACTGGGTCGCCGGCTGGCCGGTGCGCACCCACTGGCAGCAGCTGCGATAGCGCCGCCTGCAGAACGTAGTGGTGCTGCGGTGCGAAATTGATGCAGTGATCCAGTTGCTGACCCATCAACATGTTGGTCGGCGCGTAGGCCGCGACGATATCGGTCAGCGCCGCAGCGCCGGTGTCGATCGGTGCCACTTGAATCGTGTAGTTGTCGGCATGAGCGGTGCCGGCGATCTCCCAAACCCGAAGTCGTTGGCTGTCAGGCTGTCTCGCGCCGTAATAGCCCTGTCGCCGACCGCCGAAGAGATCTGTTTCGGTGATGATGGTGACGAGCGGGACACGCAGGTCTGGGCGAAATCTCACCGCCTGGGATGTGTTGCTGTCCAGCACGTCGAATATCGAGCCGCCGTCCAGTGGCGCGGCGGGCCCGAATCGCGAATGCACCAAGAAGCCGTCGTAGACCTGGGCGAGCGGGTCGATGGCGTTGATGTACGTCGTCAGGAACAGCGCCGATTGGGACTCGCCCAGCGCGACGACGTGTTCGGCGCGCAGCTCACGCAGAACTGCCGTCTCTGACGATTCGACCGGCCTGGGAAAAGATGTCGTAGGAGAACGCGTCGCCAGGATGACACAGGGCCGCATACCGTTGCGGATCTTGGCTTTTCAGCGACATGTCCATGCCCATCAGGTTCGTGCCGCCCTCGACGCCGACGCGCTGGGCCGACACCGCGACGTAGGCGTAGCCGGCGCGAACCATTTCGCGATGCGCCATCATCCAGACCGCCGGAGCATCGATGCCGCCGCTGACATTGAGCCACTCAACGAGTACGGTCCCGTTGAACCGAGCCCGATCCACCGGCGTCAGCACCACCATCCGGGTGGTGAACTCGGCGGATGTCTGATGGTGTCACGCTCCACCGGCCGTCGGGGCCGAGTTCGGCCGCGGAACTGTAGGACGACGCCGTTCCGGAGATGAAGAATTCCTCGGCGACATAACCCAAGCCGGCTATGTCGAAGGCGCCCAACAAGAGTGCGGGCTTCCCCGGCACCGGCGTGACGGTAATCGGCACGCGGGATCATAGCTGTGGCACAGTTGGTTCCAGCGTGATTGTGATCATCGGCGCCGGGATTTGCGGGCTCGCGACCGCCTACGAGCTGTCGCGGCGCGGCGTGCAGGCGCTGGTGATCGAGCGCGGTGAGCCGTTCGCCGAGCAGTCCGCGGGACTGGCACGGATCTTCCGCATCGCTCACCGGCGCTCGGAGTTGTGCCGGCTCGCGATGCGGGCACGCAACGGCTGGCGGCGCTGGGAGGCCGAATTCGGTGTGGGCCGGCTGCTCGGCGCTGAGGGCTTCATCGCCGTCGGCGCCCGCGCGGACATCGCCACGGCGATGACGAGCGCCGGTGCCACGTTCTCGATCCTCGACCAGCCCGCGATCGCGGCGCGGATCCCTTTTCTGGCCGCGCCATGGCAGAGCGGACTTTTCGATCCGCTCGGCGGCAGCCTGCGCATCCGCCGTGCGCTGACCGCCTTGGCGCGACGGGTTGATATCCGGCGCGCCGCGGCCGTGTCGGTGGACGACGACGGCACGACGACCCTGGCCGACGGAAGCGTCATACGGGGTGATCGGGTGCTCATCTGTGCGGGGGTCCAGACACCGACGTTGTTCGGCCCGCTCGACGTCGAGTTCGCTCCGCACACCCGGTTCACCTACCAGGGCGCCGACGCGGTCGGCGCTGCGTGCTTGTCGGCGCCCGAGGGCTACGGGTTGCCTCTCGGCAGCACCGGGCGTTGGGCGTTCGGGCAGGACGTGCCGGACCCTGCGGGTGTGCGCAGCCTCTTCCCGTCGCTGTCAGTCGTAGGCCAAGTGGATTGCGTCACACTGCGTGCGCCGTGGCTCGACGCCGGTGGGGACGGCTGGACGGTGGGGCGCCGCGGCCGCGTTGTCGCGTTCGTAGGCAGCAACGTGATGAAATTCGGCCCCCTGCTCGGTGAGCTGCTCGCTGAGGCTGTGCTCAACGACGAGCTGCCCGCGGAGCTGATCCTGGGGTAATTGCGTTGCGGTCCCACCCGGCCGGGAATAACTTTTCGGCCGAGATCGTCGTGTTAGATCGCGCAGAGCTTGGGAGGAACTCCGTGGTCCCGTCGAATCAGTCAGCCGGTCTCAGCGGCCGACCGCTGTCGACGCTGGCTCCGCTGGACGAGCGCGACGGCTCCGCAGCAACCCAGTCCGTTTTCGTCGGCGTGTTGGCGGTCCTGCTGGCAACGGGATGGGCTGCCAACCACTTCGCCGCGCTGATGCCGGTGATCACTGACAGCCAACACCTCAGCGTCGCTACCATCGACGCGATCTTTGGCGTCTATGCAGTTGGGCTCGTGCCCGGCCTGCTCATCGGCGGGCGTGCATCGGATGCGCTGGGTCGCCAGCCGGTGGCGTGGTCCGGGTCGACGATCGCTTTGGTGGGGACGGTCGCGATGCTGCTTTCGCAGCATTCCGACGTGTTGTTGGCGGGTCGTTTGATCGTCGGGGCCGGTGTCGGTCTTGCAGTCAGCGCCGGTACGGCATGGGCGTCAGATCTGAAGGGGCCCGTCGGGGCAGCCACCGCCGGAACCGTATTGATGGCCGGCTTCGCCGTCGGCCCGTTCGCGGCAGGAGCGATCGCCGCGGCTGGCACACCCGGCGTTCGGGTGTCATTCGGCATCGCCGCCGGCGTTCTCGTGGCGGCGATGGTTATCGCGGTCGTGGCCGTGCAGCGCACCGAGGTGACCACGTCCGCGGCGGCACATGCCTCCGAGCAGTCGACGTCAGCCCAACAGAGCAGCGCACGAGCGCTGAGTTGGGCCATCCCGTTGGCGCCCTGGGTTTTCGCCTCGGCAACACTGGGTTTCATCACCATTCCCACTCGGCTGCACACCGGGCTCGCAGCCCCTCTGGCTGCCGGCACGGCCGCGCTGATTGTCAATGGCTCCAGCGGGCTCATTCAAGTGATCGCCCGGACACGCGGATGGGGGCCGCAATCGGGCACGGTCGCGGCGTTGCTGGCTGCGCTGGGCTATGCAGTGACTGCCGCGACACCGCCGAGCATGACGCTGGCAATGGGTCTACCGCTGCTGCCGATTCTCGGGTGTGCCTCCGGGCTTTCGTTACGTGCGGGCTTGATTGACTTGGAAACCTCAGCGCCACAACGCGTGCGCGGCACCCTCACCGGGGTGTTCTATGCGGTGACCTACATCGGCTTCGGCTTACCACTGCTGTTGACCACACTCGGATCCGCCAAGCAATCGGCGCTCATTCTTGCCGTGATGGCAGCTCTGGCGGCGGGTGCCGCAATAAGTCGAGCGGTGCGGCTGCGACGAGATAGCCTCCGGTAGAGGTAATTCAAGCGATCGGCTTGTTAGGCCGCGACCACCTTGCCTTGCCGTGCACCTGCGACCGGTATCGGTCCATTGCTTACCACGCTCAACCCGCCGAGGCGCCGCCACGAGCGGATAGCGTTGCGCGTGACTTCCAGTATCCGGGCGGCTCCGGCATCTCCGTTGGCGAGTCGGTGTGCGCGCAGGGCGTTGCCGGTTACGGCATCCAGCGTGTCCCAGTCGTCGGTCTCAACGAGCGCGGTCGATTGGTATGCGGCCCGGATGGCGTACAGTTCGGCGCCCTGTGACGTCTCACTGACTGCGCGGGCGGCGCGGGCGGCGCCGTCCCACTCGGTGACTGACGGCATGTCGCCGGGGGCGAATCTGCGATGCAGCTCGGCGATGTCGGTGATCGCCTCGGCCGCTGCGTCGTCGGCGTATCTAACGACGCCCCACGGTGGACTGATCAGCAGTTTGGTCACCCAGATGTGCATGACGTCGTCGGCAACATCGGCGGTTCCCACTGTCAGCCAACCGAGGTCGAGTACCAGCAGGCTGTCTTCGGTGACAGGTAGCCGTCAGGCCCGGCCAGCAAGTCGTTGCACAACTGGACGAACGAGGCCAGCGGGCGCGCGGACGTCGCGGGAAAGTCGGTGATCTGCTCGTCGCCGTTGATGTACGAAATGGCATTCATGGCACACCCTTTGCCCGATCCGGGCTGGTGGGACCCCCTGGCCAGTCGCAACGGATGGGTGATGCGTTCGAGGTCCATTTGACTTGCTTCCTAAGCGTTTTCGAGCTTAACGGCCCAGCAGTCGGAGATGGCTATCTTATGGCAAGTACAAGTCGTGAACGTCGCGACACGACGACAACCGTGATCGGACGACTCAGCCGAGAGCTTAGAGCTCATCTGAGAAATCGGCGGTGAGCCAGCGGTCGGGGCGGACGGTGAACAGCACGCTGCTCTGACCGTCCATGCTGCGGACGAACGCGCGTCCGCCTTCCTCGCCGAGGTAACGGATAGCGATGGCTTCTCGCACCTCCACCGGTGTGGGCGTGGTGGTGTCGACGACGGTGCCCTCCACGACCACGTATTGGTACGGCGGCTCCTCGTTCTGGACGACCAGCGTCACCGCGCCGGCCCGCTCGATGAGCTTGGACTTGCGCGCCGCCGCGCCGGTGTTGATCCGGATGTTCCCGCCAGGCGTGTAGTCGTACCACATCGGGACACTGGCCGGCGGCCGGCCGTCGGCGGCCACGGACAGCACGGCCACATGTTTGGCTGCGAGGAACTCTTGACGCTCGGTCTCGGTGAAGGCTTTCATACGCGGCTCAACGCGCGGAGTCGGCGAGGCTATTCCGGGCATTCCAACGCGAGGATCAGCTTGCCGGTGTTTTCTCCGCGGAACAGCTTGAGCAGCGTTTCGGGGAAGTCACCGATGTCGCCGTGCTCGATCTGCTCATGCGATCGCAGCTCGCCGGTGTTGAGCCACTTCGCCAGCTGCGCAATGCCTTCCGGGTAGCGATCGGCGTAGTCGAAGATGACAAAGCCGGTCATGGACGCGCGCGCGACCAGCAGCTGCATGTAGTTGGCCGGTCCCCGCGGGGTGTCGTTGTACTGCGACACCGCACCGCAGAGCACGATCCGGGCACCGCGCGCGAGCCGGTTGAGGGCGGCCTCCAGCGTTGCACCGCCGACATTGTCGAAAAAGACGTCAACGCCGTCGGGTGCGTGGGTTTTGAGCTCTGCACGCAGGTCGGCGCTCTTGTAGTCGATCGCCGCGTCGAAACCGACCTCCTCGACGAGCCAGCGGCATTTTTGCTCGCCGCCGGCGATACCGACGGCTCGGCAACCCTTGATCCGCGCGATCTGTCCCACGATGCTGCCCACCGATCCGGCCGCTCCGGACACCAGCACGGTTTGGCCCGGCTCGGGCCTGCCGACGTCGAGCAATCCGAAATATGCGGTCAGACCGCTGATGCCGAGAACCCCGAGGTGCACGATTGCCGGCGCCAAGGTGGTGTCGATCTTGTTGACGCCGGTCGCCGTCGGACAGCGCATAGCGCTGGACCCCGAATATCCCGGACACCTCGTCGCCGACGGCGAACTTCGGGTGGCGTGATTCAACGACGTGCCCGACGCCAAGCGCCCGCATCACCTCGCCGATCTCCACCGGCGGCACGTAGCTGCGGCCGGCGTTCATCCACGTGCGCATCGCGGGGTCGATGGACAGGTAGTCGACCTTGACCACGAATTCACCTTCGGCCGCAACAGGTTTGGGCTCCTCGACGATCGTCCAATCGGTAGCCTTCGGCAATTCCAGTGGACGCGCGGCCAGCCGGCATTGCGTATTCACAGTGTTCACAGCGTTCATTGGGCGGCTCCCCGTGCTGGTGAGGTGATTCGACAACTGTCCGCGGCGCACTGCAGTGCGGCCCGACCGGCGGGGTCCTCGGCGGTTACCGGTATCACCGCGACGGTGTCTGCGCCGGCTTGCCAGATAGGCCCGTAGTCGGGCAGCGACCTGTTCCGGAGTACCGACTGCGGCCAGCTGCTCGGCCAGCTCGAGGGGAATCGCCGCCGCCAACTCCGACCGGCGCGCGCCGCTGCGGGCGCGCTCGACGAATTCGGCGAACCCGAGCTCGCAGAACATCTCGCCGTAGCCGGGTGGGCGCAAGGTAGATCGCCAGCTGATTGGCTAACTGCCGCAGCGCGGCCGCACCGGGTCGGACGGCGACCGGTACCCACACCGTCAGGTGCGGCGGCGTGCGACCGGCCGCGGCGGCATGATGGTCGACCTGTTGGCGCACCTGCGAGACCCGCTGCGGCGACGCCAGATTGAGCACCACCTCGTCGGCGAGCCGCGCCGCCAGCCGCGTCATGATCGGGCCGAACGCGCCGACTCCGATGCGGGTGTCGCGGCAGCGGGTGACGCAGCCGAAATCCGTGGCTGCGGACATAGCGCCCGTCATAGTCGGCGCGCTCGCCGCGCAGGATCGGGCGCAGGCATTCGATGGTTTCGCGCATGCGCGCTGCACTGTGTGACCACTCGCGGTCATGCCAGCCTCGCCACGATGAATGGGCTGGAGGCACCCAGCGCGACGTCGATCTCGACAGCCGGTGAGCGGTTGCCACCGAACTGGCCCCCAACGCGATCGCTACCGGTGTTCGCACGCTGACCGGCAACGGTCCCGACGTCTCAGCCCCAATTCCGGGTGCGCGCAGACCGACGGCGGTGGCCAACGCGAAAGCGTCGAAGGTCGCCATCTCGCCGATCCACAGCCCGCTCAGTCCGGCCGTCGATCGGCCGCCGTCGGCGATGTCCAACGCCTCCTCGTCGGGCCGGTCCAGCCAGAACGGCAGCACCACTTCGATCGGCGCCCTCACAGCATTGCCGCCTCGGTGGGCTGGCCGAGCAGGATGCGGCCCGGCAGCTCGCGTGATGCCTCATTCACCTGGAAGTGCGCGGTGGCGGTGAACGCGTCGCGGAAGCGGCGCTGCAGTGGTGCGCCGTCGTAAATGGCGCTGCCGCCGGCGAGGTCATACATCGTGCGCACCACGTCGGCCGAGACGCGCACCCCGTGCGTGGCGGCGAGCCGTACTCGAGTACGCGCCTCCAACGGCACCGGAGGCTCGTCCTGGCTGGCCTGCCACGCCGCGTCAATGGCCTGGTAGTAACCCGCTCGCGCAGCTTCCAGAGCCGACTCGGCCGCGGCGACCGCCGCCTGGATGGTGGGACGTTCGGCGAGCGTGCGACTGGCCGCGACACCCTTTTTGGTGCCGGCAAGGTCGACGAAATTGTCGATCGCGGCGCGCGCGTTGCCCATCGCGGCCGCGGTGATGCAGGCCGCGAAGAATCCGAACGGCGGGAATCGATACAACGGCCGGTCGATCACCGGGCCGTCGAATATCGAGAGCACCCGCTCATTCGGGACAAACACCTCGTCGGCCACGCTGTCGTGACTGCCGGTGCCGCGTAGGCCGAGGGTGTGCCAGGTGTCCAGGATCTGTAGCTGCTCGGTGGGCAACGCGACCACGGCCGGGCGATCCTCGAGCACGCAGCCGGCGAACAGCACGTCGGCGTGGGTGATGCCGCTGCAGAATGCCCACCGTCCCGACACCACGACGCCGCCGGGCACGCGACGGGCCTTGCCCTGCGGCGCCCACACGCCGGCGGCCACACCGCGTCCGTCGCCGAACAGCTCGTCACGGCTCACCGGCGGCAGATAGGCGACCAGCAGGCTGCTGGTGATCGCGATCGACACGCACCAGCCGGCCGACGCGTCGCCGCGCGCCACCTCCTCGGCGCAGCGCAGTGCCGTGCCGGCGGGCAGCTCCAGAGCGTCGACCTCCACCGGCGCACCT
Source organism: uncultured Actinomycetota bacterium (assembly GCA_963791535.1). Classification (GTDB taxonomy): domain Bacteria; phylum Actinomycetota; class Actinomycetes; order Mycobacteriales; family Mycobacteriaceae; genus Mycobacterium. Next base: position 114,327 of record CAWBSW010000051.1, on the reverse strand, counting down.
GCTCGCAGCAGGCCCGAATCTCGCAGCGCACCAACCAGTTCGGCCGGAAGTCTGCGGTCGGAGTCGATTTGATCTGCCATGCCACGTGCCAGGTCGGCGATTTCGCGGGCCCGTAACAGCACGGGCACGGTGGCGACTTCGGTGTCCTGCATGCGGTGGCCTCCGTTGCTCCAGACAAGCGAGTGGTTCAATTACCTTACCACACCGGTTCAGATTATGAACCGGTACATTATTAGAACCATGGACTATCCCGATCTGTCCCACCGCTTCCACGGTGAGTCCGTTGCCCGGGCTCTCGAGGTCGTCGGCGAGCGATGGACACTGCTGATCCTGCGCGAGACGTTCTTCGGGGTGCGTCGCTTTGGCCAATTGGCTCGCAACCTGCAGATTCCGCGGCCCACGCTGTCGTCACGCCTACGCACCCTCGTCGAAAACGGGCTGCTGGAAAAGGTGCCGTACGCGCGGGATCCCGACCGTCACGAGTACCGGCTGACCGCCTCCGGCCGAGACCTGTTCGCCGCGATCGTGGTGCTCATGCAGTGGGGTGATCAACACCTCTCCGCAGCCCAACGGTCCGCCAATCGTGTTGCGCCACCAGCCATGCGGGCACATTGCCGATCCGGTTCTGGTCTGCTCTCACTGCCGCAAGAAGATCACCGCGCGCAACGTCACCCCCGAGCCCGGACCCGGCTTCCAGACCGAACAACCGGCGTTCGCCGGCGCGCCGCTCAGGCGACCCGAAAAACCGGGTATTGATCGACGATCCGCTCGAACTCCGTAAGCGGCGCGTGCCGGTCGATCGGGAAAAACGGGCGCGCCCCCGCCGCCACTTCGAGGTACCGTCGCAAGATCGCGGCGCGGTTATCGGACAGGTCCTCCACCAAAGACACGTCTTCGGGTCGACCGCGCCGCAATACCGCGTGGCCATCGGCGCGCAGGTTGAGCGCCCAGTTCGTCTTCTGGCCGAGCATGGCCACCAGATAGCGCTCGCCCTGGTAGTCGGCGACGACCACCGGGAACGAAATCATCCGCCCCGACTTGTGGCCACGTACTTCCAGGGTGGCGGCTCCGCTAGGTCCGATGCCGGCCGCAAAACTCAAGGCGCCTAATCGGTTTGCGATGCGCGCTGACCATCCGGGACGGCCGTCGCGATACTGCCATCGTTGAATCGCGCTTATAACCCCACGCAGCATGTCTTCACACTACTGCGGCTCGCTGACCGGCGACGGTTACATCTGCGCCCAAACGATTTTCGTCTGCAGGTAGGTCTCGATGCCGGCCTTGCCCGATTCGTAGCCCCAGCCGGATTGCTTGTATCCGCCGAACGGCATGGAGTGGTCGAACTGCATCTGACAGTTCAGGCCCACGGTCCCGGCCTTGAGCCGCTTGGCCAGCCGGTGTGCGCGGCCCAGGTCATTGGTCCAGGTGGTGGCCGCCAGTCCGTAGGTGCTGTTGTTGGCCAGCGCGACGGCTTCGTCCTCGTCGTCGAACGGCAGGATCGTCACCACCGGCCCGAAGATCTCCTCCTGGAACAGCCGGCTCGTAGTCGGGGTCGACGTTGGTGACCACGGTCGGGTGCACGAAGTACCCCTTGCGGTCGAGGCGATGGCCGCCGGTGACCAGTTCGACGCCGTCGGACTTGCCCTGGTCGAGGTAGCCCAGGACGCGGGTGAGCTGCTTTTGGCTGATCAACGGACCGACCATGGCGCCCTCGTCTTTGGGGCCACCTAGTTGCATGACGTTGGCCATGTTGGCGATGCCCTCGACGACCCGCTCGTAGACCCCGCGCTGGGCGAAGATGCGCGACCCGCACACGCAGGCCTGGCCGGAATGGATGAAGGTGCCGAACGACGCCATCGGGATGGCCAGGTCCAGATTGGCGTCGTCGAAGATCACCACCGGCGACTTGCCGCCGAGCTCGAGGGTGACCTTGTTGAGGTTGCTGTCCGCCGCCGCGTGCACGATCGCCCGACCGACCTCCGTCGATCCGGTGAAGGCGACCTTCTCGACGTCGGGGTGCGCGGTGATCGCCGCACCTGCGGTGTGCCCGTAGCCGTTCACCAAGTTGACGACGCCCTCGGGCACTCCGGCCTCGGCCAGGATTCGGTCCAGAACCAGCGCCGAAAGTGGTGTCTCCTCAGCGGGTTTGACGACGCTGCTGCAGCCTGCGGCCAGTGACGGTGCAAGCTTGGCGCAGAAGTTGAAGACCGGCCCGTTCCACGGGAAGATCAGCCCCACCACGCCGTAGGGCTCTCGCAGGGTGTAGGTGTGCATGTGCGAGTCGACGCCGGTGAGGCCGCCGGTGTTCACGTCGCGCGCGATGCCGTCGATCTTCGTGCACCAGCCGGCGTAGTAGCGGAACCACTCGGATCCAACCTTGGTGATGATCTGCGCTTGAGCCGGCGGGATGCCCGCGTTGAGCGATTCGAGTTCGGCGAGGATCTCGGCGTTTTCATCAATCAGATCGGCGACCCGCCACAGCACCTTGGCCCTGTCGTAGTCGGGCAGGCCGGACCACACCCCGGACTCGGCCGTCGCCTTCGCACGGGCGACCGCGTCGTTGATGGCTTCGGGGCCGCAATCGGTGAACTCGGTGATCTGCTCTTCGGTGGCGGGGTCGATGATCGGAATCACGTCACCGGTGCCGGGTCGCTTACGGATCTCCTCCAGCACAGCCTGCACCGTCATAGATGTGTCCCTTCTCGCCTCGCTGCGACTCTATCTCTGTAGAGATGGAGTGACGAGTGTAGCTCAGCGCCGACGCGCTCGGTACCGCGCGCCCTACTTCCAGGCGAACACCGGTTGCTCCAGCTCGTCGACCGGATCGTGACGGCCCTCCAGGCATAGCCAGCGCAGCTGCAGCAGCACAGCACCTGTCGGTGCGTGGATGAGGTCGTTGCCCAACGGTATTTGCACAACCGGCCGTGGGCTTTCCGGGATGGTGATGAATCGCGGCGAGTCCTCGCGCTGCAATTGATGCAGCCCGACGCGGTAAACCGCCACGACCTCGTCGGGCGCCGGTCGAGGGTCGAGCCGTCCGCCGCCCCAGATCACGACCGGGGTGATGACGTATCCGGATCGAGTCGGATAGTCGTCGAGCAGGCCCAACACGGTCGGATCGACCGGTTTGATGCCAACCTCCTCGTCCAGCTCCCGCAGTGCCGCGTCGACCGCGCTTTCGCCCGGGTCCACACGACCGCCGGGAAGTGCCCACTGCGCCGGGTGCGAGTTGAGGCGAGAGGCCCTGCGGCACAACAGGAACGCGGCACCGCCCGACACGTCGACCATGCGGCCGTCGAGACCGGCCTCCGGCATCGGGCGTCCTGCGATCCAGTCGTCCACCGGCGCCGGGTCAATCCTGTCCTCCCCGACCTCTGAGTCGACGAGCAGCACCGCGACGGCCGCGTGCCGCTTCGTCGGGTCGGCCACGACGCGACGGTCATGGTCCGCCAAATGGACCCGGATCTGCTCACGCAGCAGCCTCGTCATATCGGATCGGCATCTCCCGAGCCTAGGCTCGAGGGCAATGGCTGACATCACCAAGCTGATCCTGGCTGACCATGACTGGTTCCGCGAACGGTTCGCCAAGCTGGACGATCTGCAAGCGCAGACGCCGATCGACCATGCCGCACTCGAGCGAGTATGGCGTCCGCTCGGCGAGAAGCTCGACCTGCACGCCTACATCGAAGAGAAGATCTTCTATCCGCAGCTGCTGCAGCGCGGCGTCGACGATCCCGAGGGCGAGACGCTCGACGCCATCGGCGATCACAACGACATTCGCGACGGAGTGCGCGCCGCGAACGCGGCCCCAATCGGCACCGAACAATGGTGGGCGGCGGTCGGCCAGACCCGAAAAGCCAACGACGAGCACATGAGTGAAGAGGAGACGGGAAGGACTTTCGGACTTCCGCCGTCATGCCCCGATCGGTCTTCGCGAAGCACTCGGGCGGCAATACCGCGAGTTCATGGCCCAGCATCCCACCACCAAGGGAATACCGATCATCGACCGCGACCCGCACCGCTACGTGGAAGAGCTCGAAAACGCCGCGCCGGCCAAACCCACGGACTACTCGCTGCGCATCGGCAGCCTGAAAGGCCAATGATCTGCGAGCGCCATGGCGAATTCCCACAGCGACGTCGTTGCCACCACGCAGCTGGTGAATCTCTATGGGCTGGGACGCGAAGCCGGCGCCGCACGTGTCGGCGTGCTTGGCCACTCGCCAGGTCCGAAGGGGTAGCGGTTAGTTCGCCGCGTCGCCACGGCGAACTAACCGATCGTCAACTATTGAGTGCAGGTCAGCCGTGGCCGGAGCCGCAACCGACGCCCGGAAGACACCCGGTACCACCGGGCAGGCCGCCCGGACCGGCGAACTGGCCTCCGGAGCCGCAGCCGACGCCCGGGACGCAGCCTTGGCCACCCGGACCGCCGCCGGGGCCGTTCATTGCCCCGCCGGAGCCACAGTTGCCGTTAGCATCGCAGCCGCCGCCGCCTGGGTCTTGCTTGAAGACCACATGCGTGGGCGCCGGACTAGTCGCCGGACCCGCCGCGAAAGCTTCGGCTGCCGTCACAGGAGTCACAGCAATCGCTGCAGCAACAGCGCCACCAATCACCAGCGGTTTCATCACATTCAATTTCGCGTAACATGTGACCTTCGTACCCACTTCCACATGTGTGCAAAACATCCAAAACATCAAATTCGCTTCGCGATCCACCGCTAGCTCAGATTCCGTTCTGAGAGAGTACCGCCCGTCGTAGGTGGTTCAGTCTCGGTGGTTAACGATGTTGATCACATTGCCGTCGGGTGCACGCACCAAGAACCGGCGCAGTCCCCATGCCTCTGTACTTAACGGATGCACGATCTCGTAGCCGAGTTCCCGGGCTTCTGCGTAGGCAGCGCTCGATGTCGTCGGTCCGAGGTATCCGGGCCACCCATCCCATGTTGAACTCCTCGTTGGTCAGTCCGAGGTAGTCGGCGTAGAAGCTCTGGCCGCCTCAATATCGGCCACTCGAAGGTCGGCCATAACTTTTGTAGCTTGCATGTGCCTCTCCTTGTCGGTCGGCGGCGGCCATCCCACCTTGCCGCGTCAGTCGTCAGCTTCACGCCTGAGAGTTACCCTGAGCCCCGTGAGCAGCCAGCGAGTGCCGGGTGGGGTGGTGCACAAGCTGCCCGCAGATCTACATGACGCGCTGATCGATAACTCGGAGGCGCTCGCTGCGTGGAAAGACATCACGCCACTGGCCCGGAACGAGTTCATCTGCTGGGTCGAGGATGCCAAGCAAGATGTGACGCGGAAGCGCCGCATTCGCCGGACCCAGGAGGAACTGGAAGACGGCTTGCGCCGGCCCTGTTGCTGGCCGGGCTGCAAGCATCGCGAGCGCACCGGCAAATAACGCAACAGACGGACCCTATTACCCGCTCTCCGAAGCTCACCACGCCGCCGAACAACGCGTCCTCACCGCACTACTGGACCACCAGCGGTAACCGTCGCTCTTGCTCAACAGCCGTTGACGTAATACGCTCATCGCGTGGACGCAGTTGGGCGGGTTCGCTCACTACCACGTCATCGCCGAAAACCACGATGACGAAGCTGATTTACAGCGACGGATTCACCTGGCCCTGCGCGCAGGGTTTCGCCGCAGATCTGATCTCACCGCCGGCAGGCACCCCCGTTCATGAGCCAGTCAGGGCCGCATGGATCATCGAAGGCGACCCATTCTGGTGCCCACTCGCGCATGGTGATGGCATCCCAGCCGACGAGCAGGCGACACCAGATTTTCTCCAGCAAGTGATACAGCAACGGCCTTACTGGTCGGCCTAGTACGAACACCCGCCTGACACGGCAGAAGGGCGAAGGTAGTGGAGTTCATCTTCAAAGATGAGGCGTTCAAGTTCGAGACGTTGCGCGCGGCTGGATTCGCCGGTGACGCGGGTGCTGACATCGGGGAAGTCATCGCGACGACCTCGCGGATCGCCGAAGGAGACGAGCAGGGGTGGACGAGCGCGTGGCGGGCGACCGCTGAGCGCACTGCCGAGCGTGGTGAGACCTCACTTGCCGTCGGCGACATCGTCAGCGCCCGCGAGGCGTTTCTCCGGGCTTCTGCCTACTACCGCTCCGCGGAATTTTACTGTCGCAAAGATCCACACCACGATCCCCGAGTCCTCGAACTGTCGCGACTGTCGAAGAAGTATCTGGTGAAGGGCAGCGGCTTATTGGAAGGGCCGTTCTCGGAAGTCCTTATTCCATTCGAGGACACGGACTTGCCGGGCTATCTGTACTTGGTAGACAACAGTGGCCGACCACGACCGACAGTCATCTACACCAACGGCTTCGATTCCACTTCGGAGGAAGGGTATTTCGTTATCGGCGCGGCAGCCCTACGACGCGGCTACAACTTCCTGGCCTATGACGGCCCCGGGCAAGGGTGGATGATCCGAGAACGAAATGTGGTCTACCGCCCGGATTGGGAGAACATTCTTGGCCCAGTGGTCGACTTCGCCCTGACTACTCCAGAGATCGCCGACAGCAAAATCGTCCATTTCGGCTACAGCCTCGGTGGCTACTTAGTGGCGCGCTATGCCGCGCACGATCATCGATCGGCCGCCATCGTCTGCAACGACGGCATGACAACCTTTTACGCGTCCTATCCTGCGATTCCCAAGACGACGCTGGACCTGATCGAGCAGCACCGCGATGACGAAGCGCTGCCGTTGCTTGACGAGATGGCGCGCGGCGATACAAATGCCCGTTGGGGTCTACTGAACGGGGTTTGGGTTTACGGCGTTGACTCTCCGGCCGAATACATTCGCAAGACGGCCGATTACACCCTCAGCGCAGAGATGATTCGCAACATCCGAACTCCTGTCCTCATCCTGGAAGGTGAGGAGGACAAAGTTTTCGAAGGACAGGCCGCGGCGCTGGCACAACAACTGCAGGCACCGCACAAGCATGTCTTGATGCGCAGCGCCGACGGTGCAGGCGCCCATTGCCACGAAGGTGCGATGTATCAGCTTCACGAGGCCGTCTTCAACTACCTCGCGTCCACCTTGGCATGAGCGATCGCGCATCATCGCCGATTCCGAGGTGCTGATTGGGTGTGATCTTGGACTGCTTTGGCTACACGGGGTAGACCGGCTGTCAAGTGGACGACGCCGCCGGAAGGAATGGGGTCGACCATGAAACCGATATCGCCGATGGATGCGCTGTTCCTCATCGGTGAGTCACGTGAACATCCGATGCACGTCGGATCGCTGCAACTCTTCAGTCCGCCCGATGACGCCGGCCCGCATTTCGTCCGCGAGGCTTATCAAGCGATGCTCGGGTGCACGGAGGTGCAACCGACCTTCCGTAAGCACCCCGCCTTTTTCGGCGGGGTCACCAACGTCGCATGGTCGTTCGACAAAGAGGTCGAGCTCGACTATCACCTTCGCCGCTCCGCTTTGCCTGAGCCCGGGCGGGTCCGCGACCTGCTCGAGTTGGCTTCGCGGTTACACGGAGGCCTGCTCGACCGTCACCGCCCGCTGTGGGAAGCGCACCTCGTCGAAGGCCTTGAGGACGGCCAGTATGCGGTCTACACGAAATATCACCACTCGCTCATGGACGGTGTGTCGGCACTGCGGCTGATGCAGCGCGCTTTCACGACACAACCCGACGATGACGAAGTGCAAGTCCCGTGGAGTCTCGCCCCGCGCAAACGCGCAACGAACCGCAACCGACCATCGCTGATCGAGCGAGCAAGCCGCGCCGCGGGATCGGCGTTCGCATTGGCACCGTCCACGCTGAGGCTCGCGCGGGCAGCGCTGCTCGAGCAGCAGCTGACTCTGCCGTTCCGGGCGCCGCGCACGATGTTCAATGTCCGGATCGGCGGGGCGCGACGGGTGGCCGCGCAGTCCTGGTCGATGGAGCGCATCAAAGCGGTCAAAGACGCCGCCGGTGTGACGGTCAACGACGTGGTGCTCGCCATGTCGTCCGGAGCCCTTCGCGCCTATCTGCTCGACCAGAACGCTTTGCCCGATGATCCGTTGACCGCGATGGTGCCAGTCAACTTGCGCAAGGACGGCGACGACAGCGGCGGCAACCTCGTCGGAACCTTCCTGTGCAACCTGGCGACAAACATCGACGACCCCGCGCAGCGGCTGGAGATCGTCAGCACGTCGATCCGCGACACCAAAGAAATATTTCAACAGCTGCCTTCCGTTCAACAGCTGGCGTTGTCCGCGTTCAACATTGGCGGGCTGTTCTTCGGGCTCATCCCCGGCTACCTCTCGGCCGCGTCACCGCCATTCAACATTGTCATCTCGAATGTCTCGACCGGTAAATCTGAGCCGATGTACTGGCACGGTGCGCGCCTGGACGGCAACTATCCGCTGTCGATCGCGCTCGACGGGCAGGCCGTCAACATCACCGTGACCAACAACGCCGACAACCTCGACTTCGGTCTCGTTGGCTGCCGCCGCAGCGTTCCACACTTGCAACGGCTGCTCGGCCATTTGGAAACCTCGCTGAAAGATCTCGAACGCGCCGTCGGCACCTCAGCACCGGCATAGCCAAGCTTCTGCGGATCTAGTGCCGCCGGTACGCATAGTCCGCGGTCGATGTGGGTACGAAGTGAGTGAACAGTTGTTTCGGTTTACCGACGAAGCGACCGAGACGACGCAATCGCTGCGGGAGGAACGCAATGCCAGAAGTCGAACTTCACCACGACGGACACCCGGCATATCGCCGGATGGTGCGCTTCGACTGGTCGGACACCCCGCTGCACTGGGTGCCCAACGACCCGTTCGCAACGCACATGATGAACGTGCTGCATCTGTTATTGCCGGAAGGCGAACGGCATTTCATCAAAGCGGTCCTCGAGGCCTCCTCGCTGGTCGATGACCCAGATCTGGAGGCGGCGATCAAACCGTTCATCCAGCAGGAGTCCTGGCATGCCTGGGCCCACCAGGTAGTGCTGGATCATTTAGCCGAACAGGGCATCGACACCAAGCCGTACACCGATCGGCTAGGCAGGACATTGTCCGTGACGCTGGGCGATCCGCCCAAGTTCTTTCCGCCGCCGTTGCGGCGGTGGTGGCTTTATCGCCGTCTAGCCGATGTGGCTGCGCTGGAACACTTTACGGCGATGCTGGGCCAATGGGTGCTCACCAACCGAGGCCTGGACTACGCCGGCACCGACCCGACGATGCTTGACTTGCTGCGCTGGCACGGCGCCGAAGAGGTCGAGCATCGCTCGCTGGTGTACGACGTGTACCAGCACGTGTGCGGCAACTATTTCATCCGGGCATTCTCGATGTTCATGACGGCACCACTGTTCGTGGGCTGGTGGATCGCCGGTGCTCGCTACCTGATGGCCCAGGACCCCACCATCGACACCAAGTGGCGCTGGCGGGAGTGGCGGCGGGCGGCGCGCGAGTATCTGTTGCCGGGTCCGTGGACGCTTCTGGTGACGGTGCCGCTGCGGTACATGCGGCCCAGCCATCATCCAAGCGGCGAGGCGTCCACCCAGATGGCGGTCGATTACCTGGAATTTTCGCCGGCAGCCAAGGCCGCCCGCGAACGGGCCCGCCTCCAAGGGAAGTCGGATAGACCCGGCGCTTCCCGAGGAATCACCAGTTCCCAAGAGCCGGCGGGGAAGGCCAACGTGCGATGAAAGTTTCGGTGGATCTCGACACCTGCGACGGAAACGGTGTGTGCATGAGCATCTGCCACGAGGTGTTCGACGTGCAAGAAGACGGCCTGCATCTGCTGCAAGCCGAGCCGCGGGCCGAGCTGCGTCAGATGGTGGTAGGCGCCGAAGTGTCTTGCCCCACCCAGGCAATCACCGTGACGGACTGACCAATGGATCGTCAGCTCAGACAGGTGGTGGTCGTCGGGGCCGGAGTGGCGGGGATCCGGGCGGCGGAGACTCTTCGACAGGATGGCTACGACGGTGCCCTGACCATCGTGGGCGCCGAGCGGCAAGCCCCCTATCACCGGCCGCCGCTCTCGAAGAAACTACTCACCGGAAAAATACATCGAGCCGGCGTAGACCTTGCGCCGCAATTCGATATCAATGCACGCGTGCTGCGCGGCGCGTCGGCGATCAAGCTCGACCTGTCGTCGCGCACCGTCCACCTGCGCGACGAAAACCAAGACCTATCAGAGCAATTCGATGGTCTGGTGATCGCCAGCGGCGCAGCCCCACGCCAGTGGCCTGGCGGCCCGGTCCCGGATGGCGTTTTCATGCTGCGCACCGTCGAAGACTGCCTGGCCATTCGGGACCGACTTACCTCACGGGCGCGGGTCGTCGTCGTCGGAGGTGGATTCATCGGCGCGGAGGTGGCTGCGAGCTGCCGGTCGATGGGATTGCACGTGGTGCTGATCGAGAAGGCCGCCAACCCCTTGCTGGCCGCGTTAGGCAAGGAGCTCGCGCCTCGCTGGGCGCAGCTGCACCGCCGGCATGGCGTGATCGTGCGAGTCGGCGTTGGCGTCGACGCCTTCGTCGGCAACGGGCGCGTGGAAGCCGTTCGCCTTAACGATGGGTCGCAGGTTCCCGCCGATGTCGTCATCGTCGGCCTGGGTGTCACTCCCGCCACCGACTGGCTAGAGGGCTCCGGTTTGCACGTGGACGACGGCGTGGTCTGCGACGCGACCGGCGCCGCGGAGGGCAGCACCGGGGATGTCACTGTCGTCGCTGCCGGCGATGTCGCGCGCTGGTGGCATCCGCTGTACGAGCGGCACCTGCGTACCGAGCATTGGGACGACGCCGGGCGTCAGGGCGAGGCTGCGGCTCGCACGCTGCTGGCAGGCCCCGACCGCGCCGAAGCCTTCGACGGGGTGCCGTATTTCTGGTCCGATCAATACGACGTCAAAGTGCAAATGCTCGGCTCGCCAACCGATTACGACGCGATCGAAATCGTTGAAGGCGATCCCGACGGATGGGAGTTCGTCGCCGCGTATGGGCGTGGCGGACACACCATCGCGGTGCTGGCAACGATTCCAAATCGGGTGCACGCCTATCGCGATGCGATCAGCAAGCGAGCCGAGTTTCCGCCGAGGCGAGCGGATTAGCGGTGCCGCTCACGCGATCACATTCGGTTCGGCCAGGGTGGTGGGAAGGTGCCGACCCCGAGGCGAAACGGCAGCATCGGCGCGCTCGCACGCTGGTCGGCTGTCGGCGTTTGACCGCAGCGATACCAAGAAAGTGCCGACGACAACCTGGCGACCGTCAGACCTGAGCCCACGATCGCAGCGGTCAGCGAATGAGCCAGAGCCGCAACCGCATGCACCCGCGGTCCGGCGACTATTCGCAGGATCACGATCACTTCGACCGACGCGACGAGGTAGGTGTAGAGCAGACCGAACAGGTACCGGGCCCTCATTAGCCCGAACTCACGTTGGCCTTTCATGACGGACCGTTTAGATTTTTATCGACGGCAGCAGTCTGGTGAGGTTCCACAGCTGATTGCGCCGGGCCGATAGACACGAAATCGCCAACGCGACCGCCCATATGCCGATCAGCGCGATCAACGCCTGCCAGAGCCGGAAATCGATGCCGCCTAATATCAGCTGCCGTAATCCGTTGACGCCGTAGGTCATCGGGTCAAAGCGGTGGAGTATTTGGAATGGCTTTGAGGTAGTTTCCACGGGATACATGCCGCCGGCGCTGACCAGCTGCAGCATGAGTAGCGCCATGATCAGTACGCGCCCCACCGCCGGGCCGACGAGCGCGTTGATCGCCTGCGTCGCGGCGACGAACGCGCAGGAAACCAGCATCATGAACGCCAGCATCGAGAAGGGATGAACGGCGTGCATCCCGAGAGCGAATCGCACAACGCTGTAAAGGATTATCGCCTGGATGATCCCGATCAACGCCGCCGGGAGATAGCTCGCGAGCGCCACACGGATGGCGATCACCTCTGCTGCGATTGCGCGGTTTTGTAAAGGTCGCAGCACCATCCACAGCACGAGTGCGCCGAAGAACAAGGCGAGCGTGAGGAAGAATGGCGCCATGCCGGTGCCGAAGTTCGGCGCGGCGTTCTCGTGTGTGGTTTCGAGGTTCACCGGGCCGCCGATGGTGTCGGCGATCGCGTTTTTCTGCTGATTAGTCCAGTCGGGCACCTGCTTGGCACCGTCGGCGAGTTTCGTGGCCAGCTCAGCGGATCCCGTCTTGAGTTGTCCAGTCCCCGTTGCTAGCTGTTGCGCCCCGTCGTCGAGTTGGGCGATGCCGCTTGCTAACTGGGCGTTTCCGGAGGCGACCTGCTGGGCGCCGTTGCGCAATTGGTTGAGCTTGTTCGTCAGGTCCTGCCCGTTGCTGCCGACTAGGTCGAGGGCGGACTTCAGCGGGCTACCGGGTGCGCTCATCGCGTTCGCGGCGTTTTGCGCGTCCGTGAGTTGCTGGCGGATCTGAGGTGTGAACTGATGTTGTCGGAGTTGATCCTGTACCCCCTGCAGCGCCCCGACCGCGTTGTGTGCGATCGGATCTTGGCTTGCGGAGAGCTGATCGATCACCGATGACAGTGAGTTGGCGGCGGCGTCCTGTGCCACAGCGATGCCGTTGATCTGATCGGCGGCCTGCTGCATCGCGGTTGCACCCTGGCGGAGCTGTTCGGTGTTGCCGCCGACCGTCGAGAGCGCCTTGGACACCGCGAGTAGCGGGTCGGTGGCCTCGTTGATGCCGTCGGAGAGCTGCTTGGCGCCGGTGGCAAGCTGCGCCGACCCGGAGCGGGCGGTGTGCAGACCGGCCGAAAGCTGACCGGCGCCGTCGTCGACCCGCGCCGCTCCGTCGGCGAGTTGCCTTGCCCCGTCGGCGGCCTGCTTGATCCCTGCACCGGACGAGACGACCACCGACAGCACCTGATTGACCGCCTGCCCGGAGATCCGCGCCGACACGGCGTTGAGTACCTGGCCGATGGCGGTGCGGCCGATGCTTGTCGAGATGTAGTTGTTGGCGTCGTTGTACACGGCGATCAGGTTGGCTTGTCTTGGTTGCCCAGTCACCGGCGACGCGATCGCGGCGCTGAAGTCGGGCGGCAACTCGAGCATGAAGTAGTACTTGCCGTGTTCGACTCCATCTCGTGCCTCTTGGGGATTCACGACGTGCCAGTCCAGGCTGCGGTCGGCCGTGAGGCTTTTGGCGATCTCGGTGCCGGCGTTGATCTGCTGACCGGACACAACGGCGCCGCGGTCGGAGTTGACCAGCGCCACGGGCATCTTGTTCACGTGGCCGAAGGGATCCCAGTACGCCCACAGATACAGCGCTCCGTAGACGAGCGGAAGCAGCATGAGCACCACGATCGCCGCGCGGGTCATCCGGCTGCGGCCGAAGCGCTTGATTTCGGAGCCAAATGCGAGGCCGGCCAGCATTGTTAGCCCCTTCCCGTCAGCGTGCGGTGGTCGTGTAGGTCGTGCTCGGGAGCGTCGGTGCCGAGGGGATTGGTGACCCCGACAACGACGGTGCGCTGCGTCGCGATGGCGCCGAGCCGCTCTACCGCGATCGCGCGACGAGTGTTGTCGCGGACCTGCTCGAGGTCGCCGACCACCAGGATCGGACGGTCCGAGAACAGCGCCAGAGTAATGCGCAGCAAGAACAGTTCCAGGTCGGATAACTCCACGATGTAGGAGTTCGCCGACGGCAGGGGAATCTCGCCGAATACGTTGGCCAGCTCGTCTCGGCCAGCGTCGATCGGCACCCGCGCGTACCACGGCGCCAGCCACCGACGCTGCTCGGCAAGCACGGTCTGGACGGTGACCGTCTCCTCGAGCTCGTCGATGTCGGCGAACGCCGCGATCGCGCAGTGCCGGCGGATCGCACGCGGTTCCGAATCCCCGAGCACAGTCACGGTGCCGTGGTTGGGCTTGAGCCGCCCCGCCAGCGTCAACAACAGCGTGTGCTGGGCCGGACCGCCGGGCATCTGGATCGCGTGGAAGCCCGGCGTGAGCGCGAGATCGATGTTTGAGAAAAGCGGCCCGTGCTCGCCGTCCAACCCCAGTCCGCTGGCGGTGATCAGCCTCGGCTCAGACTCGGTGTCCGTTGGCGTCGGCGACGCGGCAGCATCGTGCTCGTCCTGTGAGCCCATTGGGTTTGCTCTTTTCGCAGATGGTGGACGTTAGGTCCATTCGATCAAAACGCGCAACGGTCAGGTAGACGCGGGGCACGCTGGCGCTTAACTGGCAGCGGGCTGTCTGAGCGGCCCGCAGGCAGCATCGTCGGGTGCGCTACCTGTCAAGCGTGGACCTGAACGCCAGATCCTCTCAGGCGTTCATGGTGGCGGTCTGGATAACGGCGGCTAGTTGATCGGCAATCGGTGGTGTCGCGGCAATGGTTGCGGCGGATTGGTGCGTGTGGGGTTTGCCCTGGGCATCGGCGACGTGCGCTCCAGCTTCGCGGGCTAAGAGTGTTCCCGCGGCGGTGTCCCAAGGCTTGTTGGACATCATGACGCACGCATCAAGCGCGCCTTCGGCCCGAACACATGACGGCACTCGGGTGCTACACGATCAGCTGGTTTTCACCGGGACCTAGCAGCGGGATGGATCAGCAAGGCGGTCAGGGTCGGTGTCTCCGACCGGACCCGCGCCCACCCGTCCAGCACTTCAACACGACGGTTAAACACCGAACCGCCGCAGGCGAGGTCCCGCGCGACCACGCGGTCAATGTGCTCGGTCGCCGCTTGCCGCTGAAGGTTTAGTTGGTGACGCGCGAACCGGTCACGGTGCCGGGGGCGGCGGAACCTGCTGCCAGCCGTTTTCGTCCGAATAGGTCCAGCCGCAGGGCGTGTACGCCCAATGCATATAACCAGTATCGTTCTCTCCCCAGCATTTCGGCCCTTTCGGGTCAGGTGCCGGAGCGGGGTCTGCAGCTGCAATGCCGCCGCCCGACAGCAGCGCAGCTGCGACAGCGGCGCCGATCAGCAGTTTCTTCTTCATAACGCCATTCTTTTCGTGTCCGCGGTGTTCGTCAAATTGAAACGGCAATTTCAGTAGTTTGTCCTCGCGGGCCGGACCCACTACGGCGTGATCGAATACCGCGGCAGGTGCCCGGGCGGGCTCAGGAGCAGATTCGCAACGTCATCGAGCGGGCGGGGCGCGGCCACGAGATCCGGCCACGGGAAGCGATCGCTGGTGTCCTGCAAAAACCGCAGCGCCGCGCTCAAGTACCGGGTGCGCGCCGATCGCGGCGACGTGTTTCCCGTCAAAGAACGGTTCCCCTATCAGCCGCAGTTCTACCAAATCGCCATGCTGGCGGTGCTGACCGGGATCGCCCGCGCGGCCTTGCGGGACGGCAGCGCCGCACTGCATCGGCGGCGGCGCAACTATCCCCAGGGACTTGCCGAAACACCCACCGCGGACCCGCAGTTACTGCAGGTCATCGGGCAGGTGTCGGCCGACGCGTTCGCTGCACAGGCCGCCCTCGAGAAGGCCGCCCGCAGCCTCGACCGCATCGTGGCAGGCCGCCTCGGCGCTGATAGCAGCCGGCGACCCCTGGTCGACGCCGACGTGGCAGTCACCCAGTCGCAGTTGGTGATCATCGCCGCCGCATTGCACGCCACCACCACCGTCTTCGACGCGCTCGGCGCATCCGGGGTCTCCGAGGATCTCCTACTGGACCGGCATTGGCGCAACGCCCGGACCCTGGCGTCGCACAACCCGCGCGTCTAAAAGGCGCGGATCCTGGGCGACTGGCTGATCAACGGCAAAGATCCGCTGCCGAACCTTGCCCGGCTCGGCCGGGGTGCTCAGGGCAACTGACACTGCCGCGGCCGGCACGAGCCATGATGTCGGGATGACCACCGAGATCCGTGTGCTCGACGGCGAGGACGAACTGATCGCCGCGGCTAACCTGTTTCGCACCGCGATGATCGGTTTCCCGCCTCTGTCAAATCTGGCGCCCGGCCAGATCACCACGCTGCTCGAACCCGGCCGCACCGTCGGCGCATTCGTCGACGACCAACTCGTCGGCACCGCTGATGCCGTGACCAGTGGACTTACCCTGCCCGGTGGCGCCGTCGTGGGCCACGCCGCCGTGACACACATCGGGGTGCTGCCGTCGTTCACCCGCCGCGGTATCGCCACCGAACTGATACGCCATCAGTTGCGCGACATCGCCGAACGGGGTGAGGCGGTCGCCACCCTGCGGGCGTCGGAGGCGACGATCTACGAGCGCTACGGCTACAGCGTTGCGAGTTCATCGCAAAGTGTGCAGGTTCAGACGGCAAGGGCGGCACTGCGTCCCGGCGTCGGGGCGGGCGGCGCGGTGCGACTGTTGGACCCAGCGCAGGTCTGGGATGCCCTGCCCAGGATCTATGCGGCTAATCGGCCGTCCCGGCCGGGAACCATTGACCGTCCACAAGTGTGGTGGCAAGGCGTGCGGTTGCGCACCGAATTATTTTCAGGGCCTTGGTATGTCGCGGTACACGGCGAGTCGGGATCCGAAACGGGCTTCGCACGCTACCGTCCCATTGACACCGAGACCTGGTTCGTCAGCGATCAGCGCGCCATCGTCGTCGAGGATTTCTTCGCATCCACCCCTGAGGCCTATCTTGGGCTTCTGCGTTTTCTGTTCGGTCTGGATCTCATTGACCGAGTGGTGTTCTGGATGTTGCCGATCGACGATCCGCTGCCCTGGCTGCTTGTCGATCGACGGGCCTTGCGGGTAACCGCGGTGCACGACGAAACATGGCTTCGGGTCGTCGATGTCGAGAAGGTCCTGACGGCAAGGCAATACCAGGGCGACACCGCGGTCACCATCGGAGTTTCTGACCCGCTGTTGCCCGACAATGCAGTCAGCGTGCTCATCACGGGCCACGGTGCCGACCTGACGGAGCGGCATCCCGAACTTCACGTCGGCGTTGAGGGACTCGCCGCCGTTCTGCTCGGCGGCGCAACCTGGCGCAGCTTGGCCGTGGCCGGGCTGGCCCGCGCCGATGACCCGGCAACGCTCGACGTGGCGGACCAATTATTTGCGGTGCGTGACGCACCGTACGCAGGGTTCTTCTTCTAATGGTCAGCGGCGGCACGAGCACGGATCCCGCGGCGGAGCGGGAACCTACACTGGACGGGTGCGGGTTGCCCTTTGCTCCGACGAGCCCTACCCAGTGCACACCACGGTTCGCGTCTGGCTCGAGGAGCACGGTCATCAGGTCGTGCCGTTCGGGTCGGTCGTCGCGGGCTCGGAGACGCCGTGGGCGCTGGCCGCGGAGTCCGCGGCCGAAGCAGTGGCGTGCGGGGACTGCGATCAGGGTGTGTTCTTCTGCTGGACCGGGACGGGTATCAGCATTGCGGCGAACAAGGTCTCCGGCATCCGTGCCGCCCTGTGCTCCGATCCCGGTCAGGCGGCGGGAGCGCGAGTGTGGAACCACGCCAACGTCTTATGCCTGTCGAACCGCACACTTGCCGACGATCTCGCCAAAGAGGTGCTCGCCGCCTGGTTCGACTCCGAACCCGACGGACGGGGCGACGCGGGCGTCGCTGACCTCGCCGCGGTCGAGGGCCGCCACCGACGCTAGCAACCGAGGGGCTACGACCGGTAGCGGCTCACCTCGACAAGGTTGCCGTCCGGGTCGCGGAAGTACACCGACGTCATCGGCCCGCGGGCACCCACGCGATCGACGGGTCCCAGTTCGATCGGCACATCATGGGCCTTCACTCGGTCGATTACCTCGGTCAACGGGGAATTGGTGATCAGGCAGAAGTCGCCAGAACCCACGGTGGGGACCGCCGCCTTTGGTTCAAAGGTGTGGTCGACCTGGTGGATGTTGATCTTCTGGGTTCCGAAGTGCAGTGCGGTAGGGCGGTTGGGGGTGTCCACCCGCGTCATACCCAGGCAGGCACCGTAGAAAGCGCACGTTGTTTCCAGCGACTGCACGGTCAGCACGAAGTGGTCGATATGGTCGACGATCGGCTATTCGGGTTCGGTAGGCATGACTGTCCTTTCGGCGGGCTAGATCTTCTCGACGGCCAGCAGGTCGGCGTACTGCCGCTCGAAGTCCCAGACCTCAGGAAAGCCGATCATGTCGACGAAGTCACCGAACGAAAACAGCGGATCTGACACCGGCTCCCCTTGCGCCACGGCCTGATACACGCTCGCCAGAGCGTGACTTGCGGCGAACAGCCCAACCGTGGGATAGATCGCCGCGGCAAATCCCATCTCCTGCAGCTGACTCGGGGGCAGGATCGGAGTGACTCCACCGTGCAGCTGGTTCGATAGCACGGGAACGTCGAACGCGGCGCCGATCTTGCGCATCTGCACTTCGGACTCCGGTGCCTCGATGAACAAAATGTCGGCGCCGGCCTTGGCGTACGCCTCCCCTCGCCGCAAGGCCTCATCGATGCCCAGGGACGTCAGGGCATCGGTCCGCGCCAAGATCAAGAAATCCGCGGACGAGCGGGCGTCTGAAGCGACTTTGATTTTGTTGACCATCTCCTGGGCAGAGACCACGTGGCGGTTGGCGGTGGCCGCACTTCTTGGGGAACTGCTGGTCTTCGATCTGAATCACGGCAACGCCGGCTTTCTCGTAGCCGCGTACGGTGTGCGCGACGTTGAGTAGCCCGCCGTAGCCGGTGTCGCCGTCGGCGATCAGCGGCTTGTCGACGGCGTTCACGATCGCTTCGGCGCGGTTGAGCATGTCGGTGTAGGTCGCCAGGCCGGCGTCCGGTTGGCCCAGGTAGGAGGCAACGACTCCGTAGCCCGTCATGTAGAGCGCCTGCGCTGTGGTGCGATCAGCGATCTTGGCCGAGACCATATCGAAAACACCCGGGGCGGTGATGAATTGGCCGTTCTGCAGCATCGCCCTGATCGAGTTGCTGTCGGTGTTCATCGCGGTTCCTTTCTCGAGCAGTTCGTCGGTTCTAGATTGGCCCACGAGGCATTGATCAGTCCAATAAACTTATCGATATGTTTGATCAAGATATTGATTGGTTTCGGATGATCAGTCCTGACCTCGTCATCGCTGTCGCCGTTCTCGAGGAGCAGCACGTGCGGCGCGCGGCGGAACGGTTGGGAGTGCCGCAACCCACCGTCAGCGTCGTCATGCGTCGCCTAGCGGACGCGATCGGCACCCCGCTGGTGCAACCGTGCGGGCGCGGGATCGTGGCGACCGAGGCCGGGCGGGCGTTCCTGCCGGCGGCCCAAGAGGCGTTGACTCAACTCAGCGCGGCCCGACAGGACCTCCAAGAGGTCATCGACCCCGACCGAGGCCGCGTAGCGCTTGGCTTCGTCCACAGCCGCGGCCCCCGCGACGTGCCGCGCCTGCTCGACGCTTTTTTGGCCGCGTACCCCGATATTTCTTTCACCCTCAAACAAGGAGGGGCACCTGCGCTGCTCGACCAACTGTGGCGAGGCGCCCTCGACGTGGCGATCAGTGCGCCAATGCCTCCCGCCGACGAACGTCTCGAATCGGTCGTCCTGGGTGAAGAACGGCTCTGTCTCATTGTCGCGTCCGATCACCGCTTCGCTAGCCGCAGATCAATCGACTTACGACAGGCGGCAACCGAAACCTTTATCGCACTGACTCCCCACCACGGCTTGCGCGAGGTGTTCGAAATGCTTTGCCAGCGGGCGGGTTTCAGCCCCCAATCGGCTTTCGAAGGAGAAGAGCACGAAACCTTGCGGGGATTAGTGCGCGCCGGCCTTGGAGTTGCGGTCCTTCCACGCGCCGCCCATCGGGATCCGAAACTCGTCGAAATCGCGCTTAGCGACCCTACGGCACGTCGGCAAATCGGCGCCGTTTGGCAACGGGGTCGCCGCCTCGCTCCCGCCGCGAGGCGCTTCATTGCCTTCCTCACCACGTCGGGGGCTAAAGTGCTGCAAGGTGGTTGACGGTTCAGACCAGATAGTAGTAGTGCTTGGAATCACCGTTGTTGGCGACCGCCCCCGCTGGAACCGGCACCTGGGATTCGTCGAAACCGCGTAGGGCATGGGCGTAGCGGACAGCCTTCAGCGTTGCCGAGAATTCCTCGTCCTCTTCGGGGAAGACGCGCTCGGACGGGAACCATTCGTTGAAGCCGACGTTCTTCAGCAGCGTCCACAGGTCGGGTTGCACACCCGCGAGCAGGACGGTCACACCGCGGTCGGTTTCCTCCCGCAAGAACTTCTCGATTCGCCCAATGACAACAGCGTCGGGATGGCGCACCCGCTTGAGCCGCAGCACGAGGAACTTGATGTCGTCTTGTCTGATCCGTTCGCCCAACGATTCCAGATAATGCTCGAGTTCGGGTGCGGCACCGAAGAAGAGCTCGCCTTCGAAGTCGTAGATGATGATCGACGGATCGGCGGGATCGCCGGGCACCCTCTCTCGGACCACCCGTTCGGGGGCCACCACCAACTCCCGCGCCTTGAGCTTCGCCGCGCGCGGCACGAACAGCAGGATTGACAGTGCGACACCGAGCAACACCGCGGTGTCCAAGTCGAGCAGCACTCCGGTGAGCGCGGTGATGATGACCAGCCCCCCGTCGTAACGGGAGGCCCTCAATGCGTAGCTGAGCCGCTTGACGTCGATCAGTCGTGCGGCGGTGATCAGCAGTAGTCCGGCCAGCGCGGCACGCGGCATGTAGTGGAACAGCGGCGCGAACAGCAGTACAGCCACCGCCACAGTTATCGAGGCGACGACACCGGAAAACCGGGTCACCGCGCCGGCCTGAAAATTGATCGGCGAGCGCGTCACCGAACCCGAGCCAGGCACCGCCTGGAAGAAGCCGCCGGTGAGGTTCGCCAGGCCCTCCGCGATGATCTGCCGGTTGTAGTCAATCTTCTGCCCACTCTGATAGGCGATGGCTTTGGCGATCGACAGCGCCTCGAGCAGTCCGATGAACGCGATCGCCAAAGCGCCTGGCACTAGCTGGCCTATTTCGCCGATTTGCACGGACGGGATGTGTGGCAGTGGCAGACCTTGCGGGATCTTGGCGGTCAGGATCACCGCGGTGTTACCGGTGTGGTCTTCGGTCGACCATCCGGCAAGGTAAGCGATCAGGGCGGCGAGGATCAATACCGCCAGCAGGTCCAGTTGTGGCAGCCCGAAGCGCTTCACCAGCCGGCGCAAAACGATGGCCAGCACTACCGTCGCGGTGCTGATGATCAGCGCGCGGTAGTTGAACGCGTCACTGTGGAACAGCGTGAGGTAGGTACGTTTCAGCACCGACTGCCGACCGTTGCCCTGGTCCTTCACCCCCAGCGCATTACCGAGCTGACCCACCGCGATCAGCACGGCCGCTGCCAGCAGAAAGCCGAGGATGACCGATTCGGAGATATATCGGGTCAGATCACCGAGCTTGAACACGGCGATCAAAATCTGGAACGTGCCGACGAGAACGCCGAGCAGGAACAGCGCCTCGAACAGCACGGTGCGATTCTCGGGGTCCAGGAACGCCAACGAGCTGAACACGAGAAGCGATATCGCACTCGTCGGTCCGTTGATCAGATGCGACGAGGAACCGAAGACCGAAGCGACGAAGGTCACCACGATCGCCGAGTAGACGCCGAATTTCGGGTCGACGCCGGCGACCAGCGCGTAGGTGATGCCCTGGGGCAGCGACACTGCCGCGACGGTGAGCCCGGCGACCAGATCGCGGCGCGCTTTGTCCCCGTCGTAGTTCAGGCTTTTCAGATTATCCGAAATACTCATGGCGTCTTCGTCTTTCGCCGCGGGTGTGCGGACGCGACCCTGGCGGGAGCCGACGAGACCACGTCGTAGATGCCGTTGCTGCCGAAGAACTTCTCCTGCGCGTCGTACCAGCTTTTCGCGATCGCAGTGATGGGGAACAGATTTATCGGAGGCAGCCGATCCGCATGCTTAGCCAGGATTTCCGGCTTCAGCGGACGGTAGCCGTACTGAGCCGCGGTCTCCTGCGCGGCGTCGGTGTAGAGGTACTCCAGGTAGGACTTGGCGTAGGAAGCGATCCGCTTGTCCTTGAGGTTCGCATCGACCCAGGCGACCGCAGGCTCGGCGAGGATACTGACCGGCGGATAAACGATTTCGAATTCGTCCTTGTTCTCGGCGACTTCCCGTAGGGCCTCGTTCTCCCACGTCAAGTGCACGTCGCCGATCTTTTCCACCGAGTAGGAAATGGCGGCGCCCCGCGCTCCGATGTCGGCGACCTTGACGTGGCTCAACAGCGCTCTGACATAGTCAGCAGCCTGTTGGTCGCTGCCACCGCGCGTCGTGACCGAACCCCAGGCCGCGAGAACACTCAACTTTCCATTGCCCGAAGTGCGCGGATTGGGCGACACGATCTCGACGTCGTCTTTGATGAGATCGGGCCAGTCGTGGATCCCCAATGGATTGTCCTTATGGACGACGAACACAATTGTCGATGTGTAGGGGACAGAATGGTTCGGCAGACGTTTTTGCCAGTCGGGTGCGATGAGCCCGCGCTTGCGCAGCGCGTCAACGTCGCTCGGCAATGCCAGCGAGACGACGTCGGCCTTCTCATGGCCATTGATGACTTCGGCTGCCTGTCGTCCCGAACCGCCGTGCGACTGCTTGACTTCCAGCGTGACGCCGGTCTGCCGCCGGTATTGGTCGACAAAGGTTTTGTCGAGCGCGGCGTACAGTTCGCGGGTCGGGTCGTAGGAGACGTTGAGAATCTGATTTGGCGAATTGTCGCGGTGCAGGTTGTGCACCGTGATCAGGGTCGCCGCGACGACGATGGCGACGATACCGAGGGTATTGAGCCGGGGAACGGAAAAACGAAGTCCGCGGCGCCATGCTGATGGCCGCGTGGGCTCTGTCATTGCGCCTCCATTTCCCCGAATCAAGATCGTATTGGCTGCCGGTCACCGGCGACTGACTTGCTTTCCAAGCTGGCTGGCTAAACAAACCTGGGTTTGGGGAGCTTAACGACGTGCCGGCAGCAATTCAGCCGTGCGAATCAGGCTGATTGCAATCGCCAGTTCGACAACTCGGCAGCGTTAGATCTTGACCGGCACGTATCCCGTCAATCCGCCGTCGACAACGAACTCCGCACCTGTCGCGTAGGAAGCCTCGTCGCTGACCAGGAACACCACGAACGTCGAGATCTCGGCCGGGGACGCACCTCGGCGCATCGGGATCGGCGCCATGAAGTCCTCGGTGACACCCTGGCTCAACGGCGTGTGCACCAGGCCCGGATGGATCGAGTTGACCCGAATGTTGTAGCGCGCCAACTCCACTGCGGCCGATTTGGTGATACCACGCAGTCCGAACTTGGCGGCGACGTAGGCATGCAGATGTGCACTGCCGGCCAGCCCCTCAACCGACGACACGTTGACGATCGAACCGCCGCCGGCGGTGATCATTGGCTCGATGGCCGCGCGCATGCCCAGGTAGGCTCCGGTGAGGTTGACGTCCAGCACCTGCTGCCAGTCGGACAGCGATGAACCCCGCAACGGGCCCACCTTGACGATTCCCGCGTTGTTCACCAGTGCATCCAGACGACCGAAGCTTTTCAACGAGGCGGCAACGGCATCGTCCCATTGACCCGGATCAGTCACGTCCAGGTGGACGTAAATGGCTGCGTCACCGAGCTTTTCAGCGACGCCTCGACCGGGATCGTCGAGGATGTCCACGATCACCACTCGCGCGCCCTCGGCAACCAGCGCCTCGCCATGAGCCTCGCCCATCCCCCGCGCCCCGCCGGTGACCAGCACCACCTTGCCTTCAACACGCACCATGATCGGTTACCGTACCCCGGCGGCGACGCGTAGCTTGGCACCATGACCAGCGCCGCAGGGGTACCGGCCTGGATCGACAAGTGCGCCCTGACCGAACTCGTGGCCAGACTATCCGCGGCGGTCGACCGCGGCGACAAGGATGCGATCATCGACTGCTACGCCGAGCAGTCCTACGACGACCACGGTGGATTCAAGGGGTCCGGCCCGGAATTCGCCGAGATGATCTGCGCGCCCGCCGGCCGCGCGGGGCAACTGACCATGCATCACCTGTTGGGGCAATCGGTATTCGATGTGCACGGTGATGAGGCCTGGGGTGAAACGTTTTTCGTCATGCACGCCCTGATCGATGGCCACATCGCTGTCGGGTATGGCCGCTATATCGACTATTTTCGGCGGACAGACAACGCGTGGAAGCTCGCCTACCGCAGGGTGGTGCCTGATGCCACCATTCCCGGAGACGATGCCGCCCTTTACTGGCGACCGAGCCGCGACGGCACCGATCCGCGATACGACCGCCTGACCGCGCCGCCGGATCGGTGACTTCGGCCTTCATTCAGGATTGCGGCCCTTTGGCGAGGCCCACTGGCTAGGATTGCCTTTCGTGCTGATCAGTTTGATTGCCAACCTGTCCAACAAGTCGCCAGTCGACAGCTGCATCCGCGAGCTCACCCAAGCCCGCGACAACGGTTTCGAGCGGGTTTGGATGACGCAGATGCCGTACGACTGCGACCTACTCACCGTGCTGGCCGTCGCGATGCACGAGGTGGGCGACATCAAGGTCGGCAGCGGCGTCGTGCCGATCCAGAACCAGCACCCCATGCTGATGGCCCAGCGGGTGTTGACGCTCAACCAGATCGCCGGCGGACGATTCACCCTCGGTGTCGGGGTCACCCACCGCGCCGTGACCGAGGGGATGTGGGGAATCTCCTGGGACCGGTCGGTGCGACGCCTCAGTGAATACCTCGATGGGCTGCTGCCGCTGCTGGCCGGGGAACAGGTCAACGCGACCGGTGAGATGTTGACAACCAGAGGCGCGCTCCAGATTTCCGGCGCGCCCACGCCCGACGTGTACGTCGCGGCCTTGGGCCCGCAGATGCTACGGCTGGCCGGCCGGCGCACCGCCGGAACAATCACCTGGATGACCGGGCCGAAGACACTCAAGGAGCACATCGGACCCACCATGCGCACCGCGGCCGCCGAGGCCGGACGCCCCGAGGGAGCCGTCAGCGTCGCCGCAGCCCTGCCCATCGCCGTCACCGACGACGTGGCAGCGGCGCGTGCGGTGGCGGCCGAGCAGTTCGCGATGTACGGCCACTTACCCTCCTACCGCGCGATGTTGGATCGCGAGGGTTACGCGGGACCGGAAGACGCCGCGCTCATCGGTGACGAGGCGACCGTGCGCGACCGGCTCGACGAGGTGCGCGCCGCGGACGTCGACGAATACGTCGCGATTCCGTTCGACCCGTCACCCGAGGGCCAGGACAGGACGCGGGCGTTCCTGCGGCAACTGATCGGCTCCTGACTTCGGTCGTTCAACAGTAGCGCGGTGCGGTCCTCGCACATCGTCACCGCCGACGAGGTGCCCGACCCTAACGCCAACCCGCTGGAGATCTCGACCCGTGTCAACGGCGTCTACAAACAGCGGACCACCACCGAGACCATGATCCATTCCATCCCAACGCTTTTGGAATTCCTTACGCAAACGGTCACCCTGCGGCCCGGCGACTTGATGAGCAGCGGCACCTGCGGCGGAACCGGGATGGGCCGCACGCCCCAGGAGTTCATGCACCCCGGCGACAGCGTCACCGTCGGCGTCACCGGAGTCGGCTACCTCACGAACCCTTTGGTCGCCGGCTGGGATTAGCCGCCGTGGTTACCTCCCGAACGCGTTGACGCCCATCACGAGCGCCGCGGTGCCGCCGTAGAGATATCCCACCTCGACCGCCTCGGTGATCTCGGCTTCCGAGGCGCCGGCCGCGCGAGCATTGTCGGCCAGCGTCCTCACGCCGTCCGGGTGCGCAGCGATCGCGTCGGTGACCATGCCCATGAGCAGCTTGTACTTGGCTGGAATGGCGCCGTCCTTGAGGACGCGCTCGCGCATCGCCGCGTACGAGTCGGCGAATTCGGGGTCTCGCTCCTGAATCGTTCCAAGCCACGGAGGACGAGCCGCCTGTGGCGGTAGCGCGGGATCGGGGCAGCCACCAACTGACATGTTGGCGCCGCCAACGTCGCCGCACCCGTCGGACCGACTGGACGGTGGGGTCTGGATGAGCAAGAAAGCGCCGATCATCAGGGCCATGCCCCGTAAGAGCCTGTAAGCCCCTTGGTTGTGCCATGTGCGAGTTGTCGTGGTCATGGGGAAACCGTACGTCCGAGGCACCGCCACGGCAATCGAGATCCATTGTGCCAGTTAGCTTGTTGTGCGTCCGCCGTAGATAGTCTTCTTGGCGCACAGCGCATACTGCGCAGCTCGTCGTGGACCATTTCGGCCCATCCCGCCGAGCTGCATCGCCGCCGGTGGAGCAGGTTCATTGCCATGATGTGGTCCCTCTTATCTTCGTGTCCATTTGGACGCTACGAGAGGAGCCGACCTGTGCGCTTCCGATAATGCGCCGAGTTATATCGATAAACGGCCACTCGAGCGCCGCAATCACCGACTACTAAGCACCGGGTCAGCTTTTGAAGACTCGGCCTGCTGCCTCCGCTTAGGCCACGGTGAGGGGACCGGCCGTTGCCGGACGATCTGTGGCCACCAGAACCACTTGCCCAACAGCGCGGCAATCGATGGCGTCATCAGCGACCGGACGATAAGCGTGTCGAAAAGCAGCCCGAGGCCGATGGTGGTGCCGACCTGGCCGATGACCGTGAGCTGACTGACCGCCATCGTCATCATCGTGAAGGCGAATACCAACCCGGCCGAGGTGACAACCGATCCGGTGCCGCCCATCGACCGGATGATGCCGGTATTCAAGCCGGCGTGGATCTCCTCCTTGAACCGCGACACCAACAGCAGGTTGTAGTCGGCGCCGACCGCCAGCAGGATGATGACCGACATCGCAAGCACCATCCAGTGCAGTTCGATGCCGATCAGGTGCTGCCAGATCAGTACCGAAAGCCCGAACGACGCGCCCAGCGAAAGCACCACGGTGCCCACGATCACCGCCGACGCCACCACACTTCGCGTGATGATCAGCATGATGATGAAAATTAGGCATAGCGAGGCGATTCCGGCGATCAACAGGTCATAGTCGCTGCCGTCGTGCATGTCCTTGAAGGTGGCCGCGGTGCCCCCGAGGTAGATCTTCGAGCCCTCCAGCGGTGTGCCCTTGAGCGCTTCTGTCGCCGCCTTTTTGATTGCGTCGATATGCGAAATCCCTTCCGCTGTCATCGGATCGCCCTGGTGGCTGATGATGAACCGGACGGCGTGGCCGTCGGGGGAAAGGAAATTCTTCATACCGCGCTTGAACTCGGCGTTGTTGAACGTCTCCGGAGGGAGGTAGAACGAATCGTCGTTCTTGGACGCGTCAAATGCCTTACCCATCGCGCTGGAGTTCTTCTGCGCCTCCGTCTGCTGGTCCTGCAGACCCTTTTGGGTCGAGTACATCGTCAGCATCGTCGTCTTCATGCTCTTCATGTTCGCGATCATCTCGGGCATCAACGCCGTCAGCTGAGGCATGAGCGTGTCGAGGTGATCCATGATGGGTAGCAGGCTCTGGATGTCGTCGGTCATCGTGTCGATGCCGTCGAGGCCGTCGAAAACGGACCGCAGACTCCAGCACACCGGGATATCGAAGCAGTGCTTTTCCCAATAGAAGTAGCTGCGGATGGGTCGGAAGAAGTCCTCGAAATCCGCCATGTGATCGCGTAATTCGGCGACATCGATGGTCATCTTGTGCATCTTTTTGACCATGGCATGCATATCGTCGGACATCTGCTGGGTCAGGCTCTGCATCTTCACCATGCTGTCGATCGTGGTCTGCATCTCGTCGGCCTGCTTGAGCATGTCAGCCATCTGGTCTTGGTTGTATTTCTGGTTCATCTGCTGGGTGACGCCTTGCATGCTGATCTGAAAGGGGATCGAGGTGTGCTCGATCGGCGTGCCTTGGGGTCGCGTGATCGCTTGCACGCGACCGATTCCGGGCACTCGGAAGATCGCCTTGGCGATTTTGTCGATGACCAGGAAATCCGCGGAATTGCGGAGGTCATGGTCACTTTCGATCATCAACAGCTCGGGATTCATCCGCGCCTGGGAGAAGTGTCGATCCGCGGCCGCGTAGCCGGCGTTCGCCGGCAGATCGGCGGGCAGGTATCTGCGGTCGTTGTAGTTGGTCTGGTACCCGGGCAGGGCGAGCAGGCCGACGAGTGCGACCGCGATCGTCACGATCAGGATCGGGCCGGGCCATCGGACGACGAGCGCGCCGACCTTGCGCCAGCCGCGAATGCGCTGCGTTCGTTGAGGCTCGAGTATCTGCCGGAAGCGCGTTGCCACCGAGATGACCGCGGGGCCGAGCGTCAATGCCGCCGCGACGACGACCACCATGCCGATGGCCAACGGGATACCCAGCGTCTGGAAGTAGGGCAGGTTGGTGAAGTGCAGGCAGAACGTCGCGCCGGCGATGGTCATGCCCGACCCGAGTACAACGTGTGCGGTGCCGCCAAACATGCTGTAGTACGCATCTTCTCGCGACTCGCCTGCACCGCGGGCTTCCTGATAGCGGCCTATCAGAAAGATCGCGTAGTCGGTGGCGGCCGCGATCGCCAACGTGACCAACAGGTTCGTCGCGAACGTGGAAAGCCCGATGATCTTGTAGTAGCCGAGGAACGCGACCATTCCGCGGGCGGCAGCGAGCTCGAGCACGACCATCGCCAACGTGAGCAGCATCGTGATGATCGACCGGTAGACCAATAGCAGCATCGAAATGATGACCAAGAACGTGACGGTTTCGATCACTTGCAGGCTGCGGTCGCCGGCGATGTGTTGATCCGCCGACAGTGCGGCAGGTCCGGTCACGTAGGCCTTGACCCCCGTGGGTGCAGGCACGCTTTTGACGATCTGTTGGACGGCCTCGACCGATTCGTTGGCCAACGCTTCACCCTGGTTACCGGCGAGGTAGACCTGGACGTAGGCGGCCTTGCCGTCGTTGCTTTGGGCTCCCGCCCCGGTCAGCGGATCGCTCCACAGGTCCTGAACGTGTTCAACGTGTTTGGTGTCGGCGTCGAGCTTCTTGACGATCTGGTCGTAATACGCGTGCGCCTCGTCGCCGAGCGGATTTTGGCCCTCCAGAACGATCATCACCGAGCTGTTGGACTTGTACTCGCCGAATACCTCACCCACGTGCTTGGTCGCGATCGACCGATTGCGCGTCGTCGGGGCTCATCGACACCGAGCGCATCTGCCCGACGATGTCGAGCTGCGGGACAACGGTGTTGAGCACCGCGATGATCGCGATCCAGCCCAGGATGATGGGTACGGCGAACGTGCGGATGAAACGCGGAATCGTAGGCCGCGCTGCGTGTTTGGCGACGGGAATGGCGTCGGTTCGGGCGTCGTCGAAGCGTGTGCTCATGCTGATTTCACCAAGCAGAAGGTCAGGGCGTGCACGCCGTTGGATATTTTCTCGGCCTTGACCTCGTTATCGATGGTGATACGGCAACCGAGGTAATCACCGTCGCTTTGTGCCGAGAGGTTCGGGAACACCGAAGGGGCGGTCGTACTGAGGACCAACGTCCAGGGCAGCGGCGCCCCGTCCACCCGCTGCGGCTCGGCGCTGAGATCCAGATAGTTCACGTTGGCGCGGTGGCGCCGAGCCGAAGATCTCGTATTTGACGACCTTGGGCTTGAACGGCTTGGAGTCGTCGACTCGTGCGCTGGTCACGCCGGCGGCGTTCTCGGCGCCGAAGAACGACTTGACCCGGGCCACGGTGAACCCGCCGACCACCAGGACCGCCACGATCAACAGCGGCAACCACGCGTTGCGGACGACCTTCGATATCTGCACCTAGGTGACTCCTTTCTGGGTCGCTGAGCAGGTGCGAGCCACGAGTTGCATTGCCCTACAACGAGCTTCGTATTGCACGGGTACTCTGCCCTGCGCACGCGTTGTCAAGTACCGCTGACAGACCATACTACATAATGTGCATATTTTGCAGAATGTGCAACAATTAGCTAGCGGTGTTTCAGATCACGTCGTGAAGATGCTGTTGACCAACGCAGCAGCGCGCTCGACGTAGGGCATCGGTGTGTCGTCCGCATCCTTGGGCTTGCCGCTGGTCCAGCTCTCGATGCCCGAACGGATGGCCGTCAAGGCCAGCGCGGAGATCAATACGGCCATCTCGTTGTCGGGCCGCATTTTCTGGCGACGGACGACGATGTCGGTCAAGTGGTTTTGAAACCGCTCCAAATCGGCGAGGAACGCCGACAACACCGCTGGAGTCGTCTTGGCGAGTTCCAGCATGGTTTCGGCCTGTTCGCGCGCCGGGGGCATGTCGCGGAGATGATGCGCCGCCAGGGTGATCAGCTCTGCCAGGACCACCGAATAGGAGGCAGGTCCGGCCGCGACGAAATCGGCGACCAGCTCCGGCGGTATGTCAGAGGGGCCGTAGGCGATCGCCGACTCTTTGTTCGGGAAGTAGTTGAAGAACGTGCGCGATGAAATCCCGGCCTCGGCGCAGATCTCTTCGATGGTCACCTTGTCGAAGCCGCGTTCGCGCGCCAGACGCACCGCGGCGTCGCGGATGTCCGCGCTGGTCTGACGGCGGCGTCGCTCGCGCAGACCCATCTGAATGCCCACCCGCCCATCGTTGCACGTAATGCAAACATTGCAGCCAAATGGCGTCGAGCCTGTTGGCAGAGCGTGGTCGGTCGGCGGCTCAGTGCTAAGCCACGCGAGGTGTTGGACTGTCGATCACGGAGTATTCGGTCGCGTCGCCGGAGATTACCCGGCTCTGTTCACCGTGCACGCTCACCGGGATGTCGCCGGCCAGCGTGATCCGGTGCATCCGGCGGGGCTGCTTTCCGTAATCGGAGACGGCGTAGTGCTGGGTCGCGCGGTTGTCCCACATCGCGACGTCGCCGAGTTCCCAGTTCCATCGAATCGTGTTCTCCAGCCAGGTAATACGGTCCTGGAAGATCCGGAACAAGGCCTGTGACTCGCTGCCGGTTACCCCCAGAATGCGCTTGACGAAGTTACCGAGCAGCAGCGATCGTTCGCCGGTCTCGGGATGCACCCGCACCACCGGATGGTGCGTTTCGAAATGTGTCGAATGAAATTCGGCTGGCGTACTTCAACACCGCGTCGGGGTTGGCCTGTAACGCCGCCAGCTTGGCCGGATCGATTTGGGCATAGTCGAACTCGTTGCTATGCATCGCCCACAGGCTGTCAGCGAGGCTGCTGCAGAGGCTCCGGCAACTGCCGGTAGGCGGCTACCGTCGAGGCCCAGGTGGTGGTACCGCCGTAGGAAGGCAGTTCGACGGCACGCAGGATGGAGGCTTTCGGCACCCGGTCGACGAAGGTGACGTCGGTGTGCCACTGGTTGGCGCCTTCGCCGTTGAAAGACTCCAGCCGCATGACCCGGCTGCCTTCGAACTTCAGCGTGGGGTGCGGGGTCGTCGGGACGCCCAGGCTCTCCGCGAAGGCGAAGTGTGACTCGTCGTCGAGGTGATGCTGACCGCGGAAGAACAGCACCTTGTGCTGTGCCAGCGTCCGATTGATCGCGGCCGCGGTTTCGGCATCGAGTTCACCGAGTCGCACTCCGTCGACACGTGCACCGATGTTCTCGCTCAGCTTCACCACACGGAGATCACTGCTCATGTCCGTCCCTTCGAGTCTTTCCGGTGTAGGCGGCTGTCTACACGACGGTTCGTCCGCTACTGTACACAGATGGCTACATCGGAGGCAACGGTTGCGGTCACCGCGAAACCAATAGGCAAAGACGAGGTGGTAGCCGCCGTCTTGGAAGCGGCCAGCGAGCTGTTCGCGGAGAAGGGTCCGGCTGCGACGTCGATTCGTGAGGTCGCCGCACGCGCCGGGGTGAACCACGGTCTGCTGCACCGCCATTTCGGAAGTAAACGCCAACTGCTGGCAGCGACTCTGCAGCATCTCGCCGATTCCGGGGCGGCGCTGCGTGATTCGGGGGCGTCACAACAGCAACTGGAGGCCGTGCACGAACTTCAGGCACGCGTCATGGTGCGTTCGATGCTCGACGGATTCCCCATCGAAGAACTTCAGCAGCGCTTCCCCGGGATGGAGCGGTTCTTGGATGAGGTGCGCTCCGGCCACAGCGATGAGCGCCAGGCACGGTTGTTGGCCGCCCACGGGATGGCCCTGCAATTCGGGTGGGGACTGATGGCCCCGACGTTGCGGGTCGCGTTCGGGCTAAACGACCTCAGCGATGCCGACCTTCGAGCGGCGGTAGCCGAGCAAATCGCGAAAATCATTACCCCGCAATGACTGACCACCGGCATGGCCCGGTTCAACGAACTCCTGTCTCACCAGAAGTCGTGTGGCCCAACCGAGTTGGATCAGCTGGCTTCCGCATCGGAGTGCGACGAAACGAAGTGCCCGAACAGCCCTGTGACGTGCAGGACCCGTTCCAGGATAGGCGGTCGGTGGTCGAAATGAAGACGGACACCTGCCTGGGAGGTGCGACGGCAGATGAGAAGCAGGCCGGACAGGGCCGCCGAGTCGAGAAACGTCAACCCGTCGAAATCGAGATGCAGATTCGCCAGGTCGACCTGTTGGGCCAGTAACTGCGTTGCGGTGTCGACCAATTCATCGATGGTCAAATAGTCGAGGTCGCCGACGACCCGCACGCAGGCCGATCGTGCTGTCGTGGTGATAGTCACCGAAGCATTCAAGCGGTGTACCTTTCCCGGGTGTGGCCGTCGACCGCGCTGAGGTGTGTGCGGTGCGGGGCGGTGATGGCCACAACGGCAATGTCGTCGTGGACCTCCTGACCGACCCATTGCGTGGCGAGCACTCATGACGCGTTCGACCACCGCCTCGGCCGGCATTCCGGCACACTCGGCCAGCGCGGCCTTCAAGCGCTGCTCGCCGAACATGTACCCGCCCAGCGAGTCGCCCCGTGCCTCTATGACTCCATCGGTGTACAGCACACACGTCTCGCCGGGCGCCAGCGAAGTTTCAAACGACCGCACTGTGATGCTCGGCAAAACGCCGACCAGCGTGCCGCGGGTATCAGCCTGTTCCACCTGTCCGCCGTCGCGCACGATCAGCGGTGGCAAGTGGCCGGCGCTGGTCAACCGCAGGCCCACCTTGCCGTCTCGGTGGGCGACGGAGGCCAGCACCAAGGTGGCGAAACGGGCGTGTTTGGTGGAAAGCATTGCGCCGTTGAGTAATTCGAGCACGGCCTCGTGGTCCTCGGCCAGGGGCGTCAACGCTTGCAGGGTGTTGCGGATCTTGCCGGTCAGCATGGCGGCCTCTAAACCCTTGCCAGCACGCATCGCCCAGCACCACCAGGGTCTCGTCTTCGGGAGTCGCCGCGGCGTGTAAGTCGTAGAAGTCGCCGCCAACGACCTCGTAATCCTCCGAAGCCCGGTAACCACCGGCGAACTCGACTCCGTTCACCGGATGCAACCGCGGAGGCAACAGATCGCGCATCAACGTGCGGGTGGTCGCTGCCTGCTCCGCATACAGCCGTGCGGCAGATAACGCTGCGCCGGCCCGCGCCGCGAACAATCGCGCAAGCACCTCTTCGTCTTCGGTGAAGATCGCCTCGTCGGTATGCCGCAGCAACACCAGTGCTCCCGCCGAAACACCGTGTCCGGGCAGCGGAGTGATCATCGCCGACCCGACCGGGCCGGCAAAGCTATCCGGGACCAGCCAACCCGGCAGTGTCGCGGGGTCGATCCAGCGTGAGGAAACCGGCGGAAACCCGTGCAGCGCCTCACTCAAACCTGCGACCACTGTCGGATCAGCGTTCACGCTGCGCTGTTCCACCGCACCGGACGAGTCACTGTAAAAGATCGGCATCCGCCGGCCGCGGCGCGCGGGAGCTACGATCACCGCCGCGTCCGCGAGGTGTCGAGCTGCCATCTGCACGGTGGCTTCCCGACAGCGGTCGATGTTCAGCGACGCCGTCAACACCGACGACGCCTCGAGCAGAAAACGCCGCGCGCTCCTGGTCGCGGGCCAGCGCGTGCTGGGCCTCCCGCAACACTTGGCCGGAGTCCTCGACCAGCGACCACGCCACCTCGCCGCCTGGCAGCATCGCCGGGTACGCGTCGAATTGACGTCCGCCCACACTGCCGGATACGATACGGCAATTCCCGACCGTCCGGAATCGAAAACGGTTGCACGAGACGTTGGTGCGCTCGCGACAGCCACGCGGCGGCCTCTTCCAGGCGACTGCCCGATACCGCCGCGGGCAACAAAGACTGCGCTGACGCACTTGATGCCCGGACCACTCCTGCCTGATCAACGATCAGCGTGGGGCAGGGAACGTGCGTCCACAACGATTCAAGATCGGTCTCGACACCTACGGGAGCCCGTTCCTGCATGGCAATTGACCTACGAATCGTCGAATCGACTTAACTAGCGTTAGCCCGCAGTTTAAGCACATCCATCGTCACGGTGAAAGGCTCGCAGACGACTAATTAGGCGGATGTGCAGAAACTGGTTGGCACGCGGGCGATCTCAGCGGTCGGCTGAGCATTTGCTTCCGCTGAGGCCAGCAACTCTCGTCGGCTGACCATGGCCGGATCGAACTTGACGGTGCCCGCTCTGTTGTAGCTGGTCCGTGAGCGCTACCGTCGGTAACACAGGTGACGGAGGTTTCTATGGCCGGGAAAATCCCGTTGGTTGACTATCTGGTGCTCGACGACGGCGATCCACACCTGATCGCCCAGGAATGCACCAACTGCGGCGCCCGGTTCTTCGACCGACGCAATGCCTGCGCCGCGTGCTTCGCGACCGGCTTCACGACCGTCCCGGTCGCGACCGAGGGGACGGTGCGGGCGTTCACGATCGTCACCTTCGCCGCACCGGGCATCCCCACCCCGTTCGTGGCGTCCGTGGTCGACTGCGACGGCACCCAGGTGCGGGCCAACCTGATCAACGTCGAGCCCGATCCCGAGCACGTCCGCGACGGGATGAAGGTGCGCCTGGCCACTTACCCGATGGGGACCGACTCGGCGGGCACCGAGGCGATCGGCTTCGGCTTCGAGCCCGCGAATGACGAAGGAGCAGCGACGATGAGCGCCAGCGACGAAATTTGGATTCTCGGCATCCGGATGACCAAGTTCGGCAAGCATCCCGACCTCGACACCGTCGACCTGGCGGCCGAGGCCGCGACCGGCGCGCTCGCCGACGCCGGTGTGAGCATGGCCGACATCGGGGTGATCGCGGCCGGGAACCTGATGGCCGCGAACGCCGGGATCGGTCAACAGCTGCAAAAGCAGATCGGCCAGACCGGGATCCCGGTGTACAACGTGGCCAACGCCTGCGCCACCGGGGCCACCGCGCTGCGGACCGCCATCATGGCCGTCAAGGCCGGCGAGGTGAAGTACGGATTGGCGGTCGGCGTGGAAAAGCTGTCCGGCGCAGGGCTGCTCGGCGCGGGCGGCAGGAAGAAGGCCGAAGCCGACGTCTGGGCGCCGGCGGGCCGCTACGGCGCGGTCGCACCGGTCGACGGGCGGATCGGCACCGAAGCCATGCCTGGTGTGTTCGCCCAAATCGGCACCGAGTACGGCCACAAGTACGGCGGTACGAGCTTCGAGCTGTTCGCCAAGATCAGCGAGAAGAACCACGCCCACTCGACGCTGAACCCGCTGGCCGCCTACCAGAAGAAGTTCACCCTCGAGCAGATCATGAACGACGTCATGATCGCCTACCCGAACACTCGCCCGATGTGTTCGGCCAACTGCGACGGTGCCGCAGCGGCGGTCGTCTGCAACGGCGAGACGCTGAAGTCGCTGTCGCTCGAGCAACGGCGGCGCGCGGTGAAGGTGTCGGCGTCGGTGCTGACCACCGACCCCTACGAAGAGGGCTGCCAGGTGTTGCCGAACGTCAACACGCTGACCCGCAATGCCGCCGCGACCGCCTACGAGCAGGCCGGCGTCGGCCCGAGCGATCTGGACCTGGTCGAGCTGCACGACTGCTTCGCCACCGCTGAGCTGGTGCACTACGACAACCTGATGCTGTGCGAAAAAGGCGGTGCGGCAGACTTTTTCAGCTCCGGTGCCACCTGGCGCGACGGCTCCACCCCGGTGAACGTCTCGGGCGGGCTGCAGTCCAAGGGTCATCCCATCGCGGCCACCGGCATCGCCAACATCTGGGAAATCTGCCATCACCTTCGCGGCGAAGCCGGCGACCGTCAGATCGAGAACGCCAAGGTCGGGCTGGCCCACGTGATCGGCCTGGGTTCGGCCTGCGGCGTCCACATCCTGGAAAAGTCGGCGGCCTAGTGGCGATCGCGAGCGCGGCGGCCTAGCTCAGCAGAAAGTCGGCGACGATAGCGGCCATGTCGTCGATGGCATTGCGCGGTATGACCTCGAATCCGTGCGTGCTCAACGTGGGCAGGCAGAGCAGCCCGGCGCGCGGGGCCAGCCCGCTGGCCTTGGAATGCGAGGCGTCGGACATGAACGCACCGAGAGTCGCCGCCTGGGGCGCCAGCCCGCGACCGGTGGCGATCTGCATCAGCCGGTCGGCGACATCCTTGTCGTATGCGCATAGCGCGTCGCTGTAGCCGACGATGGGACCACCGGTGACGGTGGTCGCGTACTCCCGCTCGGTGGGCCCGACGTCCAGAGCCAACGTGAGGGTGCCCGGCAAGCTGCCACTTGCATAGGAGCCGCCGATCCCGCCGACCTCTTCGTTGGTGGTGAACACCAGGTAGACGTCTTCGGTGGGTCGCTGCCCGCGGTCATGCATTAATCGGGCCGCATGCAGCAGGGCGGTCACCGCGGCGCGGTCGTCGAGAAAGTAGGCGCCGAGGTAATTTCCGAACTCGACCAGATCTCGCTTGCTGCGGTCGACACATACCCGCGTGCCGGCATGCACGCCCGCGGCGGCCAAGTCTTCGGGGGTCCGTCCGGTGAAGACATAGACGTGCTGCCAGTCCAGCGCGCGATCGCCCTGATCGGGTTTGGTCTCCCAGATCCGCGGACTCTCCTGCGTGGTGTGCTCGGAGCCGAGCGTGAGCACCGCGGTGAGTGTCTGGTGCTCGCCGAGGACGGCGACGGGACCGAGCCCGAAGTTGCCCGGGTACATGATTCCGAGCTGCGTCAGGTGCAGCGTGCCGTCGGATTCGACCCGCTTGACCAGCATCGTCAGTTCGTCCATGTGCGCCGTGACCCGCGTCGCGGCGCTGGGCCCGAATGTGAGGCGGTGGCGGTGCTCGTGCACCCCGGTCTCGTCGCTGGAAGCGCTGGTAGCGCCGATATAGCCGATCAAATTTCCGGCGTCGTCGGTCCACATGTCGTCGACGAGGGGTTGCAGTTCGCGGGCGCACACGGCCCGTACCGCCTCTTCCTGGCCACACGGTCCGTAGGTCCACAACAGCTCTTGCAACAGATCTTCGGTGGGGTTGTGGTCGCGCTGCGCCATCAGATTCCTTTCCCTCACTGGCCACCGTATCGCCGGCGATGGGCGCGCGGGCGGGGGCGGTTTGCGGACCTGTTCGCGAAGTGGTAGCCGCGAGGGGTGCGGCTGCGCGATGCTAGGGGCCGAGGATCCACGGGCGGGGTTCGAGGCGATCCATAACCGAACGAAGGAAGGACTGCAGTGAACGAAGAGCAACGCAACGTGATGGCGTCAGGGCGTGGCTTTATCGCTGCGTTGGATCAAAGCGGTGGAAGCACCCCAAAAGCCTTGAAGCTGTATGGGATTTCCGAGGACGCTTATCACGACGACGAGCAGATGTTCAATCTCATCCACGAGATGCGTGAGCGCCTCATGTCAAGTCCGAGCTTTTCCGGCGACAGGATATTGGCAACCATTCTTTTCGAGCAGACGATGGACCGCGCCATCAACGGCGAGGACACCGCGGCGTTCTTGTGGAAGCAGAAGCACATCGTGCCGTTTGTGAAGGTCGACCAGGGACTCGCCGACGCTCAAAGCGGTGTGCAGCTGATGAAGCCGATGACCAAGCTCGACTCGCTATTGGAGCGGGCCGTCGATAAGGGCATCTTCGGTACCAAGATGCGCTCGTTCATCCAGGAGCCGAACGAAGGCGGGATCAAAGCGATCGTCGACCAGCAGTTCGACTACGCCCACAAAATCGCTGAGCGCGGACTGATGCCGATCATCGAGCCCGAGGTAAGCATCAAAAGCCCCGACAAACCGACAGCGGACAGGCTGCTGGTGGATGAGTTGAAAACGAGGCTCGACGGGCTGACCGGCGACGGGCAGGTGATGCTCAAGTTGACCCTGCCCGACGAGAACGACCTGTACGCGCCGCTGATCGAGCATCCCCGGGTTCTGCGGGTGGTCGCCCTGTCCGGCGGCTACAGCCTCGCGGAAAGCTGCGAAATCCTGGCCCGCAACCACCGCCTCATCGCGAGCTTCTCGCGAGCCTTGACCGAGGGTCTGACGATCGGCCAGACGGACGCGGAATTCGACGAGAAGCTCAAATCCAATATCGATCAGATCTA
The DNA here is from genome assembly GCA_963791535.1 of uncultured Actinomycetota bacterium. GTDB lineage: Bacteria > Actinomycetota > Actinomycetes > Mycobacteriales > Mycobacteriaceae > Mycobacterium. The sequence continues at coordinate 76,093 of CAWBSW010000051.1, read as the reverse complement.
TGCCGCCTCGGTGACATAGCCGGTAGCCCGCCTGAATGAGTGAGCAATTAGCGGACCCCGTCGACGACGGTTCCCGCCGAGGATTTGGCCACGGTGTACACGAAGATCGGTGGGGTTCTCCGTGCTCATTACCACAGAGGGCGACGGTTCAAGGAACGCCGCGCGCAACGAGAGAACAGCGCTGCGGAGCCACCCGGATCCGACGACAAACAGGGAATTCTCCCGATGTGCGGGGGCCTGCAAACGCCGCATACTTTGAGGCCCCTGACAAGTGAAGGAACCCCACGTGGACAAGGCTTTCTGTCGGACCCGGCCCGCGACCGTGACACTGCTGTCGGGCATCGCGGTTCCCGGCTTGATGCTCACCGCAGATCTCACCCGGGCAATCCCGCGCGGCTCGCGACCGTGGTGGCCCGGCCGGCCGTGGTCGCAAGGCGCCGATCCAGATGAGCTCGTCGTCTGCAACGTGGTGGTGTAGTCCGGCGCACGACCACGGCAAAGAGGAGGCGCGACGTGGGTAGCAAGTCATTGCTCGTCGGATTCGCGACGACCGTATTGGTCGCCGGCGGTCTCGGCTTCGCGACAACAGGAATCGCGCATGCCAACGTTTGTTCCAACTATCCTTCGGCTCCGCCGAGTTGCGCCCCGCCGGAGGGCCCGGCACAGTGCTACGACTCAAACATCTGCAGTCAGGAATGGTGCCCGAACATGGGCCCGATGCGCCGGATGCCGAACTGGGACATGACGGTCTGCCACGCCTATTACTTCGCTCCCGACTCCGGCCTGCCCGCGCTCATCATTCAAGGCCAACCGCCGGGAGCACCGATTCCGCGTCAGGTTTGCCCGCCCATCGCATTCATGTGCCCTTAGTCCGCGGCGGGCGCACGGAAACAACCGTCGAAATGACCGTTCTCAATCCCGACGGTCTGCATGAACGAGTGGGCGACGACGGGTCCGACTAGCCGAAACCCCGCTTCCCGCAACGCTATAGAAAGCCGCCGGGACTCCGGGCTTACCGTCCGGCCATCGGCCCAGCTCCGTAGTCGATGGTGCCCACGTGGTTGATGGCGCCATGTCAGTTGCGACAACGAGTGCTTCGACAGGACACGAGCGTTGTGCAGCGTGGCTTCGATCTTTCGCCGATTGCGAATGATCGAGGTATCGGTCATCAATCGTTCGGTGTCGTCGGAGTTCATCGCGGCCACCGCCGAGGGGCTGAATCCGTGAAACGCTGTACGCAGGTTGTCTCGCTTGTCGAAGACAAGCGCCCATGACAGGCCGTTCTCGAAGTACGTCAGCACAAGCGCCTCGAACAGCGCCGCCTCGTCGTGTGTCGGCTTTCCCCATTCGAGGTCGTGGTAGGCGATCAGATCGCGGCCCGTCTCGGTGGCCCAACGGCAGCGAGTGACACCGTCGGCGGCCGATACCACAGTCGGTAGCTCCGGCGACATACCGACACCGGCCATCGCTTTCACGCTACGGCCCTATTGGGCTGTTGCCGTGGAGCTTTCGTCATCCTGCCGCGGGATTCTCCAACACCAGCGCGACCCCCTGTCCCGAGCCGATGCACACACCGATTACCCCGTATCGCGCGTCGCGCTCATGCAGTTCGGTGGCCAGGGTCAAGACGTAGCGGGTGCCTGAGGCGCCGAACGGGTGCCCGGTGGCGACCGCTCCCCCGTTGGGGTTCAGTTTGTCGTCGGGTATGGTGAACCCGCGCAGCTGGTTGGATAGTTCACGCAGCACTCCCAGCGCTTGGGCGCTGAATGCCTCGTGCACTTCCCAGACGTCGACCTGCTCGGGTGCGAGTCCGGCGCGCTTGAGCGCCAACGGAATCGCCCACGCCGGCGCAAGCCCCATGATCAGTGGGTCGAGCGCATAGACCGCCGACGACACCACCCTGGCCAACGGCGTGACACCGAGATCGGCCGCCTTCTCTCCTGATGCGATCACGATCGCGCTGGCCCCGTCGGTGAGCGGGGACGAGTTGCCGGCGGTCATCTGAGTGGTGCCGGACTGGACCGGAAGAGCGGCCAGCTGTTCGGCGGTGGTGTCATCGCGGATGAACTCGTCGTGCTCGAATACCCGCGCCGGCGCCTTCTTGGTCGCCGGGATCGACACGGGCATAATCTCTTTGGCAAGCCGGCCGGAGTCGCGAGCTGCCGCCGCCCGGTGTTGGGACCGCAAGGCGAACGCGTCTATCTCCTCGCGGGTCAGGTGGTAACGGTCCGCCACATTCTGCGCGGTCTCGATCATCGAGATGTATGCGTTGCGGGCCAACAGGATTGGATTTGGTGGGCCGCCGGCGCCGGCCCACATCGTGTCGAGCAGAAAAACGGGGCCGCGGGGGGAGAACGGTGCGTCGCCCTTCATGTAGGCCCAGCCCGATCGGGACATCGACTCGACCCCGCAGGCGATGCCGGCATTCAACTCGCCGGCCATGATCGCATGGCTGATCGCCACCGTCGCGCTCACCGACGAACCGCAGAACCGGTTGATCGTGGCCGCGGCGACACTGTCGGGGAAGCCGGCGGCCAGCGCCGCCCATCGGGCCACGTCGCCCATTCCTTCGTGGGCTACGTTGACGCAGCCCGCGATGATGTCTTCGATCTGCTCGGGGGGTACCCCGACATGCTCACAGGCGCCTCGCATCGTCATGCCCAGCAGATCATCGAGTCGCAGATGCGACAGCGATCCCCCATAGCGCGCAAACGGTGTGCGTGTCCCGCCGAGAACAAAAGCGTCGGTCATTTCTACGTCCTGTCCGAAGGCACCTCGGCGAATCCCGGTTCTCCGCCGTCCACAACGGAATTGAACCGAATCCGGGTTTCATGCTCGCTGATCTCTTGGATCACGCTTTCCGGAAGCGCAGAAACATCGAAGTTCTCCCTGATACGTGAGGGCGTGACGGATCCGGTGAGAACTGCGGTGCCGCGCTGAATGCCCCACGCTAAAAGCACTTGCGCAGGCGTCTTTTCAAAACGCTGAGCGATCGAGACGATGAGAGGGTCGTCAAGCAGTCGCGGTTCCAGCGCGTGTCCCAGCGACGCGAACGCCAACAGGATGATCCCATGTGTCTTGCACAATTCGTAAAGTTCCCATTGCGGGTGATACGGGTGCGACTCCACCTCGACGACCGCCGGCTTGATTCGAGCGGTATCGATGATCTCCCGGGCACGTTGAGCCTCGATGTCGGACAGGCCTACGGCTCCTGAAAGTCCTTCGTCGACAAGGGCCTCCATCGCGGCCCAGGTTTCCTCTAAGGTGATCCCGTCGTCGTAGATGACGTCACCATGCGGGTGGCGGGGATCTTGGTCGTCTCCGGGCTGAAACGCGAACGGGGTGTGCACCAGATACAGATCGACGGCATCGAGCCCGAGCCTGTCCAGGCTGGCCTGCAGCGCGGGCTTGACCCGTTCGGGTCGATGGTTGTTGTTCCACAGCTTTGTGGTGACAAACATGTCCTCGCGGCGCACGGTGCCGTTCGCGAACAACTCCTTGAGCGCCGTGCCGACCTGCGCTTCATTGCGGTATCGCTCGGCAGCGTCGAGGTGGCGGAAGCCCACCTCGACCGCTGTCTTGACGGCATCTTCGGTCTTCCTGTTGTCGGATAGCGAAGTTCCGAACCCGAGAGCCGGGATCTCACCGCTGCCGTTGTTCAGAGCAAATCTGCGCTTAGTTAGATCTTCGTTCGATGCCATTTGCCTTCACTTTCATTGGGCCGACGCGTAGAAGGCGTCGGCTGGTAGTGACGCGACGCCCAGCTCGGCTGCGACCGCAGTCGGCCGCGTGCCGGGCGACCTCGAGGTCCACTCGGCCGTCGGAGGTGTAGTACGGACGGATGTAGCGCTCGTAATAGCGCTGGACCTCCTCGCGTGTCATCCGGTCCAGGAACGACGCGATGTAGCCGACAGCCAGATCGGGCTGGTCCGCCATCGCTTTCAGGGCTCGCTGGTTGGCCCGCACCAGTGCCTGCACCGCCGGGCTGTCGATCGGATTGTGCGTGGGGTCCACCGCAATTCCGACGGTGGGGATCTGGAAGTGATCGCCCACCCAAGCCAACACATGGAAGCCCTCCTCCGCGGCGACCTGTTCGGGTCCCAGGGTGCTGCCGACGTAGGCGGCGTCGATCGAGCCGTCACGAAGGTGCCGTAGATCCATCTGATAGTCGCCCGGATGCCGTACCACACATTGCACGTCGCGATCTGGGTCCAGGCCGTGCTTGCGCAGGACGATCCGCGCGAAAGTCCCGGGCGGACTAGCCGGCGCGTGGACCGCGAGCCGGCGGCCGCGAAGATCCGCCATCGACTTCACGCTGGCGCTGCCGAGGAACCAAAACAACGGCCGGTCGGTGTTGACGCTGAGGACGGTCCATTCGATTCCGTCGGTCAGCCGCGACAACAGTCCGCGGCCGAGCCCGATGGTCGCACAGGCGCGCACACGCGTTATGTCCCAGCGGGTTCCATCCCGTAAGGCCACGTGGACACCCTCGTCTTCGAAGTAGCCCTCCTGATCGGCGACGTAGGCGACCAGCTCCTCATGGATGCCGCGCCCGACGTAAGCAAGGTCGATCGTGTGCATGGCGAGACCTTCCTCTATCTGGATGAAATCCGATGCGGCATGGTCGCATTCAATCCATCGTCAGACCGCCGTCGAGCGGGAAATAGTGGCCGGTGGTGAACCCGGAATCCTCACTCGCCAAAAACGCCAACGTCTCGGCCACCTCGTCGGGCGTGACGAGTCGTCCCATCGGCGCAGCCGCACCGAGCTCATGCAGTTTCTCCGGTGTCAGCTTCTGGTTCATCGAGGTTCCCTGCACCGTCGCCGGCGCGACGAGGTTGGCGGTGATTCCGTGCGGCGCCAGCTCAAGTGCGATGTAGCGGGCAAATTGATTCACGGCCGCCTTGGGGACGCCGAGGTTGATCATGCCGTTGCGCGGATGCCGCGACGGCTCGGCGGTCAGATAGAGCAGACGGCCATAGCCACGCGAAATCATGCCCGGCACAACAGCTTTGGTGAGTAGGAACGCGGCGTGCAGCTCTCGGTCTAGCTTTCCGCCGAGCTGTTCCCAGGTCAGATCGGCGAACGAGGTGATGTCATAAGGGATCAACGCGTTGTGCACGAGCACGTCGACTCGCCCCCACCGCTCTTCGGTGTCGCCGGCCATCGCTGAGACATCGTCGGGGACGGTAACGTCGGCCCGAGTGGCCACCGCCTCACCCCCAGCCGCGGTGATGGCCGCGACCACCTCTTCGGCCTCCTCGGCGCTCGAGTGGTAGTTCACGACCACCCGAAACCCGCGTTCGGCAAGAACCCGCGCCGTCGCGGCACCGATTCCGCGGCTTGCTCCAGTGATGATCGCTACTCGTGACATCAGAGTTGGCCTCCGCGTGAAGAGAAGAAGCTCAGGACGTCTACAGCAGCAGATGCTACGGTGCGAAACGTTGCCGGTATAGATGTCGACCGCAGATTTAATGCCCACGACCTGCGTGAAACGTCCCCGCAGATCACGCGCTCGTGGCCTATGGCGTGCCCACGATGCAGCTGACATGATCACTGTCGTGGAATCTCTGCCGATGCATGCCTGGACGCGCGGCGACAGCATGGCCCTCGCGCTTCATCCTGACGAGCGCGCGACCAGCCGATTGTCGATGATCCGATGACAGCACCCGATGCGCTTCGCCATTCGCGGATACCCCTTGCCGATGGACAGGGCGCGATGCCCGCCGTCGGGTTTGGCACGCTCATTCCGGATCTTGCCGAAACCAAGCAGGCCACCAAGGCTGCACTGGGAGTGGGGTTTCGACATCTCGATTGCGCAGAACGGTACCGCAACGAAGAGGCGGTTGGTGATGCGATCCGCGAGACGTTCGAGGCCGGAACGGTTCAGCGGGAAGAGCTGTTCGTCACCACCAAGTTGTGGAACACCAATCATCGCCCGGAGCGTGTCAAGCCGGCCTTCGACGCCAGCCTCCAGCGCCTTCAAATCGACTATGCCGATTGCTATCTGGTCCACACGCCGTTCGCCTTCCGCCCCGGCGACGATCAAGATCCTCGTGACGAGAACGGTCAGGTGATCTACGACGACGGAGTCACGTTAGCCGACACCTGGGCCGCGATGGAGGCACTTGTCGACGACGGTCGCTGCAGGTCGATCGGCCTGTCGGATGTCACATTGGAAAAAGTCCGGGAGATCGTGGCGGTCGCGCGCATCAAGCCCGCCGTGGTGCAAGTCGAATCCCATCCGTACCTTCCCGAATGGGAACTGCTCTCCTTCTGTCAGGAGCATGGAATCGTCCTGCTGGCGTTCGCGGCGCTGGGACATGCGTCGGTGCCAAACGTGTTGGAAGACCCGGTTATCACAGGTATCGCGGAGCGCCTGGGCATGACACCAGCCCAGGTCGCCCTGTCTTGGGCTGTGCAGCGCGGAACTGCTTACCTGACCACCTCGACCAAGCCTCACCGAATCGAAGAGAACTTCGAGGTCTCGACACTCCCTGAAGACGCCATGTCCGACATTCGAAACCGCATCACCACGAACGTCAGGTTGAACACGGTGGTTCACACCGGCGTGCCCGGATTCATTCCTCGGAGCACGTGACCCGAACGCCATCGGTCAGGTCGAAGCACTACTCCCTACCGAGGTAGCGTTCCGAGGAGTCTTCGGTAGTCCAACGGCGAAGCGAGGAGCGGAGTAATGGAATCGTCTTTATTTGCCTTTGTGACCATAGTCGCCCTTGCGCTGGCTTTGGTGTTCGCCATCTTTGCTGGTCTATACGTGAGGCGGCTCGAGGCTCGGACCTTTAATCCGATAGGCGACGAAATAGGCAGTGCCAGAACAGTTACGCGCAAAGTGCGCAAGGGCGAACCCATGTCGGCGGATGAGTTGGAGTATGCGAAGCAAATCATCGGTGCTCGCAGCTCCGTGATAACGTTCTGCATCCCCGCCACTCTGTTCATGCTGGGACTCTTTTATGTGTTCGGGAGTCTTTACCACTTGCATGGAGCAACGCCATCCGAACGGACATTTCTCGGAGTGTTCCCCATGTTGGCCGCCACGAACTTCACGACTCAGATTCTCCGCAGCATAAGGTTGAAAAGGCGTCTGCGGAATATTTCATGAAGCAAATCAAGGCATGTGGTGCTGCCTTTTCGGTGATTTCCGGTGCGTTGGACGTTGATTCTTACGCGCTGCCGACTGGACCAACAGGTGATAACGTCGCACACCGCTTGCTCGCGTTCCTGCGGAGGCTGGTAGTGTCGTATCGGCCATATCTCAACCTAGTTGATATATGGCCGACGTAGGCGAAGCGAGAACACGAGGTCGGGGACCGGATTCCGAAAGGTGATGGAGTGAGCCCTCGTTCAGTCGGCAGGACTGTCTTGGCGCGAGTCTGGATGCCTTTAGTTGCTGTCGTTGCGGTCGGCGTGGGTGCGGTGGCCATGTGGAAGGTGCACCAGTTTTCCGAGCCGCCTCCTGTCGTCACCGTCAATGAACCGGCAGCACCTCCGGAGTTCAGTATCAAACGGCTCACGTATGAATTGTTCGGCTCCGTCGGGCAAGGGGGGATGCTCGTCTGGGTGGACATCGACGGGCATCCGCATCAGGTTAATCTCACGACCTTGCCATGGTCGCACACGGAGTCGACCACGCTCACCGTGGTGTCCGGCAGCATCTCGGCGCAGGTTCATGGTGGTCAAGTCGGCTGCCGGTTGCGGGTGAACGGCGTTGTCCGCGCTGAACAGTCCGACACCCATCAGGATGCACACGTCTTTTGCCTGGTGAAATCCGCATGAGCGAACATCGGGTGGAGCCTCCGGCGAAACGCCCCTTCGTACCCAGAATGGTTCGCGCCTTCGCGATACCGATCATCGCCTTTTGGGCCCTTCTCGCCGTGTCGACGAACACCTTCATGCCCCAGGTGGAGAGGGTCGCAGAAGAGCTCGCGGGACCGGTGGTCCCGCACTACGCACCGTCGCAGCGGGCGTTGCTGGCCATCGGTGCGAAGTTCCAGGAGTCCAATTCGACCAGCTTGGCCATGGTCGTGCTGGAAGCCAACCGGCCACTGGGCGACGCGGATCATCAGTATTACGACGATTTGATGCGCCGGCTGCTGCAAGACACCAAGCATGTGCAGTCCTCCATAGACCTGTGGGGGAAGCCGATCACCGCGGCGGGGGCGCAGAGCCTCGACGGCAAGTCCGCGTACGTGCTGTTGCGCCTCGCGGGCGATATCGGCCAAATGCAAGCGAACGAGTCCGTTGCTGCCGTTCGGGATATCGTCGCGAACGACACGCCGCCACCCGGGCTCAAGGTCTACGTCAGCGGCGCGGCGCCGCTCGCCAAGGACACGGTGGCTATTGCGAATTCAAGCCTGAATGACATCACGATCGTGACGATCTTCCTCATCATCGGGATGTTGCTGCTGGTGTACCGCTCCCCCGTCACCCTGTTTGTGCCGTTGGCCGGAGTTCTGTTCGAGATGCTGGTCGCGAAGGGGGTTATCGCAACCCTCGGGCATCTCGGGTACATCGAGCTCTCGTCATTCGCCGTGAACATCGTCGTCGCGCTGACCCTGGGAGCGGGAACGGATTACGGCATCTTCTTGATAGGCCGCTACCACGAGGCGCGACACGACGGCGAAACCAGGGAGGAGGCGTTTTACACCGCATATAAGAGTGTCACGCCGGTCATCCTTGGCTCGGGGCTGACGATCGCGGGAGCGTGTTACTGCTTGACTTTCGCGCGACTCAACTACTTCCACACGATGGGGCCGGCCGTCGCTATCGCGATGCTATTTACCATCGCGGCGGCGCTGACGCTCGGCCCGGCCTTCTTGACCGTGGGCAGCCTGTTCGGGCTCTTCGACCCGAAAAGCAAGGCCAAGGCGCATCTATATCGGCGGATCGGGACGAGCGTGGTCCGGTGGCCGGTGCCGATCCTCTTCGCCAGCGCCGCTGCCGTCATGCTTGGGGCGATCTTCGTGCCGACGTACCGGCAGAACTACGACGACCGTGAGTACCAGCCGCGGAGCGGCTCCGCCAATCGGGGTTTCCAGGCGGCCGATCGGCACTTCCCGAAGAGCAAGCTGTTCTCCGAGATGCTGATGATCGAGTCGGATCACGACATGCGAAACTCGGCCGACTTCATCTCGCTGGACCGCGCTGCCAAGGCTCTCGAGCGCCTTCCCGGCGTCGCGATGGTGCAAAGCATCACCAGGCCCATGGGCCGAGCTTTGGAACACGCCACAATTCCGTACTTGTTCACCACGCAAGGAAGCGGGAGCGGTCAACAGCTCCCGTTCAACGTGCAGCAAAACGCTAATACCATCCAGCAGGCAGAGATCACCACCCACACCGTCGCCGTCTTGCGGAAAGAGATCGACTACTTCCAGAAAGTGTCGGACGAGCTGCACAAGACGGTCCTCACCGTCGAGGATCTGCAAAGGGTCTCCGACGATTTGAATGAGGAGATCTCGAACCTCGACGACTTCTTCCGTCCGATCAAAAGCTATTTCTTCTGGGAGAAGCATTGTTTCGACATACCGATTTGCTGGACGTTCAGGTCGGTGTTCGCGGCAATCGACAACATCGACAAGTTGGCCGAAGACATCAAATACGCCAAAATCTCCCTGCAAGAGATAGACAAGACCTTTCCACAAATCATCACGCAGCTGAAACTCACAGCAGACGACTCGGAGGCTCTAGCGCGTCTTTTAACCAACACCTACGGTTCCTCGTCTCTGCAGTCCACACAGACCGACCAGACATTCTTCGACCAGGTCAATGTGGGGCTCGACTTCGACCAGTCCAAAAGCGATGACTTCTTCTATATCCCGCACGAGGGTTTCGACAACGAAGACGTCAAGACGGGCATGAAGCTCCTGATGTCGCCGGACGGCAAGGCTGCTCGGTTGATTATCACCCACACGGGCGACGCCAATGGCCCGGAAGGCGTGCAGCATGTCGAACAGTTCCCCACAGCGATAACTGCGGCGCTCAAAGAGACGTCGCTGGCCGGCGCGAAAGTTTATATCGGCGGTTCGGGATCGACCAACAAGGACATCAAGGAATACGCCATGTCCGATCTCCTTATCGTGGCGATCGCCGCCTTCGTGCTGATCTTCTTGATCATGTTGTTCCTGACGAGAAGTCTGATGGCCGCCTTGGTCATCCCCAGCACGGTGGCCTTCTCCTACGCCGGAGCGTTCGGGCTCTCCATTCTCGTCTGGCAGCACCTCATCGGCCTGCCCCTGTACTGGTTGATATTGCCGCTCACGTTCATCATCCTGGTGGCGGTGGGTTCGGACTACAACCTACTGTTGATCCTCCGTGTCAAAGAGGAGCTTCACGCCGGAATCCACACCGGCCTGATCCGCGCGCTCGGAAGCACCGGCGGTGTGGTGACATCGGCGGGTTTGGTGTTCGCGTTCACCATGCTCGCAATGCTTACCAGCGACCTCAGAACCATCGGTCAGGTGGGTTCCACGGTGTGCATCGGCCTGCTGCTCGACACACTGATCGTGCGTTCGTTCGTCGTGCCGTGCATCCTCAGAATCCTGGGACCGTGGTTCTGGTGGCCAACCCTGGTGCGTGCCCGCCCGCTACCGCAGCGATAGTCACAGGTCGACGACGACGGGTTCGGCCGGTCGTGAGCAGCAGAGCAGGATGTTGCCCGGCGCAGGTGATTCCAGAGGATCGAGGGTGTACTCGACGGCTCCCGCGATCAGCGCCGTCTCGCAGTTGTGGCATACCCCGGTGCGGCATGACCACTGCGCCGGGACGTCGCATTCTTCGGCGAACTCAAGCAGGCTGGTGGCGGGCGGACCGAATGGTGCCGATATGCCGCTGCGGGCGAACTGCACCTGCGGTCCCGGTCCGGGCGCACCGACCGGTAGATGCGGCGGGACCGCCGCCGCGGCAATGCCCGGTGTGAGTGCGGCCGTGGCGCCGAATGTTTCGGTGTGGATCTGCGCGTACGCAAAGCCCAGGCCCACAAGTTCCGCGCTGACGTCGTCCATGAAACTTCCGGGCCCGCAGAGGTACACCTCGCTCGTGGGGTGAAGCCCGAGTCGGGCGATCGTCGCGGCGGACAGCCGGCCGTGCTCGGCGCCGGCCGGGAGCTGCTCGGCCGGCTCGGGTCGACTGTAGAAGACGCGAATGTGGCTGTTGCTCAGCAGGTTAAGGAGTGCCCGGCTTTCGAGTGCGAACGGGTGGTGGGACTGGTCCCGGGCTGCGTGCAGCCACCAGACCTGCCGTGGTGACTCGGTCGCGGCCAGGGTGTGCAGCATGGACAGCACCGGCGTGACTCCGACGCCCGCGGACATCAGGACGACCGGTGATTCGGATTCGGTGAGGAAGAACGTGCCGCGGGGCGCGGCGACCTGGAGGGTATCGTCGGCCTTCACGTGGGTGTGAATGTATGTGCTTGCCGTGCCGTGTGTTTCGCGTTTGACGCCGATCCGGTAGGTCCCGGCTCCGGCCCAGTTGGACAGCGAGTAGTTCCTGATCAGAGTCTGGTGGGTGTCGTCGGGGGAAAGGCGCACGGCGATCGATTGTCCGGGCCGCCAAGGCGGCAGCGGCGCACCGTCCGGATCGGCCAACGTGATCGAGCGAACGGTGCGGCTTTCCTCTTGGGTTGCCGTCACTTTCAGGCGACGGAACCCGGCCCAAGCCGGCGGGGGGCTACTGGCGGCGGCCGTCAGGCCGGTGTTGCCCGCCGATGTCGACGTGGTGGCCGCCTGGGTGAGCAGGTTCTGCAGGGATCCCTTCCAACCGGCGCTCAGCGCGGGGATACGCAAGGCGCGTTCCAATGCGTCGCGGGGATGGCCGGGAAGGTAAAGCAGCGCATCGATTTCGGCGACGCTGACCTGCTCGGGTCCTGCGCCGACTTTGACGATGTCCTGTCCGGCTTCAATCTGTCCTTCGGTGATGACCCGGAAATAGAACCCCGGGCGGCGGTGGGAAACCAGCAGCGCGGCCATCTGCGGCTCACCCAGCCGCATGCCGACTCGGTAACAGGTCACCCGCGGTTGGCTGACTTCGAAGACGGCCTGGCCGATCCGGTATCGATCGCCGATGCAGACCTCAGTGTCCGGCAAACCCTCGACCGTGAAATTCTCGCCGAAATGGCCGGGTTGCAGGTCGTCCCGATCCAGTTCGCGCGACCAATACCGATAGGAGTCAACCTGATACACCAGCACGGCGCGGTTTTCGCCACCGTGCCCGCCGAGGTCGCCTTGGCCGTCGCCGTCCACATTGAGCCGGCGGACCATGCGCGGGCCCGCCACGGGCTGCTTCCAGACGCCGGTGTAGACCGTACGACCGTTCCACGCGACGTTCTTCGGCAGACCGACGTTCACCGATACCAGGGTGGCCATGGCCCCGACCCTTTCGCGCAGGCTCGACAACCAATTGTCGACCACACTTGCCGATCGCACCGAAAACGGCAACTTACAGCCGCAGTAGGGTGAGTCGTTTGACAATGGCCACCAAGAAAGAAACACCAAACGGACGGGTCTCGAGTGTGCGGCTCAATGCTTCAACACATCAAGTCAGGAAGCCACCTGCCGTTGGCTCACCCCCTGGCCGAACAAGCCTGCGTCGAAGTACTACTCCCAACTCCATGGCAACCCACCAACCCACTGGCGCGCATTCGATGAACACCTTGAAGGACAAGATCGCCGTCATTACCGGAGCGGCCAGCGGCATCGGCCGCGCGATCGCCAACTCCCTTGCCAGACGTGGCACCCATATCGTCGCAGTCGACATGGACACCGCCGGGATCACCGCATTGGCGACGGACCTCACGGCGCAGGGAGCCGTCGCAGTGCCCTGCCCCAGCGACGTCTCTGAACTTGATGCCTTCGACGATGTCCGCGATGCGGTGCTGGAGCGGTTTGGCCGTGTCGACATCGTGGTCAACAACGTCGGCGTGCTTACCAACGGCCTGCCGCAGGATATTCCGGTCGCCGAATGGCAACGCATCCTGAACATCAACCTGATGTCGGTCGTGCGCAGCAACACCGTGTTTCTACCGCTGCTGCTCGACCAGGGCAGCGGGCATGTGGTCAATACCGCGTCCTTCGCCGGACTGTTCACCTATTCCTACGACCGACTGCCCTACGCGGCAACCAAGGCTGCGATCGTCCAAATCAGTGAAGGCCTGGCACTTTATCTGCGTCCCAAAAACATCGGCGTCACGCTGTTATGTCCCGGCCCGGTGCTCACGAACATCGCATCGTCCGTGCCGAAGTTCGGCGCCGGCACGGCCATACGCACCCCCGGTGATCAATTTGAACTACTCGACCCCGCGCCAATCGGCGACCTCGTGGCTGAAGCGATTCTGCATAATCGCTTTTTCGTGCCGACCCACCCGCAAGTCATCGATGAGCTGCGTCGGCGCGTCGACAACTGGGATGCCTACCTCGATTACCAGATCTCCCGCGAACCCTCCGCACCGAAAGGCCAAGACCGATGACCGAAGCCCGCACAGATGGCATCAACGTTTTCAGGGAGCTGATGCCTGGGCTGCTCCCGGACGACGCAACAAGCTTGCGCGACGGTGGCTTCGCCGACGAACTCGCTGAATTGACCTTCGACCACGTCTTCGGCAGCCTGTGGACCCGTCCGGGGCTGGATCGTCGTTCCCGTAGCCTCGTCACGCTCGGCGCGCTTATCGCGCTGCGGGCCACCGAAGAACTGAAATTCCATTTCCCAATCGCACAGCGCAACGGGTTGACCATCGAAGAGATCGAAGAAGTGGTCTACCACATGGCCGGCTACGCCGGCTTCCCCGCAGCGGCTGCAGCCCGCAACATCGGCCGCGAAGTGCTACCCAAACCGCGAGCCACAACCTAGCCGCGCAGCCCGTCCTTTGATCTCAGATTCCCACAGTCCAGGATGGGCTGATGGAGCTTTATGACGTGATGCGCACCACCGCCGCAGTACGCGAGTTCACCGGTGATCCGCTGCCCGACGATGTGCTCGAGCGCATCCTGGATAACGCGCGGTTCGCGCCGAGCGGTGGCAACCGGCAGGGCGCGCATGTGATCGTGATACGCGATCGGGCCACCCGCGAGAAACTAGCCGAGCTGTCGGTTCCGGGCGCCCGACGGTATTTCGCCCAGCTGGGAAACGGTGAAAGCCCTTGGAACCCGGTGCATCCGCCGAAAGTGACGCCAGCGGAGATAGCGGCCACCGAAGTGCCACCCCATTTCACCGCGCCGCTGCTCAACGCCGAGGTGGTGCTTGTGGTCTGCGTCGACCTCGAGGTAGTTGCCGCGTTCGATCAGGACCTCGACCGGATCGGTGTGATCAGCGGCGCGTCGATATACCCGCTGGTGTGGAACATCTTGCTGGCCGCGCGCAACGAGGGCTATGGGGGCACCATCACCACGAACGTGGTGGCAGAGGAGCCGCGGGTCCGCGATCTGCTCGGCCTGCCGGAGTCATACGCGGTCGCCGCGGTCTTGCCGCTGGGCAAGCCCCAGCGGCAGCTGACGAAGCTGACGCGCAACAGCGTCGCCGAACTCGCCACCCGGGAGCGTTTCGACGGTGGGCCGTTCGGTCCGAAGGGTTAGTCACGCAAGAAACGTTCGACGGCCGCGCCATGTTCGTTTTCCCACTACCACGGCTATGCGAAGCGCTACAAAGCGTTTCGCTGGCTCCCGAATCACCCCGTAGTAAGCGAGACACGCTCGAAGCACACGGTGATGCGCAGCCATTAGTGTTTTAAATCCGCGGCCTGGACGCAGATCGCGTCTAATACATTGTCGCGGAAGGCGCTTCGCTACGTTCGCCGTCGCCGGGCGTCCCGCGCGAATCTGGCGGGAGGGCGCCGCGGCGGGATCGGCATCGACGCCCACCGTCGCGGCCCGGTCCACAGAGCCGGCGGTGCGTCAAGTTGGCGGGCCAGCAACAATGCGATCGCGCCGTAGTTGGCCCGCCAGCCACGAAAATGCGGCCAAGCTTCCTCGTCAGTCTGTTCGATCGGGTAGCCGACTTCGCGCAGCATTGCGGTAGCCGATCTGAATTCGTCGAAGGCGACCGTGACGGGCCCATCGGGGTCAGGATCGTCGGGTGCCGGCAGCCCCATGACTGTTGCGATCTGCTGTATCGCCACAAAACCCATCCGAAGCGACAGCCGCGGGGAAAGTTTGGGTTCGCGCGACGGGGCCAGCGATAAGTGGAGGGCAGCGGCATCCATCACCGCGATCAGCGCGATCAACCAATGCGACAACGGCCGCGGCGAGCGCAGCCTCGCCAATGTCAGATAGGTAGTGTGAGATTCGGCGACCTCGGCGGCCCAACGTTCCCACGCGGCGAACAAGTCATCGAGGAGAGCCGGTATGTCGCTGTCGTCCCCGATCCCCCAACGAGTACGAGCCAGAATTTCCGGCCCCCACGCTGGGACGCCCGCGCGTGAGGTAAGCAGGCTGACTTCGGTCTCACGCCGGTTGAACGCCGCGTAGAGGGTTGGCAGGTAGCCGACCTGCAAGCCGATGACGACCAGCCCCGTGAACGCCGCCAAATATTCGAGCGTCGTGCTGCCGGTACCGGTGGGTGCGGCGTAACCGAGAGTGAACATCGACGACCCGGCGTGCGAAAACGCAGCTGCGAGATTCCCGTCCAGGCTCGGCAACAGCAGCAGCGCGAACCCGATAACGAGGAGCCCGAGCCATACCGCCAGGCGTATCAGCAACGACAGCGGCGATTGCCACGCGAGGATGCGGTCACGGCGCTCGTACGACCGCACCCGCCTGGTCAGTTGGTAGAACGCAGCGTCCAAGGCGCGATCGACCCAGCGCGATATCGTGGAATTGACACCGCGCGGCACCACGAGAGTGCCCACGACACTAAGCAGGGCGCTCGTCACGATGAAGAGCCCCACCGCGAAGCCCAGCCACGCACCCATCACCACACCGCCGCCACATTCACTTAGTTCAGCTCGCCGCGTTCGCGCAGCACATTGGCAGACTGCACGCGTGACTGGACTGCAAGCTTCGAATATATCGAGCGAAGGTGGGTCCCCACGGTATTAACGGATATGCCTACCGCCCTAGTGGCCGCCTTGTCGATGTCGCCGTCGGCGATATCAGTTCTGTCGAGCGACCAGCTCGGTGACAAATCGATCAATGAAGTCCTCCAACGGCTTATCACCGGCTTGCCGAATGACGAACTTCGTCAAACCGGCGTCAAGATAGGCGTCGAGTTGGCGATGCAGCTGATCCCAGCTCGTTGCGATCAGCTCCTCCGGATCCACATCGGGACGCCGCCGGCGGACGGCGGCAGCCACTTCCGCAGGCAACTCACCATCAGCAACGGCTAACGAAATCCCGAAATGATCTGGTTCGATCTGTCGATCTGCTTGCGCCGCAGCATGTTCGATCGCATCGCGCCCTGCCCGGGCCTCAGTTGGCGTCAGGAAGCTACCGAGCCAGCCATCGCCGAGCGCGCCGATGCGCCGAAATGCCGCCGGCGCCGAACCGCCCAACCAGATGTCGAGCGGAGGCACCGGCCGGGGCGCGATCGCCGCCTCGCTAACGGTGAAATACCGGCCGGCGTAGCTCGGGGAATCCTCGACCAGCACCGACCGCAGCAACTGCAGCGACTCGTCGAACACCGCCGCCCGCTCTCCGTCGGGAACGACAAACAGCTCGCGCTCGGCGGGAATCGCCGAACGTAACCCGAAGACGGGCAGAACTCGCTTGGGTGCGAGGGCCGCCAGCGACGCCAATTGCTTCGCCACCAGCACCGGATGCCGCCCTGGAAGGACCACGACTGAAGTACCGACCTTCAATCGGGTAGTCCGGGCCAGTGCGTAGGCCATGCCCACCATGGGATCCACTGCCGGGGTGTAAACCAGCTCGGAAAACCACAATGAGTCGACCCCGCTGTTTTCCAGTTGATCGACGATGCCAGCGAGCTGTCCTGGAGCGGTGGTCAGGCCCAGGCTGACCCCGAAGCGAATCTTCACCAGCGTCTCCCTCTGTCATATCGCGTCTGTAATCGCAACACAGCCGCGCCGCTATTTCTGCCCGCGTGACGTCACAAACCCGGTGTCGGTGACGTCAATAGGATTGGGCGCATGCGGATAGCAACCATCGCTCGGCGCAGAGCGTTCACCGTCGTCGCGGTGGCAACCACCGCGCTGGCCTGCTTCGGTTGCGTTGGATTGACCAATTCCGCGACGCCGCCCGCACACGCGGCCGATGCAAACTATCAGCTGATTCAGGAGCCCGACGCGGGCTACGCCCCCATTATTGGTCTGATCAGCGGTGCGACTCGCTCGGTCCGGATGACCATGTACGAACTCACCGATCCCGCCGCGGTGAACGCACTCATTGACGCCCACAACCGCGGCCTGGACACGCGGGTCATTCTCGACGCTGCATTCCGCGGCCGTCAGACTAACGCCGCGACCTTCCAACAACTCAGCGACGCCGGCGTGCAGGTCAGATGGGCTCCCAACGGCGTGATCTATCACCAAAAAACGATCACCGTTGACGACGCGACCGCGGCAGTCGGCACCGGCAATCTGGAACCGCAGTACTACTCGACCAGCCGCGACGCCTGGGTGCTGGACACCAATCCCACCGACGTAGCGGCTATTGCCGCGACGTTCGATACCGACTACACCTCTCCACCGTCGGGTCGGCCGCCGGAGGCCACTCCCGCACCGAACCTCATCTGGTCGCCGATGGCGCGCGCCAGCTTCTTGCAGCACATCGACCAGGCCACCCGCAGTATCGATCTCACCAACCAAGAACTCAAAGACCGCGCGGTGGTGTCGGCGTTGGACAAAGCCGCGAGCCGCGGTGTGCAATGCCGCATCGTTATGACCGAGAACCCGGCGTGGACGAAGTCTCTCGCCGAGGTGTCAGCCGCCGGTTGCTCGGTGCACCTGTTCCCGAACACCGAATCGGGGCTTTACATTCATGAGAAGATGATGCTTACCGACAACACCTCGCTCATCATCGGCAGCCAAAACCTTTCCACCACAAGCCTTATCGAAAATCGTGAACTGTCCCTCGCGCTGGGCAGCGCTATCGCGCCAGAACTGATCGGCGCCGTGGAATCGACGTTCAACGCTGACTACGCCGCCGCCCCGTCTGCTTAGTAGCGACATCCGGGTCACCCGCTGGCTACGCGCCGATTTCGGGCATCAGCTCGCCCATTTCGATGGCGTTGCCGACCGGCGTCTCCTCAAGGGCTAGCAGCATGTGAACATCTGCCGCGTCGGTTGCGCTCTGAAGCCTCCGCGGTCGTTGTTCCGCCGAACAACATCGATAGGTCGACAGTGTGACGCAGGCTCGCCCGATCAGATCAACTTCGCCGAACGCCTGCGAGGACACAGGTTGTTTATGCGTTGAATCGAAGCCAACCACCGGTTACCCGGGCGGGAGCGGACGCTTCATGGTGCAAACGACGCCCCACTCGAAAAGCCGGTCGCCGACTTGGTCATATTCCTTGAAGTGGTGAACGACCTGGGTCCGCTGGACCGCAGAGTTGACGATCTCCCACCCCTCTGCTCCCTTGGCGTTCGTCAGTCGGCTCACCTGATCGATAACCTCTTGCAGGGATTCGTGCGTCTCGTAAATGAAGGCGGTCTCCCACCGCTGCGGCTGCCACTTGCCGTCTGCCGCCAGGCTTCCGGCACTCCCGGACGAAGGTTCGCTCATGTGTCGGGATCTTACGTCGCCGTGACCCCAGAAAGATGAATGAAAGTTGACCTACGCTTTACAACTAAATGGTCGTGGGCAGCGATCAATCGACGAATTGCTGGCCGCCGTCGATGTCGTACGTGGCGCCGGTGAGCGCCGTGTTGGCCATGAGGTGTACCGCGAGCGCGGCAACATCGGCGGGACTGACTACCCGCCCGATGGGAAGCTTCGCGCGCAGCTCGGCTCTACGCTCCTCGAGTTGATCTCCGAGTAGGGCGGCAGATAGTGGTGTGTCGACGAACCCGGCGGCGATGAGGTTGACGCGAATGGGTGCCAGCTCGAGGGCCAGGGCGGCGGTGAACGGCGGCAGCGCGGCGGTGGCCGCCGACACAATGCCGAGGTCTTTGCTGACACGACGCCCGCCGGTGCCGCCCATGAATGTCAGCGAGCCGTGCGGGGTCATCTTGCCCCGCGAGTGGCGCGCCACAGCGAGATACAGCGTTACGTGCCCGCTGAGTACGTCGCGCACTTCGTCTGAGTCCATTTCCAGCAGGGGCGCGTAGCGTGGGCCCCCTGCGGTGACCATCACGTGATCGACTGGGGTAGAGACGGTTTCGAAGAATCCTCGTAAGGCGTCGTCGTCGGTGGCGTCGAATGCCGCAGTATGTTGCGCTCCGACGTCACGGGCGGCTTCGGCGAGTCGGTCCGGATTGCGGCCGGTGAGTATCACTTTGGCGCCGTGATCGCGCGCGCATCTGGCTGTCTCCAGGCCGATCCCGGCGCTGCCACCAATCAGTACGACGGTCTGGCCGGCTAGATCCAGTTCTGGCCTGGTGGTTGCGCTGCACATAGTTCCTCCAGAGGGGCAAGTCCGACGCTCAGCCCTGTCAACCAGGTTTTGAGACAACGATTTCGGTTGAGACCGATGTATCTCTGTTATCAGAACGTGGCCGGGGTGTACTCATTGTTCGGCTAGGTTAACCACTCGGCTGGTCTAGTGCTTTGCAGGCGGACGCGCTGCAACCCTATTACGAAGCACGGGGGATTGATGGATTTCGAGGGTGTACATACCCGGGCGCTCCTGACAATGGCGCGGCGGGCACTGCAGGACGATAACGTCGACAAGGGAATGCTCTGCACGGCCGCGATCAGGGTCATTGACAACCCTCCTCGGGATGGCATCTTGCGCAGTCTGGCCGACCATGTGTGTCAGGCCGTTTTTGACTGGGCCTGCTTCGAGGGCTCTCCGGCGCGGCTGGAGGGTGTCGTCGAGAGCTACAAGACGGCCGCCAGCGCCCTACAAGTCGATGAACAGCTCAATAGGTTGCGACACTAGCGTCTTCAACTCCCCCGATAAAGGTCCGCGTGTTCAGGACCTTCAGGCCAAAATAAACCCTGTGGCCCCGGAAGGACTGAACATGACAACCCCAGGCTCCAACCGCGGTCGGCGAACTCCTCAACTCATTCCGCACCGGTTACTGCGCAATAGTCAACGCCACCATCCCGCCGTGCTGGAGGAGGCTAGGAGACGAAGCGACAAATTCTAGTTGCGACTGGCCGATACCATCACCGCGTTCGCCGGCTCGATGAACTTCGTCTGGCTTCACGCCGTCCTCTTCGCCGTGTGGATGGTGGTTCTCGAGAAGAACCCGTGGCCGACGCTGACTCTGGTGGTGTCACTTGAAGCGATCTTTCTGTCGACGTTCGTCATGATCGGCCAGAACCGTCAATCTGCCTTCCAACAAGCCAAAGCCGATCACGACTTCGAAGCCCAGGAACTCGAGCTCAAAACCAACACCGAGCTGACCCGCCAAATCCACATCCTCACAGAGGAATTGCACAGGCGGTTCATCGAAGGGTCCGCGTAATTACGCGCAACAATAAGGGTGTGCAAATCCGGATCGTAGGAACTCAACTACCCCGGCGCGAATGCGGCGCCGGCGACAACTTCCCCGGATACTCCAACATCCACGTCGGCGTGCAACGCAGCGGTGACGTGCAATGGAGCACCTTCACCATCACAGGCCCGCTAGAGCTCACCTCAGACGCCGCGGCACGCAACGCCGCGTACCAAGCCGGGTCGGGGTCTTGGGTGTGGCTGCCCAGCACGGCGGCGCTGACGACTGCTCCCTCACGGTACAAAGGTCGCACAACCGCGGGCGGAAGCGGCTGGCCCACTGTGACTTTCGCCTCCGCAATTCACCCGTTGTCCGACTGGGGGCTAAATGGTCGGACGTTCCAATCCTGTCAGCCCGACAACGAGAAGCACGGCTTGAAATGCGGCGATCGTTACTGGCCGCAGATGCCAGGGCCGGTGGGACCAGTTTGGGACCACGACCAAGGAGTGTTCCGTCTCGTCATTTCCCTGAGTCGTTGGTGGCGGCATCGATGAGCGTTTCGGCGGCCGATCGCGGGTGTAGCAAGGGGAAGGTGTCGCGGCGAGAGACAAGCGTCTTTACCAGGTACATTACGACCGGTGCAGCTCCTGCGGCAGCCCGGGCCACGCGCCCTTGTCCGACCAGCACCATGATCGGGCTCGGTGATCTGGCACAAGGGCCGCCCAGAACGACGGGATGGTGATCCAGATCTTTGAGAACACGTTGAAAACAGGAGACGCTGATGGCCGAGTTTCCAGTTAATCCCGAGAGGCACGATCCGTACCCGAACTTTAAGTTCCGGGTGCAATGGGACGGACAGTCTATCCCCGGGATCTCGCGCGTCAGCGGCCTATCGCGTATTACAGAGGTGATCAAGCATCGCGAGGGCGGCGATCCGTCCACCGACCGCAAGGCACCGGGGCGGACCGATTTCGAACCGATCACCTTGGAGCGCGGGCTGACGCAGGACCCAGCCTTCGAGAGTTGGGCGAACAAGGTCTGGACACTCGGTGCCGGACTCGGATCGGAGGAGTCCCTGGCGGACTTCCGCAAGGATATCCGCATCGAGCTCTGTAACGAGGCCGGCCAGCTGGTGATGGCCTGGAACGTCTACCGCTGCTGGCCGTCCGAATACACGCTGCCTGATCTGGATGCTGGCATCGCGGCCGCGGCGATCGAGCGCATCAAGCTGGAGAACGAAGGTTGGGAGCGCGACGCCAGCGTTGTGGAGCCGTCCGAGCCGACGACGAACAACCCCTGAGCAGAGGTCGGCAAGGGACAGCAAGGAACGGTTTCTGCCGATGGAAGGCAATTGAGATTCATTACTTTCAGACATCAGAACGCCAAGGGCCCCTTACCCCAACGACACGCCGGATCCGGCGAAGTCACAGCTGCCCCCTCAAGATCGGAGAGCCGTCATATCCTGCCACTGGTTGTCGATGAGTTGAGATGTGCAAGCGCTGGAGCGGTTTTCGGCTGCGGGAAGCGCCGACCGCGTACCACTTGCAAGGCGAGGGAATTGCTGTCGCTTACTTTCCTGACGGCGTCTTTTTGCCTACCGGATTTGGACCACCTGGCGCGAAGGGTCTGCCATACCTGCATGTGAAAACAGGAGGGCCGCAGCAATTATCAAGACAACAATCATCGCCGTAGCCCGCGATGCCCCCAAGCCCATACCCCGACACCGCCCAAATAGCCATACAACAGAAATGCGTTCGATGATGGATGGCGCTCGGAGGCGCTGACTATAGAGAGGCCCCTTGAGTAGGTCTGTTCTCCTCATTTGGGAGGTGTCCTAGATGGAGTTAGTGCTTGCTACCCCAGCCCTAAAAATCAGCATCCAACGTTTCCGGTGCGGCAGAGGACAACCCTGCGGTCCGCTGAGCGGACCGACGCATGAGCAAGCCGTCCACGGTGCGGATCTCGACGCACAGCGCGCCGCCATCGCCGCCGAGGCGCAGCGCCGCGGCTGGTCGATCGTTGCCGTTATTGTCCCGGCATGGCGTCGGGATCCAGGTCGCGCAGGAACTGCAGCAGCCGATCGGCGTTATCGGTGGCCGCCGCCTCGGCGTGCGGTGCAGCGAGTCCCGCCGTACGGCCCGTGAGGCCGGTATCCGCATCGGCGGTGGCCGCATTGGCGCTGAATGCCTGAACCGCCAGATACGCGGCCCGGTAGCGCTCCTTGTGTGCGGTTTGAGCGCTTTCGGCTTCCGCGCGCAGCTGGGTCTGCTGCGCGACATCGTTTCTGGCCTGTTGGAGGTCGCCCCGGGTCTGGTCAGCCTGACGCTGAGCGACTTCGGCGGCGCCGCGGTTGACCTGGGTTCCCCAGAACCAGCCCGCCGCGGCGAAGGCCAATGTCTGCAGGCCGGAGACGATGTACACCGACCGGGTCCACGCGGTGTCGCCGTCGCCTTGTTGGGTGATCAGCCAGATGACCCCGGCTAAATATGCGATCAGCACGACCAGCGCGGCCGCGACACTCGCCAGCACGGTTGGACCGGGTAACTTTGGCATTGTGTGAGCTCCTCGGTGTGTGGTCATTCGGCTGGCCCTGTGATCAGGGCAGCAGTGCCGCCGATATCACCGGAGCGGCAAATGACGTTCCTTAAATCGGTATTTGAGCCGCGTCGGCGTGCTGCGACTGGATTACGAATGTTGTGGCTTCACAGCCGTCCAGATTGCACATGTGGACCTCGCAAACTGCGGTCGTCGATTGGGGTCAATCGTATGCTGACGCTTCGGCTATTCGTCGAGTTAGGTGAACTGTTGGGTCCACGACGAGACCACCCGTCGGGATCGCGAGGATGACGCAAGCAACTGATGGTATGCGGACAACGGTCTGGCAACTCCACGACCACCATTGCTTTCCGAAGCGTGGTCGTGAGCGACCACGTTTGGAGCGGCGCCGATTCTTTTAGGCGATCGGCTGCGCGCCGCAGCTCTTTCCAGTAATAACCGTCTGTTTCAGTGACACGGTGTGGGGATGAGTTGTCCGTTTTCGCCACAATGTGTTGGGGAAGGCGTAGGGATTACGTATGGCGCTACAACAGCCCGCCGAGGATCGTTCGCTGACATCAGCGCCCCGGCGCCGCACTTTCGCTTTAAGGGGACGACGGCATGCTCATCAGAACCGTCTGCGGTGCTGGCTTGGCAGCCCTCACCGTGGCCGCATTGCTCGCAGCGAGGGTTGACGCTGCCGAAGGATCCGCCAACGTCTTCGAAACCGGTGTTGGCAAGTTGACCGATCTCAGCTGGAACGGTGGTGATGAATGTCAAGTAGTGCAGCTTGCCCCGCCGCCGGACCCAATGAACCCGACGAGGGAAATCCAGGTGAATAGTGACATCCGGCTGGGCGGCTTCTTCTCTGACAACTGTACGAAAACCACCACGGGTGGCGTGCTAAACGGTCCCGACTTCCGTGTCTTAGGGGGCATGGCTCTGGTCTATCCCGGCCCGTCGCTTCAGTCGATCAGTTTGCATCCGCTGCAATAGCGGTCCGGCGATTGCGTGGGTTCCCGACGGAAGGCCCGCGTCGTGAGCGGCGCGCTATTGACGCTCGCCGACGTAATCGAGGAGGCGCTGTCATGGCCAACGAGGCTTTTATCCAAAAGGCACGTAACGCCGAATGGCTGCTTGGGGTTGCCACGCGGGGGATTACGTTCGGCACGCCCGAGCCCGCCGTGAAGCTCACACGCGCGCTGGCCGACGAGCTCATGGCCGTACTGGATGATGCCCAGACGATCACCCAGATCGCGCCTTTTCTGCAAAGGGCACGCAACGCCGCCGCGTTCCTGAAAACAGCCATGGAAGCGAGCACACCGGTTACGAACGAGGTGAGGATCACCCACGTACAAGCGAACGAGATCCACGCCGTACTCGAGGATGGCCAGACGATCGCCGAATTAAATCGATGAAGGTGGTGTATGGGTTCGGGCGGCTGGATGCCCGGAGCGCCGATTGCGCCACCTGATCGCCGATTCACCATGATCCTCAATCGCGTTGTGTCGCAGTATCGTTCCCGCCGCGGCCCTCGGGTCGCCGTCGCGCAGACGGGACGCGCCGCAAGACCGGCCACGCGGGGACGATAGTGCCACGGGAAGGTCCCGCCGCGCCGTTTAAGGCGTGGCGCCGGGACGTAGTTGCTGCGAATGGGCCGATCCGCCGCGATAGGCACGCGATGTGAAACCTCGGCCAATTGAGATGGCAGACCCTTACGGGTCGTCCTGATATGTCCCCCACACGGCTTTGTCGAAGGGCGTCGTCGGCGCCGGGTTCCGCACGCACAGCGGGGGAGTTCCGTCGAAGAACGACTGCGCAACCTCCTGTCCGGGAATGTTGCAATTCCCGCCCGGCATCGCGGTTCCGGTCAGATGCCGACTCTCCGGAACGTAGGTCGGTCCGGGCAGCCGGCAGGCGAGGACGAGCGTGTAGCTCGAGTTGATCCCGAAGATGTAGTGCTCGGCGTCGCCGCACGGATCACCGGGCGCGACAAGTGTCGCCATGTTGGGGACCGCGCCGGGGGCTTATATGGCTGGGTGGGAGTTGACGGGTCGGCCGCACTGGTCGCGGATGTTGCCAGCCACGACCCCGCGAAGCACACCGCCGCGGCTGTCGACGCCAACCGACGTGTCGTCGTCCGACAACCGGACACGTCGGTGCCGAACTCACCGGAGCGCCTCGTTCGCTCGTCGTGGCCGTCTATGAACTGCATGATGGTTTGCGTTGCTGGCGCGCATAACCCTTCCCGCAATTATCTCCGAACGGTACGCTCACGCCGCTCATTCCGGCGCGATTCGGTCTGGACATGCGCTCAAGGCGATATCGCGTAGCTGTCGACCACTATCTGGCAGCGATTCGGAATTCTCTAACTACTTCGACCTGAAAAGTGTGCGCGGAGTGCGCCCCCCCCCAACGGAGTAGTGAGCGGATTCGATAGTGGGTGAGGTTTCGGAATTCGGGGGCGCCGCGGCGTCATCGATGGGCACGATGACGTGGGTGCCGCGCCGGTGCTTGGACAGGCCGATGTGGTGCAGGCCGCAGTGGTAGCGAATCCGGTCCCGCCCGTTCGCGGCGCAGCGCCGGTTGGTCACGAACACCGTCGCAAAGCGGTTGACGCACCGCACGAGCAGTCGGCTACGTCAAATCCGATCCGGACCCGGTCCGCTCAGCGGACCGGCACGTTGTGTGCATCTTGCCGTACGCGTTGACTACATTTCGGCACGCATGCGGGCCGTGGTTTGGAATCTCGTCAACATTAATGCTGCAGGGAAGAGGACAGATGACCAGGTCAAGAAAAGCCCCCGAACCGAAGGGAATCCCTTCTCTCCGATCATTTCTCGCATCACTGGAACCGGCAGAGCACCAAGAGTTCGCGGCCAGACCGGCAAGCCGGGTGGCCAACGAAGATGCCTTTTCGGAGATGAAGAGTCATATTCTTGGGCTCTACGAGGATGTCGAGGCAGCGCACAGTTTCGTCGATGAGACCGGGGCCGTCTTCGACTGCATCCCGATCGAGCAGCAACCCGCGCTGAGGGGTTCGTCGGAGGCCGTGCCCAAGGCGCCCGATCTTCCCCCGATCGAACCCGCCGACGCCGCGGAAACCACGGCGCTGGCGGAGCAGGATGAGAGGCGGCCCGGCATGGCCGGGTCCCCGCTCGGCGCCCACCGCAAGGACACGTTCGGCAACGCAATGCACTGCCCCCAGGGCACCATCCCGATGCGGCGGGTCACCCTCGAGGACCTGACGCGGTTCCCGACGCTGCAAGCGTTCATGCGGAAGGGGCCGGGTGGAGCCGGCCGCCCTCCCCGAGCGGTTGAGCCGGCCACCGTTCCCGCGACTCACCGCTGGGCACACGCCTACCAAAACGTGAACAACGGGGGCGGGCACAGCTACCTCAACGTCTGGCGCCCCTCGATCGGCGCCAACCAGGTCTTCTCGCTCTCCCAACACTGGTACGTCGGCGGCAACGGGGGAAACCTGCAGACCGCCGAATGCGGGTGGCAGGTCTATCCCGCCCTCTACGGTGACGCGCAGCCGCACCTGTTCTGCTATTGGACCGCAGACGCCTACAACCACACCGGCTGCTACAACCTCAGCTGCAGCGCCTTCGTGCAGACCTCATCGTCGTTCGCGCCGGGAATGGCCCTCGGCCCGATCAGCGTCGACGGCGGCCAACAGTACGAGATCGAGCTGGCCTACTGGCACGCCAACGGACGATGGTGGCTGTACTTCAACGGAACCCAGGGCAGCAATGTCATCGGCTACTATCCGGACACGCTCTACGGCACCGGCGCCCTCAAAACAAGCGCCGCCGAAATCGACTACGGCGGGGAAACCGTGGGCACCACCACTTTTCCGCCGATGGGAAGCGGCGCGTTCGCGGACCGCGGCTGGCAGCATGCCGCTTATCAACGCACGATCGGCTACTGGCCCCCGCTGGGCGGCGCCATGATCAACGCGAACCTGACCCCCGTGGTGGAATGGCCAGGCTGCTACACGTCAATAGTCGACCTCTACGCCGCGCCGTGGTACGAGACAGAGTGGTTCGGTGGCCCCGGCGGCAACTGCTAGAGGGCACTCGGCGTGTCCGCGTAGAGTCGAAGCGTGCGGTACGAAGAGTCCTATCAGGGCGAACGGGTTGTCCTGACGACGACGCAGCTCGCGGACGGCGCCTGGACGTGGGAGGCCGAAATCGGCAACGCCCCCACGGTTTTCGTCGCCAATGATTCCGGGAACACGTACGGCAGGGAGGAAGACGCACAATCGGCTGCGCGTTCCGCAGCAGCAGCGGCCATCGACCGAGCGCGGATTTCGCGCGGCAAGCCGTAGCCGGCGAACGGGTATTCACCCTTTATGGCGACGACCCCTCGCCCGGCCTACGTCAGCACATCGCGATGGCGCTGGTTGAAAAGGCTTCGGCGTTGCGCCATCTGGGCCATTTCGATGCGGCGGTAGCCGCCTAAGAGCGGGTGACCACCGACTATGGCCCCGGCCCCGAGCCCGACGTGCGTGAGTTGGTCTTGCAGGCCACTGCCGGCAAGCAAGAACACCGCCGGTCGGTGCCTAGGCCGCAGCCCTACGAGGGCTAACGAGGCAGCTGGGCTGGCCGCGGTCTTGGCCTGGAACGGCGGGATACCGGAAAGGTCTCCGCTGACGACACCGAAGGCAACCAGCGCCGCCAAGTTATCTCCTCGATAGACCGCCGACAATGCGGCAATGTGCTCGTCGTTTTCGCCCTCAACCGGGAACGACGCGCACAGATTGCCGCGGAGACTAACTCCTCGGGGGGTCCCGACCCACGCGACGAAGTCGAAGTAAAACCCGTCCTGGACCACGGTGTTGGTTGGGTCCGGGAAAAGGGTGAGGGTCTCGAGCGCCGATCCCAGGTTATGCGGGTCCTGGTGGACTATCCACGTCAGCGACGTCACCGGGCTCGTCTGCTCTGCGACGCCTGGCTGGCGGTCCCACTCGATCACAAGGGTCGCTTCGTGCCCCTCCTGGGTTTGCTCCTGCTGCACCGGTCCAAGCGGCGAAGCCGCATCCGCCGGGAAAAGGTACGTGTTAATTCGAGCTGTAAATCTGGCAGCACCCACAATGCAGTGCTCCTTTAGTAGCGCGGGTCATGACTTACACCCGCGACTTCCTCCGCTCCCGCCGCGGCAACCGGTCATCGTGAAGTCGCACCCCATCGTGAACTCGACGGCATTGCGGGGCGGCATATTTCGGCTGGCGGCATGTCATCGGCCAGGGGCTATTCAATATAGAAGAAAACCGCCGCGTCGTTGCCGCCCCGGCAAATGACTGCATCGCCTTCCCTCAGACAGGTCATCGTGTAGTTCTGGTTCGTTACGGGGCTCCAGGCGTCGAACACCCACGACGACGCCCCTGAGGCCGCTCCTTCTGGGTTCGCGATCTCGTACTGTTCGAGGACATTCTGGGCGAACGGGCACGACGTATTGCCGTTGACCCATATAGCATCACCGGTGCTGCTTAAACAGTCCGTAGTAAATTCTCCGCCTGGAGGCGAATGTCGCCGGGGCGGATGGACCTGATGCATGACAACCTCCTTCTGGCACACGATTCCTCAATAACGGTCCCCGGAGCCGTGCTGGCGGGCAAGGCTTCGGTCCGCTCAGCGGACCGGGATCGGCACAATTAGTGGCCGCGTTGCACCTCCCTACACGAGTACCGATTGTCCAACCGGCTACCACTGTCGATCCCTGCGCCACCCTCAATGCGGCTCGTCGTGCGCGTTGTCTGGATCGACTCTGCTCGGCGGTGGTGTGAACCCGTCCGGCCGCCGATGAGGTAGGCCTGTCGGTGGTCGGGTCCCGCGACGCGTCGCACCGCGGTCGCCGGCTGGCCAGTGCTATCGCCCGGGGACTCGTCGAGCGGGGCGTCGCTGTTATTTCCAGTCTCGCCATCGGAGTTGACGCCGCCGGCCTGCTGTGGAGTGACACCGTCATCGTCCCCGCTACCAGGCCTAGACATACAGCACGGTCGGCGGTCGCGCCCACATATCGTTAGCGACCTGCACGCCGTCCGCAGGTCGGTCCACTCAGCGGACCACACCCTTGTCCATCCAAAAATTCCGACATCCAATGAGATTGGCATTTCGCCGGCCGTTTGTCGATAGAGCCCGGATAAGCCACAGACTGCGACAGTGCTTTGCGGGTTCACGGCTTTGCCGTAGGGAAAGTGACCATCGTGACGCAGACCACGACGCCGCCCGCTCCGATGCAGGGGCGGCCGGGCCAGCCGACGCCGATGGGCGCGACGCCCGATCCGGCGGGTACAGAAACCTATACGGAAAACCCAATTCGGAGAAGGGAGCACCAACCATGGCAACGCCGACGATGGATGTAATGACGGCGATAAAGATCGGCCAGCTCCAGAACGTGACGTACGAGACTTTGCCCAGCGACTTGACGAATGCCGCCGGTAAGGCGGTCAGCGCCGGTGGTACGAACTACACAGTGGTCACAACGATCTATGCCAATGATCTTTCGACCGACATTAACCCGAGCCGAAGCGACGACGAAGTCTCTATCGGCCTGATCTGCCAAGCGGATAAAACCGGTGATGTGGTGATCGCGATCCGAGGTACCGAAGGGATCCTGGAATGGATTCACGACGCCGAATTCCTTCAGGTGCCATGCCCTTTCCTGGTCGGCGCCGGCCACACCGAAGACGGTTTCACCGCCATGTATGAGTCCTTGAGGACCGGTGCTGCGCCGAATTCGCCGGCTGTGGTCAACGCATTGGCTAAGCTTTCGTTTCCTCGCCCCGTCAGTTCCGTGACGATTTGCGGCCACAGCCTCGGAGGATCTCTTGCGACCCTGCTCGCCCTCGACGTGGCGGCGAACACGGCCTTTACCAACCCCGCCGTGTACACATTTGGCAGTCCGCGCACAGGGGATTCGCTGTTTGCAAGCACCTACGACCAGGTGGTCACGAACTCGTACCGGATCGCAAATCGCGTAGACATCGTCCCGACACTGCCTCCACCCATCGACTATGAGCATGTGCTCAATCCCTATGAGCTAAACCCGATTCGACTACTGCCGCCTCCGCCAAAGGTCCTGGTGAAGTTCAATCCTGGATGCGAACATTCCCTCATAACGTACTTGTATCTCTTATCCCTCAAATCCGGCGGACCGATCATTCCACTCGAATCCACCTGTCAACCATGAAATTCGAGATCGGCCTGCATGTGAATTTGCGGCTTAGCGTAGGGGACTGATCACCGTGAGGCACTCGGTTACGACCGTCGGCGGCCCCGCACCGACGCAGGTGCGGCCGGGCCAGCCGACGCCGATGGGCTCGACGCCCGATCCGGCGGGTACGAACTTCGCCGTGTACTCCTCGTCAACGAGTGAGGGCGCCGTCAGCTTGTGTCTGTTCGCCGACGATGGCACCGAGACCAAGTTGCCGATGACGGCGCGCACCGGCGACGTCTGGCATGCCTACGTGCCTGGGGTCGGTGCCGGGCAGCGCTACGGCTACCGGATGGATGGGCCATGGAATCCGCGGCAGGGGTTATGGGCCAATGAATCCAAGCTGCTGTTGGACCCGTGGTCGAAGGCTATCGACGGCGACTACGACGGAGATTCGTCGGCGTGCGCGCACCTGCCGAACGATCGCACCAGCCCCGACCCTGGTGACTCGGCGCCGCATGTCCCGCGCTCGGTGGTAGTCGACCCGAGCTTCGACTGGGGTGGCGACACACCGCCGAGCATCGCGATGGCCGACTCGATCATCTACGAGACCCATGTGCGGGGGCTGACCAAGCAACATCCCCAGGTGCCCGACCCCCTGAAGGGGACCTACGCCGGACTGGCCTGCGACCCGATCATCAAGCACCTCACCTCACTGGGGATAACCGCCGTTGAACTGATGCCGGTGCACCAATTCCTGCCTGCCGCGACGCCGGTGCCGGCGGGGCTGACCGACTACTGGGGCTACATGAGCATCGGCTTCTTCGCCCCGCACGGCGCATACAGTTCGGCCGGCACGCGGGGCCAGCAGGTTACCGAGTTCAAATCGATGGTCAAGGCGCTGCACCGCGCCGGCATCGAGTTGATCCTCGACGTGGTTTACAACCACTCCGCCGAAGGCAATCCCGACGGCCCCAGCGTGGCGTTTCGTGGCCTGGACAACCCCAGCTACTACTGGCTGAACCCGGCCGACCCGAGCAACTACTACGACTACAGCGGCACCGGCAACACGCTGGATGCCGGCGAACCCGAAGTGCTGCGGCTCATCCTGTCCAGCCTGCGCTACTGGGTGAGCGAAATGCACGTGGACGGCTTCCGATTCGACCTGGCCGCCATCTTGGCCCGCCAGGAAGGCAAACTGGAAAAGTTCGCGGCGTTCTTGGACCTGGTCTATCAGGACCCGGTGGTCTCGCAGGTCAAATTGATCGCCGAACCATGGGACGCCAACGGCGGCTACGTGCTGGGCCAGTTCCCCCCGCCCTGGGCGCAGTGGAACGACCACTACCGCGCCAACATCCGCGACTATTGGCGGGCCCAGGCCGGCATCGGTGACTTGGCCACCCGACTGGCCGGTTCTCATGACGTGTTCGCACGCCCGGACCAATCGCCGGAGTCCTCGGTGAACCTCGTCACCTGCCACGACGGCTTCACGCTGACGGATTTGGTCTCCTACAACGTTAAGCACAATCAGGCCAACGGTGAGAACAACAGCGACGGCAGCGACGACAACCGGTCCTGGAACTGCGGCGCTGAAGGAGCCAGCGCCGATCCGGGCATCGCGGCGCTGCGCGCCCAGCAGCGGCGAAACCTCCTGGTCACCATGCTGATATCCCAAGGCGTGCCGATGATCCTGGGGGGCGATGAGATCGGGCGCACCCAGCTAGGCAACAACAACGCCTACTGCCAAGACAACCCCATCAGCTGGTACGACTGGGATTTGGATCAGGAACAGCGCGATCTGCTCGCGTTCACCACCGGTGTGATCGGATTGCGTAAGGCGCACCCCGTGTTTCGGCGGCGCGGCTTTCTCACCGGCCAGCAGCCTCGGCCCGGTACCGGTCAAGATGTTGTCTGGCTGTGGACCGACGGCACGCCCATGACAGAGGATGATTGGAACTCCGGCTCGCTGGCATTTGCCATGTGGCTCAACGGCACAGCGCTGACCGACACCGATGCGAACGGAACACCGCTCACCGACGACACGTTCCTGGTCTTGTTCAACGCCTCGTGGAACCCGCAGGTGTTCACCCTGCCGTCATCCAGCCTCGGCAAGATGTGGATGCCGGTACTTGATACCACAGAATCGACGGAGTCGATAGGCCGGCACGAGACCGCGCTGCCCGCCGGCTCGGCCTGTACGTTGAGCCCACGCAGCCTGCTGGTGCTGCGCAGTGCGTAAACCGATGCGAAACAGTGCCTTTGCCGTTCTGTGAGCCAGAGGAGAAGGGTGACGGTGGCAAACTAGGCCAACAGGAGCCCCGCACCAGGATAAAATGCCCTCCGTCCCACTCAGCGCACGACTCGATGTTCGGCTAGCGGGTCCCACAGGGCGGCTTCTTCTCGCCAGCTTTGCAAAGCGCTGGCATCGGCGTTGCGGTAACTCACAACAACCGCTGCAAGGCGCTGGGTTTACTTATCAGCTGCCGACGAGCGACTTGAGGAAGGCCAAGGAGAACTCGGGCGACCGTGAAATTTCCGAGGTTTGCCTTTGAGTCAGTTCAAACCTCTGCTTGATAAAGCGCGCCGGTATATACGCCTACTAACACGGTATATACGCCTACCGACGATCTCCCATTTTGGCGACTCGACATCGTCGGCGGCGGGGACTGAAGAGCTAAGCCCCGTGAGTACAAGGGCTGGATAAAGCCCGCCGAGGAAGAGCGATATCATAATCTGCGGGTTGGTCCATGCGGGTCCGTGTTTCCATAACGATCCCTGGGTCACCGCGGCAACGAAGAAGGTTCCTAATACGACGAACAGGACAACGCCGTATGTCGTTATGGAAAGCATTCCAAAGTTGTACACAATCCGGATGCGCTCTACCGATTCTGCGTTCGACGATGGGGCAGCTTTGTTGTGAGTCGGGGTGTCGTCCTTTTTGGCTGGTATCAGTTCGATGATACCCGCAATCAGGACATAGACGACTACCACCCAGATGACTATACTGGCACTGAATCCGCCCCAATATCGGCCTACCAAGATTTTTGATGTCGGATAAACCGCCAGGAGTGCACTAAGCGCGACCCACACCACGACGACAAACTTCTGTGCGGCGCGCATCGGTAACTTCTTACGTCGTGCCAATCTCGCATCTTGACCCGCGGGGCGTCCACCGGTAAAGAGGGGCTTCACGCTCTTATCTGCGGCGGCAGGGGGGCAGCGGCCGCATAGGCGGCACACGATTTCTCGTTCGCGCGCCTAGCACTGCGCGTGCGAACAAACACGACATACGATGCGCGGCCGATCAAATAGATGCCAGATAAATAAACGAAGAAAATGAGGTATCTTTCGTTGTGCAAGTTCTCTTTGCGTGGCTGCGCGTTCAATTGATCCGAGTAATGCCAGCCGTCTTGCGACTTAGTGGCCACGTACGGGTAACCAATGGCTTTCAAGTAAAGTATATTCGTGACCACAAGAATAGCAATCGAGGCCGTTATCATTGTGGCTGAAAGCCATGCATTTAAACGGATGAAGAACCTGCGGCGGTCCTCTACCGTCTCAATCGGCACATTTTTTTCACAAAATCTTACCGCTAGATTATCACCGTAGCTTACGAGCGCCCACCCTAACCCGCAGACGAGGACGGCACTACCGACGAAGAGCACATTGATTGCCAGCAGCCATTGACTCCACAACTGGGGGCAAACGACCGGAACGTCGTTGGGAGATATGCCTGACAAATCCATTCCGGCGATTATGGTGAAGAGAAAGGTAGAAAGCGCGAGAACTGGCACGCCGGAACCGAACAACGCTATCGTGTGGGCATCTGATCCCTGATACCACTGTACGATCAGGGCCGCGGCGGCGGCGATGAGCAAACCGGCAAGCACACCGGCAAGGGTGGCATCTGAATCCGCAGCGCGCTGATGGTGCTCCACAACACCGGCGGCGAGCACGGGTCCACCGATTTGATTTTGTCACAACGGCCGGGACATTTTGTCACAACGGCCGGGACATTGAGCCCAGCGGGGAACGCCCTCGAGCCGCGCCGCGCACCGTTCGGCCAGCCTCAGCTAACTGGCGCGCCTAGCGCTGGTGCCAGGCCGGCATCGCGGGCCTAGCGCGCTGGTGCCTGGCCGGC
Organism: uncultured Actinomycetota bacterium; assembly: GCA_963791535.1. Classification (GTDB taxonomy): domain Bacteria; phylum Actinomycetota; class Actinomycetes; order Mycobacteriales; family Mycobacteriaceae; genus Mycobacterium. The sequence goes on along the minus strand of CAWBSW010000051.1, from coordinate 41,753 downwards.
ATGGCGGGCCGACTTCCTCGTGTTGGTCCGGGCGGCGATGTAGCTCGCACTGACCGGGCGTGTTCTGGTCGGGCAGCACCGGGGCGCCGACGAGATGCTCATCGGGCACCGGCAGGTCGGCGATCATCTGGCGTGCAGCTCCTGTAGGTGCGACACCTCCCCGGTGGCCGGGAGCGCCTGGACCCGTCGAGTTATGAGCCGGGAGAGAAACTGCCGGCGCCTAGGTGTGAGATCCGCTCATCTCGTTGCCGGAATATAGGCGCATCTGCTATCAAGCGCGTCGAGATACTGCGACCCACCCCGCCGGGACCGACGCCGGTGCTGCCGACACAGCAAGCGATTGACAACCCGGCTCACTTGATGGCGAAGTGGATGTGGCTGTCCAACCTGCTTTAATCCGGCATTCTTACCACCAACGAAATCCGCGATCTCGATCGGAGGCTAAGTGGACATCACTAAAATTGTTGACAAGTACTTCCGGCCTTTCGTTGCGTCGGCTGCGGCGATATTTCTGATCCCCTGGGTTCTGTACCTAGAACTGGTGCTGCCCACCCACTACGAGGCGTATCACTGGCGCGGAGCATGGGTCGGGTTCGACATAGGACTCGTGGTATTCCTTGCCGCCACAGCCATTCTGGGGTTTCTACGTTCCCACCTGCTCAGCATCGCCGCGTTCGCCACCGGCGTCTTGCTGCTGGTCGACGTGTGGTTCGACATCATGACCGCTTCCCCGCATGACCGGCCGACCTCGATCATCACCGGCGTGTGCGGAAACATCCCGCTAGCGTTGATTTTGATGGGCATCGGGATTCAAATCGGCCGTCGCATTTACCAGCTCGCCGAAAAAGCAACAGACGATATCGAGCACGACCTATGAGCGTCGCGGGCCGAACTCGCCGCGGGCCAACCGTGACCAGCTTGGACAGGCGGCTTTGACGGCGGCCAGGAGTTCACCGTCATCGCCGACGCGGCTCAACGAAGATCTGCAGCCGAGAGGAGCACCACCTGGACACCTCGGACACTGCCCAACACTGTCCAACTAGAGTCCTATTCGATCCTGAAGTACTGGGCGGCAGCGTGTTTGTTGCCTCGCCGTAGGCGGTGAATCTCCAGGCCGGCTACCGGGGTGGCGTGTTCGTGGTCGGCCTCCCCGGTGACGGGCTGATAGATGAATGCGCGGTTTTCGTCTTTGCCGCGGGTCATCGCGACGTAGGCCATCGCCCGGGTGGCGTGCTCGCTGAGGATGGCATAGCAGACACCTTCGGTGTTGGTATCACCGATGGTGATGCCCTGCGCGGAGTGCACCGTGGTCGCATAGCCCAAAGTGATGTGTTCACTGGCATATTCGCGCACGAACACCGCACGCGCCTCTAAGGATTACACGGCACCGATCCAGGCTCGCCGACGGGCTACCCGAGTGTCGTGAGGTCGTTGTCGACCCAGTTTCGGCCGGGGGCGATGTAGAGCTCGTGCACGTGGCCGTCGGTGCCGATGACGTTGACATGCTGGCTGCCATCGCTGCCCCAGTAGCCATCCAGCGCCGAGCCCGCCGCGGGTGCCACCGCCCCGGCCAGCGCGGTGAGGTCATTGTCGACCCAGCTTCGGCCCGGCGCGATGTAGAGCTCGTGCACGTGGCCGTCGGTGCCGATGAAGTTCACGTGCTGGCTGGCATCGCTGCCCCAGTAGCCATCCAGCGCCGAGCCCGCCGCGGGTGCCACCGCCCCGGCCAGCGCGGTGAGGTCATTGTCGACCCAGTTGCGGCCCGGCGCGATGTAGAGCTCGTGCACGTGGCCGTCGGTGCCGATGAAGTTCACGTGCTGGCTGCCATCGCTGCCCCAGTAGCCATCCAGCGCCGAGCCCGCCGCGGGTGCCACCGCCCCGGCCAGCGCGGTGAGGTCATTGTCGACCCAGCTTCGGCCCGGCGCGATGTAGAGCTCGTGCACGTGGCCGTCGGTGCCGATGAAGTTCACGTGCACGCTGGCATCGCTGCCCCAGTAGCCATCCAGCGCCGAGCCCGCCGCGGGTGCCACCGCCCCGGCCAGCGCGGTGAGGTCATTGTCGACCCAGCTTCGGCCCGGCGCGATGTAAAGCTCGTGCACGTGGTCGTCGGTGCCGATGAAGTTCACGTGCACGCTGGCATCGCTGCCCCAGTAGCCAGCCAGCGCCGAGCCCGCCGCGGGTGCCACCGCCCCGGCCAGCGCGGTGAGGTCGTTGTCGACCCAGCTGCGGCGCCGGGCGCGATGTAGAGCTCGTGCACGTGGTTGTCGGTGCCGATGAAGTTCGACGTGCACGCTGGCATCGGTGCCCCAGTAGCCAGCCAGCGCCGAGCCCGCCGCGGGTGCCACCGCCCCGGCCAGCGCGGTGAGGTCGTTGTCGACCCAGCTTCGGCGCCGGGCGCGATGTAAAGCTCGTGGACGTGGTTGTCGGTGCCGATGAAGTTGACGTGCTGGCTGCCGTCGGTGCCCCGGTAGCCGACGAGCGGGCTGCCGGATACCGGCTGGGTCGCGGTGACGACGGTTCCTGCCAGACCAAGAATGTCCGCATAGACCAGACGCTGTTGCGAGCTGCCCGACGAGTCCGTTGGGTAGGTCTCGAACTCGCGGACAACCAGGCGGAAAGGCCGGGAGCCGCGTGCGGCCGGCAGGGTGACCTGCCCCGTCCACAGCGTGTCCGGGCCGCCAAAGGTGTGCGCTGTCAGCGGGATGTCTCCGATGGGCAGCCAGGCCGAGTCTTGGCTTCCGGGGACCTGCATCTCCAGCGTGGCGATCATCGTGGCGGTGCCCGGCCCGGTGTAGGTGAGCCCGTTGAGGGCAAGTTGCGCTGCAGGTCGCATCGATGGGGTCGAAGGTGATGCTGGCTGCGCGATCAGGCGCCAGCTGGATGAAGTCGGCCAACACCACACGGGAGAGATGCGCGTTGGGTAGCGACTGCGGTTGGTATCGAGCCAACGCCAGGCGGACGAACGGAAAGTAGGCCTCGCCCATATCCATTTCGATGTCGCAGTACCACAGGCGGCGGCCGTGGGCGTCGTCGTAGGACACTTGGTGCCCGACCGCGGTGAACGGTTGGGACTGATCGTTCGACAATTCGTCGAGGGTCAATTCGGTTCCGATGGCGACCGCGTTGAGGAAGTGCTGCGGCAACGGCATTGCCTGGGTGGGCGCCGGCGCGGCGGTCCAGATGGGGTCTTGGCCCCACTGGGTCACGTAGCCCTTGAGTGAGTCAATTTGGTAGCCCGGGACGGTGCCGGGGGCCGGTGCGCCGCCGAGCAAGACCGCCGCTAGCAGTTCGCCTTCGCCGGAGGAAAACCAGGGGCGGTCGAGATAGACGCGCAGCGCCCCGCCGCGGCGCTTGCTGACCTGCCAGGCGCCCTCGGTGTCGGTCTCCCATCCGAAGGCAGGGATGACGTACAGCGGCGCGGGGGCGGCGGGCCGTGCCGAGTTCAGCACGGAGACGGTGACCGGTTGCGACGTTCGGGTGATGTTGTCCGGATTCGCGGTGAGTGTGTCGGGGAAGTACTCCTTGAACCGGGTGGTCGCCACCGCCGTGTAGGTCACGTTGCGGTGTTTGGTGTCGTGAAATTGGTGTTCGCTGCTGAAGTGGCGGGTGGTCTGTTGCTGGTCGTCGATGACGCAGACGGTGTCGGAGGCTTCGACGGGCACCTCGAAGGCGCGGACGGCTCCGTTGAGGATGACCGGCTGCGGGTTGGTGGAAAGGTCGTCGACCGGGTCCTGCCAGGTGGCTTGAATATCAACTTTGATGGTGCTGTTGCCGTCGATGGGAAACTCGTCGGTGAGAACCGCGAAGGTCTGCCCGGGCGCCTTGGTGGCCTCGAGGTGCTGGAATTGCGGCTCGATCAAGGGCTGCTGCACGGCGTGCACCAGGGTGAGCTGGCGTGGCGGGGTGAGCATCCAGTGGCCGCCGGCCAGTGCCAGCGTGCGCAAGTCGGCGAGCTGCGCCGGATTTGCCGCCTCGATCAGCGACCAGATCTGCATGGTGGACAGCATGCTGGGCGGCGCGGTGGTGGGGTCGTCGGTGAGGAAGCAACTCATCGCGACAATCACTTGGTTGGCCTTGGGCAACTGAACCCGCAACACGCGCTCGCTGGGATTGTCGATGAATTCCGGTGCTCCGCTGCCTTCGTCCAGCACCAGGCGGAACGGCGTGGTGTCCGGCCAGTCGCCGCTGAACGGCACCTGAAAGACTGAATCCGCGGGCGCGCCCGGCAGGGTGGCAAACGCTGCGCCGGGCGCGTACGGATCGGGCAGATACGGGATGGTGAGCTGCGGTCCCGGGAATGGCATGGGTTGGTCGGGGTGGGCCGAATCGACGGCGAACGAGCCGTCGTGATTGACCAGCATGGTGTAGAGGGTCTTGTCCGGCGTCCCGGCGGCGGTGTCGAGCATGCCGTGCGTTTCGGCCATGGTTTCGCTGGTTTTTGGTGGGGCGATGTGGCGCTCGGACACGGCGGCGATGTGGGTGTTGAAGTTGCTGCGGATGACGATGCGGTTGCCGGATTCACCCGGCGTCAAGACCGGGTCGAGCGCCTGGCGCAGCACGACGGCGGGCGCGGCGACCGGTTCGTATCGCAGGTACGCGAGTGGCTGGGGCGGCAGGCTGTAGGTGGCATCCAGCGTCGCGTCGGGGGCGAAGCTGTTGCCGGCCAAATCCACGGCCCGCACCCGGAATTGGTAGTGCGCGCCGAAACGCAGCCGCGGCAGCGTGCCTTTCTGCGTGGTGAACGAGGTTTGCAGCTGCATGGCTGTGGTCGCCGGATTGGACGGGGGCTGCGGGGCGTACGCGATGGGCTGGGTAGTCGCCGGCCCGATGGTGTTCCCGGGTCGCGGCGCGCTCAGGCTCCAGCCCGCCCAGCGGAACAGCGATTCGGGCAGCCGCAGATCGGTGCTGGTGCCATCAGCCGACTGGGTGGTTGCCACGGTGGCGAAGCCCTCGTCGGAGAACGTTCGCGTCAACGGACCGTTGAGCAACTGGTAGGTGCCGTCGCGCAGGTTCAGCGAGTGCCATTGGCGGGTCATCGAATCCCACACATCGACGCGGTAGCCGCGGGTGACGTCGTCGGCATGCAGCGTCACCGGGGAACCCGCCGTGGTGATGGCGGTGTTGTTGGCGCTGGCGGTGTCGAATGTGCTGACAAGCCGGCTGGCGCGGTCGACCCGGGCAAGGGAGAACCCGGCCGAGCGCAGCGACGGCAGACCGTAGTTGTCCGGTGTGTCGATCGACGTTTTGGCGTCGCCGAAACCGAGGCGCGCCATGTTATAGGAGAAATCCAGGGCCTTTTCGGCACCGCCGTCGACGTCGAGTTCGACGACGTCGTACTGGTCGGGCCCGGACAACAGCAGCATGCCGTCGGTCACATCCGAGCCCGGCCCGGCCGCGGGCAGGAACGTGCCCTTGGCGGTGTTCAGCGTGTAGGCGGTGAGCGGGGTCAGCGCAGGCCCGGAGAGGCTGGGCTGCGCGCGCACGCTGCCGGCGGCGGGAACGCCGGCCACGGGGACTTCCACATCGATGACCAGGCCCAGGGCGCGCTCCAGCATCGGGTAGGAGCCGAGCCCGGCGACGGCGTTGTGGAAGTCCATATCGGGCAGCGTCTGCGCGGGCAGTTTCTGGCGATGGCCGTTGGCATCGATCGGCACGGTCGACAGAAACTGGTGCATCAGCCGTACTTGGAGAAAGTCGGTGGCCGCTGAGCCGAAACTCGGTGGGATTGCGTGATATTCGCCTAATGTGGCATCAATTTCCCGCTCGAGGCCGGCTTGTTCGTCGCCGTAGATGGCGATCTGATCCAGCGGGAAGACGCCGGGGTAGTCAGTCAAACCGTACTGCTCGACGGTGGGCCTCTCCTGCGCCGACTGCACGGCCACGCTCTGGTAGAGGTTCGTGAGGAATGACAGCACCTTCTTGGTGGGAAACGATCGGACCGCCAGCGCCGAACGGTCGTCGAAGGCGTAGGACCGGACGGGAAAGGTGGCCGGGAACAGGGCCTTCCAGGCTGGTGAATCCAGTGCGGGATTGCCGGGCTCCACCACAGGTGTCGCGGACAGCGTTGGGCCGCCGCTGAATTCCACCGAGAAGGTCAGTCCGGCGACCTGCGCGGGCCAGTCCTCAAAGTCGGGGAACTCGGCCAGCGTGCCGGTGGCCGCGTCGGCCGTCAACCGCGGCGACACAAGCACCGACAACCGCAGGCGGGTACCGTCCGGGGTGAGACCGTTCGGCAGGGCTGTCCACATGATGCTCTGGGTGCTCATGGTTTTCTCCTAGGCCGCGAACGCGTCGCAGTAGTCGTCCCAGTCGGTGGGGCCGATCAACTGCGCGAACGAGATTGTCGGGTCGCCGAATTCGCGGCGCAGCGTCGCCGAAACCGAGGCGCTGAAGAACAACACGTGCACTTCAATGGTGATGGTCGCCTCGCCGGCAATGCTGCACTGCGGCCCGAAGAAATAGGTGAAGCCGAGGTAAAACTCGACCGATGCGCTGATAAGCCCCAGCACGTCCAGCGAACCTCCGGCGCGCAGATAACCGGTGAGCTGTGAACTGGGGGGACTGCCCGTCATGTCGTATTTGAGATAGACCCCGGCCATGACGTGAACGTTGCCGCTGGCCACCACGACGTCGATTGAGACGTTGGCCCCGACCTCGATGGATGCTTCCAGTATTTCCACGCCGTCGGGCCCGACCGTGATACCGAAGAAGCCGCCTCCGCCGAGGAACGAGACGGTGATGTTGAACGGATGCTCGCGTTCGCAGAAAGCGAAGCGGAACCGGATGGGTTCGGGCGTGAAGAACGGCAGGGTAAGCGCAGCCGTCAGGCTGATGTTCTCCAGGGCGAACACGCCGACCCCGATGCTGGGAATGGGGAGCGAGAAGCCCGCGGTGATGCCGTCGCTTGTTACGTCCAGGCTCGGTGGGTCCTCGAAGCCGTCGGAGGGAATGTATTTGCGGAGTTCGTTCAGGAAACTGAGATCACCCAGGAATTGGATCGGGCCGTCATCGTCGGTGGGCGGCATGGAGGCGGTGACGCTGAGTTTCTGTCCGGCGGGGGCGTCGAAGGCGATCTGGTTGATGGTGATGCCCACCACCTTCGCCAGCGACAGGGTGAAGTTATTTAATTCACCGTGGATGGAGACCTGTGGGTCGCCGCCGGTGAGCGGCATGACGATCGTGGCGTTGAGAGCCAGTGCCTGAGACGGATCGTCTTTAAAGGCGAGGGTGATGAAGTCGGCAGGAAAGGGAGGGGAGGGAGCGCTGTAGGTCTTCTTCACCAGCGGCGTGAAGGACAATGTGGTGGTGATCTGGTTCGGCAGCCTGTTTGTCGTCAGAATGGGCGCCTGGTTCGGATTGGCGAGCGCCGCAACCGTGTCGTCGAGCAGGTCGGCGAGGCTGATGACGCCGAACAGCTTCGCATTGAAATCCTGAAAAATGTCCTTGGGGTCGAACGTGCCCTGACTGATCTTGGTTGGATCGGCGCCGCTGACGGTGCCGAATTTGCGGGACAGCCCTGACACGGTGAGGTTTGGGGTGGCGAGACCGCCGGACTGCTTTCCATTGAAGCCAACCGCAAGGGGGGCGGCGCCAGTTTTTTGCGCGGCAAAGACTTCCCCGGGCCCCATTCCGTGGTCGAGGAAGTCGGCGAAATACACGATCGGCATGTCACCGGAGCCGCCGCTGAGCTGCTGGATCGCCGGTACCACCACATCGGCCGCGTCCATGCTGGGGAAGAACGGTGAGGGCGCGGTGGGTGGCGGGGCTGCGGGCTGCGCGCTGAACGTCAGCGTTGTGGTGTGCAGGGACGTATCGCTCGGGTTGTTCGGCTGCGCGAAGGCGATTTTTTGTCCCAACAGCGGCCGGGTTCCGGTGCCGGAGCTGTTATACGCCTGCACGGCTTTGGTGAAATCGCCGCCGCGCTCGACGAAGTAAAGCGGCGCGGTAAATTCCGATGTGTTTCCTTCCCAGTCGGTCCCGACGATGTGGAACACGAAGGTGTTTGGGCCGGTGGTCGGGAAAAACGCGTAGCGCTCACTTCCGTCGGGCGCCGGTACGACTTGCGGAACGACGTCCGGAGTGACCAGCGTGGTGATGGTGACGGACTGGTAGGGAAGGTTTCGTTGTTGTGCTTCGGTTAGCCCGCTGTAGGCCACGGTTGGCTGGCGGACGATGATGAAGAATCTTTGGCGCAGATAGGCCGTCGTCGGGCCGTCGTTGATCGATTGCAGCTTGCGTTCGGTCACTTTCACCAGCGAGGCGTCGTTGCCGAACGGCAGCAGGAAGCCGGCGTACACCACGCGTACGTAGTTGTCGCGGCCCAGTGCGGCTCGATGCTGCCACTGTTCCACGCTGAAGATGGCGTTACCCGAAACCGGTAGCGGGTCCGGCCAATTGCCGAACACATCGATCCAGGCCCCGAGCGTGCTGAGGTACAACTTGTCGGCGGGAATCGAGATCGGGACGTACGCTTCGCCTGCCGGCTCCGTCATGCCGAAGTCCGAGGACAGCCGCACGATTTGGTCGCGGTCGTTGGGGTCGAGCGACATCCGGAACGGCGCGGCGGGATCGGTGCCGAATGGCGGCTGCGGGTGGCCGGGAATCGCCCCCGGAGGTTTTATGTAATCGGGCGACCAGACGGCGCGCACACGGCGCGGGACGGTTTCGTCGGCGGTCAACCCGTCGCCCTGCAGGGTGCGCACCGCCAGGCGGGTGTGCCACAGTTCGGTCCGGTTGGAAAGCGTCACCGGCGTTGCCGAATGCGCCCACGCGCCAGAATAGTTGGGGGAAAGAAATAGGCGCCACGGCGCTTCGATTGCGGTTTCGGTCGCCGCGGGCTGCTGGATCTGAGGTGTCTGCGCAGGCGCCTTCGGCTGCGGCACGATCCAGCCCGCGCCCGGCGCGATGTAGAGGTCATGCACATGGTTGTCGGCGCCGAGGAAATTGACATGCACGCTGTTGTCGGTGCCCCAGAGGCCGACGAGCGCGGTGTTGGCCGCGGGTGCCACGGCGCCGGCCAACGCGGTCAGGTCGTTGTCGATCCCGTTGGCGCCGGGGCCGATGAAGAGCTCGTGGACGTGGCCGTCGGTGCCGATGAAGTTGACGTGTTGGCTGTTCTGGGTGCCCCAGAAGCCGTCGAGCGCGGTGTTGGCCGCCGGTGCCACGGCGCCGGCCAACGCGGTCAGGTCGTTGTCGACCCAGTTGGCGCCGGGGCCGATGAAGAGCTCGTGGACGTGGCCGTCGGTGCCGATGAAGTTGACGTGTTGGCTGTTGTCGGTGCCCCAGAAGCCGTCGAGCGCGGTGTTGGCCGCCGGTGCCACGGCGCCGGCCAACGCGGTCAGGTCGTTGTCGACCCAGTTGGCCCCGGGGGCGATGAAGAGCTCATGCACATGGTTGTCGGTGCCGATGAAGTTGACGTGTTGGCTGTTGTCGGTGCCCCAGAAGCCGACGAGCGCGGTGTTGGCCGCCGGTGCCACGGCGCCGGCCAACGCGGTCAGGTCGTTGTCGACCCAGTTGGCGCCGGGGACGATGAAGAGCTCATGCACATGCTTATCGGTGCCGATGAAATTGACATGCTGGCTGCCATCGGTGCCCCAGAAGCCGACGAGCGCGGTGTTGGCCGCCGGTGCCACGGCGCCGGCCAACGCGGTCAGGTCGTTGTCGACCCCGTTGGCGCCGGGGACGATAAAGAGCTCATGCACATGCTTATCGGTGCCGATGAAATTGACATGCTGGCTGCCATCGGTGCCCCAGAAGCCGACGAGCGCGGTGTTGGCCGCCGGTGCCACGGCGCCGGCCAACGCGGTCAGGTCGTTGTCGACCCCGTTGGCGCCGGGGACGATAAAGAGCTCGTGCACATGCTTATCGGTGCCGATGAAATTGACATGCTGGCTGCCGTCACTGCCCCAATAGCCGTCCAGCGCCGAGCCCGCCGTGGGCCCCACCGCCCCCGCCAACGCCGTCAGGTCATTGTCCACCTCCGGGTTGGGGTTGGCCTGGTTGGAGTCGGGCACCGCAGCGACGGGAACGACGCTTTGCTGCAGCGCCACCCAGTTGAGGAGGCTGTCAAGTGAGTAGGGCAGTGCGGTGGTTCCGGACGGAAGCTGGAACGCCAGCCGGCTGGGTCCGGCAGCGCGTGTTTGGACGACGCCGGGCGCATCTGGCGTTTCGGCGGAAAGTGATTGCGGATCGGTGCCAGGCGGTGGCGGCGTGTGCTTTGGTGTGCTGTCGGCGGAATCTTCCAGATAGGCTTGCTCGGCGATGTTCTGCGGCGAGTTGAACTGGGCCACCAGGAAAGCCGGTTCAGACGAGTTCTGGGGCACCAGCTGGGCAGGGTTGCCCCCACCGCCTTCCAGCGCGAGGTTGGCACACTGAAAATCCAGGGCCAGCAGATCGTCGCGGCGAAGCACCGACACAGCGAAGCCGGGCAGCGAGAAGCGGCGCTGGCCCGCAATTTCGGGCCCGGCGACGATACCCCAGCCGGGGGCCGTACCGGGCGCGGTGACGAACGGCAGAGTGACACCGGTCAGCTCGAGCGGTTGCGCGGCGACGCTCTGCCCCGACGCGGAGGGAAGCGGGGCCGCGGCGGCAACCAGGGCGGGCTCGCAGCGCAGCGACGTCACACTCTGGTTGAGGGCGTCGCATTCGAAACCGGGCGATGCGGGGTTATCGCCCAGCAGAAGGGCGAACCCGTCCACCACCAACCAGCCGGGCGTCGTAAACCCGGCGGTCAGCACCGTTTGGTCGCCCTCGGAGTGATTGGGCGAGGTGTCGAAGGCGATGCCATACGATGGCGACGCCAGCGACAGCCGCAACGGATGGCCGTGTTGGTCGGTGAACCCGCCGGCTACGGCCAATGTCAATCCGGTTGGGTTGGATGAGCTGGCAACTAATTCGCGGGCGGTCTCGCCACCTGGTCCCTCGCCGGCTTCGATCGCGACGGCGGTGAAAAGCCCCGGGGCGGCGCTGAGCGTGCCGATGGGCAGACTGGTCGCTTCCGGCGTGAGCGTCCAAATATGCCCGCCCGCAGGCATCTTCAGCAGCGTCCGTTTGGGTTGCGGATGCTGGCTGATGCTGGGATCGGTGGGGGCCAGCAGTTGCAGGGTGAGCTGACTGGCGGGGATCGGTGATCCTAGGCCGCTGATCGTCGCAATGTCGGTTCCGACGATGTCCATCAGCCAATCTGGGGTAAACCGGGCCTGGCCGCTGGCGGTGAACGCAAGCGTCGATGCGGCGCCGAGCGGGCAGATCTGGCCGTTCAGCGTCACGGCGGATTGCAGCACAGCCGAACCGTCCAGCCAATGCTCCAGGGTCACCTGGCCGTGGAACCCGCCGAAGGTGAAGGTGAAATCGGCCGATGTCCCCAGCGGGCCGGTCTTTCCGATGACCACAACGAAGTCGGCCGGTAGATCGGTGCCGGGCAGTCTCGCCCCTTCCAGGGTCAGGCGCGACGCGACGTCACCCTGGCCCGGCACGAGCGTGAGAGACGGTGTGCCGGCGAGGCGGCTGACGTCGATGAGCCAGCGCGCCACTCCATTGAGCGTGAACTCAACGGTTCCGGTGCCCTGGACCACGCCCAGTGTCTCCGTTACCGGTCCGCTGGGTGCTTGCGGCGGCGGGGACGGGGCAGTAGCCGGCGAAAAAAAGGCGCTCCGCAGCGCAGACACGTTGAGCCGGTCAGCCATGTTGATCCTCGCTTCATCCAGTGGTTTTGGCGTTCAGCGGTTATTTCGAGCTAGGGCTGCTGAAGACTGCTGGCCTGGTATCAGGAGGGCGATGTCGGTGCCTCCCGCCGGCCTAGTGCGGATTGCACACGCTGCAGCGGCGGGTCCGCGGGCAAGCCCCAAAGCAAGATCATCAGCCTGCCTTCCTGGCTCGGATGGGTGAATAAGCGCTGTGATGCACTTCGGGTCAACGAGGACCATTACGCACCGCGGTGACCGGTGCGGCAAGGGTGCGGTCCGCTGAGCGGACCGGTGTCGCGGGGACAGGGTCGGTCCGCGGGTCGCGCGAACCGGGTGTATGCACACCGCGTGGGGTGTGATCGGTGTGTTTGCCGAACGGGAGCTGATCCCAGTACTGGGCATCGCCGTGGCCGTCTCACCGAAATGCGTTGCGGTGTATTGCCTTCTGGCATCGGCATGGTCAGCCATGCCGTCGAGCGGGGCCTTGGCGGGGCCCGTCAGAGGCGTGCTGATCCACCACCCGGTCGGCTGCGGCACCACCAAACACAGCCCGTAGATAATTCTGTTGTTCCCCTCGCGGGCCGGCACCGTGCGTGCGGGGCTGTTTTCTGTTTCGAGGTCACGCGCCGCCGCATTCGCAAGCCAGCCGTTGGCGGGCAGTGCCATGGAGAATGCCATCGTCGGTCCGCTGAGTGGACCGATCTCTTGTCACGCCGACGATCGGCCACGTATCCATCTAGATACCAGACCCAACAGGACATCATGCCGGTCACCGACTGCCACGCACGGACCCACAACGCGGTGGGCAGCCGCGCCGCCGGCGCGTAATTACCTCTGGGACAACAAGTACGGAAAGGAACAGCCATGGCCAAGCAGGATTACGTTGCCTTAGACGGCAGCCACCGCGATGCGCCCCCCGAACCGCGGCTAGCCGCGGCACCGCCGCAAGAGATCATCAAGGTCACGGTGCACCTGCGTGGCAGCGGGCAGCAGCAGCTTGACCGCCACCTTGCCCAGTTAGCCCAAGCGCCTGCCGATGCCCGCCAGCATCTCACCCGGGATGAGTTCGCTGAAAAGCATGGTGCACGGGCCGCCGACATTAGCGCCGTCCGCCGATTCGCTAAAGATCACGATCTGAACGTCGTCGCGGTTCATCCGGAGCGGCGGACCGTGGAGCTGAGCGGCACGGTGACCGCGATGAGCAGTGCGTTCGGCGTCGACCTGGGTCTGCACCAGTCGGCTACCGGCGTCTACCGGGCGCGCACTGGCTCCGTTCATGTGCCCAAGGACCTTGCCCCCGCCATCGTCGCGGTGCTGGGGTTCGATACCCGCCCGGCCGCCCGTCCCCATTTCCGGGTCAGTCAGGGCGGGCGAGGCGTCATTCGCCCGTCGTTGGGTGCCCCCGAGGGGTTCACCCCGGGCCAGATCGCCAGCCTCTACCAATTTCCGCCCGGAGCCACCGGCGCCGGACAGTGCATCGCGCTGATCGAGCTCGGCGGCGGCTTCCGTCCCGAAGACCTGCAGCAGTACTTCAGCAAGGTGGGAGTCACGTCGCCGCCAACGGTCGTCGCGGTCCCTGTCGACGGGGCCACAAATGCGCCGGCCGGCGATCTCCTCAACAGCGCCGACGGCGAGGTGGTGCTCGACATCGAGGTCGCCGGAGCGGTCGCCCCGGGGGCGAAAATCGCGGTCTACTTCGCGCCCAACACCGACCAGGGCTTCGCCAACGCGATCCTGGCTGCGGTGGCCGACAAAACCAACCAGCCCAACGTGATTTCGATCAGCTGGGGGTCGGCCGAGGATAGTTGGACCGGCCAAGGCCGTGCCGCGATGAACCAGGCCTTCCAGAATGCTGCTGCGGTGGGGATCAGCGTTTTCGCCGCTGCCGGCGACAACGGGTCCAGCGACGGGGCGAAAGGCAAGCTGGCTCATGTTGATTTCCCGGCGGCGAGCTCGTTGGTTGTCGGTTGCGGCGGCACCAGCCTGCAGGCCGCCGGCGGGCAGATCACCAGTGAGACGGTGTGGAATGACGGCCCCAACGGGGGCGCAACCGGCGGTGGCGTCAGCGGCATCACCGCGGTCCCGTCCTTTCAGCAAAGCATCAACCCCGTTTCAGCGAACCCGCCAGGAAAAAATGGGCGTGGGGTGCCGGACGTGGCCGGTGATGCCGACCCAGAAACCGGTTACCAAATTCTCGGCGATGACACCTCCACGGTGATCGGCGGAACCAGCGCCGTCGCACCGCTGTGGGCCGCGCTGATCGCGTTGATCCAGCAGCAGATTGGCCGGTCGGTGGCGCCACTTCTCCCGTCGCTGTACAGCGCACCGACTGCCTTTCACGACATCACCGCAGGCAACAACGGCGCGTACTCCGCGGGCCCCGGCTGGGATGCCTGCACCGGGCTGGGCAGTCCGGTAGGCACCGCGCTTGTTGCCGCGCTGGGTGGCACCGCGCCGCCCGCAGCGGCGGCGGTCGGCAACGGCGCGAAGAAGAAAGGCGCTGCAAAGAGCGCTACCGGTCGCAAGACTGCTTCACGAAAGACCGCCGGCACCAAGGGGTGACCTGGCCCGCGATCTGCCGGACGTCCCAAGCGCCGAAGGTGGTCGGGCGTCCGGTAGATCGGGATCACCCGTGAACGTAACCGAGCCCGGTGGAGGGGGAAAGGCACTCTGCCGACTGTGGATTCGGGTGGCCGGCTCAGTTCGCCGTCACCCGGTAACCGCAGCGCAGGGACAACGATGCTCCAGCTATGCACCACCACCGGCGCGACTGCCCGTAGGTTCTTCGAGGTCACCAGATCAGCGGAGTCCACGTCGGGTTGTCCGGTTCGACAGCTGGGTTGCCGCTCGAATCGCGTGTAGGCGTAGGTCTTTGTCCAAGAACAGAATCAGGCGACGCGTCAGCGTCACCGCTGCAGAGAAGTTTCAGGCGACGGCGCGGCGCTGGGCGGTGTTGTTCGAATGACACGCTGGTCTCTTCAAGGTCGGTGAACGCTATCCGCCGGCCGTTGTTTCGGCGGCTGTACCGGTGGATCGATCTGGACGCCGACCGCGGGCCTAGCGCGCTGGTGCCCGGCCGGCGTCGCGGGCCGACTTCCACGTCTGAGTGCGGGCGGCAATGTAGCTCGCATACTGAGCGGGCGTGTTCTGATCGGGCAGGACCGGGGCGCTGAGGAGATCCTCATCAGACACCGGCAGGTCGGCGATCATCTGGGCGTGCACCTGCTGTAGGTGCGACACCTCCCCGGCGGCCGGATTCTCACCGGTCGACTTGGGTGCCGTCACGCCGGCCAGCGGGTCGTCAGTCCGCGGCGTGGTCAGCGTCAGCACGCCACCAAGATCGGGCGCGGCCGCATCCCGCGCGGTCAGGGCCGGTAATCCCCAGCGCAGCTCGATGGTCTTCAGCACCGAGGTGTGATCGATCGGCGTGCTGCCGGCCGGCACCCGGTAGATGGTGCCCGCGGGTATCAACGGCGAGACCAAGACGGCGGGCACCCGCACGCCGAACCTGGTGAAGTCGAAGCCGTAGTCGCCCACCGACGAGTCCGGGGGCACCGCCCCGCCGGGCGGCGCGACGTGGTCATAACAGCCGCCGTGCTCGTCATAGGTAATGATCAGCAGCGTCTGGTCCCAGCCGGGGCCGCTGCGCAGGGCTTGGTAAACCTGCTGGATCAGCACTTCGCCGAGCGCCACGTCGTAGATGGGGTGCTGGCTGTTACTACCCGAACCCCAGCCCGGCTCGAGGAACGAGTAGGCGGGCAGGTTTCCCGCCGCGGCGTCGGCCTGGAAATCGGCGAACTCACCGAAGCAGGTGTCCGGCGCCTGCACGGTGTCCGGAAAGTTACCACGGGTCAACGGTTCGGCGTCGTAGCCGTAGATCTTCCAGCTCACGGCGTGTGCGGTCATCAGGCCGAAGATGCTCTGCACGGTGTAGGACGAGGTGCTGTCGTTCATGTGTCCCTGGCTTGTCGCCGCGCAGGCGAACGCCCTGTTCGGGAACGTCTCGGTCGGCACTGAGCTGTACCAGTGGTCACAGACCGCAAAGCCGGCGGCCAGCCCTGACAAGACGGGCAGCGCGGCCGGTGTGTAAACGCCCATGATGTTGGAGGCGACGGTCCCTGGCAGCACCTTGCGGTGGATCCGCTGGTCGTAGACGATCGCCGCGGCGTAGTTGGTCACGAAACCGCTGTTGGTGGCCACCGCAGGCGTCGGCGGATTACCGGTGCCGAACAACTGCGAGTTGGTGTTGGCGTAGCCTTCGCCGGGGTCCGCGCCGGGCATGAAATATGCGCCAGCGGATGCCGGATCGATTTGGAACACCGGGACCGGATTGCCAGTGGCGTCGTTGTTGGCCTCGGTGCCGAGCAGGCCCTCGAACGGCTGCCCATTGGGCCCGGTCTTATTGGCGTAAAGAAACCCCAGCATGTGGTCGAAGGACCGGTTCTCCAGCATCAACTGCACGATGTGCTGAACCGCGGAAAGCTGATTGGGAGTAGTCATCGGATCAGGCGGGTCCGTCGCCCGATAGGAGCAACTCGGGCAGCGCGGTGAACTGGTAGGCGGCGCCGTCACCGGCCGCCAGGCTGAAGCACCAGATGATGTCCAAGCGGTCGCCGGGCCACACCGTCGGGACGGCGGCGCCGGACACCACGGGAATGTTGGCCGCGATGTCGGGGATGTGGTCGTGTTCCCAGGCCACCAGGCTGGTCCCGGCATCGTTGGCGACGATCGCGGAGGCCAGTTGCGCCTCCTGGCCCTCCTGGTAGGTGTTGTTGATGGTCAGTCCGAGGCGCAGGCTCAGGGGCAGGATGGTTTCGTAGGTGCGATGGTTGACCGTCTTCACCGGGTTGGAGTACGCCGGCGAGTACAGCTGCCCGGGCACCGCCAGATCGGTGCGCATGCTGCCTACCGCGGTGTCGAATAGCCTTGCCAGCCCACCCGCGCGTTGCCATCCCTGGGGGATGAGGCAGTCGGGATTCGGCGTGCCGGTGACGTCCATGCCGTTATAGGTCGTCCCGTTGGTGACCACCGGCTTTTCGGCGTGGCGGATCAGGAATATGACCTGGGGCGGCGGTGTCTGTGTGGAGCTTGCATTTGTCATTTACCACCTCATAGCCGTAGTCGGGGTACGCGATTAGGGCGCCGCAGATGTCGACCGCGTCGTCAGGGGAGACCTAGCTGACCTTGTCGACGCGCCGCGCGGAAGCAGCACATTGTGTGATGGCACCTCCGCCTGCCTGGTGGGGTCAAATCGCCGGCGGACGTTCGTGGCGATACCCCATTGCGCGCCGATCGGCTGGCTTAAGCAAGAGCCCGGTCCGCTGAGCGGACCGAACAGCGCGCCTCACGCGAAGTCCCGCAGCAGGCTCCATGGAAGGCCACCCGCAAACCGCGGCTTGGCAAACGCCGCAGCTTAACCTCAATGGCAGTGCGGGACACGCTGCGGCCATGCCGACTCTCACCTGCCGGTAGGGGTAACGACGACGGTGTTACTCCAGAGCAGGCCGCCATCACCTGCGAGGTCGCGGCGGTGGTCGGTGATGGTGATGTTGTACGCGGTTTCGGTAGTGATCGCGGCCGCCGGCAGCGCTGCGCTCAGGAACCCGTCGGCGTCGCTGACGTAGGTGAGGTAGTCCACGATGTCTTCGCCGCTGTTTGTGATGCGGACGGTGACCACGCAGTTGGGCAGGAATCCGGTGCCCGTGATCAAGATCTGGCCACGGGAGGCGCTGATGGTCGGGCTGGTCGGTCCGGCCGGCGGAGCGGGTGCGTGCTCGCCGGGCGCGTCGGTAGACATGCGTGGCTCCGATCGCATCCTGATCGTGCCGGTCGCGGCCAACGTTCTCCGAATCGCGACGATCAACGGTTCCTAGCACTCTGTTCCAGTTGATACCCAACTGTGCGCGAAGGGCAAACGCGCGGTCCGGTGAGTGGACCGCACCGAGTCGGAATCCCGCGCCACGGGGGCCAATCCGGCCTGATCGTCGTGGGCTGGTTAGGTCTCAGCCACGACGAGGATGCAGGCGTTGCTCCACAGCCAGCCGCACGCGCTGTCCGGATCGCGACGGTGGTCGGTTGCGGCGATGGACAACGTGCCCGTGACGCTGCTGGGTAGCTCGGAATACAGGTAACCGTCACCGTCCGTCACATAGGCGAGGTAGTCGTCGATGTCCTCTCCGGCGCGCGTGATCCGGATGGCGACATTGTGGTCGGGCAGAAAGCCGGAGCCGGTGACCAGGTGCCCCTTGGCGCTGATAGTAGGAGTGCCAGACGAGTGCGGTGCGGCCGGGCTATGTGACACAGAGGTGGGCATGGGCCGCTCCTATCGAGCTATCGGGCCCGCGCGGTGGTCGATGCTGCGGGTGGTCGTCGAGCGGCGGCCCGAAGGTGGGAATACTCCATCCAATACTAAACGTACGCTATGGGCGAGTATAGCAAACCTTGAGTATGGTCAGGCCCGACTTGGTTGTGGCCGTCAGCAACACCAACGGGTTACGTCGGCTTTGTTTGCTGCAGGGCGGTGCCGATGCGGCGCGCGGTGTGCGACACCAGGGCGGATAGGCCGACGGGGAGGTCGTTTGCGTGGATCGTCACGGTGACGGCGCCGGCGCAGGCCCCATTCGGCCACCACACGGGCGCTGATACGCAACAGACGCCGGCAACCGCGTCCTGATGGTCGACCACTGTCGCGCGCGGATCGCGGATGGACTCGCGGAGGTTGCGCCATTCACGTCGGGTCCAGCCGTCAGGAAGCGTGACGTCGCCGGCGGGTTGGGCCGCGTAGAGGACGCGTCCGGTGGCGGTGCGGGCAATCGATTCGGGGTCGGCGAGGTCGGGCATGTAGGCGTGGCCGTGGGGCGCGGCACCACAGATATATCGGAGCCGCTGTTCATCCAGGATCCGCAGCGATGCGATGGCGCGCGATTGCACGGCAAGGGTGTGCACCGGCACCTGGGCGGAGAGCCGTAGCAGCGGATCCGGTTGCCAGCGCTGCCCGATGCGCAACATCCGCGGCCCGACATAGTAGCGGTGTGCGACACACTGCACCGCGCCGAGCGTGACGAGTTGTTCGGCGAGCCGGTGGGCGGATGATTTGGCTAACCCGCTTACCTGGGCCAGCGCGGTCAGTCCGAGACCGTTATCGGCATAGGCGAGCGCGTCCAGTACAGCGAATGCACCGTCGAGCACTCCGCGGCCCGCCGTGGACACTACCGGCTTTGACCGCAGCTCTGCCGTGGTGGCGGAATACCGGCCCGGGGCGACCGGAGCAGATGATGACGGGGCAGATATCAACACATTCATGTGGGCCTCGTTGGAGCAACGCTGTGCGGGACGACGTTCAGGTGCTAATTGCCCTTTGATTGTCGCGGCTGCTGGTGGGGCGGCCTAGCGTAGTCGACTACTCGAACCACCGTGAGTAGTGAGCAAGAGCGTGAGGGTCTTAGCGACGACTACTCGGGTAGTGACGCTATCGAGAACGAGTTTGACCAGTGGGATCACTCCCGGCCTTACCTGCCAAACCCTCGGTTGCACGCTACACCGATTCGGTCCGGCAGCCTCGGATTCAGCTAAGAATTATCGAAAGCGCAAGGCTACTGTCGGCTTTGAAATTCTGCCGAGAAGCGAACCCTACGGCCAGACTGACCGGATGTCGGTCCGCCCAGCGGACCGCGCTGTTGCCGCACCACACCGATCGACTCTGCAATGGATCCGGCGCAGGCGCGTCGGGTAGCACGATCAGCCGGGAGGCGAAGGAAGTTCATCAATTTCGGCAATTTTTGTGGGCTAGGGATCGACGGCGTGATGTTCAGCGACCTGACAGGGGCGCTCGATGTCGTCGGACACGAGCTGACTCACGGCGTGACCCAGACGACGGCGGGATTACCAACGCCAACCACCGGTTTACGTCACCGTCGAGTTGTTGGGATGCGCGATCGCGTCCAACGGAGCTGTCCGTTCCATGCTGGGCGGTGCACCCGAGAGCCCGGGCGGGCAAGCGTTGGCGGTTCTCGCGAGCGTCGTCGGACCGCCAACGGGCCCAGGCAACTGAGCGGCCAACCCCTTATCGTTTAACCCAGTTCATAATTCTCGGTCGAGACGCGGAAGTAGTGGCCCGTGCTGTCATCCCGGCACAGGGTGCTCCATGGTTGCGATTGTGTAGCGCCCATAGAGAATTGACATGAGAGCGTTCCCATCCGTTGCGTTCGCTCAAAATCCATTGTCGCCCGGGGGCGGTCGAAAAAACCATCCGAGGTGAGGCGGCACTGCGGACCGTCGGCCCCGCCGCCCTGCCGGACAGAGAATGCGTTAGCGACCTGACCCGGGGGGCAGTTGACCGGTGGGACAAAGTTGAAGTTGGCGATGACACAGTAAGCGACCGTCACCTCCCCTCCCATGTCGCAGGCCACATTGCCACCCGGCGCTTGAAAACTGGCACCTTTGTCGGCGTGGGTGGTCGTCGCCAAGCCGATGGCTGCCGCGGCAACCGTTGCCGTAAAGACCGCAATGGCTGGTATCTCATTCATTTTGGCCGCCTTTCTCGGGTCGTCGGCCAGCCAATGGCAGGGACTAGCCGACATGGCCTCGAAAGCACCATGTCAACCTCGACGGCGCATCGCGCGAGTAATTGACTACTCCAATTCGGAGCAGAAGATCACGCGCCGGCCGACCCGGCGGTGGTGGCCGGCTGGCGATCCACCACCAGACGGTGCGACGCCATACTGGCCGGCACTGAAGGCCTCACCGGCTGACGGCGGCGCCTAGAGCGGTGCGCGGAGTTGAAGCCGACCAAATCCAGCTGCACTGTCATGGCCGATGCTGGTCAGCGCGCACCCATGGCAAGCCAACTTAACGCTAAACAGGGTCGACGAAGACCGGCTGCTCCCCCGGCATTCCGGCCACCCACGTCAGCCGGCTGACCACGATTGGGTGGGTTGCCAGCGTGTCAGATAGTGGTTCGCGTTAATTCGCCGCGGACCACTGATATCCCGCAGTGGAACTGAATCTTAACGTCGGGCGTGGGTATCGTGACTCGCGCACGCGATGGACTAAACACGTTGTCTCGCACGGTATCTTGGGGTCGTGCCGGCTGCTGCAGAGTGCGCCTCGGCGGCAGAGTGTCTCGTAGATGTGGCGGCGCCCCAAGATGCCGGAGCGGGAGTTCGACCCGCAACACGCCAAAGGCTCTCTCGTATAACGACTTCAGCCCGTGCGCTGGACCACGCGCGGTTGAAGCCAATCGTGTTGCTCGCCCTGGTGGTAGGGCTGCAAAGTGCCGATGGCGGCACAGTTGGAGCGCTGGTTGTATCGCTCAAGCGGTCATTGCACATCAACGACATTCAGGTTGGGCTGCTGGTCACCGTCTCGACCGGTGTTGGCGCCCTTGCCACGCTGGTGGCCGGGGCGCTCGCCGATCGCACCGCACGGGTTCGCCTGCTGTGGATGGCGCTGCTGGTGTGCTCGGCGGCAATGGCGTTGAGCGCAGCCGCCCCCAGTTACGGCTGGCTGCTGGCGAGCCGGGTGGGCCTTGGCGCCGGGATGGCGGTCTCAGGGCCAGTGGTCGCCTCGCTGGTCGGCGACTACTTCAGGCCCGGCGAGCGGGGTCGTGTGTATGGGCTTGTGCTCGCCGGCGAAGGCACGTGCACGGCGGTGGGGCTGCTGGTCGCGGGGAACTCGGCGCGCTCAGCTGGCGGCTGGGCTTCTGCTGGCTGGCCGTGGTGGGGTTCGCGCTGGCCGTCGCCGTGGCGACGATGCTCCGCGAACCACTGCGCGGGGGCCAGAGCCGCCTTGGCCACAGCCCTGCCGACATGCCATCCCTCGAGGATCCGCGGGTTCGTGATGATGACGATGCGCAGCGTCGCTCCGTGTGGACAGACCTCCGCTGGGTGCTCTCGATCCGTACCAATGTCGTTCTGACCCTGGGGTCCTCGTTCGGCTACTTCTTCTCCACCGGGTTGAGCACCTTCGGGGTGGCCCTGCTCTGCGGCCGGTTCCACATCGGCCAGTCCGATGCGACCATGCTCATCGCCGTCCTCGGCGTGGGCGCGCTGATTGGCGTGCTCAGCACCGGACGCATCGCCGACCGGCTGACCGCCCGGGGTCACATCAGTGCACGGATCGCGGTGGGCGGGGCGACGTTTCTTGCAGCGGCGGTGTTCATCCTTCCGACACTGCTCACCGACAGCCTGCCGCTGGCGCTGGTGTTCGCGTTTCTGGCCGGAATCGCTTTGGGCGGGGTGAACCCGCCCCTCAATGCGGCGAGGCTGGACATCGTGCATTCCCGGCTGTGGGGGACAGCAGAAGCGGTGCGGAGCGCGCTGGTGTCGATATCCACGGGGCTGGCGCCAGTCGCATTCGGCGCCGTGTCCACTGCACTAGGGCGAGGCGAACGCGCCGGGGCGCTGCTGCGAGCGCCGCCAGCGCGTTGGGCCATACGTTCCTCATCATGCTGGTTACCCTGATCATCGCCGCCGGGCTGCTGTTATGCCTGGCCCGCCGCACCTATCCGCGGGACGTCGCGACGGCGATGGCCTCTGAGCTGCTGACACCGCCCGGTGCGTCAGCGGGGAATACCGGTTCGAGATCCTGCCCGGTGTCTCGCACTGGATACCCGACGAACAGCCCGACAAGCTAGCCGATCTGCTGCTCGACTGGTTCGCCGATCATCAAGCCGATTGACGCCGCGGCGACCCGGTACCACTCCCCTCCGGCCGCGCAAGCCCAAGGTGGTCGCGCAACGTCTCGCCCGTGTATTCGGTACGGAATCGGCCACGGCGCTGCAGGATCGGCACAACATGCTCGACGAACGCCGTAAGTTCATGCGGCAGTGTCGATCCCATGAACGTGAAGCCGTCGACCGCACCCGCGTCCTGCCAAGCGATCATATGAGCGGCCAGTTGCTCGGGTGTGCCGATGAAGTGCGTCCCGCCGGCGCCTCCACTCGCCGGCCGGGTGATCTCGCGTAAGGACGCGTTCGGTCGCGCACGCGCGGTCGCGTAGAGCTGTTCGGCGCGGCTTGACGGTACCGATTGGTCAGTCCAGAGCTTGGCGGGCAGCGGAGCGTCCGGATCGAAACCATCGGGATCGAGTCCGGCTGTGTACAAGGCGTTTTGCCAACGAAACTCCGGGCTCTCCAGAT
Organism: uncultured Actinomycetota bacterium; assembly: GCA_963791535.1. Classification (GTDB taxonomy): domain Bacteria; phylum Actinomycetota; class Actinomycetes; order Mycobacteriales; family Mycobacteriaceae; genus Mycobacterium. Next base: position 18,932 of record CAWBSW010000051.1, on the reverse strand, counting down.
CCTCGAGTCGCCGCGCTCGTGCCTGCGCCTCGGCCTCGGTGCCACCCAATGTGACCATCAACGCGGGCAACACCAACACTTGGTCGGGCTTACGACCCGCGGCCGCAGCCTGCGCGTGCAGATCAGCCCGGAAGGCGACCGCGGCCTCGAGGGATGGCGGCCCGGAGAACACCACCTCGGCGTATCGAGCGGCCAGCCCGACACCGGCTGCCGACTGTCCTGCTTGAACAAGCACCGGGTGCCCTTGCGGCGAGCGGGGAAACGGCAGTACCCCCTCGACGTCGTAGTACTGACCGTGGAAGCGCGGCGCGTGCAGCTTGGCACGGTCGGCCCACACGCCACGCTCACGGTCACCGATGACCGCGTCGTCCTCCCAGCTGTCCCACGAACGCGTGACTGCCTCAACGAATTCGTGAGCGCGCGCATACCGGTCGGCACGCTCGGGATGGAACCGTTCACCAAAATTCGCCGCAGCCAGTGGCGTGACGGTGGTGACGATGTTCCAGCCGGCGCGCCCGCTGCTGAGGTGATCCAGCGTCGCAAACCGGCGGGCGAGTTCCCACGGCTTGCTGTAGGTCGTCGAGCCCGTCCCAATCAGGCCGATGTGACTCGTAACCGCTGCCAGCGCCGACAGGACCGAGATCGGGTCGAATTGCGTCTGAGGGAGATACGTAGCCCGATATTCGGCGATCGCGATGTTGTCGGCCAGGAAAATCGAGTCCATCAAGCCGCGCTCAGCGATCCGTGCGATATCGGCGTAGTAGGACAGGCCGAGGACGTTGCGAACGTCGTCGTCGACTACGCGCCACGCGGCTTCGTGATACCCGTTGGGCCAGATGAATGCGTTGAAGTGCAACTGCCCGCTCATGCTGAGCAGCAACACGGCGAGGAGTCGAAATAGTCCTCGGCCAACGGCGGCTTGCCGCTCAGCTTTCGTGGAGCGAGTGACGGGACTCGAACCCGTGTATACGGCTTTGCAGGCCGCTGCCTAGCCGCTCAGCCACACCCGCACAAGCGACCACCGTGCCAGCTCAGACCGGTGGTGGTCCATCATTTCGCTCGACCCGATCATTTCGCGTGCCGCCTGTCTCACTGTCTTCGGGTGGTGCCCTCCGTTTCTGGCGCAGTCGCGCGGTGGATTGTCTTACCTATTGACCTGGCCCGCGCCGCGCACCACTAGGGACTATGGTGCCCGCACGCTAGTGTGCTTCGGTCGGCCTCAGCGAACACGCCGATAGAAAAGTTGAGCAAACTTATGACCGCAGCAGCAGAAACGTCGACGCTCGAATCGCGGGTCGGCCACTACTACCAGATGGACGGCACCTACGTGGTCGGCCGCGAGAAGGTCCGCGAGTACGCCCGCGCAGTGCAGGACTATCACCCCGCGCACTGGGATGTCAGCGCCGCCGCGGAGCTGGGTTATTCGGATCTGGTCGCGCCGCTGACGTTCACGTCGACCCCGGGCATGACCTGCAATCGCCGCATGTTCGAGCAGGTGGTCGTCGGCTACGACACCTACATGCAGACCGAAGAGGTCTTCGAGCAGCACCGCCCGATCGTGGCCGGCGACGAACTGCACGTCGACGTCGAGCTGACGTCGGTGCGCAGAATCGCCGGCCGAGACCTGATCACCGTGACCAACACCTTCGCCGACTCCGCCGGCGAGCGGGTGCACACCCTGCACACCACCGTTGTCGGTCTAACCGCTGAGGACGTCGATCCGGCGATCAAGACGGCCGTACAGACGATGATGATGCACGACGTGGACCTCTTCGGAATCGGCGAATCCGAGTACCACAAGACGGTGCGCCCCGAGGGCGAGATACGCATCGCCGAGGACACCACCCGTACGCCGGGCACGCCGTCCTTCGACGAGGTGCAGGTCGGCGACGAGCTACCGGTGCACAACGCGCGACTGTCCCGCGGTGACCTGGTGAACTACGCCGGCGTGGCCGGCGACGCCAACCCGATTCACTGGGACGAGGGCATCGCCAAGCTGGCGGGTCTGCCGGATGTGATCGCCCACGGAATGCTCACCATGGGTGTGGGTGCCGGATTCGCCTCCGCATGGTCGGGCGACCCCGGCGCGGTGACCCGCTACGCGGTGCGGCTGTCCGCGCCAGCGATTGTGTCGGCCGCCGAGGGCGCCGACATCGAGTTCAGCGGCCGGATCAAGTCGCTGGACCCTGACACCCGCACCGGAGTCGTCATCGTCGGCGCGAAGTCCGATGGCAAGAAGATCTTCGGCTTGGCGACGCTGAACATCCGCTTCCGCTGAGCCCCTGTGACATTGGCCGTCTAGGCCGAACGAACACGAACTCTAGCGCGCTATTCACATCGGCGTTCGCGAAGCGCATTCAGCTGCGGATTGACCAGCGCCAGCGCCACTGTAGCGTGCGATTCTCCGCTTGCCAGAGGCCACGGTTAGTGTAACCTACTTAAATATTAAGTAACTTACCTACCTGACTTGCGGGAGGTGGACGTGTGGACGCGCGAGCTCAGCTTTCGCACTTGAGCCCCGAGGCATGGGAGGCCCTGGCCCAAAAAATAAAGAGTCACCTGTCGGATGGCGACCTCCACACCCCGGATCACCACGTCACCATCATTGGCGGCGGCGTGGCGGCCCTAACTCTGGCGTTGGAGATCCGCAGCGCGCGGCCGCAGACGCGGATTCTGATCATTGAGCCAAACCCTCACCCAGTGCCTGAGATCACCCATACGGTCGGCGAATCGACAGTCGAGGTTGCCGCGCATTACCTGCGGGATCGCCTCGGACTAGCCGACCATTTGCACACCGCACAGATTCGAAAAATGGGTCTGCGAATGTTTTTCTCGCACGACGGCAACACTGACATCACCCGACGGACTGAGCTCGGCAGCTCCGCGTTTACACCACAGGTCACCTATCAAATCGACCGCGGCAGGTTAGAGAACGAACTCAACCGACGTTGCCTATCGGCCGGTGTCGAAATCGCCACTGGCCGAGTGCGATCCGTCGAATTCAGCTCGGATCACCCGCATATTATTTCGTTTCAGCGCGGTGACACGATCACTCACTCGACGGCTCGTTGGGTGGTCGACGCATCGGGACGTAACCGGACGCTGCCCAGACAGTTGGACCTGAGGCGCGCCAACGAGCACAACTGCAACGCTGTGTGGCTGCGTGTCGCGGCTGAAATAGACGTTGGCCAATGGAGCGATGACCCGAGTTGGCAGGCGCGCCTCATCGAGGGCGACCGCGCGCTATCCACCAATCATTTGATGGGCGAGGGGTACTGGGTCTGGCTCATCCGACTTGCATCCGGATCCACCAGCGTCGGCATCGTTGCCGACCCTGCTTTCCACGCCTTCGACCGTTTCAACACACTCGCCAAGGCTCAATCGTGGCTTTGCCAGCACGAGCCGCAGTGCGCCGCGGCGCTGGCACGGCATGAACACCTGATCAAGGACTTCAGGGTGATGAAAAACTACAGTCACGGCGCTACCAAGGTATTTGACGGCCGTGACAGATGGTGCCTCACCGGCGACTCCGGAATCTTCTTGGATCCCTTGTATTCTTCGGGACTGGACCTGATCGCCATCGGCAATGGCCTCATCACCGACATGATTGTCCGCGAACTCGACGGTGAGAATGTTGTCGCACGATCCGGGATAAGCGACTCTCTATTTCGATCCCTCACCGATATGTGGCTTGCCGTGTATTGCAATCAATACATACTGATGGGCTCACCAGCTGTCATGTCGGCCAAGGTCATTTGGGACATAGCGTTTTATTGGGGCTTCGTCGGGTTTCTTTACAGTAATGGTCGGTTCGTCAGTGTCGCTGACGATCCCGAGGTGGTGCCACACCTGCAGGGGCTCATCGACCTCAGTAACCGCATGCAACAGTTCTTCCGGGAATGGGCGGCGGTCGAGAGCGCGCGCCCATCGGCGCGATTCGTCGATTTGTACTCGCCGCTGGGTTTCATGGCGACGCTCCACACTGCGATGATGGGACAAGCCCCCGACTTCACCGCACAATTCGACGGAAATTCGCGGCTGCTCCGCCAGCTGGCAGGTCAGCTGGTTGAGACGGTAGTTGCGGAAAAGTGCAGCAGATTTTCCGAAGACGATGTCATGCGGCAGGTGCAGGGATGGCAACGAGACTCCTTACTGCAGGAACTCCGATCCGTCTACCGCCACGAGCAAATGACCAACCCCATCAGCCGAGATTGGATTCTCGACACCGCACCTGCACTCGAGTTCAGTTGACCCGAGGAAGGATGTTGGCTCGGATCTGGCTCTACGACATCACGGTTGTCGGCGGCATTTGCGGCCTCCCACCGGCTCGGTAATCGCACGACGGCTGCCGCCTGCTTTGAAAAGGACGAACATGCTCGCCGAACAGGGCAATCGCAAGCCATTGGCGATCGTCGGCATTGGGTGTCAGTTTCCGGGCGGCGCCCACACCCCGGAAACCTATTGGAGCTTACTGTGCAGGGGAACCGACGCCACGTGCATAGTCCCTGAAACACGTTGGAACGCAGCCAAGTACTACGATCCGAACCCGGCGAAAGTCGGCAAGATGGTTACCCGCCGAGGCGGCTTCCTCAGTGAAATCGATCAATTCGACCCCCAGTTCTTCGGGATCTCCCCACGAGAGGCTAATCTCATCGATCCGCAGCAGCGCCTTTTGCTGAGGACCACATGGGAAGCTTTGGAAGACGGCGGAATCCCCGCAGACAGTCTTGCCGGCACCGAGGTCGGGGTATTCGTCGGCGGTTTCACCCTCGACTACCAACTACTGCAAAATCAGGGCCGCACCAGCCGCTACCATTTCAAAACCCATTCCGCCACGGGCATGATGATGACAATGCTGGCGAACCGGATCTCGTTTGCATTCGACTTCCGCGGACCGAGCATGACGATCGATACGGCGTGCTCGAGCTCACTCGTCGCGGTACACCTTGCGGCGCTTAGCATCTGGAACGGCGAATGCGATCTCGCGCTTGCCGGCGGCGTCAATATCATGGTCGGCCCCAATACAGCTATCGCGGAATCGAAGAGCGGGTTCCTTAGCCCGGACGGGCGCTGCAAAGCCTTCGACGAATCCGCTGACGGCTACGCACGCGGAGAGGGGGGTGCGGTCGTCGTGATCAAACCTCTCGAGCAGGCGTTGACCGACGGCGACGACATCTACGCTCAGATCCTTGGCACAGCAGTGTCACAAGACGGTCACACGGACAGCATCACCGTACCCAGCGCTGAAGCGCAAGAAGCAGCGATTACAAAAGCCCTCCGCCGCGCGGGCGTCCGCCCTGACGAAGTCGGGTACGTGGAGGCGCATGGCACCGGAACTCCTGTCGGCGACCCAATCGAGGTCCGGGCCCTGGCCAATGCGCTCGCCTCAGACCGGCCCGCAACAAATCCGCTGCTAATCGGATCGGTCAAAACAAACATCGGCCACCTTGAGGCCGGCGCAGGGGTGGCCGGTCTGATCAAAACAGCGTTAGTGCTCAAGTACGGCTACATCCCGGCGAGTCTGCATCTGCAAAACTCCAGCGGTCGGATTCCTTTCGCGGGCTTGAGTATTGAGATCCCACGAACCGGTCGCCGGTTTCCCGACACCAAGCGGCGCATAGCAGGGGTCAACTCTTTTGGCTTCGGGGGTACTAACGCTCACGTGGTGCTCGCTGAGCCCCCAGCCCCTGTGCGCGTCTCCGGCCTTGTGAACCATTTTCAGCACCTGTCGCCCGCCGTCTTACCGATCTCGGCGCGCACCGAGGAAGCGTTAGTAGCGACCGCCCGCCAATTGGCCGAGCACGTGAGCGCTCACCCCGACCTCACACTGCCAGATCTTGGCTACACCCTTAGCCAACGCCGCTCTCAACTGAACTGCCGCCTTGCCCTCACTGTCGGCAGCGTTGACGACGCGCGCGACCAACTTCAAACCCTCGCCGACGGTGGGCGGACCCATGCGCGCCGCATTAACCCCAGTGTGCCTAAGTTGGCGTTCGTCTGTACGGGCATGGGCCCTCAGTGGTGGAAGATGTGCCGCGGACTACTGGATGTCTACCCGGCTTTCACCGATAGCATCAGGCGAAGCGACCGGGAGCTATCCCGTTACACGAACTGGTCTTTGGTCGACGAACTTCGAGCCGATGAGACCCGTTCTCGGATGGCTGACACAGATGTAGCGCAACCCGCTAACTTCGCCATTCAGATAGCGCTTGCTGAGCAGCTCAAACAGTTCGGGATCAACCCTGACGCAGTGATCGGGCACAGCGCCGGTGAAGTGGCCGCCCATTATCTCGCCGGTGTGCTCACTTTTGAGCAAGCGATTCAAGTGATTTATCATCGAAGTCGCCTTCAACAGCGAACGAGCGGGCTGGGCCGCATGCTTGCTGTCGGCCTCAGCGCCGAGTCGCTCATGCAGAGGATTGACGATAAAACACGGGGTGACACCGCGGGGCGGGTGTCCATTGCCGCGATCAACAGCCCGTCAGCAGTTACCATCGCCGGCGATAGCGACGTCCTTGTCGACATCGCCCACCAACTAGACGAGCTCGAGATCTTCAATCGGTATCTCACCGTCAAGGTGCCCTATCACACCCATTACATGGACGCGGTGAAAGATGATCTCCAGAGCGCACTGGAAGGGCTGTCTTCGGGCGCAGCGACCATTCCGCTGTACTCCACAGTTACCGGCGAACGATTGGATAGATACGCTGCCGGCTCCGCTTACTGGTGGCAAAATACCCGCGCCACAGTTCTTTTCGAGCCGGCGGTCCGCCGGCTGCTCGATGACGGCTATACCCATTTTGTCGAGCTCGGCCCACATCCTGTTCTGGCAGCATCGCTTGTCGAGATCGCCGCATCCCAAAAGACGGACGTTGTCGTCTTAGCGAGCCAGCGACGCGATGACGACGATAGTCGTACGCTTATGAGCTGCGTCGGCGCACTGCACTGCCACGGCCACACGATCGCGTGGGACGCTCTATACCCCCGACAGGGGGCGCAACTGCTGAAACTTCCTTTGTACCCTTGGCAATCCAAGCGTTTCTGGAATGAAACCCAGGAAGCGACGGAGGCATTACATTACAACCCGGTGCATCCGTTGCTCGGGCAACCGGTGAGCGCAGTGCATCCGACCTGGGAAGTCGAGTTGAACACCGGCATCGCGCCCTTCCTCGCCGACCACCAGGTGCAGGGAAGTATTGTTGTACCGGGCGCGGTGTTTATCGAAATGGCGCTAGCAGCAGGGGAAGCCGCCTATGGGTTAGCAGACCTCAGAGTTGACAACCTGACGCTTCAACGCGCCCTCATCCTCGACGAAACCTGTGATCCTATACTCAGGACCACGCTCAACCGCGACACGGGCACATTAGAATTTGCCGCGTTCACAGCAACTGCTGGTGGCGACCTGAAGTGGACAGCAACGGCGACCGCGGAACTCAACACACTTTCAAAGTCGCCCGACCGCGCCGATACTTCAACTGGCGCAGAGCATGTCACCACTGTTGGCGGGGATGAGTTTTACGCCCGTGTGCGAGCCATCGGATTCGAATACGGGGAGGCATTCCAGACCGTCACCGGTATCACGTCTGGAGATGGCTGGGCGCTAGCGCAAATCGCCGCCCCTGCATCGATCACTCACGAACTCGACGGATACCGATTCCACCCGGCGCTCCTTGACGGTGCCTTCCAAACACTGCTCGGCACACCTGTTTTCGGGAGGGACGCCAGCGAGAGCCCCTACCTTCCTACCCGAATCCGGCAAAGCGCCATCTATCGTTCGCCCGAAAAAAACATGACCGCGCATGTACGTATCGTGTCGGCCACGGAAGATGCGATCGAAAGTGACATCACGATCACCAGCGACGACGGGGAGCCGCTCGCTGTCTTCAACGGCTTCACAGTGCAATCACTGAGCGCCGCATCTCGCATGTCACCCGAACGCGTGGACAAGGGACTCTACGAGATTCAATGGGACGCTATCACCGACCTGCAGCAAGGTCGGCAAGAGAAAGCAACAGCACCAGACGGCTTGTCCTGGATCATCTTTGTCGACGACGTTGGCGTTGGGACAACGCTCACGGAGCAGCTGTACCGCCGCGGCCAACGTGTGCAGATGGTCGTCCATCAACCCGTCGACGCGCTCACAGAGATCGACGGCGGGTACGCACTAAACCCGCGGCACCCCCGGCAATTACACGAGTTGCTTGAAACACAGCTCGGAAAAGAAGGCGGCCTCGCCGGCATCGTCAATTGCTGGCCGTTGGACATCAGCGCCCACCCCGATATCCAACCACTCCACTCCGGGCCAACAGAGTGCGCAGGCCAAGACGACTCGCGCGCGGATGTCGCCGGTGCCGAAATGAATTACGAGCTAGGTGTTTTCACGATCCTTCATCTCGTCAAAGCCTTCGCAGACCATGACAGCTTGCGTGCCCGACTCGTCTTGATAACCGCCAACTCGCAGCAGGTACTCGGAACCGAACCGCTTGCCGTCGAACAGGCCCCCATTTGGGGGCTCGGTCGAGTCATCGGCCATCAGGAATTCGTCAAACACTGGGGAGGACTTATCGACATCGATGACGCCGCCGACCGCGTTGAGACTGCAACTCTCATCTGCGAGCACATTCTCGCTGACGACCCCGAGGATCAGATCGCCATCCGCGGCCGCACTACGTTCGTTCCGCGTCTTCGGTCGAGCAGCAACCTAACGAAAGCTTTTCCGACCAAACTCACGCCTGATGCAACCTACGTTGTCACCGGTGGAGCTGGCGCCCTGGGCCGCACCGTGGCCAGATACCTTGCAGAACGCGGGGCACGACACATTGCACTGCTGAGCCGGCGCGAGATCCCGCCGAGAGACCGCTGGTCGCTGATAGCGGAAGACAACTTTCACCACGCAACGATTACTACGATCCGACACATCGAACACCTCGGAGCTCAAGTAACCACCGCCAGTGTCGATATCACCGATGTCGAACAGGTGACAACGTGGCTGAGAAACCACACCCGGGAAGGTGGCCGACCGGTCCGCGGAGTCGTCCACGCCGCAGGATCTGTAGACGACCAGCTTCTTGTGAACATGAGCGAGGCCGATTTCGCCAAAGTGCTGGCTCCTAAAATTACCGGTACTCGCGTGCTGCACCAGGTTTTCCGAGAGCACGACCTGGAATTCTTTGTCATGTTCGGGTCTGCTGGGTCGGTCATTGCCGCGCCAGGTCAAGGCAACTACGCGGCCGCTAACGCATTCCTCGACGCCTTCGCGCACTACCGTCAGGCCGAAGGGCTGCCGGCTCTGACTATCGGGTGGGGCCCGTGGTCGGTCGGAATGGTTGAAGAGCTCAAGCTGGAACAGATCTACGCTCAGCGCGGACTCGAGCTCATCACGCCCTCAGCGGGTGCCCGCATACTCGATCGGCTCATCCACCAAAAAACACCCAACGTCATTGCTATCAGCGCCGATTGGAAGAAAGCCCGTAGCGTCGGGCTCAGCGGACAGCTGCCACCAATGTTCTCCGAACTGGGAACAGCCGAGACTTCACCCGACCACACCGATTCGGAGTCGTCGGTACTCGACTTCCTCTCGGGTTGCCGGGAAGCTGATCGGCTCGACGTGGTCACCGATCAGGTTCGACAAATCGTGGCCGCTGTCTTTGATCTCGCCGTTAGCGACATTGGATCCGACGACATGCTCGACGACATCGGCTTGGATTCATTGATGGCAATGGATTTCAGACTTCGGGTCAATGCGATGTTCGCGATTGACCTGCCGGTTCTAGAGCTACTCAAAGGCGTCAGCGTCAACTCACTGGCCACCCGAATACTTGCCGAGCTCAAGTTAACCAGCGCGGAGCTGCCTGCAAACACCGAACAGCGGTCGGAACCCACTGCAGCTGACGGCGACGTCGAGCGACTCATTGAACAGCTATCCGAAGCCGACCTACGAGAGCTCCTGGCCGAACTTGAGGGACAAGCTTCCGAGCAGGAAACGGGAAAGGCCGACTTGTGAATTCCGCACCGCGCGCCCGCTATCCGGTGAAGCACGCCGGTGAGCCGTCTGCGGTGCAGGTCCGGGGTTTGTCGAAGACCTACGGGCGGTTACCCGCAGTGCGGGATCTGGATCTAGACGTCGGCTACGGCGAAATATTTGCGATCCTCGGGCCCAACGGTGCGGGCAAGTCGACGACCATAGAGATCCTCGAGGGCCACCGGAAACGCGACTCTGGGCACGTGCGTGTACTGGGCGAAGACCCCGGAACTGCGGGCAGGACCTGGCGCGCCAAGATCGGCATAGTCCTGCAAGAAGCCAGCGACGTCGGGATGCTGACGGTGTCTGAAACCGTGCGGATGTTCGCGAAATGCTACGGGGAGGCCCGCGTTCCCGAGGAGGTACTCGAACTTGTTGGGCTCGGCCCGGTTTCCGGTTCGAAAGTAAGGACGCTATCGGGAGGGCAGCGCCGTCGGCTCGACGTCGCTCTCGGCATCATCGGTATGCCCCAACTGATCTTTTTGGACGAACCGACGACGGGGTTCGATCCAGAAGCCAGACGACAGTTCTGGGACCTCATCAGGCTATTGGTAAGCGATGGCACGACCATCCTGCTGACCACCCACTACCTAGAAGAAGCCGCCACGCTGGCGGACCGGGTCGCAGTTATCGCCGCTGGCAAGGTAGTGGCGGTCGACTCGCCGGCAAAGTTAACCGGGCATGTGAGCCCGGCCGCGACGGTGCGGTGGCTCGAGGGAGATGAAGTCCACGTGGAGGAGACCGATCACCCGACCGACTTAATCAGGCAGCGGTCTACGCACGGGGCAGAACTGGCGCAGTTGACAGTTACCCGACCAACGCTCGAAGACGCCTATTTGCACTTGATCGGCCTGACATGACGGGTGTCGAACATGCGGTGGGTGCCGCACCGCCGCATCATAGGGCGACTGAGTCGCAGGTACCTCTCCCATCTCCGCTGCGTATTGGATTGTCGCGAGTCGTCCCCGAGCTGAAGATGTTCGTCCGTCGACCGGAACAAATGGCTCTGACATTTTCGATGCCGGCTGTGATTTGCATATTGTTGGGTTCGATCTTCTCCGCGACGCTGCCTCATAGCGATACCAGTGTCGGCGCCGTGATCGCGGCCAGCATGCTCGCCTACGGGATTCTCTCGACCTCATTCATCAACCTTGGCATTAGCATCGCCTACGACCGTGACACCGGTGCCCTGAAGCGGTTTCGCGGGACGCCAACGACTGCATCGTCCTATTTCATTGGAAAAATTGTGCTCGTTGCCGTCGCTAGTCTCGCCGAAGCCATTGTGCTTCTGTCCGTGGGGATACTCTTCTTCAAGCTCTGTCTACCCACAACACTTTTTGGTTGGTTTACGTTGTGCTGGGTATTTCTTCTAGGAGTTGTCAGTTGCTCACTGTTGGGCGCGTTCATCAGTAATTTTGCAAGTAACGCGGTGTCGGCCGCCGTGATCACAAACGCTCCAGCGATAAGCTTGCAATTCCTCTCGGGGACATACGTTCCGCTCAGCGCCTTACCCATGTGGATGCTGGCTGTCGGATCCATCTTTCCAGTCAAGTGGATGGCTCAAGGATTTCGGTCGGTGCTACTGCCATCGAAAATGGTCGCATTCGAACCCGCCGGAAGCTGGGAGCATTGGCGCATATTTATTGTACTAGCAGGATGGAGTATTGGTGGTCTAATTGCCTGCCTTGCAGTTTTTCGGTGGTCGGATGAGAACTAGCCCTGTCCCGCTTTGGCCTTTAGGACCTGACTCATGCCCGCAGCAACTGCTGTCCATTTCTTCCTAGAACTCGCGGTAATTCTCGGAACTTGCCGTTTCGTGGGACTGTTGTCACAACGATTGGGCCAACCACAAGTCGTCGGCGAAATGCTTGCTGGCGTTCTTCTTGGCCCCTCTCTACTGGGGGTGCTCGCACCGGGTTTGCAGCACCAGTTATTTCCCCATGCACAAGCAAATATCGTGCTGTACACCTTGGCGCAGATCGGCTTGGTGCTCTACATGTTTCTCATCGGCCTCAATTTCGACGTCAACCTCATCAGACATCGCGCCGGCACTGCGGCTGCGGTCTCGGCAGCAGGTATCTTCACGCCGCTCGCTCTAGGGGCGCTCGTCGCCATTCCCCTCTTAGCAAGCAGAAGTTTCTTCGAAAAAGACGTCACGCTCGTGATGGCAATGATGTTCCTAGGTGCGTCGATCGCGACCACCGCGTTCCCTATGCTCGCTCGAATCATCTTCGAACAAAGGCTCTCCGGAACGCCTTTGGGCACGCTCGCTTTGGCATGTGGCGCAACTGACGACGCGCTCTCGTGGTGCCTCTTGGCAATAGTACTGGCCATCCACCGCGGCAATCCCGCTTTCGCTGCTACGGCAATAGTCGGCGGACTTTTGTACACCTCGGTACTGCTGACGATTGGACGAAAAACATTGCAGGTACTCGGTGCAATATCTGAGCGCCGAAACACGATCCCCGCACCAGTACTTTGCACAGTGCTCATTTTGCTCATGGCGTGTGCCTGGTTCACAGATACTATCGGAATCTACGCTATATTCGGTGCATTCATCCTCGGCGTCGCCATGCCAGCTGGTTTCTTCGCACAGCACCTTACCGCCAGCCTTGAGCCACTCGTAACCACATTTTTGCTGCCGCTATTCTTCGTCTACTCGGGCCTAAACACTCAGATCGGCCTGGTGAACAGCCCGAGTTTGTGGGCGGTCGCGCTGGGACTACTTATTGTGTCGGTCGCAGGGAAAGGAATTGCGTGCACGTTAGCTGCGTGGCTAAGGAAAGTCCCCCTTCGCGAATCGGTCGCGCTGGGATCTTTGATGAATGCTCGGGGCTTAATTGAACTTATCCTTCTCAACATCGGGCTTGAAGCTGGCATCATCACCCCCACTCTCTTCACCATTCTGGTATTAGTAGCGATCATCACCACACTCATGGCGACCCCGATCTTCGAACTCGTTTACGGGCGACACCGGGTCAACGACCTGCCAGTCACGGCCGGGGCGCTCGGATAGATGTCTGCCCGGCCCAAATGTCCGCGTCCTGGACGTCAGCATCCTCGGCGGCGTCGGCGTGCCTTCACCGGCTTCGCCCCCACCATTGCCACGCTGTTGTGCTCCTGCCGCGAGTCTTTCAATGGACAGTTCGGCAACGTTGCTCAGTCTGCCGCGATCGCGGACTTCACATGGACATAACTGTTGTTATCGCCGCGCCGGTCCGGACCTAAAGGGCATCCTCGATAGACCGGACAACCGCGCCCCGGTGTAATTGAGCTAACCCAACAGCGAGGAGCGCAGGCGGGTCGACGCAGGTTGGCGCTTGTCGCGCTATGCGCGGTAATCGTCATATTCGGCGGATGGGTGCTGGCGCGGACGCATTCTTCCGGTTCGGCGCCGGCAGCAGTCAGTGGAGTTGGTGAGCCGACATGCCCGATAGCCACCCTGCCGCCCGAGGTGGTCGACACCGTGAGGCGCATCCAATCCAACGGCCCCTTCCCGTTTCCGGGCAGAGACGGTGCGGTGTTTGCCAACCGCGAGGGCCATCTCCCCAAGCAGCGCAGGGGCGGGCGGTGACCCTCTCGTAGTAGCCGACCTGTTGGGCTACAGCCATAAATTGCAACCAGCACCATGCACAACTGGCTGCTCAACCATGGTCGCGATACGTCACGTAGGGGTGCGGTGTCCGTTAAGGAATCGCTGCAGGTGCTGCTGGGTGGAGAACGGGGCCGAGGCGAGGTCGGGGTGGACGCGGGCGAACATGGCGTGCAGCAGAAGTGGACCCAGCAGCGCGGTGGCGAGATGGGTCGGGTCATCCCCGGCCAGCATCCCGCTGGTCTGGTAGCGGTGCAGCATGGCGAGGATTTCGTTCATTACTTGCAGGGGTTCGCGGATCACCTCGGCGAGTTCCGGGCGTCGTGGCGCCTCGGCGATCAACATGATGAGCATCCGTCCGCGGTCGTGCACGATGGCCGCGTAGAAGTCCAGGATCCGCAAGAGGTCGTCTTCGAGGTGGCCGGTGTAGGCGGGGCCGCGACGCCCGAAGACCGCGACTTCATGGGCGATGGCCGCGCGCACCAGCGACGCCTTGTCGCCGTAGCGGCGGAACAGGGTGACCTCGTTGACGCCTGCCGCGGCCGCGATTTGACGGGTGGTGGCGCCGTCGTAACCGTGCGCCAGCACGGTGTCAACGACCGCGTTCAGGATCTGCTGCTCGGTAACCCGCGCCGCCATCGCCACCTCCAAAGACCCACCCCAATCTGTCATGCCCAAGGGGTTGAACTGCCGCTCATCACAGTCTAGTTTTGCAAGCAAGCACATGCTCGCATGGTGGGCCGCTAACGATCGCCGCGACCGCATGGCGGTTCCTCCGGGCTTCAACAGTTGCCTCGTGGAAGGACCAGCCGATGGTGTGGCGTCGTTACTTGTTCGACGTGTTGTTTCGGATCGGCAGGCCGGTCTGGGACACCCCGACACCCCCTGAGGTGTGCGCCGTGGTAGAGGGGACGGGGCGTTGCCCCCGGGGCGTGCGCTGGATCTGGGGTGCGGCACCAGCCCCAACGTGATCTATCTGGCGCAGCACGGCTGGGACGCGCTCGGGGTCGATTTCTCCGCGGAGGCGATCCGCCGGTCGACGAAGCGGGCGCAGGGCATCAGCGGAGCGCGCTTCGTCGAAGCCGATGTCACCAAACTGCGGGAGTCGGGCATCACCGGTCCGTTCGATCTGGTGATCGACAACGGCTGCTATCACGCGCTTTCCGCCGCCGACAAGCTGGCCTACGTGCGCGAGGTCGCCGCCGTGATGCCGTCCGGCGCGCCGCTGTTGATGTGGGAAGGCATCAGGATCGGCGCCAACGAGATCCCGGACCGGTTCGGCACGGATTTCGTCGTGGAACGCGTCGAAGCTAAACCGTTCGTCATTGAACGCAAGTACCTCACGAGGCCAGTGGTGAAAAATGCCCACTGGTACTGGTTGCGGCGACGGTAGGGACGCCACCGCGGACTAATGGCCGTCCGTCGTGAACCCCTCACGGCGAGGACAACCTTGTTTAGGGGCCCGAGCACCGCGACCACTGCGCCGTCTGATCAGCGAAAACCTTTTGCGCCGCCGCCGCGCTGGGAAATGCGATGACCGCCTCGGCGACGGTGTGAAACGAGACTGCGCCATCCGGGCTAAAGAGACCCCGCGCCTCCACACCGGTCCATCCGGTGTTGGCATAGACCGAACGTAGCGCGGGTAAGAAAAGCGCCACACAGTCGTTGTCAACGAGCTCTTTGTGCTCTGGTGGGTCAATCATTCCGTGGATCCGCGGTTCGATCATCAGCGCAGGGGTGCCCATGATCGCGGCGACCTGGTCGGGCGGAAGCAACAGCGCTGGCAGCTCCGAGACGGCCACCGGCCGCGGTCCGGCCCCCGTCGAGGGCGTCGCCGCCACCCCAGCCACCGTTGAGCTGCAGCCCACCAACACCGCTGCGCACGCCGCCGCGAGCTGCGCCCGACATGCCAAAGCGGCGCCTTGTCTTCATGTTGTCATTTTCCGTGGACGCTCTTACCTGACGCATCGCCGAAGCCGAGAGTAGCGGTGCCTGCACTGACGGTTCCGGTTCCGGTGTAATTGGGCTACCCGGCAGCGAGGAGCGCAAGTGGGTCGACGCAAATTGGCACTTGTCGCGCTCGGCGCGTTAATCGTCATCTTCGCGGGATGGGTGTTTGCGCGGACCCATCATTCCAACCCGGCGCCCACGACAGTCAGCGGAGTCACCGAGCAGACGTGCCCGATGGCAACCCTGCCGCCCGAAGTGGGCGACACCGTGCGGCGCATCCACGCAGGCGGCCCCTTCCTGTTTCCACACAGCGACGGTGCGGTGTTCGTCAATCGCGAGGGTCATCTGCCTAAGCAGCGCCGGGGGTATTACCACGAGTACACCGTGATCACCCCGCGTTCGCCAGGCCGGTCGCTGAGGCGCATCGTCACTGGCGGAGCACCATTGACCGATCCGATCCAATACTTCTACACCGGCGACCACTACGACTCGTTCTGTCTGGTAACTGGCGCAGGGAGGCAATGATGACGCGGAAGCCCAGCGAAGACCCGCCTGTTGTCTTCCGAATCGATGGCCGAAAGATCAAGTCCGCCAACGACTTCTATCGCGAGATTGGATCGGCCGTCAACGGTCCCGGCGGATACTTCGGACGTAATCTCGACGCGCTGGCCGACTGCCTGCGAGGCGGATTCGGCACCCCCGAACATCGGCCTTACGAATTCGAATGGCAACACAGCGCGCTGTCGCAGCGCTACCTCGACGACCTGCGCCCGGAGGGGCAGCGCACGTTGTTCGACGCGATAAAGGACGTCTTCCACGACGCCGGAGTACCACTGAACCTCAGGTGAGACCACGCCTCTGCTAGCCCTGAGGATGCCCGTGCTGATCTGATGCGGGTGCGGCATCGGTTATCCAAACTGCTGTTGCGGCAAGGCCGTGTGTATTCCGGCGGGCAGGCCTGGACCGGGTTGCATGAAATTTGGCTGCGCCGGCAGCGTTTCGACGACGTCCACACCGCATCGGCGTTCGAGCATCACTTCGATGCCGTGCTAAACGCGACAACGGCGCGCGATCGCCTCGATGAGCAGATCGTCGCCGTGGCAGCCTCACCCCGGTGGGCCGATGCCGTCGACCGGCTCGGGTGTCTGCGCGGTATCTCGGCGCTGACCGGGTTGGCGCTGACCGTGGAGATCGGCGACTGGAGCAGGTTCACCGGCGCCTCAATCGGGGCCTACGTCGGGTTGGTGCCGTGCGAGTACTCCTCGGGAGCATCTCGGGTGCAGGGTTCGATCACCAAGGCCGGCAATGCCCACGTGCGGCGACTGTTGATCGAGGCCGCCTGGCATCACCGCGCGGCCTACCGCAATCCCCTGTTCACGGGTCAGATCCGCCGAACAGGAATCAGCGGGAACGCGGGCTCCAGCCAGACGTCGTGCATTGTGTGCCCGTCGAGTGGGGCCGAAACGGAGTCGCCTGGAAATACCCGATCCGCAGGAACCCCTTGAGTCCAGGACTGAGAGCTCCTTGAAACCGGGATTAACTTCAGATAAGAAGATGCGATGCCGCAGATCGCAGTGCGGGGCGCGCGGGTGAGGGCGAAGGAGCGAGCGGTGAACGGATATAGGGTGCTCGCGCAGGTCGCCGCGGTTGGCATGTTCGTTGGCGTGGCGAGCGCGTTGTTCAACCAACCTGCCCACGCCCACGCTGACGACTCGCTAGCTGGGAGCGACACGGCGATCATCCTCGGCGGAACCACCGAGCCGACGCCAGACACCGCCTTCGCGCAGGCCGCCGAGAATCTGTATCTGAACCCGCTGGGTTTCGACGATGGCGCGACCTCCTCGACGGTCTGCGACATGATCGGGACCGACCCGTGCGCCGCGCCGCTGCAGGTGCTGACGACGCCCGAACTGATTCAACAGGGCCCGAGTAGTCTCACCGCCGCGGATGACGTCGTCCTCGCCGTGGAGAACGAATTCAACGCGGATCCAGGCGCTTTCAGCGCCGAGGACCCGCTCACGATCTTCGGATACTCGCAGAGCGCCACCGCCGAGTCGATCGCCATGACGCGACTCGAAGCAGACGGCATCCCCAGCGCCGATCTGCACTTCGTGTTCATCGGCGACCCCTCCCTCCTCCCGGGCGGCGCATGGCCCAATCTGGTACCAGACCTGGATTCGATATTCGGCACAAGTCTGACGAACACCCTTCTCACGGATGTCGGCTTTGACGGCATCCTGGGCAACGTGACGCCGGATGATCTGTACCCGACGACGATCTACACGCTGGCCGGCGACGGGGTCGCCGACTTCCAACAGGACTTCACGTCCGAAGGTCCGCTGGGTCCGCTCGCGGGCCTATTCCTCCAGCACGTGGAGTACCTAGGCCTGACACCGACGCAAATCGCCGACGCGACCACTACAACTGACGGCGACCTCACCCTTGTCGACATCCCCGACAACATCAACAACGCGGACGCTTGGCTCAGTGCAGTATTCGAGCACGGGGCCGCCGGCAGCGGACTGCTCGAGAGCGTATTCGAGTCGCTGGAACTGTATTTGACCAACACGTTCTGACCCGAGCACTGGGCGCACTTAGCATCGGTGTCGGCGGCGTCGAAGGCCGGCGACACCGAGTAGCCGGATACGTCGTAGCTTCGTCGCATAATGACGCCCGTGGATCCGTATCTCATTCGTGTCGCCGACACGACGGTGGAGGTGTGGTCTGGATACCGCATTCAATCGACCGTCTCCATCTGACATCGCGTCAACGATATGCCAGGGGTCTATGCCCGCGCATCGGGGGTGCACGCCATCTGTAACGTCTAAATAGCCTGATGGGCAACGATTTCAGCTGATGTAGACATCCCAGGTTCGTAAGTTGTCAAGCGGCTTGGGTGGTTTGGCGGTGTGCCCAGGCGGTGTGTTCGCTGTAGTGGGTGTGGTGGCGGAGGCAGCCGTGCAGGATGCCGACGAGTCGGTTGCCCAGGGCGCGTAGGGCTTGATGGTGGAGATCTCCGGCGGCGCGGTGCTGGTCGTAGAACGCTCGCGCACCTGGACTGGCGTTGATGGCGCCGAGGGCCCATTGGTCGATGGCGGCGTAGAGCCGTCGATTGCGGACACGGCGGGCCAGGACGGCGCGCTTCTTACCCGAGGCGACGGTCAATGGTGAGGTTCCGGCGTAGTTTTTGCGAGACTTGGCGGTGGTGTATCGGTTCGGGTCGTCCCCGAACTCACCGAGCACCCGGGCGCCGAGGATGACACCAAGTCCTGGCAGGGAGAGGTAGATGTCGGCGTCCGCGTGTGCCTCGGCACGACATCCCATCAGCGCTACAGGCGGCCTCACCAACCGGCCGGGGCACCCTCTACA